>NZ_JAIWIA010000021.1 GCF_020176695.1 Massilia sp. MS-15 | reverse complement strand
GATGAAGGCAAGCCTCATACTGCGTCAGTTGCTTGAATGATTTCACGACTCAACGCACACTCTCATCGCAAGAATGATAAATACATTAACTCAACAATAAGGGAAAACGACAACATGAAGCACTTTACGTGGTCATTCATCGTGACCGCCGTCTGTATGGCCCTGGCAGGCTGGTGGGGCTACGACCATGGTGGCGTCGCCGGCATGCTCACGGCGCTCGGCGTCTGCGCCATCCTGTCGGTCATGGAAGTTTCACTGTCTTTCGATAACGCGGTGGTGAACGCCTCGGTGCTGAAAGGCTGGGACGAGTTCTGGCTCAAGCTGTTCCTGGGCCTGGGCATGATCATTGCCGTGTTCGGCATGCGCCTGGTGTTTCCGCTGGTGATCGTCGCCGTCGCGGCCGATCTCGGCATGATGGAAGTCTGGAACCTGGCGTTGACGAATCCGAAGGAGTTTTCCGGCCACCTGACCGAGCACCACGCGGAAGTGGCGGCCTTTGGCGGCATGTTCCTGCTGCTGGTGTTCCTGAACTTCATGCTGGATGAAGAGAAGGAAGTGCACTGGCTCGGCAACATCGAGCGCAAGATCGGCTCGCTCGGCAAGGTGTCCTCGATCTCGGTGCTGGTGGCCCTCGGCGCGCTGCTGTACTCGACCAGCTGGATCGCGGAAGGCCAGAAGATGGTCGTGCTGACCGCCGGCCTGTGGGGCATCCTGGTCTACATCGGCGTCGACATGATCTCCAGCCTGCTCGAGAAGAGCGAGTCGGACGAGAGCAGCAATGTGGGCGACATGGTCAAGCGCGGCGGTATCGGCGGCTTCCTGTACCTCGAAGTGCTGGACGCATCGTTCAGCTTCGACGGCGTGATCGGCGCCTTCGCGATCACCCAGGACGTCGTGATCATCATGCTGGGCCTGGCGATCGGCGCGATGTTCGTGCGTTCGATGACGGTCTACCTGGTACGCCAGGGCACGCTCGACGAGTTCGTCTACCTGGAGCACGGCGCGCACTACGCGATTGGCATCCTGGCCGTGATCATGCTGGTCAGCATGCACATGCACGTACCGGAGCTGATCACCGGCGGCGTCGGCCTGGCTTTCATTCTGGCCTCGCTGTGGAGCTCGATCCAGCACAAGAAGAAGCACGCCGCGCTGCCGGCATGACGCAGGCCCACGCAGGCAACTGCGAATCAAGAATTGCACGGTGAGCGGCAGAACACCAGCTCGCTGTGCTTCATCCCCGGTGTTCAAGCAGTACTTTTTAGGAGAGTCACAATCATGGCAATCAGTCTGCAAAAAGGCGGTAACGTCAACCTGTCGAAAGAAGCTCCCGGCCTGACCAACCTGAAGGTCGGCCTGGGCTGGGATACCCGCGCCACCGACGGCGCCGGCTTCGACCTCGACGGCGCGGTGTTCCTGCTGAATTCGTCGGGCAAGGTGCGTTCGGATAGCGACTTCATCTTTTACAATAACCTGAAGTCGAGCGACGGCTCGGTTGTCCACTCGGGCGACAACACCACTGGCGCAGGCGAGGGCGACGATGAGAGCGTATCGATCGACCTGGCCAAGGTACCGGCCGACGTCGACAAGGTGGTGCTGGCCGTGACCATCCACGACGCGGAAGCGCGCCGCCAGAACTTCGGCATGGTGGGCAAGGCCTTCATCCGCTGCGTCAACGCGGCCAACAACAGCGAGATCGCGCGCTACGACCTGTCGGAAGACAGCTCCACCGAAGCGGCGATGATCTTCGGCGAGGTGTATCGTAACGGCGCCGACTGGAAGTTCCGCGCCATCGGCCAGGGCTTCAACGGCGGCCTGGGGCCCCTGGCGCGCAACTACGGCGTCAACGTCTAATCAATAAAACAGGTCTGCGGCCCGCTCGCGCGGGCCGCGCTAGAAAGGAAGTCCACATGCCAGTATTTACCGTGACCGGGGATGTCGATCCCTTCCTGCATGTCTCGATGCGGCGCGGCGAAACCATCTACTGCGAATCCGACGCGATGGTGATGATGGAATCGACGCTCGACCTGAAGGGCAAGATGAAGGGTGGGCTGGGCAGCGCGCTGATGCGCACCTTCGCCAACGGCGAGTCGTTTTTCCAGCAGCACATCGAGGCGGCCAGGGGCGACGGCGACTGCCTGCTGTCGCCGACCCTGCCGGGCGCGATGCAGATCATCGACTGCGGTCCGAACCAGTACATCATCAGCGACGGCGCGTTTGTCGCCGCCACCTCCGGGGTGGACCTGAAGGTGCGTACCCAGAGCCTGGGCAACGCCCTGTTCGCGCAGAGCGGCGGCTTCTTCGTCACCGAGACGACCGGCAGCGGCCAGGTGGTGGTGTCGGGTTTCGGCTCGATGTCGGTGCTGGAAGTCGAGCCGGGCAAGGACGCGATCATCGACAACTCGCACGTGGTGTGCTGGGACAGCGGGCTGCGCTACGAGATCTCGATCACGACCGGCCAGAGCGGTGGCTTCCTGGGCAACCTGATCAACAGCCAGACGAGCGGCGAGGGCATGGTGCTGCGCTTCTCGGGCAAGGGCAAAGTCTACGTCTGTTCGCGCAACCGGATGGCCTTCAAGGCCTGGATGCAGACCCCGGCGCGCTGACGTTCAACAACTAGGAGAAACAATACCATGGCAGTAAATCTGACGAAGGGCCAGAAGATCTCGCTGGACAAGGAAGCCGGCGGCGCGCTGAGCCGCATCACGATGGGCCTGGGCTGGGACGTGGCCAAGTCGAAGGGCTTCTTCGGCTTCGGCGGCGGCGCCGGCCAGGCGGTCGACCTGGACGCCTCGGTCGTGATGTTCGACGAGTCGAACCGTCCGGTCGACGTGGTCTGGTTCCGCCAGCTCAAGAGCAAGGACGGCAGCATCGTCCACAGCGGCGACAACCGCACGGGCGCCGGCGATGGCGACGACGAGCAGATCCAGGTCGACCTGTCGCGCGTGCCCGCCAGCGTGAAAGCGCTGGTATTCACCGTGAACAGCTTTACCGGCCAGAACTTCTCGACCGTGGAAAACGCCTACTGCCGCCTGATCAACGCGGGCAACAACCAGGAAGTGGCGCGCTTCAACCTGTCGGTGCAGGGTTCGCACACGGCCCAGATCATGGCCAAGCTGTACCGCCATAACAGCGAGTGGAAGATGCATGCGATCGGCGAGAACGGCTCGGGCCGTACCTTCGACGACCTGATGCCGCTGATCACGCCGCACCTGTAATCCTGATGAACTTGTAGGGCCGGGCTGGTCCCGTAATGCCGTTCAGTTAAGCAGTGCTGGGAGTATTTGTAGGGTGGGCGGGGGAATCTAGTCCAGTGGACTAGATTCCCGCCCACGCGGTCAACCAGCTGCGAAATCATCCCGTACGGCTTTCCATCGGCTAACTATCACCGCGTGGGCGGCGCAGCCGCCCACCCTACGCCCCCTTAACTGAACGGCATTAGGGCTGGTCCCGGCTCTTTTTTCCAGGGTGTCAAGCCAGCGGCAGCCACACGGTAAAGGTACTGCCCTTGCCGGGCCCGTCACTGTGCGCCTGTACCTCGCCGCCGTGCAGCGCCACCATGGTCCGCACCAGCGCCAGCCCGATGCCCAGGCCGCCCTGCGAACGGTCCGGCGTACGCTCGGCCTGGGTAAACAGGTCGAACACCTGCGGCAGCAGTGCGGCCTCGATGCCGATGCCGTTGTCCTCCACGCACAGGCGCAGGCGCGCACCGACGGGCGTCGCGCCGAGAACGATGGTGCCGCCACTCGGGGTGTACTTGGCGGCGTTGTTGAGCAGGTTGGCGACCACCTGCACCAGGCGCGTGGCGTCGCCATGCACCCGGGCCGCGGCCAGTTCCGGCGCCACGTCGACCCGCAGGGCATGGCCGCGCGCGGCGACCAGCGGCCGTGACTGCTCCACCGCACTGGCAAGCACCGGCCCGATCGCGACCAGGGTCCGGTCGAGCTTGATCAGCCCGCGGGTGACGCGGGACACGTCCAGCAGGTCGTCCACCAGCGAGGTCATGTGCCGCACCTGGCGCGCGATCACCTCGCTCGATGCACGGATGCGCTCCGGGCTCGTGGACATCTTCAGCAGTTCCGCCGCGGTGGCGATCGGTGCCAGTGGATTGCGCAACTCATGGGCGAGCATGGCCAGGAATTCGTCCTTGCGCCGGTCCTGTTCGCGCAGCGAACCGTACAGGCGGGCGTTCTCGAAGCCGTTGGCCGCGATCGAGGCCAGTTGCACCAGGATGGCTTCGTCCTGTTCGGTAAAGTCGCCCTGGACCTTGTCCGACACCTGGATCAGGCCGATGTTGCGTCCTTTCCGGTTGATGAGCGGCACCGCCAGCCAGCCACGCATGACCGGATGGCCGGCCGCATGCCGGCCAAAGCCCTTCCAGGCGGGATGCGCCTCCAGTTCGGCCTGGGTGAGGCGCATCGGGGTGTTGGTGCGGCATACCTCGGCATAGATGCCGCTGCCTTCGGTGGGGGCGGCGAAGCTGCGATAGGCCGCATATTTTTCGGACAGGGACACCGCATTGATGGCCTGGGTCCAGTTCTCGCCTTCCGTCAGCGAGACGACCGCCTGGTGGACATCGAGCAGCGCGCGTACTTCCTGCACCAGTACCTCGGCGATGTCGGATACCGACAGTACCGTGTGCAGCGTGCGCGACGCGTTTGCCACCTTGGCCAGCAGAGCCGACTGGCGCTGCTCGCGGTCGAGCCGCTCGGCCAGGCCCTCCTGTGCCATGACGCTGTCGTGGATGTCGCGGTTGGCGCCGACCCATTCACGCACGCCACCCCGTCCATCCAGGATGGGAATGCCCTTGACCGCGGTCCAGCGGTACAGGCCGTCGGCGCGGCGCAGGCGGTATTCGGTCTCGTAGACCGAGCGGCTGGCCACGCAGTCCATCCATACCTGGTAGGCACGCTCGCGGTCATCCGCATGGACCGCGTCGAGCCAGCCGAACTCCTTCCATTCCTCGTAGCTTTGTCCGGTGTACGCGCGCCACGAGGGCGAATCGTCCAGCACAAGGCCGCCGGAGCTGCTGGTCCAGACGATCTGCGAGCTCGCCATCGCGAGCGTGCGAAAACGCTCCTCGCGCTCGCGCAATGCCGTTTCCGCCTCGACGTGTTCGGTGATGTCCTCATGCATCAGCATGACTTCGACGACGCGTCCTGCGCCATCCTTGATGGGGTGGGCGCGCGCGGTGACCCAGCGCGAGCGTCCGGGTACGCCGATCGCGGTCGTATCGTAGTGGATCGCCGGGATGGCAACGGACTCGCCGTCCAGGGCGCGCCGCAGACAGGAGCTGATGCCCGCCGCCACGACTTGCGGATCGCGCAGCACGTTGTATTCCCTGCTCAGCACGTGGCGGTGCACGTCGCTGCCCTCGTGGATGTGCCACAGCGCCTCCCAGGCCTTGTTCACCCGCAGGGTGTAACCCTCCGGGTCCAGCAGCTGGATGCTGCCCGGCCCCTGCTCGAACAGTTCGCGAAAACGAACCTCGGAATAGGTGGGGGAGGCGGCGCTCAGGCCCGCGTCTGGGGTGAAGGACATGGTTACTTGTCTTGGTCAGGTAGGTACGCAAGCTGGTGCTTGCGGCTTCGGCGTGCGCATGATGTCACAATTTTGTTTGCGATGGGACATATACGTATCGCATATCTTTACGCCGGAGTGTTGACAGCGAGAAAGCTCCAGGATAGTGTATTACTCAATTAATACACATATACGGCCCATCCACCATGGCAGTCCACCCATCCCAGCTGTTTTCGATCACGCCCGGCTCGACCGAGCCGATCTACCGCCAGCTCGTCGAGCAGGTACGGCGCCTGGTGGCTGGCGGCCAGATGGCGCCCGGCGACGAGCTGCCGTCGGTGCGCGAGGTGGCTTCCAGCCTCGCCGTCAATCCCATGACCGTATCGAAGGCCTACAGCCTGCTCGAAACGGAGGGCCTGCTGGCGCGCCGGCGCGGCCTGGGGATGCTGGTGGCCGAGCGCCCGCGCAGCAGCCGCAGCCAGGCCGAGCGCGCGGCACTGCTGCGCCCGACCCTGGAGCGCGCCGCGCGCGAGGCGCGCGAGCTCGAACTCGACCCCGACACCGTCCTGGATCTTTTCACCCACCTCCTGAAGGAAGCATCGTGACCGCACCCATCATCCAACTGCGCGACGTCGCCAAGTACTACGGCAGCAGCATCGTGTTAAGTGGCCTTCACTGGGACATCGGGCAGGGCCAGGTGATCGGCCTGCTCGGCCGCAACGGTGCCGGCAAATCGACCCTGATGGAGTGCCTGCTCGGCCTGCGCGAACTCGATGCCGGCAGCGCGCGCCTGTTCGGCGAGGACGTGGCCGCGCTGTCGGATGCAACCCGTGCCCGGATCGGCTACGTGCCGCAGAAGCACGGCCTGTTCGAGTGGATGACGCCGCTGCAGATGCTGGACTACTTCAAGGCCATGTACCCGCGCTGGAACGCGGTGAAGGTCGAGGCCTTGCTGGAGCGCTGGGGCTTCGGCCCGCTGGAACTGGGCAAGCCGATCGGCCGCCTGTCGGGCGGCCAGCAGCAGCGCCTGTCGATCATCCGCGCGCTGGCGCACGACCCGGAACTGCTGGTGCTGGACGAGCCGGTGTCGGCGCTCGACCCGGCCGGCCGCCGCGCCTTTCTCTCCGAGCTGGTCGACGGCGTGATCGAGCGCGGCACCACGGTGCTGTTCTCGACCCACATCCTGACCGACCTGGAGCGGGTGGCGCTGGACGTCGCCTTCCTCAAGGACGGCCGCATCGCGCTGCAGGGGCCACTCGACGATCTGCTGGAAGGGGCGCGCAATGGCAGCGGAAACGGCGCCGAAGGCCGCCGTGCCGAGCCGCTCAGCCTGGAAGACCTGTTCATCGAGGTGACCCAATGAACGCGGCGCTGAACGCGCGCCTGCGCGACTACCGGATGCTGTGGCGCGCCGCGGTGACGCATGCCGACCCGCGCATGTCGGGCGTGATCCGTTGGGGCGCCATCATCTTTGTGATCGTCCTCGCCGCCGCGCAGACGGTGAACGCGGGGCCGCGCGAAGGCCTGGCCACGCTGTGGACCGCGGCCTCCGTGCTTCTCCTGCTGAACTGGGCATGGCGCTTCATGCCGGGCGCCATGAAGCTCAATACGCCGGTGAACGCCTGGCTGGTTCCGCAGATGCGCCAGCGCCTGGTCGAGCTGTCCTGCCTGGTGTGCCTGGCGGGTATCGCCGGCTTCGCCAGCGCGCCCCACGCCGATACCAGCGCGCTCGGGCTCTGGTTGTTATGGATGGTGATTTTCGTCGTGGGTATCGGCCTCGGCGCGGCGGGACACCGGGCGGCCGAACCGATCATCACGACGCTGTGCTTCACCTGGTTCCTGGTGGAGTGGTTGCCGAAGGAGCTGGGCGCGCTCCTGTCCCATCCGGTGGCCGTCGTCCTGGCGCTGCCCATCCATGCGGGCGTCATCGTGGTGGCGGTGCGCGCCATGTTCCCGCAAGGAGGCGAGCGCCACTGGGAGATGGTGGCCAAGCGCCTGCGCTGGGTCGCCTCGTCCGGCCAGCCGGATCCGCTGGTCGAGCAGATGGCCAGCAAGCAGACCAGGGGCTGGTATGGCAGGACGCTGCGCCGCGACAGTGCGCGGCGCGACGGCCGGCGCCTGGCCCTGCATGCGCTCGGACCTACCCACCACCTGGGCGAAAGCGTGGCGGTGCTGGCCATCCTGGCCGTGGTCGTGACCTGCACCGGCCTGTTCTCCACCTGGCGCGCCGACCGCGAGGTCACGGCAGGCATTGGCTGGCTGTTCGCCTGCACGCTGCTGGCCGTTCCTGTCCTGTACAGCGTGCGCCTGGCCCGGCTGCAGCCGGACCTCGCTGCCGAACAGGGCCTGGTGCGGCTGGCGCCCGCCATGCCGGGCGAGGCGGCAGCGTTCAACGTCCAGCTCGGCCGCGGCCTGCTGTTGCAGGCACTCGCAGGCTGGGCGCTGGCCACCGGCGCCGCACTGTTGCTGGCGGCGCTCGGCGCGGCGAAACCGGAGGCGCTGCTCCGCGTGCTCTGCGTGGCCTGCATCATCCTGCCCGTGGTGGCGGCCCCGCTGCGCAACCACGCGAGCCGCATTGGCAGCGCCGCCGGCATGGCGGCAACGCTGCTACTGGTGTCGATGGTGGCAGGCATCGTTCTCGGCCTCGCGCTCAACGCATTGAGCGGCATCCCGGCGCTGCCGGTCGCCGCCCTGGCCAGCATCGGCCTTACCGTGGTCGTGGTGGTGCGCGGATTGCGCACGATGCGGCACGCGCCCTGCGCCTTCCCGGCGGGGCGCATCGACTGAAGAAGCCTCAGCTGGAAGCCGGCGCGGCCGCGCCGGCGGCCTGCTTGCGGCCCAGGATGAGGAAGCCGAAGGCGGTGGCGAACACGTACATGCTGACCGAGTAGATCGCCGCCGGCAGCATCAGCTGGAAGTCGCCCAGCACCGATACCGCGACAAAGATCGCCAGCGTCGAATTGTGGATGCCGATCTCGTAGCCGATGGCGACCGCGTTCGCCTTGTCCAGACCGAGCAGGCGCGGCACGTAGTAGCCCAGGCCCAGGCTCAGGACGTTGAACAGGATGACGGCCAGCCCGATCGAGGCGAACGAGCTCGTGATCGCGGTCCACTCCTTGGCGATCGCGATCAGGGCCAGCAGGGCCAGCACCGCCATCGAGAAGCGCTTCATCGGCGTGTCCATGCGTGCGGCGAAGCTTGGTGCGCGGCTTTTCACGAACATGCCGATTGCCACCGGCACCAGCACGATGCCGATCACTTCGATCACCTTCCCGGTCTGCATCGGCACCACTTGCACGCCGCCCGCGAAGGTGTCGATGGCGAAGTTGGCGATCAGGGGCAGGCTGACGATGGAGAGCACGGTGTTGATCGCGGTGAGCGAGATGTTCATCGCCACGTTGCCGCCGAACAGGTGGCTGAACAGGTTGGCCGACACCCCGCCCGGCGATGCCGCCAGCAGCATCAGGCCGACCGCGTACACGGGCGCCACGCCCAGGCCGACGATCAAACCATAGCAGATCGCCGGCAGCACCATGGCTTGCAGGACCAGGGCCAGCACCACCGTCTTCGGGTGCTTGATGAGGCGCCGGAAGTCGGCGAGGGTAAGGGACAGGCCCAGCCCGAACATGATCAGCGCCAGGGCGCCGATCAGGAGGGTGGGCAGCAGGGTGATGAAGTTGCTCATGCGTCGTCTCCGTTCTTGTCGTTATGGCGGTCGCCCGGGCCCGGCGGGCCGGAGCGCCGTCTTGACAGTGTAAGCCGGGAGTGGGCGCAGGAGCGAGCAAAAGCGGATCAGTTGGCCTCGCTGCCTCGGTGTCCGCTGCGCTGCACCAGCGCCGTGCCGACACCGTGGCGCCGGCCTTCGCTGACGGCGGTGACGCTGCCGTCCGGATGGAACACCAGCGCGCTGGCGGCACCGATTTCCTCGGGGGCCGCTTCCCAGCGGTGGCCCAGGCGTTCGAGCGCGCGCGCCGCCGCGCTGCCGGGAAAGCCCGGCTCGACCGAGGTGGCCGCGCCGTTGCGCTCGGACAGGCGCGGGGCGTTCAAGGCCGCGTCCATCGGCATGCCCAGGTCGAGGTGGTTGAAGATGGTCTGCAGCACCGTGGTGATGATGGTGGCGCCGCCCGGGCTGCCGATGGTGAAGGCCGGCTTGCCATCCTTCAGGACGATGGTCGGCGCCATGCTCGAGCGCGGACGCTTGCCGGCTTCCGGCACGTTCGGGTGCGGGCCGCCGAAGTCGAAATCGGTCAGCTCGTTGTTCAGCAGGAAGCCGTAGCCGGGTACCACGATGCCGCTGCCGCCCCAGGATTCGATGGTGAAGGTGTACGACACCACGTTGCCGTCCTTGTCGGACACCGTCAGGTGGGTGGTGTGGGCGTTCTCGCGCTGCAGCCTGGTATCGGAACGTGCGGACCGCGCGTGCCGGGGGCGCAGGGGGATGCTGGGGTCGTCCTGGTAGGCGTACGGGTCGCCGGCCGCCACTGCGCGCGCCGCGCGCGCCCCGATCAGCTTGCGGCGGGCGGCGGCGAAGTCCTTCGACAGCAGGCCGGCCAGCGGGGCGTCGACGTATTCGGGATCGGCCAGGTAGGCATTGCGGTCGGCGAAGGCGAGGCGGCTGGCCTCCAGGTACAGGTGCTCGGCCTGGACCCGCGGCATGCGCCGCAGTTCATAGCCTTCCAGGATGTTGAGCGCCTCGGCCACGGTAGCGCCGCCGCTGCTGGGCAGGGGCATGCCGACCACCTCGTAGCCGCGGTAGGCGGAGCGCAGCGGCGGACGAATGCGCGCCTCGTAGTTGGCCAGGTCGGCCAGGCTCATGCGCCCCGCCAGTGCGCGCGCGCCGGGCGCGAGCGGCGGACGGTTGACGGCTTCGACGATGGCGCGCGCGATCGGCCCCTCGTAGAAGGCCTTGACCCCGCCCGCGGCGATCTCGCGGTAGGCGCGGGCCAGGCCGGGATTGCGCACCAGGGTACCCGGTGGCAGGGCCTTACCGTCGCGCAGGTAGAGCGCACTGGTGGGCGCATACAGCTGAAATTTTCTTTCATTTTGGGCCGTCAAATGATGGAATATTTCAGTGACCTGGAAGCCCTTCTCGGCCACGGCAATCGCCGGCGCCAGCACCTGGCGGAACTCCATGCTGCCATAGCGCTGCAGCGCTTCGTGCCAGCCGCGCACCGTGCCCGGTACCCCGACCGCGGCCCCGCTCGCCACCACGGTCTCGAAGTCGAGCGGCTTGCCGTGTTCGAGGAAGACGGCGGACGTGACGCTGGCCGGCGCGGTTTCGCGGTGGTCGATGGTGATCACGCGCTGTTCGCGCGCCAGGTAGACCAGCATGAAGCCGCCGCCGCCGATGCCGCAGCTGAACGGGTCGGTCACCCCCAGCGCGGCGGCCGCCGCGACCGCCGCGTCGACCGCGTTGCCGCCCTGGTCCAGGATCGTCATGGCCGCCCGCGAGGCCTGTTCGCTGATGGTGGCGACGGCGCCCCCGGTACCGGTGGCAAGCGGGGTCCTGGCCGCCGCCGGCGGCGCGTGCAGGACGATGGACAGGCCCAGCCCGCAGGCGAGCAGCAGCGCGTTGCGCATGGGGCGCTGCCGGCGCGCCTATTGCGCGTAGATGTTGATGGCCACCGGATAGGACGGCGGCGGATGGTTCGCCATGCCGCGCGGCGGCGGCGGCGTCAGGTGGTCGAGCACGATGCGCGAGCCGCGCAGCGCCGGCGACATGTAGCCGGGCCGGCCCGGCACCAGGTAGAAGGCCTGCGCCACGCTGCCGACGCGCAGGGTGAAGCGGTAGGACAGCTGTCCCGCCCAGACGCAGCGTGCATTGTCCGGGCAGCGGCTGTCTTCCGCGCCTTCGTAGGTAATGCTGAGGCGCTCGGCCAGCGGCAGCACCTGGTGTTCGGCGAGGACATAGCGCGCTTCGGGCAGGCGATCGGGGGTAGCGCAGCCGGCCAGCGCACTGGCAAATGCAGTGGTGGCGCAGCCGAAGGAGAGAACACGGAGCAGGGTGTGCATGCGATGTCCACTGGGTTGTTTTTTTGGAATTCTCATCATAGCAAACCTGTCCGGCGCGGTCGCGCACGGACGCCTGCCGATGTCATCGGACCCTTATTCGAGCGGTCATAAACCCGTCATATTCGCGCACTAGACTTGCCGGGTGTCCAGAACATACCTCCACCCACCAGGAACAGGAATATGAAGCCCATGTTGAAGAAGATTCTCGCCGGCGCTGCCGCCGCGCTTGTCATGTCGACCTCGTTCGCCGCTGATATTACCGGCGCCGGCGCGACCTTCCCGTACCCGATCTACGCCAAGTGGGCCGAGAACTACAAGGCAGCCACTGGCAATGCCATGAACTACCAGTCGGTCGGTTCGGGCGCCGGCATCAAGCAGATCAAGGCAAAGACCGTGGATTTCGGCGCGTCGGACATGCCGCTTCCGGTTGAGGACCTGGAAGGCAGTGGCCTGATGCAGTTCCCGGCCATCATGGGCGGTGTGGTGCCGGTCCTGAATCTGGACGGCATCGCGCCGGGCCAGGTCAAGCTGACCGGTGCGGTCGTTGCCGATATTTACCTGGGTAAGATCACCAAGTGGAATGCGCCGGCGATCGCGGCGCTGAACCCGGGCGTCAAGCTGCCGGCCGCCGACATCACCGTCGTTCACCGTGCCGACGGCTCCGGCACTACCTTCCTCTTCACGGACTACCTGTCGAAGGTGAGTCCGGAGTGGAAGAGCGCGGTCGGCGCAGGCACGGCCGTGAAATGGGCAACCGGCGTTGGCGGCAAGGGTAATGAAGGCGTGGCCGCCAACGTGCAGCGCATCAAGGGTGCTATTGGCTACGTCGAGTGGGCGTATGCCAAGAAAAACAAGCTGTCGCATACCCAGCTGCAGAACAAGGACGGCCAGTTCCTGCAGCCTGACGACGAGGGCTTCAAGGCCGCCGCCGCCGGTGCCGACTGGAAGAACGCGCCGGGCTTTGGCCTTGTCCTGACCAACCAGGCCGGCAAGAAGAGCTGGCCGATCACCGGTGCGTCCTACATCATGATGCACAAGAGCCAGGCAAATGCCGACAAGGCCAGGGAAGTACTGAAGTTCTTCGACTGGTCGTTCAAGAATGGCGAAGCCGCCGCCGCGGAACTCGACTACGTGCCGATGCCGCCAGCCGTCGTGCAACAGATCCAGGCCGCATGGAAGACCCAGCTGAAGGATGCGTCGGGCAAGGCCATCTACTGATCCGTTCGATGCAAAACGATCCGGCAGCCAGGCTGCCGGATCTTTAGTGGATTCCCATGATGACAACGGCTAACACGATCGTCCTGGTCGTCGACGACACGCCGGCCATCGCCGAGCTGCTCAAGTATTCGCTGCACGAAGACGAGTGGGTCTGGTACAGCGTGCCGAGCCTGGCGCATGCCTGGGATTTCATCGGGCGCGAACGCCCCGAACTGCTGCTGCAGGAATCGATGCTGCGCCAGGAAGGCGGCCTGCGCCTGCTGGCGCGCCTGCGCGGTGATCGCCGCCTGCGCGACAAGCCGGTGATCCTGCTCGCCGCCAAATGCACGGAAGGCGAACGCAGCGCGTCCCTGCCGCCGCCGGTCCCTGAATCCATCCCCCGGCAGCCGCCGGACGATGCGCCGGAAGAGCGCCTGCTGCGCCTGGGACGCCTGGTGCTGGACCCGCTCAGCTGCAGCGTCCGGGTCGGCAGCCACAAGGTCGAGGTGCGCCACGCCGAATACCGGCTGCTGCGCTTCCTGCTGTGCCATCCGGGCCAGGTATTCTCGCGCGCGCAGCTGCTCGAACACGTATGGGCGGCGCATGACACGCTTGACCAGCGCACCGTGGACGTCCACGTGCTGCGCCTGCGCAAGGCGCTGGGACGCGCCAAGTCCCTGATCAAGACCGTGCGCGGAGCCGGTTACATGTTGTCCTCGACCTAGTCCGGATGCTTTGACCATGTCATGGTGATGACATGCTTGCCAAGTAGACTGCAGGCAACCTTGAATCTTCACCCCCAGCCTGCATGAGCACTTCCGCCGCAGTTCGCACCGCTTCCCGCACCAACCGTTATCTCGTCTTCATCTGGCCGGCGCTGGCCATGCTCCTGTGCGCGGCGCTGTGGGCCTTCACCGTCGTGCGCGCCGACGCCGAGCACCGGCGAGCGGACAACCAGGCGCGCAAGGATGCCGGCGCCTATGCCGAGGCCTACGAGCAGTACATTACGCGCTCGGTGGGGCAGATGGACCAGATCACGATGCAGCTGAAGTTCAGCTGGGAGAAGGGACGCGCGCATCGGAAAGACCTTGGACTGCTCGACGAGCTGCGCCGCGACGGCATGTTCACCGATGCTGCCTTCGGCGTGGTCGCGATCGTCGACCGCGACGGCATGGTGCAGGCCTCGACCCGGCCCGCCTTGCTGGGCACCGACCTGTCGGCCGTGTCCTACTTCGTCCAGCACCGCAACCACATCTCCACCGCCCTGCGCATCGGCACGGCGCCGCGGCACTTCATCAAGGAAGGCGAAGCCGGCGAGCTGGTGCTGTTCACGCGCCGCCTCGATACCCGCGACGACGAATTCGACGGCATCGTACTGATGGCGGTGAATGCGCGCTACTTCACGTCCTTCGTCAGCCCCGCCACGCTGGGAGCGGGTGGGGTGGTGGCGCTGGCCGGCAGCGAGAGCCGGCTGCGCGCGGAGCAGCGCAGCGACGGCGCCGCCTTCGTTGACGGCGGCGAGAAGCTGCTGCCCCTGCGCGATGACTTGTGGCTGAGCGAGCGCGGCGTGCGCCTGGTGCAGGGCGGGGATGGCTTCAGGGACGGCCAGGCGCGCGTGCTCGGCTGGCGCCACTCGAGCGCCTATCCGCTCGTGGGCCTGGTCGGCCTGTCGCACGCCAGCGCCATGGCGCCGGCGCAGGCGGCCTGGATCGACAGCCGCAACCGCGCCATCGCCATCGGCGCCTGCCTGCTGCTGCTCGGTGCAATCGGCTCGGTGCTGGCGCGCCGCGCCGTGCTGCGCGAGCGCGAGCAGGAAGAAGTCCAGCGCGCCTACCGCACCGCGACCGAAAGCGGCAACGACGGCTTCTACATGGCCGCCGCCGTGCGCGACCGCGAGGGCGGGATCGTCGACTTCCGCATCGTCGACTGCAACGAGCGCGGCGCCTTTTTCTACGGACTGACCCGCGCCACGCTGGTGGGCAGCAGCCTGTCGCAGATCGACAACGCCCTGTTCGGCGATGCGCTGCTCGACACCTACCGCAAGGCGATGGAAGCCGGCTTTTACGAGGACGACCGCAGGATGCCGGCCGATAATCGCCTGAACATCAGCTGGGGACGCCGACGCCTGGTGCGGGTCGGGAACGGGCTGGCCGTGACCCTGCAGGACATCAGCGAGCGCAAGGCCCACGAGACCCAGCTGGAACGCCTGGCCAACGAGGATGTGCTCACCGGTCTGGCCACGCGTCACGCATTTCTCGCCGCGATGCCGGCGATCCTGGCCCAGGCCCGCGCAAGCGAGGCCGGCCTGGCCTTGCTGTTCATCGACCTGGACGAGTTCAAGCACGTCAACGACACCCATGGCCACGCCAGCGGCGACCAGCTGCTCAAGAGCGCGGCCCAGCGCCTGCTGTCGCTGCTGCGCCCGACCGACCAGGTGGCGCGCTTCGGCGGCGACGAGTTCCTGGTGCTGCTGCATCCCTGCGAGGGCGAGCGCCAGGCCGCCTCGGTGGCGGCGCGCATCGTCGAGGCCTTCGGCGTGCCTTTCCTGATCGGCGACGAGCTGCACGCGGTCGGCGCATCGATCGGCATCAGCATGTTCCCGCGCGACGGCCAGGACGCCGAGACCCTGGTGCGCCACAGCGATATCGCGATGTATGCGGGGAAGAACGAAGGCAAGGGCCAGTACCGTTTCTTCGATCCGACCCTGTCGAACAGCCTGAATTCGCGCGCGCGCCTGAAGCAGCGCATGCTGGAAGCGCTCGAGCAGGACCAGTTCCTGCTCCACTACCAGCCGCGCGTGGATGCGCGCAGCGGCGAATTGCTGAGCATGGAAGCGCTGATCCGCTGGCAGCATCCGGAGCTGGGCGTGGTGCCGCCGGGCGAGTTCATCCCCCTGGCCGAGAGCACCGGCCTGATCGTGCGCATCGGCGAAGCCGTGATCAACAAGGCCTGCGCCCAGCTGGCCGCCTGGCGCGACGCCGGCGTGGACCTGGTGCCGGTCTCGATCAACGTCTCGCCCAAGCAGTTCCTGCGCGGCGGCGTGCAGCGCCACTTGAGTGCCGCGATGGCGCGCCACCACGTGCCGGCCAGCCTGATCGAAGTAGAGATCACCGAGTCGGCCATGATGGGCGACCACGACGACATCCTGGCCGAGCTGGCCGCGCTGCGCGCACTCGGGGTCAGGCTGCACGTGGACGACTTCGGCACCGGCTACTCCTCGCTGTCGCAGCTGCAGCGCCTGAAGATGGACGTGCTGAAGGTGGACCGCGCCTTCACCACGGAACTCGGCAACTCCAGGGAGGGCAGGGTGTTCTTCCAGGCGATCGTGTCGATGGCGCACGCGCTCGGCATGGCGGTTGTGGCCGAAGGCGTCGAGACCGAAGAGCAGCTCGACATCCTGCGTGGCCTGGACTGCAACGAGGTGCAGGGCTACTTCATCGCGCGCCCGGTGCCGGCCGGTGCCATGCTGGACATGATGCGACGGCGCTTCCTGCTCGACCGGACCACCGTTTGAGGTACCCGCGCCGGCCGCACCTGGAGCCGCGCTGACGGATGTGCTATCGTCTCGCGCTTGACTGGACGCTTCGCATGACTTTCACCGCCCTCGTTTTCCTCGCCCTTGCCATGTCGACCGACGCCTTCGCCGCGGCGATCGCCAAGGGCGCCGCCCTGCGCAAGCCCGGCCTGCCGCAGGCCCTGCGCATCGGGCTGCTGTTCGGCTGCATCGAGACCATCACCCCGCTGCTCGGCTGGGCGCTGGGCTCGCTGGCCGCCGACGCCATCCGCCAGTGGGACCACTGGATCGCCTTCGCCCTGCTGCTCGGGCTGGGCGCACGCATGATCTGGCTGTCCTTCGGCGCCGACGAGGAGGAAGAAGCGGAGGGCGGCTCCCAGAACCTGCTGGTGCTGGTGCTGACGGCGGTGGCGACCAGCATCGACGCGATGGCGGTCGGGGTCGGCCTGGCCTTCGTCGACGTGTCCATCGTGCACGCGGCCGCGGCGATCGGCATCTCGACCACGGTGATGGTCACCATCGGCGTGCTGCTCGGACGGCGCCTGGGCGCGGCCGTGGGACGCAATGCCGAGCGCATCGGCGGCGTGGTACTGGTGCTGGTCGGCACCACGATCCTGATCGAGCACCTGTCCGCCTAGGGTGGGCGGCTGTACCCGGCAGCTGGAATGGCGGTTGGCCGTGGGCGCCACCCACGCGGTGATCGTTGGCGGCAAGATCATCCGGCGCGAAAGCGGCACCGCCAGCCAGCGCGTGCAGACCTCAACCGCGACGCGCGGCTTCGATGGCGGCGACGTCGATCTTGCGCATGCCCATCATCGCGTCGAAGACGCGTTTTGCCACGGCCGGGTCGGGGTCGGCGATGCCCTCGCTCAGCACGCGCGGCGTGATTTGCCAGGACAGGCCCCAGCGGTCCTTGCACCAGCCGCAGGCGCTTTCCTGGCCGCCGTTGTCGACGATGGCGTGCCACAGGCGGTCGGTCTCTTCCTGGTCCCCGGTGGCGATCTGGAAGGAAAACGCTTCCGTATGCGGGAAGGCCGGCCCGCCGTTCAGGCCGATGCAGGGAATCCCGGCCACGGTGAACTGCACCGTCAGCACGTCGCCCTGCTTACCGGACGGGAAGTCGCCCGGCGCATGGAAGACCGCGCCCACCGCGCTGTCGGGAAAGGTGGCGGCGTAGAACTGCGCCGCTTCCAGGGCTGCACCATCGAACCAGAGGCAAATCGTGTTCTTGCTGAACATGGCGGTCTCCGAGCAGGGAAAGACGATGAAGGACGTCGCGCCAGCATAGCGCATCCATGCGGCCCTGTGCCAGTGCCGGTGCTGGCACAGGGCCCCGCGCCGCCGCTCAGTCGAGGTCGGCGGCGTCGTGGCGTTCCGGCACCTGTTCCTCCGGCTTGCCGCGCACCCGGTTGACCTTGCGGCCGCGCAGCACCGCCGGGCGGGCGGCGATCTCGTCGGCCCAGCGCCGCAGGTGGGGATAGTCGTGCACGGACAGGAATTCGCCCGCCTCGTACAGTTCGCCGCGCACCATGCCGCCGTACCAGGGCCAGATCGCCATGTCGGCGATCGTGTAGCCGCTGCCGGCGACGAAGCGCTGCTGCGCCAGCTGGCGCTCGAGCACGTCGAGCTGGCGCTTGGTCTCCATCGCATAGCGGTCGATCGGATACTGCAGTTTTTCCGGCGCATAGGCATAGAAGTGGCCGAAGCCGCCGCCCACGAAAGGCGCCGAACCCATCTGCCAGAACAGCCAGTTCAGGGTCTCGGTGCGGGCAACGCCGTCTTGCGGCAGGAAGGCGCCGAATTTTTCCGCCAGGTAGACCAGGATCGCACCGGATTCGAATACCCGCACCGGCTCCGGGCCGCTGCGGTCGACCAGGGCCGGAATCTTGGAGTTCGGGTTGATGGCGACGAAGCCGCTGGAGAACTGGGCGCCTTCGTTGATCTTGATGAGCCAGGCGTCGTATTCGGCGCCGGCGTGGCCCAGGGCCAGCAGTTCCTCCAGCAGGATCGTCACCTTGACGCCGTTGGGCGTGGCCAGCGAGTACAGTTGCAGCGGGTGTTTGCCGACCGGCAGTTCGGCCTCGTGGGTCGGACCGGCCACGGGGCGGTTGATGCTGGCGAAGGCGCCGCCGCTCGAAGCGGGCGGGGTCCAGACTTTCGGCGGGACGTACTGGTCGGTCATCAAGGTCTCCTTGGGCATGCCTGGTCAAAACGATCATTCTAGCCGGGGCGGCGGGAACGCGTTTTCACGCCTGCGAACGCGGGACGGAATGCAGCACGCATGGAGTGGCCGGCGCATGGAGTTTCGGGGCGGAATGCATGCTAGAGTTTGTTTCTTGAACATCGACGGAGGCAACATGGAGAACATGCGCACGCTCGAGAAGCTGCTGGTCGGTGAACGGCAGCGTGGCCTGAAGCAGGCCGGGCACAAGGAATCCAGCGCATGAATGGTGCATTCACCACTTCTGTTCCCATCCTCCACACGGACCGGCTGATCCTGCGTGAATATCGGCGGGAAGACTTCGACGCATTCGCAGCGCATTGTGCCGACCCTGTCAGCGCGGCCTACATCGGCGTGGTCGAGCGCCAGGCTGCATGGCGGATCTTCTGTTCACAAGCGGGAATGTGGCTCCTGGATGGCGCCGGATGGTGGTCGGTCGAGGAACAGGAGACCGGTCGGCTCGTCGGCAGTGTCGGCGCGTTCTTTCGCGAGGAATCCAGGGTGATGGAGCTCGGTTGGAACACCTATTAGGCCGACAGGACTGCATCGAAGCTGTCAAAGAAAAACCCGCCGCAGCGGTAATGCCGTTCAGTTAAGGGGGGCGTAGGGTGGGCGGCTACGCCGCCCACGCGGTGATAGTTAGCCGATGGAAAGCCGTACGCGATGATTTCGCAGCTGGTTGACCGCGTGGGCGGAGACCCGCCCACCCTACAAATACTCCCAGCACTGCTTAACTGAACGGCATTACCGCCGCAGCGGGGGGTGTTCTTTGAAGCACGCAGGCGCTTACACGTAAGCCGCCAGCGCGCCCTTCATCTTCTTGAGCGCCGCCGATTCGATCTGGCGGATGCGCTCGGCCGACACGCCGAATTCCTCGGCCAGCGTATGCAGCGTGGCGCCCGAGCCGTCGTCGTTGGCCAGCCAGCGCGCTTCCACGATGCGGCGCGAACGCGGGTCCAGCTTGCCGAGCGCGGTTTCCAGGCCTTCCGATTGCAGGCGGTCGACCTGCGCCGCTTCCAGCACGCGGGTCGGCTCCTGCTGTTCGGAGGACAGGTAGGCGATCGGCGCGAACTTGTCGTCGTCGTCATCGGTAGGCGATTCGAGGGCGATGTCGCGGCCCGACAGGCGGGTTTCCATCTCGATCACTTCTTCGCGCTTGACGTCGAGCATCTTCGCCAGCTCGTCGACCTGGCCCGGGGTCATGGTATCCAGCCCCACCTTGTTGCTGCGCAGGTTGAAGAACAGCTTGCGCTGGGCCTTGGTCGTCGCGACCTTCACCAGGCGCCAGTTCTTGAGGATGTATTCGTGCATCTCGGCCTTGATCCAGTGCATCGCGTACGAGACGAGACGCACACCCTGGTTCGGGTCGAAGCGCTTGACGGCCTTCATGAGGCCGATATTGCCTTCCTGGATCAGGTCGGCGTGCGGCAGGCCATAGCCGAGGTAGCCGCGCGCGATCGACACCACCAGGCGCAGGTGCGAGAGCACCAGCTTCTGGGCGGCGTCCAGGTCGTTCTTTTCCCGCAGCCGCGTTGCCAGCGAAACTTCCTCTTCGTGGGTCAGCATCGGCAGGCGATTGACGGCCGAGATATAGGCGTCGATGTTGCCGAGATTGCCGGTAAAGCCCAGGCCCAGAGCACGACTTCCGGCTGGAACCAATGCGGATTGTGCGGACATGTTCAATTTCCCTCGTAGTGATCTGCATCCAATGTGCCACGGACCCATGTCACGCGACACCAGCGTTACCCCTTGTTACCGGATGCTTTCCTTGATTTTTTGCTGTCTTCGAAGCATATATTAGCACTCTCCCGAGGTGAGTGCTAGCCGATCGATCGGTCCGCGGGAATCGATTAAGTTTGGCTAAAGTATTGCCATTTGGAATCAACTGCGCAGATCTTTACTGTAGAACAAAGGCACGCTCGATTTGCTTGATTCACATCAAAAGTACGCGAAAAACAGCTGGAAAACGGGAGAATGGCGCTTAGGGACAGATTAGAGGCGCCTGCGGCCGGCTTCTGTTGGCTGGCGCACTTTCAGCGGGCGCGGCCTGTAGGAATAGCGCTCGCCTGCGCGTAGGGAGCGACGGCTAAGCCATATCGCTCCCTGCGCCGGCATGCGGCGATGCAGCCTTAGCGCACGCGCGCCAGGTGACGCTGCACCGACAGCATCGCGCCGATCAGCCCGAGGCCGGCGCTGATCGCCAGCACGCCTGCCGTTTCCAGCGCGCCGAGCGGTGCCAGCTGGAACTCCGACGCGTACAGCCTGGCGAAATCGGCGATGGCCGCGTTCAGCGGCGCCAGCGCCAGCAGCACCGCGCCGAGCGCCACCGCGCCCGCGCACAGGCCGAGCAGGGCGCCCGTGTAGTAGAAGGGACGGTGGATGAAGTTGTCGGTCGCTCCCAGCAGTTTCGAGACGGCGATCTCTTCCTTCTGGGTCAGCACCTGGAGGCGGATGGTATTGAACACCACCGCGATCACCACCACGCCCAGCGTCAGCGCCAGCAGCAGCAGGGCCAGGCGCAGGATGGCCAGCATCGCGGCCAGGCGCTTGACCCAGGCCGAGTCGACCTGCACCACGTCGACGCCGGGCAGGGCGCGCAACTGCGCGCTGATGGCATCGACCTGGCTGGCCGCGCTGCTGCCGTCCAGGCGCATGCGGAAGCTGTCCGGCAGCGGGTTGTCGCCCAGGGTGTCGAGGACGTCGCCCAGGCCGCTCCTGTCCTTCATCGCGGCCAGGGCCCGCTCGCGCGGCACGAATTCCAGCTCGGCCTTGCCGCCGGCGGCGGCGATGGCGCGGATGCGCGGCTGCAGGGCGGCCGCCTGCTCGCGCGTGGCGTCGAGCTCCAGGAACACGCTCAGTTCCGGATCGACCGACAGCTGTTCGGACAGCGGCCGCACGTTGTCGAGCAGGGTGATGCCGGCAAACGGCAGCATCAGGGCAAAGGCGACCACGAGCACGTTGAACAGGAAGCTGCCCGGCGCCTTGCGCACCGTGGACAGGGCCGAACCGAGCGCGAAGCTGTGCTGGCGGATCCAGGGGCTCATGCCGCACCTCCCGTGCGTCCGGCGTCGGCCAGTTCGCCGTGCGCGAGGCGGATCACGCGCGCCTGCGCGCTGTCAAGCACGGTGTCGTCATGGGTCGAGATCAGGCAGGTGACGCCGGCGGCGTGGAAGGCGCGCAGCGCGTCCAGTACCCGGTCGGCCGCAGCGCGGTCGAGGTTGGCGGTCGGCTCGTCGGCCAGGATGATCTGCGGGCGGTTGACGATGGCGCGCGCCACCGCCACCCGCTGCTGCTCGCCGCCGGACAGTTCCAGCGGCAGGGCGCGGGCGCGCTCGCCCAGGCCCACCTTGTCCAGGGCCGCGCGGGCGCGCCCTTCGGCCTGGGCCCTGGGAGCGCCGGTGACCAGCAGCGGCAGCATCACGTTGGCCAGGATGTTGCGGTCGTTGAGCAGGCGCTGGTGCTGGAAGATCAGGCCGAGGTTGCGGCGCAGGAAGGGGATGCCGGCCTTCTTGATGCGGCCGATGTCCTGGCCGTTGACCGTGACCACGCCGCTGCTGGGCCGCTCGACGGCGGCCACCATTTTCATCAGGGTCGACTTGCCGGCCCCGGACGGGCCGG
This sequence comes from Massilia sp. MS-15, assembly GCF_020176695.1. Taxonomy (GTDB): domain Bacteria; phylum Pseudomonadota; class Gammaproteobacteria; order Burkholderiales; family Burkholderiaceae_D; genus Telluria; species Telluria hydrophila. Next base: position 7,348 of record NZ_JAIWIA010000021.1, on the reverse strand, counting down.
CCAGGTAGACCAGTTCGCCCTTGGCGATGCTGAGCGAGACGTCGCGCAGCGCATAGGCATCTGAGGAGTATTGCTTGGAGACGGACTGGAACTCGATCATCTGCTTCCTCAGCCCAGCAGCGCTTCGACGAATTCTTCGGCGTCGAACGGCTGCAGGTCGTCCAGTTTCTCGCCCACGCCGATGAAGTACACCGGCACCGGGCGCGTGCGCGCGATCGCGGCCAGCACGCCGCCCTTGGCGGTGCCGTCCAGCTTGGTGATGATCAGGCCGCTCAGGCCGAGCGCGTCGTCGAAGGCTTTGACCTGGGCCAGCGCGTTCTGGCCTGTATTGCCGTCGATGACCAGCAGGGTTTCGTGCGGCGCGCCGTCCATGCCCTTGCCGATGACGCGCTTGATCTTCTTCAGCTCTTCCATCAGGTGCAGCTGGGTCGGCAGGCGGCCGGCGGTATCGACCATCACCACGTCCACCCCGCGCGCCTTGCCCGACTGCACCGCATCGAAGGCCACGGCGGCCGGGTCGCCCGAGGCCTGCGAGATCACGGTGACGTTGTTGCGCTGGCCCCAGACCATCAGCTGCTCGCGCGCGGCGGCGCGGAAGGTGTCACCGGCGGCCAGCAGCACCGACTGGTCGAAGCGCTGCATGTGCTTGGCCAGCTTGCCGATGGTGGTGGTCTTGCCGGCCCCGTTCACGCCCGAGATCATCATCACCAGCGGCGCGTGGCGGCCCAGCTCCAGCGGCTTTTGCAGCGGCATGAGCAGCTCGATCATCAGCTCCTTCAGCGCGGCCTTGACGGCGGCGGCGTCGAGCAGCTTGTCTTCCTTGACCTTGCGGCGCAGGGCCGACAGCAGGTGTTCGGTGGCGTCCATGCCGGCGTCCGACATCAGCAGCGCGGCCTCGAGCTCCTCGTACAGGTCCTCGTCGATGCGGGCGCCGACGAACAGCAGCGACAGGTTGCTCGAGGTCTTGGACAGGCCGGCCTTCAGGCGCGCCATCCAGGATTTCTTCTGCTCCGCGACGCTGGTGGGGCGCTCGGCGGTTTCGGGGAAGAGTTCGCCTTCGGCGGGGTGCGCCGGTTCGGGCAGGGGAGCGGACTGCGGGGCCGGCCGGGGCGCCACCTCCTTGGCGGTGATGGGCGCAGTTGGCGCGGCTGGCTCGGCCGCCGCGGGCGGGCTCGCCTCGGCTTCCGGCTTCTTTCTTTTAAAGAAACTAAACATAGATGGTGGGGGCGGATCCTGCGCAGGGGCCGGTGGGAACCGGCGATGAAAAATGGTGCGAATATTTTACCAGAGCAGCAAGACGCGCCCACCCCGGTCCGGCGCCGGACCAGGGTGGGGAGGAAATCCGGTGGGCGTGGGCAGGCGCCCACGCTCCCCGCTTATGCCGTCGCCCGGGCCGCCTGCGCGTTCTGGCGGATGGTGTCCAGCGTCGCGTTCGGCGTGATCAGGTTGCCGTCGTAGCGCAGCTCGATCAGGGCCGGCAGCTGGCGTTCGCGGGCGTACGCCAGCGCGCGCTCCAGGGCGGGCCCGAAGGCCTCGGTGGTCTCGACCACTTCGCCGTGGCCGCCATAGGCGCGCGCGAGGGCGGCGAAGTCCGGATTGTGCAGTTCGGTACCCGAGACGCGGCCCGGATAGTCGCGTTCCTGGTGCATGCGGATGGTGCCGAACATGTTGTTGTTGAACAGCAAGATCAGCAGGCCGGCGCGGTACTGCACGGCGGTGGCCAGTTCCTGGCCGGTCATCATGAATTCGCCGTCGCCGGCGAAGGTGACCACGGTGCGTTCGGGCGCGATGATCTTGGCCGCCACGCCGGATGGCACGCCATAGCCCATGGCGCCGCTGGTCGGCGCGAGCTGGGTGCGGCGCCCGCCGTAGCGGTAGAAGCGGTGGGCCCAGGTGGCGTAGTTGCCGGCGCCGTTCGTGACGATGGTGTCGCGCGGCGCCTGCCGCATCAGTTCCTGTACCACCTGCCACAGGTCGAGCGGGGCGCCGCCGCCCTGGGCGAAGATCGGCGGCTGGGCCTGCCAGGCAGCCAGCTCGGCCTTCGCTTCTTCCACCGTGCCGGCCCAGGCCGATGCGTCCACCGGCGCCATCGCGGCCAGCATCGCGCAGGCTTGCGCCGGGCCGCTGGCGATCATCAGGTCGGCCTGGTAGACGCTGCCCAGTTCGTCCGGGTCGGCATGGATGTGCACCAGCTTCTGGCGCGGCACCGGCGACGACAGCAGCGAGTAGCCGCCGGTCGTCATCTCGCCCAGGCGCGGGCCGATCGCGATCACCAGGTCGGCGTTTTTCACGCGCGCGGCCAGCCTGGGGTTGATGCCGATGCCGACGTCGCCCACGTAGTTCGGGTGCGCGTTGTCCAGCAGGTCCTGGAAGCGGAAGGTGCAGCCCACCGGCAGGCGGTTGGCCTCGGCGAAGCGGGCCAGGTCGGCGCAGGCCTGTTCGGTCCAGGAGCCGCCGCCCAGCAGCACGACCGGGCGCCGGGCGTCAAGCAGCATGGCGCGCAGCTGCTCGATTTGCGCCTGCGCCGGCGCGGCCTGCACCGGCTGGTAGCGGCGCGCGTCGGCCACGGCCGCCTGCGCCACCAGCATGTCTTCCGGCAGCGCCAGCACCACCGGGCCCGGGCGGCCGCTGGTGGCCGCCTGGAAGGCGCGCGCCACGTATTCGGGGATGCGGTCGGCGCGGTCGATCTGGGCCACCCATTTCGCCATCTGGCCGAACATGCGGCGGTAGTCGATTTCCTGGAAGGCTTCGCGGTCGATGAAGTCGCTGCCGACCTGGCCGATGAACAGGATCATCGGGGTCGAGTCCTGGTAGGCCGTATGTACGCCGATCGAGGCATTGGTCGCGCCCGGGCCGCGGGTGACGAAGCAGATGCCGGGCTTGCCGGTCATCTTGCCGTAGGCCTCGGCCATGAAGGCCGCACCGCCCTCCTGCCGGTTGATCACGAAGCGGATGCTTGAGTCGTGCAGCGCATCGAGCACGTCGAGATAGCTTTCGCCGGGCACGCCGAAGGCGGTGTCCACGCCGTGGGTATGGAGCGCATCGACCAGGATCTGGCCGCCGCTGCGGAAAGGGTGCGTCATGGTGTCGGTCATCCTTGGAGTTGTGGCATCCGGGCATTCTATGTGGATGGGCGGGGCAAGGATTTTGAAATGGCGACACGAAATTTCAGAAAACGCGGCGTTCGCCCGCCAGGCCGGCCGGGAGCCTGCGCGGAAAACGACAGCGGCGCACTGCGCCGGCCCGGCGCCAGCCCGATCGGTTACAATGCCTCCCGTGAAGCAGGCCAGACAGCCGCTGGTCCTCACTTTCGGGTGCGGGCGGGAGGAAGGTCCGGACTCCACAGAGCGGGGTGACGGTTAACGGCCGTCCGCTGAAAGCCCGGCGCAAGCCGGGTATAAGGCGAGGAATAGGGCCACAGAGACGAGCGTATTCAGTTACGGTGAAACGCGGTAACCTCCACCTGGAGCAATTCCAAATAGGCACGCGTTGATGTTGCTCGCGGAGCGTGCGGGTAGGAAGCTTGAGCGCTGGAGTAATCCAGCGCCTAGAGGAATGGCTGTCATAGGGGCGTCCCGCAAGGGAGACCACTACACAGAATCCGGCCTATCGGCCTGCTTTACTTGAATTCGGCCCTGGTGGAGTCATCGATGCAGCAATACATCCTTGCCCTCGACCAGGGCACCACCAGTTCGCGCGCCATCCTGTTCGACCGCGCCGGCTTGCCGGTTGCCAGCTGCCAGCAGGAATATCCCCAGCACTTTCCCCAGCCCGGCTGGGTCGAGCACGACGCCCTCGACATCTGGCACAGCCAGCTCGCCTGTGCGCGCGCCGTACTGCGCCAGGCCGGCGTCGATGGCGCCCAGGTCGCCGCGCTCGGCATCGCCAACCAGCGCGAGACCACCATCCTGTGGGACCGCGCCACCGGCGAACCGGTGGCGCGCGCCATCGTCTGGCAAGACCGCCGCACCGCCGATTTCTGCGAGCAGCTGCGCGCGCAAGGGCAGGCCGGCGAGATCGGGCGCCGCACCGGCCTCGAACTCGACGCCTATTTTTCCGCCACCAAGCTGCACTGGCTGCTGGAGCACGTGCCGGGCGCGCGCGCGCGCGCCGAGCGGGGCGAACTCGCCTTCGGCACGGTCGACAGCTGGCTGGTGTACCGCCTGTGCGGACGCCACGTCACCGACACCAGCAATGCCGCGCGCACCATGCTCTTCAATATCCATACCCTGCGCTGGGACGCGGAGCTCCTCAACCTGTTCGATATCCCGCCGGCTGTGCTGCCTGAAGTCGTCGCCAGTTCCGGGGTCGTGGGCCTGGCGGCCGCGGACTGGTTCGGCGCGGCGCTGCCGATCGCCGGCATCGCGGGCGACCAGCAGGCCGCCACCTTCGGCCAGGCCTGCCAGCGCAAGGGACTGGTCAAGAATACCTATGGCACCGGCTGCTTCATGCTGATGCACGCCGGGGTGGCGCCGCCGGTGTCGCAGCACCGGCTGCTGTCCACCGTCGGCTGGACGGTCGCCGGGACCACCGACTACCTGCTGGAAGGCAGCGTCTTCATGGGCGGCGCCACCGTGCAGTGGCTGCGCGACGGCCTGGGCATCATCCGGCAATCATCCGACGTGCAGGCCATGGCCCTGAGCGTGCCGGACAGCGGCGGCGTGATGCTGGTGCCGGCCTTTACCGGCCTGGGCGCGCCGCACTGGGACCCCTATGCGCGCGCCAGCATCGTCGGCATGACGCGCGGGACGACCGGCGCCCACATCGCGCGCGCGGCGGTCGAGGCGATCGCCTACCAGAGCGCGGAACTGCTGGTGGCGATGCAGAAGGATGCCGCCTGCGCCGTCACCGAGATCCGCGCCGACGGCGGCGCCGCCCGCAACGACCTGCTGATGCAGTTCCAGGCCGACCTGCTGGGCGTGCCGGTGCTGCGCCCGCGCGTCCTTGAGACCACGGCGCTGGGCGCGGCCTACCTGGCCGGGCTGGCGGTAGGCTACTGGGACAGCCGGGAAGACATCGCGCGCCAGTGGCAGGTCGAGCGCCGCTTCGAGCCGGCGATGGGAGAGCAGGAGCGCAGCGAACGGATGGCGCGCTGGGGCAGGGCGGTCGCGCACGCAAAGGGCTGGGCGCAGGACCAGGCTTAGGCCGGCCTGGCGCAACTGGCGCTGCCGGCATGCAGTTCGCGCCGCGCGGCGGCCCTTTGTCGCAAGGCCCGCTGCCCGTCCCCCGGCCCGCCTACACTGCCCGTATTCCAAACCCGCGAGAGCCTTCCATGTCGCAGATCCTCATCCACACCCCGTCCTACGTCTGGGCCATCCTGGCCTTCCTGGTGCTGCGCGGCGTGCTGGCGCTGCGCGAGCGCGACATCACGCCCGTGCGCCTGGCGATCATCCCGCTGGTGATGCTGGTGCTGGCGCTGCAATCGGTCGGCGCGCGCTACGGCCTCGGTTCGGCGGCGATGGGCGCCTGGCTCGCGGGCGCCGCCCTCATCGGGCTGCAGCGCTGGACCTTTGGCGGCAGCCGTGTCGTGGCGGGCAAGGCGGCCGGCACGCTGCGCATCCGCGGCAGCTGGGCGCCGCTCGGGATGATGCTGGCGGTGTTCGTGGTCAAGTATGCGATCGCCGTGCTGCAGGCGGTACGGCCGCAGCTGGCGGACGGCGCCGGCTTCGCGCTGCCGGCCTGCGGCCTGCTCGGACTGTGCAATGGCTACTTCCTGGGCCAGCTGGCGCGCGACCTCGCCGCCGGACGGGCCATCCTGGGTGCGCAGCGGGGCGGCGCGCGGGTCCTGGCGGCCACCGAGTGACAATCGGAGAGTTTTAGTCGCCCTGGCCGCTGGCATCATCCGGGAAAGCACGCACGCCGCGAAGGGAAAAGACATGAAGGACAAGACGCAGCCCCGCTACTGGTTCCCCGCCAAGCCGCCCGGGCATGGCTGGGGCTGGGGCCTGCCGCTCACCTGGCAGGGCTGGGTCGTGTTCATCGGCTTCTTCGTGCTGCTGCTCGCCGGCGCCGTGCTGATCCTGCCCCACAACGTGTGGTATTTCGAGGCCTGGGTGTTCGGGCTGGCCGCGCTCCTGGTCCTCATCTGCGTGTGGAAGGGCGAGCCCATCGGCGGCTCGCGGCGCTAGCGGCCGGTTTCAGAACCCGATCCGTCCCTTGCCCGGCGTCGGCTTGAGGCGGATGTCGGCGGCGATCACGTGTCCGCGCCCTGCCGCCACCGCGTGGCCCAGGCCATCGAGCAGGGTCTTGCGCAGGTCGCGCGGCGATATGCCCACCAGTTTATCCAGCACCACGTCGCCCAGGCGCGGATCGAAAGCCGCCAGGTTCAGTTCGTCCAGCAGCCCCGCGTACATGCGCTGGGCGATGCCGGCCGCCTGCTCCAGGGTGGGCGCGGGCACCTCGTACACCGCCATGCGGTTCAGCAGCGGGTGCGGAATCCCTTCGACCGAATTGGCGGTCAGCACCCAGAAGATCTGCGAGGCATCGATCTCGACGTCGATGAACTCGTCGCGGAAGCTGCTGGCCGTCTCCGGCTCGAGCAGCTGGTAAAGCGCGGCCAGCGGGTCGGACTGGGTCGAGCCGCTCGCCTTTTCCACTTCGTCGAGCACGATCACGGGATTGGCGAACTGGCCGCGCACCAGGCGCTCGGCGACCTTGCCGCACTTGGCCCCGCGCCAGCTGGCCGAGCTGCCGGTGATGACAAAGCCGGCCGACAAGGCGTTCATGCTGATCAGTTCGCATTCGGTCTGCATCACCCGCGCCAGGCGCCGCGCGAAATGGGTCTTGCCCACGCCCGCTCCGCCCAGCAGCAGGATCGGCATGACATTGAAGCTGCGGTCGCCCGCGTGCGCCAGGGCCAGGTAGCGCGCCAGGTCGTCCAGGACTTCGTCGAAATTCGGACACTCCTCGAACAGGGGATCGAGCGCGGCGACCGACGAGGGCCGGGTGACGAAGCGGTCGGCCCCGGTCTCCAGCATGCGTTCGTAGAACGCCTCGAGTTCCGGGGAGCGGCCGCGGCTGCGGTCCAGCGCTTCCTGGACGTCGGCCAGGTCGTAGACCGCGCAGGTGCGGGCAAGTGCGATGCTCACGGCTGTCTCCTTGGCTGGCCCGCTCCGATCCGGCTGCGCCATCGGGCCGAGCGGGCCATGGGCTGATGGGTCTGCGCCTTGGCTCGATCCTAACGCTTTCGGTTGAGTCGCGCCAAGCCCCACACGGGAATTCGGCACGGCAAAATATGTTTCTAAAAAGAAAATCGCGTCAAGAGGTGATCTTGATCAAACGTAAAGATTGTCTGTACAAGTGAGGTCCAACCTTCAATCCGTTTCCTAAGTGACTGATTTAGGAGACA
>NZ_JAIWIA010000108.1 GCF_020176695.1 Massilia sp. MS-15 | reverse complement strand
GGCGACACCGTCACCTACGCCAAGGCGAGCGATCCTTCCCACGGCGCGGTGATCATTGCAAGCGACGGCACCTATACGTACACCCCTGGCGCCAACTACAACGGCACCGACAGCTTCTCCTATACCGTCAGCGATGGCCAGGGCGGCAACAACACCTATACGGTCAATGTCACTGTCACGCCGGTGAACGACCTGCCGGTGGCTGGTAACACGAGCTTCACTACCGCTGAAGATATGGTCAAGTCTGGCAGTCTGCCGGCGGCAAGCGATACCGATGGCGACACGGTGACCTACGCCAAGGCGAGCGATCCTGCCCACGGCGCGGTGATCATTGCAAGCGACGGCACCTATACGTACACCCCTGGCGCCAACTACAACGGCACCGACAGCTTCACCTACACCGTC
>NZ_JAIWIA010000107.1 GCF_020176695.1 Massilia sp. MS-15 | reverse complement strand
TGCCCAGGTCAAGGAAGGCAAGCGCCGCTGTCCTGCCTGCGCTTGCGAGCGTTACTACCGGCATGGCCAGGCCAACGGTCTGCAGCGCTACCGCTGCCGTGCGTGCGGCCGCACCTACAACGACCTGAGCGGTACACCGCTGGCGCACCTGCGGCTACGGGAGAAGTGGCTCGACTACCTGGACACGATGCTCGCATCGAAGTCGGTGCGCAAGGCCGCCAGGGAGGTCGGCGTACACCGCAACACGGCCTTCCGGTGGCGCCACCGCTTTCTCGACCGGGCCAGGCACGATCGTCCCAAGACCTTGAGCGGCATCGCCGAAGCGGACGAGATGTTCATCCTCGAATCACAAAAGGGTTCGCGCAAGCTGGACAGGCCGGCACGCAAGCGCGGTGGCCGGGCCCGCA
>NZ_JAIWIA010000106.1 GCF_020176695.1 Massilia sp. MS-15 | reverse complement strand
GTAGAGGTACGGCAAAAAATCGATAGGAGACCAAGGGACAAGTTCCCGAAACATTAATCGCGGTTCACCGCACACATCCAACCGGCGTCGGTGCGAACATCGCAAAGGGCCAGCCCGGGACAGGCCCAAGCGCCTCTGCGTACCAGCTTTGCTCAATTTTCGATTGACGATTTAGCGGCTGCGATACTTGTTCGTACTTACCCGCTCCTCGGAAACGAACGCAAAGGAATTAATCCTATGCCGAGTGCAGCTGCTGTCAAACTGGCTTCACCTTTTTATCTACATACCATGCCCATATCACTGCGAAAAATAAAGCGCCCAACGCAGAGAGGACAACGACAATAGATCGTTGGGGCTTGAACTTTCGTTCAGGCTCAACCGCAGCATCAAGAACCTGGATTACTGCAGACGTTTTAGCT
>NZ_JAIWIA010000020.1 GCF_020176695.1 Massilia sp. MS-15 | reverse complement strand
GAGACATTTTACCTTGACGAAGCCTTAATGACTGCATCTAAGTCCTTGGTTTCATTAGACAAATTAGGATTTCCAAGCGTGAATTCGCTTGACCACCAATCTTGATTCCAATAAAGTGGGAAACAGTGTGAAAAAGTGTCGATTTGTGGGAGGTTTTCCGAACCCCGAACGGCCAAAAAATTCTAAATTGCTCATTCTCCAAGCTAGGTAAACACGTGTTCCAGGGCGCGTCAGCGATCAATCTCGATGCAAAGGGCCGGATGTCGATTCCGGCCAAGCACCGTGACGCCCTGGCGCTCCAGTGCGAAGGCCGCATGACGCTGACCAAGCATCCGCATGGCTGCCTGCTGTTCTTTCCGCGTCCGGTGTGGGAACAGCATCGCGAGCAGATCGCCGCCTGGCCAATGTCGGCCAGGGCGTGGCAGCGCATTTTCCTTGGTAACGCCTGCGATGTCGAGTTGGACAGCGCTGGCCGGGTGCTGATCTCGCCCGAGCTGCGCGCTGCCGTGGGTTTGGAGAAAGAAGTCATGATGTTGGGCATGGGCACCCATTTCGAAATCTGGGATGCCGCCAAGCTTGCCGAAAGCGAAGCCGAGGCCGTGGCTGGCGGCATGCCCGATGTCCTTTCCAATTTCTCCTTCTGAGGCACCGATGACGGAAACAAGGCCGGTGCCTGGATCAATGGAATACCAGCATCGCACGGTGCTGCTGGATGAAGCGGTCGATGCGCTTGACCTGAACGGCGAGCGCGTCAACGGTACTTATATAGATGGCACCTTCGGGCGTGGCGGCCACAGCCGCCTGATCCTGTCGCGTCTGGGTCCCCAGGGGCGCCTGATCGCCTTCGACAAGGATCCACAGGCGATCGCGACCGCGCAAGAAGTGCAGGACCCCCGTTTTACGATCGTGCACGACAGTTTTGCCACGATGCATGACGCGCTGGACGCGCGCGGCATCGGCCAGGTGGACGGCATCCTGCTGGACCTTGGCATTTCGTCGCCCCAGGTGGACGACGCGACGCGCGGATTCAGTTTCCGCCAGGACGGCCCGCTTGACATGCGCATGGACACCACGCGCGGGATGTCGGCGGCCGAATGGGTGGCCACCGCGCCGGAACAACAACTGGAAAAGGTGATAAGGGATTATGGAGAAGAGCGGTTTGCTTTCCAGATTGCAAAGGCGATTGTTGCTCGCCGCGCAATCCAGCCAATTTCGACCACACGAGAGCTTGCCGCAATCGTGGCAGACGCGGTCAAAACCCGGGAAAAGGGCAAGGATCCGGCCACCCGGACCTTTCAGGCTATCCGGATTTTCATCAATCAAGAGCTTGAAGACCTTGAAGCAGGTCTGAACGCGGCCTATGCCATGCTGGCGCCGGGCGCCCGCATGTCGGTGATCAGCTTCCACTCGCTGGAAGACCGCATGGTCAAGCAGTTCCTGGCCTCGAAGGCCAAGGTGGCGCAGCCGGACCGCCGGCTGCCGATCCGCGCGGTCGACCTGCCGCAGCCCCTGATGAAGCTGATCGCCAAGATCAAGCCTTCCGACGTGGAAGTCGAGGCCAACCCGCGCGCCCGTTCGGCGGTGCTGCGCGTGGCCGAACGCCTCGGTGCGACAAAAGCGGGGGCGCCGGCATGAGCGTCAAGCTGAACATCGTGCTGACGGTCGCCGTGGTCGGCTGCGCGCTGTCGGTGGTGAACGCGCGCTACCAGGCGCGCCACCTCCTGATCGAATACGAGCGCCTGAACCAGCATGCGCGCCAGCTTGAGATTGACTGGAGCCAGCTCCAGCTCGACCAGTCCACCCTCGGCAAGAACGAACGCATCGAACAGATCGCGCGCACCAGCCTGAACATGGCCCCGCTGAGCCCCGCCCGTACCCAATACCTGACGGAAGGCGCCCAATGAGCAGCAACGCGAGCCGCGTCGATCGTCGCAGCACGGCGCGCGTCGCCGCGTCCAGGGGCGTCGCCTTCAGCAAGAGCCCGGTGCTGGCCGTGAGCGTGCCGAGCTGGCGTTCGCGCGTGGTGCTGTTCGTGCTGTTCATCGCTTTCGCCGCGCTCGCCGCGCGCGCGCTGTGGCTGCAGGGCGTGTCGACCCAGTTCCTGCAAAAGCAGGGCAAGAGCCGCTACGAGCGCCTGGTCGAGCTGCCGGCCGCGCGCGGCAAGATCATGGACCGCAACGGCCAGGTGCTGGCCTCCTCGCTGCCGGTCAAGTCGGTGGCCGCCTTCCCGAAGGAAGTACTGGCCGGACCGACCGACAAGCTGCCGGAGCTGGCGCGCCTGCTCGAGATGCCCGAATCGGAACTGCGCGCCAAGCTCGATCCGAAGCGCAGCTACGTCTACCTCAAGCGCCAGGTCGAGATGAGCGCGGTCGAGAAGATCGAGAAGCTCAAGATCGACGGCATCGACACCCGCAAGGAATACAAGCGCTACTACCCGCAGGGCGAAGTGATGACCCACATGGTGGGCTTCACCAACGTCGAGGACAAGGGCCAGGAAGGCATGGAGCTGTTCCACCAGAAGTCCTTGAACGGCGTACCGGGCAGCCGCCGCGTGATCCGTGACCGCCTCGGCCACATCGCCGAGGACCTGGGCATGTTCCGCGAGCCGCACGAGGGCAAGGACCTGACGCTGTCGGTCGACAGCAAGCTGCAGTACATCGCCTTCACGAGCGTGAAGAACGCGGTCGAGAAATTCAACGCCCAGGCCGGCGGCGCGGTGGTGCTGGACGTGCACACCGGCGAAGTGCTGGCCATGGCCAACTACCCGACCTACAACCCGAACGACCGCTCCAAGCTGACCGGCGCCCAGCTGCGCAACCGCGTCATCACCGACACCTTCGAGCCGGGTTCGACGCTCAAGCCGGTCACGGTGGCGCTCGGCCTGGAAAAGAAGAAGATCACCCCGGACACCGTGTTCGACACGTCCGGCGGGCGCATCGTCGTGGGCGGGCGCCCGATCCGGGACATGCACCCGAAGGACGCCCTGACGGTCAGCGGCATCATCCAGAAATCCTCGAACGTCGGCACCGTCAAGATCGCCCAGATGCTCGAACCGAAGGACATGTGGGAGCTGTACACCAAGCTCGGCTACGGCCAGGCGCCGCGCTTCGGCTTCCCCGGCGCCGTCGCCGGCCGCGTGCGTCCATGGAAGTCGTGGAAGCCGATCGAATACGCCAATATGTCCTTCGGCCACGGCCTGTCGGTATCGCTGCTGCAGCTGGCGCGCTCCTACATGGTGTTCGCGCGCGACGGCGACATCATTCCGCTGTCCTTCCTGAAGGTCACCGAAGAGCCGGTCGGCCAGCAGGTGATCTCGCCCGCGACCGCCGCCAAGGTGCGCACCATGCTGGAATCGGTCGTGGAGCCGGGCGGCACCGCGACGCGCGCCCAGGTGGCCGGCTACCGCGTGGGCGGCAAGACCGGCACCGCCGAGAAGATCGTCAACGGCCGCTACTCGAAGACCGACAACATCGGCTACTTCGTCGGCATTGCGCCGATGTCCAGGCCGCGCTTCATCATCGCGGTCATGATCGACAATCCGCGCGGGGCGCTCCGGACCGGCGGCAGCGTCGCGGCGCCGACCGCCGCGGACCTGGCCTCGAATGCCTTGCGGGCCGCGAACGTGCCGCCCGACTCGTCGATCACCGACATCATCATCTCGGACGAACCGGTAGAGGAGAACCTGTGATGGCGATGGGCCTGAACGACATCTGCCAATGGATCCGCGCCGCCGCCCCGGGCGGCCGCCTCGTTTCCGACTCGCGCCGCGTGAGCAAAGGCGACGTGTTCTTCGCTTATCCGGGCGAGGCCTCGGACGGGCGCCGCCACATCGCGGCCGCCATCGCGGCCGGCGCCGCCGCCGTGGTGTACGAGGAAGAGGGCTACAGCTGGGATGACGCACACGCGGTGGCGCACCTGGGAGTTGCCAGGCTGAAGCAGAACGCGGGCCCGCTGGCGCACGCCGTGCTGCAGCACCCGGACGCCGCCATGTTCACCGTGGGCGTCACCGGCACCAACGGCAAGACCTCGTGCGCGGTGTGGACCGGACAAGCGCTCGCGCGCCTCGGCGAGACCGCCGCCGTGATCGGCACCCTCGGCGTCGGCATCGTCAACGGCAAGGGCGAGCCGCAGTTCGACGCCACCGGCTACACCACCCCGGACGCCGTGCTGCTGGCCCAGCTACTTTCCGAGCTGCGCGCCCGCGAAGTGGGCGCGCTGGCGATCGAGGTGTCCTCGATCGGCCTGGTGCAGGAGCGTGCCGCCGGCATGCACTTCGACGTCGCCGTCTTCACCAACCTGACACGCGACCACCTCGACTTCCATGGCGACATGGAGAACTACGAAGCGGCCAAGCGCCAGCTGTTCGCCTGGGAAGGCCTCGGCCACGCCGTGGTGAACCTGGACGACCCGGCCGGCCTGCGCCTGGCGGCCTGGCTGCGCCAGCAACGCCCGCAGCTGCCGCTCACCGGCTATACCCTGCGCAGCGAGGCCGAGCAGCCGGCCATCGACGGCGTCCGCATCCTGCGCGCATCGAACCTGCGCAGCCGCCACGCCGGCACCGAATTCCAGGTCGATACCCCGGCCGGCAGCGCCCTGGTGAAGACCGCCCTGGTGGGCCACTTCAACGTCAGCAATGCGCTGGCGGTGCTGGGCGCGCTGCTGGCCAAGGGCGTGGCGTTCAAGTCCGCGCTGGAGGCGATCGAGGCGCTGGTGCCGGCCCCGGGCCGCATGCAGCAGATCGGCGGCCAGGATGCGCCGATGGTCGTGATCGACTACGCGCATACGCCCGATGCGCTGGAAAAGACGCTGGGAGCGCTGCGCCAGGTGGCCGACGAGCGCGGCGGCCGGCTGTGGTGCGTGTTCGGCTGCGGCGGCGACCGCGACCCCGGCAAGCGTCCGCAGATGGGCGCCGTCGCCCAGGTGGCCGACCAGATCGTGGTCACCAGCGACAACCCGCGCAGCGAAGAGCCGGCCAGCATCATCGCCCAGATCGTCGCCGGCATCGACAAGCAATGGCAGACGGTCGAGGACCGCGCCACCGCGATCCTGCTGGCCGTGAAGAACGCCGGCCGGCAGGACGTGATCCTGCTGGCGGGCAAGGGCCACGAGCCCTACCAGGAAATCAAGGGCCGGAAGATTCCGTTCTCCGACGCCGACCACGCCGCGCTGGCATTGACGGCCCGGCTCACGATGATGAGGACGCACTGATGCGCGCGACGCTCGCCCAACTGCTGGCCGCGATCCCGGGCGCACGCCTGGTGGGCGCCGATGCCGCCTTTGAAGGCGTGTCCACCGACAGCCGCACCGCGCCCGCCGGCGCGCTGTTCGTGGCCCTGAAGGGTGAACACTTCGATGCCCACGACTTCCTCGGCCAGGTCGCCGGACGCGGCGTGGCCGCCGCCGTCGTGCACACGGTGCCAAACGACTGGACCCTGCCGGCCATCGTGGTGCCCGACACCCTGGTGGCGCTGGGCCGCATCGCCCATTTCTGGCGCGCCCATTTCGCCATTCCCGTGATCGGCGTGACCGGCTCGAACGGCAAGACCACGGTCAAGGAAATGATCGCGTCCATCCTCGCCGCCGCCTTCGGCGAGGACGCGCGCCTGGCCACCCAGGGCAACCTGAACAACGAGATCGGCGTGCCGCTGACCCTGTTCCGCCTGAACGGCGCGCAGCGCGCGGCCGTGATCGAAATGGGCATGAACCACCCGGGCGAGATCGCGCGCCTGGCGGCGATCGCCGCGCCCACGGTGGCGATGGTCAACAACGCCCAGCGCGAGCATCAGGAATTCATGCACACGGTGGAAGCGGTGGCGCGCGAGAACGGCGCCGTGCTGGCGGCGCTGCCGGACCACGGCGTGGCCGTGTTCCCGGGCGACGACACCTATACGGATCTGTGGCGCGCGCTGGCCAGGTGCGAGGTGCTGACCTTCGGCCTGGACGCCGGCTGCGACGTGAGCGCGCGCTATGCCTCCACCGGCTTTGGCAACGCGCTGCAGGTGCGGGCGCGCGGGGAGAACTTCGGCGTCAAGCTGGCCGCGGCCGGCGAGCACAATGTGCGCAACGCACTGGCGGCAATCGCCTGCACGCTGGCGGCCGGCATCCCGGTCGAGGCCATCGTGCGCGGCCTCGAGAACTTCGCGCCGGTCGGCGGGCGCCTGCAGCGCAGGCAGGCCGCGAATGGCGCCACCGTCATCGACGACACCTACAACGCCAACCCCGACTCGATGCGCGCCGCGATCGACGTGCTGGCGGCGTATGCCCCGCCGCGCATCCTGGTGGTGGGCGACATGGGCGAAGTCGGCACGCAGGGAAAAGAGTTTCACGAAGAAATCGGTGCCTATGCGCGGCAGCAGGGCATCGAACACGTGCTCGCCACTGGCGAACTGGCGCGCCACATGCGCGCGTCGGGAGCACGGCACTACGAGCAGTTCGACGAATTATTGGCAGCACTGGATCAAACACTGGGCGGCAATACGCGTGCAACTGTGCTGGTGAAGGGCTCGCGCTTCATGAAGATGGAGCGCGTGGTCCAGCACCTGACCGGACAAACCATCAAGAAAGACGCCCACTGACATGCTTCTCTGGCTCGCCCAATACTTCCAGGACTATCTCGGTCCGCTGCGCGTGTTCAACTACATCACCTTCCGCGCCGTGTTCGCCACCATTACCGCGATCAGCATCGGCCTGCTGTGCGGTCCGGCCGTGATCCGCAAGCTGACCGCCCTGAAGGTCGGCCAGGCGGTGCGCACCTATGGCCCGCAGACCCACCTGGCCAAGCACGGCACCCCCACCATGGGCGGCGTGCTGGTCCTGATCTCGATCGGCATCTCGACCCTGCTGTGGTGCGACCTGTCGAACCGCCTGATCTGGCCGGTGCTGGTGGTGACCATGGGCTTCGGCGCCATCGGCTGGGTCGACGACTACCGCAAGGTGGTCTACAAGGACCCGGAGGGCATGCGCTCGGGCGAGAAATACTTCTGGATGTCGCTGATCGGCATCGCCTCGGCCCTGTACCTGGCGTTCTCGGTCTCGGCTGCCAACCCCTGGGAAGTGCTGCAGCTGTTCTACGCCTGGGTGCAGTCGGGCTTCTCGATGACCCTGCCGCCCAAGGCCGACCTGATCGTTCCCTTCTTCAAGTCGATCAGCTACCCGCTGGGCGTGTGGGGCTTCATCGCGCTGACCTATTGCGTGATCGTGGGCTCCTCGAACGCGGTGAACTTCACCGACGGCCTGGATGGCCTGGCCATCATGCCGACCGTGATGGTGGGCGGCGCCCTCGGCCTGTTCGCCTATCTCACCGGCAGCGCGACCTTCTCGAAATACCTGTTCATCCCCTACATCCCGGGTGCCGGCGAACTGCTGATCTTCTGCGGCGCGATGGCGGGCGCGGGCCTGGCCTTCCTCTGGTTCAACGCCCACCCGGCGCAGATGTTCATGGGCGACGTCGGCGCGCTGGCGCTGGGCGGCGCGCTCGGCACCATCGCCGTCATCGTGCGCCAGGAAATCGTGCTGTTCATCATGGGCGGCGTGTTCGTGGCCGAGACCCTGTCGGTGATCATCCAGGTGGCATGGTTCAAGTACACCAAGAAGCGCTATGGCACCGGCCGCCGCGTGTTCCTGATGGCGCCGCTGCACCACCATTTCGAACAGAAGGGCTGGAAGGAAACCAAGGTCGTGGTCCGCTTCTGGATCGTGACGATGATGCTGGTGCTGGTTGGCCTGTCTACGTTGAAACTGCGTTGAAGCTGCGAAGAAGAGAATGAACTACGAAGGCAAATCCGCATTGGTGCTGGGCCTGGGCGAGTCCGGGCTGGCGATGGCGCAGTGGCTGGCGCGCTGCGGCGCGCGCGTGCGCGTGGCCGACACGCGTACCGAGCCGCAGCGCCTGTTCGCGCTGCGCCAGGCGGTGCCGAATGCGCAGTTCATGGCCGCCGACGCATCGGGCGTCTTCGGCCCCGCGCTGCTCGATGGCACCGACTTCGTCGCCGTCAGCCCGGGCCTGGCCCCCGGGCGCGAGCTGGCCGCGCTGATCCCGGCGGCGGCGGCGCGCGGGGTGCCGGTGTGGGGCGAGATCGAGCTGTTCGCCCAGGCCCTGGCCCGGCTGCGCGCAGACAAGGGCTATGCGCCGAAAGTCATCGCGATCACCGGTACCAATGGCAAGACCACCGTCACCAGCCTGACCGGCCTGCTGTGCCGCCGCGCCGGCCTGTCCACGCGCGTGGCCGGCAACATCAGCCCGGCCGCGCTCGACGTGCTGCGCGAATGCCTCGATAGCGACGCGCTGCCGCAGGCCTGGGTATTGGAGCTGTCCAGCTTCCAGCTGCACACCACCTTCAGCCTGCGGGCCGATGCCGCCACCGTGCTGAACCTGACACAGGACCACCTCGACTGGCATGGCAGCATGGAGGCCTACGCGGCGGACAAGGCGCGCATCTTCGGGGCCGGCACGGTACGCGTGCTGAACCGCGACGACGCGATCGTGATGCGCATGGCCGCGCCCGACGCCCCCAGCGTCACCTTCGGCACCGGCGAACCGCAGGATGCCGACAGCTTCGGCCTGGTGAGCGAACGCGGCGTGCTGTGGCTGGCCAATGCGGTCGCCCTCGACAGCGAGCCGCCGAAGAAACTGAAGAAGGGCGAAGCTGCGCCGCCGGTGGAAACCGCGGTCAACCGCCTGATGCCGGCCGACGCGCTGAAGATCCGCGGCCTGCACAATGCTTCCAACGCGCTGGCGGCCCTGGCCCTGTGCCGCGCCTGCGGCCTGCCGCTGGCGCCATTGCTGCACGGCCTGCGCGAGTATGCGGGCGAGCCGCACAGGGTGGAACTGGTGGCGACCATCGACGGCGTCGACTACTACGACGACAGCAAGGGCACCAACGTGGGCGCCACCGTGGCCGCGCTGGAGGGCCTCGGCAAAGCCTTCACCGGCGAAGACCAGCAGATCCTCCTGATCGCAGGCGGCGACGGCAAGGGCCAGGACTTCGCCCCGCTGGCCGCACCGAGCGCGCGCCATGTGCGCGCGGTGCTCCTGATCGGCCGCGACGCGCCGCTGGTGCGGGCCGCGATCGCGCCGACCGGCGTGCCCGTGTTCGACCTGCCGGGCCTGCCCGAAGCGGTGCACCGCGCCGCCGGCCTGGCGCGCCCGGGCGACGCGGTGCTGCTCTCGCCGGCCTGCGCCAGCCTCGACATGTTCACCAATTACGCGCACCGCGCGCAGGTCTTCGTCGATGCCGTGCGCGACGTGGCGCTGGAAAAGGGGCAGGACATCTGATGGCCTTCCAGCTGCCTTTCAAATTTTCCGGTTCGGCGAGCGATGCCAGCATCGCCGCGCGCACCCGGCCGTCGAAGATGATGGACTACGACCAGCCGCTGGTGTGGGTGACCGTGCTCCTGATGATGTTCGGCCTGGTCATGGTGTACTCGGCCTCGATCGCGCTGCCCGATTCGCCCAAGTTCGCCTACCTGAACGACAAGAACGAATACTTCCTGTACCGCCAGATGATGTACATCGCGGTCTCGATGGCGGCTGCCGCCGTCGCCTTCCAGGTGCCGGTCGCCGTGTGGCAGAAGTGGGCGCCGATGATGTTCATCGGCACCCTGTTCCTGCTGGCCCTGGTCCTGATCCCGGGGCTGGGCGTGTCGGTGAACGGCGCACGCCGCTGGCTGCCGCTGAAGGTCATGAACCTGCAGCCGTCCGAGATCATGAAGATCGCGGCGGTGCTGTACGCGGCCGACTTCACGGTGCGCAAGCAGGAATACATGCACAAGCTGACCAAGGGTTTCCTGCCGATGATGGTGGCGATCGGCCTGGTCGGCGGCCTGCTGCTGATGGAGCCCGACCTCGGCGCCTTCGGCGTGATCGTCTGCATCTCCATGGGCATCCTGTTCCTGGGCGGGATCAACATCGTCTGGTTCGGCGGCATCGGCGCGCTGCTGGTGCTGATCTTCAGCGCCATCATCGCACTGTCTCCGTTCCGCCGCGCGCGCATGTTCGCCTACCTCGATCCCTGGGAAGAGGGCAATGCGCTGGACAAGGCCTACCAGCTGACGCACTCCTTGATCGCCTTCGGGCGCGGCGAGTTCTTCGGCGTGGGCCTGGGCGGCAGCGTGGAAAAACTGTTCTACCTGCCGGAAGCGCACACCGACTTCATCATGGCCGTGATCGGCGAGGAACTCGGCCTGGCCGGCGTGCTCGTCGTGATCGCGATGTTCTACTGGCTGGTCAAGCGCGCCTTCGACATCGGCCGCCAGGCCATCGCCCTCGACCAGACCTTCGCCGGCCTGGTGGCGAAAGGCATCGGCATCTGGATCGGGACCCAGACCTTCATCAACATGGGCGTGAACCTGGGCCTGCTGCCGACCAAGGGCCTGACCCTGCCCCTGATGAGCTTTGGCGGCTCGGGCGTGCTGTTCAACTGCGTCGGCCTGGCGATCCTGCTGCGGATCGACTACGAGAACCGGGTGCGCATGCGCGGGGGCCGATCATGAGTACACAAGCGAGGAAGAAACTCATGATCATGGCGGCCGGCACCGGCGGCCACATCTTCCCCGGCATCGCGATCGCCCAGACCATGCGCGCGCGCGGCTGGGAAGTGTCCTGGCTGGGTACCGCGCACGGCATGGAGACCGAACTGGTGCCGAAAGCCGGCATCGCGATGGACAGCATCGACTTCGCCGGCCTGCGCGGCAAGGGCCTGGGCCACACCATCCGGGGCGCCTTCAAGATGCTGGGCGCGTTTGCCGCCTGCCGCCGCTATCTCGGCCAGCGCAAGCCGAGCGTGGTGCTGGGCATGGGCGGCTACGTGACCGTGCCGGGCGGGATGATGGCCAAGACGCGCAATATTCCGCTGGCCCTGGTCAATGCCGACGCGGCCCTGCTGCTGTCGAACAAGACCCTGGCCCCGATCGCCAGCCGGGTGCTGTTCGGCTTCCCGGCCGACTTCGGCGCAGCGGCCGGCAAGGCGGTGGTCACAGGCAATCCGGTGCGCCAGCAGATCCTCGACCTGCCGCTGCCCGCCGCGCGCTTTGCCGACCGCGGCGGCCCGCTGCGCGTGCTGGTCGTTGGCGGCAGCCTGGGTGCGAAAGTGCTGAACGACAGCGTGCCGGCCGCGCTCGCCCTGATCGACGCCGGCATGCGCCCCCTCGTGACCCACCAGTCGGGCAAGAAGAACATCGCCGACCTGCGCGCCGCCTACGCGGCGGCCGGGGTACAGGCGAACGTGGTCGACTTCATCGACGACATGGCGGCCGCCTACGCGGACGCCGACCTGGTGATCTGCCGCGCCGGCGCCATCACCGTGTCGGAACTGACGGCGGCCGGCGTGGCCAGCGTGCTGGTGCCGTTCGTCGCCAGCACCACCAGCCACCAGCGCGACAACGCGGTCTGGATGCAGGAACAGGGCGCGGCCGTCCACCTGCCGCAGGGAGAACTGGATCCGCGGCGGCTGGCCAGCCTGCTGCAGACGCGCCGCAGCGATTGCCTGGCAATGGCGCAGGCGGCGTACAAGGTAGGCAAGCGCGATGCCAACGAGGCGATCGCGCGCGAACTGGAGGCACTGGCCGCAATGGGCAACAAGGCATGAAACACAAGATCAAGAACATCCATTTCGTCGGCATCGGCGGCAGCGGCATGAGCGGCATCGCCGAGGTGCTGCTCAACCTGGGCTACAAGGTCTCGGGTTCGGACCTGGCCAGCAATGCGGCCAGCCAGCGCCTGGCGGAGCTCGGCGCGCGCGTGTTTACCGGCCACTCGGCCGAGCACGTGCTTGGTGCCAACGTGGTCGTGACCTCGACCGCCGTCAATGAAGCGAATCCGGAAGTGATGGCAGCGCGCGCCGCCAAGGTGCCGGTAGTGCCGCGCGCGATCATGCTGGGTGAACTGATGCGCCTGAAACGCGGCATCGCGATTGCCGGCACCCACGGCAAGACCACCACCACCAGCCTGGTGGCCTCGGTACTGGCCGCGGGCGGCATGGACCCGACCTTCGTGATCGGCGGACGCCTGACGGCGGCCGGCGCCAACGCCAAGCTGGGCTCGGGCGACTACATCGTGGCCGAGGCCGACGAGTCGGACGCCTCGTTCCTGAACCTGACGCCGATGATCGAGGTGATCACCAACATCGACGCCGACCACATGGACACCTACGAGCACGATTTCGAGAAGCTCAAGGCGGCCTTCGTGAACTTCACCCACCGCCTGCCGTTCTACGGCCGCGCCATGCTGTGCATCGATGATCCGCACGTCGCAGCCATCCTGCCCCAGGTGACCAAGCCGGTCACCACCTACGGCTTTTCGGAGGAAGCGGAAGTGCGCGCCCTCGACGCCTATGCGGACGGCGTGCAGATGCACTTCACGGTGCGCCAGCAGGGCTATCCGGACACCCGCTTCGTGCTGAACCAGCCGGGCATGCACAACGTCCTGAACGCCTGCTCGGCGATCGCGATCGCGCGCGAGATCGGTATTTCCGACGAAGCGACGAATGCCGGCCTGCAGGACTTCAGCGGCGTCGGCCGCCGCTTCACGCGCTACGGCGAGGTCGCGATTCCCGGCGGCGGCAGCTTCACCCTGGTCGACGACTTCGGCCACCATCCGGTCGAAACCGAGGTGACCCTGGCCGCCGCGCGCGCCGCCTACCCGGGCCGGCGCCTGGTGCTGGCTTTCCAGCCGCACCGCTACAGCCGCACGCGCGATCTGTTCGAGGACTTCGTGAAAGTGCTGGCCACGCCGGACGTGCTGCTGCTGGCCGAGGTCTACCCGGCCGGCGAGACGCCGATCGTGGCCGCCGACGGCCGCGCCCTGGCGCGCGCACTGCGCACCGGCGGCAAGCTGGAACCGATTTTCGTGGAGGCGATCGCCGATATGCCGGCCGCCATCCTGAATGTGGCGCGCGACGGCGACGTCGTGATGACCATGGGCGCCGGCTCGATCAGCGGCGTCCCGCACCAACTGACTACTGCAAAGGTTTAAACAAGTGAACGTTTCAACGACCAAGGGCACCGCAAGCGTCGACCCGGCATCCTTCGGGAAAGTGGGCGTGCTGTTCGGCGGCCGCTCCGCCGAGCGCGAGGTGTCGATCATGTCCGGCACCGGCGTGCTGGAAGCACTCAGGAGCCGCGGCGTGGACGCCCACCCCTTCGACCCGGGCACCCAGAGCCTGGCCGAACTGGCCGCGCAAGGCTTTGATCGCGTGTTCATCGCGCTGCACGGCCGCTACGGCGAAGACGGCAGCCTGCAGGGCGCGCTCGAGCAGCTCGGCATTCCCTACACCGGCAGCGGCGTGATGGCGTCCAGCGTCGGCATGGACAAGATCACCACCAAGAAGATCTGGAAGTTCGACCACATCCCGACCCCGGACTACATCGCGATCGAGCCGGGCACCGACCTGGACGAGGTGCTGGTCTCGCTCGGCCTGCCGCTGATCGTCAAGCCGCCGCTCGAGGGCTCGACCATCGGTATCACCAAGGTCAGCCAGGCCGAGGAACTGAAGGCCGCCGTGGAGCTGGCGGCCGGCTTCGACGCCGTGGTGCTGGCCGAGGAATTCGTCACCGGCCGCGAGTTCACCGTGGCCGTGCTGGGCACCGGCGCCAATGCGCGCGCGCTGCCGATCGTCGAGATCGTGGCCCCGGAAGGCAACTACGACTACCAGAACAAATACTTCACCGACGACACCCGGTACCACTGCCCGGCGCAGCTGGACCCGCTACTTTCCGAGGAAATCCAGCGCCACGCGGTGAACGCCTACCGCGCGCTCGGCTGCGAGGGCTGGGGCCGGATCGACGTGCTGGTGCGCGAATCGGACATGCGTCCCTTCCTGCTCGAAGTGAACACCTCGCCCGGCATGACCTCGCACTCGCTGGTGCCGATGGCGGCGCGCGCGCTGGGGATCAGCTACGAAGACCTGTGCCTCGAGATCCTGGCATCGGCGCGCCTGAAGATGACAAAGGTATAACGACGCATGTGGCATGACGTCCGAGCCCTGAACGCGACCGCCAGTTCCCTGGTGGCGCTGGTGGTGCTCGCCTGTATCGGTTCCGCCGTGTGGTGGGTGTCGCAGCGCCCCATGTTCTCGCTGCGCGCGGTGACGGTGGAAAGCATGTACGAGATTCCGCTGCGCCACGTGAACGAACTCACGGTGCGCAACGGGGTGGTCGGCAAGATCCGCGGGAATTTCTTTACCACCGACCTGGACCAGGTGCGCGCGACCTTCGAGACCGTGCCCTGGGTGCGCCGCGCCACGGTGCGCCGCGAGTGGCCGAACGGCCTGATCGTCGAGGTGGAAGAGCACGAGGCGCTCGGCACCTGGGGCGAGGATGGCCGCCTGCTGTCGGTCAAGGGCGACGTGTTCACCGCCAACCTGGCCGAGGCCGATGACGACCACGAGCTGCCCGCCTTCGATGGCCCGCGCGGCAGCGAGAAGGATGTGCTGGCCCGCTTCACCGAGCTGCGCGCCCTGTTCGCGCCGGTCCAGCTGGTGCCGCAGGCGCTGTCGCTGTCCGAGCGCTATGCCTGGACCGTGAAGCTGGACAATGGCATGAGCGTGGCCCTGGGCCGCGAGCAGGACCGGGACACGCTGAAGAAGCGCGTGCAGCGGCTGGTGGGCGTCTACCCGCAACTGGTCGCGCGGCTGCAGGAAGGGCGCATCGATACCATCGACATGCGCTATCCGAACGGCCTGGCGCTGTCCTCGGCGGCCCTGGCGGTGCCGGAGGACGCCACCAAGCCTGTGAAGCCGGCCAGGAAGAAACCGAATCAAACCACCAACAAAACAACCAAGCACACATAAGCAGGCAACAGCAATGACAAAAGACGCGAAGAACCTGATCGTCGGCCTCGACATCGGCACCTCGAAGGTGGTGGCGGTGGTGGCCGAAGTGATGTCCGACGGACGCCACGAGGTGATCGGCCTCGGTCAGCACGAGTCGAAAGGATTGAAGAAGGGCGTGGTCGTGAACATCGAGGCCACCGTCGAGTCGATCCAGCGCGCGCTCGAGGAAGCGGAGCTGATGGCCGACTGCAAGATCCGCAATGTCTATGCTGGCATCGCCGGCAGCCATATCCGCTCGTTCAATTCGAGCGGCATGGTGGCGATCAAGGACAAGGAAGTCACCGCCACCGATGTGGCGCGCGTGATCGAGACCGCCAAGGCGGTCAACATCCCGACCGACCAGCAATTGCTGCACACCGTGCCGCAGGAATTCATCGTCGACAACCAGGAAGACGTGCGCGAGCCGATCGGCATGAGCGGCATCCGCCTCGAAGTGCGCGTGCACATCGTCACCGGTGCGGTGTCCGCGGTCCAGAATATTGTAAAGTGCGTGCGCCGTTGCGGGCTCGAGGTCTCCGACCTGATCCTGCAGCCGATTGCCTCGGCCGACGCCGTCCTGACCACCGACGAAAAGGAACTGGGCGTGGTCCTGATCGACATCGGCGGCGGCACCACCGACATCGCCGTGTATTCGGATGGCGCGATCCGCCACACCGCGGTCCTGCCGATCGCCGGCGACCAGATCACCAGCGACATTGCGATGGCGCTGCGCACCCCGACCGGCGAAGCCGAGGACATCAAGATCCGCTACGGCGTGGCCAAGCAGGTGCTGGCCGACCCGGGCGAGACGCTCGAGGTGCCGGGACTGGGCGACCGCGGACCGCGCGCCCTGTCGCGCCAGGCGCTGGCGGCCGTGATCGAGCCGCGCGTCGAGGAACTGTTCGCGATGGTGCACACGGTGGTGCGCGAATCGGGCTACGAGGGCGTGCTCTCGTCGGGCATCGTGCTCACCGGTGGCAGCTCGATCATGCCGGGCATGATCGAGATGGCCGAGGACATCTTCCTGAAGCCGGCGCGCCTGGGCACGCCGGACTACCGCGGCCAGCTGGCCGACGTCGTGCGCAGCCCACGCTACGCCACGGTGCTCGGCCTGCTGCTGGAAGCGAAGAAGCAGTACCTGCGCGGGCACATCGTGACGCGCCAGGACGGTTCGGTGAAGGCGGTCTGGCAGCGCATGAAGGAATGGATAGCTGGGAATTTCTGAAGCAGAAGCGGGGTAACAGCGGGGCAGGGAAGCAGGCAGGGCGCAGGGCACGAATTTTTTTAGTACGGCTGCAACAAAACGTTCACGGGTAAAGATTTTTTAAATACAATCGCTACTTCCGGTTTCACCGCGTTGCCAGGGGCCTGGCACCGTGCCGAAACGGGGCGGCATCTTGAATATTGGGAGTTCACATGGAGTTCGATATGGTCGATAACGCAGCACTGGGGACCGTTATCAAAGTTGTCGGCGTCGGCGGCGCTGGCGGCAACGCGGTTCAGCACATGATCAACAGGGGTGTGTCCGGTGTCGAGTTCATCGCCGCAAACACGGATGCGCAGGCGCTGGCGGTATCGAGCGCCAACAACATCATCCAGATCGGCGAGTCCGGCCTGGGCGCCGGCATGCGTCCGGAAGTGGGGCGCCAGCTGGCCGAGCAGTCGCGTTCGCGCATCGAGGATGCGCTGCGCGGCGCGCACATGGTCTTCATCGCCGCCGGCATGGGCGGCGGCACTGGCACCGGCGCCGCGCCGATCGTGGCCGAAGTGGCCAAGTCCATGGGCGCGCTGACCGTGGCCGTGGTCTCCAAGCCGTTCTCCTACGAAGGCGACAAGTGCATGCAGGTCGCCGAGGCGGGCCTGGAAGAACTGACCAAGCACGTCGATTCCCTGATCGTCATCCTGAACGAAAAGCTGGAAGACATCTACGAAGACGAATCGATGCTGGACTGGATGAAGCACGCCGACGACGTCCTGAATAACGCCGTCGCCGGTATCGC
The DNA here is from genome assembly GCF_020176695.1 of Massilia sp. MS-15. Classification (GTDB taxonomy): domain Bacteria; phylum Pseudomonadota; class Gammaproteobacteria; order Burkholderiales; family Burkholderiaceae_D; genus Telluria; species Telluria hydrophila. Next base: position 9,291 of record NZ_JAIWIA010000020.1, on the reverse strand, counting down.
CGAGATCATCAACGTGCCGGGCCACATCAACGTCGACTTCAACGACGTGAAGACCATCATGAGCGAGCAGGGCAAGGCCATGATGGGCACCGCGACCGCCTCGGGCGTGGACCGCGCGCGCATCGCCGCCGAGCAGGCCGTGGCTTCGCCGCTGCTGGACGGCATCGACCTGTCGGGCGCCAAGGGCGTGCTGGTCAACGTCACCGCCTCGCGCGGCCTGAAGGGCAAGGAGATCAAGGAAGTCATGGCTGCCGTGCGCGCGTTCGCCGCACCGGACGCCTCGATCGCACAGGGCATCGCCTACGACGAGTCGATGGGCGACGAGCTGCGCGTGACCGTGGTCGCGACCGGCCTGGGCAAGAACAAGAAGATGCAGCTGGTGCAGCCGCAGCAGATGCTCAAGACCGGCACCTACAATGCCCCGATGATGGCAGGCGCCACCACCGTGGCGGGCGGCCTGACCATGGGCCAGGCCGGCGGCGACGCCATGGGCGGCATGAAGCAGCCGGCCGTGTGGCGCCGCGAGCAGGCCTCCGAGCAGGTGCAGGCGATGCAGCGCAACGGCGTCGAGACCTACGACATCCCGGCCTTCCTGCGCAAGCAGGCCGACTGAGTCGTCCCGACCGGACTCCCGAAGGCCAGCGCGAGCTGGCCTTTTTCGTTGGGGCGCCGCGTGAGTCGTGGGCGAAGCCGCCCGATGAACGGCCTTTCTGCAGACCGGGTCCACATCGGCGATAATTGTCGGATTCTCAAAACACAACAAGGAGTACACCCCATGAGCATCCAGATCGGCGAGCGCCTGCCGGAAGGCACCCTGTCGGAATTCATCGAAACCGAAACCGCAGGCTGCTCGCTCGGCCCGAACACTTTCCAGGTCACCGAACTCGCCAAGGGCAAGAAGATCGTGATCTTCGGCCTGCCGGGCGCCTTCACCCCGACCTGCTCGGCCCAGCACGTGCCGGGCTACGTGAAGCACGCCGAGGCCCTCAAGGCCAAGGGCGTGGACGAGATCTGGTGCATCTCGGTGAACGACGCCTTCGTGATGGGCGCCTGGGGCCGCGACCAGAAGGCCACCGGCATCGTGCGCATGATGGCCGACGGTAACGGCGACTACTCGAAGGCTCTGGGCCTGGACGCCGACTTCTCGAAGCACGGCATGGGCACCCGCTGCAAGCGCTACTCGATGCTGGTCGAAGACGGCGTGGTCAAGGCGCTGAACGTGGAAACCAGCGGCTTCGAAGTCTCGAGCGCCGAGAAGATGCTGGAACAGCTGGGCTAATCAGCCGCACTACTGCAAACGGCGCCAAGGCGCTCATGACGTTCAGTTAAGCAGTGCTGGGAGTATTTGTAGGGTGGGCGGGGGAATCTAGTCCAGTGGACTAGATTCCCGCCCACGCGGTCAACCAGCTGCGAAATCATCGCGTACGGCTTTCCATCGGCTACCTATCACCGCGTGGGCGGCGTAGCCGCCCACCCTACGCCCACTTCACTGAACGGCATGAGCGCCACGGCGCCGTTTTTTTGTCCTTGAACGTTTGATCGCCATGCTCCTGAAACGACCCGCCGGCAATCTCTACAGCATCTACGCGATGGTGCTGGCCGTGTTCATGTTCGCGCTGATGGACACGGTGATGAAGATGCTGTCCCAGCGCTACCCGGCGATCCAGGTGGCCGCGCTGCGCTCGCTCACATCGCTGCCGCTGGTGGCGCTCTATGTCGGCCTCAAGGCCGGTTACGGCGGCGTGTTCCGCATCCGCTGGCCGCTGCACATCCTGCGCGCGGTGCTCGGCATCGCGATGCTGGCCTTCTTCGCCTTCGGCATCCGCCAGCTGTCGCTGGCCGAGGCCTACACGATCTTCTTCATCGCGCCCGCCCTTATCACGGCGCTCTCGGTGTGGTTCCTGAAGGAGCGCGTCGACCGGGCGCGCTGGATCGCCATCGGCGTCGGCCTGTGCGGCGTGCTGGTGGTGCTGCGCCCGAGCGGCGCGGGGTTCCTGACCATCGGCGGCCTTGCGGTGCTGGGGGCGGCCGCGATGTACGCGATCTCGGCGATCACGGTGGGCATCCTGGCGCGCACCGACCGCAGCGAATACATGGTGTTCTGGCTGATGCTCATGATGGCGGTCGGCGCCAGCCTGCTGGCCGCGCCCGGCTGGGTAGGGATGCGCATGGGCGACCTGCCGCTGCTGCTGGCGCTGGCGCTTACCGGCTTCATCGGCCAGCTGGCGATCACCGAAGCCTTCGCCCGGGGCGATGCCTCGAGTGTCGCCCCGTTCGAATACACGGCCCTGGCCTGGGCGGTCGGCCTTGACTGGCTGCTGTGGCACACCCTGCCCGATGGCTGGACCGTGGTGGGCGCCGCGATCATCATCGGCAGCGGCCTGTATCTGATCCGCCACGAAAAAGTGCACGTCGAATCGGATCACCCCTAGTGTGCGGCCGGCGTCAGCGACGGCCGGGACGCTGGGCTATAATCGGCGGATGCTGAAACAACGAACCATCAAACAGGTCGTGCGCACCACCGGTGTGGGCGTGCACTCGGGCACCAAGGTCGAACTGACCCTGCGTCCGGCCCCGCCCGGCGCCGGCATCACCTTCCGCCGTGTCGACTATGACCCGGTCGTGGCCATTCCGAGCGCGGCCGACGTGGTTGGCGAGACCCGCATGGCCACGGTCCTGATCAAGGACGGGGCGCGCGTGTCCACCGTCGAACACCTGATGTCGGCCTGCGCCGGCCTCGGCATCGACAACCTGACCGTGGACGTGACGGCCGAGGAGATCCCGATCATGGACGGCTCGGCCGCCTCCTTCGTGTTCCTGCTGCAGCAGGCCGGCCTGGAAGAGCAGGATGCGCCGAAGCGCTTCATCCGCGTGCTGAAGGACGTCGAGATCCGCCAGGGCGAAGGCAAGAACGAAAAGTGGGCGCGCCTGTCGCCCTACGACGGCTTCAAGCTCGACTTCTTCATCGAATTCAACCACCCGGCGGTGGACGGCACCATGCAGCGCGCCGCCGTCGATTTCGGCGACGTCTCCTATGTGCACGACGTGGCGCGCGCGCGCACCTTCGGCTTCATGCAGGACGTGGAAACCCTGCGCGGCCTGGGCCTGGCGCGCGGCGGCTCGCTGGAAAACGCGATCGTGATGGACGAATACCGCATCCTGAACGCGGACGGCCTGCGCTACGAGGACGAATTCGTGCGCCACAAGATCCTGGACGCGATCGGCGACCTGTACATCGTCGGCCACCCGCTGCTGGCCAGCTACACGGCCCACAAGTCGGGCCACGCGCTGAACAACGAGCTGCTGCGCAAGCTGCTGGCGACGCCCGATGCCTACGAGTGGGTGGAGTTCGATTCCTTGAGCGAGGCGCCGCCGTCCTATCTGCGGCAAATGACGCGCGAATGGGCGCAGATGTAAGACGCGGCGCGCATCCAGGGGTGCGCGGGCGGGGCGGGGCAGGAACCGGCTGCCGGCTGCCGCGGCGCTAGCGGCGTTTTTCGGCCAGCCGGCGCAGGGCGGCCACCAGGTCCTTGTTCTGGCTGCTGTCGTCGAGCGATTCCGCCAGTTCCTCGAAGGCCTGCACCGCCGTCGTCGGCAGTGCCAGGACGCGCGGCTGCGGCTTGTCTTCAGCCATGGCGCGCGCCACCTGCACCTTCAGCTTCACCGTTTCCACCGCCCAGCCGCGCTGCGCCAGCGCGGACTGCAGCTTGGGCAGCATCTGCTTCATGCGCGCGGCCACCGCGGAACTCGGCACGGCCAGCACCAGCACCCCGTCCTGGAAAGAGATCACGTCGGTATTGCCGGCCATGACAGGCAGGATCGCGGCGCAGTCGGACTGCAGCCGGGCCATGCGCATCGCGGCCGGCAGCAGGCTGGCCATGCGTTCGTTCTTGCGCAGGAAGTCGGTCGCGACGATCGAGGTCTGGCGGTTTTTGGTACCGTAGATATGCACTGCGGAAAAGAAGAAAGGAAACAGGGGAAGCGAATGCCGCCAACATACCATATGCGCGGGCGGCATGCAGGAGTAGCGTGGGGTTTGGTGCAATTTGATAACATTTTACTGTCCAGCAGGCTTGTTATCCTGCCCATTGCCCCCAAGTGTGGCCGGATCGCATGATAAAATCAGTAGCTTTTTGCCATAGGCGGTCTGCGGTGGGTAGTATGTACTAGTCACCCCTGGCTCTTTTTGCGGCGTAATTTTCTAGAACACAGCAATGTCATTCCTGACCCAGATTTTCGGCAGCCGTAACCAGCGACTGCTCAAGCAATACCAAAAGACCGTGCGCCAGATCAACGCGCTCGAGCCCCAGATGGAAAAGCTGTCGGACGCCGAACTCCAGGCCAAGACGCCGGAATTCAAGGACCGCCTGGCCAAGGGCGCGACCCTGGACGACATCCTGCCGGAAGCCTTCGCGGTCTGCCGCGAAGCCGCCAGGCGCGTGCTCAAGATGCGCCACTTCGACGTGCAGCTGATCGGCGGCATGGTCCTGCACCAGGGCAAGATCGCGGAAATGGGCACCGGCGAGGGCAAGACCCTGATGGCGACCCTGCCGGTCTACCTGAACGGCCTGTCGGGCAAGGGCGTCCACGTCATTACCGTCAACGACTACCTGGCCCAGCGCGATGCCGAGTCGATGGGTCGCCTGTACAGCTGGCTGGGCCTGTCCACCGGCGTCAACCTGTCTCAACTCGACCACGACAGCAAGCAGACCGCCTACGCCTCGGACATCACCTACGGCACGAATAACGAATTCGGCTTCGACTACCTGCGCGACAACATGGTCTACGACGTGCGCGAACGCGTGCAGCGCAGCCTGAACTTCGCGGTGGTCGACGAGGTCGACTCGATCCTGATCGACGAAGCCCGCACTCCCTTGATCATCTCCGGCCAGGCCGAGAACCACACCGACCTGTACCACCGCCTGAACGACCTGCCGCCGCTGCTGACGCTGCAGGTCGGCGAAGAGACGCCGGACGGCAAGGGCAAGATCGAAGTCCCGGGCGACTACACCAAGGACGAGAAGGCGCACACCGTGCTGCTGACCGAGGCCGGCCACGAGAAGGCGGAAAGCATCCTGACCCAGTGGGGCCTGCTGCCGGAAGGCGCTTCGCTGTACGACGCCGCCAACATCACCCTGATCCACCACCTTTACGCGGCGCTGCGCGCCCACGTCCTGTACCACAAGGACCAGCACTACGTGGTGCAGAACAATGAGGTGGTGATCGTCGACGAATTCACCGGCCGCCTGATGACCGGCCGCCGCTGGTCGGACGGCCTGCACCAGGCCGTGGAAGCCAAGGAAGGCGTGCGCATCCAGAACGAGAACCAGACCCTGGCCTCGATCACCTTCCAGAACTACTTCCGCATGTACGGCAAGCTGGCCGGCATGACCGGTACCGCCGACACCGAAGCCTACGAATTCCAGGAGATCTACGGCCTGGAAACCGTGGTCGTCCCGCCGAACAAGCCGTCGCAGCGCAAGGACCGCCAGGACCAGGTCTACAAGTCGGCCGAAGAAAAGTACAACGCGATGTTGAGCGACATCCGCGACTGCTACGAGCGCGGCCAGCCGGTGCTGGTCGGTACCACCTCGATCGAGAACTCGGAACTGCTGTCCGGCATCCTGAACCAGGCCAAGCTGCCGCACAACGTGCTCAATGCGAAGCAGCACGCGCGCGAAGCGGAAATCATCGCCCAGGCCGGCCGTCCGAAGATGATCACCATCGCCACCAACATGGCGGGCCGCGGTACCGACATTGTTTTGGGCGGCAACGTCGAGAAGCAGATCCAGCTGATCGAATCCAACGCCGAACTGCTTGAGGCCGACAAGGCCGCGCAGGCCAAGACCCTGCGCGACGAATGGCAGTCGCTGCACGACCACGTGGTGGGCGCGGGCGGCCTGCACATCATCGGTACCGAGCGCCACGAATCGCGCCGGGTCGACAACCAGCTGCGCGGCCGTTCGGGCCGCCAGGGCGACCCGGGTTCCTCGCGCTTCTACCTGTGCCTGGACGATCCGCTGCTGCGCATCTTCGCCGGCGACCGCGTGCGCGCGATCATGGACCGCCTGAAGATGCCGGAAGGCGAGCCGATCGAGGCGGGCATCGTGACCCGCTCGATCGAGACCGCCCAGCGCAAGGTCGAGGCCAGGAACTTCGACATCCGCAAGCAGCTGCTCGAGTACGACGACGTCGCCAACGACCAGCGCAAGGTGATCTACACCCAGCGTAACGAGCTGCTGGAGTCAAGCGACATGGCCGAGCTGATCGCCTCGCTGCGCGTGGGCGTGTTCACCGACCTGGTGCGCGAATACGTGCCGGCCGAATCGGTGGAAGAGCAGTGGGACATCAAGTCGCTGGAATCGGTGCTGTCGGCCGAGTGGGCGCTGGACGTGCCGCTGCAGAAGATGCTGGCCGAGGATCCGAACCTGAACGACGACGATATCCTGGAGCGCGTCCTGAAGGCGGCCGAGACCTCGTACAACGCCAAGGTGGAAGTGGTCGGCCGCGAATCCTTCGGCGGCTTCGAGCGCAACGTCATGCTGCAGAGCCTGGACACCCACTGGCGCGAACACCTGGCGGCACTGGATCACCTGCGCCAGGGCATCCACCTGCGCGGCTATGCGCAGAAGAACCCGAAGCAGGAGTACAAGCGCGAAGCCTTCGAGCTGTTCAGCGGCATGCTGGACCGTATCAAGGACGAGGTGATCCGCACCGTGATGACGGTCCGCATCCAGACCCGCGAGGAAGTCGAGGCGGCCGAGGCGGCGATGGCGGCCCAGGCGACGCACCTGGAAAACCTCAATTTCCAGCACGCCGACTTCAACCCGTCGGCGGCGCCGGAAGAGCTGCTCAACCCGAATCCGGTGCGCAGCGACGCCGCGGCGGTGGCGGCGGAAGACCACAGCAGCTACATGGGCGTGAAGGTCGGCCGCAACGATCCTTGCCCGTGCGGGAGTGGGAAGAAGTTCAAGCAGTGTCACGGCAGGCTGGCGTAAGCGGCGCCAGATGAACAAGGTGACCGGTGCATGAACGTACCGGTCACCTGCGCAGCCAGCAAGGCAATCCCCATCCGATGGTATGATACGTAGCAGACCCCTACGTCGTCCTTGCAAACAGCTACCTAGAACGCCGTACAGACGGTGTAGCGTTTTTCGTTGACGTAAGGCGTTGGCGCTGTCGGCGTATTCACCGAAACTGCTTCGGTTTCCATCGCCGCCCACATTACCCCCGTCGTTGCATCGCCGTCATCCACCTCCTCGTCCATTGACCTCGCCAGAGTGCCGCTGATTCGCGACGAGCAGACATTGTAAAGGCCGGGGACACCGGCGGGTCTGGTCGGGATCTTGTCGTTGGATGTTATCCCAAGAATGCCACCCACGGCATTGTGCGCCAGGTTGTACTGCTCTTCTTTAGCGAGCCCGGCTTTGCGGACATGTTGCCAAAAAAGTTCATTTTCTCTTTTACTCGAGATTCCTGAAACGCTACGCATATTCCAGGCATCTGTGCCGTCTATCAATGCGTTACCGCCCAGATCCTCGTCGGCGGAGGTCGCGCCGGTAATCTTCTTCGCTGCGCTCGTGTCGTCGCCGGGAATTGCGCCATACCGTTCACGATACGCGTAAAGCATATGCTTTACCTCTTGCATCTCACGCACGAGCGTCTTTGAAGTCGATCGTTCAATAAGCTGGTTTACTGAAATCGTGCTAGCGAGGACGAATCCGACGATCGCAAGAACCACCATGGTTTCAAAGAGCGTCAATCCTGCCTGGTTTTTCATAATTCTTCCTCTCGTTATCGGCATTTTCGCGGATATGCTCTGTTTTGACAGCGCGAATTCATGAAGACTTTCATGGTGACCAAGGTATTTTCTGGGTTTCGGATTACGGAATTCCTTTGGAACGGAAATAGTCCTTCGTCGGCTAAAGTGGAGTTAGAAAGCCATGCAAACCGTAAAACTTTGTCCAGGATTATATGGACTGGTAGGTGTCTTGGTAATGACGCCCAGGCCGCCATCTTCTGCTGCGCCCCACACTCTTCCCGTCATGGCATTTCCATCGTCCAGTTGAGCGTCGACCATAGCGGCCATGTCACCGGTAATTTTCGACGAACATGCAGAATATAGGCCGGATATCCCATCAGGGCGCGTTGGGAGCCAGACAGTGGAGGTAATACCGATACGGCCACCGACAGCGTTTCGTGCTCCAACCGAAGCAGGGTCTCCCCGAGCAAATCCCGCAAGTCGTACATGGTTCCAGAAAAGTGCAGACTCATCCATTGCATAAACAGTTGACGCGGCCCATGATTTATAGAAGGAATACCCAGTGATGAGGCCGTCGCTACCCACAATATTGTAGGTCTCATTACATTCGATTGATCCTCTGCAGGCATTAACTGCTCCCGCACCCAAATGGCGCGTGGCATTCGTGTCATCGCCAGGAATTGCGCTATACCGTTCCCGGTACTGTATGAGCATGTCCTGTACCCATACCAGTTCGCCTGCCAGCTTTTTCGCAGTGCTAGCCTGAATCAGTCCGTGGCCCTTGACAACAAGACCGGTGAGCAGGGCGAACAAGGCGATGACAAATGCGAGCTCAAAAAGGGTGAAGCCGGATGCCCGCTTGAAGTTACGCCGCATTTAGCGCTCCTTTCGCTGCAAAATTTCCGAACCAAGATTCGCGAAAATCAAATGGCTAGGCAAACGGTATAGAATGCGCCATCTTCATAACTTGTTGCCAGTTCCGCATTGGCAGCGGTAACGGCAGCACCACTTTCTTTCGAGGAAAAGACCTGGCCGGAGTTTGAAAGCTGGTCGTCCAGCGCGATATCGACTGCGCGCGCCAGGCGGCCGGGGATATTCCCGGAACAGATGAAGTACTGGCCAATGACGCCAGCAGGCGTTTTAGGACGCTGGTCGTTCGACGTAATGCCGAGCGGGCCACCGACGACATTGCTCGCTTTGCCCGAGCTGGCCAGGCCGGTGGCCATGCCGGCGAGCCGCACGTGTTGCCAGAACAGGGAAGATTCGTTGGTGGCGTCCGGTGCGGTGGTGCCAATCCAGGATCCGGTATTAATTTTTTCGTCGCCAGCCGAAGCGCTGGACACCGTTGCATTTGGATGATGGGAAGTGGCGAGGGCGTCATCGCCTGGCGTCGCTTTGAAAATGTCTTTATAGGAATTGGTCATCGTCCAGACAGCCCTGAATTCATTCACGAGTGCCTTTGCTTTCGCGTTCTCGATCATTGACTGGCCTTTCAACACGCCGCCCAGCAGCAATCCAATAATGACCAG
>NZ_JAIWIA010000002.1 GCF_020176695.1 Massilia sp. MS-15 | reverse complement strand
GCGGACCGCCCTGAGCTGGAATGGCCATGAAGCCTCATATTGCAAATAAAATTTGAAATATGGCTTAAAAATCCATATTTCGTATGCCTTGAAAGTCAAACAGCATGGCACTAGATTGGAGTCACCGGATGCTCACGATGAGGTCCGGCAACAATATCGCTTAACTTGACAAGGATATCCATCATGCGTACTTTCGACCTGACTCCCCTGTACCGTTCCGCCATCGGTTTCGATCGCCTGGCCAGCCTGCTCGAGCAGCGCGGCGAGCCGAGCTACCCGCCGTACAACATCGAACTGGTGAGCGAGGATCACTACCGCATCGTGATGGCCCTGGCCGGCTTCACCCGCGATGAAGTGGAAATCGTGACCGAGCGCGACACCCTGCACGTCACCGGCCGCAAGCAGAAGGACGACGCCCAGCGCACCTACCTGCACCGCGGCATCGCCGCCCGCGACTTCGAACAGCGCTTCCAGCTGGCGAACCACGTGAAGGTCACCGGTGCCTCGTTCGACAACGGCATGCTCACCATCGAACTGGTGCGTGAAGTGCCGGAAGCCTTCAAGCCGCGCAAGATCGCCATCGCAGACGCGCACGTTGGCGACGCCAAGGACAGCATCGCCAGCACCGGCACCGTCCAGGCGCTGGAACAGCGCGAAGCCGCCTGAGGCACTGAACGCCCGAGGTAGCAGGAAGTAGTGTGAAAGAAGGGCGTCCCGCGGGGCGCCCTTTTTGATGATGGGGCTTCACCCAGGGCCGGACCTGGCCGGCGCATTGCCAGCGCATTGCCAGCTTAAGCATGTTCTAAGCCAGCTTTGGGACACTATGCTCATCGATAGATACCAACATCGGTCAACCATTTTCCATCAGGAGCACATAATGCGTAACGAAGGTGCCGTCACTGCCATCACTGCCAAACGCCTCACGCTGGCCCTGTGTGCCGCGGGCGTCATCGGCGGAGCGGTCGGTGCGCTTGCCGTCAACCACAACAACGTCGCAGCCGAAACGGCGGCAGCCGCTGCACCGGCGCCGGCCGCGGCGCCGGCACCCGCTGTCGCAGCGGCCACCCCGGCCGCCACCGTGACCCTGCCCGACTTCACCCGCATCGCCTCGCAGAACGGCAAGGCGGTGGTGAACATCCGCGTGGTCGGCGGCATGAAGACCGCGAACCGCGGCAACATGCCGCAGATCCCGCCAGGCCATCCCCTGTATGAATTCTTCCGGCAGTTCCAGGACCCGCGCTTCGGCGGCCGGGACGCGCCGGCTCCCGTTTCCGGCGCCGGATCGGGCTTTATTGTAAGCCCGGACGGCGTCATCCTGACCAATGCCCACGTGGTGCAGGGCGCCGATGAAGTCACCGTCAAGCTGCAGGACCGCCGCGAATTCCGCGCCAAGGTGCTGGGTGCCGACCCGCGCACCGACGTGGCCGTGCTGAAGATCGACGCGAAAAACCTGCCGACCGTGCCGCTCGGCCAGTCGCGTTCCCTGCTGGTGGGCGAGTGGGTGCTGGCCATTGGTTCGCCCTATGGCCTGGAAAGCACCGTCACCGCCGGCGTGGTGAGCGCCACCGGCCGCTCGCTGCAGGACGGCGTGGTGCCCTTCATCCAGACCGACGTCGCGGTCAACCCGGGCAACTCGGGCGGTCCGCTGTTCAACACGCGCGGTGAAGTGGTCGGCATCAACTCGCAGATCTACAGCCAGACCGGCGGCTACCAGGGCCTGTCGTTCGCGATCCCGATCGACGTCGCGGTCAAGATCAAGGACCAGATCATCGCCACCGGCAAGGCGCAGCACGCCAAGCTGGGCGTGAACGTGCAGGAAGTCGGCCAGGCCTTCGCCGATTCCTTCCGCCTCGATTCGCCCGAAGGCGCGCTGGTCTCGAGCGTCGAACGGGGCAGCCCGGCCGAGCGCGCCGGCCTGAAATCCGGCGACGTCATCCGCCGCGTGAACGGCAAGGCGATCGTGTCCTACGGCGATCTGTCGAGCATCATCGCGCTGTCGCGGCCGGGCGAGCGTGCCAGCCTCGACGTCTGGCGCGACGGCAAGCTGGTGCGCATCGACGCGACCCTGGGCGACGCCAACGAGAAAGCCAGGCGCGCGCCACAGGAAGAGCTGGCCCAGTCGTCCGACGGCGGCGCCAAGCTCGGACTGGCCCTGCGTCCGCTCGAGCCGATCGAGCGCCGCCAGAGCGGCATCGCCACCGGCCTGTTGATCGAGGATGCGGCCGGCGCGGCAGCGATGGCCGGCGTCGAGCCGGGCGACGTGCTCATCTCGATCAACGGCCGCCCGGTCAACTCGGTCGAGCAGGTGCGCGACGTGATGGGCAAGGCCTCCAAATCAGTGGCCTTGCTGATCCAGCGCGGGGATGCCAAAATCTTCATTCCGGTGCGGATCGGCTGAGGAGGCAAAGCGTCCGCCACCGGCACGGTGTCAACAACGAGGAATGTATGCGCCTATTGCTGGTGGAAGACGATACGATGATCGGCGAAGTGGTGCTCGACCTGCTCAGGGCCGAGCACTATGCCGTCGACTGGGTCAAGGACGGCGAGATGGCCGACACGGCCCTGCTGCAGAACCAGAACTACGACCTGGTCCTGCTCGACCTGGGCCTGCCGCGCAAGGATGGCCTGGAAGTGCTGCGCTCGATGCGCGCGCGCAAGGACCGCACCCCGGTGCTGGTCGCCACCGCGCGCGACTCGGTGGCCCAGCGCATCGCCGGCCTGGATGCCGGCGCCGACGACTACGTCCTCAAGCCCTACGATCTCGATGAACTGCTGGCGCGCATCCGCGCGCTGCTGCGCCGCGCCGCCGGGCGCGCCGAACCGGTGTTCGAGTACAAGAACATCTCGGTCAACCCGGTCACCCGCGAAGTGATGGTGGACGGCGCCAACGTGGCGCTCTCGGCGCGCGAGTGGGCGGTGCTGGAAGCCCTGGTGGCGCGGCCCGGGGCCGTGCTGTCGCGCGCCCAGCTCGAAGAAAAGCTGTACAGCTGGCGCGATGAAGTGTCCAGCAACGCGGTCGAGGTCTACATCCACGGCCTGCGCAAGAAGCTCGGCAGCGACTTGATCCAGAACGTGCGCGGCGTCGGCTACATGGTGCCCAAGGCATGAAACTGCGGCCCCGGATGACCCATTCGCTGCGCGGGCGTCTGTTGTGGTTCCTGCTGGCGGCGATCACCATGGCCGCGCTGGCGCAGGGCGCGATCGCCTACCGCACCGCGCGCGAGGACGCCGACCAGATCTTCGACTACCACATGCAGCAGATGGCGCTGTCGCTGCGCTCGAGCACTCCGCTGTCGAACACCGAGGCGCAGCAGCGGCTGGAGGCCAAGAGCGAGACCGGCGGCAACGACGACATGGTGGTGCAGATGTGGTCTCCCGACGGGGTGCAGGTATTCCACAGCGTCTCGCGCGCCAAGCTGCCGCAGCGCGCGGTGCTGGGCTTCTCCAACGTCAAGGCCAACAACACCGTGTACCGGGTGTTCTCGATCCAGGCCGAAAACCAGACCGTGCAGGTAGCCCAGGACCTGGCCGTGCGCCGCAACATGGCCGGCAACCTGGCCCTGCGTACCCTGGGACCGATCGCGGTGATGATGCCGATCCTGATGCTGGTGGTGTGGTGGATCGTGAGCGGCTCGCTGGAACCGGTGGCGCGGGTGCGCTCGCAGGTGGCCTCGCGCCAGGCCGACGACTTGTCGCCGGTGTCGGAAGCCGGCCTGCCCGACGAGGTGCGGCCGCTGGTACAGGAACTGAACCTGCTGTTCGGGCGTGTGAAGACCGCCTTCGACGCCCAGCAGACCTTCGTGGCCGACGCCGCCCACGAACTGCGCACGCCGCTGGCGGCCCTGCGCCTGCAGGCCCAGAGCCTGGAGCGCGCCGAATCGCTCGAGGCGCGCAAGCTGGCCGTGTCGCGCCTGACCGCCGGCATCGACCGCGCCACCCGCCTGGTCGAGCAGTTGCTGGTGCTGGCGCGCCAGGAAGCCGCCGCCACCGGGGCCAGCGCCCGTCCGGTCGACCTGGCCGAGCTGGCGCGCCGCACCGTGGCCGAACTGGCCGGCGTGGCGGCTGCGAAAGGCGTGGACGTCGGCATCCACCAGGCCGATGCCGCCACCGTCGAGGGGCAGCCGGACGCGCTGCACATCCTGCTGCGCAACCTGGTCGACAACGCGATCAAGTACACCCCGGCCGGCGGCACCGCCGACATCTCGGTGCGCAGCCAGGCCGGCAAGGACGGCGCCGGGGCGGGCTGCGGCGTGACCGTGACGGTCGAGGACAGTGGCCCGGGCATTCCGCCCGAGGAACGCGAGCGCGTGTTCGACCGCTTCTACCGCGTGGCCGGCAGCGAAGCGGCCGGCAGCGGGCTGGGACTGGCGATCATCAAGGCCATCGCCGAACGCCACGGCGCCACCCTGGCGCTGGGCCGCTCGGAGCGCCTGGGCGGCCTGTCGGCCACCGTCTGCTTCCCGGAAGTGTCAGTGCGCTAGCCGGGTGTCGATCAGGGCCCGCACCTTGTAGGTGAGGGCGGTGATCTCGAACGGTTTCGTGATCACCTCCATGCCTGGCGCCAGGCGGCCATTCCCGACCGCCGCCGTGTTGGCGTAGCCGGTCACGAACAGCACCTTCAAACCGGGGCGCTGCAGCCGCGCGGCATCGGCCACCTGGCGGCCGTTCAGGCCGCCGGGCAGGCCGACATCCGTCACCAGCAGATCGACCCGCGTATCGGAGTTCAGTATCTGCAGGCCGGTCGGGCCGTCCTGCGCGGTGAGCACGCGATAACCGGCTTCGCGCAGCACTTCCTCGACGATCTCGCGCAGCGCATGCTCGTCCTCGATCAGCACGATCGTCTCGCCCTGGCCCGCGCTGACCGGCAGCACGGCGGGCGCCTGTTCCGCCAGCGCGGGGCCGGCATGGCGCGGCATGTACAGGCACATGCGCGTCCCGCGCCCCGGTTCCGAATGCACCCGCACCTGGCCCCCAGACTGGCGCACGAAACCGTACACCATCGACAGTCCCAGGCCGGTGCCTTCGCCCAGGGGCTTGGTGGTGAAGAAGGGGTCGAAGATGCGCGCAACGATGTCGGGAGTCATGCCGGTGCCGGTGTCGGACACGCACAGGGAGATGTACCAGCCCGGCGGCATGTCGCCTTGCGGATCGCGCTCGTCGATCCACTCGTTGGCGGTCGCCAGCGTCAGCTTCCCGCCGCCCGGCATCATCGCGTCGCGCGCGTTGATGCACAGGTTCAGCAGCGCATTTTCGAGCTGGGGCGGATCGACCCTGGTCAGCCACAGGTCGCGCGCACCGAGCACCTCCAGCTCGATCATCGGGCCGATCGAGTGGCGCACCAGTTCCTCCATCCCGGCGATCAGCCGGTTGACGTCGACCGGCTTGGGATCGAGCGTCTGCCGGCGCGAGAAGGCCAGCAGCCGCTGCGTGAGCGAAGCGGCGCGGCGGACCGAGGATTCGCCGATCTCGATGTAGCGTTCCAGCCCGGCCAGCTGACCGCGATGCAGCTTGAGCTTGAGCACCTGCAGGCCGCCGCTGATCGAGGCAAGCAGGTTGTTGAAGTCGTGCGCCAGGCCGCCGGTGAGCTGGCCGACCGCTTCCATCTTCTGCGACTGGCGCAGGGATTGCCGGGCCTGTTCGAGCTCGGCCTCGCGCGCCTTGTTCAGGCTGAGGTCGCGCCCGATGGCGACGAAGTTCTCGCCGTCGAGCTCGGGCGTGACGGTCCACTCGATGTGCTTCCAGCCACCCTCGCAGGTGGCGATGCGGTTCTCGAAGCGGGTCGGCTGGTGCGTCTCGGCCATGCGTCCGATCGCTTCCAGCGTGGGCGGCATGTCGTCCGGATGCATGAAGCTGGCGTAGGGGCGCGACAGCAGTTCGGCCTCGCTCCAGCCCAGGACCTGGGTCCATGCGGGGCTGACGGCCGACATGGTACCTTCGAAGTTGGCGCGGGCCAGCATGTCCTGGGACAGCTTCCAGAGCTGGTCGCGCTCGGCCGTGCGCTCGGCCACCTGGCTTTCCAGGGTCTCGTTCAGTTCGCGCAGCCTGCTTTCCGCCAGCCTGCGTGCGCTCACGTCCTGGAAAATGATCGCCACCTGGCGCCGGGCGGCGGGCTCGACGCGCGAGCACGCCACCTCGAGGTAGCGGTCGGTTGCCTCGAGCGCGCGCTCGAAGCGCAGCGGCTGGCCCGTTTCCAGCACGCTGCGGAAGATCGCCACCCAGGCGTCCGCCTCGCTTTCCGTCAGCAGCGCACGGCCTGTCTTGCCGACGATGTCGGGAATCCCGGCATGGCGCAGGTAGGCCGGATTCGCTTCCAGGTGCAGGTAATCGGACAGCGGGCCGTGTGGGCCGTCGATGAACTGGACCACGCAGAACCCCTCGTCGATCGAGTCGAACAGGGTGCGGTAGCGCGCCTCGCTTTCGCTCAGTCTGTCTTCGGTCCGGCGCCGCTCGGTGACATCGATCGACACCCCGGTCATGCGCAGCGGCCGGCCATCGCTGCCGTATTCGGCTTGTCCGCGAATCGCGATCCAGCGCATGGCGCCGGCCGGCGTCACGATCCGGTACTCGATGTCGTAATCGGCGCCGGTCTTGATGCTGTGCTCGACGGCGTCGGCCATGCGCGTGCTGTCGTCCGGATGGACGGCGGCGCGCAGTTCGGGGTAGCTGAACGGGACTCCCGGATCGCGGCCGAAGTTGAGCCGGCAGGTCGCCGAGGTATGCAGCTCACCCGTCGCGAGATCCAGGCTCCAGGTGCCGAGCCGCCCGGCCTTGATCGCGAAGCGCAGCTCGCGCTCGCTCGCGGCAAGTGCCGCCTCCGACGCGGACGACTCGTGTCCAGAACGCATACTTCCCTCTTTCATTGACGTGGATTGCCAGTCGCGGGCTGCCGCAAGCCCGGCATGATTGTCGTGTGTGAGCCGACCGGCCTGGATCGGGGACCGAAGGGAAGCGGGAAAGCCGGGCTAGCTCGGTGACAAGCGCAAACCATAGCATATTTGACAGATATGAGTGTCAGTTGCGGAGGGAGAGGCGGCTGGGCGCCCGGCATCGCTCCCGCAGGCGGTAGAATGGCATATTTGCTTACCAGGGCCACAGGCCCTTACCGGATTGTAGAGGAATCGATGAAGAAGCAAGCAGTCTTGCTGGCTGGCCTGGCGGCAGCCGGCCTGGCCCCGGCCCAGGAAGTCGTGCGGATCGGCCATGCGGCCGCCGTGACCGGGCCAGTGGCCTACTTCGGCAAGGACACCGAGAACGGCGCGCGCATGGCCATCGAGGCGCTCAATGCGAAGGGCGCCAGCATCGGCGGCAGGAAGGTCCGTTTCGAGCTGGTCGCCGAGGACGACGCGGGCGAGCCGAAACAGGCCACCGCCGTGGCCCAGAAGCTGGTGGATGCGAAGATCAACGGCATGGTCGGCCACGAGACCTCGGGCACCACGATCCCGGCCTCGAAGATCTACCACGCGGCCGGCATCCCGCAGATTTCGCCCTCGTCCACCTCGCCGATGTACACGCGGCAGGGCTTCAACACCACCTTCCGCGTGGTGGCCAACGACGTGCAGCTGGGCCAGGCGCTGGGCAGCTACGCGACGAAAAACATGAAGGCCAGGCGGGTCGCCGTGGTGGACGACCGCACCGCCTATGGCCAGGGCCTGGTCACGGAGTTCGCGCGCAGCCTGCAGCGCCAGGGCGGCACGGTCGTCGCCAGGGAATTCACGAACGACAAGGCAACCGATTTTTCCGCCATCATCACGCGCATCCGCGCCAGCAAGCCGGACCTGGTGTTCTTTGGCGGCATGAGCGCGACCGCCGGTCCGATGCTGCGCCAGATGAAGCAGCTCGGCATGAACGTGCGCATGATGGGTGGCGATGGCATCTGTTCGGACGAGATCCACAAGCTCTCTGGCGGCACCATGCTGGACGGCCAGGTGGTGTGCGCCGAAGCGGGCGGGGTGCAGGGCGAGGCCCGGGCCGGCATGGAGCGCTTCCGTGCGGACTACAAGAAGCGCTTCGGGATCGAGGTGCAGATCAACGCGCCTTATGCCTACGACGCGGTAATGACCATGGCCGAGGCGATGGTGAAGGCCGGGTCGGCGCAGCCCGCGAAATACCTGCCGGTGCTGGCGAAGATCCAGTACAAGGGCGTGACCGGGCCGATCGCCTTCGATGCGCGCGGCGACATCCGCGACGGCACCATCACGCTGTACACCTTCAAGGGCGGCAGGCGCGCGATGCTGGCCGTCACCAAATAGGAAGCGGCCATGGCGAACGACGAACCACTCAGCCTTGATGCCTTCGCGGCGCTCAAGGCGCGCTTCGGCCAGCAATCGCGCAAGGTCCAGGCCTACTACACGGTGATGCACGAGGTGCGCGCCATCGTGGGTGGCGACGAGGCGGCCAGCGCCTGGATGGACGAGGCGCGCGCGGCGCTGGGCGGCATGAGCGCCGCCCAGGCGGTGGGCGCGGGACGCGAGGAAGAAGTCCTGGCCTACGTGCGCGCGCTGAAGAAGTAAGGCTTACAGCACGCCGAACAGGAGCAGGACGAGCAGGGTCAGCACCACCGACACCAGGATCGAGCCAAGGCAGCCGAGTTTGTTCGAGAAGAACAGGAACATCTCAGTCGCCCGGACCTTCGCCCGGCATGGTGTCGGCCATCAGGCGCAGCTCTTCGGGCGTGAGCTCTTCCGGCTTCTTGTTCGCGAGGCCGTCGAAGTTCTGCGTCATGTTGTCCCGCTCGGCCTTGTCCTGGTCGCGCTGCTGGCTTTCCTGTTCCTGGCCCGGCTCCTGCTCCTGCTCCTGCTCCTGCTCCTGCTGCTGTTGCTGTTGCTGTTGCGGTGTCGGCTCGGTATGCATGATGTGCTCCTGGATGGCATGGCCCTTGGGGCGATGCGTCCAGTGTGGCATAGAGTCGTTTTCGGCGGCGTCCAGCTCGATGCGCATGGGCGATCGACATGGCCAGGTTTCCCGGCAGGCTACAGCGCCGCCCGCGGCCCGCCGCGCCCGAGCGCGCGCTCGACGCTGCGCGCCAGTTCGGCCAGCTGGAAGGGCTTGCGCAGCAGGATGTCCTCGCCCAGCACCGCGTCGATCGCCTGCATGTCGGCGTAGCCGGTGGCGATGATCATCGGTATCCCGGGGAAGACGGCACGGGCGCGCTGCATCAGCTCGGCGCCAGTGATGCCGGGCATCAGGTAGTCGGTGATGATCAGGTCCGGACGCGCGTGGCGCAGTTCGCGCAGCGCGGCTTCGCCGTCCGCGGCCTGGATCACCGCGTGTCCGAAGGCTTCGAGCGACAGCACGATCGACTCGCGCACGAAGTTGTCGTCTTCGACCACCAGGATGCGCGAGCCGGGCCGCGTGTCCGCGGCCGCGGCCGGCACCGGAAGCGGCGCGAGGACCTCGCCGCCGTCCCAGGCGCGCAGCCAGATCTCGACCGTGGTGCCGTCCCCCGGCTGGCTCAGGATACGCGCCGCGCCGCCCGACTGCTGGGCCATGCCGTAGACCTGGCTCAGGCCCAGGCCGGTACCCTTGCCGACTTCCTTGGTGGTAAAGAAGGGCTCGAACACCTTGGCCACCAGTTCGGGTGGCATGCCCGGACCGTCGTCGGACACCGCGATGCGCACATAATCAGCCGCGGGCAGCAGGCCGTCCGGCGGGCAGGCATTCGCGGCCTGGAACAGCAGCCGGCCGCCGTCCTCCATGGCGTCGCGCGCATTGATGGCCAGGTTCAGCAGCGCCATCTCCATCTGGTTGGCGTCCGCGAACACCTGCGCGCAGCCTGGCGCGACCTCGAAGCGCAGGGCGATGCGCGAGCCGAGCGAGGCCGCGATCAGCTCGCGCACGCCGTCGAACAGTTCCTGCACCGGGGCCGGATGCAGGTCCAGGTTCTGCTTGCGTGCAAAGGCCAGCAGCTGGCTGGTGAGCTTGCCGCCTCGCTGGCAGGCGCGCAGTGCGATCTCGGCGCGCGCGCGCGCCGTTTCGTCTTTTGACAGCAGCAGGATCAGGTCCATGCTGCCCTGGACCACGTTGAGCAGGTTGTTGAAGTCGTGCGCGATGCCGCCGGTCAGGCGTCCGACCGCTTCCATCTTCTGGAACTGGACCATCGCCTGCTGCACCCGCTCGCGCTCGATCATTTCGTTCATCAGGCGGTCCTTGGCCTCGGCCAGCGCCCGCGTGCGTTCCTCGATGCGCGATTCCAGGGTCTCGTTGAGCGTGAGCAGGGCCTGCTGGCTCTGCTGCAGGTGGGCCGCCGTGCGCTCGCTCTCGGCCAGCAGGTCGCGCGCCTGGTACTGGCGGCGCCGCGCGCGCAGGGCCGAACTGGCCGCGCTGCGCAAGGTCTGCACGTTCAGCGGACGCTCGAGCAGGATGATGTTGCCCAGTTCTTCGAGCCGGGCGCGCGCGCCGGCCGCGGCCGGGCCGGTGGCCTTGCCGAGCAGGATCACGAAGGGGAAATCAGACCACGGCTCCTGCGCCGCCAGCCAGGCCAGCAGCGGCGCCAGGTCGGCCCCGTGCAGCGCCTCCTCGGCCACGATGGCCATGCCGGCGCCTTTTGCGATGGCGGTGGCCATGGCGGGAAAATCCGGGACCGTGGCGCAGGCCGCGCCGTCCCGGACCAGCATGTCGCCCATGACCTCGGCGTCGCGCCCGCGCGGCGCGAGCAGCACGATGCGTTCGTCGTGCGGGCTAGCGCTCGCCATGGGCCGGCAGGTCCGACATCATCGGCGTCAGGCCGCGGTAGCTCGGCAGGCCGGTAAGCACGCCGTCGAAGCCTTCCAGCGGCGCGCCGACACGGATGCCCTCGGCGCCCAGCTGCAATTCGTGGATGGTGAGCGCATGCTCGGCGCTGCGGCTCTTGATGACGGTGACGGCGCGCCGCAGGCGGCCGTTCGATTCGAAGAAACGCATCAGGACCGTGCTGTCGCTCAGGTAGCTCAGGTCGACGTCGGACTTCACCTCGCCGACCATGCCGTGCTGGCCCAGCACCAGCACCGTGGTGACGCCCTGCTGGTTCAGGTAGGACAGCAGCTCGTGCATCTGCAGGATCAGGTACTGCTCGCCGGGCATCGCCTGCAGGTAGGCATTCAGGCTGTCGATCACGATGAAGCTCACGCCGGAGCGCTCGACCGCGTCGCGCAGCATCTGCGCGAACTCGCCCGGCGACAGCTCGGCCGGATCGATGTGGTGGATGCGCAGCTTGCCCTGGTCGAGGAAGGGCTGCAGCTGCATGCCCATCGCCTCGTTACGCGCGAAGAAGGTGCCCAGGCCCTCGTCGAACAGGTAGAAGGACGCGGCTTCGCCGCGTTCCAGCGCGCTCAGCAGGCAGCGCGTGGAGAGCGTGGTCTTGCCGATGCCGGATGGGCCGACGATCAGGGTATTGGTGCCCTGCACCAGGCCGCCGCCGAGCAGGGCGTCGATGCCTGCGGAGCCGGTCGAGCGTACCGTGGGCACGAAAGTGCGCAGGTGCTCGGCCGCCACCAGGCGCGGATACATGGTGATGCCGCCGGTGTCGAGCGTGTAGTCGTGGTAGCCGCCGCGAAAGCGGATGCCGCGCATCTTGACGATGTTCACGCGCCGGCGCTCCTTGCCGAATTCCTTGGCGATCTGCTCCAGGCTGATCACGCCGTGCGCGATGCTGTGCAGGTGCTGGTCGGACTGGCTGGTCTTGTCGTCGAGGAGCAGGACGGTGCAGGAACGCGAGGCGAAGAACTGCTTGAGGGCGAGGATCTGGCGCCGGTAGCGCAGCGGGTTCTGGGCCAGCAGGCGCAGCTCCGACAGGCTGTCGAACACCACCCGCACCGGACGCACGGCGTCGACCTGGTCCATCACGTTGCGGGTGGTCTCGCCCAGTTCCACTTCGGAGGGGTGGAACACCGACTGCTGCGCATCGGGATCGAGGTCGGCGTCGCCTGCCAGTTCATAGACCGAGAGCGGGGCGATGTCCCAGCCATGGCTGGCCGCCACCGCCGCCAGTTCGTCGGCGGTCTCGGACAGCGTGATGTACAGCCCGCTTTCCCGGTTGGCCACCCCGTCGAGCAGGAACTGCAGGCCGAGCGTGGTCTTGCCGGCACCGGGCGAGCCCTCCACCAGGTAGATCCGCTGCGGCGTCAGGCCACCGCCCAGGATGTCGTCGAGGCCGGCGATGCCGGTGGAAATACGGTCTTGTACGGCACTGTTCATCGTGCACCTGCGCTTGCCGCGCGCTCGCGGCATGTGAATGAAGGCCCTGCGTACCGCCAAGGAACGTGCAGGGCATTATATACACAAGCAAATGCGCCAATTCCACACTGTTACATGACCGCGCAGGCCGTGTCATGAACAGGGCCCCTGGCGGGGCCCTGCATGCTGTGCCGCGATGCCGGCGCGGATCAGAACCGGTGCGCCAGGCGCGCGAACCAGGCCGCGCCGTCCGGTGCCAGCACCATGCTGTAGCGAGCGCGCGCAAGCTGGACAGGCCGGCACGCAAGCGCGGTGGCCGGGCGCACCAGCGCGGGATTTCAAGCGAGCTCGACTGCATTCTGGTGGCGCGCGACCGTAGTGGACAGGCAATCGATGCGGTCGTAGGCCGCGGATCCTTAAACGCCCGGGCTGCCGGCGCCATCCACGTCCAGAACGTCAACGCCTATCACGCGCGCCTGCGGCAGTGGCTCAGCCACTTTCGCGGCGTGGCCTCACGCTAGCTGCCCAGCTACCTGGACTGGCGCTGGGCGCTCGATGGCGAACGCATCACGACTGCCGAACACTGGCTGCGTATCGCGATCGGAGCCATCAACAGGTAACGGAGACAGCGCCCATGAAAAAACGCGGCGCCGGCAGGAGCCGGGGCCGCGTTTGTCGCTAGCGGCGCAGGCGCGCCGCCGGACTGCGGATCAGGTGTTCAGGGCTTCCTGGCCGCCGCCGCATCTTCCTTGGGCCAGGCCACGCCCAGCCAGGCGGCGTTCATCGCCTGCTGCGCGGCGCTGGTCTTGTCCAGGGCCTTGACCTTGGCCTTGCCCTTCGGGCGCTGCTGCGGCGCGACCTGCATTTCCACCAGTTCGTCGCGGCGGAACAGGTGCAGCTTGAACGGGCCGGTTTTCGAGAGCGACATCCTGTCGCCGATGTCCTTGGCCGACACCCGCAGGCCGTTTACCGCCAGCAGCGTATCGCCGGCCACCACGCCCGCCTTCCAGGCCGGGCTGTCACGCTCGACGACGGTCACCACGGCCGGGTCGCTGCCGTCGCGCAGGGTCCAGCCGGCCCACCATTCGGTCTTCTGCTCGGCGTCCTTCGGCACGTCGATCACCTTCTGCAGGCCGGCGCCGGCCAGCAGGCTGTCGAACGGGATCTCGGCGGTGCCGTCCACGTACTGGGCCCACCAGCCGCTCCAGTCCTGGCCGCTCACGCTGCGCAGCGCCGCCAGCACGGCCGGCACGTCATAGCCGCCCCGGGCGGTGGAGTGCTTTTCGAACAGGATGCGGTGCATGTCTTCCAGGCCGCGCTTGCCGCCGGTCTGGCGGCGCAGCTCGAGGTCCATCATCAGCGCCAGCACCTGGCCCTTGGAATAGATATTCACCGAGGCGTTGCGGGCACGCTCGCCGCCGACCGCGATCCATTCGTCGAAGCTGGCATCGGCCGCGCTTTGCTGGAAGCGGCCCGGCTGGTGCTGGTAGTCGTCGATCAGCTTGGCGTACTCCTCGTAGAACTCGTCGCGCTTGACCAGGCCGGCGCGCAGCACGATCAGTTCCTCGAAATAGGAGGTGTGGCCCTCGGCGATCCACAGCAGGCGGTTGTAGTTCTCGTTCTGGTAGTCGTAGGGCACCATCTCCTTCGGACGGTAGGCCTTGACGTTCCAGGTATGGTAGAACTCGTGCGCGGCCACGCGCAGGAAGCCCTGGTAGGCCTTGCGCGGCGCGAAGGTCCAGCGCGGCTTCTGGATCACGGTGGAATTCGCGTGCTCGGTGGCGCCGCCGGCGCCATCGGTGGCGTGGACGATGAACAGGTAGCGCTGGAACGGATACTTGCCGTTGTAGAGTTTCGCGGTCTCGGCCACGATCTTCTTCAGGTCGCTCATCATCTGCTGGCCGTTGTGGTTGCCGCGTCCCCAGATCGCCAGTTCGATGGTGCGGCCATCGACCTTGTCGGTGTAGAACTCATGCAGGCCGGTCTCGATCGGCGCGTCGATCAGCACGTCGTAGTCGGCCGCGACGAAGCAGTGCTCGCAGTTGCCGGAATCCATGCCCGAGCGCGACTTCCAGCCCTGCGGCACCTCCAGCTTCACATTCACCTTCTCCTTGCGGAACGGCGCGGCATACACGAACACGCCGCTGGCATCGAGGTAGGCATGGGTGTCGTCGATGTGGCGGGTGCGCTCGCCCAGGGTATTGGCATACAGCTCGTACTGCACGGTGACCGCATCGCCCGGCTTGGTCCTGACCTGCCAGGTGCCCTTGTCGCTCTTGGCGACCGGCAGCGCCTGGCCCTTGGCGTCGAAGGCCTTGAACAGGCGCACGCCGTTGGCGAGATTCAGCATGTTGTAGCGGCCGGTGCGCCAGTTCGGCATTTGCACATCCAGCGTCGTGCCTTGCGTGGCCGGGAAGGTGGCGCGCACCTCGGCCAGGTGCTGGGCGGCGTCCGTGATCTTCAGCTGGTAGTCGACGTCGGCGCGCGCGCAAGAAGCGGCGCCGAGCAGCAGCACGGAGAGAAGCGAGGGGAGGGCGTAGGAGAAGAGTTGTGGTTTCATGTCCGCGAAATGGATGGGCTCCGGTGGAGCGTGCGCGGAAGTGTATACCAGCTCGCGCGCGGCGGACAGCGTGCGCGATGGCGTCAATACGGGTGGCCCATGCACGAAAAAAAACCGCGCCTGGCATGGCGCGGTCCGGTTGCCGAGCAGGACCTGGGCGATCAGGCCGGTGGCGATGGCGGCCAGCACGTCGTCGTTGCCGGCGCGGACCCAGTGGTGCCCGCGCGAGGGGCGCGCCCAGGTGGCATGCGCGCCAGTCGCTGGCGACGTAGCGGCTGTCGCGGTACTGGCGTTGTCATGGCGGCGCCGGTCCTGTCCATGGGCGAAGCCGCTGCGCCGGGCGTAGGCGCTGCCGCTGGTGGCCATGATCACGGCAATCAGTGCCGATGCAAACAAGGCCGATTTGATGTCGTTCTCCTGGTGAGGCGGTGTGCTTTCGCGATGGGTTCATTACACCGCGAACCTGGCCGGACAGGTGAAGCGCAGCGCCAAGCGTTGCAGGCAAACGGTTCAGGACTGCCGGGCGCCGGCATCGGCTTCGACGCGCCCGCCGACCAGGACGGCGCCAGGCGTCACGCGCGTGGAGATCAGGCAGGAGCGGCCGCTGGCGCGTCCCTGCAGCAGCGTGATGCCGTGCCCGAGCAGGACAGTGAGGGCGCCCGCGGCCACGCCGGTGGCGCTGTCTTCCAGCGCCGGGTCGAGGTGGTTGAAATTGCGGCCTTCGAAGCGGCCGTCGGGCCGCCGGCACCAGGCGTAGATGCCGTTGATGCCGGCCTGCGCGCCCCAGGCATGGAGGGCGGCGAGCGCCACGTGGTCCGGATCCAGGCCGTGCAGGGCCGCCGCATCGGCCACTTCCACCAGCAGCTTCGGACTACCGACCGAGGCGGCGCAGGGCGCCGATACGGGCGCGATCCCCATTGCCGCCAGCAGTCCGGGCACCGGCGCCGGCTGGGCCGCGGCCTGCGCCTGCAGCCGCACGTAGCACGCATCGCCGTCGCGCAGCAGTTCCAGGCGCTGGCCGCGCAGCGCGGTGCTGACCGCCAGCACCGGCGCCTCCGGCTGGCGCGCGAACAGCACATGGGCCACGGCCAGCGTCGCGTGCAGGCAGAGCGGGCTGCGCGCATGCGGGTAGTGGAAATCGACGATCCCCGCATCGAGAAAGACGCAGGTGGTGTTGCGGGCCCTGGCGAAGGCGGCGCGCGCGGGGGCGTCGGGCGCGCCACCCTCGATCACGAGGGCGGGGTTGCCGCTGCCCGGCGTGGCGCCGAAGCAGTGCAGGGCATGGATCTGCATGCGAATTCCTTGTCGAAGGGCCTGTCTCGGATATACTGTGTTTTTATACAGTATTGCTGGTTTGCCCAGCATTGTAGCCTTTCCGATCCCAGTCTGCCGATGACCGCGCCACTCCCGCATGTTCCGCCACCGCAGCCAGCGCAGCCACAGGCCCTGCCTCCCTATGCGGAGCTGTTCTGCCTGTCGAACTTCTCCTTCCTGGAAGGAGCCTCGCATCCGGAGGAGCTGGTGGCACGCGCGGTGCAGCTGGATTATTTTGCGCTGGCGCTCACCGACGAATGCTCGCTGGCCGGGGTGGTGCGCGCCCATGCGGAAGCGAAGAAGGCCGGCCTGCCGCTGGTGATCGGCGCCCATTTTCACCTGAAACATGCGGACGGCAGCCCGGCGCTGTCGCTGGTCCTGCTGGCCCAGAACCGCAACGGCTACGGCAACCTGGCGGAGTTCATCACCCTGGGCCGCACCCGCAGCGAGAAGGGCAGCTACTTCCTCACCCCTGACGACCTGGCCCGTCCCGCACCAGGCCACGCCCACCTGCGCCACCTGCCGGACTGCCTGGCGATCCTGCTGCCGTCCTATCCCGGCCACGAGGCGGCGGACGTGGACCGCTTGCACGCGCAGGCCGCCTGGATGGCGACCACCTTCCCGGGCCGCGCCTGGCTCGGCCTGTGCCTGCTGCACCGCGCCTTCGACGAGCCGCACCGCGAGACGGTGGAGGAGGTGGGCTGGCAGCACGGCCTGCCGATCACGGCCCTGGGCCACGTGGTGATGCACGTGCGCTCGCGTAAACCCTTGCAGGACACGCTCACCGCCACCCGCCTGAAAAAGCCGGTCGCCGACTGCGGCTACGGCCTGGCCCAGAACGCCGAGCAGCACCTGCGCTCGCGCCTGCGCCTGGCCAACATCTACGGCCGCGAGGCGCTGGCCGAGACGCTGCGCATCGCGCGCCTGTGCAGCTTCTCGCTGGACGAACTGCGCTACGAGTATCCGGACGAAGTGGTGCCGCCCGGGCACGACGCCAGCAGCTACCTGCGCCAGGAAACCTGGATCGGCGCCCACCGGCGCTTCCGCGAGGGCATTCCTGCCAAGGTGCAGGCCCAGATCGAGCACGAGCTGGGGCTGATCGCCGAGATGAAGTACGAGCACTACTTCCTCACCGTGTACGACATCGTGCGCCATGCCCGGTCGCAGCAGATCCTGTGCCAGGGACGCGGCTCGGCCGCCAATTCGGCGGTCTGCTACTGCCTCGGCATCACCGAGGTCGATCCGGCCCGCGCCAGCCTGCTGTTCGAGCGCTTCATCTCGAAGGAGCGCAACGAGCCGCCCGACATCGACGTCGACTTCGAGCACCAGCGCCGCGAGGAGGTCATCCAGTACATCTATGCGAAATACGGGCGCGAGCGGGCGGCGCTGGCGGCGGTGGTGATCAGCTACCGCCCCAAGAGCGCGCTGCGCGACAGCGGGCGCGCGCTCGGCATCGACCTGGCCATCGTCGAGAAGGTGGCCCGCACCCACCACTGGTTCGACAGCCGCGCCGACCTGCTAGGGCGCCTGGCCGAGGCCGGCCTGGACCCGGCATCGCGCCTGGCGCAGCAGTGGGCCACGCTTGCCGACAAGCTGCTGAACTTCCCGCGCCACCTGTCGCAACACCCGGGCGGCTTCGTCATCGCGCGCGGCAAGCTGTCGCGCCTGGTGCCGATCGAGAACGCCAGCATGCTAGACCGCAGCGTGATCCAGTGGGACAAGAACGACCTGGAAGAACTCGGCCTCATGAAAGTGGACGTGCTGGCGCTGGGCATGCTGTCGATGCTGCGGCGCGGACTGGAACTGGTGGGCCAGCGCCACGACACGGTGTTCGAGATGCAGGACATCCCGGCCGACGATGCCGCCACCTACGACATGATCTGCGCCGCCGATACCGTGGGGGTGTTCCAGATCGAGTCGCGCGCGCAGATGAGCATGCTGCCGCGCATGCGCCCGCGCCGCTTCTACGACCTGGTGATCGAGGTGGCGGTGGTGCGTCCCGGCCCGATCCAGGGTGGCATGGTGCATCCTTATCTGCGGCGCAGGCAGAAGCTGGAACCGGTGGAGTATCCGAGCCCTGAAATGAAAGTGGCCCTGGAGCGCACGCTGGGCGTGCCGATCTTCCAGGAGCAGGTGATGCAGGTGGCGATCCTGGGCGCCGGCTTCACGCCGGGCGAAGCCGACCAGCTGCGCCGCGCGATGGCGGCCTGGAAGCGCAAGGGCGGACTGGAACAGTACTACGACCGCATCGTGCAGGGCATGCTGGCGCGCGGCTACACCCTGGCGTTCGCGGAAGCGATCTTCAGCCAGATCCAGGGCTTCGGCGAATACGGCTTTCCCGAGTCGCACGCGGCCAGCTTCGCGCTGCTGGCCTATGCCAGCTCCTGGCTCAAGTGCCACGAGCCGGCGGCTTTCCTGTGCGCGCTGCTCAATAGCCAGCCGATGGGCTTCTACAGCCCGTCGCAACTGGTGCAGGATGCGCGCCGCCATGGCATCGAGGTACGTGCTTGCGACGTCGCCATCAGTGGCTGGGATGCGGCGCTGGAAGAAGTCGATCCGGTGGACCGGACGCGCCAGCCCGCGGTGCGCCTGGGCTTCTCGCTGCTGCGCGGGATGAAGCAGGAGGCCGCCCTGCGCATCGAGATGGCGCGCGCGGCGCGGCCCTTCGACAGCGTGGCCGACCTGGCGCGCCGCGCGGACCTGGACCGCAGCGACCTGCAGGTGCTGGCCGCCGCCGACGCGCTGCGCTCGCTGGCCGGGCACCGGCGCGAGGCGCTGTGGCAGGCGGTGGGGGCGGTGCCCGAGCGCGACCTGCTGCGCCCGACCACGCCGCGCGAAGAAGCGCCGCGGCTGGACGCGCCCTCCGAGGCCGAGCAGATCGTGGGCGACTACCGGGCCCAGGGCCTCACCCTCGGCCGCCATCCGCTGGCCCTGCTGCGCGCAGGCCTGCTGGCCAGGCGCTTCATGCCGGCCTCCACGCTGGCCGATTACGCCGATGGCCAGCTGGCGCGCGCGTGCGGCCTGGTGACGGTGCGCCAGCGTCCCGGCACCGCCAAGGGCGTGCTGTTCATGACGCTGGAAGACGAGACCGGGAACGTCAACGTGATCGTCTGGCCGACCCTGGTGGAGCAGCAGCGGCGCGAAGTGCTGCACGCGCCCCTGCTCGGGGTGTACGGCGTCTGGCAGCGCCAGGGCGAAGTGCGCCACCTGGTGGCCAAGCGGCTGGTCGACATGTCGCACCTGCTCGGATGGCTGCGCGCGCCGAGCCGCGATTTCTGCTGAGCGGTGCCCGCCGCGCGCACCGGATACTGTTATCATTTACTACATTCCTTGCCGCCGGTCCGGATCGTCGGGCGCAAGGCTGTTTCCCCGTTCCCTAGGAGAATGCGCATGCAACGCCGTTTCGTCCTGGCCGCCGTTGCCGGCCTCGCCTTGACCCTGCCTTTCGCCACGCCTTTTGCGCATGCCCAGCAACCCGGCGAGCGGGCGCTGCGCCTGTCCACCACCACCAGTACCGAGAACTCGGGCCTGCTGACCTACCTGCTGCCGTCGTTCGAGGCGAAGCACGGCATCAAGGTCAACGTGATCTCGGTCGGCACCGGCAAGGCGCTGGAGCTGGGCAGGAACGGCGACGTCGACCTCACCCTGGTGCATGCGCGCCAGCTCGAGGACAAGTTCGTGCTCGATGGCTGGGGCGTGGACCGGCGCGACGTGATGTACAACGACTTCATCGTGGTCGGCCCGAGCGCCGATCCGGCCCGGGTCAAGGGCGACAGGAACGTGATCTCGGCCTTCCGGAAGATCGCCGGCGCCAACGTCAGGTTCATCTCGCGCGGCGACAATTCCGGCACCGACGTGATGGAGAAGGGATACTGGCAGCAGGCCGGCGCCAAACCGTCCGGCAGCAACTACGTGTCCGCCGGACTGGGCATGGGCGAGGTGCTGAACATGGCGGCCGAGATGAACGCCTATACCCTGACCGACCGCGCGACCTACGGCGCCTACAAGGCCAGGACCGGGCTGGCGATCGTGGTCGAGGGAGACAGGCGCATGTTCAATCCCTACGGGATCATCGCCGTCAATCCGGACAGGCACAAGGGCGTCAACTACCGCGGCGCGAAGCTGCTGATCGACTGGATCACCTCGCCGGAAGCGCAGGCGAAGATCGCGGCCTTCAGGCCGGCCGGCGAACAGCTGTTCTTCCCCTCGGCGCAGCGCTGAGCGTGCCGGCGTGAAGCGCACCCCAGCCGCGTGGGTCGTCATGGGCGTGAGCGGCTGTGGCAAGAGCAGCGTCGGGGCGCGCCTGGCTGCGCTGCTGGGTGCGCGCTTCATCGAAGGCGACGCCTTCCATCCGCCGCGGAACCTGGCGAAGATGGCGGCCGGCGTGCCGCTCGGCGATGCCGACCGCCAGGCTTGGCTGCTGGCGCTGCGCGCCGAACTGATGCGCACGCTGGCGGAGGGCGAGTGCGTGGTGCTGTCCTGCTCCGCCCTGAAGCGCGCCTACCGCGCGCTGTTGCGCGGTGGTGAAGCGTATCCGGTGTGCTTCGTCCACCTGCACGGTCCGCGCGCGCTGATCGCCCAGCGCATGGCCGCGCGCAGGGGCCACTTCATGCCATCCTCGCTGCTCGACAGCCAGCTGCGCGAGCTCGAGCCCCTGGCCCCGGACGAATGCGGCATCACGCTCGACCTGCGTGAGCCCCTGCCGCAACTGGTCGAGCAGGCCGCCGCGGCCTGGCCGCGCTGAAACGTCTCGTTACATAAACGCCGCCCCGGCGTTGCTTTGTGTGGATTTTGGCAGGCCAGTCCTCTGGTAGGCTGCCGGAATCACTCATCCATTACTCGTTCAAAAAAGGGATTCCATGGCAACCAAGCAGCAATGGGCAATCGTCCTGGCGCTCGCCGTTCCGGGCGCGCAGGCCGTCGAGGCGCCGATCCAGAGCGTCACCCTGTATCCGGGCAGCGCCACGGTGGAGCGCGTGGTCCAGGTCGCGCCGGGCATGACCCAGGTCGAGATCACCGGCCTGCTGGCCAACTTCAGCACCGATACCCTGCGCCTGCAGGCCGATGCCGGCATCCAGGTCGGCCAGGTCCTCACGCGCGACCAGGGCAGCGCCGACAGCCCCAATCCGCGCGTGGCGCAGCTGGAAGCGAAGATCCAGGCGCTGCAGGACGAGATCGCGCTGATCGACGCCGACTTCAAGGCGGCCCAGCTGGTGCAGGGCTACCTCGAGCGGCTTGGCAGCGCCGACGGCCAGGCCAGGAATGCGCCGGGCGACGCCAAGACCCTGCTCGGCACACTGGACGCGATCCGCAGGGGCGGCGCCGACGCCCTGGCGCGCATGCACCAGGCCGAAACCAGGAAGCGCGCGCAGGTGCGCCAGCTGGAGGCCTTGAACCAGGACCTGGCCAAGCTGCAGGCCAGCACGCGCGAGAGCCGCACGCTGACGGTGGCGGTCGCGGCGAAGCAGGCCGGCCGGCTGCTGCTGTCCTACCAGGTGAACCGCGCCGGCTGGAAACCGACCTACCGCGCCTCGCTCGATTCGAACGCCTCGTCGGTCGAACTGGAACGGATGGCGTCGATCTCGCAAAAGACGGGCGAGGACTGGAGCCGGGTGAAGCTGCGCCTGTCGACCGGCCAGCCGAAGCTGTCGGCCCAGGCGCCCGACCCGGGCCCCTGGCTGATCAGCTACCGGCCGCCGCAGGAAAAGGTGCAAGAGCTACGCTACCGCTATGCGCCGCCGGCCCCGCCGTCCGCGCCCGCACCGGCGCAGGTCAGCGTCTCGGGTTCGCGCGTGGCGCAGGCCGCCGATGACTACGTGGCGCCCGTCATCGAGACCCAGGGCAGCTTCACCACCGAATTCGAGGTGCCGGCGCGGGTCGACCTGGCCGCCGACGGGCGTGAGATCACGGTTGGCCTGGCAACGCAGCAGCTGGCGGTGGAGCAGCGCGTGCGGATCGCGCCGCGCACCCATGGCGAGACGGCGGTGCTGACCGCCGAGGCGGCGCGTCCGGAAGGCGTGTGGCTGCCGGGCCAGGTGCAGCTGCGCCGCGACGGTTCCTACGTCGGCGCCCTGTACTGGGACCCGCAGGACAGCGAGCGCTTCAGCATGTCCTTCGGCCGCGATCCGCTGGTGCGGGTGGCGATCGAGCACCGCGACGAACGCGCCGGCCAGGCCGGCCTGTTCCGGCGCGACAACCAGAAGCGCATCGCCGACCGCTACGTGGTGAGCAACCGGCACCGCCAGCCGATCGAGATCCTGGTGCTGGAACCGACCCCGGTCAGCCAGTCGGACCAAGTCCAGGTGAAAGTGTCGCTCAGCCCGGAGCCGACGCTCAGGGACTGGCAGCAGCGGCGCGGCCTGGTGGGCTGGGAGCGCACCCTGAAACCGAACGAAACGGCGCGCTTCGATGTCGAATACCAGGTCGACTATCCGAAGGAAGGAACGGTGCAGGGACTGCGCTGATCCCCCCAAAGGTGGGGCTGACACCGGCGCCGGATGCGCGCTATCGTGCACGGATCAATACGCCGGCCGGCGTGCAAGGCGCCGGCCGGCGGTCCGAACAAAGCTCACCAGAAGGGAAAACAGACATGTCCACTCCACTCCAGGGCGCCGTGCGCGCGCTCTCTGCCGCGTTGGCACTGGCGCTGGCACCCGGCATGCAGGCCGCCGCGCAGGCCGCGCAGAACAACCCGCATGCCCCGTCCGCGAACGCGAGCGCCCAGGGCAAGTACATCGAACGGGGCCGCTACCTGGTCAAGGTCGGCGGCTGCAACGATTGCCACACGGCCGGCTATGGCATGAGCGCCGGCAAGGTGGCCGAGAAAGACTGGCTCACCGGCGACCAGCTGGGCTGGCGCGGCCCCTGGGGCACGACCTACCCGACCAACCTGCGCCTGTCGATGAACGCGCTGGGAGAAGAGGACTGGATCAGGATGGCGCAGACCATGAAGGCGCGTCCGCCGATGCCCTGGTTCACGCTGAACACCATGGACAAGGAGGACCTGCGCGCGATCTACCGCTTCGTGCGCCACCTCGGCCCGGCCGGCAGGCCGGCGCCCGCCGCGCTGGCGCCGGGCGTCGCGCCGAAGGGCCCTGCGATCCTGTTCCCGGCGCCGCCCCAGTAAGCGCCCGCGCCAGGCCT
Organism: Massilia sp. MS-15; assembly: GCF_020176695.1. Lineage (GTDB taxonomy): Bacteria > Pseudomonadota > Gammaproteobacteria > Burkholderiales > Burkholderiaceae_D > Telluria > Telluria hydrophila. The sequence continues at coordinate 21,094 of NZ_JAIWIA010000002.1, read as the reverse complement.
CACTCGACGGCCTGCGCCGCGCCGGCCGCGTTCTGCGATTCACCTTGCGCCGGCGCCTCTGCCGCCGGCGCCGGCTCCGCGAATTCCGCATAGACCCAGTCCCCGCCCGCACGTACCACGCCTTCGGGGGGCGTGCGCTCGCGCTGCGGCACCCTGGCCAGCGCCACCCGCATGTAGTCGACCCAGGCCGGCAGCGCCAGCGTGGCGCCGAACTCGCGCCCGCCCAGCGAGCGTGGCTCGTCGTAACCCATCCAGGAGACCGCCACCACGTTGCCGCCATACCCGGCGAACCAGCCGTCGACGGCGTTGCTGGTGGTGCCGGTCTTGCCCGCCAGGTCGCTTCGCCCCAGCAGGCGCGAAGACTGCGCGCCGGTACCCACGCGCGCCACGTCGCGCAGCATCGAATCGACGATGAAGGCATTGCGCCCATCCAGCACGCGCGCGCCTTCCTGCGGCGGGCGCGGCTTGCCGCTCTCGAAGACCAGCTTGCCGTCGCGGTCGTACACGCTCAGGCTCAGCTGCGGCTCGACCCGGTAGCCGCCGTTGGCCAGCACCGCATAGGCGCCGGCCAGCTGCAGTGGCGTCACCGCGCCGGTGCCCAGGACCAGGGTCAGGTTGGCCGGTTGACGCGCCCGGTCGAAGCCGAAGCGCGCCAGGTGTTCGCGCGCATCCTCGACGTCGAGCGCGCGCAGCATGCGCACGGCGGGCACGTTGCGCGAATGGGTCAGCGCATGGCGGATCGTCACCGGTCCTTCGAACACGCCGTCGTCGTTGCGCGGCGCCCAGTTGGCATAGGCCTTCTCGTCGCTGAAATCGAGGGGCGCGTCGAGGATCGTGGTGCCGGGGAAGAAGCCGCGCTCCAGCGCCGCCGAATACACGAAAGGCTTGATGCTGGAACCCGGCTGGCGCCAGGCCTGGGTCACGTGGTTCAATTTTTGCAGCTGGTAGTCGAAACCGCCGACCATGGCGCGCACCGCGCCGCTGCGGGCGTCGAGCGCGACGAAGGCGGCCGCGACCTGCGGCAGCTGGGCGATCGCCCACTGCTCCTTGCCGGCGCGGCTGATGCGCACCACCGCGCCCGGCGCCAGCTTCAGGCCGGCTCTGGCGGCGGGCGACAGGGCGGGCGCGGCGAATGCCAGGCCGGCGCCGGCAAGCGCGATCGTCTCGCCGTCGCGGGTCAGCACCGTCACCCGCTTGGGCGAGGCCGACAGCACGACGGCCGCCGTGAAGCCATCCACCGCGGGGCGCTTCTGCAAGGCCTCGGCCACGGCTTCCTCGCGCTCCGGTCCCGCCTTGGGCAGCGCGATGCGCGCTTCGGGGCCGCGGTAGCCGTGCCGGCGGTCGTAGGCGATGGCGCTGCGGCGCACCGCCTCGTAGGCCGCGGCCTGCTCGGCGGCGATGATGCTCGTGGTGACCGTATAGCCCTGCTCGTAGGCAGCCTGGCCGAAGCGCGCATGGACCGCCTGGCGCGCCAGTTCCGCCACGTATTCCGCGCCCGCGCCGGGGCCGGCGCCCTCGCGCCGCACCCGCAGCGGCTCGTCCAGCGCCGCGCGGTACTGCGCCTCGCCGATCTTGCCGAGCTCGAACATGCGCTTGAGCACGGTGCGTTGGCGCTGGCGCGCGCGCTCCGGGTCGGCCACCGGGTTGTGGCGCGAAGGATTCTGCGGCAGCCCTGCCAGCATCGCCATCTCCGCCACGCTGAGCCTGTCGAGCGGCTTGCCGAAATAGGTGCGCGCCGCGCTGGCGAAGCCGTAGGCGCGCTGGCCAAGGTAGATCTGGTTCATGTAGACCTCCAGGATCTGGTCCTTGGTCAGCGCCTGTTCGATCTTGTAGGCCAGCGCGACTTCGGTCAGCTTGCGCGGCAGGGTCTTGTCGCGCGACAGGAAGAAGTTGCGCGCCACCTGCATGGTGATGGTCGAGCCGCCCTGGCGGTAACCGCCGCCCAGGGCCGCCAGGTTGGCCTTGGCCGCGCCTAGCGCGCGGATCCAGTCGATGCCGCCGTGCTCGTAGAAGCGTGCGTCCTCGATCGACAGCACGGCCGCCTTCATCAGGGCCGGGATCTTCCCGATCGGGACGAAGTCACGCCGCTCGGCGCCGAATTCGCCGATCAGGACCTGGTCGGCGCTGTACACGCGCAGCGGGACCTTGGGACGGTAGTCGGTGACGGCGCTGATGTCCGGCACCTCGTCCAGGATGCCGGCGCAGGCAGGGGCGGTGGCGAAGATGGAAACGAAGAGCAGGGCGGCGGCCGGGCGGCGCAGGCCTTGCGGGAAGATGGACGTGGTCGGGCAGGACAGGAACATGGCGGTAGCGTGGGAGTGACGGTGAAGATGGGCAGCATCTTACCGCCCGGCGGCCTGCCGCACAGCGCCGGGCGCCAAGGTGGCGCCGGATGGCGTGCGCGGGCGCAGCTCGCGCTACCGGCAGCGTAGGCGCGCCGCGTGCTGCGCGCCCGCGGCAGACGCCGGCTGCGCCACCAGCACGGCCTTGTGGCGGTGGTGGCGTCCATCAGGCCGATCGCCTGGCCAAGCCCTCAGTAAGTGCGCAGCCCTTATCTTGCGCTGGTGCCACCCAGATCGTCGTTTTGCAGCGCTGATCGTCTGGCAAGTAGTGCCGTTCTAGCGCCCCTGTCCAGCCTGTCCTTCCCGCAGGCGCTGGCCGCGCGCATACGCATCCGGATGGGTCGACGCGTACGACATCGCCTGGCGCAGGAATTTCGGCATTTTCTGTTGCTGTTCGTCGAGGTGGTCGAACAGGTCGGCCAGCGGCGCGGTCGGGATGCCGTGCGCGTGCAGAACACTTGCCGCGTAGTCATCGGCCGCCAGTTCCATGGCGCGCGAATACTCCATGTTGCCGAGCAGGGCGGGCAGGCCGGCGGCCACCGCGCTGAAGTCGCCGAACAGGGTGGCCGACAGCGCCGCCGTGAGCGAGGAGCGGGTGATCGAGCGCACGCTGTGGCGCTGCTCGACGTGGCCGACCTCGTGCGCCAGCACCCCGGCCAGGGCGGCAGCGGCGTGGGCGTCGATGTCGTGGCCATCCTTGCCCAGCACGGTGCGTACCAGTTCGTCGGTGATGACGATGGTCCCGTCTGGAAAAGCCAGCGCGTTCGGGCCCAGGCGCGGTGCGGCGGCGCTCAGGAGGCGCAGCGGGATGCGCGGCGCCGCCGGTTCGATGCGCTGCAGGATGCCCTGCAGCGCCGCCTGCTGGTCGGGCGCCAGGCCGGAGGGCTGCAGGATGCCCTGGCGCTGCAGCAGGGCCAGGGCGTTCTGGCCGAGCGCCTGGTCGGCCGAGGGCGGTACCCGGGCCGACAGGCGCTCGGCGGCGGCCGGAATCCCCCAGTGCCAGGCGGAAGCGATCAGCAGCACCAGCAGGACCAGCGCCACTACGGCAGCGAAGGTATGCTCCTGCCAGCGCACCACCCAGGGCTTGCGGTAGCCGAGGGCGGCGGCCAGGGCCGGGCGCACGGCCGGATCCTGCACTTCGGCGTGGCTGCCGTCGCCGAAGTACAGGACCATGGGCGCGTGCGCGAAGGGTTCGGCCAGGCGGGTGGCAGCCAGCGGATAGCTGCGCGCCAGGCCTGCGCCGTGCAGGCGGATGGCGCCGTCGGCGGCGCTCAGGTCGACCAGGTGCTGGCGCGCGCTGCGGCCATCGAAATAGTGAGCTGCAGTCATGATGTCCTTACCAGGAAAGGTCGATGCCGAAACCGTCGGCGACGCTGTCGCCGGCCGCGCCGCCGCGCGTGGCCACGTGGGCGCAGGCGGCTTCGATGTCGCCGTCGACCTCGATGTGCAGGTGCGCCAGCCGGTAGCGGTAGACCGCGACCACGGCGAACGGGCGGTACAGGCCGAGCGTGAGCAGGGTCAGGAGGGCATTCCTGGTTTGCAGCTTCATGAAGCCGCGCGCCGGCAGGGTGGAGCGCAAGCGCAGGCCGGGAAAGCTGGTGTTGGACCAGGCCAGGTTCGACACCCGCACCACCATGTAAGGACCGGCCAGCAGGTAGATCAGGTAGAGGGCGACGATGCCGACCGCCATGCCGGCGAACATGGCCGTGTTGCGGTCGCCTGCGGCCATGGCGCCGGCGAAGCCCGCCGCCATCCCGGCCACCAGGCTGGTGACCAGCAGCAGGCTGCCCGAGACCAGGTAGAAGCGGTAGAAGCGGCGCGCCTTGACCGTATAGGCCGAATGCTGGTCGCCGAACAGCAGGTTGGCATGCTGGAAGCGCCGGATGCGGGCATGCATCAGCGGCCACAGCAGGTAGAGCGGCAGCGGCAGCGCCGCCAGCCAGGGCTTGCCCGGGTACAGGGCCAGCAGCACACCCGGCATCAGGAAGGTGAAGGCGGCCGGCAGCCAGGCCAGGTAGGCCTCGCCCACCGAGCCGTCGAAGCCCAGGCGCAGGCCGCGGTAGCTGGTGTTCCCGAGGCGGAAGCGCAGGGCCCCGCGCATCAGCCAGGGAAAGGCCAGCAGCAGCAGGGTGACCACCACGATCCCGAAGGTGCTCGAGAAACCGAAAGCATAGTGGTAGGCCCCGAGCAGGATCACCGACAGCACCCGTCCCGCCAGCACCGCGCGCGGGTTGCCGTGGAAGTCGAAGCTGGCCCCCGCCAGCTGGGTGTTGCGGTCGAAGTACTGGAGCCGGCGCACCTTGGCCCAGGCCGAATAGATCCCCAGCGTGGCCAGGCTCAGCAGCAGGTTGACGACCCAGATGCGGAAGTACTCGCGGCCATCCCCGGTGAAGCCCGGCACCAGGATGCGTGGCGCGCCAGGGGCGGCGGGCTCCCGCGGCGTGGCCGCGGGCATGGTTGCGGGAACGTCGGCGGGCGAATCGGAAAGGGTATGCATGGCGGGCCCGGGGAAAAAGCCCAGTATAGGTGGGCACCCGGAGGGCCGGTCAATTGCTGGAGCATATTCTTGAGCAACAATAAGCCGCTGCCATTTGGTGGAGGCGGACATGCCGCCGATAGGATTCCGCGCGCTTTAAGGTATAATTTCAATTTCCCGCGCGTGCCGTTCGGCACCTTCAGCACAATGACCAAATTCGTATTCGTCACTGGCGGCGTCGTGTCTTCCCTGGGCAAGGGGATCGCGGCCGCTTCCCTCGCCGCGATCCTTGAATCGCGCGGTCTCAAAGTCACCCTGCTCAAGCTCGACCCCTATATCAACGTGGACCCGGGCACCATGAGCCCAACCCAGCACGGCGAAGTCTTCGTCACCGACGACGGTGCCGAGACCGACCTCGACCTGGGCCACTACGAGCGCTTCATCAGCACCCGCATGAAGAAGGTGAACAACTTCACCACCGGCCAGATCTACGAATCCGTGATCCGCAAGGAGCGCCGCGGCGAGTACCTGGGCAAGACCGTGCAGGTGATCCCGCACATCACCAACGAGATCCAGGACTTCATCCGCCGCGGCGCCGAAGGCGTGGACGTGGCGCTGGTGGAGATCGGCGGCACCGTCGGCGACATCGAGTCGCTGCCTTTCCTGGAAGCGGCGCGCCAGCTGTCGCTGCGCTCGGGCCGCAAGGGCGCGGCGTTTGTCCACCTGACCCTGGTGCCGTATATCGCCTCGGCCGGCGAACTGAAAACCAAGCCGACCCAGCATTCGGTGCAGAAGCTGCGCGAGATCGGCATCTCGCCGAACGCGCTGCTGTGCCGCGCCGACCGCCGCATCCCGGACGACGAGCGCGCCAAGATCTCGCTGTTCGCCAACGTCGAAGAGCAGGCCGTGATCTCCGTGTGGGACGTGGACACCATCTACAAGGTCCCGCAGGTCCTGTGCGACCAGGGCCTGGATGACATCATCCTGGAAGCGCTCGGCCTGGAAGCGCCGAAAGCCGACCTGTCCATGTGGACCAGGCTGATCCACGCCCTGGAACACCCGAAGCACGAGATCACCATCGGCATGGTGGGCAAGTACGTCGACCTGATCGAATCCTACAAGTCGCTCACCGAGGCCCTGCGCCACGCCGGCATCCATACCGAGAGCCGCGTCAACATCGAATACCTGGACTCGGAAGAGATCGAGAAGGACGGCTGCGCGCATCTGGCCAAGTACGACGCCATCCTGGTGCCGGGCGGCTTCGGCAAGCGCGGAGTGGAAGGCAAGATCCAGGCCGCCCGCTATGCCCGCGAAAACAAGATCCCCTACCTCGGCATCTGCCTGGGCATGCAGGTGGCGCTGATCGAATACGCGCGCCACGTGGCCGGCCTGCCGAACGCGAATTCCACCGAGTTCGATCCGGACACCGACCAGCCGGTGGTGGCCTTGATCACCGAATGGCAGAACCACGACGGCAAGGTCGAGCGGCGCGACGTCAACTCCGACCTGGGCGGCACCATGCGCCTGGGCGCCCAGACCTGCGCGGTGAACCCGGGCACGCTGGCCGCCGACATCTACGGTAACGTGGTCACCGAGCGCCACCGCCACCGCTACGAAGGCAACAACTACTACCTGCCGCGCATCGAAGCGGCCGGCCTGGTGGTCTCGGCGCGCACCCCGAACGAAGACCTGCTGGAGATCATGGAACTGCCGCGCAGCGGCGAGCACGCCCATCCGTTCTACATCGGCGTGCAGTTCCACCCCGAGTTCAAGTCGACCCCGCGCCACGGCCATCCGCTGTTTACCGCATTCATCCAGGCCGCCCTGAAGCACCAGGCCGCCCACACCGCCGCCGCCAGCACCACGGCGGCACTGCAAGGAGACGCAGCATGAAACTCGCCGGTTTCGACGTCGGCCTCGACCAGCCGATCTTCCTGATCGCCGGTACCTGTGTGATCGAATCGCGCCAGATGGCGCTCGACACCGCCGGTACCCTGAAGGAGATCACGGCCAGCCTGGGCATCCCGTTCATCTACAAATCCTCGTTCGACAAGGCGAACCGCTCGTCGGGCAAATCGTTCCGCGGTCCGGGCATGGAAAAGGGCCTGGAAATCCTGGCCGACGTGCGCAGGGAAATCGGCGTGCCGGTCCTGACCGACGTCCACACCGAGGAAGAAATCCCGCTGGTGGCGAGCGTGGTCGACGTGCTGCAGACGCCCGCCTTCCTGTGCCGCCAGACCGACTTCATCAACGCCTGCGCGCGTTCGGGCAAGCCGGTCAACATCAAGAAGGGCCAGTTCCTGGCGCCGGGCGACATGAAGAACGTGATCGACAAGGCGCGCGCCGCCGCACGCGAGGCGGGCCTGCCGGAAGATAACTTCATGGCCTGCGAGCGCGGCGCCTCGTTCGGCTACAACAACCTGGTGTCCGATATGCGTTCGCTCGCCATCATGCGCGAGTCGAACTGCCCGGTGGTGTTCGACGCGACCCACTCGGTGCAGCTGCCGGGCGGCCAGGGCACCTCGTCCGGCGGCCAGCGCGAGCACATCCCGGTGCTGTCGCGCGCGGCCGTGGCCGCAGGCATCGCCGGCCTGTTCATGGAGACCCATCCCGATCCGGCCAAGGCCATGTCGGACGGCCCCAACGCGGTGCCGCTGGGCCGCATGAAGGAACTGCTCACGACCCTGGTCGAGATCGACCGCGTGGTCAAGAAGGCCGGTTTTCTGGAAGCCGACTTCAAATAAGACAGCAGGCGGATGCGCGCATGCGCCCGGCGGCCCAGGCCGGGCGGATACGACGCGCGTATTTGCTACAATGCCAAGCGTTTTGGGCTACCCGCCTTGGCGACAAGGCGGCAGCCGCACCAGATTCTTACCTTCCGGAGACTGAAAAACATGAGTGCTATCGTTGATATCATCGGCCGCGAAATCATTGATTCGCGCGGCAATCCGACCGTTGAATGCGACGTCCTGCTGGAGTCGGGCGTGATGGGCCGCGCCGCGGTCCCGTCCGGTGCCTCGACCGGTTCGCGCGAAGCGATCGAACTGCGCGACGGCGACCCGAAGCGTTACTTCGGCAAGGGCGTGCTGCAGGCTTGCGAGAATATCAATACCGAGATCTCCGAAGCGATCATGGGCCTGGACGCCAATGAACAGGCCTTCCTGGACCGCACCCTGATCGACCTGGATGGCACCGAGAACAAGAGCCGCCTGGGCGCCAACGCCATGCTGGCCGTGTCGATGGCCGTGGCCAAGGCAGCCGCCGAGGAAGCCGGCCTGCCGCTGTACCGCTACTTCGGCGGTTCGGGCGCGATGCAGCTGCCGGTGCCGATGATGAACGTCATCAACGGCGGCGCCCACGCCGACAACAACCTGGACATCCAGGAATTCATGATCATCCCGGTCGGCGCACCGTCGTTCAAGGAAGCGATCCGCTGGGGCGCCGAAGTGTTCCACACCCTCAAGAAGATCCTGCATGCCAAGGGCCTGAACACGGCCGTCGGCGACGAAGGCGGCTTCGCCCCGTCGGTGGCCAACCATGAAGAAGCGATCAAGCTGATCATGCTGGCGATCGAGCAGGCCGGCTACGTGGCCGGCCAGGACATCGCCCTCGGCCTGGACTGCGCCGCCAGCGAGTTCCACAAGGACGGCAAGTACGTTCTCGAAGGCGAGGGCGGCCTGGCGCTGACGGCACAGGACTTCACCAACATGCTCGCCACCTGGTGCGACAAGTACCCGATCATCTCGATCGAGGACGCGATGGCCGAAGGCGACTGGGAAGGCTGGGCCACGCTCACCGCCGCGCTGGGCAAGAAGGTGCAGCTGGTGGGCGATGATTTGTTCGTCACCAACACCAAGATCCTGAAAGAGGGCATCCAGAAGGGCATCGCCAACTCGATCCTCATCAAGATCAACCAGATCGGCACCCTGACCGAGACCTTCGCCGCCATCGAGATGGCCAAGCGCGCCGGCTACACCGCCGTGATCTCGCACCGTTCGGGCGAAACCGAGGATTCGACCATCGCCGACATCGCAGTGGGCCTGAACGCCCTGCAGATCAAGACCGGCTCGATGTCGCGCTCGGACCGCATGGCCAAGTACAACCAGCTGCTGCGCATCGAGGAAGACCTGGGCGACGTCGCCAGCTATCCGGGCCGCGACGCCTTCTACAACCTGAAGTAAGCTTGACTGCCGGACGGCTAGCGAGGCGTCCGGCTCCGCCATCCCTACCTGCGACCTGCGTCCATGCGACTCATCACCATCGCGCTCGCCATCCTGCTGCTCCTGATCCAGTACCCGCTTTGGCTGGGCAAGGGCGGCTGGCTGGCCGTCGCCGACATGCGCGGCCAGGTCGCGCAGACCCGCCAGCAAACCGAACTGCTGGAAGCGCGCAACGCCAAGCTGGAATCGGAAGTGCGCGACCTGCGCGAGGGCCTGGGCGCGGTCGAGGAACGTGCCCGCTACGAGCTGGGCATGATCAAGCAGAATGAAATCTTCGTGCAGGTGCTGCGCAAGGACGAGCAGCCGGCGGTGTCGATGACGGTGCCGCCGCCTCCGCCGGAACCGAAGGAAAAACGCGGCCGCTGACAGTGGCTACCGCAGTAGCCACCTCAGTAGCCGCTGAGGTAGCCACGGGCACGCCGGTCCCGTGGCGCCGTCCCGGTTCAGTCCTCGGTGGGGCCGTGCGGCGGCAGGTAGCCCGGCTGCAGCAGGCCGGGGATCGGGGCGTCGCCTTCGAACAGGACGATCTCGCCCATGCTTTGCCGGCTCAGGACGATGCGGTCGCCGTTTCCCACATGGCTCCCCACCAGCGCGACCGGGCGGTTGCCGAAGGTGGACGCGTTCCCGGCGCCCGATACGATGATGCTCTCGCTGCCGTCCGGATAACGCACCAGGTCGCCGACGCAGGCGATGCGGAAACCGTCCCGTTGCGGCTCGTTCCCGGCCAGCACGACCTTGCCGCCGTGCAGGGTGTACGATCCAACTGTCGCAATCGGATAGCGCCCTGTCACTCGCCTGCGTTGCGGGACAGGGGATGCCAGGACCTGTTCGGTAGACGACATTTCGGCTGCGGACATGGGCTTCATTGACGCTCCTCGGAAGTGACAGGAAAAGAAAGTCCTTGCTTCCTTGCAAGAAATTTCTGACAGGTTATTGCTCTGTAATAAGAGCCATGCCTATTGAATGGCACTGCTTTCTGGAGATTTTTGATTTTACTCAAGCCAAAGTGTATGTAGGATTAAGCCTACATATAACTTGCCAGGATTGCTGGTTGGAACCCAGCGCCAGGATTATTTTTTGAAAGCCAGCATGACCCGGAACACTTCTGCACTCGATTCCCTCGACGGCATTGCCGACTGCCTCGCGACCGCCTTCGACGACGGCGACGGCGCCGCGATTGCAGCGGCGCTGCAGGCCGTGGCACAGGCGCCCGGCCTCGGGGCGCTGGCCGCAGCCATCGGCATGCCGCAGGACGCGCTGCGCGCGGCCCTGGTGGCGGAGGAATTCAACCTCGACCTGACGCTCGAGATCATGAAAGTGGTGGACCTGCACCAGTCCGGCGGACGCGGCTGATCCGATTGGGGCGGCCGGGTGGCCGCTTGCCGCGGCGGGCCGCGCCGGGACGGCAGCGGCGCCGCCCGGCTGGTTTCTCGTCCGGCGTTCAGTCCGAGGACGCGTCGCCCTGGGCCGCGCCGGCGCCCTGTTCCAGGAAGGAGCGCAGCATCCAGGCATTTTTTTCGTGTACTTCCATGCGGGTGGTCAGCATGTCGGCGGTCGGGTAATCGTCCAGCTCGTCGGCCACTTTCACGCCCGCGCGCAGGGTGCGCACCAGGGTTTCGTTGCCATCGACCAGTTGGCGGATCATTTCCTTGGCCGACAGCACGTTCGGCTCCTCGGTAATGCTGGACAGCTCGGCATAGCGCTTGTAGGTCGCCGGCGCGAAGTGCCCGAGGGCGCGGATGCGCTCGGCGATGTCGTCCAGCGCGTTCCACTGCTCGGTGTACTGTTCCTCGAACATCACGTGCAGGGTCGAGAACATCGGGCCGGTCACGTTCCAGTGGAAGTTATGGGTCTTCAGGTAGAGCATGTAGGCGTCCGCCAGCACGGTCGAGAGCGATTCGACGATCTTGGCGCGGTCTTCGGTCGTGATTCCAGTATCCATGTGCATCGCGTTTTCTCCTGGTAAAGGCGATAGTGTTGTAAGGAAATGACAACACTGTCAAAGATGCATCAGCTTAGCACTACCTGCATAAATGCGTGTTTTGAGTGTCACGGTTCAAAGGCGGGACGTGAGAATGTGCAAGTATCTGGCGCCGCGACATTCGTACAATGCGCCCACCGATCAGCCATCACAGGATGCACATGAAGCGAATTTCCACGGTCGCCGCGCTGCTGGCGCTGGCCCTCCCTTCCATTGCCCAGGAAACAGCCGCACCCGACCCCGTCGCTGCTGAAACCGTACAGGTCAGCAGCATCAAGGATCCCGCACTCCAGCCCTATCGCCGCATGCAGCGCGGACTCGATACCTGGGACAAGCAGCGGGCGCTGGCGCCGCAGGCCAGCCTGCGCTTCGAGTTGTGGACCGCGGACGGACACCCGGCCCCGGTCGAGGGCCTGCAGCTACGCATCGCGGGCGAGCGGGTCGACATTGCGCTGCCACTCGACGCCGATGGCAGTTTCGCGCTGCCGCGCAGCCGGGAAGCCGACGCGGACGACGCGGACCTCATTTCCAACCGCAAGAGGGACCAGCTGCGCTGGCGGCCGCGCGTGCGCACGCCGGGGCTGCCCGGGAATGTGCGGCGGCTGGGCGACCTGCGGATGGAATGCGCGGTCTCGATGGCGATCGGCAAGGAAGAGGTTCCGCTGCTGTTTCGCGCCGCCGCGCTCGCGGCGGGCGGCCTGTGCCGGCTGCCGCAGGTCGCCTACCAGTACCGCACGCCGCGGCCGGTGGCCTCGGCCACACTGGTATCGGGAGAACGCAGGCAAGCGCTGCGGCTGTATCGCAACGGCAGGGAAATCGTGGCGCCGCTGCGCGACAGCAGCTGGGACGATGACACGCTGATCGTTTACGAATTCGCGTCGGATCAGCCCTGAAACAGCGCCGCCTTTCTTCACGCCACGTGTTGCATGGCTGAAGAAAGGCGGCGATTATTCACAGGGCGTTGAAACCCGCCTGCGCGGGGGAGGCCCGGTCGATCGGGATGACTCAGTTGATCGAGCCGCTGGCCGGCATCATGCTCTCCACCGGCGCATCGCTGGCGAACAGCTGGGCGCAGTCGACTTTGTCGAAAGCGTAGTGCTTGCCGCAGAAATCGCAGTTGATGCCCAGTTCGCCCAGGTCGGCCAGCGCCGAGTCGACCTCCGCCTGGCCCAGCATCTTGAGCATGTTGCCGACCTTTTCGCGGGTGCAGCTGCAGTGGAACTGCGGATGCTGCGGGTCGAACACGCGAATCGTCTCTTCCCAGAACAGGCGCTTGAGCAGGATCTCGATGTTCGTGCTCAGCAGTTCCTCGCGCTTCAGGGTCTGGCCCAGCATCACGGCGCGGTTCCAGGTTTCCAGGTCCTCCGCTTCGGAAGCCTGCTTCTGCTGGTCGTCCTTGCCGCTGTGGCGCGGCAGCTTTTGCAGCAGCAGGCCGCGCGAGACGCTGTCGTCCGCCGCCAGCCACAGGCGGGTATCCATCTGTTCGGAGCGCAGCATGTAGTTCTCGATGACGGTCGCCATGTCCTCGCCGGTCAGCGGCACCACGCCCTGGTAGGGCTGCTGGCCCGGCACCTTGTCGGCCGGGTCGAGCGTGATCACGAAGCGGCCCTTGCCGTTGACATTGAACATCTGGGTCAGGCTGGCGTCATCCGGCAGTTCGGCGTCAGGCGCCAGTTTCGCGGTGGCGCGGATGCGCAGCTGGGCGTCGCATTCGACCACCAGCAGGCGCACCGGACCGTCACCGAAGATCTGCATCACGATGGCGCCGTTGAACTTCAGGTTGGCCGACAGCAGGGCGCTGGCCGCCACCATCTCGCCGAGCGCGGAACGCACCGCCTTCGGATAGGCGTGCCGGGCCTGGATCTCGCGCCAGGTGTCGGAAATCTCGATCAGCTCGCCGCGTACGGCAGCGTTATCGAAAATAAATTTTTGCAGGGTGTCGCGCGAGGTGCTCATCACTTCATTCGTCATTCTTTATCCGATCTTCTTGAGCTGCGCCTTGAACAGCTGGCCGCGCGCCACATAGCTCGCGGCGCTGGCCTGCAGGCGCAGCAGGTCTTCTTCCGTCAGGGTGCGCACCGCCTTGGCAGGAGAGCCGAGGATCAGCGATCCGTCGGGGAATTCCTTGCCTTCGGTGACCAGGGCGCCGGCGCCCACCAGGCAACCCTTGCCGATCCGGGCGCCGTTCAGGATCACGGCCTGGATGCCGATCAGCGAGCCGTCGCCCACCGTGCAGCCATGCAGCATGGCCTGGTGGCCGACGGTCACGTTCTTGCCCAGTACCAGCGGGTAGCCCATGTCCGTGTGCATCACCGTGCCTTCCTGGACATTGCTGTTTTCGCCGATGGTGATGCGTTCGTTGTCGCCGCGCAGCGTCGCGCCGTACCACACCGAAGCATTGGCCTCGAGCGTGACCTTGCCGATCAGGGTTGCCGTATCGGCCACGAAACTGGAAGCGTCGATCTCGGGCGCATGCTCGCCCAGCTGGTAAATCGTCATGGATGTGCTCGCGGAAGCTGAAATGCCGCTATTGTAAACCTCCAGCCCGCCATCGTCCGGTCGACAGGAAATGGGGCCATCCTGCGCAATATCAAGCGTCCCGTTATAATGCGAACGACCGTACTATTTCGGCCGCATCCGGCCGTACTTTTATTTCGCAGCCATGATCCCGTCCCGTTCCGAATTCCTTCCCATCCGCGGCCTGCGCACCCATGTGCGCCACTGGGGCCGCGTGGGCGCCCCGAAAATCTTCATGCAGCACGGCTGGATGGACGTCTCGGCCTCGTTCCAGTTCGTGGTCGACTGCCTGCGCCAGGACTGGCACGTGATCGCCTTCGACTGGCGCGGCTTCGGCCTGAGCGAACGCTCGCCGGCCGACACCTACTGGTTCCCGGACTACCTGGCCGACCTCGAGGCGGTGCTCGACCACTACGCCCCCGGCGAAGCGGTGAACCTGCTCGGCCACAGCATGGGCGGCAATATCGTCAGCCTGTACGCCGGCATCCGGCCCGCGCGCATCGCGCGCCTGGTCAACCTGGAAGGCTTCGGCCTGCCCGCCACCCGTCCCGAGCAGGCCCCTGGCCGCTACGCGACATGGCTGGACGAACTGCGCACCAGGCCGGAGATGCGCGGCTATGCCAGCCTGGACGAGGTGGCCGCGCGCCTGCAGAAGACCAATCCGCGCCTGCCGGCTGCGCGCGCCGCCTTCCTGGCCGGCCACTGGTCGGCGCGGGACGCGGACGGCCAGTGGCGCATCCTGGGCGACCCGGCACACAAGATGACCGGGCCGCTGCTGTACCATGCCGACGAAGTGCTGGCCTGCTGGCGCCGCATCACGGCCCCTGTGCTGTGGGTCGAGGCGGAAGAGACCGAGATGTGGCGCTGGATGGGACCGAAGGAAGAGGCGCGCGCCGAAATCGACCGCCGCCGCGTCCACCTGGCCGAGGTCACGGCGCGCATGATGCCGGGAGCGGGCCACATGCTGCACCACGACCAGCCGGAACTGCTGGCGCGCATGATCGAAGCCTTCCTGGACGGCGCCGAGGTGCCCGGCTAGGAAAGACGCACGGAGGCATGGCGTCAGCACGGTGGCGTGAATGCCGCGTACAATGTCCGGCACCATTGCCATCATTGCTACTCACTGCTACCCATTGCCGTGCCATGAAAGTCGATCTCCACTGCCATTCCAAGGTCTCCGACGGCGTGCTCGCGCCGGCCGCCGTCGCCGCCTATGCCCATCGGAGCGGCGTCGATGTCTGGGCCCTGACCGACCATGACGAAATCGGCGGCATCAAGGCCGCGCGCCAGGCCGCAACCGGCCTCGGGATGCGCTTCGTGGCCGGGGTCGAGATCTCGGTGACCTGGGCCAACGAGACCGTGCACATCGTCGGCCTGCAGATCGACGAGGACAACCGCGCGCTGGTCGAGGGCCTGGCCGCCACCCGCAACGGCCGCCAGGCGCGCGCACGCGAGATCGCCGACCAGCTGGCCGCGGCCGGCATCCCGGACGCCTACGAAGGCGCGCTGCGCTATGTCGGCAACCCCGACCTGATCTCGCGCACGCATTTCGCCCGCTACCTGGTCGAGACCGGCGCCTGCGGCACGACGGCCGAGGTGTTCCGCAAGTTCCTCACCGAGGGCAAGCCGGGCTATGTGCCGCACCGCTGGGCCACGCTGGAACAGGCGGTCGGCTGGATTCGCGGCGCCGGCGGCATCGCCGTGGTCGCGCACCCCGGACGCTATCCGTTCAGCGACACGGCCGAAGGCGCGCTGTTCGACGCCTTCCGCCAGCTCGGCGGCAGTGCCATCGAAGTGGTCACCGGCAGCCATACGCCGGACCAGTACGGCGTCTATGCCGAACAGGCGCGGCGCTACGGCTTTCTTGCTTCGCGCGGCACCGACTTCCATGCGCCAGGCGAATCGCGCATCGAGTTCGCCGAGCTGCCGCCGCTGCCGGCCGGGCTCACGCCGGTCTGGCACGACTGGTTCTAGCCGTCCTTGTCCAGATCTTGAAGAATCCCGCCTGCAGCCCAATCTTGGCAGCCTGACATCAACCAGCTCCAGGAGCCGCCATCCATGAAACGTGTCGTACTGTTCCTCGCCACCAACCTCGCCGTCGTGCTGGTGGTGTCACTCGTGCTCAACCTGCTCGGGGTAGGACGGGCGGTATCGGGGCAGGGGATCGACATCGCTTCGCTGGCGGTGTTTTCGCTGGTGGTGGGTTTCACCGGTTCCATCATCTCCCTCCTGATCAGCAAGCCAATGGCCAAGTGGTCGACCGGCGCGCGCGTCATCGAACAGCCGGCCAACGGCGCCGAGCGCTGGCTGGTCGACACCGTGCGCAGGCTGGCCGAGCGCGCAGGCATTGGCATGCCCGAAGTGGCGGTCTACGAGGGCGAACCGAATGCCTTCGCCACCGGCGCTTTCAAGAATTCCGCGCTGGTGGCCGTGTCCACCGGCCTGCTGGCCAGCATGGACCAGGACGAGGTCGAGGCCGTGCTCGGGCACGAAGTCGCCCACATCGCCAACGGCGACATGGTCACCCTCACCCTGATCCAGGGCGTGGTCAACACCTTTGTCGTGTTCCTGGCGCGCGTGGTCGGCTTCTTCGTCGATAAGGTGCTGCTGCGCGGGGACGATCGCGGCCCCGGCATCGGCTACATGGTCACCGTCTTCGTGTGCGAGATCGCCTTCGGCATCCTGGCTTCGATCATCGTGGCCTGGTTCTCGCGCCAGCGCGAATTCCGCGCCGACGCCGGCTCCGCGCGGCTGCTGGGCAGCGCGCTGCCGATGCAGCATGCGCTGGCCCGCCTGGGTGGTCTGGCGCCGGGCGCGCTGCCGTCCTCGATGGCCGCTTCCGGCATCTCCGGCAGCGGCGGCGGCTGGGGCGCGCTGTTCTCGACCCACCCGCCGATGGCGCAGCGCATCGCGGCGCTGCAGGCGCTCCGTTAAGCCCACAGCATCAAGCCCAGGACAGGCAGAAAGGCGACCGATGGCCCAGCACTTCCAGATCCATCCCGACAATCCGCAAGCGCGGCTGCTGAAGCAGGCGGCCCAGATCATCAGCGCCGGCGGCATCGTGGCCGCGCCCACCGACTCCGCGTATGCGCTCGTGTGCCGGCTCGACGACAAGGCCGCGGTCGAGAAGCTGCGCCGCATCCGCGGCGTGGACGACAAGCACCACCTGACCCTCCTGGTGCGCGACCTGTCCGCGATCGGGCACTTCGCCCGGGTCGACAACAGCCAGTACCGGCTGCTGAAAGCCACCATGCCGGGCCCTTACACGGTGATCCTGGAGGCGACGCGCGAAGTGCCGCGCCGCCTGTCGCATCCCTCGCGCAAGACGATCGGGGTGCGGGTGCCGGAAAACCGCATCATGCTGGCCCTGATCGAGGAGCTGGGCGAGCCCCTGATCGGCACCACGCTGCAGTTGCCCGGCGACGAGCACATGCTGTCCGATCCCGACGAAGTGCTCGAGCGCCTCGGCAAGCAGATCGAGCTGGTGATCGACGGCGGCGCCGGCACGCTCGAGCCGACCACCGTGATCGACCTGACCGGCCCGGTGCCGGAACTGGTGCGCGAGGGCCGGGGCGACCCGGCCGCCTTCGGCCTCTAGGGCGGACGCGCGGACGGGGCGGCGTCTTCAGGCTTTCCTAACTGCGGGGCGCGACGGACCTGATAGAATCGCGCAATGGATCCTGAACTCATACGCAACATCGCCGTCTACGCGCTCCCCGTTCTTTTTGCGATCACCCTGCACGAAGCCGCCCATGCCTACGTCGCCCGCTATTTCGGCGACAACACGGCCTATGCCGCCGGGCGCATGACCCTGAACCCGCTGGTGCACATCGACGTCTTCGGCACCATCGTCATTCCGATCGCGCTCTACCTCACCACCGGCTTCGTGTTCGGCTACGCCAAGCCGGTGCCGGTCGACTTCGCCCGCCTGCGCAACCCGAAGCGCGACATGGCCTGGGTGGCCCTGGCCGGACCGGCCGCCAATTTCATCATGGCCTTCCTGTGGCTGGTGCTGGCGGTGCTGCTGGTCGCCTTCGGCGTCAACGAAGCCTTCCCGCACAAGGTGGCCCAGGCCGGCCTGATCGCCAACCTCTTGATGTTCGCCTTCAACCTGCTGCCGATCCCGCCGCTGGACGGCGGCCGCGTGCTCACCAGCCTGCTGCCGAACACCCTGGCCTACAAGTTCGCGCGCATCGAGCCCTATGGCTTCTTCATCGTGCTGGGGCTGCTCTTCTTCAACCTGCTGGCGTTCTGGGTGATGCCGGTGATGGGCCTGGGGCGCATGCTGCTGCAGTTGATCGCCTCGCCGCTGACCCTCTTGCTGGGCTGAGCCATGGACACGCGCACGCCGCCTGTGTCGCCCTGGGTTGCGCGCTTCGCGCCCCTGGCCCGTCCCGGCGAGGCGCTCGACCTGGCCTGTGGCAGCGGGCGCCACACGCGCCTGCTGGCCGCGCGCGGGATGCAGGTCACGGCGCTGGACCGCCATCCCGAGCTGCTGGCGCCGCTGGCCGGACCCCAGGTCACGACCCTGCAGCACGACCTCGAAGCCGCCGATGCCAGCTGGCCCTTCGCGCCGGGACGCTTTGCCTTGGTGGTCGTCACCAATTACCTGCACCGTCCGCTGTTCGCGCAGCTCGCCGCCAGCCTGCGTCCGGACGGATTGCTCATCTATGAAACCTTCGCGCAGGGGAACGAGGCCTTCGGCAAGCCGTCGAATCCGGATTTCCTGCTGGCGCCCGGCGAGCTGCTGGGGCTGGCGGTTGCGGGCGGGCTCCAGGTGCTGGCCTACGAGGACGGCCACGTCGAGCGGCCCCATCCGACCCAGGTGCAGCGCCTGTGCGCAGCCGGGCCGGATTTCGCCAAAACCGAAGCCAGGCTCGACCAGGAATCTCGCGCAGAATGAACCATTGCGGCGGGCGATCCGCTACAATCAGACTTTTATTTACTTTCCGGCACCGTCAACGCATATGATTAAGGGCAGCATCGTAGCAATCGTCACCCCGATGTTCGAGGACGGCAGTCTTGACCGCGACTCCCTGCGCAAGCTGATCGACTGGCACATCGCGGAAGGCACCGACGGCATCGTGATCGTCGGCACCACCGGCGAATCGGCCACTGTCTCGCCCGACGAGCACGCCGAACTGATCCGGATCGCGGTCGAACACACCGCCGGCCGCATTCCGGTCATCGCCGGCGCGGGCGGCAATTCCACCGTGGAAGCCATCGCGCTGACCCGGCATGCGAAGGAAGTCGGCGCCGACGCCTCGCTGCAGGTGGTCCCGTACTACAACCGCCCGACCCAGGAAGGCATGTACCGCCACTTCAAGGCGATCGCGGAAGCGGTCGACCTGCCGGTGATCCTGTACAACGTGCCGGGCCGCACCGTGGCCGACATGAGCAACGAGACCGTCGCGCGCCTGGCGCCGATCGACAACATCGTCGGCATCAAGGACGCCACCGGCAACGTCGGCCGCGGCATCGAGCTGCTGCGCATGGTGGACAAGTCCTTCGCCGTGTATTCCGGCGACGACCCGACCGCGATGGCCCTGATGTTCTGCGGCGCGGCCGGCAACATCTCGGTGACCGCCAACGTGGCCCCGCGCGCGATGCACGAACTGTGCGCCGCCGCCATGGCGGGCGACATCGCGCGCGCGGTCGAGATCAACAACCGCGTGCTCGACCTGCATGCCAGGCTGTTCGTCGAGCCGAACCCGGTGCCCGTGAAGTGGGCGCTGGCCGAGATGGGCAAGATCCCGTCCGGCCTGCGCCTGCCGCTGGCGCCGCTGTCTTCCTCGTTCCACGATACCGTACGTGGCGCACTGGCCCAGGCGGGCCTTCTCTCTGCCTGAACCTCCGGGTTCCGGTTCCCAGTACCTGATATCGAAAGCCATGACTAACCGCACCAACAAGACCCCTGCCGCCGCGCGCGTGCTGACGCTGAGCGCGATCGCGCTGAGCCTCTCGGCCTGCACCACCATCTTCGAATCGGACAAGGTCGACTACCGCGGCGCCAAGAAGGCTGCCAACCTGGAAGTCCCGCCGGACCTGACCGCGCTGCAGCGCGACAACCGCTACGCCATCCCGGACGGCAAGGGCGTGGCCACCGCTTCCGGTTTCCAGCAGCAGCTCGGCGGCCAGGCCGGCGTGGCGCCGGTGGCCGGCTCGATGCAGGCCATCGGCCCGCTCTCGACCGACGCGGTGAGCGTGCAGCGCAATGGCGACCAGCGCTGGCTGCTGGTCAAGCAGACCCCCGAGCAGCTGTGGCCGCAACTGCGCCAGTTCTGGGAGAACCAGGGCTTCGCCATCGAGACCGAATCGGTCACCACCGGCACCATGGAGACCAACTGGGTCGAGAACCGCTCGAAGATCCCGCAGGACTTCATCCGCCGCTCGATCGGCCGGGTGTTCGACAGCGCCTACTCCACCGGCGAGCGCGACAAGTTCCGTACCCGCCTGGAGCGCCTGCCGGACGGTTCGACCGAAGTCTGGATCAGCCACCGCGGCGCCGAAGAAGTGCTGCAGGGCGCGCAAAAGGACACCACGGTCTGGACCGTGCGTCCGAACGACCCGGGCCTGGAATCGCAGTTCCTCGCGCGCCTGGTGGCGCAGCTGACCGGCGCCAAGGAACCCAAGGGTGCCGAGACCATGGTCGCGCAAGCCCCGGTGGCGGCGCCGCAGGCCAAGCTGGTCGGCAATGCCGTGCAGCTGGCAGAGGGCTACGACCGCGCCTGGCGCCGCGTCGGCCTGGCGCTCGACCGCGTCGGTTTCACCGTCGAGGACCGCGACCGCGTGCAGGGCGTGTACTTCGTGCGCTACGTCGATCCGGATGCGGCCAACAAGGATGGCTTCTTCAAGCGCCTGCTGAGCTTTGGCAGTTCCGAGGAAAAGGCCAAGGAAGCGCAGCGCTACCGCGTGATCGTCAAGGCCGAGCAGGGCGCATCGACCAGCGAAGTGAGCGTGCAGACCAACGATGGCAAGACCGACACCGGCGAGACCGGCGCCAAGATCCTCAAGCTGCTGACGGACGAGTTGAAGTAATCCGGCGCTGCCTGCGAAAAAAAACCGGCCGTTGGCCGGTTTTTTATTGACGCTTGTCTTTCGTGGCGTGGGCGGGTCTCCCGCCCACGCCTTCAACTTCCCCGCTGCAGGCAACTCCTCTCCCGCAGTCCATGCGCCATCATCCAGAATGGACGAAAAAAAACCGGCCCGCAGGCCGGTTCTTCCATCAGACCGTGCTGATTACTTGGTTGCAGCAGCGTCAGCAGCTTGCGAAGCAGCGTCCGAAGCGGCAGCAGCAGCGTCAGCAGCGGTCGAAGCGGCAGCCGAAGCGGCAGCAGCAGCGTCAGCCGGAGCAGCGACGGTTGCGTCGGTAGCGACCGGGGTAGCAGCAGCGTCGGTGGTAGCAGCCGGTGCTTCGACAGCGGCCGGAGCGGTGGTAGCAGCTTCTTCTTTCTTGCTGCAAGCAGCCAGAGCAACAGCCATCAGGGAAACGATCAGCAGGGATTTTTTCATGATTTTCCTTAATATTTCAAAAGTAAGTACTGCTTGTTTGAATAAT
>NZ_JAIWIA010000019.1 GCF_020176695.1 Massilia sp. MS-15 | reverse complement strand
TGGCTACGCAGCACGTCCTTGGCCGTCATCTCGATCACTATCCCATCCTCCCCTGGAACGCATCCTAGGGGACATCTCTACTTAGCGGAGAGGGGACATTACTACTTAGCGCTAACATCCCCAGGGATTGATATTGATGAATCTCAATAGTTCGGGCATAATATGCGCACCCGGGAGGTTAGCTCAGGGGTAGAGCACTGCATTCACACTGCAGGGGTCGCAAGTTCGAAACTTGCACTTCCCACCAGAACAGGAAAAGCCCGCAGCGCAAACCGCTGCGGGCTTTTTGCATGGCGCCTACAGGCCGTTCATGCGGACGCCCTGGCCGCCTGGCCTTCTCCCGCGCGCAGCCAGCCGAACAGCACCGCCATCATGAAGGGGCCCACGAACAGTCCGATCACGCCCAGGGTCGATACCCCGCCCAGCAGGCCGAACAGCACTGCGAGGAAGGGCAGGTTGACCCGGTGCCCGATCAGCTTCGGACGGATGAACTTGTCCACCATGAACAGTTCCACTGCGCCCCAGGTGAACAGGCCGAGCGCGGCGCCCGGATTGCCCTGGCCGAGCAGCAGCAGCGAGACCATGGTGAACGACAGAGGGGCGCCGCCCGGGATCAGGGCCAGGTAGCCGGTGAGCACGCCCAGCAGGGCGGGCGCCGGCGCGCCCGCGATGTAGTAGGCCACGCCCAGCACCACGCCCTCGAGCAGTGCGACCGAGCACAGGCCGAGTGCGGTGCCGCGCACCGACAGGGGCAGGATGTTGCGCAGTTTGCCGTAGTGGTCCGGCAGCACCCGGCTGCCGGCCCCGTCCACGTAGCGCACCACGGCCGGGCCGTGCAGGTACAGTACGAACAGGGTCAGCAGGGTCAGGAACAGGTACAGGGCATTGGCCAGGATCGCCGAGCCCCAGAAGCGCGCGGCACCACCCAGTTTCGGCGCGACGTCGCCCAGCGTGGTCTGGATCAGGGCATTCAGGCCGCCGGGCACGGCCAGGTGCGTGTTCCACCAGGCGATGGCGCGCTCCGCCACCACCGGCAGACGCCCCAGCCATTCGGGGGCGGGCAGGCCAACTTCATTGAGTTCGGCGAGCAGGCGCTGCAGGCCGACCAGTTCATTGCTGAGCGCCTTCACCAGCAGCAGCGACGGGCCGAAGAAGCCGATCACCAGCACCGCCAGCAGCAGGCTGGCGCTTGCCAGGCGCGGCAGGCCGCGCGCCTGCAGGCGCTGGTGCAGCGGCCAGGTGATGACCGCCAGCAGGCCGGCCCAGGCCAGCGATCCGAGGAAATGCTGCAGCAGGAGCAGCAGCGCGATGGCGAACAGTACTGGTAAAACGAGGGAGGTATAGCGCATCCTGGTCCGATCCTTGCGTGCTCAGGCGTCGCGGAGGGCGTCGTTGCGCGTCTCGCAAGGAACAGGGTTGCCGGACGGCGGCAGGATGGCAGCAGGGGTGCCCGGGAGGCGGGCCGCTTCGGTCGCGCCGAGGAGAAGGATGCGTGTCATGGTTCCGGTATGCCTTGGTCGATGGCCGCGGCGCGGCCAGCGGGCCGCGTCTGCGCGGGTAACAGGATAAGGCATCCGATGCACGTCGGAAAAGCGCAGAAATCAGAAACATTACTTCCTTAAAATGGAAGTGATGCCAAGGCCGCCCGGACCGGACCGTTCCGGACAGGGCATGCCGGGTGTTCAGCCGTGCAGGTCCTCGTCGTTGAGGCGGCCGTTTACGTACAGGCGCAGCAGGATCGCCACCGGCGGCGGGATCATGACGCCGGTCTCGAAGCGGCTGCCACTGGACTGGGTCACGCCGAAGCGGCTCCAGAATTTTTCCTGGCTCTCGCGCTTGCGGATGCGCAGGCGGCGCAGCTCGTGCGGCGCGGCCGGCCACGGGGCGTTCTGCGGCAGTGACTCCGCACCCAACTGCATACCCACGCTGTCGATACCGAATTCCTCATCCATCATTTTGCCAGCCATCGCTTGTTCCTTCCGTTCGCCCATGTCATTGCCCGCTTGCCGTCCGCCGGACTGCACCAAAGACTTGATCGTATCGGAAAGAATTGCGCCAAGGCTCACGAAAAATCACGGCAACACATTTTCTGACAATAGGTCCTATGAGATAGGACACGACAAAAGATGGCAGGCCCGGATCGCCATCCGGGCCGCAAACTCGGGTATCATTCGACCGTTTCTTTTCTACATCATCTTCCCTTCCTGGACTACTCCCGCCTGCGATGACCATTGCCACCGATCCCGGCTGCGCGCTCAGCGCGCGCGCCCTGCACCTCGTCGGCTGCGGCCTGGTCGTCCTCGACGCGGCGCATGAAATCGTGCTCTGGAACGGCTGGATGGTGCCGCGCTCCGGCCATGCCTTTGCGCGCGTGCGCGGCCGCTCGCTGTTCGAGGTGTTTCCGGAACTGCGCGGCACGAAAGTGGAGGCGGCGGTACTGGCGGTGCTGTCCGGCGGAGCGCCGGTCGCGATCGCGGCGGCGGCCGGCCGTGCCCCCTTCCCCTTGCGCCAGGCCGGCAGTTTCGACGGGGCGCGCCTCGAGCAGGCGGTGAACGTGACGCCGTTTTGCGAAGGGGGAGAGCGCTTCTGCCTGGTCGAGATCCGTGATGTCAGTAGTAACATGGACCGCGAGCGGCGCCTGCTCGACCATGCCGAATCGCTGCGCGCCCGGTCGTATGTCGACGGCCTGACCGGCATTGCCAACCGGCGCCACTTCGATGTCACGCTAGAGCGCGAGCTGCGGCGCGCCCGGCGCGGCGGCACGTCCTTGTCGCTGTTGCTGATGGACATCGATTCCTTCAAGGCCTACAACGACCACTTCGGGCACCAGGAAGGCGATGCCTGCCTGGGGGCGGTGGCCAGGGCCCTGGACGCAATGTGCAAGCGTCCCGCCGACCTGGCGGCGCGCTACGGCGGCGAGGAGTTCGCGGCGATCCTGCCCGACACCACGCTGGAGCAGGCCTGCGCCCACGCCGAGGCGATCCGTTGCCACGTGGCGGGGCTTCGGCTGCCGCATGCACCCGGCGCCGCGCATCCCCACGTCACCCTCAGCATCGGCGTCGCCGCCTGCGTGCAGGGGTGGACGGACACGCCGGCGTCCCTGCTGGAAGCGGCCGACCGGGCGCTGTACGCTGCCAAGCGCGGCGGCCGCGACCGGGTGGTCGCCTGTGCCGACCCTGTGGCGGGATAAGCCGCGGCTGCGTTGGCTATCCTCCAGTAAAATTCCATCAAAGAATCGACGATGGCTCCGGGGCGGGGACGGTGTCCGGCTTCCCGAGCCGCCTCGTGTACACTCGAAGCACCACGGCAGCGGCTACTGGCGCGCCGCGGAGATGGAGGACTTCCAGGACCATGCTGATCGGCCATCATGAACCCACGCTGGTGCTGCTCTCGATCCTGGCGGCGATCTTCGCGTCGTACACGGCGCTGAGCCTGGCGGTCCGGGTCAAGGAGTCGTCCGGCCATGCGCCGCACGCGTGGACCGCCGGCGGCGCCTTTGCCATGGGCAGCGGCATCTGGGCCATGCACTTCATCGGCATGCTGGCGTTCCGGCTGCCGATGCCGCTTGCCTACGATCCCTGGATTACCCTGGTGTCCTGGCTGCTGCCGGTCATCGTGTCCGGCCTGGCCCTGTGGCAGCTGCGCCACCGCCAGCTGACCGGGCGCCACCTGGCCTGGGGCGCCTGCCTGATGGGCTTGGGGATCAACGCGATGCACTACACCGGCATGGCCGGCATGCGCATGGACCCGGCCATCCGCTACGATCCGTGGCTGTTCCTGGCATCGGTGGCGATCGCCATCGGCGCCTCGGCCGGTGCGCTGTGGATCGGCTTCCGGCTGCATGACGGGATCCGCCATCCGCGCCTGCTGAAGCTGGGCGCGGCGGTGGTGATGGGCGGGGCGATCGCCGGCATGCACTACACCGGCATGGCAGCCGCCCGGTTCGATGCCGCCAGCGTGTGCCGCGCGGCCGACGGCGGCGTCAACCAGGACCACCTGGCGCTGCTGGTGGCGGTGGCGGCGTTCGCGGTGCTCAGCATCGCGCTGCTGGCGGCGGTGTTCGACACGCGGCTGGCGGCACGCAACCGGACCCTGGCCGCCTCGCTCGAGACGGCGGCCGAGCGCCAGCAGCTGTTCCTGCGCGAGCAGCGTGCGCGGGTCGAGGCCGAACAGCTGAGCCAGGCCAAGGACGAATTCCTGGCTACCCTGTCGCACGAATTGCGCACGCCCCTGAATGCGATGCTCGGCTGGTCGCAGTTGCTGCTGCAGGGTGCGCGCGACGAAGCGATGCTGCGGCGCGGCCTGGAGACCATCGAGCGCAATGCGCGCGCCCAGTCGCAACTGATTGAAGACATGCTCGACATGAGCCGCCTGATCGCCGGCAAGGTCCGGATCGAGGCCAGGCCGGTGTCTCCCGCCGAATTCGTCAATGCCGCGCTCGAGACGGCGCGTCCGGCCGCGCTTGCCAAGCAGATCGAACTGGTAGCCGAGGTCGACTATGATGCCAGCCCGGTGCGCGGCGACCCGGCCCGCATGCAGCAAGTGATCAGCAACCTGCTGTCGAACGCGATCAAGTTCACCGACCCGGGCGGGCGGGTGGCGGTCAGCCTGCGCCGCGAAGGCGAGGGCGTGGTGATCGACGTCGCCGACACCGGGGGCGGCATCGACGCCGCTTTCCTTCCGCATGTATTCGACCGCTTCCGCCAGGCCGATTCCTCGTCCGCGCGCCGCCACGGCGGCCTCGGACTGGGACTGGCGATCGCGCGCCAGCTGGTCGAGCTGCAGGGTGGGACCATCACGGTGGCCAGTCCCGGTCCCGGGCGCGGCGCCACCTTTACCCTGCACCTGCCGGTGGCGCGCGGCGCCGGCGAGCGCGCGCCGGCGACAGGCACGCCAGGTGCCGGGCCAGCGGCCGGGCAGGCACCTCCGACCGCCTGCGCCAGCCTGGCCGGCCGCTGCGTACTGGTGGTGGATGACGAGCCGGATTCGCTGGAACTGGTGCAGCTGGTGCTGGCCGGAACCGGGGCGCGGCTGGTGACGGCGACCAGCGCGCCCGAGGCGCTGCGCATGCTCGAACTGCACCGGCCCGATCTCCTGGTCAGCGACATCGGCATGCCGCTGATGGACGGCTTCGAACTGATCGGCCGCGTGCGCGGCTTGCCCGACCAGGCGCTGGCGAAGCTGCCTGCGATCGCATTGAGCGCGTTCTCGCGCCGTGAAGACCAGCTACGTGCGCTGGAGGCGGGTTTCGACGAATACATGGCCAAGCCGCTGCACCCGGCCCTGCTGCTGGAGGCCGTGCTGGCAATGGCGGCGCGCGCCGCGCCGGAGACTGCCCGTGCCTGACAGGGGGAGCGGCCCTGGCGACGGGTGAGGGCGTGCCTGCCGCTTACCGGGCCGGCTGCCAGTGCATGTCGGGCAGCACCAGTTGCAGCCGGAGCTCGCGCTCGCCAGCGGCGCCGCAGGAAGCGTCGGCCTGCGGGCCTTCGAGGCCTTCGACGATGAAGCCGCGGTTGCGGCCCGCTTCCTTGCCCTTGTAGAGGGCGCGGTCGGCCAGCGCGATCGCCTGTTCCCAGCCGAAGGCCGGGCCCGCGCCGAACGGCAGCGAGACCGCGCCGGCGGTGGCGCTCACGGCCAGCGCGGTACCGTCCTCCAGGACCACCGGGGCGGCCGCGATCGCGTTCAGGATGCGCTGCACCAGCAGCGGACGCTGGGCCTGGTTCACACCCTGCGAGTACACCAGGAATTCCTCCCCGCCCCAGCGCAGCACCATGTCCGAGCCGCGCACCACGTCGTTCAGGCGGCGGCCGACCTCGACCAGCACGGTGTCGCCGGCCGCATGGCCGTAGCGGTCGTTGATGCGTTTGAAGTGGTCGATGTCGAGCAGGGTGAAACAGTCGGCCGCGACGCCAGCCACGCCAGCGGCGCCGGCCGCCGGCTGCTCGCGCATCCGCTCGACGAACGAGCGGCGGTTGAACAGCCCGGTGAGCGGATCGTGGGCCGAGCGGTGCGCCAGTTCGGCGTTCAGTTCGGCGAGGCGGCGTCCGGTGGCCTGCGACTTCCGGTACAGCATGTAGACGAAGCCGCACAGCACCAGCGCCAGCAGCGCCCCGAGCGAGGCCAGGGCGGTGCGCAGGTTACGGTTGCGCAGCTCGGCATCCTTGACCGCGTTTTCCTGGCGCAGGCGCTCGATCTGGGCGCCGCGCTGCTTGGCGTTGAACTGTTCCTGCAGCGCGGCGAAGGCCTTGTTGCGGCGTTCGACCGACAGTGTTTCCTGGATCTTCTCGCGCTCGCGCACCGTCTGCAGTGCCTGGCGGTGCAGGCCGGCGCGTTCCAGCGCCTCGCTCTTCTCGGCCAGGATGTTCGATACCGCCAGCATGGCACCGGCCTTGCGCAGTTCTTCGGTGGTGCGGTCGATGTATACCGTGCCCTCGGCCATGCGGCCCTGGCCGAACAGCGCGAAACCGAGATTCGCGTTCACCATCTGGATGATGCTCTGGTCCTTGACTTCCTCGGATGGGGCGAGGGCGGCGCGGGCGGCCCGCTCCGCCTCGACAAAGCGCTGCGCCCTGAGCCAGGCATCGGACACGTTGCCCAGCACGTTCGCCTCGATCCAGCGCAGCTCGTGGCGGCGCGCCAGGGCCAGCGCGCGGTTGAACGCGGCGTGCGCCTGCGCCAGCTGGTTCAGGGACACGTAGGCGCGTCCGTCCATGAAATGCATGAGCGCCTCGACCCTTGGCGGGATCGCATTCTGTCCCGCGCGCGCCTCGCGGTAGGTGCGCGTGGTCTCGAGCGCCTTGGCCGAGTTGTCGCTGTTGACATACAGGCGCGCAAGCGCCAGCCGCACGTCCGCTTCGCGCGGACTCCACAGCGCCGCATTGCGCTGGACCAGTTCGAGCGCGCGCAGGTAGTGCCCCAGTGCCCGGTCGTGCTGGCCGGTGGTGTTGTAGATCGCGCCGTAGGCGACTTCCGCATTGGCCTCGAATTCCGGCTTGCCCAGCTCGCGGTATTGGCTATTGAGCGACTCCAGCAGGGCCATGGCCGCGGCCGGGTCGTTGTCGTTGAGGCGCTTGTGCACCCGGCCGAGACTGGCCAGCGCCACCTGCAGCGGGTCGCGCGCGGCGCTGGCCAGCTTGATCAGGCGCTCGTCGACCGCATACGCCTCGCCGAGCTGGCCGGCATCGCTGTGGATGCGGCGCAGCAGGCGCAGGAACTGCAGCTGCACGGCATAGGGCGCACTGCCGGTAAAACGCGGCGCCTCCTGCAGCAGCAGGGCGCGCGCTTGCGGGTTGCTGCGCTCTGCGAGGCGAGTCAGCTCGCGCAGTCGCAGGTCGGCTCCCAGCACGGCGTCGCCGGCACCGACCGCGCACGGCGCCATGCCCGCGCAGACCAGCGCCAGCAGCATGGCCGGCAGAGGCGAGCGCGCGCCGCGCCTGGCCTGTCGGGACAACAGTATGCTCGTCATCGTGCTCGGTCTGCCGCAAGGGATCGGGTGCGCGGCGAGAGGCCGGGCGGCTCGCTGCCGCTGGATGCGGCAACCAGAGGATTATGTTCTGTTGATTTGTGGAAATCAAGCGCTGCTTGTGACCAAAAGTGTTTACACAACGCTTGTCTTTTTATTGTTGAAATACGGGGAATGGACCGAGATTCATCATTTGCTTTGATTCAGACAACAATCTAGTGATAATGTCGTGCCTGCAATAGAACGCCGGGTCGGCATACGGCCTTGTGGCAGCATGTCCATGCTCCCTGGTGGCACCAAGCCGCGCCCCAAGACGCGGAACACAACTAATTATCGATTGGAGAACACGTAGTGAGTCTTTTCAGAACCAAGAATCTCGACATGATGGTGGCGTCGGCCCAAAAGCCGGGCGGCCTGAAGAAAGTGCTCGGTCCATTCGACCTTGTGCTGATGGGCATCGGTGCCATTGTCGGCACCGGCATCTTCGTCCTGACCGGTACCGGCGCCGTCACCGCGGGACCTGCCCTCACGCTCTCCTTCATCATCGCCGCCGTCGCCTGCGGCTTCGCCGCGCTGTGCTACGCCGAATTCGCCTCGAGCGTGCCGGTGGCCGGCTCGATCTACACGTACAGCTACTTCACCCTCGGGGAACTGGTGGCCTGGATGATCGGCTGGGACCTGCTGCTCGAATACGGCCTGGCTACCTCGGCGGTCGCGGTGGGCTGGTCGGGATATTTCCAGTCCCTGCTCAAGGGCATCGGGGTCGTCCTGCCGGAAGCGCTGCGCGCGGCGCCCGGTGCGCAGCCGGGCGTGGATACCCTGTTCAACCTCCCGGCCTTCCTGATCATGATGTGCCTGACCTTCCTGCTGTCGCTCGGCGTGCGCGAATCGGCGCGCCTGAACAACATCATGGTGATCATCAAGACCGGCGTCGTGATCCTGTTCATCGTCGTCGGCGTCAACTACGTCAAGCCCGACAACTGGCAGCCCTTCATGCCCTTCGGTGCCGGCAGCGTCCTGAGCGCCGCCGCGCTGGTGTTCTTCGCCTTCATCGGTTTCGACGCCGTGACCTCGGCGGCCGAGGAAGTCAAGAATCCGGCGCGTGATCTGCCGATCGGCATCATCGGTTCGCTGGCGGTGTGCACCGTGCTGTACGTGGCCGTCGCGGCGATCATGACCGGCATCGTGCCCTTCATGCAGTTCGAAGGCGTCGACCATCCGGTCTCGCTGGCACTGCAGGTGGCGGGCCAGGACTGGGTCGCCGGCTTCGTCGACCTGGCCGCGATCCTGGGCATGAGCACGGTGATCCTGGTGATGGCCTACGGCCAGACCCGCATCCTGTTCGCGATGTCGCGCGACGGCCTGCTGCCCGCGAGGCTGTCGGTCGTGCACCCGAAATACGGCACCCCGTACTTCGCCACCTGGCTGGTCGGCATCATCTTCGGCCTGATCGCCGCCGTCGTGCCGCTCGGCGTGCTCGCCGAACTGGTCAACATCGGTACCCTGGCCGCGTTCTCGCTGGTGTCGGTGGCCGTGATCATCCTGCGCAAGAAGCGTCCGGACCTGCCCCGTGCCTTCCGCTGCCCCGGCGTGCCGGTGGTGCCGGGCCTGGCCATCGTCTTCTGCCTGGTCCTGATGTCCTTCCTGAGTTGGCATACCTGGGTCGCCTTCGGTATCTGGATCGTGATTGGACTTGCCGTGTACTTCCTGTACGCGCGCCAGCGTTCGCTGCTGAACACGCAGTAAGCGGCCGCGCCGCGCCAGGCCGAACGCCCGGCCACCGCAAGGTGGGCGGGCGTTTTCATTTGGCGCTGTCTCCGTTACCTGTTGATGGCTCCGATCGCGATCCGCAGCCATTGTTCGGCAGTCGTGATGCGTTCGCAATCGAGCGCCCAGCGCCAGCCCAGGTAGTTGGGCAGGTAGCGCGAGGCCACGCCGCGGAAGTGGCTGAGCCACTGCCGCAGGCGCGCGTGATAGGCGTTGACGTTCTGGACGTGGATGGCGCCGGCAGCCCGGCGACGGACCCGTATGCCGGCCTGCAGGTTGACCGCCTCATGTGCAATGCGGTGCTTGCGGGCGAACTCGCGATAGGCGGCGTGGGAATCGCTCACCAGCAGCACCTGGCGGTCGAGCCTGGGCAGCAGATGGCGCTCCAGCTGCCCGGCTGTTAAGGATCCACGGCCTACGACCGCATCGATCGTCTGTCCGCTACGGTCGCGCGCCACCAGGATGCAGTCGAGCTCGCCTGAAATCCCGCGCTTGCGGGACCGGCCACCGCGCTTGCGTGCCGGTCTGTCCAGCTTGCGCGAACCCTTTTGCGATTCGAGTATGAACATCTCGTCCGCTTCGGCGATGCCGCTCAAGGTCTTGGGACGATCGTGCCTGGCCTGGTCGAGAAAGCGGTGGCGCCACCGGAAGGCCGTGTTGCGGTGTACGCCGACCTCCCCGGCTGCCTTGCGCACCGACTTCGATGCGAGCATCGTGTCCAGGTAATCGAGCCACTTTTCCCGTAGCCGCAGGTGCGCCAGGGGTGTGCCGCTCAGGTCGTTATAGGTGCGGCCGCACGCACGGCAGCGGTAGCGTTGCAGACCGTTGGCCTGGCCATGCCGGTAGTAGCGTTCGCAAGCGCAGGCAGGACAGCGGCGCTTGCCTTCCTTGACCTGGGCAATGAGGGCGATGATGCGGTCGAGTCCGGCAGCCGGGTGCAGGGCCGAGAGCGTTTGTAGGCGCTGCGGCATGTTCAGCGCGGGCAGCTGGGCGAACCACTTCCTGAAGCGGGGAGCGCGCATGATCGGTTCCTGTCGAGGGAGACAGGTGTTCGACCGTCGAACTGCTCGGCAGTTCGGTCCTCATCCATAGGTCCGGTGGACTGCGCCTTTCATTTGGTCCCGTCTCCGCCGCTGCCTGGCGCAAGGTCCCTCCGGCACGCCGTGTTAAGCTTGGGCACGCGCGCCACCCATTCCGGGCAGCGGCTTCGAGGAGACTTTCCATGAGCGCCATCGTGCTCGGCAAGGGCGACGCCCTCCTGATCGTGGACCTGCAGAACGACTTCCTTCCCGGCGGCGCGCTGGCGGTGCCGCATGGGGACCGGGTGCTGGCACCGGTCAACGCGCTGGTCGCGCTGTACCATGGACGCGGCCTGCCGATCTACGCCTCGCGCGACTGGCATCCGGAAAACCACTGTTCGTTCTCGGCCCAGGGCGGTCCCTGGCCGCCGCACTGCGTGGCGGCCACCGAAGGCGCGCTGTTCAGCGAGGCGCTGCAGCTGCCGGAGGAGGCGATCGTCGTTTCCAAGGCGCTCAGCGCGCAAGAGGATGCCTACTCGGCCTTCAACGGCACTGGCCTGGCGCGCAGCATGCTGGCCGATGGCGTGACCAGGCTGGCGGTGTGCGGCCTGGCCACCGACTACTGCGTGCTGAACACGGTGCTGGACGCGATCGAGGCCGGGTTCGAGGTGCTGCTGGCGCTCGAGGGCATGCGCGCGGTCGAGGTCCATCCGGGCGACGGCGAGCGCGCCCTGGTGCGCATGCTGGGCAAGGGTGCGGTGCCGGTGGTCCTGTCGAATGGCCAGCTGGTGGCCGATCCGGCACTCGGCGCGCGCCTGTAGGCAGGGGCGGCGCCCAGCCTGCCTGGACGGACAGCCGGATATTGACCATCCGGCAAGATTTTTGCCGCGCTGCTTTTGTAATTTTGTAATCCCTTTCTTACACACTCACAGCGCACCTACCGATTCTCCCGGGAAGCTCCGGTCAGGATAATCTCGATATTGTCCTAGCAGACCAACACGACTACCCGAGACCGATGAATTCGATGCTGTTAGCAGAGGACGCCACACTCGCCGCGAGCGCGGCGGCACGCGCACCCGCACAACCGTTCCGCGCACGATCCCTGTATTTCGCACTGTACGAGAACGCAGCTGCCCACGCGGACGAAGCCCAGGCCTACATCAGCGCCCAGATCGCCCGGGTCGCGGCCTTGCCCGCCGACCTGCCGCCCACGCTGGCCGAGCTGCCCGACTGGGTCCAGCAGCGCACCGACGCCGTCGGCGCCCAGTACCGCGACTACCTGGCGGCGCGCAAGGCCGGCGCCCCGCGCCGCTATTTTTCCTGCCGCGCGCATGCCCTGTATTTCATCAAGGCCGTGGCCCCGACCAAGCTGGTCGACGGCGCCTGGCTGTACGGGCTGCTGAAGCACTGGGACAACCCGGCCTATCACGCGCTGATCAAGACCTATCTCGAAGAGCTGGGCGAAGGCGTGCCGGACAAGAACCACGTCACCATCTACGGCAAGCTGCTTGCGACCCACGGCTGCGAGGGATGGGAAGCACTGGACGACGAGCATTTCGTACAGGGTGCGATCCAGCTCGCGCTCGGCCACAACACCGAACGCTTCCTTCCCGAGGTCATCGGCTACAACCTGGGCTACGAGCAGCTGCCGCTGCACCTCTTGATCACCTCCTACGAGTTGAACGAGTTCGGGATCGATCCTTATTACTTCACGCTCCACGTCACGGTCGATAACGCCGCCAGCGGGCATGCGCGCAAGGCGGTGCAGGCCCTGGCCGGCCTGATGCCGCGCGTGGGCGACCGTGACGCCTTCTACCGCCGCGTGCTGGACGGCTACCGCCTGAACGACATCGGGGCCAGCACCACCTCGTGCATCGCCGAGTTCGACCTGCAGGACGAACTGGTGCGCATCCTTGCCACCAAGAGCGTGGTCGGCAAGAACATGCACTCGGATTACTGCCGGGTGGCGGGACGCTCGGTGAACGACTGGCTGGCCGATCCGGCCCGCATCCCGGACTTCCCGGCGGCGCTGGAACAGGCCGGCTGGATCAAGCGCGGCGAAGCGGTGGAGCACAGCCGCTTCTGGCGCCTGGTGCATGGCGAGAAGGCCGAGATGTTCGGCGTGTTCAGCGCCTACGAGCTTCAGGTGCTGCGCGACTGGATCACGGCCGCGCCGGACGGCAGCCGCGCCGAGGGGCCGCGCATGCTGACCTGGCGCGCGCGCCAGCGCACCCTGGACAACCTGGGCGAGCAGCAGGACCGCGGCGCCCAGTTCCCGGAGCGCGGCCTGATCCGCCGCCATCCGCGCCTGGAAGCGCCGGACAACGAGTTGCGACTACTGGAGGAACAGGTGGCCGCCGCGCCGGGCAAGCAGCAGGCCATGGCGCTGCTGGGTGAGCTGATGTCGCCCGCGGCGCACCACGGTGCGGCCGGCCTGATGGCCACCCGGATGTACACGCGCCTGTTCGACGCCTGAGCATCGCCTGGCAAGATCGTTATTCCGCATGCCGGGCTCGTGCCCGGCATGCCCACAACCACGACAAGGATCTATTCGTGCAAATCCTGGAACAACGCTTCCTGCGCGGACCGAATGTCCACGCCGATTCCCCCTGCCTGCTGAGCGTGGTCGACCTGCAGGACCTGTACGGCATCTCCTCGAAAGACATCCCTGGCTTCAATGACGCGCTGCTGGCCGCCCTGCCGACGCTGGCCGGCGGCCCGCCGACCGGCCAGCGTGGCGGCTTCGCGCAGCGCCTGCGCGAAGGCACCTATCTCGGCCGCGTGATCGAACAGGTCACGCTCGACCTCCAGACCCAGGCCGCATCCGGCGCCACGGCGCCCCCCGTCTACGGGCGCACGCGCCCGGTCGTCGGCCAACCCGGCCGGTTCCGCATCGTCTGCGCCTACCAGGTCGAAAAGCTGGTGCAGCCGGCGTTCGAACTGGCGCTCGACCTGGTCACGGCCCTCGGCCGCGGCGAAGGCTTTGACCTGGCACCACGCCTGGACGAACTGCGCCGCATCGCGGTCCGCCACGCGATCGGCACCAGCACCGCGGCGGTGCTCGCGGCCGCGCACGAGCGCGGCATCCCGACCATCCGGATCACCGAGGACGCCAACCTGTTCCTGCTGGGCTGGGGCGCGAAGCAGAAGCGCCTGCAGGCCACCACCACCGGCGACACCAGCTTCATCGCGGTCAAGATCGCCAGCGACAAGCAGCTCACCAAGACCCTGCTCAGGGAAGCGGGGGTCCCGGTGCCCGAAGGCGCGGTGGTGAGCACGGTGGACGAAGCCCAGCGCGTGGCGGCGCGCATGAAGGCGCCGGTCACCCTCAAGCCGCTCGACGGCAACCAGGGCAAGGGCGTCACGGTCGACTGCCGCGACGGCGAGCAGGTGGCGCGCGCCTTCGCCTTCGCGCGCGAGTACGGCCGGCGCATCATCGTCGAGCGCCATGTCGAAGGGCGCGACTACCGCGTCCTGGTCGCCGGCGGCCGGGTCGCCGCGGCCGCGATGCGGCGCCCGGCGCACGTGGTGGGCGACGGCATCGCGAGCATCCGCGAACTGGTCGAGCGCGAGAATGCCGATCCGGCGCGCGGCGCCGGCCACGCCACGATCCTGACCACGATCGCCCTCGACGACCATGCGGCCGACATGCT
The DNA here is from genome assembly GCF_020176695.1 of Massilia sp. MS-15. Taxonomy (GTDB): domain Bacteria; phylum Pseudomonadota; class Gammaproteobacteria; order Burkholderiales; family Burkholderiaceae_D; genus Telluria; species Telluria hydrophila. The sequence goes on along the minus strand of NZ_JAIWIA010000019.1, from coordinate 35,733 downwards.
GCGCAAGCAGGGCTTCGACTTCGACAGCGTGCTGCCGACCGGCGTGGTGGCGGAACTGCGCGGCAACGCCAACCTCTCCACCGGCGGCACCGCGGAGGATGTCACGGAGCTGCTGCCGGAGTCCACGCGCCTGCTGTGCGTGCGCGCGGCCGCCAAGATCGGGCTCGATGTGGCCGGTGTCGACATCGTCTGCCGCGACATCGCACTGCCGCTTGACGCCCAGCGCGGCGCGGTCATCGAAGTGAATGCCGCGCCCGGCATCCGCATGCACCAGTACCCGAGCAGCGGCGCGCGGCGCGACGCCGGCGACGCCATCGTGCAGGGCCTGATGGGCGACTCGGACGGGCGCATTCCCACCATCGCCATCACCGGCACCAACGGCAAGACCACCACCACGCTCCTGATCGGGCACGCGGTACGCATGGCCGGCAAGGTGGCTGGCGTGACCACCACCGAGGGCGTCTTCATCGACGGCAAGCAGGTCGCCAAGGGCGACTGCACCGGCTACTGGTCGGCACGCAGCGTGCTGGCGTCGCCCGAGGTCGAGGTGGCGGTGCTGGAAACGGCGCGCGGCGGTATCCTCAAGCGCGGCCTGGCCTTCGACCGCTGCGACGTGAGCGTGGTGACCAACATTGCCGCCGACCACCTCGGGCTGGACGGGGTCGACACGGTGGAAGACCTGGCGCAGGTGAAGGCGGTGGTGGCCAGCGCCGCGTCGCGCGCGGTGGTGCTCAACGCCGAGGACCCGCTGTGCGTGGCGATGGCCCGGCGCGCCAAGCCGGAAGCGGAGATCGTGTATTTTTCGATGGACGCGGAGAATCCGGTGCTGCTGCAGCACCTGGAGGACGGCGGACGCGGCGTCTACCTGCAGGACAACGCGCTGGTTGTGGCCGACGGTACCCTGCACCAGCAACTACTGCGGGTGGAGAGCATGCCGGTGGCCTTCGGCGGTCGGGCGCGCTTCAACATCGCCAACAGCCTGGCGGCGGCGGCAGCCCTGATGGCATCCGGTTTTTCCAACCTGCAGACCGCTACCGGGCTGTCGACCTTCGTCTCGAATGGCCGTACCAATCCGCTGCGCACCAACGTGTTCGACATCCGCGGCGTGACCGTGATCGTCGACTATGCGCACAATCCCGCAGCCTACCGCGCGATGGCCGAGATGGCGCGCGCACTGCTGCCAGGCCAGCTGGTGGGCATCGTCACCGCGCCCGGCGACCGGCGCGACCAGGACCTGCGCGAAGTCGGCCGCGTGTGCGGCGAGCGCTTCGACGAGCTGGTCGTGTACGAGTCGCAAAGCCGCGGGCGCGCAGTGGGCGAGGCGGTCGACCTGATCCTGGACGGCGCGCGCGAAGCGGCCGGGCTGAGCGACACCCTGCACCGGGTAATCGAGGTGGGCGCGGCGATCCGCCACGGACTGGCGCTGTGCCAGCCGGGCGACGTGCTGGTGTTCGCCTGCGGCTCGTCGCTGCAGGTGTTCGTCGATGCGCTGCGGGTGAGCGATCCGGACAGCGCGGACCTGGTGGCGGCCCAGGTCTGATCAGAAGAAGAAGTTCAGCGCCAGCGTCCACATGTCGGGCTTGGCGCCGGACGGCTTGTCCTTGCCATAGCGCTCGTATTCGGCGCTGATAGCGGTATTCGGCGTGATCGAGTACTGCAGGCCGAAGGCGCCATAGGCGCCGGTGTCGGTCTTCCTGCCAAGCGGCGCCGGCTGGGAGGGCAGGGCGACCGGGCGGCGCACCTGGGCCACCCCCACCTTGCCGTACAGTGCCAGCTTGTCGGTCAGCGGCAGCACCGGCTTGACCGCGATGTACATGCCATAGCCTTTCTTCAGGTCGACCGCGCCGCCCTCGAGTGCAAGCGACTTGCTGATGTGGTAACCGGCGAACACCTTGGGACTCGCCCTGGTTGCCGCACCCACGTAATCCACGCCTGTCACGGCGGCGCCTGCATAAGCCGGGGTCGCTGGACGCGCCGGTTCGGCGGCCTGCGCCGCGCCGGCGAGCGCGATTCCCATCATTCCCGCGGCGACGGTGGCCAAGACTTTGTACATAGTGCTCCTTCCGAATGGATGCCGGTCCACTGTCCGTCGGGAGCGGGCCGGGCTACGGATGAGCAAGGTAACAGGGGCGCGCCGACATGAAAATAGCAATTTGTAACGAAATGCAAAAGTCTGGCGTATACATGGCCAGCTCATCATCCGTTTAAGGATCACTTAAGAGAAGGGCGACGAAAAACGCCCCGCACGGCGTTGTTGACATGAAGCGCCGGTGGAGTCAGATTGCTTCCGCTGCGATACGGCGCGCCAGCTCCGGCTTGTCCGGCCGAATCGCGTCAAGCAGTTCCGACAGCGCGGTACCGCAGCCGAACACCAGTACGTCACCCGGCTGGCACAGCGACAGGCCGTGCCGGATCGCCTGGTGCGACGCCAGCACCACCGTCAGCGAGTCTTCGGCCAGCTTGCCCAGCCTTGCGCCGCGCACCAGCAGCGCGGCGGTCTCGCCATCGGCGCGGCCACGGTTCTCGGTCTCGAACACCACCAGGTCGTCGAAACCGGCGGCACAGGTGCGGCCGATGTCGATCAGGTCGGCATCGCGGCGGTCGCCGGGCGCCGCCACCACGCCTACCAGGCGCCCTGCCGTCATCGCGCGCGCGCTCTCGGCCAGCGCCGCGTAGGCCGCGCAGTTATGGGCGTAATCGACGATGACGGTCACGCCGTCGACGTCGAACAGGTTCGATCGCATCGGATTGTGCTTGGCGTCGGAAACGAAGCCACGCAGGCCGTCCGCGATCTCGGCATTGCTGAAGCCGTGGGCGGTGAGGGCGGCGGCGGCGGCCAGTGCATTGGCGATGTTGTAGCGCGCCGCCCCGCCCAGCGCCACCGGCATCTGGCGGGCATCGAGCAGCGCTTCGTGGCGGCTGCCGTCCGCCAGCACCACGCTGAGGTCCTGCAGGTAGAGCGCGCGGCCGCCGTTTTCCACGTGGCGCAGCAGTACCGGATTGTCCGGGTCGAGCGAGAAGTAGATCGCCTCCACACCGTCGCGCAGGCCATCGGCCATCGCCACGCAATAGTCGTCCTCGGCATTGAGCACCACCGCGCGCGTGGCGCGCTGGGCGACTACCGCCTTGACCCGGGCCAGGTCGTCGAGGGTCTCGACGCCATCCAGGCCGAGGTGGTCGCTTGAGACGTTCAACACCACCGCGACATCCACGCGGTCGTAGGCCAGGCCGCGCTTGAGGATACCGCCGCGCGCCGTTTCCAGCACCGCGAAATCGACGCCTGGGTCGGCCAGCACGCTGCGCGCCGAATGGTAGCCGGTGCAGTCGCCTTTCATGGTGCCCACGCCGTCCACGTACACACCCTCGGTGGTGGTCACCCCGGTACGCAGGCCGGCCAGGCGCACCGCGTGCGCGATCAGCAGCGAGGTGGTGGTCTTGCCGTTGGTGCCGGTCACCGCCACGGTCGGGATACGGCCGTCGCATTCGCCGAACAGGGCCTCCACGATCGCCGCGCCGGCGTCGCGCGGCGTGCCGCGGCTCGGATACTGGTGCATGCGGATGCCGGGCGCCGCGTTGACCTCGATGATGCCGCCGCGCTGGGCGCGCAGCGGCTGGCCGATGTCCTGGCAGACGATGTCGATCCCGGCCACGTCCAGGCCGATGGTGCGGGCGGCACGGATGCAGATGTCGCGCGTTTCCTCGGGCAGCAGGTCGGTCACGTCCTCGGCGGTGCCGCCGGTGGACAGGTTGGCGTTGCCGCGCAGGTCGGCCGTGACACCGGCGGCCAGCACCGTGTCGAACGTGTAGCCCTGCCTGGCCAGGGTTTCCTCGGCCAGCGCATCGAGCGGTATCTTGGTCAGGATATTGGTGTGGCCTTCGCCGCGTGCCGGGTTACGGTTCTCGATCTCGACCAGCGCGCGGATGCTCGCGTGGCCGTCGCCGGTGACATGCGGTGGACGGCGCCAGGAGGCGGCCGCCACCTTCCTGCCGGTAACCAGGACGCGGTAGTCGCGGCCCTCGATGTGCTGCTCCACGATCACGTGGCGCCCGTACTTGCGCGCATGGGCGAAGGCGCGCGCCACCTGTTCTTGCGTGACGCAGTTGGTGGTCACGCCCTTGCCCTGGTTGCCGTCGAGCGGCTTGAGGGTGACCGCCGCGCCGAGCCGGCGCGCGACCCGCTGCGCTTCCTCTTCGGAGCTCACGGTGGCGCCGCCTGGAACCGGCACGCCGGCCTGTTCGAGCAGCGCCTTGGTCAGCTGCTTGTCGCTGGCAATGCCGACCGCGATCGAATTGGTGGCGCCGGTGATGGTGGCCTGCAGGCGTTTCTGGCGGCTGCCCCAGCCGAGCTGGAACAGGTTGGCATGTGCGGTCAGGCGCAGCGCGGGAATGCCGCGCCTTTGCGCGGCCTGCACCACGGCGCCGGTGCTGGTGCCGATGGCATGGTCCTCGGCCGTTTCGCGCAGGGCGGCGACGGCTGCCTGCAGGTCGAAGGGACGGTCATGCGCGACCGCCTCGACCAGCTCGAGCGCGACCCGTAGCGCGACCTCGGCCACCTGCTCGGTCGCGTAGCCGCACACCACGCGGCGCGCGCGTGGCCTGCCCGCAAGCGCCAGGGTGGCGCCATAGTGGCCCGGGGCGCCGGCCAGGCGCTGCAGTTCCATCAACACCGGCTCGACCGCCTCCACCAGCAGCGCGTCGTCGGCCAGGCGCACCGCAGCGTCCGCCGGCAGCTCGGGCAGCAGGGCGAACAGGCGGGCGGCAAAGCCTGCCGGGGCGGTTTGCCTGCCCTGGGCGCTATCTTCGACGACAGTCATCAGGCAGGGGCTGGCGGCGTACAGGTTGGGGCCGCGCAGCAGGCGTTTTTCCTTGATTTTCATGAAATCGGGTTCCGTTTCGTTACGTTTACCAAAAAATCGAGCAGCGGCGGCGGCAGGCCCTTGCCCGGCGCGTCGTCGCTGGAGGGCAGGCGGTAGCTGCTGCCGGCCGGGAGCAGGTGCAGGCGCACGTCGATCAGTTCCGGGGTGTCGCGGTCCTTGATGAAGGCCACGTTGGTGAGCATGCCGCGTCCGTCGACGATGGTGACGGCGCCCTGGCCCAGCACTTCGATGCCGCTGCCGATCTCGACCACCAGTGCGGTGTCCTCGTCGATGCCGATCCCTTGCAGGTAGGGGTTCTGGGCCACCACGCTCAGTAGGCGCGACAGGCGCTGGCGCTCCGAGAAGTGCTGGTCCACCACTACCCGGTGCAGGAAGCCCAGGCCCGCGCCCAGGCTGACCGAGCCTTTCTCGGGCAGGATCTCGGTGCGGCCCTGGGCCAGCATGTGGCCCGACATGGCCGAGGCGCCGGCGCTGGTGCCGCCGATGGTGGCGCCGCGCTCCTTCAGGGCCACGTGCATGGCGGTGTCGAGCGCACTGCCGCCAATCAGGGCCAGCAGGCGCTTCTGGTCGCCGCCGGTCATGAAGATGCCGGTGGCGGCGTCGACCTGGCGGACGAATTCCTCGCTGTTGGCGTCCTGGCGGCTGGTGACCTCCAGGTGGCTGCGCCGTTCGACGCCGAGCGTGCCGAAGGCTTCGTCGTAGATGCCCCACATCTCGTCGGCGATGGTGCTGGCGGCGGTGATCACGACGATGTTGGCGTCGGGGCCGCCGGCCAGCTCGACGAAGCGCTTCAGGATTTCCATCTCGCGCGTACGGTCCTCGTGGCCGCCGATGATCACCAGGTGGCCGTCCCTGCGCTGTACGGGCCGGCGCTCCTGCTGCCGCTGCTGTTCTTCGCTCATCGTTGGGTCATCCTTGCCTGCGGCATGCCGTGGTAGCACAGGGCGCCGGCCTCGGTGCGGCTGACCGCGATCAGGCCGACGTTTACTTCGCGCTCGAACAGGTCGAGTCCGCGCCTGAGCGCCGCTTCGAGCGGCATGCCGTCCTCGATCCAGCCATAGACGGTGCGCGCCAGCAGGTGGCGCATGATGTGTTCGCCGATGCCGGAAGCGGCTACCGCACCGTGCGGGCCGGCGTAGAAGCCGCAGCCGATGATCGGGCTGTCGCCCACCCGGCCCAGCAGGCTGGGAGCCGAGCCTCCGGTGGAACAGGCCACCGCGAAATGGCCGTCCGGACCGCGCACCACGGCACCGACGGTGTCGCAGGCGCTCGACTTGGGCAGCTGCAGCGGGGTCTTGTAGTTCCAGAAGCGGTCGAACAGGCGGTTGTCGATGCCGGGCATCAAGGGCACCGAACCGGCCAGCTCCTTCATCAGGGTGCGGTGTTCGGCGCGCTGGTGCTCCGAGATCGGTGCGCTGCCGGGCATGCCGAGCGAACGCGCGAAGCGCTGCGCACCTTCGCCGGCCAGCATCACGTGCGGGGTGTCAGCGATGGCGCGCGCCAGTTTCACCGGATTCTTCACGTCGCGCACGCAGGCCACGGCGCCGAGGCGGCCGCGGGTATCCATGATCGAGGCGTCCATCTCGATGGTGGCACCGTCCAGGCCCAGCGCCGAGCCGCTGCCGGCATTGAAGCGGCCGTCGTCCTCGAGGGTGGCGACGGCGATGATGGCGGCATCCAGCGCGTCGCCGTTGACTTCCAGCTGGGCCAGGGCGCGGCGCGCGGCCAGCACGCAGCCGTCCTCGTGCTCCAGCGGCGCGCCGGCGCCGCCGTGCACGACGACGGCGCCGGCCTGTGGGGAATGGCTCATGTGATCCTTGTTCCTTGTTGTAGGTGGTGATGCTGCGTTGTCACACAGTCAATCCCAGCATTATCCCGGCCGCCGCAGGCGCACCATATCGGTAGCGTTGCCGTGCTTGTGTAAGAAGTTGCTTACAGGGGCCTTGCCAGGGCCGGGTAGAGGAGGGAGGCGCCGCGCAGGGCCGCGCGCAGCGAGCGCGCCAGTTCCAGCCGCGCCGAGGGTGTCAGATAACGCCCAATCTCGGCGCGCTGGCCGCGCGCCTCGATGACCACCAGGCTGCGCAGGCCTGCGGCCAGTTCGACACGCGCGTGTGCCGGGTCGAGGCGCACCACGAAGCAGCGGGTGCCGTCCGCGTGCTCGACCAGCAGGCCTCCGGCGTCGAGCACGATGCGTTCGTGGTCGAGGGCGTGGCGGCTGTAGTGGAACAGGGCGGTGCCCACCGCCGCGGTTTCCAGCAGCGCAAAAGCCAGCACCATCCAGGCGCCACGCAGCAGGAAGACCAGCGCGATGCCGAGCGTGGCGCCGCACAGCAGCGCGTACACCAGCAGCGCCTGGCGCGGCGTGAGCGAGCAGTTGCGCCTGAACAGCCATTCGGCGGGGAGAGGAGCAGGGCCTGCCATGGTCGACACGGTGTCAATACGAGGATGTGCCAGTTTGCCACAGCCGGTCAAAAGCCGACGCGCGGACGGACGCGGCGGTGGCGGATCTGTTACCATACCGCCCCTCTCTTTCTTAAGCATCCTATGGCGCTCGCTTGCGGCCTCGATTTCGGCACTTCCAATTCCACCGTCGGCTGGCTGTCCGGCAGCGCCTCCCAGGCCGGCGCGCACGCCCTGCTGGCCCTGGAGGACGGCAAGGCGACCTTGCCTTCGGTGGTGTTCTACAACGCCGATGACGAGCAGGTACGCTATGGCCGCGCCGCCCTGGCCGACTACCTGGAAGGCTACGAGGGCCGCTTGATGCGTTCCCTGAAAAGCCTGCTTGGTACCAGCCTGATCGACGGCCAGACCGAGGTCGCCGGCCGCGCGCTGCCTTTCAGGGCGCTGCTCGGGCAGTTCATCGGCGAGCTGCGCCGCCGCGCCGAGCGGCAGGCGGGGCGCGAGTTCACCAGCGCCGTGTTCGGACGTCCGGTGTTCTTCGTCGACGACGACCCGGAAGCCGACCGCCGCGCCCAGGACACGCTCGAGGAAGTGGCACGCCAGGCCGGCTTTCGCGAGATCGCCTTCCAGTACGAACCGATCGCCGCCGCCTTCGACTACGAGTCGCGCATCGAGCGCGAGGAACTGGTCCTGGTCGCCGACATCGGTGGCGGCACCTCGGATTTTTCGCTGGTGCGCCTGGGCCCGGGACGCGGCGCGCGACCGGACCGGCGCGACGACATCCTTGCCAATGGCGGGGTGCACATCGGCGGCACCGACTTCGACAAGTACCTGAGCCTGGCCAGCGCGATGCCGCTGCTGGGCTATGGCAGCAGGATGCTGTCCGGCGCCGCGATCCCGTCGGGCTTCTATTTCAATCTCGCGACCTGGCATACGATCAACCAGGCCTACACCCGCAAGAGCATCGCCCAGCTGGCCGACCTGGTGCGCGATGCGGCCGAGCCGGCCCGGCTGCAGCGCCTGCAGCGCCTGATCGACGAGCGCGCCGGCCACTGGCTGGCGATCCAGGTCGAAGCGGCCAAGATCGGGCTGTCGGCCAGCCCGGCCGTGTGCCTGGAACTCGGGCGCCTGGCGCCGCCGGCCGCGCTGGAACTCACGCGCGCCGGCTTCGACGAGGCGACCGGCCAGCTGGTCGACAGCGTGGCCGCCACCGTGCTCGCGCTGCTGGCCCAGGCCGGCGTCGACGCCGATGCGGTGGACACGGTATTCTTCACTGGTGGGTCGAGCGGCATCGCGGCCCTGCGCGCACGCATTGCGGACCTGGTCCCACAGGCGCGCAAGGTCGAGGGCGACCTGTTCGGCAGCATCGGCTCCGGCCTGGCGCTGGACGCGCTGCGCAAGTTCGGCTGACCCTTTCACCCCACAGGAAACCGGCATGAGTACCTATGAACGCCCGATCGTGATGCTCGACTTCGAGACCACCGGCCTGTCGCCCGAGATGGGCGACCGTATCACCGAGGTGGCGGCGCTGCGCATCGTCGGCGGAGAAATCCGCGAGCGCTACGTCTCGCTGGTGAACTGCGGCGTGCGCATCCCATCCTTCATTACCCAGCTTACCGGCATCACCCAGGACATGGTGGACACGGCGCCGCCCAGCCAGAAGGTGGTGGCCGAGCTGCTCGACTTCATCGGCACCGACATGCTGTCGGCCCACAATGCGAGCTTCGATGAGAAGTTCCTGAAGGCCGAGGGATGGCGCATCGGCCGTCCCACCGCGCACTGCGGACTGGTCTGCTCGCTGAAGCTGGCGCGCCGCCTGTACCCGGGCCTGCCCAGCTACAAGCTGGGTAACCTGTCGAGCCGGCTCGGGATCGCCTTCCGCGGCACCGCCCACCGCGCCGAGGCCGATGCGGAAGTGGCGGCCGAGGTGCTGCTGCATGCGGCGCGCCACCTGGGCAGCACCCACGGGCTGCGCCGGGTGGCGCCCGACCTGCTGGTGTCGCTCAACAAGCTGGCCGCGGCCAAGGTACCGGTCTTCCTCGACAAGTATGCGAGCCTGGCGCGCGAGCAGGCCGCAGCCGGCTGAGCCGGCCGCCCACGATTGCGGGGGCGCAAACCCCCGGCATTCGACCTCCTTAAAATTTTAACAATTTGATCGTTGCCGTGGGCGGCAAGGGGGAGGGATGCAACGCCACAACGCTGCCCGCGAGCGGGCCGAAGTCTTTGCCTGGTTTCGCCAGGCCGCCGAGCGCGGCGATCCCTATGCCCAGTTCAACCTGGCCCTGCTGTACCAGAAGGGCGAGGGCGTCGCGCGCGACGAGCGGCTTGCCTTCGACTGGATGATCCGTGCCGCGCGCCAGGGACTGGCGGCGGCCCAGAACCATCTCGGCGCGATGTATGGCAAGGGCCACGGTACCGCGCGCAATCCGCGGCTGGCGGCGCGCTGGTTTGCCCGCGCCGCGGGCCAGGGCGACGCGGCCGCCCAGCAGAACCTCGGCCAGCTCTACCGCAAGGGACGCGGCCTGCCCCAATCCGACCCGCTGGCCTTCGGCTGGTTCTACCGCGCCGCCGAGCAGGGCCTGGCCAGCGCCCAGAACCTGGTGGGCGAATCCTACCTGCTGGGGCAGGGCACGGCACCCAGCCATCCGCTTGCCATGGCCTGGTTCCGCAAGGCCGCGCGCCAGGGCCATGCCCCGGCCCAGCTCAACCTGGCCCTGATGTACCACCGGGGCGACGGCGTCGACGCAGACGACGTCCAGGCCCTGTGCTGGTTCCGCCAGGCCGCCGCCCAGGGCAGCCCGGTGGCCCAGCGTGCGCTGGGTCTGGCCTATGCCCACGGCCGCGGCGTGGCGCGCGACCCGGCGCGCGCCGTGGCCTGGCTCGAGCGCGCCGCCGCGGCCGGCGACGGCGAAGCCAGGTGCGCGCTCGACAGCCTGCGCACTGCCAGGCGGCGCGGCGCCTAGGCGCGCATGGTTCCGCCGTGCCGTATTGACGCCCCTCTCCGCATTTGCGAGCCCGGCAATTCGCGCTATGATTGCCGTCGGCATATGCCGACCCATGAAAAACTCGCGAGAACAACATGACCCTGAGACACGCAACGCTCGTCGCCCTGCTGGCCGCGGCCTTCGGCGCCAACAGCGCCCTGGCGCAAAGCTGCCCCGCCAACGGCCCGTCCCTGACCTACCCGGTTTCGAAGAAGGTCGAGCAGCAAGACAACTACCATGGCACCACGGTGGCCGACCCGTACCGCTGGCTCGAGGATGCGAACAGCGCCGAGACCAAGCAGTGGGTGAGCGCCCAGAACGGCGTGACCCAGGCCTACCTGGCCCAGATCCCGCAGCGCGCCGCGATCCGCGAGCGCCTGACCAAGCTCTGGAACTACGAGCGCTACAGCGTGCCGGGCAAGGAAGGCGGCCGCTACTTCTACACCCGCAACGACGGCCTGCAGAACCAGTCGGTCCTGTACACGCTGAAGAATCTGAACGAGCAGCCGCGCGTCCTGCTCGACCCGAACACCATGTCCAGCGACGGCACCGTGGCCCTGGCCGGCATGGAAGTCAGCCCGGACGGCAAGCTGCTGGCCTACAGCACCGCCGCCTCGGGCTCGGACTGGAACGAGATCCGCGTGCGCGACATCGACACCGGCAAGGACCTGGAAGACCACGTCAAGTGGGTGAAATTCTCCAGCACCGCCTGGACCAAGGACGGCAAGGGCTTCTTCTACAGCCGCTACGACGAGCCGAAGGAAAGCACCAAGCTGGCCGACGTCAACTACTTCCAGAAGCTGTACTACCACCGCCTGGGCACCCCGCAAAGCGCCGACACCCTGGTGTACGACCGTCCGGACCAGAAGGAATGGGGTTTTGGTGGCCAGACCACGGACGACGGCCGCTACCTGGTCATTACGACCACCAAGGGCACCGCGCCGAAGTACCGCGTGTCCTACAAGGACCTGTCGAAGCCGGATGCGAAGGTGGTCGACCTGGTCGACAACTTCGACGCCGGCTACACCTTCATCGACAACATCGGCTCGACCTTCTATTTCAGCACCGACCGCAAGGCCCCGCGCAAGCGCATCATCGCGATCGACCTGGCCAAGCCGCAGGAAAGCAACTGGAAGGAAATCGTCGCCGAGAGCGCCGACACCCTGGCCGGCGCCGACATCATCAACAACCAGCTGGTCCTGAAATACATGAAGGATGCCCAGAGCCTGGTGCGCGTGCACGACCTGAAGGGCAAGCTGGTACGCGAGATCAAGCTGCCGGGCATCGGCTCGGTGGGCGGCCTGTCCGGCAAGCGCGGCGAGAGCGAGACCTTCTATTCGTTCACCGGCTTCACCACCCCGACCACGATCTACCGCCTGAACCTGAAGACCGGCCAGAGCACCGTGTTCCGCCAGCCGAAGGTCGACTTCAACCCGGCCGACTATGAAACCCGCCAGCAGTTCTACACCAGCAAGGACGGCACCAGGGTGCCGATGTTCATCGTCTCGAAGAAGGGCCTGAAGCTGGACGGCTCGAACCCGACCTACCTGTACGGCTACGGCGGCTTCAACATCTCGATGACCCCGGGCTTCTCGCCGGCCAACCTGGCCTGGATGGAGATGGGCGGCGTCTACGTGGTGGCCAACCTGCGCGGCGGCGGTGAATACGGCGAAGCCTGGCACCAGGCCGGTACCAAGCTGCAAAAGCAGAACGTGTTCGACGACTTCATCGGCGCGGCCGAGTGGCTGGTGGCGAACAAGGTCACCTCGCCGTCCAAGCTGGCGATCGGCGGCGGCTCGAACGGCGGCCTGCTGGTGGGCGCGGCCATGACCCAGCGTCCGGAGCTGTTCGGCGCTGCGCTGCCGGCGGTGGGCGTGCTGGACATGCTGCGCTTCCACAAGTTCACCATCGGCTGGGCCTGGACCTCGGACTACGGCTCGTCGGAGAACCCGGATGAGTTCAAGGCCCTGCACAAGTACTCGCCGCTGCACAACCTGAAAGCCGGCACCTGCTACCCGGCCACGATGGTGACCACCGCCGACCATGACGACCGCGTGGTCCCGGCGCACAGCTTCAAGTACGCGGCCGCCGCCCAGGCGGCGCAGGCCGGCAGCGCGCCGATCCTGATCCGCATCGAGACCAAGGCCGGCCACGGCGCGGGCAAGCCGACCACCAAGCAGATCGAAGAGGTCGCGGACCGCTGGGGCTTCCTGGCACGTGAGCTGAAGATGGGCGAGGCGGCGTCGGCGACGGCGGTTGGCGGCAGCAACTAAACCAACGCTGCGACATGAAAAACGGCCACTCATGCGGGTGGCCGTTTTTGTTGGGGGCGCCGCCGCCCAGCCTACCTCTGCACGACTACCAGCAAGGCCTTAGCCTCCGCCTTGCCCGCATTCCTGATCACGTGCGCATGGTCGGCCGGATAGCGCGCCGTGACGCCATGCCTGATCTTCTTCTTCTCCGCCCCCACTTCGAGCTCGATCGTGCCGCTGATGACGGTCAGGTGCTCCTTGGTGCCGGGGTCGTGCGCCTGCGAGGCCATTTCGCCGCCGGGCGCCAGGGTCAGCTCATACCATTCATACTTGCCTGCCAGGTCCATCGGGCCCAGGATGCGTAGCGTGTAGCCGGCATGGGCGCCGGGCAGGGTAGGGGTCTCGTGGGCGTCCACCACGCGTATCAGGTCCACGGTCCGCACCTCGGACGACAGCAGCTCGCCGATCTCCACCCCAAGCGCGTTGGCAAGGCGCCAGGTGATGGCGATGGTGGGATTGGCCTTCTCGCGTTCGATCTGGGACAGCATCGACTTCGACACCCCCGCGATGCGCGACAGGTCTTCGAGGGTCAGGCCGCGCGCCAGGCGCAGGCGCTGTAGCGTGGCGCCAACTTCGGGCGGGGCATTATTTGTTAAAGTCTTCGTCATTGCCTGATCGTGTGCTTTCAGCTCGGCTTGCCAAGTTCATTAGCTGGGGGTAAGATTCAATATATTGAATTTTTGTTCGACATACAGAACTCGGTTCCATGAACCGAACAGGTCCAACGATACGACATTCGCCAAGCACCGGTCAAGCCGGGGCTGGCCAACCGACTACCAGGAGTGGGAACAATGAGCGACGGAGCATTTTATAGCGGCCTGCAGGCGAAACTCGAGACGCTGCGCAACGATGGCCTGTTCAAGCCGGAGCGCGTGATCGCTTCGCGCCAGGGCGCGGAAGTGGTATCCCAGGACGGCCGCACGCTCATCAATATGTGCGCCAACAACTACCTGGGCCTGTCCGGCGACGAGCAGACCTCCCGGGCCGCCAGCGCGGCGCTGGAAAAGTACGGCTACGGCCTGTCCTCGGTGCGCTTCATCTGCGGCACCCAGACCGTGCACAAGGAGCTGGAACGCAAGCTCTCGGAATTCCTCGGCACCGAAGACACCATCCTGTACGCGGCGGCTTTCGACGCCAACGGCGGCGTGTTCGAGCCGCTGTTCGACGAAAACGACGCGATCATCTCCGACGCCCTGAACCACGCGTCGATCATCGACGGCGTGCGCCTGTGCAAGGCGGCGCGCTACCGCTACGCCAACAACGACATGGCCGACCTGGAACAGCAGCTGATCGCCGCCACCGAAGCGGGCAAGCGCCACAAGATCATCGTCACCGACGGCGTGTTCTCGATGGACGGCACCATCGCCCAGCTGGACAAGATCGTCGCGCTGGCCGAGAAATACGGCGCCCTGACCATGATCGACGAATCGCACGCCTCCGGCTTCATGGGTAGAACCGGGCGCGGCACCCACGAGCACTGCGGCGTCATCGGCAAGATCGACATCATCACCGGCACCCTGGGCAAGGCCCTGGGCGGCGCGATGGGCGGCTTCACCTCGGGCCGCAAGGAGGTCATCGAGACCTTGCGCCAGAAGTCGCGTCCCTACCTGTTCTCGAACACCCTGGCGCCGATGATCGCCGGCGCTAGTCTAGCGGTGCTGGACCGGATCTCGAAGTCGACCGAGCTGCGCGACCGCCTGATGGCGAACGCCGCCTACTTCCGCCAGGAGATCGAGCGCATCGGCTTCACCATCAAGCCGGGCACGCACCCGGTGGTGCCGGTGATGCTGTTCGACGCGCCGGTCGCCCAGAGATTCGCGGCCCGCATGTTCGAACTGGGCGTGCTGCTGTCGGGCTTCTTCTATCCGGTGGTGCCGATGGGCCAGGCGCGGGTGCGCGTGCAGCTCTCGGCCGCCCATACCCGCGAGCAGCTCGACACCGTGCTGGCCGCCTTCGAGCAGGCCGGCCGCGAACTGGGCATCCTCAAGAACGCACAATAAGAACAACACAAAGAACAACAAGAGAACACGATCGGAATACATATGGAACGCATCCTCATCATCGGCGCCAACGGCCAGATCGGCAGCGAACTCGTCACCGCCCTGGCCGGGCAGCACGGCGCGGACAATGTCATCGCCTCTGACATCGGCAGCAAGAACCTCTACGGCGCGGCGCGCTACACCCAGCTCGACGTGCTGGACCGCGAACGCCTGGCTTCCCTGATCGACAGCGAAGGCATCACCCAGGTCTACCAGCTGGCGGCGCTGCTGTCGGCCACCGGCGAAAAGGCGCCGCTGAAGGCCTGGACCCTGAACATGGACGGCCTGCTCAACATCCTGGAAGTGGCGCGCGAGCGTGGCGAGGCTGGCAAGCCCTTGAAGGTCTTCTGGCCCTCGTCGATCGCGGCCTTCGGCCCGAACACCCCGGCCGAGAACACGGCGCAGTACACGGTCATGGACCCGACCACGATCTACGGCATCAGCAAGCTGGCCGGCGAGCGCCTGTGCGAGTACTATCACGGCAAGTATGGCGTGGACGTGCGCTCGATCCGCTATCCGGGTATCATCAGCTACAAGTCGCCGCCGGGCGGCGGCACCACCGACTACGCGATCGCGATCTTCCACAGCGCCCTGAAGGGCGAGACCTATGAATGCTTCCTGGGTCCGGAGACGACGCTGCCGATGATCTACATGCCGGACGCGATCCGGGCCACCATCGAACTGATGGACGCCCCGGCCGAGAAAGTGCTGATCCGTTCCTCGTACAACGTGGCCGGCGTGTCCTTCAACCCGCGCGAACTGGCGGCCGCCATCAAGTCAGCCCTGCCGGCCTTCGAGATCGCCTACAAGCCGGACAGCCGCCAGCAGATCGCCGACACCTGGCCGAAGAGCCTGGACGACAGCCGCGCCGCGGCCGACTGGGGCTGGAAGGCGCGCATCGGTGTCGAGGAGATGGTCGAAAGCATGCTGAAGAACATCGACGTCGGCGTGGCCGCCTAGCGCTGCGCCTGTTGCACCCATGCCGCGGCCCCTGGTCGCGGCCCCGGCAATTACCATAACGATAAAAAACTGAAGAGTCGAGACAACGATGGACATGAGTGTGTTTGATCTGTTCAAGATCGGAATCGGGCCGTCGAGCTCCCACACGGTGGGCCCGATGGTGGCGGCGCGCCGCTTCCTCCTGGAGTGCGGTTCGCTCGAGCAGGCGGTGGGCGTCGAAGCCCACCTGTACGGTTCGCTGGCCCTGACCGGGGTCGGCCACGCCACCGACAAGGCCGTGATCCTGGGCCTGATGGGCGAGACCCCGCAGGGCATCGACCCCGACACCGTCGAGGACCGCCTGGCCGAAGCCGAGATGGACGGCGTCCTGAAGCTGCTGGGCGAAAAGGAGGTACCGTTCCGCTACGCCAGCGGCCTGGTATGGCACAAGCAGTCGACCCTGCCGGAGCACCCGAACGGCATGAAGTTCGTGCTCCAGCTGAAGGACGGCAGCATCATCGAGCGCATCTATTATTCGGTTGGCGGCGGCTTCATCACCGCGGCCGGCGAGAGCCAGCGCAGCGCCGACGGCTGCGGCGCGCAGGTGCCGTTCCCGTTTTGCACCATGAACGAGCTGCTGGCGCTGGGACGCGAACACGGACTGTCGATTCCGCACATGCTGCGCGCGAACGAGCTGGCGCGCATGAGCGAGGCGGAGCTGGACGCGGGCCTGGACCGCATCTGGGAAACCATGCGCGACTGTATCGCGCATGGCCTGGTGACCGAGGGCCAGCTGCCGGGGGGACTGAACGTCAAGCGCCGCGCGGCCCGGCTGTGGAAGGCGGCGCACTGCGACGCCGGCAACCGCCGCAACGAACTGCCGCATGACGCGACCCACCACGTGACCCTGTACGCGATGGCCGTGAACGAGGAAAACGCGGCCGGCGGCCGGGTCGTGACGGCGCCGACCAATGGCGCGGCCGGCATCATCCCGGCGGTGCTGCGCTATTACGCCGAAGACTGCCGCCCCAGCGATCCGGTACGCGGCATCCGCGATTTCCTCTTGAGCTCCGCCGCGATCGGCATGCTGTGCAAGATGAACGCCTCGATCTCGGGCGCCGAAGTCGGCTGCCAGGGCGAAGTCGGGGTGGCCTGCGCGATGGCGGCCGCCGGCCTGGTGGCGGCGCTGGGCGGCTCCAACGAACGCATCGAAAACGCCGCCGAGATCGGCATCGAGCATCACCTGGGCATGACCTGCGACCCGATCGGCGGCCTGGTGCAGATTCCCTGTATCGAGCGCAACGGCATGGGCGCGATCAAGGCCATCACCGCGGCCTCGCTGGCCCTGAAGGGCGACGGGACCCACTTCGTCAGCCTGGACAACGTGATCGAGACCATGCGCCAGACCGGGGCCGACATGCAGGTGAAGTACAAGGAAACCTCGCTGGGCGGCCTGGCCGTGCACGTCGTCACGGTGAACCACGCGGCCTGCTGAACCAGACAAGCTTGCGCCATCGGCGGGGCGGCGGGCCGGGCGCAGTGCGCACCGGCCCGTTTTTTTGCAGCACAGCATAGGATTCCATTCGGACGCTATAATAAAAGTTCAACCTTGGCCCGAACCGGATCTCCTACCGTATGCATTACGTCTCCACCCGCGCGACCAGCGCGTCCGCAGCACGCAATCCCCAGCGCTTTTCCGACATCCTGCTCGCGGGCCTCGCCCCGGACGGCGGCCTGTACCTCCCCGAGACCTATCCGCAAGTCTCGGGCGCGGAGCTGGACGCGTGGCGCCAGCTGTCCTATGCCGACCTGGCCTACGAAATCCTGCGCAAGTTTGCCACCGACATTCCCGACGCGGACCTGCGCGCCCTGACCGCGAAGACCTACACCCCCGAGGTCTACCGCAACGCGCGCGCCGACGAATCGGCGCAGGACATCACGCCGCTGCGCGTGCTGGAGGACGGAGCAGGGGGCAAGCTGGTCCTGCAGGCGCTGTCGAACGGCCCGACCCTGGCCTTCAAGGACATGGCCATGCAATTGCTGGGCAACCTGTTCGAGTACACGCTGGCGAAGAACGACGAGGAGCTGAACATCTTTGGCGCCACCTCCGGCGACACCGGGAGCGCGGCCGAGTACGCGATGCGCGGCAAGCGCGGCGTGCGCGTGTTCATGCTGTCGCCGCACGCCAAGATGAGCGCCTTCCAGACCGCCCAGATGTTCAGCCTGCAGGATCCGAACATCTTCAACATCGCGATCGAAGGTGTGTTCGACGACTGCCAGGACCTGGTCAAGGCCGTGTCGAACGACCTGGCGTTCAAGGCGCGCCACAAGATCGGTACCGTCAACTCGATCAACTGGGCGCGCGTGGTGGCCCAGGTGGTCTACTACTTCCGCGGCTATCTTGCCGCCACTAGTGACAACGCGCAGAAGGTGTCGTTCACCGTTCCGTCCGGGAATTTCGGCAACATCTGCGCCGGCCACATCGCGCGCATGATGGGCCTGCCGATCGACCGGCTGGTCGCCGCCACCAACGAGAACGACGTGCTCGACGAATTCTTCCGCACCGGTGTCTACCGCGTGCGCAAGCCGGCCGAAACCTACCATACCAGCAGCCCGTCGATGGACATCTCGAAGGCGTCCAACTTCGAACGCTTCGTCTACGAACTGGTGGGGCGCGATGCCGCGCGCACCCATGCGCTGTTCCGCAAGGTCGAGACCGACGGCGGCTTCGACCTGTCGGGCGCGCCGGGCAGCGACGGCGACGAGTGGAAGCTGGTGGAGCGCTACGGCTTCGCCTCCGGCCGCTCGACCCATGCCGACCGCCTCGCCACCATTCGCGACGTGGCGGACGACGTCGGCATCACGATCGACACCCATACCGCCGACGGCGTGAAGGTCGCGCGCGAGCACATGCGCCCGGGCGTGACCATGATCGTGCTGGAGACGGCGCTGGCGGCCAAGTTCAACAAGACCATACTGGAAGCGCTGGGCAGCGACGCGGCGCGTCCGCCCGGTTTCGAAGGCATCGAGGCGCTGCCGCAGCGCTTTACCGTCATGCGTCCCGAGGTCGAGGCCGTGAAGGCCTTCATCGCCGCGCATACGGGGCTGTGATGAAGACCCCAATGCTCTCCGTGCGCGAGGCCCTGGGCCGGCTGCTGGACGCCGCGCGTGCGGTCGAAGGCAGCGAAACCGTGCCGACCCTGGAGGCCAATGGCCGCGTGCTGGCCGAAGACCAGCACGCCATGATCGACGTGCCGTCGGCCGACAATACCCAGATGGACGGCTACGCGGTGCGCGCCAGCGACTGCGCGGGCGGCAGTGCGACCCTGCGCGTGGCCCAGCGCATCGCGGCCGGCAGCGTCGGCGTCCCGCTCGAAGCCGGGACCGCGGCGCGCATCTTCACCGGCGCGCTCATTCCGCCCGGGGCCGACGCGGTGGTGATGCAGGAACAGTGCGAAGCGGTGGGCGACAGCGTCACCGTGCGCCATGCGCCGCGGCCGGGCGAGTGGATCCGCCGCAGCGGCGAGGACGTGGCCGCCGGCGCCGTGATCCTGCCGGCCGGTACCCGGCTGCGCAGCCAGGAACTCGGTCTGGCCGCATCGACCGGGCTGGCGCGGCTGCCTGTGCGGCGCCGCGTGCGGGTCGCGGTGTTCTTCACCGGCGACGAACTGGCGATGCCGGGCGAGCCGCTGCGGCCTGGCGCGATCTACAATTCGAACCGCTTCACGCTGCGCGGGCTGCTGGAGAACTTCGGCTGCGAATTCACCGACTTCGGCATCGTGCCCGACTCGCTCGAGGCCACCCGCGCGACCTTGCGCCAGGCCGCCCTCGAGCACGACCTGATCATCACGTCGGGCGGCGTGTCGGTGGGGGAGGAAGACCACGTCAAGCCGGCGGTGGAGGCCGAAGGGCGCCTCGACCTGTGGCAGATCGCGGTCAAGCCGGGCAAGCCGCTGGCCTTTGGCGCGGTGGGGCGGGCCGATGGCGCCGCTTGCGCCCACTTCATCGGCCTGCCGGGCAATCCGGTGTCCAGCTTCATCACCTTCCTGCTGTTCGTGCGGCCTTTCCTGCTGCGCCTGCAGGGCGTGACCGGGCCGGTGGAGCCGGCCGGCTATCTGCTGCGCGCCGATTTCGCCTTGCCCAGGCCCGACCGCCGCAACGAATTCCTGCGCGTGCGCATGAACGCCGCCGGTGGCCTCGACCTGTTCCCGAACCAGGGTTCGGGCGTGCTCACCTCGACCGTGTGGGGCGACGGGCTGGTCGACAATCCGCCCGGCCAGGCGATCGCCGAGGGCGACCTGGTGCGCTTCATTCCCTTCGCCGAACTGCAGCACTAGGATGCCCATGAAAGTCAGCCTGCGATATTTCGCCTCGGTGCGCGAGCGTCTCGGCGCCAGCGAGGAAAGCCTGGAACTGCCGGAAGGCGTGACGACGGTGGGTGCGGTACGCGCGCTGCTGGTCGCGCGCGGCGGCGCCTGGGCCGACGCGCTTGGCCAGGAGCGTGCGCTGCGCATGGCCTGCAACCAGGTGATGTGCGGTCCCGAAGTGGTGCTCGGCGATGGATCCGAAGTGGCGTTCTTTCCGCCGGTGACGGGCGGGTAGGGTGGTCGGCAAGGCCGACTACCCTGGGGCATGCCCCGCTCAGATCATCGCGATCGACTGCTCCGCCAGCTCCAGCAGCTTCGCGCAGCCTGCACTGCGCTCGCCGAACTCGCGCCAGGCATTGGTGCGCGCCACCGCCTGCCACTTGCGCAAGGCCTCGGCGTTCATGTCCACGATCTGGGCGCCGCTCTTGGCGTAGACCGCGGCCACCGCCGCGTCGTCGGCGCGCGCCGCCTTGCGCGCGAAGCCTTCCAGCTCGGCGCCGACCGCCATCACGGCCGCCTGCTGCGGCTTGGACAAACGTTCGAACACGGTACGCGACATCATCAAGGGTTCGAACATGAACCAGTAGGCGCCGCCGCGCGCGGTGGTCAGGGCGCGGCTCGATTCGTGCAGGCGGAACGAGATCAGCGAGGTCGAGGAAGTCAGGGCCGCGTCCAGCGCGCCACTGCGCATCGCGGACTGGATCTCGTTGGACGGCATGTTGACCACCGTGGCGCCGGCGTCGAGCAGCAGGCGGTCCATCTCGCGCGAGCCGCCGCGCACCTTGAGGCCGGCCACGTCTTCCGGATGGAGGATCGGCTTGCCGCGCGAGGCCACTCCGCCTGCCTGCCAGATCCAGCTCACCACCACCAGGCCCTGCTCGTGCAGGATGCGGGTCAGTTCGCGGCCGACCGGCGCATCCTTCCACGCATGGCCCTGCTCATAGGAAGTGACCAGGCCGGGCATCAGGCCGATATTCGCTTCCGGCGCCTCGGCACCGGCATACGAGAGCGGGACCAGGGCCATGTCCAGGCCGCCATTGCGCAACGCGGCAAACTGGGCGTTTGGGGCCATCAGGCTGGCGCCGGGATAAATCGAGAATTTCAGTCCGCCGCGGGTGCGGCGCTCGACGTCGGCCGCGAACATGCGGCACAAACGGTCGCGGAAGTCGCCTTCGGCGATGCTGCCGCCGGGGAACTGGTGCGAGATCTTCAGGTTGGCTGGCTGCGCCCATGCGGACTGCATCCAGAGTGGCGTTGACGCGATTGCGCCGAGCACCGTTCTACGGGACATTGCTGCCCTTGTCATTACCGACATACACATCCTCCAAGATGTTGAAACGGACTGCCAGACGAGTCGTGGCGGCCTCGTCGAGCGGGCGCCATCGTTCGTTGTAGCGGATACAAGAATATTCTCGCCAGATCTATTGTCAAGAAGAATCTTATAGCTCTGGCAAATCCTTGCGCCTGCGCCGTGAGAACGCAGTGCAGCAATCCTGCCCCGCTCAAGGGGGCGCCGTCTTGATCCAGCCGGGAGGATGCGGGTTCAGGGTTTTCGGGCGCAGCCAGGGCCTTCGGCGGCGCGGTAATAGCGCGAGCCGATGAAGATGGCGGCGGCCAGCACCGCCCAGGCCAGCGATTCGCGCCACACCGTCTCGAGGGCGGCGCCGCGCAGGAACACGTCGATCACCAGCAGCAGGGCGAACATCGAGCCGGCGGCCAGCAGGTATTGGCCGCTCCAGTAGATCAGTCTTTGCATGGCGCTTTCCCTTCAAAGGCGTGCGAGGAAGCGGCGAATGGCGGCTGCCACCGCTTCGGGCTGGTCGATCATGGCGAAATGGCGCGCCTTGTCGATGATCTCGACGTCCAGGCGCGGGGTGCCGTCCATCAGGTCCCGATAATACGCCTGTTTCTCGGCCGCGCTGATGTTGTTCATGAGCGGCGCGTCGGGCGCGTAATAGGGCACCAGGAGCAGCATGGGCGCGCTGATGCGGCCCAGGCCCGGGCGCAGGTCGCGCGCCAGCAACGCACCCATGTAGTCCGCCACCGCCCGCGGGTCGCTGCGCGCGCTCAGCCTGGCGGCATCGTCGGCCTTGCCCATGTCGACCATGCCGATCGCGCGCATGTACTGCAGCTGCTGGGCCGCGAAGGCCGGCCCGGCCAGCGTCGCCATCCGCTGGCGCGTCTGCTGCGCGAGCTGGGCGCGCTGTTCGGGCGCCAACTGCTCGGTGCGCGGGAACACCGGCAGGCCGTCGATCGCGACCACGCCGCCGACCAGCTGCGGTGCTTCCTGGGCCAGGGCCAGGGCCAGCGTGGCGCCAAGGCTGTGGCCGACCACCACCGGTTTCGCCAGCTTGCGGCTGGCGATCAGCTCGGCCAGCGCGGCGCGGCTGGCGTCGAAGGGGTCGCCGTCCACCGCAGGGCGGCCGTCGAAGCCGGGCAGGGTGACCACATACACGGAATGGGTTGGCGCGAAATCGCGCACGGTCTGGCCCCAGGCCCAGCTGCCACTGGACAGGCCCGGCACCAGGACCAGGGCGCGTGGTCCGTTGCCGTGCTGCTCGACCAGCATGCCCTTGAGCTCGAAGCGTTCGACCGCCACCGGCTGTGAGGCAAGGAAGCGGTTGGGCTGTTCGGGCGCCGGCTGCGCGAGGGCAGGGCTGGCGGCAAAGCCAAGGGCGGCGAGGCTGGCGGCGCATATTGCCGCATACAGTGACTGGATACTCATGCTTGCTCCTGGTCCGGGTTGAAGATCGCTTCGATGGGCAATTTGAAGAGCCGGGAAATGGCGAAGGCGAGCGGCAGGCTGGGGTCGTAGCGCCCGGTCTCGATCGCGTTCACGCTCTGGCGCGAGACGTCGAGCATGTCGGCCAGCTCCGCCTGGCTCCAGCCGCGCTCCGCGCGCAGGGCTCGGAGGTGGTTGTTCATCGCTCCAGCCAGCGCCGCAAGACGCAGATGATGCCGGTCGAGCCGCACAGCACGCACCAGACTGTAAACATCGACAGGCGCGGGTAGCCTGCGGTTTCGAGGAAGCCGTAGGTGAAGCTCAGGCCGGCCGTGATGCCGGCGCCCAGTGCCAGCGACTCGAGCAGGAAGCGCCGGATATATTCGTCGACGCGGGCAAAGTGGCGGGCGATGGCCCACAGCGCCAGCGCGAAGCCGATCATCGGTGTCAGCAAGACCAGCGTACGCAGCAATCCGTCTTCCAGCGGCCGGCCCCAGCGGATCGCGGCCACCAGCAGCACCATGTACAGCAGCAGCGATCCCGTCATCTCGCGCAGGTAGGCTTTTCCAACCCGTTTCTCGTGCATGACATCCTCCGTTTAGTAAAGTATGCTTGACATCGTAGTCAAGGGAATCCGGAATGTCAAGCTTGCTTTACATCGTGGCGCTGCCTGCCGCCGTCCTTGTTATGCGCGCCGTAATCTCGACTACAATGCCGCTCCCATGCTTCGAATAGCGTCCCGATGAACCAGCATTCCAGCCATACCCAACGTGTCGCCGTGATCGGCGGCGGTCCCGCCGGCCTGATGGCGGCCGAAGTCCTGGCGGCCGGTGGTGCGCAGGTGGATGTCTACGACGCCATGGCATCGAGTGGGCGCAAGTTCCTGCTGGCCGGAAAGGGCGGCATGAACATCACCCATTCCGAAGACCTGTCCGCTTTCCGCAGCCGCTACCGGGAGCGCGAACCACAGGTGGCGCGCTGGCTGGCGGACTTCGACCCGCAGGCGGTGCGCGCCTGGATCCATGGCCTCGGCATCGCTACCTTCGTCGGCAGCTCCGGCCGCGTGTTCCCGACCGACATGAAGGCGGCGCCCCTGCTGCGCGCCTGGCTGCACCGGCTGCGCGAAGCGGGTGTGCGTTTCCACATGCGCCATCGCTGGCTCGGCTGGCAGGATGATTGCTTGCGTTTCGCCACCCCCGAGGGCGAGCTGCTGGTGGCGGCCGGCGCCACCGTGCTGGCCCTGGGCGGTGGCAGCTGGGCGCGGCTCGGCTCGGATGGCGCCTGGACCGGCATCCTGGCGGAGCGCGGGGTGCAGGTGGCGCCCTTGCGGCCCGCCAATTGCGGCTTCGAGCTGGACTGGAGCGCGCACTTCCGCGAACGCCATGCCGGCGCACCCTTGAGCACGGTGGCGATCGCCTGGCAGGATCCCGACGGCGCCCTGCAGCGCCGCCAGGGCCAGTTCGTGGTCACCGAAACCGGCATCGAAGGCAGCCTGGTGTACGCCCTGTCGGCGCCGCTGCGCGAGCAGATCGCGCGCACGGGCAGCGCCACCATCTGGCTCGACCTGCTGCCCGACCTCGATGCGGTGCGGGTGGCGACCGAGGTCGCGCGCCCGCGCGGCTCGCGCTCGCTGTCCAGCCACCTGGGGGGGCGGCTCGGTATCAAGGGTGTGAAGGCCGGCCTGCTGCACGAGTGCCTGTCGAAGGAAGACTATGCCGACCCGGCACGGCTGGCGGCGGCCCTGAAGGCCCTGCCCCTGGTCTTGCGCCGCACCCGGCCGCTGGACGAGGCGATCAGCAGCGCCGGCGGCGTGTGCTTCGAAGCGCTGGCGCAGGACGGCGCCATGCTGCGGGCGCTGCCCGGGGTGTTCGTGGCTGGGGAAATGCTGGACTGGGAAGCGCCGACCGGCGGCTACCTGCTGACCGCCTGCTTCGGCAGCGGGCGCGCCGCCGGGCGCGCCGCGCTGGACTGGCTCAGTCGGAGAAACTGACCGCGCCGCTGCCGGTGCGGCTCACGCTGCGCTCGGCCGGGTTGCCGGTGACGTCGATGTCGCCGCTGCCGGAAATCGAGGCGACCACGCTCTGGCGCGCATGCACCGTGCTGTGTCCCGAGCCGGTCTGGCTCACATGGACCTGTTCGGCGCGCAGGTGGCGCGCATCGAGCTCGCCGGAGCCGCTGGCGCTGGCATGCAGTTCGCGGGCGCTGCCGACCACGGTGAAATGGCCCGAACCGGTGAGGGCGGCGTCGAGGCGTTCGATACCGGCGCCCGCGTTCAGGTCGAGTTCACCGTTGCCGCTCAGGGCCGCATCGACTTCGCGGAAGCGCCCGTTGAAGCGCAGGCTGCCGCCGCCTTCCATGCGCACCTCGATCCGCTCGCCGGAGAAGCCGTTGACCGTGCTGTCGCCGCGCCCGTCCACGGTAATCGCCTCGAGGGCGGGCAGCACCAGTTCCACCTGCAGCGGGCGGCGGTGGCCCAGCACCATGCCGCGGATGCCGATGTGCAGCACTTCGCCCTCCTTGCTGACGTCGACGTTGTCGAGCAGGCGCGCTTCGCCGCGTACCTTCAGCGAAGGCGTGGCGCCGTAGCGCAGGGTGAGGTCGATCGGGCCATCCAGCTCGACCGCGTTCACGCCTTCCGGCACGGTGCGCATCTCGCTCTCGATCTGTCGTCCCTCGGCCGCGGAAGCCACCCCGTTGGTGCGCAGCATCGCGTAGCTCAGGCCGATGAGCACGAAGGCCAGCAGCAGCAGGCTGAACCCGACTTTCAGGAGTGCGCGCATGCTCATGCTCCCCTCAGCAGTGACAGGTTCATCTTCAGGTAGCGCTTCAGGCCGATGAAGGTATAGCGGGTGATCACGAGGGAGAGCAGGAACAGCAGGATCCCGCCGACCACCATCCCGAACCCGACGAAGGTCTGGGTGGCGCGTGATTCGCCGTCCATGTCGGTGCTGATCTGGATGCCGGCGTCGGCCACCTTCTCGGCGCGCCGGATCACGACGCTCGAGCCCGAGCCTGCGCGCGAGCCGGCCTCCGCCTCATCCTGGTCCGGGGCCGGGTCGGGATCCTCGTCGCCATCGATCTGGATGCCCTGCTGGCCGATCGAGACGCGGGTGCGCACGGTGCCGGTGGTTTCGCGCCGTTCGCCGTTTTCCAGGATTTCGATCCGGTGCAGCGGATTGTTCAGCACCAGCTCGCTGGCGCCGGCCAGGCCGCTGGCCGTGATCGCGATGCCTGAGACATAGAAGCCGAGGGCGCTGGCGTAGAGCGCGACCAGCAGCGCACCGAATACGGCGGCCGGAATCACCATGAACAGGTTGAACACCAGCAGGCCGGCGCCAGCCACGATCACGCGCAGCGCGTTGGCGGGCGACTTCTTCGCGGCGAAGGCCTCCATGTGGGTATTGGCGCGCAAGGTCACCGCGACCTTGCGCGGATCGCCCAGCTCCTCGGCGATGCTGTCTTCGCTGCGCCCAAGCGCGGCGCCGTCGACGAAACGCTGCTCGTACCAGGCCAGGGTCTTGGCCTGTGTTTCCGGCGGCAGGCCCGCCATGGCCCGCTTGAGCGCGTCGAGATATTCCAGTTTGCCCATGTGCTGAAGTTTCCCAGTCAGTGATGTGCCAGGACCGGGATGGTGCCGATCGCCTGCGCGGTTTGCGGCCCCGAGCCGCCGATGAGTTCCGGATGCACCAGGATGGCGGTGCTGATGGCCACCAGGAGCACCAGGGCCAGGGTGCGCAAACCGAGCTGGATGTTGTTCATGATGTTCGATCCGTAAGGGTTGGGCCCCGGTTCACGGGGCGTGCTTCGATGCTGTCACCTTACGGATCCCGGCGCGGCCGCGCCATCGGTGTGCGACAAACTGCGCTTTTCCAGGGCCAGGGTGCGGTAGGCGCCGATGACTGTCGCCGCCGCGGCGCCGCTGCGCACGGCCGTCTCCAGCGTGGCGGGATAGTCGCTGGCGGTATAGTCACCGGCCAGCGCCAGGCCAGGCAGCGCCGTCTCGACGCCCGGCCGGTCCAGGCCCGGGGTGCAGGCAAAGGTGGCGCGCTTCTCGGTAATCACGCGGCTCCAGCGCGGCGCGGCGAGCGCCGGGCGTGCCAGATCCTGCGCCAGCTGTGCGGCGATGGCCGCGGCCAGCGCGTCCTGGTCGAGCCGGGCGGCCTCGCCCGCGGCACTGACCACCACCGCCAGCAACCCGGGCTGGGCGGCGTCGAGCTGGCCGCGGTCGAACACGAACTGGCCCCAGCGGCCGGCTGGCGCATCGTCCAGTAGCGCGTAGAAGGGCAGGTCGAGGCGCAGCGTGGTGTCGTACTGCAGGTAGCAGGTGGCGATCGGCTCGTAGTCCAGGGCCCCGAGCCGCGCCGCCAGCGCCGGTTCGACGGGGGCCAGCAGGGTTGCCGACACACTGGCCGGTGTCGCCAGCACCACGGCGTCGAAGCCGGCTTCCTGTCCGCCCAGCAGGGCGCGCCAGCTGCCGCCGGGCTGCGCCGGTGGCGTCAGCGCACCGACCCGGCAGCCGGTCAGGACCGTGGCGCCGCGCCCTTCGAGATAGCGCGCCGCCGCCTGCGGGAACAGGGCGCCCATGTCCAGGCGCGGCAGCAGCATGTCGGAGGCCGCGCGGCGCCATGCGCCCAGGCTGTCGCGCAGCACGGCCAGGAACACCTGGCTCGATGCGCGCTCGGGCGGCGTGTTCAGGGCCGCGATGCACAGCGGGTGCCACAGCAGGCGTTTCACACGCGGGGTCTGGTCGAAACGGTCGAGCAGTTCCTCGACCGGGCAATCGTGGTACAGCACCCAGCCCATGCGGCGCGCGGTGCTGGCGAAGCGCGCCAGCGCCAGCTTGTCGGCGCGCGCCAGGCCGCGGGCGCGCAGCAGGGCGCCCGCCAGGTGCCAGGGCGCGGGCCAGCGTGGCGCCACGAAATCCATGCCGCCGCTGCCGTCCGGCGGCGCGTCCGGATAACGCATCTGCAGCGGCAGGCGCAGCAGGGCCTGGGCCGGGTCGACGCCGACCTGGCGTAGCATGCGCAGGGTTTCGCCATAGGCGCCCAGCAGGATGTGCTGGCCGTTGTCGAGGAGCGTGTCTCCCGCCACGCCGCCGGCCTGCAGCGCGCGCGCGCGTCCGCCCAGGCTGCGCGCGCTTTCGGCCAGCGTGACGCTGGCGCCGCCATGCCGGGCGGCCAGTTCGACGGCGGCGGCACAGCCGGCCCAGCCGCCGCCCGCCACCAGCACCCGCCAGCCGCCCTCAGGTGCGGACATAGGTCTTCCACGCCAGCCACAGCTTGCGCAGGGGCGTGAGCGAGATGCGCTGGTTCAGCACATGGAAGCCGTCGCGTGCGATCTCGTCCAGCAGGGTGCGATAGATCGCGGCCATCATCAGGCCCGGGCGCTGGGCGCGCCGGTCTTCCTTCGGCAGCAGCGCCAGCGCCTCGTCGTAGATGCGCTGGGCGCGCTCGTTCTGGAAGCGCATCAGGGCCTCGAACTTTTCGCTGTGGCGGAAGTTGAGGATGTCGGCGGCGGTCACGTTGAAGCGCTGCAGTTCGTTCACCGGCAGGTAGATGCGGCCCTTGCGCGCGTCGTCGCCGACGTCGCGGATGATGTTGGTCAGCTGGAAGGCCAGGCCGAGCTTCTCGGCATAGGCCAGTGTCTGCGGGTTGGTATGGCCGAAGATGCTGGCCGACAGGATGCCGACCACGCCGGCCACACGCCAGCAGTAGCGCTCCAGGTTCGGGAAGTCGAGATAGCGGCTCTGGTCGAGGTCCATCTCCATGCCGTCGATGATGGCCTGCAGGTGCTGCTGTTCCAGCCCGTAGGGAGCGATGTGCGGCTGCAGGGCCTGGGTCACCGGATGGGTGGGCGTGCCGGTGTACATGGTCGAGACTTCGGTGCGCCACCAGGCCAGCTTGATGCGCGCCACCGAGGCGTCCGAGGTCTCGTCGACCGTGTCGTCCACCTCGCGGCAGAAGGCATACAGGGCCGTGATCGCGCGCCGGCGCTCGGGCGGCAGGAACAGGAAGCTGTAATAGAAGCTGGAGCCGCTCTGGACCGTCTTTTGCTGGCAGTATTCGTCGGGAGACATGTAATCTTTATTATTGCTGAGGCGAATCCGCTATCTTAGCCGATACGGGTGGCGCCAGGTAGAGACGAAGCCTGGATGAGAGCGCCTACATGCGCAGCGCGCGCCAGCCCACCACGAGCCAGTCGGCGGCGGCCAGGGTGGGGCGGCGCCGGAACACGTCGTACTCGGCGCGTTCGATGGCTTCCAGGATGCGCAGCCCTCCCTGCACCATCAGCCGCAGTTCCCAGCCAATGCGGCCCGGCAGGCGCAGCGCCAGCGGCGTACCGCTGAGCATCAGGGCGCGCGCGCGCTCGACCTCGAAGCGCATCAGCGCGCGCCAGGCCGGCGTGGCCGGTCCGGCCGCCAGTTCGTCCTCGCCGATGCCATGGCGCGCCAGGTCTTCCAGCGGCAGGTAGATGCGCCCCTTGGCCAGGTCGATCGCCACGTCCTGCCAGAAGTTGATGAGCTGCAGGGCGGTGCAGATCGCATCCGCATCGCGCAGGTTGCGCTCCTCGGTGGCGCCGTACAGGGCCAGCATCAGGCGCCCGACCGGATTGGCGGAGCGCCGGCAGTAGTCGAGCAGGGTGGCATAGTCGGGATAGCGGCTGGTGGCGACGTCCTGGCGAAAGGCCGACAGCAGGTCGTGCATGGGTCCCAGCGGCAGCCGGTAGGCCCGCACCACGCCGGCCAGGCGCGCGAACAGCGGGTCGCCCGGCGTGGCGCCGGCCGCGATGGCGTCCAGTTCGCGTCCGTAGCGGTCCAGTTCGGCCAGGCGTTCCGGTGCGCTGGCATCGCCCTCGTCGGCGATGTCGTCGGCGCTGCGCGCGAACGCATAGATGGCCTCGACCGCCGGCACCAGGCGCCGCGGCAGCAGGAAGGAGGCGACCGGGAAGTTCTCGTAATGCTCGACGGGCATATTTGACTGTTGACTCTAATCTCGGATTGCTGACGATTTCGCTGATTATAATTGCTCAACTACATATGCCAAGTTTCTGATTGGCAAAATCTATGACAGAGGAAGCCATGTCCGCTCGACCCTTCTCGTTCTCTTCCCGCCGCCCCGGGGTTCATTCGCTGACCCTGCTGCCCCTGCTGCCAATGGTGCTGGCCCTGCTGTCCGGCTGCGGCGAACGCGCGCCCCAGCCGCAGGAGGTGCGCCCGGTGCGCGCGATCAAGCTGGCCGCGGGCGGCGCCGCGGAGCGCGTCGAGTTCTCGGGCGACGTGCGGCCGCGCTACGAGTCGCGCCTGGGCTTCCGGGTCGGCGGCAAGATCATCGAGCGCAAGGTGGAGGTGGGCAGCGTGGTGCGCATGGGCCAGGTGCTGGTGCGGCTCGACCCGCAGGACCTGCGCCTGGCCGAAACCGAGGCGCGCGCCAGCCTGCGCGCCGCCGAGACGGAGCGCGACCTGGCGCGCGCCGACTACCAGCGCCACCAGCAGCTGCGCGCCCAGAATTTCGTCAGCCAGGCCGTGCTCGACGCCAAACGGGCGGCCCTGGGTGCGGCCCAGGCCCGGGTCGAGGCGGCGCGCGCCGGCCTGCGCGGCCAGTCGAACCAGGCCGGCTACGCCAGCCTGGCCTCGGACACCGACGGCGTGGTGACCGCGGTCGACGCCGAAGTTGGCCAGGTGGTCGCGGCCGGGACGCCGGTGGTGCGGGTGGCCCGCACCGATGAAAAGGAGGTCGTGATCGGCATTCCGGAAGACCGGGTCGATGCGCTGCGCCAGGCCGGCGCGGTGGAGGTGCGCCTGTGGGCCCGTCCCGGGGCGGCCCTGGCCGGCACGATCCGCGAAGTGGCGCCGGTGGCCGATCCGGCCACCCGTACCTATGCCGTCAAGGTGGCGCTGCCCCCCGGCGCCGACGTGCGCCTGGGGATGAGCGCGACCGTGGCGATCGCGGCGCCGGCCGCGCGGCCCGACGCGCTGCGGGTGCCGCTCAGCGCCCTGGTGCAGGACAAGGGCGCCACCAGCGTCTGGGTGGTGGAAGGCAAGGACGGCGGCGTGCGCACGGTGCAGCTGCGCCCGGTGCAGGTGGCGGGCCAGGCCGGCAACGACATCCTGCTGCAGGGTGGCGTGCAGGCCGGGCAGACCGTGGTGACGGCCGGCGTGCACCTGCTCCAGCCGGGCCAGAAGGTGCGCATCCTGAGCGCCGACGTGGCGCGCCGCGCCGATACCGAGGCCGAAGCCGCCGGAGTTGGCCAATGAGGGGCTTCAACCTGTCGCGCTGGGCGCTGGAACACATTCCGCTGACCCGCTACCTGATCGCCGCCCTGCTGATCGGCGGCATCCTGAGCTACCAGCAGCTGGGCCAGGACGAAGACCCGCCCTTCACCTTCCGCGCGATGGTGGTGAGCGCCGCCTGGCCAGGCGCGACCGCGATCCAGATGGCCGAACAGGTGGCCGACCCGCTCGAGCGCAAGCTGCAGGAAACGCCCTACATCGACCGCATCCGCAGCTTTTCCAAGCCGGGCGAGACCACCATCGTCATCGAGCTGCGCGAATCGACGCCCCCGGGCGAGACGGCGCCGGCCTGGTACCAGGTTCGCAAGAAGATCGGCGACATGGCCGGCACCCTGCCGCAGGGCGTGCGCGGCCCCTTCTTCAACGACGAATTCGGCGATACCTACGGCTCGATCTTCGCCCTGTCCGGCGATGGCTTCACGCCGGCCGAAATGCGCGACTACGCCGATTTCGTGCGCCAGCAGCTGCTGGCGGTGCCGCTCGTGTCCAAGGTCGAACAGTTCGGGGTACAGGAAGAAAAGCTCTACATCGAGTTCTCCAGCAAGCAGTTCGCCCAGCTCGGGATTCCCTTCGAACAGATCGTCAACCAGATCGCGACCCAGAACGAGGTCGAGTCCAGCGGCCTGCTGGTGACGCCGCTGGAATACCTGCGGGTGCGGGTCAGCGGCGCGCTGAAATCGGCCGGGCAGCTCGAAAACCTGCAGCTGCGCGCCGGCTCGACCACCTTCCGCCTGGGCGACTTCGCGACGGTTACGCGCGGCTACCAGGACCCGCCGCGCGACAAGATGCGCTTCAACGGCAAGGAAGTGATCGGCCTGGGCGTGTCGATGGAGAAGGGCGGCAACATCATCAAGCTGGGCAAGGGCCTGGACAAGACGGTGGCGCGCATCCGCGCCCAGCTCCCGGTCGGCATCGAGCTGGAACGCGTGGCCGACCAGCCGCGCGCGGTCACCGCCTCGGTCGACGAATTCATCAAGGTGCTGATCGAAGCGGTGGTGATCGTGCTGGCCGTGTCCTTCGTCGCGCTTGGGCTGCACACCAAGCCCAGGCTGCGCATCGACGTCCGCCCCGGCCTGGTGGTGGCCCTGACCATCCCGCTGGTGCTGGCGATCACCTTCCTGTGCATGCGCCTGCTCGATATTTCGCTGCACAAGATCTCGCTGGGCGCCCTGATCATTGCGCTCGGCCTGCTGGTGGACGACGCCATCATCGCGGTCGAGATGATGGTGCGCAAGATGGAGGAGGGCCTGTCGCGCTTCGAGGCGGCCACCTTCGCCTACACCTCGACCGCGATGCCGATGCTGACCGGGACCCTGATCACGGCTGCCGGCTTCCTGCCGATTGGCCTGGCCAAGTCGGCGGCCGGCGAATACACCTTCACCATGTTCTCGGTGAACGCGCTGGCGCTCCTGATCTCCTGGGTGGCGGCGGTGGTGTTCACCCCCTACATCGGCTACGTGCTGCTGCGGGTCAAGCCGCACGGGCAGGGCGAATCCTCGCACGACGTGTTCGACTCTCCGGGCTACGAGCGCTTCCGGCGCGTGGTGCGCTGGTGCGTCGAGTGGCGCAAGACCACCATCGCGCTCAGCCTGGCCGTGTTCGGGCTGGGCGTATTCGGCTTCAACTTCATCGAAAAACAGTTCTTCCCGGATTCCAGCCGCCCCGAGCTGATGGTGGAGCTGTGGTCGCCCGAGGGCACCAGCTTCGCGGCCAACGAAGCGGTCGTGAAGCGCTTCGAAGGCTTCCTGCAGCGCCAGCCAGGCGTGCAGAGCGTGACCAGCTATGTGGGCACCGGCAGTCCACGCTTCTACCTTCCGCTGGAGCAGATCTTCCCCCAGTCGAACGTGTCGCAGCTGGTGGTACTCCCGCGCGATGCCGAGGCGCGCGACGCCCTGCGCGACAGGATCGAGGAAGTGTTCCGCAACGACTTCCCGGAAGTGCGCGGGCGCGTGAAGCTGCTGCCGAACGGCCCGCCGGTGGCCTATCCGGTGCAGTTCCAGGTGCTCGGGCCCGACATCGGCGTGGTGCGCCGGGTGGCGGACGAGGTCAAGGGCATCATGCGCGCCAACCCGAACACGGTGGGCGTGAACGACAACTGGAACGAATCGGTGAAGGTGTTGCGCCTCGACCTCGACCAGGACAAGCTGCGCGCGCTGGGCGTGACCTCGCAGGCGGCGCGGCGCGTGATCCACACGACGCTGAGCGGAACGCCGGTTGGCCAGTTCCGCGAGACCAACCGCCTGATCGACATCGTGGTGCGCCAGCCGCTGGCCGAGCGCGACACCATCTCGCGCCTGTCGGAAGCGCTGGTGCCGACCGCTTCCGGCGCCGCGGTGCCGGTCGGGCAGGTGGCGCGCATCGCCTTCGTGTGGGAGCCGGGCGTGGTCTGGCGCGAGGGCCGCGCCTGGGCGATCATGGTGCAGTCGGACGTGGTCGCCGGCATCCAGGGGCCGACCGTGACCGGCCAGGTGGATGCCCGGCTGGGCGCCCTGCGCGCGCGCCTGCCGGCCGGCTACGAAGTCACCGTGGAGGGCGCCGCGGCCGACAGCTCGGACGCCGAAGCCTCGATCATGGCCAACGTGCCGCTGGTGCTGTTCATCGTGTTCACGCTCCTGATGCTGCAGCTGCACAGCTTCTCGCGCTCGCTGCTGGTTTTCCTGACCGGCCCGCTCGGGATCGCCGGCGCGGCGATGGCCCTGCTGGTGTTCGGCCGTCCGTTCGGCTTCGTCGCCAACCTCGGCGTGATTGCCCTGTTCGGCATGATCATCCGCAACTCCGTGATCCTGGTCGACCAGATCGAGGGGGATATCGCGAACGGCGTCCCGGCCTGGGATGCGATCGTCGAGGCGGCCGTACGCCGCTGCCGGCCGATCCTCCTGACCGCCGCGGCCGCGGCCCTGGCCATGATTCCGCTATCGCGCTCCGTGTTCTGGGGTCCGATGGCCGTTGCCATCATGGGTGGCCTGCTGGTGGCGACCGCCTTGACGCTGCTGTTCCTGCCGGCGCTGTATGCCGCCTGGTTCCGCGTCAGAAAACCGTCGTCCTGAACCGCTGTCCGTCGCGTGGGCGGGTCTACCGCCCACGCGTTCAACCCGCGCATGCCCCATGGCTGAGCGATCGATCTGCCTTATATGGATGAGCAAGCCCCTCCGCACGGCAAGCAAAAAACCGCCCAATAGTGTCAGAAAATCCAGTAAAATAATCGTTTGAAGTTGTAGCCCCTAAACAGAGGAGTGCAGGGCGGCCGGTTTCACTGTCGGGCGCCCTTTGTTTTTGAGGCAAAAATGCAATTCTTCCGCGAGGATGGCGAAATTGGTAGACGCACCAGGTTTAGGTCCTGACGCCAGCAATGGTGTGGGGGTTCGAGTCCCCCTCCTCGCACCATGAATAATTATTTTTTTGGACGATTTTTATAATGGCAACTGCAGTCGAAACCCTGGGTAAACTCGAGCGTCGCTTGACGATCACTTTTCCGGTAGCTGACGTTCGTACGGAGGTCGAAAAGCGCCTCAAGAAGCAGGCCAAGACGGCAAAGGCCCCGGGCTTCCGTCCAGGCAAGGTGCCGATCAAGATGGTCGCTGCCCAATACGGCTACCAGATCGAATCCGACGTGCTGAACGACAAGGTCGGCCGCGCGTTCAACGACGCCGCCAACGAGAACCAGCTGCGCGTTGCCGGCTTCCCGAAAATCGAACCGAAAGAAGACGCCCCGGAAGGCATGCTGGCGTTCGACGCGACCTTCGAAGTCTACCCGGACGTCGTGGTCGGCGACCTGGCCGCGATGGAAGTCGAAACCGTGTCGGCCGACGTGACCGATGCCGAGATCGACAAGACCATCGACATCCTGCGCAAGCAGCGCGTGCACTACCACACCAAGGGTGAGGCAGGCGAGCACGGCGACGGCGGCGAGCCGGTCGCCGCCAACGGCGACCGCGTGACCGTCGACTTCGTCGGCAAGATCGACGGCGAGGAATTCGCTGGCGGCAAGGCCGAGAACTACGCCTTCGTGCTGGGCGAAGGCCGCATGCTGCCGGAATTCGAAGCCGCCACCATTGGCCTGAAAGTGGGCGAGAGCAAGACCTTCCCGCTGGCCTTCCCGGAGGATTACCACGGCAAGGACGTGGCCGGCAAGACCGCCGAATTCACCATCACCCTGAACAAGCTCGAGTGGGCCCACATGCCGGAAGTCGACGCCGAATTCGCGCGTTCGCTGGGCATCGAAGACGGCTCGGTCGAGAAGATGCGCGAAGACATCAAGACCAACCTGGAGCGTGAAGTCAACGCCCGCATCAAGGCCCGCAACAAGGAAGCCGTGATGGACGCCCTGGTCAAGGCCACCGACATGGACGTGCCGAAGGCCATGATCCAGCAGGATTCGGAGCGCCTGGCCGAGATGACCCGCCAGGACATGATGCAGCGTGGCATGGACGTGAAGGCGATGCCTTTCCCGGCCGAGATGTTCGCCGACAAGGCCGAGCGCCGCGTGCGCCTGGGCCTGATCCTGTCGCAGCTGGTCGCCGACAACAGCCTGAACGCCACCCAGGAACAGGTCAAGGCCCAGATCGAAGACTTCGCGCAGAGCTACGAAGATCCGAAGGAAGTCCTGAAGTACTACTACAGCGACCGCCGCCGCCTGGCCGAAGTCGAAGCCCTTGTATTGGAAGAAAACGTCGTCAACTATGTGCTCGGCAAGGCGAAGGTCAGCAGCAAGGCGATCGCTTTCGATGAACTGATGGGCGGCAATCCGCAGGGCTAAGATTTGCTGGTCTGCGAGGACAGCGGGCTTGTATCGTAGGGTGGGCG
>NZ_JAIWIA010000105.1 GCF_020176695.1 Massilia sp. MS-15 | reverse complement strand
TCTGGCGCACCTGCACCTGTCCGGCGGCATAGCTGCCGGGCGCCAGCGTGAAGCTGCTGCCGCTGCCCGCGGTCCAGCTGCCACTGCTGCTGGTGCGGTATTCCCAGCCGGCGGCATCGGGGGCCAGGCCGACGTTCACCGTGCCATCGCGGCTCAGGCCGTCGCTGGCGCTGGATCCGGTGTCGTTGGCCAGGACCAGGGAAGGCGCGTCCACACCCTGGTCGATCGTGATGGCGGCGCTATTGCTGGCGGCAGTGCTGGTATTGCCGGCGATATCGGTCTGGCGCACCTGCACCTGCCCGGCGGCGTAGCTGCCCGGGGCCAGCGTGAAACTGCCGCCGCTGCCCGCGGTCCAGCTGCCATTGCTGCTGGTCCGGTATTCCCAGCCGGCGGCATCGGGAGCCAGGCTGACAGTCACCGTGCCGTCGCTGCTCAGGCCATCGCTGGCGCTGGATCCGGTGTC
>NZ_JAIWIA010000104.1 GCF_020176695.1 Massilia sp. MS-15 | reverse complement strand
CCAGCAATTGCTAAGGCGACGCATGAAGCAATGCAAAATGCCTATCGAGACCTCGATTTCTGCCGTTTGGATGAAGCAGCTTTTACAGCTTGCCCTTCTGACTCAGTCGACTACGCAGTGATGGAACACACCCAGAGAGGCGTAGTCGTATCTGCGGACATTGGTTGGAGTGACGTCGGATCCTGGTCGGCCTTGGCCGATGTACAAATTGCCGACGTCGATGGCAACGTTCAGCGGGGAGACGTGTATCTGGATGGTGTCACTAATACCTTCGTACGCGCTGAAAGCCGCATTGTGGCGGTGGTTGGCGTGAATGATCTCGTCGTGGTCGAGACACCGGATGCGGTTCTTGTTGCACGCAAGGACCATGTACAGCGCGTTAAGAACATTGTCGAGCACCTTAAGGTGACCGAACGTACCGAGCATATGCACCATACTCGGGTGTATCGCCCATGGGGCCATTATG
>NZ_JAIWIA010000103.1 GCF_020176695.1 Massilia sp. MS-15 | reverse complement strand
AGGATCGCTCGCCTTGGCGTAGGTGACGGTGTCGCCATCGGGATCGATTGCCGCCGGCACGCTGCCGGCCTTCGCGGTATCTTCGGCGGTCGTGATGTTCGTATTGCCCGCCACTGGCAGGTCGTTCACCGGCGTGACAGTGATGTTGACGGTATAGGTGTTGCTGCCGCCGTTACCGTCGCTGACGGTGTAGGAGAAGCTGTCGGTGCTGTTGTAGTTGGCGCCCGGGGTGTACGTGTAGGTGCCGTCGGCGGCGATGCTCACGGTACCGTGTGCGGGGTCGGACGCCTTCGAGTACGTGAGCGTATCGCCATCGGCGTCGCTTGCAACAGGAAGCGTACCGGCTTTGGCCGTATCTTCGGCGGTCGTGATGTTCGTATTGCCAGCCACCGGCAGGTCGTTCACCGGCGTGACAGTGACGTTGACCGTATAGGTGTTGCTGCCGCCCTGGCCGTCGCTGACGGTGTAG
>NZ_JAIWIA010000018.1 GCF_020176695.1 Massilia sp. MS-15 | reverse complement strand
TCAGCAGCAAGGCGATCGCTTTCGATGAACTGATGGGCGGCAATCCGCAGGGCTAAGATTTGCTGGTCTGCGAGGACAGCGGGCTTGTATCGTTGGGTGGGCGGGTCTCCCGCCCACGCGGTGATAGTCGGGAGCAAGATCATCGTGCACGATGATGGTGCCGACGGCGATCACCGCGTGGGCAGCGGAGCTGCCCACCCTACGTGTCTGTGTGAACCGCATACGTCTGCTAAGATTGGGTTTCTGAACCCCTATTTACAAGGAACGAGACAGGTATGATTCGTAATCCCGCATTGGATACCCAGGCACTCGGCCTCGTGCCGATGGTGGTCGAGCAAAGCGGCCGCGGCGAGCGCGCCTATGACATCTATTCGCGCCTCCTCAAGGAGCGCGTGATTTTCCTGGTCGGCCCTGTCAACGACCAGATGGCCAACCTGATCGTGGCCCAGTTGCTGTTCCTGGAAAGCGAAAATCCGGACAAGGACATCTCGCTGTACATCAACTCGCCGGGCGGTTCCGTCTCGGCGGGCCTGGCGATCTTCGACACGATGAACTTCATCAAGCCGGACGTCTCGACCCTGTGCACCGGCCTGGCCGCCTCGATGGGCGCCTTCCTGCTGGCCGCCGGCGCCAAGGGCAAGCGCTTCTCGCTGCCGAACTCGCGCGTGATGATCCACCAGCCCTCCGGCGGTTCGCAGGGCATGGCCTCGGACATCGAGATCCAGGCCAAGGAAATCCTGTACCTGCGCGAGCGCCTGGCGCGCATCATGGCTGACAACACCGGCCAGAGCATCGAGCAGATCCACCGCGACACCGACCGCGACCGCTTCATGTCCGCGGAAGAAGCGGTTGAATACGGTATGATCGACCGCGTGCTGACCAACCGCGCCTAAATAGCGCCTTGCGACACCCTGCAGGTGTTGCCAAAAAACGCCCGGGCGCATGCACGTTCGGGCGTTTCGTTTTTATTTCGGGTAGCATGTCCGTGTGCGCACTTGTTGCGTGCCCCTATTAGCGTTATATTCCAGCGTTATATTCCAGCAACTTATTAGCCGAGTCACTCTCACTCCTGCCCCATGTCTGACAAAAAATCCTCCAGCGGCGAAAAACTTCTGTACTGCTCGTTCTGCGGAAAGAGCCAGCACGAAGTCAAGAAGCTGATCGCGGGACCGTCGGTATTCATCTGCGATGAATGCATCGATCTGTGCAACGACATCATCCGCGACGAGACTTCCAACGTCGAGTCGGTGGCCGGCACCAAGTCCGATCTGCCGACGCCACACGAGATCACCGAACTGCTCGACCAGTACGTGATTGGCCAGCAGACGGCCAAGCGCATCCTGTCGGTGGCGGTGTACAACCACTACAAGCGCCTGAAGCACCTGGGCAAGAAGGACGAAGTCGAGCTGGCCAAGAGCAATATCCTGCTCGTCGGTCCGACCGGTTCCGGCAAGACCCTGCTGGCCCAGACCCTGGCGCGCATGCTCAACGTCCCCTTCGTGATCGCCGACGCGACCACCCTGACCGAGGCCGGCTATGTCGGCGAGGACGTCGAGAACATCATCCAGAAGCTGCTGCAAAGCTGCAATTACGAAGTCGAGAAGGCCCAGCGCGGCATCGTCTACATCGACGAGATCGACAAGATCTCGCGCAAGTCCGACAACCCGTCGATCACGCGCGACGTCTCGGGCGAGGGCGTGCAGCAGGCACTGCTGAAACTCATCGAAGGCACCATGGCCTCGGTGCCGCCGCAGGGCGGGCGCAAGCATCCGAACCAGGACTTCGTCCAGATCGACACGACCAACATCATGTTCATCTGCGGCGGCGCCTTCGACGGCTTGGCCAAGATCATCCAGAACCGTTCGGAAAAGAGCGGCATCGGTTTCGCCGCCACCGTCAAGAGCCAGACCGAGCGCGCGGCCAGCGAGATCATGATGGACGCCGAGCCGGAAGACCTGATCAAGTTCGGCCTGATTCCGGAACTGGTGGGCCGCCTGCCGGTCGTCGCGACCCTGAACGAGCTGACCGAGGAAGCCCTGATCCAGATTCTGATCGAGCCGAAGAACGCCCTGATCAAGCAGTACTCGAAGCTGCTGGAGATGGAAGGCGCGGAACTGGAGATCCGTCCGGCCGCCCTGCACGCGATCGCGCGCAAGGCACTGGCCCGCAAGACCGGCGCGCGTGGCCTGCGCTCGATCCTGGAACATGCGCTGCTGGACGTGATGTATGAGCTGCCGAGCCAGCAGAATGTGGTCAAGGTCGTGATCGATGAAAATACGATCACGAATGCCGCAAAGCCTTTGTTGATTTACAGCGAAACGCCAAAAGCATCTGGCGAGAACTGAAAAAAGACGCGCACTCTTGTCACAAAAGTCTTGCCCTACGGATTCTTGACGGTACACTAGGTCATAATAAGAAAGCCGGCTTCAATCGAAAAGCCACTCGCGGGAGCGTCTCGCGCAGTGGCTTTTTCATTTGAAAATGGGGTTTTTATTGAAACGGCTATATTTTCAACTGTGGACATTCTTTTACCAGTAGAAAATATATTCGCGGCGGTGGTCTTGAGATTTGCGCCGCGCGTGCCCAAGTTCAGCAACACGTTTCTATAAGGTATGCCATGACAACTTCGAAATTAACCGAGCAAACGACGCTGCCTCTCCTGCCGCTGCGCGACGTGGTCGTGTTCCCGCATATGGTGATACCTCTGTTCGTCGGCCGTCCGAAGTCCATCAAGGCGCTGGAAGCCGCCATGGAGCAGGGCAAGAGCATCATGCTGGCTGCCCAGAAGGCGGCCGCCAAGGACGAACCTTCCGCCGCAGACATCTACGAGATCGGCTGCGTGGCGAATATTCTGCAGATGCTGAAACTCCCCGACGGCACCGTGAAGGTGCTGGTCGAGGGCGCCCAGCGCGCGCGCATCGACCACATCGTCGATGGCGCCACCCATTTCACGGCCGAGCTGACCCCGGTCGAATCGGAGGTCGGCGACGACTCCGAGGTCGAGGCGATGCGCCGCGCCATCGTCCAGCAGTTCGACCAATACGTCAAACTCAACAAGAAGATTCCACCCGAGATCCTGGCTTCGCTGGCCGGCATCGACGACGCTGGCCGCCTGGCCGACACCGTTGCCGCCCACCTGCCGCTCAAGCTCGAGCAGAAGCAGGTGATCCTCGAAATCTTCAATGTCACCAAGCGCCTCGAGCACCTGCTCGGCCAGCTGGAAGGCGAACTCGACATCCTGCAGGTGGAAAAGCGCATCCGCGGCCGCGTCAAGCGCCAGATGGAAAAATCGCAGCGCGAGTACTACCTGAACGAACAGGTCAAGGCCATCCAGAAGGAGCTGGGCGAGGGCGAGGACGGCGCCGACATCGAGGAACTCGAGAAGAAGGTGATCGCCGCCAAGATGCCGAAAGAGGCACTCGAGAAGGCGCAGGCCGAAATCAAGAAGCTCAAGATGATGTCGCCAATGTCGGCCGAAGCCACGGTCGTGCGCAACTACATCGACACCCTGGTCGGCTTGCCGTGGAAGAAGAAGTCGAAGGTCACGATCGACCTGGAAAAGGCCCAGCAGGTACTCGAGTCCGACCACTACGGCCTCGACAAGATCAAGGAACGCATCCTCGAATACCTCGCGGTGCAGCAGCGCGTCGACAAGCTGAAAGCGCCGATCCTGTGCTTCGTCGGCCCGCCGGGCGTGGGCAAGACCTCGCTGGGTGAGTCGATCGCCCGCGCCACCGGCCGCAAGTACGTGCGCATGGCCCTGGGCGGCGTGCGCGACGAAGCCGAGATCCGCGGCCACCGCCGTACCTACATCGGCTCGATGCCGGGCAAGGTGCTGCAGTCGCTGTCGAAAGTCGGCGTGAGGAATCCCCTGTTCCTGCTCGACGAGATCGACAAGATGGGCGCGGACTTCCGCGGTGACCCAAGCTCGGCCCTGCTGGAAGTGCTGGATCCCGCCCAGAACCACACCTTCAGCGACCACTACGTCGAAGTCGACTTCGACCTGTCGGACGTGATGTTCGTGGCGACCTCGAACTCCTTCAACATCCCGCCGGCGCTGCTGGACCGGATGGAAGTGATCCGCCTGTCGGGCTATACCGAGGACGAGAAGACCAGTATCGCGCAGCGCTACCTGCTGCCGAAGCAGATCAAGAACAACGGTCTGAAGGAAGGCGAGATCAAGGTCGAGGAATCGGCGATCCGCGACATCATCCGCTACTACACCCGTGAAGCGGGCGTGCGTTCGCTCGAGCGCGAGATCTCGAAGATCTGCCGCAAGGTCGTCAAGATGCTGCTGCTGACCAAGGCCGAGAAGAAGGTGACTGTCAACGCCAAGAACCTGGACAAGTTCCTGGGCGTGCGCCGCTATGACTTCGGCGTGGCCGAGAAGGAAAACCAGATCGGCCAGGTGGTCGGCCTGGCCTGGACCGAGGTCGGTGGCGACCTGCTCACGATCGAAGCCGTCAACGTGCCCGGCAAGGGCGCCATTATCCGCACCGGCACCCTGGGCGACGTGATGAAGGAATCGATCGAGGCGGCGCGCACCGTGGTGCGTTCGCGCGCCCAGCGCTTCGGCATCAAGGCCGAGGCTTTTGAAAAGACCGACATCCACATCCACGTCCCGGAAGGCGCGACGCCGAAGGATGGTCCATCTGCCGGCATCGGCATGACCACCGCCCTGGTGTCGGCCTTCACCGGCATTCCGGTGCGCGCCGATGTGGCCATGACGGGCGAGATCACGCTGCGCGGCGAAGTGCTGCCGATCGGCGGCCTGAAGGAAAAGCTGCTGGCGGCCCATCGCGGCGGCATCAAGACCGTCCTGATTCCCGAGCAGAACGTGAAAGACCTGGCCGAGATCCCGGACAACGTCAAGAACAAGCTCGAGATCGTGCCGGTGCGCTGGATCGAGAAGGTGCTCGAAGTCGCGCTGGAGCGCCAGCCGGAAGCGCTGGTCGAGGTGCCGGCTACGGTGGCGGTGACGCCGGCGGCGGCCGATCCTTCGTCGGACGTGGTCAAGCACTGAGCGCAAGCCATGCGCCGAGAAACAGGCGTCCTGCGGGACGCCTGTTTTTTTGCCGCTGCCGCCATCAGTCCGAACGCAGCGGTGATGCATCGGCGCAACCGACGGACGCCTCCACGTATGTTGCTTGACAGACCAATGTTGCCCTTGTTTAATACGCCCTTGCACTTTTGCAGCAAGGCGCCGTGGCGTCCAAACGTATACGAGGGTTAGAAGTGAACAAGACAGAACTGATCGAAGAAATCGCGAAGTCCGCGGACATTACCAAGGCCTCGGCGACCCGTGCTCTCGACGCATTGATCACCGCCGTGACCGAATCGCTGAAGAACAACGATAGCGTGACGCTGGTCGGCTTCGGTACCTTCACCGTGGGCGAGCGCGCGGCCCGTACCGGCCGCGATCCACGCACCAAGGAACCGATCAAGATTAAGGCTGCGAAGGTTCCGAAATTTAAGGCTGGTAAAGCTCTGAAAGATGCTGTAAACTAATGCCTTCTCTGCAGTGACATGCAGGGAGCACTAGCCGGAAGGAGAGCAGTTCGGAGTTGCGGGCCTCTCGCAATCCACCTTTCCGGTGAGCGCTGACGTGTTTTTGTTGGAGCGGTAGTTCAGTTGGTTAGAAT
Source organism: Massilia sp. MS-15 (assembly GCF_020176695.1). Lineage (GTDB taxonomy): Bacteria > Pseudomonadota > Gammaproteobacteria > Burkholderiales > Burkholderiaceae_D > Telluria > Telluria hydrophila. The sequence goes on along the minus strand of NZ_JAIWIA010000018.1, from coordinate 217,691 downwards.
ACCGGCCTGTCACGCCGGGGGTCGCGGGTTCGAGCCCCGTCCGCTCCGCCAACATTCACCTCACAATCTGGAGCGGTAGTTCAGTTGGTTAGAATACCGGCCTGTCACGCCGGGGGTCGCGGGTTCGAGCCCCGTCCGCTCCGCCAGAATCCAGTAAGCTCCGGACCCTTGAAAGGGGACGGAAACCGAGAAGAGGCGAACGCGAGTTCGCCTTTTTTTTTAACCTGTGCTGTTAAAGCATTTTCAACCTTGAATGGCTGACCATGTTTGATTTTGTCCGTAACAACAAGCGCGTGATGCAGGGTCTGCTGCTGGTGCTGATCGTGCCTTCGTTCGTGCTAGTCGGTGTCGAGAGCTACCAGGACCGCGGCGACGCCGCTACCGGTGTGGCAACCGTGGCCGGCCAGAAGGTCACCCAGCAGGAATGGGAAGAAGCCCAGCGCCGCCAGATCGACCAGGCGCGCCAGATGATGGGTCCGCAGTTCGACCAGAAGATGTTCGAGACACCGGAAGCCAAGCAGGCGATCCTGAACAACCTCGTGGCCGAGCGCGCCGTGGCCGCCGAGATCGCGCGCACCCACATGACCGTGAACGATGCCGCCCTGGCCAGGGAAATCGGCAAGGTCCAGTCCTTCCGCAAGGCCGACGGCAGCTTCGACATGGACGCCTACAAGGGCGCGCTGGCCGCGCAGGGCATGACGCCCGCCATGTTCGACCAGCGCCTGCGCCGCGACCTGACCGTGCAGCAGCTGACGGGTTCGATCCAGTCCACGGCGTTTGCCCCGCGCAGCGTGTCGGCGCGTCTGTCCGACATCAACGACCAGGAACGCGAGGTCCAGGAAATGGTGTTCCCGATCGCCCAGTTCCTGCCGCAGGTGAAGGTCAGCGACGCGATGGTCAAGGCCTATTACGACAAGAACGCCGCGCTGTTCACGGTTCCGGAGCAGGTCAAGGCCGAATACGTGTTGTTCGATGCGCAAGCCGTGGCCAGCCAGGTGCAGGTGAGCGACGCCGAGGTCACCGATTTCTATAACAAGAACCTCAAGAACTACACCACGCCCGAGCAGCGCAGCGCCAGCCACATCCTGATCACGCTGGCACGCGACGCCAAGGCGCCCGAGCAGGCTGCCGCCAAGGCCAAGGCCGAGGCGGTGCTGGCCGAAGTCCGCAAGAATCCGGCCAACTTCGCCGAGATCGCCAAGGCGCAATCGCAGGACCCGGGCTCGGCCTCGGTTGGGGGCGACCTGGGCGTGGTCGAGAAGGGCACCTTCGTCAAGCCGGTCGAGGATGCGATCTACGCGTTGAAGGAAGGCGAGACGAGCGGCCTGGTGCAGTCCGAGTTCGGCTACCACGTCATCAAGCTCACCGCGCTCAAGCCGGCGGCGCAGAAGCCCCTGGCCGAGGCCAGGGAAGAGATCGCTGCCGAGCTGAAAAAGCAGAAGATGTCGAAGAAGTATTCGGAGATGGCCGAAACTTTCACCAACATGGTGTACGAGCAGTCGGAAAGCCTGAAGCCGGTGGCCGACAAGCTGGGCCTGAAGATCGAGACCGTCGACGACCTGACCCGCAAGCCGAATCCGCAACTGGCCCAGGCACCGTTCAACAACGAGAAGTTCCTGGCCGCGATCTTCGGCACGGACGCCGTCAAGAACAAGCGCAATACCGAAGCGATCGAAGTCTCGCCGAGCGTCCTGATCTCCGGCCGGGTGCTGGAATTCACGCCGGCCACCAAGCGTCCGCTGGCCGAGGTCGATGCCCAGATCCGCCAGCGCGTGACGCTGGAAGAGGCGGCGCGCCTGGCGCGCGCGGCCGGCGAGCAGAAAATGGCCGCCGCCAAGACCTCGGGCGACGCCACCGGTTTTGGTGCGCCGTCCGTTGTCACCCGCACCAGGGAACCGGCGATCAATACCTCCGCGGCGATCGCGGTACTGAAGGCCGACGTCAGCAAGCTGCCGGCCTATGTCGGCGTGGAGATCCCGGGTCAGGGCTATGGCGTGTACCGGATCAACCGCGTCGCGCAGCCGGCCCAGCCGGACGCGGAACGCCGCAAGCAGGAAGCGCAGCAGATCTCGGGCATGGTCGGCCAGGCCGAGCTGTTCAACTTCGTGGAAGCGCTCAAGGCCAAGGCCAAGGCCAAGGTCAACGTGCAGGCCGCGCAGCTCGGTACCAAGTCCGAGTAAGCGCAGCGCCCACGAACAAAAGCCCGGCTGTGTGAGCAGCCGGGCTTTTTTGCATGTTTGCCTGGAAGACGGCCTTGGCCCGGACTGCCGGGCGCGTCTTCAGCCCGCGTGCAGCTGGCGGGCGGCGGCCAGGAAGTCGGCCGTGCCGATGTCGCGCAGCTCCAGCACCTCGGCCTGCGCATAACGCACGAAGTTGCGCTCGATCGAGCGCAGGTAGGCAGGGTCGTAGTGGTCCTGCAGCAGCTGCTCGACCAGCTCCGCCATCTCGCCGCCATGGGCCAGGTCGCGCCATGTCCCGATCTTCTCCTTGCCGTGCAGCTGGGCCAGGTGCGCCAGCTGGCCGGTCAGCACGTCGGGGTCGCGGCAGAAGTGGTCATAGTCCTGCATCAGGAGGCGTACCCGGTTCTCGCGCGCCAGCTGCAGCGCGATGCAGGGCGCGGCGCGCATGCGCGCCATTACCGCATCCGGCACCCGCAGGTTGCCGACCTTCTTGCTCTCGGATTCGACGAACACGGGGCGGCTCGGGTCGAAATGGCGCAGCTTGTCCCAGATGCGGCTCTCGAACATCTTCTGGGTTGGCTGCGGCTCGCCAGGGAGGTGGCCCAGCACCGAGCCGCGATGGGCCGCCAGCTGCTCGAGGTCGAGCACCTGGGCGCCGATGCCGGCCAGGGTCTCCAGCAGGCGGCTCTTGCCGCTGCCCGTGGTGCCGCACACGACACGCAGGTCGAGCGCGGGCGGATCTTCCAGCGCCGCCGCCACGTGCGCGCGGTAGGCCTTGTAGCCGCCGTCCAGCTGGACGACCGGCCAGCCGACCTTGGCCAGGATGTGGGCCATGGAACCGCTGCGGTTGCCGCCGCGCCAGCAGTACACCAGCGGCTTCCACTCGCGCGGCTGGTCCGCCCACAGGGTCTCGATGTGGCGTGCGATGTTGGCGGCCACCAGCGGCGCACCGACCTTTTTCGCCTCGAACGCGCCGACCTGCTTGTACAGGGTGCCGACGCGGACGCGCTGGACGTCGTCCAGCACCGGCGCATTGATCGCACCCGGGATATGGTCGAGCGCGTATTCCGACTCGCTGCGTGCGTCGATGATGGTGTCGAAGCGATCGAGTTCGGGAAGGATGTCGGTGAAGCTCAGGACGGCAGGGTATTTCATCGTTTTTTCAGGAGAGGCGCGAAATGGGGCCAGATATTGTTCAGGATAACCGGATGGGCGGCGGCAAGCGGGTGCAGGCGGTCCTGCTGGAACAGGGCCGGCTTGTCGGCCACGCCTTCGAGCATGAAGGGAACGAGGGGAGAGCCGGTATCCTGGGCGACCTTCTTGAACATGTTGAAGAAGCTTTCGGTATAGGCGCGGCCATAGTTGGGCGGCATGCGCATCCCGACCAGCACCACGCGCGCCTGCCTGGCCTGCGCCATCTTCACCATGGCGCGCAGGTTGGCGTCGGCCGCGGCCACCGGCAGGCCGCGCAGGCCGTCGTTGGCGCCCAGTTCGATCACCACGATGTCGGGCCTGTGCTGGTCGAGCAGGGCGGGCAGTCGGGTACGCCCGCCGATCGTGGTCTCGCCGCTGATGCTGGCGTTGACCACGCGCGCGGCGAACTTCTCCGCCTGCAGGCGGCGCTCCAGCAGGGCGACCCAGCCTGCGCCGCGTGCGATGCCGTATTCGGCCGACAGGCTGTCGCCCAGCACGAGCACGGTTTTTGGTGCAGAATAGGCGCTCGCCGATGCGGCCAGCATGCAGCTGGCCACGAGCGACAAAACAATGAATTTTCTCAGAAAAGCTAGCATGCGTGATCAACCCGAGGTGTACAAGAATGGGCCGGCAAGCGGCGCGGCCGGCGTAGCGGATGTGTCCCGGTCAAGGCCGCCGGCGATCGCCGTGCGCGGCCTGTCGAAACGCGTGGCGGACGCCAGCGGCGAACTCACCATCCTGCAAGACATCGATTTTACCGTGCAAGCGGCCGAGACGCTCGCGCTCGTCGGCGCATCCGGTTCCGGCAAGTCGACCCTGCTCGGCCTGCTCGCAGGCCTGGACACGCCATCGGGCGGCACAGTCGTGCTCGACGGCACCGACATCTTTGCCCTCGACGAGGACGGGCGCGCCGCCTTTCGCAAGGCCAAGCTGGGCTTCGTGTTCCAGTCCTTCCAGCTGCTGGCCCACCTGAACGCACTGGAGAATGTGATGCTGCCGCTGGAACTGCGCGGCGAGCGCGATGCCCGTGCCAGGGCCGAGGCGATGCTGGGCCGCGTGGGCTTGTCCAGCCGCCTGCGGCACTATCCGAAATACCTGTCCGGCGGCGAACAGCAGCGCGTGGCGCTGGCGCGCGCCTTCGTCACCGAGCCGCCGCTGCTGTTCGCGGACGAGCCCACGGGCAGTCTCGACGCCGCCACCGGCGAATCGATCATCGCCCTGATGTTCGAACTGAACCGCGAACGCGGATCGACCCTGGTGCTGGTCACGCACGATCCGGCGATGGCGGCGCGCTGCGGCCGCACGCTTACCATTGCGGCGGGACGGCTGGCCTAGGGACGACCCGCCCCCGCTTCACGCACCAGCCGGTTCAGCACGGCGCGCACGGCGGCCGGCAATTCTCCCGCCGTCAATCCGATCGGGCCGATTCCCTGTTCGACCAGCCAGTCGGCGGCCGCGCCATGGATCCACACCGCGCCCGCCGCCGCTTCCCATGCCGGCCAGCCCTGCGCCAGCAGGGCGCCGCACAGGCCGGCCAGCACGTCGCCGCTGCCGCCGGTGGCCAGGCCCGGATTGCCGGTCGGGTTCACGAGCAGCGTCCCATCCGGACGCCCGACCAGGGTCCCCGACCCTTTCAGCACCACCACCGCGCCGGTGCGCGTGGCCAGGCTGCGCGCCGCCGCCAGCCGGTCGGCCTGGATCGTTGCGGCGGTCACGCCCAGCAGGCGCGCTGCCTCCAGCGGGTGCGGCGTGAGCACCGCGCCGGCGCCGCGCCGCGCGAGGCGGGCCAGCAGTTCGGGGCTGGCCGCGAGCAGGTTCAGGGCATCGGCGTCGAGCACCAGCGCATTCGTGCTGTCCAGGGCCTGCGCCAGCAGTCGCATCGCCTCGGCCGAGCCGCCCATGCCGGGGCCGAGTACCAGCGTGCGGCTGCCGAATGCCAGCTCGGCCGCCGCGCGGAACATGATCTCGGGCTGGACACTGTCTACCCCGGGGTGGGGGCCCAGCATGGCGGCGTACACGCGCCCGGCACCCCCATACATGGCCGCGCGCGCGGCCAGCACCGGCGCACCCAGCATGCCTTCGGCGCCACCGAGCACCGCCACGTCCCCGTAGCTGCCCTTGTGGCTGCCGTGGCGGCGCGCCCGCAGGCAGCGCGCGAATACCGCGCGCGAATCGAGGCGGGCGGCCGGTTCGGGCAGCGTGGCCGGATCGATGCCGAGCGCTTCCACCCGCACCAGGCCCGCATGATCGCGCCCATCCCCCGTATGCAGGCCCGGCTTGTTGGCGAGGAAGGTGATGGTGTGGGTCGCGCGCACGGCAATGCCGTCCGGGCCGACAGGCATGCCGGTATCGGCATCGAGGCCGCTCGGCACGTCCAGCGCCAGCACCGGACAGCGCATGTCCGCCAGCGCCGCGGCCAGGTCCCGGTACTCGCCCTCGAGCGGACGCGCGAGGCCGATGCCGAACAGGCCATCGACCACCAGGCCCCATTCGCCATCCGGGGGCAGCATGTCGATGAAGCCGACCGTGCCGGCGCGCGCCCGCGCGTGGGCGTCGGCCGCTTCCTCAGACAGTTCGCGCTGGCCGGGCGGGTAGAGCACGGTGGCGTCGATGCCCGCGTCGGCCAGCACCGCCGCCATCTCGAGGGCATCGCCGCCATTATTGCCTGGACCGGCCAGCAACAGCACCGGCAGGTCGCGCCGCTCGCCCAGCAGTTCCAGGGCGTAGCGGGCCGCCGCCTCGCCCGCGCGCCGCATCAGTGTGCCGGGCGCCAGCTGCGCGCGGGCGCCGGCTTCGATCGCGCGCACCTGCGCGACGGTATACAGGGTATCGTCCATCGCCGTATTGTCCCGCATTTTCGGCGGGATGGTCGCGCGCCGGGACTACAATAGGCGTTTTGGCTTCGAGCGCAGGAGACGGCATGGACTGGCAGTTCTGGATCGACCGTGGCGGTACCTTCACCGACATCGTGGCGCGCCGCCCGGACGGGCAGCTGGTGACGCACAAGCTGCTGTCCGAGAATCCGGATCAGTACCGCGATGCGGCGGTGGCCGGCATCCGCCACCTGCTGGGGCTGGGCGCGGGCGACGCGCTGCCGGCCGGCGCGCTGGAAGCGGTCAAGATGGGCACCACGGTCGCCACCAATGCGCTGCTCGAGCGCAAGGGCGAGCCGACGGTACTGGCCATCACGCGCGGCTTTCGCGACGCGCTGCGCATCGCCTACCAGAACCGCCCGCGCCTGTTCGAGCGCCACATCGTGCTGCCGGAGCTGCTCTACACCGAGGTCGTCGAAGTCGAGGAGCGCGTGGGCGCGCACGGCGAGGTGGTACAGCCGCTGGACGAAGCGGCCACCCGCGCCGCCCTGCAGGCAGCCTACCAACGCGGCCTGCGCGCGATCGCCATCGTGTTCATGCACGGCTACCGCTACACGGCGCACGAGGCGGCCACGGCCCGCATCGCGCGCGAGATCGGCTACACCCAGGTATCGAGCTCGCACGCGGTCAGCCCCCTGATGAAACTGGTGGCGCGCGGCGACACCACCGTGGTCGACGCCTACCTGTCGCCAGTCCTGCGCCGCTATGTCGACCAGGTGGCGGCCGAGCTGCCCGGCGTGCGCCTGCAGTTCATGCAGTCGAGCGGCGGGCTGACCGATGCGCGCAGCTTCCAGGGCAAGGACAGCATCCTGTCCGGGCCGGCCGGCGGCATCGTGGGCATGGTCCGCGCCAGCCAGCTGGCGGGCTTCCGGCAGGTGATCGGTTTCGACATGGGCGGCACCTCGACCGACGTGTCGCACTTCTCGGGCCAGGACCTGTCCGACTACGAACGCGTGTTCGAGACCCAGGTGGCGGGCGTGCGCATGCGCGCGCCGATGATGAGCATCCACACCGTGGCCGCGGGCGGCGGTTCTGTGCTGCATTTCGACGGCACCCGCTACCGCGTCGGCCCGGACAGCGCCGGCGCCAACCCGGGCCCGGCCAGCTACCGGCGCGGCGGGCCGCTCGCCGTCACCGACTGCAATGTCATGCTCGGCAAGATCCAGCCGCGCCACTTTCCACGGCTGTTCGGCCCTGGCGGCGACGCGCCGCTCGACCTGGAGGCGGTGCGCGCGGGCTTCGGCGGCCTGGCCGAGGAGATCGGACGCGCCACCGGCAGCACCCCGGCGCCGGAAGACGTGGCCGAAGGCTTCATCCAGATCGCGGTCGGCAACATGGCGAACGCCATCAAGCAGATCTCGGTGCAGCGCGGGCACGACGTGACCGGCTACGCGCTGACCAGCTTTGGCGGTGCCGGCGGCCAGCACGCCTGCCTGGTGGCCGATGCGCTGGGCATGAAGACGGTGTTCATCCATGCACTGGCGGGCGTGCTGTCGGCCTACGGCATGGGCCTGGCCGACCAGACCGCGATGCGCGAGGAGGCGGTCGAGCAGCGCCTGGGAGAGGCGGGCGCCGACGCGCTGGCGCAGCGCCTGGCGAGGCTGGGCGCCGAGGCGCGCGAACGGCTGCTGGCCCAGGGCGTGGCGCCCGCGCGCATCGAGGTGCTGCAGCGCGTGCACCTGCGCTACGAAGGAACCGACGCGGCCATCGTCGTGCCCTTTGCCGACGCGGCGGCGATGCAGGCCGCCTTCGAGCAGGCCTACAAGCGGCGCTATGCCTTCCTGATGCCGGCGCGCGCGCTGGTGGTGGAAGCGGTGTCGGTGGAAGCCATCGGCCGCTCGGATGCGCCCGGGGAGGCGCCGCCCCCCGCCATCCGGCGCGACGCGCCGCCCGCGCATTGCGAGCAGGTGCGCATGTACAGCGGCGGGGCCTGGCGCGACACGGGGGTATTCCTGCGCACGGCGCTGGCTCCCGGCGACACCATCCGCGGGCCCGCCATCATCGCCGAGGCGAATGCCACCACCGTGGTGGAGCCGGGCTGGCAGGCCGAGCTCACCCCGTTCAATCACCTGGTGCTGCGGCGCGTGGCGGCGCTGCCCGAGCGGCGCGCGATCGGCACCACGGCCGACCCGGTGATGCTCGAGATCTTCAACAACCTGTTCATGTCGATCGCCGAGCAGATGGGCCTGCGCCTCCAGAACACCGCCCATTCGGTCAACATCAAGGAGCGGCTCGACTTCAGCTGCGCGATCTTCGACGCCGAGGGCGGCCTGGTGGCCAATGCCCCGCACATGCCGGTGCACCTGGGCTCGATGGGCGAGAGCATCAAGGCAGTAATGCGCAGGAACGCCGGACGCATGAAAGCGGGCGACGTCTACATGCTGAACGACCCCTACAACGGCGGTACCCACCTGCCGGACGTGACGGTGATCACGCCCGTGTTCGACGAAGCGGGGCAGGAGCTGCTGTTCTACGTCGGCTCGCGCGGTCACCATGCGGACATCGGCGGCACCACGCCGGGCTCGATGCCGCCCGACTCCACGCATATCGACGAGGAGGGCGTCCTGATCGACAACGTCATGCTGGTCGACGGCGTGGACGGCGTGCTGCGCGAGGACACGGTACGCGCGCTGCTGCTGGGCGCGCGCTACCCGGCGCGCAACCCGGACCAGAACCTGGCCGACCTGCGCGCCCAGGTGGCGGCGAACCAGAAGGGCGTGGACGAGCTGCGCCGGATGGTCGCCCATTTCGGGCTGGACGTGGTGCGCGCCTACATGGGCCATGTGCAGGACAACGCCGAGGAAGCGGTGCGGCGGGTGATCGCGGCGCTAAAGGATGGCCACTATCGCTACGAGATCGACAACGGTGCGCGCATCGAGGTGGCGATCCGCGTCGACCGCGCGACGCGCAGTGCGGAGATCGACTTCACGGGCACCTCGAGCCAGCTGCCGAACAATTTCAACGCCCCCTCGAGCGTGTGCATGGCGGCGGTGCTGTATGTGTTCCGCACCCTGGTCAGCGACGAGATCCCGCTCAACGGCGGCTGCCTCAAGCCGCTGAAGGTCGTCATCCCGCCGGGGTCGATGCTGAACCCCCACTATCCGGCCTCGGTGGTGTCGGGCAATGTCGAGACCTCGACCTGCATCACCAATGCCCTGTACGGCGCGCTCGGCGTAATGGCGGCCAGCCAGGGCACGATGAACAACTTCACGTTCGGGAACGCGCGCTACCAGTACTACGAGACCATCGCCGGCGGCTCGGGAGCCGGGGAGGGCTTCGACGGCACCGACGTGGTGCAGACCAACATGACCAACTCGCGCCTGACTGATCCGGAGATCCTGGAGTTTCGCTTTCCGGTACGCCTGGAAAGCTACGCCATCCGGCACGGTTCGGGCGGCGCGGGACGCTGGCGCGGCGGAAACGGGGGTGTGCGCGAGATCCGCTTCCTGGAAGCGATGACGGCCGCGATCCTGTCGAATAACCGGATATACGCGCCCTTCGGCATGGCGGGCGGCGAGCCGGGCGAGCGCGGACGCAACACGGTGCTGCGCGCCGACGGGACGGTCGAGATCCTTGGCCACATCGGCAAGGTGGACATGGCGCCGGGCGACATGTTCGTGATCGAGACCCCGGGTGGCGGCGGATTTGGCTGTCCGAAACCTTGATGGAAGTTCGTGTCGCGATCGTCAGGTCGGTGGGCAAGCCCTTTCCGCGGACCCGCGGCGTCCCGGTGCGGGTCGTCGCGACGGCGTCGTTTCCATGCAACTAGGATATCGCTTGCATTGCTAGTTGTCTGCACGCAAGATGGCGGATCCGTCGATCTCTGCGAGCAACGACCATGAAATGGATTCGCCGCACGGTGTACCTCTTGATCGCCCTGGCCTGCGGGCTGGGCAGCCTCGTTTTCTGGACCGCCCTGCGTAGCGAGCGGCCGGCAGGATTCGATCTTGTGCAGGCCACCGGCGCCGATGGGCGTGCGTTCACGGTCGGCGTCTGGTATCCGACCACGGCGCGTCCCCAGCCGACGACCTGGCTGGGCCTGCGGATGATGCGTGTGGCGCGCGAGGGGCCGGTGGCCGGGCGCGACCTGCCGCTGGTCGTGATTTCACATGGCAATGCCGGTGGTCCTGGCAGCCACGCCGACCTGGCGCTGGCGCTGGCCGACGCCGGCTATGTCGTCGCGGCCCCAATGCACAGTGGCGACAATTTCCAGGACCAGAGCGCGGCGGGCACGGTGCCCTGGCTTGGCACACGCAACCGCGAATTGCGTTCGACCATCGACTACATGCTCCGACAGTGGAAGGGCCGTGCCAGCATCGATCCGGCGCGCATCGGCGCCTACGGGTTTTCCGCCGGCGGCATCACCGTGCTCACCGCCCTGGGCGCTCGCCCCGACCTGGGACGCGTCGCACAGCATTGCGCCTCGACGCCCGAATTCGTGTGCGGACTGTTCCGCGAGGGCCGCTCCCCCTTGCTGGACCCGGCGCTTGCCGTGAAAGGCAATACCTTCGCGCCGGACCCGCGGATCAGGGCCGCCGCAGTGGCCGCGCCGGGCCTGGGATTCCTGATGGTGCCGGAGGCGCTCGACGCGGTCACGGTGCCGGTCCAGCTCTGGAGCGGCGAACAGGATACGCACGTGCCTTATGCCACCAATACCGGTGTGGTACGCGCGTCGCTCGGCCCGCGCGCGGAATTTCACGCGGTCCCCGGCGCCGCTCATTTCTCCTTCCTCGTTCCCTGCGGCGTGCTGGCTCCGCCGCTCCTGTGCGCCGACCCGAGGGAGTTCGACAGGGAGGCTTTTCACAAGCGCATGCATGCCAGCGTCCTTGCCTTTTTCGCGAAACATTTGAAGCGTCATCCACATCCAGCTTGACTTGCGTTCGCGCAGCCACCGAGACGCCTGCCCGTGGCTCCTCCCTCAGCGCCTGGGCGCCTGCAGCGGATTGTCGGCCACCCGCGTAAACGTGTAGTGGGCACTGTCGAACACCGCCGTCAGCTGTAGCGGCGTGCTGCCTGCATTGATGAAAGTATGCGGCGTGTTCGCCGGCACCCGCAGGATGTAGGGCGCCGACACCACGAAGCGCCGCCCGCCGACCACGTAGGACATCGTGCCCGCGGTGAGCACGTGCGCCTCCTCGCTGTCGTGCGTATGCAGCGGCGGGCCGCCGCCAGGCGCGGTCTCGGTGAGGATGAAGGACAGGCCGCGAAAGCCGTGCGTGGCGCCATTGAGCAGGTAGATGGTCTCGCCTTCTCCCGCCGCGATCTTCTGCATCTGTTCGAGCTTGACGACGTAGTTGCTGGCGGGCGTGGCGATCGTGGCTGTCGTGGTGGCATATGCGGCACCGGGCTTGGGCGGGATCGGTCGGGGTGCGGGCTGGTGTGCCTCGGCCAACATGGGCAATGCAAGTAGCGGGATCAGCTTCTTCATGGGCATCTCCTAGGCGCGGATGATGTGCGGCGCGTCCAATGTAGCACAGGGCCAGGGCCGCGCCGGCGGTGACAATTCACGCGTTTCTGCACGGGTCCGGCAAGGTAGACTGGCCGCTTTTCCCTGCGAGCCGATGTCGATGCCAGTGATATGCCTGAAATGCAGCCATGTGCGTCCCGCTGACGCCGGACCCGAGTGGCAATGCCCGGGCTGCGCGGCGCGCAGGGCCAGGTCGGCCGCGCACGCCGCGCGGCCCGACCGGCGGTCGCCGCTGCACAGCCCGCCCCCGGTGCGCAACACCCGGTTCGGCTGGCTGCTGCTGGCGCTCATCCTCCTGGCTGGCGGATGGGCGTTGAACCGTCATGTCGAAGGCCGCTACACCACGCTGCCCGCCGACGCGCTCGCGCATGAACGGCGGGCTGATGTGGAACGCGGCGTCGCGACGCTGGACGCTGCGTTGCAGGAATCGCGGGTCGATGCGGGCCTGCTCGCGCAACTGGCAGGGCGCCTCGAACATTCCTGCGCGCGCAACCGGTACGGGCTGAGCGAGCACGCCTGCAAGGCCCTGCTGCGAGAGCGCGAGGATGCCTGCGCCGCCGCCACCGCGCGCCGCTTCCCGGGCGAGATCGGCAATACGGGGCGCCTGCAGGAGCTGACCGTGGCCTACGTCGGCTGCATCTTCGAAGGGCAGTAAGGGCGCGCGCTGCCCGGAATCCGCGCATGTGGGAACATAGGGCCCGGGCGGCGCGGCACAGGCGGCCGCGCGCACCGACGTTTCGACCGCCTTCTCCCGGATAACCGACAGCGTGCTCCAACTTTTCCTCGCGGTAATGCGCTTCCTGCGGCACAAGCTGCTCCTGTTCCTCTTGATCCTGTTCGCGCTGGCCTGCCTGGCCTGGGTGCGCGCGCAATGGCTGCAAGTGCAGGAGATCGCGCACCAGCTGCCGGCGCTGCGCGCAGCGCAGGCGAGCGTCGATGCGCGGCGCCACGACCTGACGGGGGAGGTCGCGGCGCGTGCCGACGCGCTGCGCGCAGCGCCAGCCGCCCGGCTCGATGCAGAGATTGCCGCGCTCGACGCGTCCATCGCGCGGCGCGAAGTGGAAGGGGCGGCGGCAGCCTCGCTCGGCGCGGTGCTGGAATCCGGCTCGGTAGCGGCAAGCCTGCAGGCGGCAGCCCTGCGCGCCACCGAGCTCGAAGTGCGGCGCCAGGCCCGGACGCACCTGGTCCAGCTGCGGGCATATGCACTGGCCGTCGGCAACCGCGAGGCGGCGCGCCAACGACTGGACCAGCTGCGCCAGCAGCACGAGGCGGCATATGCGGCATACCAGCAAGCGCAGGCTGCCTGGTTGCGCTTCCGGGGCGAGGCCGGTATCGCCGCCCGGATTCCCCTTACCCCCTCCCATCGGCGCCTGGTGCAGCTGGAACGGGCCAGGAACACGCGGGCCTGGGAGAGCAACGCTGCCAGCCAGGCCGTCAAGGCGCAGCAGCGCCTTCTGGCACAGGTGGCCGCGCCCGGCGAGCTGCCGCTGCTGCGCATCGACGCGCGGCGTGTGGACGCCGCCAGTGCCGGCCTGCGCGCCAGGCTGCAGCAAGCCGAATCCTTCGCCGCCAACAACCTGCTGTGGAAGCTCGGCCTGGCCTTGCGCCCCTTGCTGCTGCCTGCGCTGTGGATCCTGCTCGGCTTCCTGCTGGCGCCCCTCGCCATCCGCAGCATCTTCTATTTTGTGCTGGCGCCGCTCGCCGCGCGCAGGCCGGCCATCGTGATCGACCCGCGGCGCCCGGCGAATCCTGCCTCGCCGCAGGCGGAGCACGGCAGGATCGCGGCGGTCTCGCTGCCGGTGCAGCTCGCCGCGGGCGACGAACTGCTGGTCCGCCCGGAGTTCTGCCAGAGCCAGTCCGAGGGGCTGCAGGTCTCGACCCGGCTGCTGTTCGATCCGCGCCACTGGCTCACCAGCATGGCCGCGCAGCTGTGGATGCTGAAGCGCCTGCGCGCCGCGCATCCGGCGCAGCTGGTCCTGTCTTCCACGCTTGACCCCTACGATGAGGTGGCGCTGGTGACCATCCGTGCCGGCGAGGCGCTGGTGCTGCAGCCACGCTGCATCGTCGCTGCGTTGTGTCCGGGCGGACGGCGGCCGCGCATCCGCAGCCACTGGCGGCTCGCCAGCCTGCACGCCTGGCTCACGCTGCAGCTGCGCTACCTGGCCTTCGAGGGACCGGCGACCCTGGCCGTGAAGGGCTGCCGCGGCGTGCGGCTGGAAAGCGTGGAAGCGGGACGCAGCATCAGCCAGGACGCGACCCTGGGCTTCAGCGCCCATGCGCGCTACCGGACGTTGCGGGCCGAACCATTCTATCCCTACCTGGCCGGGCGGCAGGCACTGTTCCACGACGAGGTGGCGGGGGAGGGCGCCCATGTGCTGTACGAGGAGGTGCCGCGCAGCGCCCAGGCCGGGAAGCGCGCGCGCAATCCCGTCGAGGTGCTGGTCGATGCGTGCCTGAAGGCCTTCGGCATTTGAGGCGCCGCGCCTGCGCGCTTCAGCCGGCGATACCGTACTTGCGCTTGGCCTGCTGGAATTCCTCGAGCAGGGCGGCCAGGCGCGGGTGGCCCGGGTCGGCCGCGCGCAGCCTGTCGATCTGCCCGGCGGCCACGTCGGCCAGCGCGTTGTCCCAGCCCAGTTCGTGCACCTGGCGCAGGATGCCGCCGGCCACCGCCACCATCACCTGCAGGTTCCCCGGCGCCAGGTGGAGTGCTTCGAGCAGCGACTGGACCGCGCCGCGCACGTCGCCCATGTTGCGCTTCTCGTCGGCCACGCCGAGCAGGATCTGGGCCTGTGCGCGCAGCTGATGGCCCATGCCGTCGGCCAGGTCGGGGCGCCCGGCGCGCACGAACACATCCATCGCCTGGTCGGCGGTGACCGCGCCCGCCGCGTCCTGCATGGCGTCGAGCATGACGCCGGATGCCGCCTCGTCGAGCCGGTGCGCCAGGCAGGCCTGGGCCAGGCCGATCCGCAGCCGCGGCGACAGTGCGGCGCCCGTGCGGGCGGCGCCGGCGGCGGCTTCCAGTTCGCTGGCCGCGGCGCGCGCATTGCCCATCTTTTCCTGCAGCAGGGCGTTGGAATAGGCCTTGCAGGCGTCCAGTTCCGGACTGCTGCGCAGCGAGCGTTCCATGTCGCGGAGCACGCCGGCGGCGCCCGGCACGTCGCCGCGCGTGACCATGGCCTTGACCAGGTTGACGTGGTCTTCCGGGTCGCGGAATTCCGAGTGGCGCGCCTTGCTCACCACCTGCTTGAAGGACCGTTCGGCCGCTGGCGCGTCGCCGTTCTCGAGTGCGAGCTCGCCCAGCTTGCGCAGGCGCCGCACCATGTGCGGCGAGATCGACACCGCTTCTTCCAGCGTTGCCTGGGCCGCGTCCGGCGCGCCCAGTTTCTCGTGGCAGCGCGCCAGCAGGTCGTAGGCCGCCATCAGGCGCGGGTTGGACTGCACCAGTTCGAGAAGAAGCTCGCGCGCCGCCTCGCACTGGCCCTGCGCGACCATGGTGCGCGCCAGGCCCAGGCCGGCCCAGCCCAGCGGCCGTTCGGCCAGCACCTCGCGGTAGATCGCGCCGGCCTGGACATGCTCGCCCACCGACACGTGCAGCTCGGCCTTCAGGCGCAGGAAGTCGAGCGCATAGCGCGGGCTGGCCATGGCGGCGGTGGCGCAGGCGCGGATCGCCTCGACCGGCTTGCCCTGGGCCGCCAACTGCCAGACCGGGAGCAGGGCGGCGCGGCGCTCCAGCGCGCGCCCGATGCGGCTGCCGAGCATGTCGACCGTGAAGGGTTTCAGCACGTAGTCGGTCGGGGTGAGCTCGGCCGCGCTGACCACCTTGTCGTACACGCCCTCGGAGGTGAGCATGATGAAGATGGTGGAGGCCGTGATCAGGCGGTGGTGGCGCAGGTCTTCCAGCAGCTGCTGGCCATCCTGGCTATCGCCCTGCGGGCCGCCCAGGTCGTATTCGCACAGGATGATGTCGTAGCTGCGCCTTGCCAGCTGGCGCACCGCCATGCCGGCATTGATCGCCGATTCCACCCGGGTGATGCCGGCCTGGTTCAGCATGTTCTGCAGGCTTGCCCGCATCCCGCCATTCGGATCGACGATCAACACCGTCAGATTCGCATTGTCTTGCATCTTGCCCTGTCCTGTCTCATGGAGCCCTTACGATACCGATAACTTCCCCGAGGATCAAGAAATGTCCGTACTATAAGATTAACCATGACCGGAACCTAACGCTGCAATGCAACACTGTATAATAACGGGCTATCTTCCACCCAAGCAGCGACGCTGCATCAACCAACTTCTCAGCCATGTTGATTCTGCCGGGTTCCAACGCCCTGTCCGCCTTCCGTAGCCAACGCCTCCTGTCGCAACTGCAAGCCGTCGCCCCGTCGATTGCCGCGCTCCAGGCCCGCTTCTACCACTTCATCGATGCCAGCGCCGCGCTCAGCCCGGAGGATACCGGGCGCCTCGACGCCATGCTCACCTACGGCGAGCCGGCAGCCGAGACCCTGTACGAAGGCGTGACCGAGGAGTTCTTCGTGATCCCGCGCCTGGGCACGATCTCGCCCTGGGCCTCGAAGGCGACCGACATCGCCCACAACTGCGGCATGGCCCACGTGCACCGCATCGAGCGCGGCGTCGGCTATACCGTGGTCTTGAAGAGCGGCATCCTGGGTACCGGCCTGGGCGCGCCGAAGAAGCTGTCCGCGCAGGAAGTGCAGGCCGTGGCCGCGCTGCTGCACGACCGCATGACCGAGACCGTGCTGCGCAGCGCCGACGAGGCCCAGCGCCTGTTCGACGAACTGGCCGGCCGCCCGCTGGAGACGGTGGATGTGCTGGCCGAGGGCCGCGAGGCGCTGGTGCGCGCCAATACCGAACTCGGCCTGGCGATGTCGGACGACGAGATCGACTACCTGCACGCGGCGTTCACGAAGGCGCAGCGCAACCCGACCGACGTCGAACTGATGATGTTCGCCCAGGCCAACAGCGAACACTGCCGCCACAAGATCTTCAACGCCGACTGGATCATCGACGGCGTCAGGCAGGACAAGTCGCTGTTCGGCATGATCCGCAACACCCACCAGTTGCACCCGCAGGGCACCGTGGTCGCCTACAGCGACAATTCCTCGATCATCGAGGGCGCCAGCGTGACGCGCTTCCATCCGCGCCAGGGCAACGAGTATGCGCCGGCGACGGAGCTGACCCACATCCTGATGAAGGTCGAGACCCACAACCACCCGACCGCGATTTCCCCGTTCCCGGGCGCCTCCACCGGCGCCGGCGGCGAGATCCGCGACGAGGGCGCGACCGGCCGCGGCGCCAAGCCGAAGGCGGGCCTGACCGGCTTCACGGTGTCGAACCTGCTGCTGCCGGACGCCCGGCGTCCGTGGGAAAACGCGGGCGACGTCACGGGCGGCGCGGCCGGCGCCAGCGCCGCTGTGTACGGCAAGCCGGAACGCATCGCCTCGCCGCTGCAGATCATGATCGACGGCCCGATCGGCGGCGCCGCCTTCAGCAACGAATTCGGCCGCCCGGTGCTGGCCGGCTACTTCCGCGCCTACGAGCAGAACGTCGGCGCGGCCGGCACCGTGTACGGCTACCACAAGCCGATCATGATCGCGGGCGGCATCGGCAACATCTCCGCCGCCCATACCCACAAGGACGAGATCCCGGTCGGCAGCCTGCTGATCCAGCTGGGCGGCCCGGGCATGCGCATCGGCATGGGCGGCTCGGCCGCCTCCTCGATGGCCACCGGCACCAATACCGCCGACCTGGACTTCGACTCGGTGCAGCGCGGCAACCCGGAAATGGAGCGCCGTGCCCAGGAAGTCATCAACGGCTGCTGGCAGATGGGCGCGGACAACCCGATCATCTCGATCCACGACGTCGGCGCGGGCGGCCTGTCGAACGCCTTCCCGGAAATCGTCAACGATGCCAAGCGCGGCGCGCTGTTCGACCTGCGCAAGGTGCCGCTGGAAGAGTCGGGTATGGCGCCGAAGGAAATTTGGTCAAACGAGTCTCAAGAGCGATATGTGTTGGCGATCTCGCCGGATAACCTCACAAAATTTGCCGAACTGTGCGAGCGCGAGCGCTGCCCCTTCGCCGTGGTCGGCACCGCCACCGAGGAACGCCAGCTGCGCGTGATCGATCCGCAGGAAGGCAACCACCCGGTCGACATGCCGATGGACGTCCTGCTCGGCAAGCCGCCCAAGATGCTGCGCGATGTCGCGCATGTCAGCCACGACTTCCCGGCCATGGACCTGACCGGCATCGAGCTGGGCGAGGCCGCGCGCCGCGTGCTGCTGCACCCGACCGTGGCCGACAAGTCCTTCCTGATCACCATCGGCGACCGTAGCGTGGGCGCGATGACCGTGCGCGACCAGATGGTCGGCCCGTGGCAGGTGCCGGTGGCCGACTGCGCCGTCACCGCCATGTCCTACGACGGCGTCGAAGGCGAGGCGATGGCGATGGGCGAGCGCACCCCGCTGGCCGTGATCGACGCCGCCGCCTCCGGCCGCATGGCCGTGGGCGAGGCGATCACCAACATCGCCGCCGCGCCGATCCGCGACATCGGCGACATCAAGCTGTCCGCCAACTGGATGGCCGCCTGCGGCCAGCCGGGCCAGGACGCGGCCCTGTTCGACACCGTGAAGGCGGTGGGCATGGAACTGTGCCCGGCGCTGGGCGTCTCGATCCCGGTCGGCAAGGATTCGCTGTCGATGCGCACCACCTGGAATGACGATGGCAAGGACAAGTCGGTGATGTCGCCGGTGTCCCTGATCGTCTCGAGCTTCGCGCCGGTACCGGACGTGCGGCGTTCGCTGACCCCGCAGCTGCGCCTTGACGCGGGCGACACCGCCCTGATCCTGGTCGACCTGGGGCGCGGCCAGAACCGCCTGGGGGCCTCGATCCTGGCCCAGACCTTCCAGCAGCTGGGCGACCGCGCCCCTGACCTCGATGCGCCGCAGGACCTGAAAGCCTTCTTCGCGGCCATCCAGCGCCTGAACGCCGAGGGCAAGCTGCTGGCCTACCACGACCGCTCGGACGGCGGCCTGTTCGCGACCCTGTGCGAGATGGCCTTCGCCGGCCGCGCCGGGGTTTCGGTCAACCTCGACATCCTGGCCATGGAAGGCGAACATGCGGCCGACTGGGGCGACGCCAAGAACTGGGCCACGCAGGTGGGCGAGCGCCGCAACGAACTGACCCTGCGCGCGCTGTTCAGCGAAGAGCTGGGCGCGGTACTGCAGGTGCGCGCCGACGACAAGTCGGCCACCATGGCCGTGCTGCGCGAACTGGGCCTGGGCCCCTGCAGCCATATCATCGGCAAGCATAACGAGCGCGGCGTGATCGAATTCACCCGTGACGCCAAGCTCATCTATCAGGAAAAGCGCAGCGTGCTGCACCGCCTGTGGAGCGAGACCAGCTGGCGCATCGCGCGCCTGCGCGACAATCCGGAATGCGTGGACCAGGAATACGACCGCCTGCTGGACGAGAGCGATCCGGGCATGTCGCCAGTGTTGAGCTTCGACCTGCGCGAGAACGTGGCGGCGCCCTTCATCGCCACCGGCGTGCGTCCGTGCGTGGCCATCCTGCGCGAGCAGGGCGTGAACTCGCACGTCGAGACCGCCTGGGCCATGCACGAGGCGGGCTTTGCCGCGATCGACGTGCACATGAGCGACCTGATTGCCGGACGCGCGAAGCTGGCCGACTTCCAGGGCATGATCGCGGTCGGCGGTTTCTCCTATGGCGACGTGCTGGGCGCGGGCGAGGGCTGGGCCAAGACCATCCTGTTCAATCCGCGACTGGCCGAGCAGTTCGCCGCCTTCTTCGCTCGTCCGGACACCTTCGGCATGGGCGTGTGCAATGGCTGCCAGATGCTGAGCAACCTGAAGTCGATCATCCCGGGTGCCCAGGCCTGGCCGAAGTTCACCCGCAACAAGTCGGAACAGTTCGAGGCGCGCTTCGGCATGGTCGAGGTGCTGGAGTCGCCGTCGATCTTCTTCGCCGGCATGGCGGGCACCCAGGCGCCGATCGCGATCGCGCACGGCGAGGGCTATGCCGACTTCTCGCTCACCGGCGACCGCGATGCGGTGGTGAAGGCCATGCGCTACGTGGACAACCGCGGCCAGGCCACGGAGGCCTATCCGTTCAACCCGAACGGCTCGCCGGGCGGCCTGACCGCGGTCACCACCGAGGACGGGCGTTTCACCGCCATGATGCCGCACGGCGAACGGGTGTTCCGCACACTGGTGCATTCCTGGGCGCCGGACAGCTGGCCGGACGAGGCCCCATGGCTGCGCATGTTCCGCAACGCGCGCAAGTGGGTCGGCTGAACCCGGGGCTGCCTTGCACCGGCGTCTCGGTGAGCCGTAGGGTGGGCGGGTCTTCCCGCCCACGCGTCCAGCGCGCGCCGGCACGCTCGCTGCTTATCCAGGTTTAACGACCACCGCGTGGGCGGAGAATCCGCCCACCCTACGGGTCCGAATGCCGGGGGGCGAGCTTCTTCAGCTGCCCCAGATCGGCTCGTCCCGGGTGCCATTGCCAACCGGCGCCGGCGCGCCGCCGCCGGCGCCGCCCGTCCCGGTGGCGCCCGGGCCGGCACTGCCATCGCCAGCACTGGCGCCGCCTGGCATCCCGTCCGCATCCCTCGCCGGGGTACCCGCGCCCGGCTGGCGCTTGCCGACCGGGTCCCGGCCGCCGGGTTTCCTTTCCTGCTTGTCCATGCTGTCCTCCTAGTTGCGATCAGTGCCGGCCGAGCCGCTCATGTTGCCGTCCGCATTCGAGGCCATGTCGTCCGGCATGCCCTCGACGCCGCCCTTGGCCGCAGCCTCGCGGCTGGCCTGGATGCCGCTGATCGTGCCCGGCGCGGGATCGGTGGCGCTGCCGGCACCGCTCATCGGCTGGCCCGGCGGGTTGACGTTGCTCTCGGCCGGCGCACTGACGATCCCGCCGCCCCGGCCCGCCGCGTTCGGCGTGTAGTGGCCGGCATTCGATTCGCCGGTGCCCGCTCCCGCTCCCGCTCCCGCTTCTGCTCCATGGCCCGGAGGGGGCACCTGGTAGCGCCACACCTGGTCGCCGCCTTCTCCCGCGCCCATGCCGTCGCCCGGGCCTTCGCGCCCGCCGTCCATCGCCTTCTGCTCGTTCTGCCTGTCGTTTGCCATGCCGGTCTCCCAAATCGTGAGTGGTTTCGACCCCGATCTTAGCCCTTGGGGGAAAAGAGGGAATAGGCGCACGCAGCGGGCTGCCGTAGGACAGTTCTTAAGCAAAAAAAAAGCGCTCCCGAAGGAGCGCCTTTCTGCCGGAGCGACCGGAATTTACTGGATCTTGGCCTTCTTGACCAGGCTCTCGCGGTACTGCGCCAGCTGGCGCTGCTGCAGCTGTTCCGCGACCTGTTGCTTGACTTCGTCCAGGGCCGGGATCTTGGCCGCACGGACGTCTTCCAGCTTGATCACGTGGAAACCGTACTGGCTCTTGACCGGGGTGTCGGTGATCGCGCCTTTTTGCAGGGCAACCATGGCCTTCGAGAACTCCGGCACGTAGTTGGCCGGGCTTGCCCAGTCCAGGTCGCCGCCGTTGGCCGCCGAGCCGTCCTTCGACTGGGCCTTGGCCAGGTCTTCGAACTTGGCGCCGCCCTTGAGCTTGGTGATGATGGCCTTGGCTTCGTCCTCGGTCGCCACCAGGATGTGGCGGGCGCGGTATTCCTTGTCGCCCATCTGCGCCTTGTAGCGGTCGTACTCGGCCTTGATCTCGGCATCCTTGATCGGGTTCTTCTTCACGTAGTCGGCCAGCATCGCGTTGATGATGATGCTCTGGCGCGCATTGTCGATCGCTGCCTTGACGTCGGCGCGGCCGCCGACGCCCTGCTTGTCGGCTTCCTGGATCAGCACTTCACGGCCGATCAGGTCGCGCTTGATCGCTTCGCGCAGTTGCGGCGAGTCGGTGGCGCGGCCTTGTGCGACCACCTGCTTGACCACCTGGTCGAGCTTTGCCGCCGGGATCGGCTTGCCGTTCACGGTTGCGACGTTTTGCGCGAAAGCGGGCGCGGCGACGAGTGCGCTCACGGCGAAGCTGATTGCCAAGGACAGTCGGGCTGGCTTCAAAATCATTGTTGAGGTCCTATCAAAACACGAAAAATCCGCCGCGCGGCGGCAGGAACCGGTGCCTTCGGGCACCGGCGGTAGTACATCTTACTGCACCTTTGCCTTTTTGACCATTTGCTCGCGGTAGTCCGCCAGCTTCTTCTGGGCCAGGGCATCGGCGATCTGCGGCTTGACTTCTTCCAGCGCAGGGAACTTGGCCGGACGGGTGTCGTCCAGCTTGATCACGTGGAAGCCGTTCGCGGTCTTCACCGGAGTCTCGGTAACGGCGCCTTTCTGCAGGCCGGTGAAACCGGCCGCGAACTCGGGCGGGAAGGAGGACGGGGTGGCCCAGTCCAGGTCGCCGCCGGTGGCGGCGGTGCCGGTGTCCTTCGACTGCTTGGCCAGCTCTTCGAACCTGGCGCCGCCCTTGATCTTGGCGATCACGGCCTTCGCATCGGCTTCACTGTCCAGCAGGATGTGGCGCACGTGGTATTCCTTGTCGCCGGTCTGGGCCTTGAACTTGTCGTACTCCGCCTTGATCTCGGCGTCGGTCACCGGGTTCTTGGTGATGAAGTCACGGGCCAGCTGGTTCACGACGATGGCCTGGCGCGCGTTGTCGAGCGCCTGCTTGACGTCGGGCTTCTTGTCGTAGCCCTGCTTGACCGCTTCCTGCATCAGCACTTCGCGCGCGATCATCTCTTCCTTGATGGCCATGCGCAGCTGCACCGAATCCTGGCCCTGGCCGGCGGCGACCAGCTGCTTGACGGCTTCATCCACGCGCGAGGACGGGATGGCTTTGCCGTTCACGACGGCGAGGTTCTGTGCGAAGGCAGGGGCGGCGGCGACGGCGATCAGCGCTAACAGCAGGCGTGCTGGCTTAAAAGTCATTTCTGGAATTCCTGTGGGGGATGAGAGCTTGGACGAGATTCGTTGATTATTTGTACTGGTGATTCTGGTACTTCGCGTTACCGATTGTCGGCCCCAATTCTTAAAACTGGCTGAAGCCGACCGTTGTTCAACCCTGTTCGGCGGGTGCGAGGGCCGTGATGGCCAGCGCATGGATTTCCGCCTTGTTGATCATTTCGTGAACGGCATCATACACAAGACGATGACGCATGACCAGCGTGAGGCCCTGGAACTTGTCGGACACGATTTTCACGCTGTAGTGGCTGCCGCCGCCGGCGGCGCCGGCGTGGCCCGCATGCAGGTGCGAGTCGTCCGTGATCTCGAGCACGGAGGGGTTCAGTTCGGCCTGCAGGCGTTCGCGCAGGCGCTCGGTACGGTTAGCTTCCATTGTGGATGTCCTCCTGGATGTGTTTGGACAGGAACAGCGACTGGATGATGATGAAGGCGAACAGCAGGCCGGTGATGCCGAATAGCTTGAAGCTGACCCAGGCCCCGGTATCGCTACGGAAGACCACGAAGGCCATCAGGAGGTTCAGCAGGCCCAGGCCGACGAAGAAGGCGATCCAGGCGTACAGCACGCGCGTCCAGACCGCGTCCGGCAGGCGCATGGCGCTGCCCAGCGCCGAGCGCATCAGGTTCTTGCGGTAAAGCAGGTGCGCCAGCAGCAGGGCGGCGCCGAAGGCCCAGTACAGGATGGTCGGTTTCCACTTGATGAAGGTGTCGTCATGGAAGTAAATCGTGGCGCCGCCGGCTAACACCACCACGCCCAGCGACAGCCAGAGCATCCCGTCCACTTTCCTGCGGCGCAGCAGGAGGTAGGCGATCTGCAGCACCGTGGCTACGATCGTCACCGCGGTGGCCAGCAGGATCGGGGCCTGGCTGGCCGGCACCGCGCCGCCCGAGATCAGGAAGCCGAGATAGTCGCCGACCAGGCCGTGGGCCCAGTCCTGGTGGCTTTCGCCGTATTTGTAAATGCCGAAGAACAGGATCACCGGCAACATGTCGAACAAGAACTTGATCATAGCTAGTCTTAGAGGGGGTCGAAGCGCAGCGCGGCCGAATTGATGCAGTAGCGCAGGCCGGTCGGTGGCGGGCCGTCGGGGAACACGTGGCCCAGGTGGGCGTCGCACACGGCGCAGATGATCTCGGTGCGCAGCATGCCATGGCTGCGGTCTTCCTTCTCGATGACATTGGCCGGGTCGAGGGTGCGGAAATAGCTGGGCCAGCCGCAGCCGGACTCGAACTTGGCGTCCGATTCGAATAGCGCCGTGCCGCAGCACACGCAATGGTAGATGCCGTGCTCGTGGTGGTCCCAATATTTACCGGTAAAGGCGCGCTCGGTGGCGGCGTGGCGCGTCACCTGGTATTGCATCGGATCGAGCTGGGCGCGCCATTCGGCATCGCTCTTGCTCACGCGTCGGGTGTCCTTGCTGGAGTCGTCGTTCATGTCGTTCTCGCTGGTGTCGTCAGGAAGAGCAGCTCACTTCCAGGTGGGCTGCCCAGTCGGGCGGCAGGGCCGCATAGGCGTCGTGTTCCGGCTGTTCGTCGAAAGGCCGCTCGAGGATGGCGAGCAGCTTGCGCACTTCGGCGTAGTCGCCGTTCTGGGCCTGCTCGATGGCGTTCTGCGCCAGGTAGTTGCGCAGCACGTATTTCGGATTGGCGCGGTGCATGGCGGCGCGGCGCCGCTCGTCCACGCTGTGCTCGGCGCGCAGGCGCGCGCGGTAGCGGGCGGCCCAGGCGTCGAAGGCGGCGCGGTCGATGAACAGGTCGCGCAGCGGCGCGTCCCCGTCCGGGCCGCCTTCCAGCCGCAGCTCGCCGAGGCGCCGGAAGAACAGGGTGAAGTCGGCATGATTGGCCTGCAGCAGGCCGAAGGTGGCGTCGAACAGCGCGCCATCGTCCTCGCGCGAGTCGAACAGGCCGAGCTTCGCATGCAGCAGTTCGTCGAGCCTGGCGCCGAAGGCGGAACGGTAGACATCCAGCGCTTCCTCGGCATCCTCCGGGGTGCCGATCAGG
Source organism: Massilia sp. MS-15 (assembly GCF_020176695.1). GTDB lineage: Bacteria > Pseudomonadota > Gammaproteobacteria > Burkholderiales > Burkholderiaceae_D > Telluria > Telluria hydrophila. The sequence goes on along the minus strand of NZ_JAIWIA010000018.1, from coordinate 192,988 downwards.
GGCAGCAAGGCATTGCCGAGCGCATAGCAGTTCCAATGGCCGACCGGCACCTGGTTGGCGTAGGAATAGCGGCCACCCTGGTCGGTATGGTTGCAGATGTGCTGGGCGTCGAAGGCTTCCATGAAGCCGAAGGGCCCGTAGTCCAGCGTCAGGCCCAGGATCGACATGTTGTCGGTATTCATCACGCCATGCATGAAACCGACCGCCTGCCAGTGCGCGATCATGACCGCCGTGCGGCGCGTGACCTCGGCCAGGAGTGCCTTGTAGGGATTGGCGGTGCCCGCCAGTTCCGGATACCAGTGCTGGATGACGTGGTCGGCCAGCAGGCGCAGCTCATCCTGCTTGTTACGGTAGTGCCAATGTTCGAATGAACCGAAACGCACGAAACTGGGCGCCATGCGGGTCACCACCGCGGCGGTCTCGACCGACTCGCGCATCACGCGCTGGTGCGAGCCGGTGATGGTCAGCGCCCGGGTCGTCGGAATGCCGAGCGCAGCCATGGCCTCCGAGCACAGGAATTCGCGGATCGAGGAGCGCAGCACTGCCCGTCCATCGCCCATGCGCGAATAGGGCGTCAGGCCCGCCCCCTTGAGCTGTAGCTCCATCGGGCCCTGGGGGCCGGGCAGCTCGCCGAGCAGGATCGCACGCCCGTCACCCAGCTGGCCGGCCCAGACCCCGAACTGGTGGCCCGAATACACGGCCGACAGCGGCTGGGAGCGCGGCGCGACCCGGTTGCCGGTGAACAGGGCAAGGAAATCGTCCTGCGCCAGGGTCTGCCCATCGAGCCCGACCAGCGCGGCGGCGCCCGCGCTGGCCGCGATGAAATAGGGCGCGGGCAGGGGAGTCGGCATCAGCCGGGTATAAAAGGCTGGCGGCAATTCGGCAAAGGAATTGCTGAAGGGGAGTTCGTCGGCAGTGATGGCGGCTCCTTCGTGCGGGCGGTCGTGGTTCGGACATGCGGGTGGCATGGGCAGGATTCTACCGTACCGGGCCGCTTCCCTCGGCGCACGCCTGCAGCGCGCCTTGCTGCGCCGCCGCATCGAATTGCATTGACGTAAGGTCAAGCGGCGGATCAGACTGCTTCTGTCAGCCATTCCAGGAATCCCGATGAGCGCCAGCCCGCACGCCTTTCCCACCAGCCCGCTGATGGGCCAGATGATGGACCAGCCGCTGCTGGTGTCCGGTATCCTGGAGTTCGCCGCCCGCCACCATGGCGCCAGCGAAATCGTGTCGCGCCGGGTCGAGGGCGACATCCACCGCTACACCTACCGCGACTGCGAGGCCCGCGCGCGCCGCCTGGCGAGCGCCTTGCAGGGACTGGGCGTGGCGATGGGCGACCGGGTCGCGACCCTGGCCTGGAACGGCTACCGCCACATGGAGCTGTACTATGCGGTGTCGGGCTCGGGCGCAGTGCTGCACACGATCAATCCGCGCCTGCATCCGGAACAGATCGCCTACATCATCAACCATGCCGAAGACCAGTACCTGTTCTTCGACCTGAGTTTCTTGCCGGCGATCGAGGCCATGGCGCGCCACTGCAAGACGGTCAAGGGCTTTGTCGCGCTGTGCGGGCGCGCCGCCATGCCGCCCGACGGCGCGCTACCAGGCCTGATGTGCTACGAAGACCTGCTCGAGAGCGGCGACCCCGGCTATGCCTGGCCGCAGTTCGACGAGCGCTCCGCGGCCGCGCTGTGCTATACCTCGGGCACGACCGGCAACCCGAAGGGGGCCTTGTACTCGCACCGCTCGACCGTGCTGCACGCCTATGCCTCGGCGATGCCGAACGGGCTGAACGTCTCGGCACGCGACACCGTGCTGCCGGTGGTGCCGATGTTCCATGTCAATGCCTGGGGCCTGCCGTATTCGGTGCCGCTGTCCGGGGCCAAGCTGGTGTTCCCGGGGCCGGCGCTGGACGGCAAGTCGCTGTACGACCTGTTCGAGGCGGAAGGCGTCACCTTCTCGGCCGGGGTGCCAACCGTCTGGCTCGGGCTGATCAACCACGTGATGCAGCATGGCCTGCGCTTTTCCACCTTCCGCCGCACCGTGATCGGCGGCTCGGCCTGCCCGCCGGCGATGATGGATACCCTGATCGACGCGCTGGACGTGGAAGTCGTGCATGCCTGGGGCATGACGGAAATGTCGCCGCTCGGTACCGCCTGCACCCTGCTCGGCAGGCATGCGGCGCTGCCGCCCGCGCAGCAGCGGGCTGTGCTGCGCAAGCAGGGCCACGCCATCTACGGCGTCGACATGAAGATCGTGGACGACGATGGCAGCGAACTGCCCTGGGACGGCGCCACGTATGGACACCTGCTGGTGAAAGGCCCGTGGGTGGTGTCGGGGTATTTCCGGGGCGAAGGCGGCGACATCCTGCAGGATGGCTGGTTTCCCACCGGCGACGTGGCCACCATCGACCCGGACGGCTACCTCGCGATCACCGACCGCAGCAAGGATGTGATCAAGTCCGGCGGCGAGTGGATCGGCTCGATCGACCTGGAGAACATCGCCATGTCGCATCCGGCGGTGCTGCAGGCCGCCTGCATCGGCGTGCCGCACCCGAAATGGGACGAGCGGCCGCTGCTGGTGGTGGTGAAGCGGCCAGGCGCCGAGCTGGCGCGCGAGGAACTGCTCGGCTTCTTCGAAGGGAAGGTCGCCAAGTGGTGGATCCCGGACGACGTCGTGTTCACCGAGGCGCTGCCGGTGGGCGGCACCGGCAAGATCCAGAAGAACAAACTGCGCGAAGCGTATCAGGGGCACCGCCTCCCGACGGCCTGAGCCGTAAAAAGCGACAAGCCCGGGCATCGGCGGGAACCCGCCGGCAGGCGGGTCCCGGTCGGAACGCGTCTCAGCTGTTCGGCTTGGCCCGTTTGCGGCGGGTCAGGTACAAGGCGGCCAGTCCCAGTCCGGCCAGTGCAACGCTGGCAGGTTCGGGCACTTCGCCCTGGTTCCCGTCCAGGGCGGTGATGACGACGTTTTCCAGCAATGCGCCGACATTGTCGCCGCCGGCGTTGGCAAAGGAGATGGAGTACATGCCGTCACTGTCCGGCGTGAAATTCAACGTATACCCAGTGTAGGGGGAGTTCGATGCCAGGTCATCGAAGAAGCGGCTGGCGCTCCCGAAGCTGACAAGGACATCGTCGATGCCACTACGCCGGTTGCCGGCCAGGTCGAAGCTCAGCACATATTCCACTCCGCCAAGGAGTGCGAACGTGCGCGAGAGTACACCGGCATTGCCTGATGAACCATCGAGGTCGATGCAGCGACCGGCCAGGCAGAAGCCGCCAGACACGACATCCACCGTACCATCGCTGACCGTCCAGCCGGTCGGGGTGACGTTCAGGCCACCCGCAGAGGCATCGAAGTTATCGCTGAAGAGTACGCCAGCCTGTGAGGCAGCAGAGCCAGCCAGCAAGCTGGCCGCCACAAGAAACTTGAGAAATCTAGGCTTCATTGCATTGCCCTCCGTGTTCGCGTTTTCACCACGGCAAGTGGATCTCGCCGGACCAAGCGCTTGGGGTGTGCCAAGCAAGATTCAGGCCCAAATCGAAAACGCCTTGTATATCAAGCGGCTGGCGCCTGTCAGCGGCGTTCAGGCGATGCAGGTGTAAAGCGATTCGACAGTGATGGTGATGGGCGAGGCATGCAATGGCCACGTGCGTAGTCAATGCCGAGGAGGACGGAGCACATAGCGAAAGCTCGGCTCGATGTCGCGCTCATGCAGGTGGCGCACGATGTCTTCCAGCGTCGCATCCTTCAGCAGCAGGCCGGCATCGGCAGCGGCCGGCACGGCAGCCGGCGCCGCTGGCACGCCGCTTGCCGCATCCGCCTGCTTCATTGCGCCGAGCGCATCGAAGAAGATGGCCTTACTGATGCTGTCCAGGCCTGCCAGGAAAGCGAGCTGGGCGGCTGGTGGCGGCGCAAGTTCCAGGCCCGATTCTTCCGCGAACGCGGCGCCCATGCCCGGGTGGATGAAAGCAGCCCACTTCCCGCTGGCTGGATTGAGAAAGGGCGGCAATTCCACCGCGTCCAGCCCCTGCAGCGCCAGGTCGGGGAAATAGGCCTCGCGCAGCAGCGCGGTCAGGCGGCGCGCGTCGCCCACCGGCACGGACTCCGCCAACGACAGCCAGAGCCGGAATGAAGAGGCGCCGCTGATGCTCACGGCCGGTGCCGGAAAACCGAAGGCTTCCTGCAGGCGGTTTGCCACCGCGCACAGGTCGGTCCAGTGCTGCCCGGGACCGACGTCGCGACGCGGCGGGAAGTCGATTACGATGGCGCGCGTGTCGCCCTCGTCCGACGCTAGCGGGACGGCAAGCGGATGCACGCCCTGGAAGTGCTGCGCCAGCGCTTCCGGCGTGGCGGCCTGCGGCATCAGGTACAGGCGGGTCAGGGCGGCGATCAGTTTGTCCATGGTGGTAGCGGTGCTGGATGAAGGCGCTATTGTGGCACACGCGCGGCATGCACCGGCAGCGGCGCGGGCCAGCGAATAATACGAACGTTCTTTTAATTTTGGTATAGTGAAACGATCCGGGCCGCACCCGGCCACTGACAAGGAGAAACAAGAGACATGAGCGCCGACTATACCGTCCAAGGCAGCGTTGCCGTAGTTACGTTGAATAATCCGCCGGTCAATGGGCTGGGCCTGGCAACCCGCAGCGCCGCCGTGGATGCGATCCGCCGCGCCGAGGCCGATCCCGGCATCGAGGCCATCGTCCTGACCGGCGCCGGCAAGGCCTTTTCGGGCGGTGCCGATATCCGCGAGTTCAATTCTCCAAAGGCACTCACCGAGCCCACCCTGCACACCTTGATCCGCGTGGTCGAGGACTGCAGCAAGCCGGTGGTGGCCGCGGTCCATAGCGTGTGCATGGGCGGCGGACTGGAACTGGCGCTCGGCTGCCATTACCGGGTGGCACTGCCGGGCGCGCAGATCGCGCTGCCAGAAGTCAAGCTTGGCCTGCTGCCGGGCGCCGGCGGCACCCAGCGCCTGCCGCGCGTGGTCGGCCTGGAAATGGCGCTCGACATGGTGGTGACGGGCACTCCGGTCCTGTCCGAGAAGCTGGCCGGCACCGCGCTGTTTAACGAAGTCTTCCCGGCCGGCACCGACCTGCTGGCGGCCAGCGTCGTCTTCGCCGGCAAGGTGGCGGCCCTGCGTCCGCTGCCGAAAGTGCGCGCGCGCGCGGTCGGCCACCCGGACCGCGACGCTTTCCTGGCCACGGCGCGCGCCGCGGTCAAGGCCAGGTCCGGCGCCTTCCCCGCACCACTTGAGTGCGTCGAGACGGTGGCCGCGTCGGCGACCCTGCCGTTCGAGGAAGGCCTGGCGTTCGAGCGTTCCCGCTTCCTGCACCTGATGCAGACGCCCGAATCGAAGGCCCTGCGCCATGCCTTCATGGCCGAGCGCGCCGCCAGCAAGCTGCCCGACGTCCCGGCCGACACGCCGGTGCGCCGCATCGAGCGCGCAGCCGTGGTCGGCGCCGGCACCATGGGCGGCGGCATCGCGATGAACTTCGCCAACGCCGGCATTCCCGTGACGATCCTCGAGACTTCGCAGGAAGCGCTCGACAAGGGCCTGGCCACGATCCGCAAGAACTACGAGAACAGTGTCAGGAAGGGCAAGCTGGCCCAGGACAAGGCCGAGCAGCGCATCGGCCTGATCACCGGCACCCTGTCGTATGAAGACATCGCCGGGGCGGACATCGTGATCGAGGCCGTGTTCGAGGACATGGGCGTGAAGGAAAGCGTGTTCCGCCAGCTGGATGCGGTGATGAAGCCGGGTGCGATCCTGGCCTCGAACACCTCGACCCTCGACCTGGACCGCATCGCCGCATTCACCGCGCGCCCGCAGGACGTGATCGGCCTGCATTTCTTCAGCCCGGCCAACGTGATGCGCCTGCTCGAGATCGTGCGCGGCAAGAAAACCGGCAAGGACGTGCTGGCCACCGCCATGGCGTTGTCCAAGAAAATCAAGAAGCTGGGCGTGGTCTCGGGGGTGTGCGATGGCTTCATCGGCAACCGCATGCTGGAACAATACCTGCGCCAGGCCTTCTTCCTGCTCGAGGAAGGGGCGCTGCCGGAGCAGGTCGATGCGGCCATGGAAGACTTCGGCTTTGCGATGGGACCGTTCCGCATGAGCGACCTGGCCGGCAACGACATCGGCTGGTACATCCGCAAGCGCCGCGCCGTCGAGTCGCCGCACATCGCCTATTCGAAGACCGCCGACCTGCTGTGCGAGCAGGGCCGCTTCGGCCAGAAGACCGGGGCCGGCTGGTACGACTACCAGCCGGGCGAGCGCAAGGCGCAGCCCTCGGCCTTGGTCAGGGACATGGTCGAGCGCCATAGCGCCGGGCTCGGCCTGGCGCGCCGCCCGATTGCCGACAGCGAGATCGTCGAGCGCCTGGTCTACGCGCTGGTGAACGAGGGCGCGAAGATCCTGGAGGAAGGCATCGCGCTGCGCGCGTCCGACATCGACATGGTCTACCTGAGCGGCTATGGCTTCCCGCTGCACCGCGGCGGACCGATGTTCTACGCCGAGACGGTCGGCCTGCCGAAGGTGCTCGAGGCGATCCGCGGCTACGCGGCGGGCCGCCATGGCGAAGCCTGGACGCCAGCGCCCTTGCTGGAGCGCCTGGCGCAGGAAGGCAAGGGCTTCGCCGGATGAACGCGGCCGGCAAGGGCAGGGGTGGCAAGCGGCTCCTGACCGCTGTCGCCGTGGCGGCGCTGCTGCTGGCCGCGACCAGCTACGCCAGTCCATGGTGGCGCCTGTACCAGTTGCAGGGCGCGGTCGCGCAGCGCGATGCGGCCCGGGTAGCGGCCTTCGTCGATTTCCCGGCGCTGCGCGCGAGCGTCAAGGCGCAGGTGGTGGCCAGCATGGAAGAGACGGCGCAGCCCGGTGCGGCGCGCGACAACCCCTTCGCCGCCTTTGGCAAGGCGATGGCGCTGGCGGTGATCGACCCGGTGGTCGATGCGGCGGTGTCGCCGGCAGGCGTGCTGGCCATGCTGGAGGCGGGCGAACTGCGCGTCGCCCGTCATTCGGGGCGCAATGCTGGCCACGATGCGGAGCCTGCGGCCGACGCAGGACGCCGGGAAGCACGCTATGCCCTGTCGTACCGGAGCTGGAACCGCGTGGCGATCGCGCGCGAGGACCGCGTTGGCGGCGCCTTCATCCTGCACCGCCACGGCCCGTGGAGCTGGAAGCTGGGCGGCATCGAGCTGCCGCGCAGGCCTTGAGCGCCCCTGCGGGAGGCGCGCGTGGTTTTATGCGGATTTTTCCCTGCGCATCGCGTGCTAGCATCGTCGACTCGATCACAACCATGAGCGGTAACGATGTCGAATCTGGAACGGAAATGGTGGTTTGCAGGCCTGTCGGGGGCGGTCGGCACGGCCTGCACCTGGTGGACCCTGCGCGCGGCGGGCATCGGCTCGCCCGACGGTGTTGCGCAATGGCTCGTGTATTTCTGCTGCTTCATCGGCTTTACGCGCGCGTTCTCCTTCCTCGCCTGGCTGGCGCTGCTGCTGGCCAGGCCGTCGAGCCCCTTGCTCGATAGCGCACCTGGACGGCGCCCGGGCGCGAAGCCATGAAACATGCCGCTGGGGGCGGTTCGCGCTCCCAGCGGCATTGTTCCTTGACAGCGGCAAATCAGTCGGCCGCGTAGATGTTGTTGTCCTTGGTCTCGCGCACGAACAGCGCACCGATCACGACCGTCACCAGGGCGATGATGATCGGATACCACAGGCCATAGTAGATGTTGCCGTTGGCGGCCACGAGGGCGAACGAGATGGTCGGCAGCAGGCCGCCGAACCAGCCGTTGCCGATGTGGTAGGGCAGCGACATCGAGCTGTAGCGGATGCGGGTCGGGAACATCTCGACCAGCATGGCGGCGATCGGGCCATACACCATGGTCACGTAGAGCACCAGGATGAACAGCAGCAGCACCAGCATCGGCTTGTTGACCTGGGCCGGGTCGGCCTTGTCCGGATAGCCGGCGGTCTTCAGCGTGGCCACCACGTCCTTGTTCAGCGCCGTCTGGCGCGCCTTGTCGGCGGCGACGAAGTCGAGGCCGTCAGGCGTTAGGGTCGCGTTGAACGAGTCGATCACCTGCTCGCCCACCTTGATCTGCGCCACGCTGCCGGCCGGCGCCGCCACTGTCGTATAGCTCACCGAGGCGTTGGTCAGCATGCGGGTGGCGATGTCGCAGGACGAGGGGAACTTGCGGGTGCCGCTCGGGTCGACCTGGAAGTGGCAGGAGGCCGGGTCGGCCACGACCACCACCGGCGAGCTGTTGATGGCCTGCTCCAGCGCCGGGTTGCCGTAATGGGTGATGGCCTTGAAGATCGGAAAATAGGTGGCCGCGGCGATCACGCAACCGCCCAGGATGATCCACTTGCGCCCGATCCGGTCCGACAGCGCACCGAACACGATGAAGAAGGGCGTGGCCAGCAGCAGGGCGATGGCGATCAGGATGTTGGCGGTGGGGCCATCGATCTTCAGGGTCTGGGTCAGGAAGAACAGGGCATAGAACTGCCCGGTGTACCACACCACGGCCTGGCCCATGGTCAGGCCGATCAGGGCCAGCAGGACGATCTTGCCGTTTTTCCAGTTCAGGAAGGCTTCCGACAGCGGCGCCTTCGAGGTCTTGCCCTCGGCCTTCATCTTGGCGAAGGCCGGCGACTCGTTCATCGAGAGCCGGATCCAGACCGAGATGCCCAGCAGCAGCACCGACACCAGGAAGGGAATACGCCAGCCCCAGGCCGCGAAGTCTTCCTCGCCGACGATCGTGCGGGTCCCCAGGATCACCAGCAGCGACAGGAACAGGCCCAGGGTCGCGGTGGTCTGGATGAAAGAGGTGAAGTAGCCGCGCTTGCCTTCCGGCGCGTGTTCGGCCACGTAGGTGGCGGCGCCGCCATACTCGCCGCCCAGCGCCAGGCCTTGCAGGATGCGCAGCGTGACCAGGATGATCGGCGCCGCGATGCCGATCTGCGCGTGGCTGGGCAGCAGGCCGACCAGGAAGGTCGATGCGCCCATGATCAGGATCGTGATCAGGAAGGTGTACTTGCGGCCGATCATGTCGCCGAGCCGGCCGAACACCAGCGCGCCGAAGGGGCGCACGATGAAGCCGGCGGCGAAGGCCATCAGGGCGAAAATGAAGGTGGTGGTGGGGTCGCCGATGAAGAACTGCTTGGCGATGATGGCGGCGAGCGAGCCGTAGAGGTAGAAATCGTACCATTCGAACACGGTGCCGAGGGAAGAAGCGAAGATGACCTTGCGCTCTTCTTTGGTAATTCCGGCGGAGGAAGGTGCAGCTTTCCCTCCGGCGGTCATGCCGGGTGTAATTGCCATGTGTGTCTCCGTATAAGTTTTTGTGTCACCGGATCGCTGATTGTCGGTCAGCTGTCGCGGAGTGTGTGCCGCTTTCCTTACACGATAATTACTTGAAACTTACACGAAGCTGACAAAGACATGCTGATGGCATGGCCATCCCGCCGCGCCGCGTACTGCTTCACTCTGGAGGATGGGATGCTGCATTGCGGAATGCGGGATTGCCATTATTTTACGAACGACCGTACTAAAGCATGCTATGCTGATCCGGCCGTCGGCCGCCGGCCCTGTGCGCGGCGAAGGCCTATTCATGTACAAAGGAAGACGAATGATCAAGCATATCGTGATGTGGAAGCTCAAGGACGAAGCCGAGGGTGCGGACAAGGCCACCAATGCGCGCGAAATGAAGCGCCGGCTCGATGCCTGCGCGGCGCTCGTGCCGGGCCAGCTCGCCTTCGAGGTGATGCTGGCGCAGCCCGGGCTCGAGGCGAGCTACGATGTGGTGCTGTATTCGGAATTCGCGGACCGGGCCGCCCTGCAGGCCTATGCCGGGCATCCGGTCCATCAGGCGGTCGTGCCCTTCATCGGCGCGGTGCGGGCCGAACGCCAGTGCATGGATTACGAAGTCTGAACGGGCAGGCACAGGCCCGGTCGTACCAGGAACAACGCAACCGATCATCAACGGAGACCCAGCATGCGCAGTAGCCAGGAACTTTTCTCACTCAAGGGCAAGACCGCCATCGTCACCGGCGGCTCGCGCGGACTCGGCCTGCAGATGGCCGAGGCGCTCGGCGAGCAGGGCGCGCGCGTGCTGGTCTCGGCGCGCAAGCAGGACGAGCTCGACGCCGCCGTGGCCCACCTGCAGGGGCGCGGCATCGACGCGTCGAGCATTGCCGCCGACCTGTCCGACGAAGCCCAGGTGCACGCCTTCGTCGCCGAGGCCATGGCGCGCCTCGGCCAGATCGACATCCTGGTCAACAATGCGGGCGCCAGCTGGGGCGCGCCGGCCGAGGACTACCCGCTCGAAGCCTGGGACAAGGTGATGGACCTGAACGTGCGCAGCATCTTCCTGGTGACCCAGGCGGTGGGCAAGCTGTCCATGATTCCACGCCGCTACGGGCGTATCATCAGCATCTCGTCGATCGCCGGGCTGGCCGGCAATCCGCCGGGCACGATGCAGACCATCGCCTATAACACCTCGAAGGGTGCGGTGGTGAACTTCACGCGCGCGCTCGCTGGCGAATGGGGACGCTACGGCATCACGGTGAATTCGATCGCACCCGGCTTCTTCCCCTCGAAGATGACCAAGGCGGTGCTGGCAGCCTTCGGCGCCGAGAGCCTGGCCAAGGACGCGCCCCTGAACCGCCTGGGCGACGACGAGGACCTGAAGGGCGCGGTGGTGCTGTTCGCTTCCGACGCGGGCAAGCACATCACGGGCCAGACGCTGGCGGTGGACGGCGGCGTGTCCTGTGTCTGAGCCGGCGCACGGCATGGAGGAGAAAAGGACATGAAGGACTTTCACGGCAAGGTGGCCGTCATCACCGGGGCCGCCAGCGGCCTGGGGCGCGAATTCGCCAGCATCGCCGCCGGCCTGGGCATGAAGCTGGTGCTGGCCGACGTGCAGGCCAAGGCCCTGGAAGGGGCTGCCGCGGAATTGCTGGATGGCGGGGCCGAGGTGCTGGCCATGGTGTGCGATGTCAGCAAGGGCGCGCACGTGCAGGAACTGGCCGATTCCGCGATCGCCCGCTTCGGCTGCGTGCACCTGGTGTTCAACAATGCCGGAGTCGGTTCCGGCGGCCTGGTGTGGGAAAACTCGGAGCAGGACTGGGAATGGGTGCTGGGCGTGAACCTGTGGGGCGTGATCCACGGAGTACGGGTGTTCACCCGGGTCATGCTGGAGTGCGCGGCGCGCGATCCCGGCTATGCGGGCCACATCGTCAACACGGCCTCGATGGCCGGGCTGCTGGCGCCGCCGGCGATGGGGGTCTATAACGTTTCCAAGCACGCGGTGGTGGCGCTCACGGAAACCCTGTACCACGACCTGGCGCTGGTCGAGGCGCCGATCGGGGCCTCGGTGCTGTGCCCTTATTTCGTGCCGACCGGGATCGCCCGGTCGCACCGCACCCGGCCGGACGACCTGGCCAGCGAGGAAGGCATCACGGCCAGCCAGATGGCGGCCCAGGCGATGACAGAGAAGGCGGTGCAGTCGGGCAAGGTGACGGCCGGGGACGTGGCGCGCATCACCTTCGATGCGATCCGCGATGGACGCTTCTACATCTACTCCCATCCACAGGCGCTGCGCACGGCCGAGGAACGCTTCGCCGCCATCGTGCAGGGCAAGCAGCCCGCCGATCCCTACGCCGCCATGCCGGAACTGACCGGCATGCTGAAAGCCGCGCTCAAGCCGCGGCGCGCGTGACGCAACCGGGCCCGTGCCGCCACCCGCTCACGGGCAGGGCTGGAGCACGCGCTCGTGCAGTTCCGGCACACCCTCGTGGTAGAGCTTGACCACGGTCGAGGTACGGGTACCGTAGCCGTCGGACTCGATGCAGACCGGGGACAGCATGCGCTCGACCTCGATCGGCATGCCGGTTTCCGGCAGGCGCAGGTCCGGTGCGCGCGTGGTGTCGGCCAGCATCTCGAAATAGGCGTCTTCCGGCGCTCCCTGGCACAGCAGGCTGGCGAACTGCGCTTTCGTGCGTAGCACCTTCGGCCAGGACGCATCCAGCAGGCCGTTCGAGATGCCGTAGATGCGGCCTGGCTCGAGCGGCTGGCCGTTGCGCGGATCGCCCGCGCCGCGGTTCGAATACCAGTACAGGGCATCGCGGTCGCCCAGCACCAGGTTGTAGCCGTTGTAGACGTCGCCGCGCGCGATCACCCCCTCCAGGTAGGCGGCCGCATCCAGGCTGCCGGTGAGGAAGCCGGCCACCAGTTCGCCGCGCGAGGGCGCATCCGGCCGGCGCTCGGCCGGACCGCGGATATTCGTGAGGGCGGCGAAGCGCGGGCCGTTCGGACCCACGGTCGTCACTCCCATCCAGCTGCCGCCGCCTTGCAGGTCGCGGCCGGCGATGACATGGGGATGGTCCGGCCAGGGCGCGGCCGGGGCCGCCGGGCGGTCGTAGAATTCGTCGCGGTTGGCGGCGGCGATGACGGGCACGCCAGGCAGCACTTGCCAGGCAAAAACGATCAGGCACATGGTTTATAGGGAACTGGGCAGATCCGTGAAGACTTCGGACCGGCGCGGTCCGTCGATGAAGGAGTGCAGGCCGGCTTCCAGCGCCGCCTGCTCGACGGCGCCGGCGAACGCGGCTGGTACGGACGGGTAAACCTCCATCCAGGTCTGCAGGCCCGCGCGCGCCTCGGGGCGGCGCTTCAGCTGTGCAGGCGAGCCCAGCTGCGCCTGCATGGCGCGCACCCGGGGTGCAAGGTGGGCGGCGTCGGTGTCGCGCACCTTGTAGTAGACGTACAGGTCGATCATCGGCGGCGGACCCTAGAGCTCGAGCGGGTCGAGGTGATAGGGCAGCTGCTGGAAGGCCAGGGCCGGCCCGCCAGGGGCGCCGTGGCGTACATCCTCGCCCAGCGCGCCCAGCTTCAGCTCGACCAGCAGGTCGGCGCCGCCCAGGCCGTTCGCGGTGGCGTTGACCACCATTCCGCAGGGCTGGCCAGGGTCGGCCATCGAGTACACTTCGTCGCCGGCGCGGGCGGCCGGATTGGCGACCGTGGCCAGCGCCGTACGGCGCTTGAGCTTGCCGAGATACTGGCTGCGCGCGACGATCTCCTGGCCCGGATAGCAGCCCTTCTTGAAGTCGACGCCGCCCAGCAGCTCGAAGTTGACCATTTGCGGCACGAATTGCTCCTGGGTCGCGGCGGTTATGCCCGGCACGCCGGCATGGATCGCCGCCAGCTGCCAGGCCTGGCTGCCGCCCAGCACGAGTCCTGCCGACTGCGCGGCGGCCAGCGTGGGCAGGGCCGCGGCGGCCGCTTCCTCGCTCGTCAGCCACAGGTAGCGCGGCGCGCCGAACGCGTCGGCCAGGCGGATCACGGTGCCGGTCGCATCCTCGGTCTTGCCATATGGCGCGTCCGGCAGGCTGGGCACGTGGCGACGCAGCGCGGCTTCGGCGCGCGCGCCGCCAAGGCCGAGCACGGCCGCGAACGCGGCATCCCCGGTGGCGTCGCGCAGCCTGGCCTTGGCCCGCAGCACGAACATCGACAGGCGCTTTTGCAGCGGCGCCTGGAGCGCGCGCGGCAACTGCAGGTAGATGGAGTCCATGTCGCTGCCGGCGCCGCGCCACACCAGGAAGCTGGCCTGCAGGCGGCCTTTCGGGCTGCAGTAGCCGGCCAGGCGCGCCTGTTGACGGCCCAGGTGGGTAACGTCGTTGGTGAGCTGGCTGTGCAGGAAACTGGCGGCATCGGGACCGTCGGCGGCAATGATGCCGAGGTCGGTGACCACGGCCACGAACCCGTCGGCCAGTTCAGCGGCAGCGAGCGGCCGGCCGAAGTCCTCGACCGTGGCCGCCTCGTCGATGTGGAAGCGGGCGCCGAGCGCGGAGAGAGTGTCTGTCCAGTTAGGCATAAATCCGGTTAGTATGAGCGATTAAGCATTATCATTACGGGCTCATTATAAAGATGTCGGCAAAATCGCGCCGGAAGGGCGGAAAGCCAGGGCGCAAACCAAAACAATCTATGGCATTCATCAAAAAACTCCTGGTTACCGGCGTCATCGTCGCGGTGGCGGCGGGGTCCGGTTTCTCGTACTGGGCCAAGCGTCCGCTGACGACGGCGGGGCCGGAGATCCCGTTCACGATCGAACCCGGCAGCGGCGTGGGTGCCGCGGCGCAGCAGATGGCCAAGGCCGGCGTGCCGCTCAACCCGCAGCTGTTCAACATCCTGGCGCGGGTCACGGGCGAGGCCGGCCGGATCAAGGCCGGCAGCTACGAGCTCAAGCCGAACACTTCGCCGCGCCGCCTGCTGAGCCAGCTGGTGCGCGGCGAGTTCGCGCAGGAAGCCGTGACCATCGTGGAAGGCTGGACCTTCAGGCAGATGCGCGCCGCGCTGGCCGCCCACCCGCGCCTGCGGCACGACACCGTGCAGCTGTCGGACGAAGCGCTGATGAAGAAGATCTCGGCCGACTATACCCAGCCCGAAGGCCTGTTCTTCCCGGATACCTACCTGTTCGCCAAGGGCTCGTCGGAACTGGCGATCTACAAGCAGGCCCACCAGGCCATGCTGGAGCACCTGAAGGCTGCCTGGGAGTCGCGCGACCCGAGCCTGCCGTACAAGACGCCCTACGAAGCCTTGACCATGGCCTCGATCATCGAGAAGGAAACCGGCCAGAAAAGCGAGCGTGGCATGATCGCCGGCGTGTTCGTCAACCGCCTGCGGGTCGGCATGATGCTGCAGACCGATCCGGCCGTGATCTACGGCATGGGCGAGCGCTACGCGGGCGACATCCGCAAGAAAGACCTGCAGACCGATACGCCCTACAATACCTATACCCGGGCCGGGCTGCCGCCGACCCCGATCTCGCTGCCCGGCGTGCAGTCGCTGGCGGCGGCGCTGGCGCCGGCCAAGACCGGGGCCCTGTACTTCGTCTCGCGGGGCGACGGCACCAGCCAGTTCTCGGACAACCTGAACGACCACAACCGCGCCGTGAACCAGTACCAGCGCCGGATCAGGCAATGAAGCGGGGCGCAACGGAATTGACAGGCAAGTTCATCACTTTTGAGGGCATCGACGGCGCCGGCAAGTCGACCCACATCGGCTTCGTGCGCGACTGGCTGGCGGGACGCGGCAAGCGCGTGGTCGCCACCCGCGAACCGGGCGGCACGGCGCTCGGTGAAAAGCTGCGCGAATTGCTGCTGCATGAAACGATGCACCTCGAGACCGAGGCCCTCTTGATGTTCGCCAGCCGGCGCGAGCACCTGGCCCAGGTCATCGAGCCGGCGCTGGCGCGCGGCGACTGGGTGCTGTCGGACCGCTTCACCGATGCCAGCTTCGCCTACCAGAGCGGGGGGCGCGGCCTGGACCGCGCCAAGCTGGAAGCGCTCGAAGCCTGGGTGCACCCGCGCCTGCAGCCCGACCTGACCCTGCTGTTCGACGTGCCGCTGGCGGTGGCGCGTGAACGCCTGGACGCCACCCGCAGCCTCGACAAGTTCGAGCGCGAGGAGGCGGATTTCTTCGAAAAATGCCGCAATGAATACCTGCGCCGGGCGGCCCAGGATCCGGGGCGCATCGTGGTGGTCGATTCGACCCGCAGCATTCCCGCGATCCAGGAGCAGCTCGGCCACGTGCTGGAGAAACTGCTGTGACGATGTACCCCTGGCAGGCCGGCGCCTGGACGCGCCTGCAGCAGATGCGCGCGCGCCTGCCGCACGCCATCCTGTTCCACGGTCCGGCAGGCGTCGGCAAGGCCGGCTTCATGGAAAGCTTCGCCCAGGCCCTGCTGTGCGAGAACGGCCGGCCCGACGGCCACGCCTGCGGCGCCTGCGTGTCCTGCGGCTGGTTCGCGCAGAACAACCATCCCGACTACCGCCGGGTGCGCCCGGAAGCGCTGGAAGACGAGCTTCCGGCCGAGGCCGAGGACGGCGCGGAACCCGCCCCGGCCGGCAAATCGGGCAAGGCCGGCAAGGCGCCCTCGAAGGAGATCAAGATCGAGCAGGTGCGGGCCCTGTCCGACTTCATGAACATCTCCACCCACCGCCAGGGCCTGCGCGTGGTGCTGCTGTATCCGGCGGAAAGCCTGAACATGCCGGCCTCGAACGCGCTCCTCAAGACCCTCGAGGAGCCGCCGCCCGGCACCGTGTTCCTGCTCGCCTCGAACAGCCTGGACCGCCTGCTGCCGACGATCCTGTCGCGCTGCCGCAAGTTCGCCCTGCCCATGCCTGCGCACGAGGAGGCGCTGGCCTGGCTCTCGGCGCAGGGCGTGCAGGACGCCGACAGCTGGCTGCGCGAGCAGGGCGGGGCGCCGCTGGCGGCCCTGGCCGAGGCCGAAGCCGGCAGCCGCGAGGAGCTCGACACCCTGCTCCAGTTCCTGGCCCGGCCCGCGGTCGATGGCGCCCTGCGCACCGCCGAGAAGCTGGCGAAAGCCTCCTTGCCGGCGCTGGTGGCGTGGCAGCAGCGCTGGCTGTACGATGTGTTCGCGCTCAAGCTGTCGGGCCAGGTGCGCTACTATCCGCGCTACCGCAAGGAACTGGCGGCGCTGGCCGCGCGCGTGCCCGTAGCCAGCCTGAACCGTGCGATCAAGGCGGCCGGCGAACGGCGCGCGGTGGCCGACCATCCCCTGTCGGCAAAATTGTTTGTCGAAGATATGTTGCTTGAGTACACTTCGTGCTGTGCCTGAAAGGATGTCGATGAACCCCATGCCCGCCGACCCGAGCGCCCCGCAGCCGCCGCGGCCGTCCGTGCTGTCGCTGGCGATCAAGGAAAAGGCGGCGCTGTACGCGGCCTACATGCCGTTCCTGAAGAACGGCGGCATGTTCGTGCCCACCACCAAGCCCTACAAGATCGGCGACGAGATCTACCTGATCCTGTCGCTGATGGACGACCCGAACAAGTACCCGATCGCCGGCAAGGTGGCCTGGATCACGCCGGCCGGCGCCAACCACAACAAGGCGCAGGGCATCGGCGTGCACTTCCCGGCGGACGAAGCCGGGCAGAAGGCCAGGCTGCGCATCGAGGAAATCCTCGGCGCGGCGCTGCGCTCGGCGCGCGCAACCCATACCCTGTAGTTTCGCTTCCGTTTCCGCTTCTCTCCCTTCCATGCCGTCCTACGTCCACCGCCTCGCCACCCGTGACGATCTGCCCGTCATCGTCGACATCTACAACTCCACCGTCGCTTCGCGCGAAGTCACGGCCGACACCGAGCCGATCACGGTCGCATCGCGCGAGCAATGGTTCGCCGATCACACGCCGGAGCGCCGGCCCTTGTGGGTGATCCACGCCGCCGAGGACGGGCGCGCCCAGCCGGAAGTGCTGGGCTGGCTGTCCTACTCGAATTTCTATGGCCGCCCGGCCTACGCGGGCACGGCCGAGGTCTCGATCTATATCGCGGAAAGCGCGCGCGGCCGTGGCCTGGGACGCTATTGCCTGGAACTGGCGATCGCCCATGCGCCGCAGGTGGCCGTGCATACCCTGCTGGGCTTCATCTTCGGCCACAACGCGCGCAGCCTGGCGCTGTTCGGCAAGTACGGCTTCGAGAAGTGGGCGCATTTCCCGCGCGTGGCGAACCTGGACGGGATCGAGCGCGACCTGGTCATCCTTGGCAAGCGGGTGGCCTGAGCCGCGCCGTGGCCTCGCGTACAATACCGCCATGTTCATCGATTCCCACTGCCACATCAATTTTCCGGAACTGGCGGCCCGGATGCCCGAGATCCTGGCCAGGATGGCCGAGAACAAGGTGACCCACGCGCTGTGCGTGTCGGTCGACCTGCCGGACTTCCCGCAGGTGCTGGCCCTTGCCGAGCAGCACCCGCACATCTTCGCCTCGGTCGGCGTGCACCCCGACTACGAAGACACCCCCGAGCCAAGCGTGCAGCAGCTGGTTGCGCTGGCGGACCATCCGAAGGTCGTCGCCATCGGCGAGACCGGCCTCGACTACTATCGCCTGGAAGGCGACCTCGAATGGCAGCGCGAGCGCTTCCGCACCCACATCCGCGCCTCGCGCGAGACGCGCAAGCCCTTGATCATCCACACCCGTTCCGCGTCTGCCGATACCATCCGCATCATGCGGGAAGAGGGCGCCGGCCTTGACGCCGGCGGCGTGGCTGGCGTGATGCATTGCTTCACCGAATCGCTCGAGGTCGCGCAGGCCGCCATGGAGCAGGGTTTCTATATTTCTTTCTCCGGCATCGTCACCTTCAAGAGCGCCAGGGAATTGCAGGAAGTGGCCAAGGCCGTGCCGCTCGAGCGCATGCTGATCGAGACCGACTCGCCCTACCTGGCGCCGGTGCCCTTCCGCGGCAAGATGAACGAACCCGGCTATGTCGCCCACGTGGGCGAGTTCATCGCCAACCTGAAAGGCGTGTCGCTGCGCGAGGTCGCGGAGCGCACCAGTGCGAATTTCTTCCACCTGTTCCAGACTGCCCGGGCGTGAGACCATGACGATCCTGCGCCGCGCCATTTTCCTCGCCTGCCTGGCGGCAGCCGCATCGCAGGCCGGACTGGCCGCCGCGGCAACGCCCGCCCAGGTGGCCAGTTTCTTCCGCGCGGTACAGCTCGACAATGTCGATGAGGTGCGCGAGCTGGCCGGCGCCGAGGTCGATCCGAACACCGTCAATCCGCTGGGCGGCGAGCCGGCCCTGGTGCTGGCCGTGCGCGAAGGGTCGATGCGGGTGTTCGAGGCGCTGCTGCGCCTGCCCGGCATCGACCTCGAAGCCCAGGCCATGAACGGCAACACCGCACTGATGATGGCGGCCTACAAGGGCAACCGGCGCGCCGCCGAAGCCCTGCTCGCCAGGGGCGCGAAGGCCGACCGCGAGGGCTGGACGCCGCTGCACTATGCCGCGGCCAGCGGCAGCGAGGATATCGCGCGCCTCCTGATCGCGCGCCGGGCCAGGCTCGACGCCCTGTCGCCGCGCGCTAGCGGTGCATATACGCCGCTGATGATGGCGGCGCGCGAGGGCCAGCCGGGCATGGTGCGCCTGCTGCTGGAAGCCGGCGCCAGTCCGGGGTTGCGCAACACCGAGGGCTTGAGCGCGGCCCGGATCGCCGACCGGGCCGGCCACACCGACATCGCCGCCGCCATTTCCGCCGCCGTTCCAGCGTCCGGGCGCTGAATTTTCCACGTTCGTTCAAAACTGGGCGGTAAACACCCCGCAGCTCCACGCATGGGCGGCATGCATCCTTGGCCATAATGTCTTCACGGTACAACGACCCTGAAGGACAAGGACTTACCATGCTGAACGAACGCGAAATCGAAAGCTGCTACCTGGGGCAGTTCATTCCAGTGCACTACCATCACAACATGCTGATGGACCAGAACCGGATGCACAGCTTCAAGTCGGCAATCCACTACGCCGTGCGCCCCGGCGCCAAGGTGCTGGAACTGGGCGGCGGCACCGGCGTGCTGTCCTTCTTCGCGGCCCAGCAGGCCGCCAAGGTGTACTGCGTGGAGTTCAACCCCGACATGGTGCGCGAGGCGCGCAAGTTCCTGGCGATGAATCCGAACGGCCACAAGGTCGAGGTGATCCATGCCGACGCTTTCGACTACCTGCCGCCGGAACCGGTGGACGTGGTGATCTGCGAGATGATCCATGTCGGCATGTTGCGTGAAAAGCAGGTCGAGGTGATCGAATCCTTCAAGCGCCGCTACCTGGCGAAATTCGGCGGCCCGCTGCCGGTGTTCATGCCGGAAGCGGTGATCATGGCGGCCCAGCCGATCGAACAGGAATACGATTTCGAGGGCTTTTACGCGCCCATCGTCCAGTTCCAGGAAACCGGCGTCGTCTATCCGGGTACCGTCGAGCTGGGACAGCCGGCCGTGTACAGCCTGATCGACTTCAGCCAGCAGGTGGACAGCGTGTTCTCCTGGGAAGGCGGAATCGTGGCCGAACGCAGCGGTACCCTGAACGCGATGCGCTTCATCACCAAGAACGTGCTGGCCGTGCTGCAGGAGCGCGCCACCACGATCGACTGGCTGAACCATTACATGACCCTGCCGCTGGCCCAGCCGCTGAAGGTGGAGGCGGGCGACCTGCTGCACATCGCCTTCCAGTACCGCGCCGGCGGCTCGATTCCGTCGCTGCAGGCCTCGCTGCGGGCCCAGGTCGTCAACCAGCGCGTCCACGAACAGCTGGCCGCGTTCGCCTGATCTCCCGGGCCGGCAAGGCCGGCCCCTCCCGCCAGCCCCTTCACTAGCCGGAGCAGGCGCAGCGGCGGCCCCGCCGCGCGCCTGCATCCCGGCGCTATCCAGCCGTGCCATCCAGGCGCGCATTTCCTCCGTTCGCCCTGCCATTTGCCCCATCCGTCGCAGATGGATTGTCTGCTGCGCAACAGGGAACTATAGTATCCCTGCGCCGTCAACCCGCAGCGGTTGTGACGGCATTCAAAGGAGCGAGAACAATGTTGGGTTTCCTGCTATGGTTGCTACTGCTGTTCCTGTGCTGGCCGATCGCGCTGCTGGCCCTGGTGCTGTATCCGCTGGTCTGGCTGCTGCTGCTGCCGTTCCGGCTGCTCGGCATCGGCGTCGACGCCGTGTTCGAACTGCTGCGCGCCATCGTGATGCTGCCGGCCCGGATCCTCGGGGCCTCTCCCGGCCGCTGAGCGGCGGCGCGGCCTGCGCCGGGCGCATGGCTGCGTGGCCCAGTTAACAGACGACAGTGCCTGGATCTTCTACTGTGGAATTGCCGGCTTTCATTGGGAAAGCGGGCTTTGACTTTGAGGAAACGACTATGCGCCTGGATATTTACCGTAGAGCAGAAACCAACGGAAAGCTGTCCTACCTGGCAGTACCCGAAGCACGCAACATCCCCGAAGAAGCCACCAACACCGACTGGGAGATCGAGGTCCGCGCCATCGAAGTGGCCGACGATGCCGACCAGCTGGACGACTACGACATCCGCAACGTGGCCGGCCAGATCGGCGAAAAAGGGTATGCGATCACCTCGGTCCAGCACTGAGTTTCCCTGAATCCGGCCGCGCGCCGGATCACCCTGCCGGCAAGGCCCTGGTTTTGCCGGCACAATCGCGCCCCACGGAATGGCGACCCGCCGGCAACGGCCGGCCGGTCCTTATGGTATCCTGCGTCCCTTATCGGGCAAGCCAGGTTGGCGGAGGATGCAATGAAGTGGTTCGTGGTCGGGTTCTATATCCTGTCGATCCTGCATATCCACTTCCGCGGCCGGGTCCGTCTGCCGTTCCGGCGCCAGCTGTTCGATCATTCGTCGTTCATGGCGCCGATCAACATCTTCATGCACAAGTTTTCCCGGGTGCCGAGCACGCCCTTCATCCCGGTGAGCGAATTTCCGGAACTGGCGCGCCTGCAGGAGAACTGGCCCATCATCCGCGCCGAAGCCGAGCAACTGCTGGCCCTGAAGAAGATCAAGGCCGCCGAGCAGAACGACGACGCCGGCTTCAACTCCTTCTTCAAGAATGGCTGGAAGCGCTTCTACCTGAAGTGGTACGACGCCAGCCATCCATCGGCCGCGCGCCTGTGTCCGCAGACCCATGCGCTGCTGCAGTCGATTCCCTCGGTGAAGGCGGCCATGTTCGCCGAACTGCCGCCGGGCGGCAAGCTGAACCCGCACCGCGATCCCTTCGCCGGCTCGATGCGCTACCACCTGGGCCTGGCCACGCCGAACGACGACCGCTGCTTCATCGAGGTCGATGGTGAACGCCATAGCTGGCGCGACGGGCAGGGCGTGGTCTTTGACGAGACCTATATTCACTGGGCCATCAATGGCAGCGAGAGCGACCGGGTGATCCTGTTCTGCGACGTTGAGCGGCCGATGCGCTACCGCTGGATGGGGGCGGTCAACCGCTGGCTGGGCCGCACCCTGATGACCGCCGCCGCCTCGCCCAACGAGAGCGGCGACCAGGTCGGCCTGGTGAGCAAGCTGTTCCGCATTTCCTTCTACATGGGCCAGTACCGGCGCCGCGTCAAGGCCTGGAACCGCAGCGTCTACAACCTGGTCCGCGTCGGCCTGGTGCTGGCGCTGGCGGCGTTCATCTACTGGATCTAGGCGGTCCCCGCGCCGCGCCAGGCGCGTGCCGCCTGCGCCGTATTTGCAGCACAATGGGATCTTGCCATTGACTGACAGGAGGCGGGCATGTCGAAAGTACTGGTGCTGTATTACTCGACCTATGGCCATATCGAGCAGATGGCCAATGCTGTGGCCGAAGGGGCGCGTTCCACCGGCGCGACGGTGGACCTGAAGCGCGTGCCGGAAACGGTGCCGGAAGAGATCGCCAGCAAAGCCCATTTCAAGCTGCAGCAGGTGGCGCCGATCGCCACCGTGGACGAGCTGCCCGACTACGACGCCATCATCATCGGCGCGCCTACCCGCTACGGCCGCATGCCGTCGCAAATGGCGGCCTTCCTCGACCAGACCGGCGGCCTGTGGGCGCGCGGTGCGCTCAACGGCAAGGTGGGTGGCGCCTTCACCTCGACCGCGACCCAGCACGGCGGGCAGGAAACGACCCTGTTCTCGATCATCACGAATCTGCTGCACTTCGGCATGACCGTGGTCGGGCTGCCGTACAGCTATGCCGGTCAGATGACGCTCGACGAGATCACCGGCTGCAGTCCGTATGGCGCCTCGACCATCGCCGGCGGCCAGGGCGAGCGCCAGCCCAGCCAGCTCGAACTGGGCGGTGCACGCCACCAGGGCGAGCTGATCGCCCGCACCGCGAACAAGCTGTTCGGCTAGGAGAACAGGCCGGGCAGTGCACCGAATGCGCTACACTGTCCGTCCATGTCAATTTTCTAACAAAGGATGGAGACTATGCGAGCACTCTTCGGCACCGCGACACACCTTGCCTGCGCCCTGGCATGCGCCCTTTCCGCATCGGTCGTTTCGTTCAGCGCGCAGGCGCAGAACTGGCCGGCCTCGACTGTCACGGTGGTGGTGCCGTGGCCCCCCGGCGGCCCATCCGACATCGCGGCGCGCCCCCTTGCCAAGGGACTGACCCAGGCCCTGGGCCAGTCCTTCGTGATCGACAACCGGGCCGGTGGCGGCGGCAACATCGGGACCGCCGCCGTCACCCGCGCCAAGCCGGACGGCTACACCCTGCTGATCACGTCGAGCGCGCCGATCGTCATCAATCCCAGCCTGTACCGCAACATGAGCTTCGATCCGCTCAAGGACCTGGCGCCGGTGACGAACCTGCTGCGCGTGCCGCTGGTACTGGTGGCCCACCCGTCGGTGCCGGCCAGGAACCTGAAGGAGCTGATGGCCCATATCCAGGCGAAGAAAGGCCAGTTTTCCTATGGTTCCTCGGGCAACGGTACGCCACAGCACCTGACCAGCGAACTGTTTGCCAGCGTCACGAAGCTGGAAATGACCCACGTGCCCTACAAGGGTTCGGCGCCGGCCATCTCCGACCTGCTGGGCGGGCATATCCCGATGATGTTCGACAGCACCATCGCGATCATGCCCCACATTAAGAGCGGGAAGGTGAAGCCGATCGCCATCTCGAGCGCCAAGCGCTCGCCGTTGCTGCCGGATGTGCCGACCTTCGCCGAGGCCGGCCTGCCGCAGATCGAATCCTATGCCTGGTACGGCTTCTTTGCTCCGGCCAAGACACCCAAGCCGGTGCTGGCGAAGATCAATGCCGAGGCGATCAAGGTGATGAAGGGACCCGAGTTCCAGAAGGTGCTGGCCGATACCGGTTCCGATTTCGTGGGCGACACGCCCGAGAACTTCGCGAAGTTCGTGCAGGCCGAACACGCGCGCTGGTCGAAAGTCGTGAAGCAGAGCGGCGCCACAGTGGACTGAAACCGCCCGGCGCACCCCGCAGGCAGCAAAACGCCACCGCGCAAGTCGGTGGCCTTGTTTTTTTACCAGCTGGTCAAATCAGGCCCGCGGACGCTGCTTGTGGAAGACCAGCGGGCTGTAGGGCACGGCCGAAGGCGGCGGCTGCTTCAGGATGTTGTCCTTCATTGCACCCACCACGTGCATCTCGCAGGGCTTGCAGTCGAAGCGCAGGGTGTAGCGCTCGTTGCCGCTGACCAGGGTCATGGGCTCGGCCCGCACCTGGCCCTGCACACCTTGCACGCCCTTGGCCTGCTTCGGGCACAGGTTGAAGGAGAAGCGCAGGCAGTGCTTGGTGATCATCAAGGACACTTCGCCCGCTTCCTCGTGCGCCTCGTAGGCCGCATCGATCAGCTGCACACCGTGCTTGTGGTAGAAGGCGCGCGCCTGTTCGTTGTAGACGTTGGCCAGGTAGCTCAGGTGCTGTTCCGGATACACGGCCGGCGGTACGCTGGCTGCCTTGCGCTGCGGACGCGCCCAGGCGGCCAGGCGGGCAAGCTCGTGGGCGGCGACGGCGTCGCGGCGCAGGGCGTTGATGGCGCTCGATGCCACGAACCAGGGCTGCGACAGTTGCAGCTCGACCGTGCCGGCCTCGAACATCGTGTTGCCGAGCTTGGCGATATTGGTGCGCAGCGAGGCTTCCGCCTGCGCCGCCTGCTGGGCCTGCTGCAGGGCGATCGCGGCGCTCGTCACGGTCTCGATGCCGTCCTCGTCGCGGATGGTCAGCACCAGGCCGTCCGGCACGTCGGCCAGCAGCAGGTCGGCGCGCACCTTGCGTTCCGAGGATTTCTTGGTCAGCGCCGATTCCCACTGGTGGTCACGGTTGCGGTGCACGATGGTGCCGACCTTCAGGCCGGCCAGGCTCTTGACCACCTCGTTCGGGAACACGCGCCAGCGCTGGCCGTCCTCGTCCTCGCCCAGCTTGTGCGCCGTATTCGCCTGGATGCCGACCGTCTCGCGCTTGTTCATGTAGTTCAGGCCGTCGCCATTGGCCATCGGCGCGTTGGTGGCCAGCTCGATGAAGTCCGGGCCGATGCGGGTCACCGTGCCCAGCTCGACGCCGATGTACTTGGGCGAATCGAAGGCGCCGATGTCGTCCTGGCGGCCGAGTGCGAAATAATCGGTATGGCCGCGGTGGAAGTTCTTGTCCACGTCGGGGGTGAATAGCACGCGGGTGTTGCCGCTGGAGGCGCGCGCGAATTCCGGACGGCGCTCGAGCAGTTCGTCCAGCAGCAGGCGGTAGTGGGCCGTGATGTTCTTCACGTAGCCCATGTCCTTGTAGCGGCCCTCGATCTTGAACGAGCGGATGCCGGCATCGACCAGGGCTTCCAGGTTGCGGCTCTGGTCGTTGTCCTTCATCGACAGCAGGTGCTTTTCGTAGGCTACCACACGGCCCTGGCCGTCGCTCAGGGTGTAAGGCAGGCGGCAGGCCTGCGAGCAGTCGCCGCGGTTGGCGCTGCGGCCGGTGTCGGCGTGCGAAATATAGCACTGGCCAGAGAACGCCACGCACAGGGCGCCATGCACGAAATACTCGAGCGGGGTGTCCACTTCCGCCTTGATTCTACGGATCTGCTCGACGGTGAGCTCGCGCGCCAGCACCAGCTGCGAAAAGCCCACCTCGCCCAGGAATTTCGCCTTTTCGACGGTGCGGATATCGCACTGGGTGCTGGCGTGCAGCTGGATCGGCGGCAGGTCCATTTCAAGCAGGCCCATGTCCTGGATGATCAGGGCATCGACGCCGGCTTCGTACAGCTGCCAGATCTGCTGGCGCGCCAGTTCCAGTTCGCTGTCGTGCATGATCGTGTTCATGGTCACGAAGATGCGCGCGCGGTAGCGGTGGGCAAAGGCGGTCAGGTCGGCGATGTCTTCCAGTGGATTGCTGGCATTGTGGCGCGCGCCGAAGGCGGGGCCGCCGATGTACACCGCGTCGGCGCCATGGAGGATGGCCTCGCGACCGATCTCGGCGGTCTTGGCGGGCGACAGCAATTCAAGCTGGTGGTCAAGCAGTGACATGGCGAAATCCTGGGTGCGAAGGGCGAGATTATAGCCAGATGGCGGCCCGAAGTCATTCGCCTTCGCGCGCACGGCCGGGGCGCGTTGTTGCGCCACCCCGGCCATGCCAGGATCACATCAGAACAGCCACAGGCCCTGGCCGGCGAACTGGGCGTTCGCGACCTCGCCGTTCTGCAGCCAGTTGCCGATCAGCTCGGCACGGTCGTGGGTGGCCAGGTAGGCCTCCCAGTAGGCCGTGCCGCCCGCAGCCGCCGCGTCCAGGCCTGCATTGTCGAACAGCGCCTTGACGAAGGCGGCGTCGTCCGTGCCCGCGTAGCGCGCCTTGAACTCCGCCGTGCCGGTGAAGTCGCGCACCAGCTGGGCGCCGTCGTCGCCGCGTCCCATCCACCATTGCAGGCCGGCCAGGTCGCCGGCGCGGTCGAACAGCGCCTGGTACAACAAGCCCAGCCGGGTCAGCTGCGCCATCTGGGCGGAGTTGCCCTGGAGGAAACCGAGGTCGATGATGCCGTCGCTGAACTCGGCCAGTTCGATGCCGGACAACTGGTCGACATCGTTGCCGGCGGCGCTGGCCACCTTCAGCTGGCCTGCGCGATCGATCATGAAGCGGTAGTCGCGCATGCTGCCGGCGTAGACGGCGGTATCGATGCCGTCGCCGCCGACCAGCAGGTCGCTGCCGGCGCCGCCCTCGAGCCGGTCGTCGCCGCTGCCGGCGATCCAGCCGTGCTCGCGGCCGACGCGCCCAAGGCCGATCAGGTAGCCGTCCGCGGTATGCCAGGCCTGGCGGTGTTCCAGGCTCTGGGCCAGGGCTTGCAGCAGCTCGGCCCGGCCCAGTGCCGGCGTGCCCGCGGCGCCCGCCAGCTGCGCGGTCCAGAACGCCAGCCCGCCGCTGTCGGCCGGGCGGCCGAAGGCGTTCTGGTACAGCGCCTGGACGAAGGCGGCATCGGACAGCCCGGCGCCGGCGCCATCCCTCCATTCGGTGGACTGCAGCAGCTGCCCGGCCACGGTGCCCAGGTCGGTGCCGGCCCAGTAGGCCAGGCCTTCCAGGTCGGGGGCGCGGCCGAAGGCCGCGTGGTACAGCAGCGACAGGCCCGACAGCGCCGCCTTGTCGGCGGCGAGGAAGGACAGTCCCTTTGCCGCGCCGTCCAGTTCGCCCAGCGCCAGGCGCTCGTCCTGGCCTGGCACGAACAGCGCCGTCTCGTGGCGCGCCTGCAGGACACCAGCCTCGTCCAGGAAGAACTGCCAGCCGCCCACGCTGCTGCGCCCGCCCTGCAGGACGTCGTCGCCGGCGCCGCCCGCAAGACGGTCGTTGCCGATGCCGCCGACCACGATGTCGTCGCCGTCCCCGCCGTCCAGCACGTCGTTGCCGCCGGCGCTGCTGATGATGTCGTTGCCGCCGCCGCCGAGCAGGATGTCGTCTTCGGCGCCCAGGAAGATGTTCTGGCTGGCGCCGTCGCCCACCACGTGGTTGCGGCCCTCGCCGCCACGCAGGGTGACCGCGCCGATGATCGCCGCGAAGTCCACGTGATTCAATTGCAGCGTGGCGCCGGCCGGCAGTCCGGTGGCGTCCACCACCAGGCCGATCGCGGTCTGGCCCGGGCCAGGAGCGCCGCGCGCACCGCTGCTGAGCAGGATGTCCGGCGGCGTGCCCGTGCCTGGCGCTGCCGAGAGCACCAGGGTGCTGGACTGCAGCAGGGTGTCGGGCGCCAGGCTGGACAGGAAATCGCGGCCTTGCCCGGCCAGGTCCTGGCGGGCGCCGGCGTCGGCGCCGGCATGCTGCTCGATGCGGCGGATCAGGTCGACCAGCGCCTGTCCATTGTCGAGCAGGCCCGACGGCCCCTCGGCGCGCATGCCGGTCCCGACCGGAAGGCTGAGCAGCAGATCGGTGCGCGGCCCGGATGCGCTGATCAGGCCGAGCGGAATGTCGGCCAGGCCGCCATGCGGGGATGCCGGATCGTCGGCGCGGGCCGGCGTCACGATCGGAACCGTGATGACCTTGCCGGGCAGGCCGGTGGCGGGATCGACCGTTCCGGTCTGGAGGGTGACCGGGACGCCGTCCACGGTGCCGGTGACCGGCGGCTCCACCTGCGGCGTGGTGATGGTATTGACCGCGAAGGCCTGCGAGGCCACGCTGCCGGCGCCGCCATTGCCGGCCATGTCGCGCACGCCGGCGAGGTCGAGGCTGATGTGGTTGACGGGTGCGCTGGTCTGCGCGGTTGGGGTGAACACCGCGCTCCAGGTGCGTCCGCCGTCGGTGCTGGAAAACGCGCCGAGGCTGCCGCCCGTGGCCTGCACGGCCGCCGGGTCGAAGCCGCTTACCGGCTCGCTGAAGGCGATGGTCACCTGCGCGTTGTCGCCTGCCGCCAGCGCGGTGTCCGAGATGCTCACGGTGGCGGTTGGCGCCTGCGTGTCGACGGTGTAGCTGGCGCCGACGGCGGTGCCGCTGCCGGCGTTGCCGGCCAGGTTGCGGATGCCGCCCAGGTCGAGGCTCACAGTGTTGCCGGCCACGCTGGTACCGGCCAGCGGGGCCAGGGCCACGGTCCAGGTCAGGCCGCCGTCGCTGCTGGCCAGGCCGGAGAGCACGGCGTTCGGCGCGCTTAGCCGGTCGAGCGTGAAGCCGGTGATGGCTTCGGTGAACACGATGGTGACGACCGCCGTCTCGCCGCTGGTCAGCATGCTGTCGGAAATGGCGATCGGCGCGGCGAGTGCCGGCCCGATGGTATTCACCGCGTATGCCGGGCTGCTGGCCACGCCGCTGCCCGCGTTGCCGGCCAGGTCGGTGATGCCCGCGTAGTCGAGGGTCAGTACATTGCCGCTGCTGCGGGCGCCGGCATGCGGCACCAGCAGCGCGGTCCAGGTAAAGCCACCATCCGCCGAAGCCAGGCCCAGCAGCGTGCCATCCGGCACGCGCACGTCCTCGGCCGTGAAGCCGCTCACCGCCTCGGTGAAGCTGAAGCTCACGGTCGTATGCTCGCCGCTCTTGAGCGTGTTCTGCGAGAAGCGGATGGGCGCGGCCAGGGCCGGCCGCGCGTTGTCCACCGCATAGCTGACGCTGGTGGCGCTGCCGGCGCCCACGTTGCCGGCCAGGTCGGTGATCCCGCCCAGGTCGAGCGTCAGCACGTTGGCGGCGCTGCTGGCGCCGGCGGCCGGCGCCAGGGTCGCGCTCCAGCTGATGCCGCCGTCCTGCGAAGCCAGGTCGGACAGGCTGCCGTTCGGCACGCTGACGTCGTCCACGGTGAAGCCGCTCACCGCCTCGGTGAAGACAAAGCGGACGGTGGCCGTGTCGCCGGCCTTGAGCGCCGTGTCGGACACCGGGATCGCCGCGGCCAGGGCCGGGCCCTGGGTCTCGACCGAATAGCCGAGGCTGCGGGCGGTGCCGCGGCCGGCATTGCCCGCGAGGTCGCCCACGCCGCCGAGGACCAGGCTGAGGACGCCGCTGCCGGTAGCGCCGGCAGCGGGCACCAGCGTAGCGCTCCAGGTGACGCCGCCATCGGCCGAGCCCAGGTTCGCCAGGCTGCCGTTGGCGACGCTGACGTCGGCTTCGGTGAAGCCCGTGACGGCTTCGGTAAAGACGAAGCTGACGGTGGCCGTCTCGCCGGCTTTCAGCGTGGTGCTGGACAGCGCGATCGCGGCGGCGAGCGCCGGGCGCTGGGTGTCGACCGCGTAGCTGGCGCTGCTGGCGGTGCCGCTACCGGCGTTGCCCGCCAGGTCGCTGAGGCCGGCCAGGTCGAGGCTCAGCACATTGCCGGTGCTGCTGGCGCCGGCGCCGGGATGCAGGGTGGCGGTCCAGGTGATGCCGCCGTCGTTTGAACTCAGGTCGGACAGGCTGCCGTCCGGCACGCTGACGTCGTCCACGGTGAAGCCGCTCACCGCCTCGGTGAAGACAAAGCGGACGGTGGCCGTGTCGCCGGCCTTGAGCGCCGTGTCGGACACCGTGATCGCCGCGGCCAGGGCCGGGCCCTGGGTATCGACCGAATAGCCGAGGCTGCTGGCGGTGCCGCTGCCGGCCTTGCCGGCAAGGTCGGCCAGGCCGCCCAGGTCCAGGCTGAGGACGCCGCTGCCGGTAGCGCCGGCAGCGGGCACCAGCGTAGCGCTCCAGGTGACGCCGCCATCGGCCGAGCCCAGGTTCGCCAGGCTGCCGTTCGCGACGCTGACGTCGGCTTCGGTGAAGCCCGTGACCGCTTCGGTAAAGACGAAGCTGACGGTGGCCGTCTCGCCGGCTTTCAGCGTGGTGCTGGACAGCGCGATCGCGGCGGCGAGCGCCGGGCGCTGGGTGTCGACCGCGTAGCTGGCGCTGCTGGCGGTACCACTACCGGCGTTGCCCGCCAGGTCGCTGAGGCGGGCCAGGTCGAGGCTCAGCACATTGCCGGTGCTGCTGGCGCCGGCGCCGGGATGCAGGGTGGCGGTCCAGCTGATGCCGCCGTCGTTTGAGCTCAGGTCGGACAGGCTGCCGTCCGGCACGCTGACGTCGTCCACAGTAAAACCGCTGACCGCCTTGGTGAAGACGAAGCCGACGGTGGCGCTGTCGCCGATCCGCAGTGCCGTGTGCGAGATCGAGATCGGCGCGGCCAGCTGCGGCGCCGTGGTATCGACGGCATAGTTCGCGCTGCTGGCCATTCCGCTGCCGGGATTGCCGGCGAGGTCGGTCAGGCCCGTGTAATCCAGCGTGAGGACGTTGGTGGCGTCCGTGACGCCGCTGTCCGGGGTGAGGCTGGCGGTCCAGGTGATGCCGCCATCGGCCGAAGCCAGGCCGGTCAGGGTGCCGTTGGGCACGGTCACGTCCGCCGTCGTGAAACCGGTCACCGCTTCGGTGAAGGTGAAGCTCACGGTGGCGCTGTCGCCGCTCTTGAGCGCGGTATCGGAGATGGCGATGGCAGCGGCCAGGGCCGGACGGACGGTGTCGACCGCGTAGTTGCCGCTGTCGACGCTGCCACTGCCCACGTTGCCCGACAGAGTGGCGATCCCGCCCAGGTCGAGGCGCAGCACATTGGCGGCAGCGCTGGCGCCGGCGGCGGGCGTCAGGGTGGCGGTCCAGCTGACGCCGCCGTCGCCCGAGGACAGCCCGGACAGGGTGCCGTTCGATACGCTCACGTCGGCGACGGTAAACCCGATGACCGGCTCGGTGAACACGAAGCTGACCGTGGCGCTGTCGCCGATCCTGAGTGCGGTATCGGAGAGCGCGATCGGCGCGGCCAGCGTCGGCACCGTGGTCCGGACAGCATAGCCGGGGCTGGCGACGCTGCCGGCGCCGGCGTTGCCAGCCAGGTCGGCGATGCCGGCGTAGTCCAGGACCAAGACATTGGAAGCGGCGCTCACGCCCGCGGCCGGAGTGAGGGTCGCGGTCCAGGTCAGGCCGCCGTTGGCCGAGCCCAGGTTCGAGAGCGTGGCGTTGGGCGCGGCCACGTCGGCGCTGGTAAAGCCGGTTACCGGCTCGGTGAACGTGAAGGTGACGGTGGCGCTCTCTCCCACTGTCAGGCTGGTATCGGAGATCGCGATGCTGGCAGCCAGGGCAGGACGCACGGTATCGACACTGTAGTTGCCACTGGCGACGATGGCACTGCCGGCGTTGCCTGCGAGGTCGGCAATGCCGGTGTAGTCAAGGTGCAGAACGTTCGTGGCGTCGCTGATGCCGGCGACGGGGGTGAGGGTGGCAGTCCAGGTGATGCCGCCGTCGCTCGAACTCAGGCCGCCAAGCGTCGCATTCGGCACGCTCACGTCGGCCACGGTAAAGCCGGTCACGGCCTCGGTGAAGGTGAAAGTCACGGTGGCAGTGTCGCCGATCCTGAGCGCCGTGTCCGAGATGGCGATGCCGGCGGCCAGGCTCGGTCGCGTGGTATCGACGGCGTAGTTGCCGCTGTTGGCGCTGCCGCTGCCGGCGTTGCCGGCCAGGTCGGCGATGCCGGCATGGTTCAGGGTCAGCACATTGGACTGGGCGCTGGCGCCGGCGGCGGGCGTGAGGGTGGCGGTCCAGGTGCGGCCGCCGTCGCTCGAACTCAGGTTCGTGAGCGAGGCGTTGGGCACCGTGACGTCGCCCGTGGTGAATCCGGTGACCGCTTCGGTGAAGACAATGGTGACGGTGGCGGTCTCGCCGATCCTGAGTGCGGTATCGGAAAACGCGATCGCGCCGGCGAGCAGCGGTGCGCTCTGGTCGATCGTATAGGCCTGGCCGTCCGTGAAGCCGCCGGACAGGGCCTGGCCACTGCCGTTGGCAATGCCGGTCGCGCCGGAATTCAGGTTCAGGCGCAGGCTGCCGTTGCCGCTGATGTTGGCGACGGTGACGGTGTAGGTGCTGCCCGAGCCGCTGACGCCGGCGATGCTGCCGGTCGCGCCACTGCCGCTCAGGGTGAAGTCGCTCGCGTCGACGCCGGTGACGCTCTGCGAAAACGTGACGGTGTAGTCGACGCTGGTGGCGTTGGTGAGCGCCTGGCCCACCCGCTCGATGGCGAGCACGCTTGGCGCCAGCGCCGCCACGAGCACGCCGCTGGTGGACGCGACGCCGTTGAGCGCCATGGCCGCGGCATTGCCGGCCGCATCGCGGATCGTGCCGCCGTTGAGCGAGATGCCGGTGCCCAGGGCGACGCCATTGCTGTCGGCATTGCCGGCGCCGATGGTATAGCTGAAGCGCAGGGCGGTGCTGCCCGAACCGCTGGCATAAGAAGCCTGGACCACGCCGCCGGTGTCGAGGCCCAGGTAGATCACGGGCGTGCCGCCGCTGGTGTCGACCACGACCGCTT
This sequence comes from Massilia sp. MS-15, assembly GCF_020176695.1. Taxonomy (GTDB): domain Bacteria; phylum Pseudomonadota; class Gammaproteobacteria; order Burkholderiales; family Burkholderiaceae_D; genus Telluria; species Telluria hydrophila. Next base: position 160,469 of record NZ_JAIWIA010000018.1, on the reverse strand, counting down.
CATTGAAGTGGACGGTGAAGACCAGTTCGTCCCCCAGGCCATAGGTGCCGGACGCCGGCACCGACACGGTGCTGACCGCGGGCGCCGTATGGTCGAAGACGATGGTCTGGCCGCCGGTGAAACCGCCGGAGGCGTTGCCGCCGTCGTCGATGATGCCGGTGCCGCTGCTCTTGAGGTCGAGGCGCAGGGTGCCGTCGCCGCTGATGCCGGCGATGCTGACGGTATAGGTGCTTCCGCTTCCGCTGACCGCAGCGATGGTGCCGGAGGCCGTACCGGTGCCGGTCAGCTGGAAGTCGTTCAAAGTGATGCCGCTCACGCTGCTGTCGAACGTCACGATGTAGCTGGCGGTCGTGGCGCTGCTGGTGGCCGGGCCGACCCGCGTGATCGCGCTCACCGCGGGCGCCAGCGTATCGAAGCTCAGCGCCGGCGTGGCGCCGCTGCCGCCCCCATTTCCCGCCGCGTCGACATAGCTTCCGGCGCTGACGGTGATGCTGGCGCTGCCGCTGTTGACGCCGCCGGTCGGGGTGAAGGTGGCGGTGCGGGTGGTGCCGGTGCCGGCGATGGCGCTCAGCGTGCCGCCACTCACGCTAACGTCGCCGCTGCTGCCGTCCCAGGTGAAGCTCGCGCCCGGGTCTTCGCTGAAGGTGAAGGTGATGGTCGCGGTTTCGCCGGCCTTGAGGGTGCTCTGGTTGCTGGTGATCGCCAGCGTGGGCGCGCTACGGTCGAGGGTCAGGTTGACGCCGGCGGTGGCGGCGCTGGTCTGGGTGGCGTCGGCCGACTGCACCTGGGCGTAGGCCCGGTAGGCGCCATCGGCCAGGCCGGCGACGTTGATGCCGTTGACCGTCCAGTTGCCGTTCGCGAGCATGGCGGTATTGCTCGGGTCGATGCCGGCATCGTAGACGCCGTTGCCGTTCCGGTCGACGAAGACACGCACCGTGCTGCTGGTGTCGGCGTCGCCGCTGGTGCCGCTGAAGGACAGGGTGCTGGCATTGGTGAGCTTGTCGGTGTTGCTGTTGCCACTGTCGCTGGCGGGCGCAAGGTCGGGCGCGCCTGGCGCGGCCGGCATGACGTTGACCGTGATGGTGCGGGTGGCGGTGCCGCTGGCGTCGCTCACCTGTACCGTGAAGCTGTCGCTGCCGGCGAAGCCGGCCAGCGGCGTGTACGTCAGGATGCCTCCGGGCGCGATGCTGCCGCTGCCGCTTGTGGCCGTGGCGCCGCTCAGCGTCAGGTTGCCGTGGCTGGGTGCGGCCGACTGCGTCCAGGTCAGGGTCTGGTCGGGATCGGCGTCGGCGACGCGCAACAGGCTCTTGATGTCGGTGGCGGCCGCGTTCTGGGCCAGGGACAACACCGTGCCGCCCGGGAGGAACACCGGGTTGTCGTTCACCGACTGCGACACGACGGTGGTCACGCTGTTGGTGGCGGCCGGGGCCACGCCGTCGCTGATGCTGATGGTGAAGGTGGTCGTCTCCGTCAAGCCGGGCTTCACGCGGTTCTGTGCCGGCTGGTAGGACAGGGTGCGCACGGCCGCCTGGATCGCGGACGGCGAGGCGGGCGCGTGGACGTAGGTCAGGCCGCCGTCGACGGTGCTGAAACCCGACGCGGCCAGGGAAGACGGCGTGAACGCGCCCTTGGCCGCGGAATCGAGCCTGATGGTGACGGTCTCGGTGGCACCGGCATCCGGGTCGGTGAACACGATGCCGATGAACGGCAGGATGGTCCCGGTATCGGCGACGGGCTGGTTGGGCGTCGCGCCGCTGATGGTGGGCGCCGTATTATTCGAAACAGGCGCGGTCGACCCGCTGCCGATGGTGAAATTGGTGAAGTTGAGGGTGCTGGCTGAATCGTCCGCATCCCCGGTGAAGTAGATACGGAAGGAATCGATCAGCAGATCCGTGCTGGCGCCCAGCACGATCCCGTATTGCGCTTCCTTGTTTGGACTATCCACGCCGGTGGTGATGTACTGCCGTTGTCCATTCGCCAGCCCTTCCACGCGGATGTTGGAAAAGTTGTTGGTGTTGACGTGACTGCCCATGAAGTCGCCGACATTGATCCCCTGCAGCTTGAAGCTGCCGGGATTGACCAGCGCCACCTCGATGTAGGCGGTGAAGGTGCCCATCGGGTCGTATTGCTCGATGTAGGCGCCGTTCACGTCGCCGGCAACGTTCCAGTTCTGGTTGCCGCCGATGGCACCGGTCACGCGGAAGAAACCGTTCTGCATGAGGTCGGTGACTTCGTTATAGCCGTCGAAGGTTTGCACACCGCTGGGAAAGGGCGCCAGCAGGCCGTCGAAGGCGGCGGCGCTGGCCGCGTCCAGCAGCGGCGACGTCTCGATTGGGCCATGGGCGGCTTCCAGGGTCCAGTTGCCGCCGCGGGCAGCCGCCCCGGTAGGATCGGTGGATGCCGCGACGTCGGCCCCGGTAGCCTGCGCCAGCAGCGCCAGGAAACCGGCGCCGGCGGCTCCCGCGCCGACATCGCAGCCATACAGGAGGATGTCCGCCTGCGGCGCCAGGGCGGCACCGATGCGCGCCAGGTCGGCGGCACGCGCCGCCATCGTATTGGCGTCCAGCGCCAGGGTGCCGAGCGACAGCACGCCCGGCCTGCCGTGTGAAATAAGGTGGAGCGCGTCGATGCTGCTCCGCCCATCCAGGACCTCGGCCATGCGCGTCAGGCCGTCCTCTCCGGCTGCCAGCAGGTGGATTTCGGTACCAGCCGCCAGCCCGGCCAGCAGGGTCTGGTAGCCCTCAACCGCCGTATCGACGAAAACGATGGCAAGTGCACCCGGGCCGGAAGGCGCCGTGTCGAGTTCGGATGCTGGGGCGGGGGAGGAGCTAGGCAGGGTCATGGGCGCGGAAGATGGTCAGGGTGTATGTCGGAAGGGCGGGTGCAGCGCACGCGCATGGCGCAGGGCGCAGCGCGACTTGTAGCGCGACTCGTGGCTCGATTCGTGGCGCACATGTTTATCCGCTACAAATAGAATTGCACGATTCTAACTATTTTTCTGTCCGGAAAGAACATAATTTGATGATTTCGCCAGGATGCGGAACAGTTTTTCGCAACAAGGTACAGCGCGCTGACGGTCGGGCACGACCGTCAACTGCCTGAACATGATGGAAGTGATTGTGTGCCGCAGGCGATACGGGAGCGGCGTAGCGTCGGCTGGCGCGGCCGCTGCGGACCTCAGTCGTTCCTGGGGAAGCGGCGCCGTTCGGTGCGGCGCCGCCGTTCGGGCTGCTCGATGACGCGCAGCAGGATGTCGCGTGGAATGCGGCAGTTGTCGAGGTAATCGAGGGCGAAACGCAGGCCGCGGGTCTCCGCCAGGAAAAAGGCGTACTCGGCAGTTACTGCGGTCTCGTCATCGCGTCGTCGTTGGGGCATGATCGCTCTCTGCGGAAAGGCGCTGGCGCCGGTTTCCCGCGTGTCGGGAAGGCAGCTCGCTGCTCCGCCTGTTGTCAATATTATATCTGCTGGCGGCAGCGACGCGATCGAATATGTTAGCGTGTGTTACAGGGCGGCCACGGCAGGCGCCGGCGCCGGGACGGCCGGCGCCGGCCATCCACGGTATGGCGGCGGCGCCTGGCCTTACTGGGAAGCAAATTACTGGCGAAGCAGGCGGCGGATCGTGCCCGCCAAGTCTTCGGCCGAGAACTTGGCGACGTAGGCATCGGCCTGCACGTTCCTGACGTGTTCCTCGTTGGTGGTGCCCGACAGCGAGGAGTGGATCACCACCGGCATGCCGGCGAAGCGCGCGCTCTTCTTGATGTTGCGGGTGAGGGTGAAACCATCCATCTCCGGCATCTCGAGGTCGGTCAGCACGAGCGCGACCTTGTCGTGCACGGTCTTGCCTTCGGCCTCGGCGGTGTTGGCGATGCTGTTGAGCTGGTCCCAGGCTTCCTTGCCGCTCTTGGCCATGATGAAGGGCAGGCCCATCGCTTCCAGGCCCTGCTCGATCAGTGCGCGCGCCACCAGCGAATCGTCGGCGGCGAGCACCACCGAGCCGGGCTTGATCAGGATTTTGGCGCCGACCGTCTGCTGGTTGATTTCCGGACCCGACTCCGGGTTCATGTTGCGCAGGATGGTTTCGACGTCGAGTACCTGGGCCAGCGGCCCCGGCTCGCCATTCTCGCCCGGCAGGCGCGCGATGCTGGTGACCATCCCGCTGCCGGCGGTGCGCTCGGCCGACATCACCTGGTTCCAGTCCAGGCGCACGATGTCTTCCACGCTCTCCACGGCAAAGCCCTGGGTGGTGCGGGCGAATTCGGTCACCAGCATGATGTTCAGCCCTGTCTTCGGCTTGACACCGGCGATGGCCGGCAGGTCCAGCACCTGGATGATCTGGCCGCGCAGGTTGACCACGCCCAGCACATGGGGCATCGATCCGGCGACGGCGGTGATCTCGGGCATGGCCACGATCTCACGGATCTTGAACACATTGATGCCGAACAGTTCGCTGCGCTCGCCCGTTTCGTCGCCGCCGAGGCGGAACAGCAGGAGCTCGAACTTGTTGTTGCTGATGAGGTTACTGCGCTCGTCGACTTCTTGTTGAACCGATTTCATATCTGCCGTTATGGATGCAAAGTGAAAGAATCATGCCTATGGGAAAGCATTTTACGTGCGATCCATCGCAAAACGTAAAGACTCCATGAAAACCCTGCGATTTCTCAGCCGGCAAGCGCTGGAAAACAACAAATTGTGGCGGCGCCCGCGCCTGTGATTAACGCAGGGCGTCGCCGGCGGCGACCGCGGGCGGCGCCGCGGTGCGCGCCGCGCCGCTGCGGTCCGGCGCCACGAAGGCCAGGCCTTCCTCGAAGGAACGCAGGATCATGTCGACGTAGGCTTCCACCAGCGCGCGCTTGGGCAGTTGCTCGTCGTAGGGCAGCAGCACCGTCACCATCAGGGCTTCCGGCAGATCCGCCCGCAGTTCGGCCACGGCGGTGCGCCAGGCCTCGAAGTTGTCCTGGCGCGGATAGGTGATGAACACGGTCGACACCAGCTCGGCGCCGGTATCGGGACGCGCCAGCGGGGTACCGATCACCAGGCTGCGCGCATCGACGTCGCCTTCGCGCAGGGCGCGCACCAGCAGCTCTGTCAGGAACTCGTCGCGCTCGGACGGCAGGCCGGCGCACAGCACGATCGAGCCGACCGGCACGTCGAGCGAGCCCTGCCAGCGGCCGAAACGCGCCTCGCGCATCTGGCGCAAATGGGCGCCGATGTTCGCGTCCAGCAGCGGCACCGCCTTGCGCCGTCCGCGCGCGCCGATGTCGGACGCGCTCGCCACCGTTTCGGCGATGTTCGCGATCACTTCGCGCATCCGTGCTTCCTGGGCCTTGTCGATGGCCCCGGTGCCGAGGTCGGATACCGCCATGCGCAGGCCGGGCAGCAGCACGTGGTCGCAATAGCGCGCGAAGCTGTAGCGGCGCACATAGGTGCGCGCATCCTTGGTCAGTTCGTCGGCTTCGCCGGCCAGCACGCGCTGGTGGAAGCGCTCGGCGTCCGACATGTTGGGCGCGTCGCCAAGCAGGATGGTGATCGGCGCCAGCGCCCGCAGGTGGCGTCCGGCCACGACCAGGCACAGGGTGAGCGGGGTGGACAGCAGCAGGCCGACCGGCCCCCACAGCGCGCCCCAGAACAGGGCCGAGACGATCACCGCCAGCGGCGACAGGCCGGAGCTGTGCCCGTAGACTTTCGGCTCGATGAAGTTGGCCAGCACCAGCTCGAAGGCGAGGAACAGGCTCATGCAGGTAAGCGCCAGCGTCCAGCCAGGGTCGATCGCGGCCACGAACACGGCGATGATGGCGCCCGCCAGCAGCACGCCCAGGTAGGGCACGAAGCGCAGCACCCCGCTCAGCACGCCCCACAGCACCGCGTGCGGCACCCCGGCCAGCCACAGCGACAGGCCGATCACCAGCCCGAAGGCGCTGTTCACGACGAACTGCGAGAAGAAGAAGCGCGACACGCCCTGGGCTGCGTCGCCCAGCGTACGGATGGTGCGGCTGACCTCGGCCTGGCCGGCCAGGCGTACCAGGCGGTCGCGCAGCGACCCCTGTTCGAGCAGGATGAAGACCAGCAGGATCAGCACCACGCCGGCCTCGCCGAGCGGGCCCCAGACCAGGTTGATGACCCGGCCCAGCGTGTCCTTCATGGTACGCGGGGTGCGCACCTCGACCGGCAGCGGCTGGTTCGGCGTGAGCACCAGGCTGCCGCGCCGGATGCGCGCCGCCTCGGTGGCCGGCGTCGGCGCCACGGCGCTCAGTTCGGCTTCGAGGCGGGTGATCGGGCGTTCCACCACTTCGCGGACCTTGGCCACCTTGGTCTTGATCGCGGCCCGGTACTGCGGCAGGTCGCGGGTAATGGTCACCAGCTGGTCGAACAGCACCGCGCCGACCCCGCCCACGCAGGTGGCGACCAGGGCCACCGACAGCAGCACCGCCGGCATGCGCGCGAGCCCGGCCCGGGTCATGCTGCGCACCAGGGGCGCCAGCACCAGGCTCAGGATCATGGCCAGCGCGAGCGGCTCGAGCACTTCACGTCCGAAATACAGCAGGGCGACGACGCAGGTAGCGCTGACGACGGTACTGGCCGTCAAGCGCAGGGAAGGGGGCAGGGCATTCATGCAGGCGGTCGTGGGCTCGGCGGATGGAAACTGGGTATGTATAAAGGAAAACGCCGGCTTCGCCAAGTTATGGATAAGGTGGCTTGCTCCCGCGGTGGACCATCAACGCATCACCCGGGCAAACGGTGCACCAAAAACCTGTGCTCAGAGACATTTCTTTATATGTGGGTCGGCACGATCGCTCCCGATGCATACCCGATTCCCGTAGCCGGGGCCGTCAGCCTTGGCTAGAATCGGCGGCATTCACCACATCACCGCCGGGGACGTCCCATGCTCAAGCTGTTCGCCGTACCGTTCATTGCCGCCGTATTCGCGGCGCCTGCCATCGCCCAGGAGCTGCCTTCGGTCACGCTGCCTGCCGACGTCGACCAGCTGCTGCGCGCCTACGAACGGGCCTGGGCCGCCAACGATGCCGCCGGGCTGGCCGCGCTGTTCGCGCCGGATGGCTATGCGCTGCCCAGCGGGCAAGCGCCGGCGCGCGGGACCGACAGCATCCGCCGCGCCTATGCCGGTGGTGGCGGGCAGCCGACCACGTTGCGCGCGCTCGAGTACCGCGTGTCCGGCGACCTGGCCTACATGGTGGGAGCCTATGGTCCGGCGCAGTCGCGGCAGGACTTCGGCAAGTTCGTGCTGGTGCTGCGCCGGGTGGATGGGCGCTGGCTGATCGCCGCGGACATCGAGAACGCGAACCAGCGCATGGGACCGCCGCAGCGGCCGCTGGCCAAGCCGGCACCGCTGGTGCAGGTGCCGGATGCCGCGGTGGTGCCTGCGGCCTGATGCCAGGCCAGGCCAGGCAGGAGATTCCTGTGCGACCCTGGAAAAACAGCAATGATCACGTCGTTGAGCACGGTGATCAGCCTGATGTCGGCTGGCCGGCCAAAGTACGCATAATCTATATTATGTTAAATACGTTATCTGGATGCGTAGCGCGCAAGCCCTGTTCTTGCGGAAATGCGCACGTGATTTGTGCCGACCGGGTCACTCCTCGTCCGGATAGCGATACGTCTTGGCGACCTCGATGCGAACCGGCTGTTCCAGGATGACACGCGCCTCGATCGTGGTGACGCGCCGTGCGCGCCTGGCGTTCTCCTTCGGCATGCCGCGGAAGTGTTCGTTGGCGACGCCGTTGAAACGGCACACCTGTGGCGCTCCCTCGACACAGATGGCGCCACGCCGCGCCAGATAATCCCCGTCGATGCCCTGGCCGGGCTGCAATCCATGTTCGAGCTCGCGCCGCAGGTATCGGGCAAGGCCTTCTTCCGAGGACATGTACATCCCGCGCATGAACGCGAGGATCCGCTCGTCGCCGTTGCCGCGATAAGCGACGCCGACGCTCGGAAACCAGTTCACGCATCCCGCGAGGACCAGGCATGCTGACAACAACGATATGCTGCGATTCCACTGCATGAAGGCCTCCGTGAACAGAACGCACGATTGTAGCCCGCCGCGGGCGCACGCAATCTATCCGATACTTGCGGCCGGCACCGGACCCGGCCGCTGCACGCAGGCCAGGCGCATGGGGTGATCCGAAGCGGCGCCCGGGCCTCGCACGTGCCTGGCGGTGCTTGCCTGGCGGGCGAGATTCTTGCGCGCTGCTGGCGTCCAAGCCCCGGCCTAGCGCGCTGGGAGCGTCGCGTTTCGCCGCTGTTCGCCGGTGCATGGTCGCATCTTGATGGATGGCGGTGTGAAACCGCCCGTGGTGCCGCGCCTGGTGGGGCGACGTGGGCAGCGCCGAATAGGATGGGCATGTCAGCGGCAGACGGCTCTCGAGGGGCGACGCAGTGGTGAGGCAAGGCGTCGGCCGTGCCGAGACCGGGAAGGCTAGCCTCTTCCTGGGATCATGGTCCGGAACACACTCACTCGACATTATATATGCTAATGTCGAGTGAAATATGGAACGTACATGCCAGAAAGGCGCTGATCTTGGAAGAAACATGCTATGACGCGGGCGTGGAAAGCGAATCAGTCGGGCAACGTGCTCTCGCTTCCAGCATGCCGCGTGCCGCCAGTCCGCGCCGCAAACCGGATAAGCATACCGGAAACATTCCTATTGTAGAGATAGCAAGTTAGAATCTGCCCCGTTTTCGTCACCGTCACAAGGATCCCGCAGCGCCCGGCCTGGCCAGATGGCCCGCTTCCGCCTCCGGCAGCGCTGCCTCATCATTCCCATGCAGCGCACCTCCATGCAGCGTTTCCTCCCGGCCCGTCCCGCCGGTCGCCTGGCCTTGTTCATCGCCCTGTTGTCGCTTGCCGCCCTGCTGCTGACCCGCCCGTCGAAGAGCGGCGACTTCCAGGAATACGCCTTGATGACGATCGCCCTCGCCAGCCATGGCAGCCCCGCCTTCACCCTGGCCGACCTCGAGCGCTCCGCCGCCCTGTCGCCCGAACCGGGCTTCGTGGCCGTGCACGATAAGCTGCGCAGCGGCATGCAGCGCGGCGATCCGCATCCCTTCCCCGGCTTCATCCGCGGCAGCGACGGTGGCTACTACGCCATCCACTTCTTCGCCTATCCGGCCCTGGCCGCCCTGCCCTTCAAGCTGATCGACGCCGTCGGCGGCAAGCCCTTCAAGGCCTTCCAGGTGGTGAACCTGGCGGCGCTGGCGATCCTCGCGGTGGCCCTGTTCCGCTTCACAGGCTCGGCGCCGCGCGCGATGTTCGGTACCGTGTTCTTTCTGCTCTCCGGGGGGCTGCTGTATTCGAACTGGTCGAGTCCCGAATTCTTCAGCGCCTGCGCACTGCTTTCAGCGCTGCTGCTGACCCTTGCCGGCCGGCCCTTCCCCGGCGCCGTGCTGGCCGGCGTGGCGGCGATGCAGAATCCGCCGCTGGTGCTGTTCGCGCTGTTCGCACCGCTCATTCGCGCCGCTTATCTTTACGCGCACGACGGCCTGTCCGCGCGTGCGGCGCTGCGCACGATGTTCGGCCTGCCCACGCTGCTGGCATCGGTGCTGGTGGCGGCGCTGGCGGCCGTTCCGGTGCTGTTCAACCAGGCGCTGTTCGGCATGCCGAGCGTGATCGCGCATTTCTCCACCTATCCGCCGCTGATGACGCCGGCGCGGCTGCTGTCCTTCTTCTTCGACCTGAACCAGGGCGCCATCGTCGGCCTGCCGGTGGCGATGCTGCTGGTCGCGCTGCATCTGGCCACGATGCGCGACCGGCCGCGCCTGCGCTGGCTGCCGCATGCGCTGGCCGCCATCCTGTTCAGCGTGGCGATGGCGATTCCCTCGCTGGCCACGGTCAACTGGAATTCCGGCGCGTCCGGCATGATGCGCTATGCGATGTGGGGCGGCATGCCGCTGTTCTACCTGGCCCTGGTCTACCTGCAGCGCCTGCCGCGCTGGCCGCTGGGGATGGTGGCCGCGATCCTGCTGGCCCAGGCCGGCATGGTGAAGTACGCGCGCAGCTACACGCACGTCGAGTTCAGCCCGGCGGCGCGCTTCGTGCTGGCCACCTTGCCGGGCTGGTACGAACCGGAGCCCGAGATCTTCATCGAACGTACGCTCGGAGAAGACGGCGCCGCGCATGGCGACGTGGTGGCGGCCTATCCTTCGCCGGCCGCGCCGGTGAAGATCGTGTTCAGCGCGACGAGCCGCGCCGCGCACGCAGCCCTGTGCGGCCCCGAGGGCGAAGTCGCGCTCGCGCGCGCCAGCGGCGGCTATCCAGGGGGCTGGACCTTCCTCGACGGCCCGCCCGTCTGCGCCCGCGGCGCCCCGCGCATGGGCGCGTCGCGCTGAAGCGGCGGCGCGGGTGCGCACGGCTGACGGCAAGCCGTTTGCATCCGCCCGCCTCCGTGGGCCAGAATGCAGCATGCGAACTGATCACGCGAAAGGACGAGCATGGGCATCACGGTCAAGAACACGACGCCGGACACGGCCAGGGTCACGCTGGTAGGCGAAATGATGGATGGCAGCTTCGACGCCAGGGTGATGGCGGAAACCGATGTCCCCTACACCAGGTACTGGGACAATGAACTCGAGCAGCGCATCGTCTACCTGCATCCGGATCCGCAGCAGTTGCAAGCCATCGTGGCGGCGCTCAATGAACGCCGCCTGTCGCTGGACGACCTGCAGAACTTCGGCAGCTCGACCGGCGGCAGCTCCGAACTGCCGATCTGAGACGAACACGCACGCACCCGCTCAGGGCAACAAGCGCGCGCCGGAACCGACGATCTCGTCGTGGCGTTCATGGTCGCGCTTGTGCAGATAGGCGGCCGTGGTGGCGATGTTCGCGTGGCCGGCCGTGTCCTGCAGTGTCTTGAGCTGCACGCCGCTGTTGGCGTGGTTGGTGAGCATGCTATGGCGCAGCCAGTGGGTCGAGGCCAGGCGCAGCGCGGCGGCGCTGTCGTCGTCGCCCTGGCTGGCGGCGCGCCCGGCAGCCGCCATGAACACCGCTTTCAGGGCTTCCGACGCGGCTTCGTCCGTGATGCGCACCGGCTCCTCGCGCCGGCTGGACAGGACCAGCGGCGTGCGGTCGGCGCGGCCGGCCTGCGGCGGCAAGCCGAAGGCCAGGCGGTAGTCGCGCAGCGCGGCCAGCATCGCCGGCGGCACCGGCAGGCGGCGCGGCCTGGCGCCCTTGCCCATCACGTCCAGCCACCAGCGGCCATCGCCTTCGCTGTAGATCGATCCCATGCTGGCGCCGACGATCTCGTTCAGGCGTGCCCCGGTCTGGGCGAACGCGACCAGCAGGAAGCGGTCGCGCTCGCGCTGGCGGATCGCCGCCGGCGTTTCGGCCACCCGCGCCGCCACCGCCTCCAGCGCATGGGCGATCGCCTGCGGGCTCAGGTAGCGCGTGATGCGGCTGCCTTGCGCCGCGCGCACGTTGCGCACCAGGCGCGCCGGATTGCGCCGCAGGTAGCCGGTCTGCTCGGCATAGCCCAGCAGGCCCTTGACGGCGATCATGGCCTGGCGCCGGCTGGCGTCCGAGAGTGGCCCGGAGAAAGGCCGGTAGCGCGGATCGGCGCGCGGCCACTTGGTGGCCGAGACCCATTCCGGCGGCGGATTGCGGATGAATTCCTTGTAGGCGTTCAGGTCGGCCACGGTCAGCTGCTGGAAGCGCTTGCGCGCCTCCTCGCGGCACCAGGTGAGGAAGCGGTACAGCTCCTTCTGGGTGTTGGCGACCGATTTCGGGCTCAGCTCGCCCTGGCCGATGTATTCGCGCGCCAGTTCGGCGTCCGATGTCGCGTCGGTGACCGGCTCGTCGGCGATGCCGCGAAACACGGCGCCACGCGCGCTGGCGGCCAGGCGCAGCGGCGAATCCTGCGGCAAGGGGTCGAGGTCGATCGGATGGAAACTGGGCATGGCGGCGATAGATACTGTGTTTATATACAGTATAACAGGCGGTCGCGTACCCACCAAGGGACGCTACGGCATAATGGCGGTTCTTCCCTAGCTTTCAGGAGCGACGATGTCCATGCCGTATCACTTCCTCTCCCTGGCGCGCGCGGGCGCCGTCCTTGCGCTGTCCCTGCCCCTGTATGCCGGTGCGGCCCAGCCCGCGACGCAGCCTGTCGTCGAGGTCTACAAGACCTCCAGCTGCGGCTGCTGCAAGGAATGGGTCAGGCACCTCGAAGCCGAAGGTTTCCATGTCAAGGCGCAGGACGTCGCCAACCCGTCGGACTACCGCGAGAAGTTCGGCATCCCGCAGCAGTACGGGTCTTGTCATACGGGACGGGTCGGCGGCTACGCGCTCGAAGGCCATGTGCCGGCGCGCGAGATCAGGCGCATGCTGCGCGAGCGGCCGAAAGCGCGTGGCCTGGCGGTGCCGGGGATGCCGGCGGGTTCGCCCGGGATGGAAGGCGCGCGCAAGGATGCCTACGACGTACTGCTGGTCAAGGATGGCGGCAAGGCCAGCGTGTACCAGTCCTATCGCTGAATGGCCGCGGCCGCAGCCGTTCCAGGCCGCGCGCCGCGCCCTGCCCCGCCGCCGCATAATGGGCGTCCAGCAAGCAAGGAGCGCAAGATGAACCATCCAGACAATGGGCAAGAACCGGGGCAGGACCCTTCCACTACCCTCGGCGTCGGCGGCGCCGCCAGCGGACAGCGCGGCGCCACGCCCACCCATGAAACCCAGGAAGAGACCGGTGGCAGTGGCGGCGATGGATTGAGCCGCAACCAGGCCGGCGCGACGCGCAATGCCCCGGACGGGCGGCCGGCCGTGCCGGACCGGCGGGAAGACGCAGCCGACAATGCGCCGGCGACGGCCGACAGCGCGATGACGCACGCCGCACGCGGTCCGCAGGACACCCATGCGCGGCAGGCCAGCCCGACCGGCACCGGCCTGGGGACGCCGGAGACCGGCGGCAACCAGGACGCGTCCGACCTGCCGCCCGCCTGAGCTTGCGCCTGGGCCGTCAGCGGCCTCCATCAGGATTCAGGGTTCCACCGGGGCCGGCGCCACGCTGCCCGCGCCGGTGGCGGCCGGCGCGCTCCCTGCGGCCTGCTGCCGCGCCAGCTTGCGCCACCAGAGCCAGGAGACGATCGCGTTTACCCAGAAGGCCGCGTACAGCAGCGCGGTCAGGTGCAGCCCGCGGCTGGCGTAGAGCGGCACGGCGATCGTGTTCACCAGCAACCACAGCGGCCAGCTCTCGATGCGCCGTCCCATCATCAGGAGCTGCGCGATCACGCTGAACACCAGCACCGCGGAATCGACGAAGGGCGCGTAGGCGTCGGTGCTGTAGAACAGCAGTGCGCCGTAGGCGGCGCTCGCGGCCACCCCGGCCGGCACCATCCAGGCCAGGGTGCGCGGCCTGGCATGGGTCACGGGCAGCGGCGCGCCCGCCTTCCCGCGCGCCCAACGCCACCAGCCCAGCACGCTGGTGCCCACAAAGAAGACTTGCAGCAGCACGTCCGCATACAGGCGGTGCTCGGCGAACAGCAGGCCGAACAGGGTGCAGCCGGCGATGCCGGTCCACCAGGTGTGGATGCTGTTGCGCCCGGCAAGGAAGATCGAGACGGCGACGCAGGCGTTGGCGGCGATTTCGAGCGGGGTCATGCGGCTCCCGGATGACTGTTGAGTAGGGAGCAATGTAAGCCAGCGGCCGGCTGGCGGCAAGCGCGGCCGGCGCTGGCTTGCCGCGATCACATGCGGATGTTGCCGTGTTCGGCGTCGACGTCCGGCGTCGAGCCGGTGACGGCCGCCTTCGCCATGGCGAACAGGCGCACCATCTTGCTGTCGTTCGAGTCCCAGTATTCGGCCGCGTGCGGCATCACCCGCACCAGCACCACGTGCTCGTCTTCCGGACCGGCGGGAAACCAGGCCTGGACCATTGGATTCCACAGCTCCCGGATGCGGGCACGGTCGACCACGCGCTCGGCCGCGCCGCTGACCGACACGTAGGTGCTGTTGTCGTTGTCGGCGAAGCTGACGTTCACTTCTGGCTGGTGGGCGATGTTGTCCCACAGCTCGGTGGTCGTGCGGGTGTAGAACCACAGCCCGCCGTCGTTATCGACCTCCTGGCGGGTCATCGGCTGGCTGACCAGGTGGCCGTGCGCGTCGCGCGTGGTGAACATGGCGAAGCGCATCGCGCCGATCTTGTCCTGCAGGGCCGCCGCGTGCGCCTGGTCGTTCATGGATGGGGTGGTGGGTGCTGTCATGGCATACCTCGCTGGTTGGTTGAAACGCGATGCTAGCCCGGCGGGGTCGGCCCATCCGTGCGGCCGCGTACACTGTCCCGGCCTTGTCGCGGACCATGCCCGCCCCCCGCCGGCCTGACGCCGGGGTGGCAAATCGTCTATAGTCATACCTTTGCACAAAGACTTTGCCATGAAATTTGACGTCGCTATTGTCGGCAGCGGGCTGGCCGGCCTGTCGGTGGCCCTGCACCTGGCGCAGACGCGCAAGGTTGCGATCATTTCCAAGCGCGAGCTGCTCGACGGCGCAAGCAACTGGGCCCAGGGCGGCATCGCCGCCGTCCTCGATTCCGGCGACAGCCACGACCAGCACATCACGGATACCCTGGTGGCCGGCGCCGGCCTGTGCGAGGAAGCGGCGACCCGCTACATCGTCGAGAACGGCCGCGCCGCCATCGAATGGCTGATCGAACAGGGCGTGCCGTTTACCCGCGACGCCTCGGCCGAACTCGGTTTCCACCTGACCCGCGAGGGCGGCCACAGCCAGCGCCGCATCATCCACGCTGCCGACGCCACCGGCCACGCGGTGCAGGTCACGCTGGAACAGAAAGTGCGCGCGCATCCGAACATCGCGCTGTTCGAGCACCACTGCGCGATCGACCTGATCACCTCCGACAAGCTGGCCGGCAAGGGCGCGCTGCATGGCGGCATTCCGCACCTGGTCGGCCAGCCGCGCTGCTACGGACTGTACGTGCAGGACGAGCGCAATGGCCAGGTGCTGACCTTCGAGGCCGAGCACACCGTGCTGGCCACCGGCGGCGCCGGCAAGGTCTACCTGTACACCACCAACCCCGACACCGCCACCGGCGACGGTATCGCGATGGCCTGGCGCGCCGGGTGCCGGGTGTCGAACATGGAGTTCATCCAGTTCCACCCGACCTGCCTGTACCACCCCTACGCCAAATCCTTCCTGATCACCGAGGCGATCCGCGGCGAAGGCGGCCTGCTGAAGCTGCCGCCCGAGGCGGGACCGGCGGCCGGCACCCGCTTCATGCCGGCCCACGACGAACGCGGCGAGCTGGCGCCGCGCGACGTGGTGGCGCGCGCGATCGACTTCGAGATGAAGAAGCGCGGCCTGGACTACGTCCACCTCGACATCAGCCACCAGGACCCGGACTTCCTCAAGGAGCACTTCCCCACCATCCATGCGCGCTGCATGGAGCTGGGAATCGACATCACGAAACAGCCGATTCCCGTGGTGCCGGCCGTGCACTTCACCTGCGGCGGCATCGTCACCGACCTGGCCGGGCGCACCGACATCCCCGGCCTGTACGCCGTCGGCGAGACCGCCTGCACCGGCCTGCACGGCGCCAACCGCCTGGCCAGCAATTCGCTGCTGGAGTGCGTGGTGATCGGACGCGCCTGCGCGCACCAGATCGCGGCCGCGCCGCCGGTCGCGAACCCTGCCCTGCCGCCCTGGGACGAGTCGCGCGTGACCAATGCGGACGAGGAAGTCGTCATCGCCCACAACTGGGACGAATTGCGCCGCTTCATGTGGAACTATGTCGGCATCGTGCGCACCACCAAGCGCCTGGAACGCGCCCAGCACCGCATCAAGCTGCTCAAGGAAGAGATCGACGAGTACTACCGCAACTTCCGCATCACGCACGACCTGCTGGAACTGCGCAACCTGGTCGAGGTCGCGTCCCTGATCGTCAACAGCGCGCTGTCGCGCCATGAAAGCCGCGGCCTGCACTACTCGCGCGACTTCCCCGATACGTTGCCGAAAGCGCTGCCGAGCGTCCTGACGCCGCCGCGCCGCTGAGCGGGCGGCCGGCGCCGGTGCGGGCGCGGCCCGCAATCCGGCCACGAGTTCGGCCCGGAATCGTGTTCGGGCGCGCTGCGCGAGGATGGTAGGATCGCTGCCAGGGGAGGAGCACGCACAATGGCAGAAGGCTACACCGTCCACCACCATGCCGGGCGGCTGGCGGATTTCCTGGCACGGTATCCGCGCACGCTGGTGCTGACCGGCGCCGGCCTGTCCACCGCGTCCGGCATCCCCGACTACCGCGACCGCGACGGCACCCGGCGCGGCCGCCTGCCGGTGCAGGGTCCGGAATTCCGGCGTTCGGAAGCGATCCAGCGGCGCTACTGGGCGCGCAGCATGGTCGGCTGGCCGGTCATGGCCGGGGCAGTACCGAACGTGGGCCACCGCGCGCTGGCGGAACTCGAACATGGCGGCCGCTTCGGCTTTCTCCTGACCCAGAACGTGGACGGCCTGCACCAGGAGGCCGGCAGCCAGGCCGTGCTCGAACTGCACGGCAATATCCACCGCGTGGTCTGCCTGCACTGCAAGGCGCAGTTCGCGCGCGCCTTCGTCCAGGACCTGCTGAACGAAGCGAATCCCGCGCTGGCAAGTGCGATCGCCGCGCCGCTGCCGGACGGCGACGCCGCGATCGAGCCGGACGCGCTCGAGCACTTCCACCTGCCGTACTGCGTGGAATGCGGAGGCACGCTGTCGCCGGACGTGGTGTTCTTCGGCGACGGCATCCCGCCGCCGCGCAGCGCCCATGCCCTCGCGCAGATGGAGGCGGCCGATGCCCTGCTGGTGGTCGGCTCCTCGCTGATGGTGTATTCGGGCTTTCGCTTCTGCCGCATGGCCGTCGCCGCCGGCAAGCCGATTGCCGCGCTCAACCTCGGGCGCACACGCGCCGACGAGTTGCTGTCCCTCAAGATCGAAGCATCGGCCGAGCGGATCCTGCCGCATGTGGCCGAACTGCTCGCCGCCGGGCCGGCGCGGCAGGCCGACCCCTCAACAGCCCGGCTCGACCATCGGGAGATCCTGTGATTGCTTCACGTTCATCCAGCAAGCCGCGCGGCGGCCTGCACAGCGGCGCCCTGCTCGCCGGCCTCGGCCTGGCGGCATCCTTCTTCTACGTGCGCGCAAAAGCCGCGCAGGCGGAACGGGACAACCCGCCCGCAGGGCGCTTCGTCGAGGTCGATGGCCTGCGCCTGCACTACCTGGAACGCGGCAGCGGTCCGGTCCTGGTGATGCTGCACGGCAATGGGGTGTATGCAAAGGATTTCGAGACCTGCGGCCTGTTGCAGGAGGCCGCCGCGCATTACCGCGTGATCGCCTTCGACCGGCCCGGTTTCGGCTACAGCGAGCGCCCGCGCAGCACCGTGTGGACGCCGGAGAAGCAGGCGGCGCTGCTGCTGCGCGCGCTCGCGCAGCTCGGCGTGGAAAGCGCGATCGTACTGGGCCATTCCTGGGGAACGATGGTCGCGCTGGCGATGGGCCTGCAGCAGCCGGACTTCGTGCGCGGCCTGGTGCTGCTGTCGGGCTACTACTATCCGAGCATGCGGCTCGATGTGGCGACCTCGACCCAACCGGCCGTTCCGCTGCTTGGGGACTTGCTGCGCTACACCATAGCGCCGCTGGTGTCGCGCCTGCTGTGGCCGGGGATGGCGAAACGCATGTTCGCGCCGCTGCCGGTGCCGGGGCGCTTCCGTGCCTTTCCTGTCTGGATGGCATTGCGGCCGGGTCAGCTGCGTGCCAGTGCGGCAGAGACGGCGCTCATGATCCCGTCCGCACTGGCGATGTCGCGGCACTATGGCGAACTGAAGGTGCCGGCCGTGATCCTGGCCGGCACCCGCGACCGCGTGGTCGATACCGGTCACCAGTCGGAACGCCTGCACGAGCGCCTGCCTGACAGCGCGCTGGAACTGGCGCCGGGCGTTGGCCACATGAGCCATTACGCGCATCCGGACCGGGTAATGGCGGCGATCGACGCGATCGCCGCCCGGGTGGGCGAGCCGCTGCACCTGCGCTCGCCGGAGGCGGAAGCGTTGGCCCGGGCGAGCGAGAGCGGGGTCTGAACCGGCCGCCGCAGGAAGCCGGCGATCAGCCCTTCAGGACGTAGCGGATGGCGATGCCGGCCGCCAGCGCCAGGAAAATCACCAGCGACAGGGCGCCGTGCAGCATCGGCGTGCCGATCGAGACCTGGGCGGTGCGCGGGTCCATCTCCATCCGCACGGCCTTGCCGAACATCACGGGACGCAGGAAGCCCCGCACGCCGACCAGCACCATGCCGATGCCGAAGCACAGGTCGGCGCTGCTGCCGGTTTGCAGGCCATTGGCCAGGGTTGGCAAGCCCAGCAGCAGGCCCAGGGCCAGCCACAGGATCCGGGCGCCGGTCGCGATACGCAGTCTGCTCCAGTCCATCATGCTGCGCCCACGATCCGAAGCGAATAGTCGGTGGCGCGCACGTCCTTGGTCAGGCCGCCCACCGAGACCCGGTCGACCCCGGTCTCGGCGATGGCGCGCGCGGTTTCCAGCTTGATGCCGCCCGAGGCTTCCAGCAGGGCGCGGCCGGCGTTGATGCGCACCGCCTCGCGCATCATCCCGAGGTCGAAGTTGTCGAGCAGGATGGACTGGGCGCCGGCGCCCAGCGCCTGCTCCAGCTCGTCCAGGTTCTCGACCTCGATCTGCACCGGGGCGCCCGAGGCCAGGGCCGTCGCCGCGTCCAGCGCGGCGCGGATGCCGCCCGCAGCCGCGATATGGTTTTCCTTGATCAGGATGCCGTCGTAGAGCGCCATGCGCTGGTTCTGGCCGCCGCCGACGCGCACCGCGTATTTCTGTGCCTGGCGCAGGCCCGGCAGGGTCTTGCGGGTATCGAGGATGGCTGCCCCGGTGCCGGCAATCAGGTCGACGTAGCGGCGGGTGGCGCTGGCCACGCCCGACAGCAGTTGCATGAAGTTGAGGGCCGCGCGCTCGGCGGTGAGCAGGGAGCGCGGGCTGGCTTCGATGTGGCAGACCACGGAATCGGTCGCCATCAGGTCGCCTTCCGCATACTGCCAGTCGATCGCGATGTCCGGATCCACCGCCAGCATCACGCCCTCGAACCAGGGCGCGCCGCACAGCACGGCCTGTTCGCGCACGATCACGCGCGCCCGCACCCGGGTGTCGGCCGGCACCAGCTTGCCGGTCAGGTCGCCGGTGCCGACGTCTTCCAGCAGCGCCGCCAGGATATTGGCCTCGAAGGCCGACTGCAGTTTCTCGTCGAATTGGTCGTGCGGATTGCGCAGCGTCGTCATGCGGGACCTACTCCATTGAACAGTTGGGTGTTGTGCTCCAGGGCGCCGCTGGGCAGGGCACTGGCCTTCTTGGCGGCCGCGAAATCGAGCATGCGGTCGATCGCGCGCTTGGCCTGGCGCCCGACTTCCGGGTCGACCAGCACTTCGTTGGCGCCGGTCTCGAGCGCGTCCGCCAGGTTCTTCAGGCCATTCATGGCCATCCATGGGCAGTGCGCGCAGCTCTTGCAGGTGGCGCTGTTGCCGGCGGTCGGGGCCTCGATGAAGTGCTTGCCCGGCGCCGCCGCGCGCATCTTGTGCAGGATGCCGTTGTCGGTGGCGACGATGAAGGTCGTCGCCGGCAGCTTCACGGCGGCGTCGATCAGCTGGGTGGTGGAGCCGACCACGTCGGCCTGGGCCACCACGGAAGCCGGCGACTCCGGATGGACCAGCACCTTCGCCTCCGGGTACTCGCTCTTCAACAGGTCGAGTTCGACGCCCTTGAATTCGTCGTGCACCAGGCAGGAACCCTGCCACAGCAGCATGTCGGCGCCGGTCTGCTTCTGGATGTAGGCGCCCAGGTGGCGGTCGGGCGCCCACAGGATTTTCTTGCCCTGCGCATGCAGGTGCCGGACGATGTCCAGGCCGATCGACGAGGTCACCATCCAGTCGGCGCGCGCCTTGACCGCGGCGGAGGTGTTGGCGTACACCACCACGGTGCGGTCCGGGTGCTGGTCGCAGAAGGCCGCGAACTCATCGGCCGGGCAGCCCAGGTCCAACGAGCAGGTCGCGTCCAGGTCCGGCATCAGGATGGTCTTTTCCGGGCTCAGGATCTTGGCCGATTCGCCCATGAAGCGCACCCCGGCCACGACCAGGGTCCGGGCCGGGTGGTCGCGTCCGAAGCGCGCCATCTCGAGCGAATCGGAGACACAGCCGCCGGTTTCCTCGGCCAGGTCCTGCAGCTCGGCGTCCACATAGTAGTGGGCGACCAGCACCGCGTCGCGTTCCTTCAGCAGGCGTCTGATGCGGTCCTTCAGTTCGGCCTTTTCACTCGCGGTCGGCGTCGCGGGGACGCGCGCCCACGCTTCGGCGGTTGCCGGGTTGATGGTGCAGGCCTCGCCGACCTGGGGGCGGTCGTATTCGTAAGTCTTGATGGGTGCGGTAATCATAAGGCTTGTCTCCCTTGAGCCCTGGACCGTAGGGTGGGCGGGTCTCCCGCCCACGCGTCCAACGCACGGATGCCATCCGCTGCGCGGGCCAACATGACGTATTTTGAACGCGTGGGCGGCGAAGCCGCCCACCCTACGACAGCTTAGGCAATACCCTGGCTGGTCAGGTACTCTTCATAGTTGCCGCGGAAATCGACGATCTCGTCCGCGCGGATCTCGAGGATGCGGGTGGCCAGCGAGGACACGAATTCGCGGTCGTGCGAGACGAAGATCATGGTGCCGGCGTACTTGTCGAGGGCGATGTTGAGCGACTCGATCGACTCCATGTCCATGTGGTTGGTCGGTTCGTCGAGCAGCAGCACGTTGTGACGGCCCAGCATCAGCTTGCCGTACATCATGCGGCCCTTCTCGCCGCCGGACAGCACCTTGACCGATTTCTTGACTTCGTCGCCGCCGAACAGCAGGCGGCCCAGGATCGAACGCACGGCCTGGTCATCGTCGCCTTCCTGCGTCCACTGGCCCATCCAGTCGGTGAGGTTCTCGCCGCCGGCGAATTCCTCGGTCGGATCCTGCGGCATGTAGCCGACATTGGCGTTCTCGGCCCACTTGACGCGGCCCTGGTCGGCCGCCAGGCCCGTGATCTCCTGGCCGCCGATGCAGCGCAGCAGCGTCGTCTTGCCGGCGCCGTTGGCGCCGATGATGGCGATGCGCTCGCCCGCCTCGACCATGATCGAGAAGTTCTTGAACAGCGTGCGATCGTAGGATTTGCTCAGGCCTTCGGTCTCCACCGCCAGGCGGTGCAGCTTCTTCTCGCCCTCGAAGCGCACGAACGGATAGGCGCGCGAGGACGGCTTGAATTCCTCGATCTTGATCTTGTCGATCATCTTGGCG
The DNA here is from genome assembly GCF_020176695.1 of Massilia sp. MS-15. GTDB lineage: Bacteria > Pseudomonadota > Gammaproteobacteria > Burkholderiales > Burkholderiaceae_D > Telluria > Telluria hydrophila. The sequence goes on along the minus strand of NZ_JAIWIA010000018.1, from coordinate 139,161 downwards.
CGCGAGGTCGCCTGGCGCGCCTTGGACTTGTTGGCCGAGAAGCGGCGCACGAAGTCCTGCAGCTCGGCGACCTTTTCCTTGGCCTTGGCATTGTTCGCCAGTTGCTGGTTGCGTGCCTGGGTCGAGGCCAGCATGTAGTCGTCGTAGTTGCCCGGGTACACCTTCAGCGTGCCATAGTCCATGTCGGCCACGTGGGTGCAGACCTGGTTCAGGAAGTGACGATCGTGCGAGATGATGATCATCGTCGAGTTGCGCTGGTTGAGGATGTCTTCCAGCCAGCGGATCGTGTTGATGTCCAGGTTGTTGGTCGGTTCGTCGAGCAGCAGGATGTCCGGATTCGAGAACAGGGCCTGAGCCAGCAGCACGCGCAGCTTCCAGCCGGGCGCCACGGCGCTCATCGGGCCCTGGTGCAGCTCGCTGGCGATGTCCAGGCCGAGCAGCAGTTCGCCGGCGCGCGCTTCGGCCGAGTAGCCGTCGTATTCGGCGACCTTGCCTTCCAGGTCTGCGGCGCGCATGTAGTCTTCGTCGGTCGCTTCCGGGTTCGCGTAGATCGCATCGCGCTCGGAGATGGCGTTCCACAGCTCGGTGTGGCCCATCATGACGACGTCCAGCACGCGCACATCTTCATAGGCGAACTGGTCCTGGCGGAGCTTGCCGAGGCGCTCGCCCGGATCGAGGCTGACGTTGCCGGCCGAAGGTTCGAGGTCGCCGCCCAGGATCTTCATGAAGGTCGACTTGCCGCAGCCGTTGGCGCCGATCAAGCCGTAGCGGTTGCCTTCGCCGAACTTGACGGAAATGTTCTCGAATAGCGGCTTGGCGCCGAATTGCATCGTGATATTGGCAGTGGATAGCACTAGTAAACCTTTAGAAGCGGAGTTAGCAACGGTGTTGCCGGATAACCCGTGATTCTACCATTTCTCCCATGGCAAAGGCCACCGGCGCCCCTGTCATGCCTTCACGGCTGGGCGGAGGCACTGCGCAGGGTCGGGTAGTCCGACAGCGCCAGGCGGAAGCCCTCGGCATCCGAGACCAGCCGGCCCTGGGCGCCGAAGGGAATGGTGACGCGGCGCGCGATGTGGCCGAAGCTCAGGCCGGTCAGGACCGGAATCGGCAGCGTCGCACGCAGGTGGGCCAGCATGCTGGCGAAATCGTAGCCATTGTCGTTCGGTGCCAGCTGGTAGCCCGAAAAATCGCCCAGCACCAGGGCGCGCTGGCGCTCCAGCACGCCCGCATGGTGCAGTTGCAGCAGCAGGCGCTCGACCCGATAGGGGTGTTCGGCCACGTCTTCCACCCACAGGATGCCGTCTTCGATGCGCGGGAAATACGGCGTACCGAGCAGCGAGACAACCATCGCCAGGTTGCCGCCCCAGACCCTGCCCTCTTCCTGGATGCGCGGGTTGCCGGCGACCGACTCGCTGATCAAGTGGCCCGGTCCGGACAGGCAGCGCCAGAAGTCGTCCAGCGTGAACTGCACCGGTTCGGGCAGGCCGAAATCGACGGCCAGCATCGGGCCGGCATAGCTGAGCGCGCCGGTGCGCGCCATCAGGGCCATGTGGATCGCGGTAATGTCGGAAAAACCGACCACCAGCTTGCCGCTCGCGGCCAGGGCCTCGTAGTCGATCTGTGGCAGCAGGCGCGAGCAGCCGTAGCCCCCACGCACCGCCATGATGAGCTGGATGTCGGGATCGGCGATCGCCGCCTGCAACTGCGCCAGGCGGCCCTCGTCGCTGCCGCCGAAGCGCTGGTGGGCGGCGCCGTGTTCGTAATAATTGTGGACCAGGCAGCCGTGCTGTTCGAGGCGGGCCACGCCGCGCTCGACCGCGCGTGGGTCGAGCGCCTGGCCGGCCGGGGCCACGATGGCGATGCCGATTTGTTGGGTGATCACTGTGTAGGAGGTGTGAGTGACGACTATTGCTTGACGAATAAGCGTGGTGTCGAATCCGGCAACATCTTACCCCTGGCGTGGGCGTCGATCAAGGCGAGGAGCCGTTCGACCAGCTGCGGCGGCAGGTCGTGGCCCATGCCCTCGATGATCTCGAGGCGGGCGCCGGGAATGCGGCTTGCCGTATCCTCGCCGCAGGCGGGCGGCACCAGGGGGTCGGCGGCGCCATGGATCACCAGTGCCGGCACGCCGATGGCGGCCAGCTGGGCGCAGCGGTCGCCGGAAGCGGCGATGGCCAGCATCTGGCGCGCTATGCCGCCCGGGCAATAACTACGCCGCACCGAGCGTGCGACCCGCTTGCGCAGCAGCCGTTCGGGCGTCGGATAGGCCGGGCTGCCGATGGCGCGCATGACGTCCACACCGTGGTCGATGATGCTCTCGATGTCGGCCGGATTGGCCGGCCGGCGCAGCAGCAGCTTGCCCACCTTGCGCTCCGGGCCGGGCAGGCCACGCCGGCCGCTGCTCGACATGATCGAGGTCAGGCTCAGGATGCGCCGGGGATGGCGGGCCGCGAGGATCTGGGCGATCATGCCACCCATCGAGACCCCGACCACATGGGCGCGCGCCACGCCGAGCGCGGACAGCACGCCGAGCGCGTCCTCGGCCATGTCCTCGAGCCGGTAAGCGGGACGCAGCGGCCAGCCGAGCCGCGACTTGAGCCAGGCCAGGGTCAGGTTGGGAACACCGGCTCCCTCGAACTTGGTGGATAGCCCGCAATCGCGGTTGTCGAAGCGGATCACATAGAAGCCGAGTTCGACGAGGCCTTCGACGACTTCATCGGGCCAGGCACTCAGCTGCATCCCGAGCCCATGCACCAGCAGCAGCGGCGGAGCTTTGGGGTCGCCCGCAGTGTCGAAGGCGATGCGAATTCCGTTGGCGTTCAGCGTAGGCATGGCGGCAATCTCGGCGCCGGCTTGGGCGCGGCGGCAGCTGATCGGAGTTTGGGTCGGCGCCAGCCTGTGCCAAGGCTTGGTCGACTTGTAAGCAGCATATCACCTTCGCAAGATCGGCGGCGCTCGTCCTGCCGTACGACCAATCTTACGAGATTGCTGGCACACCATTGCGCACGGGCTGGCAATGGCGCGGCGGGCGCCCGACCGGCGTCTCAGTGAACCTGGTTGGGATGGCGGTTCGCCACGACCGTCCTGTCCTGCAGCAGCAGGCGCACGGGCTCGACGAGTTCGAGCTTGATGAAGTTGGCTTGCGTGGGCTCCATCCAGGCCTGCACCGCATGGGGATTGCCGCCGATGACCGGGCCGACCCCTTCTTCCCTCCCATGGCGGGAGAAATCCTGATCGATGCGGCCGACCCACATCGGAATATGGCCGAGTACCCTGAACCTGGCGACATACCGACACAGATTGTCCCACTTGACGATATTCGCATCCCACTCCGCCTCCGACACGCAGCGCGGCACTTCGAACGAATAGCAGGCGCCAAGCAGTTTCTTCTTGTCGCCAAACACACGAAACAGCATGTCGCCTGGTTCGGCGGGCCAGTATGTGGGGACTTCCGCGAAACCGGTATCCAGCAACCATTGTTTGGTGAAAGCAGGCATGGCATGTCTCCCCAGGGTGGCACCTACGCGAATGTCAACATCCAGCAGGATATTGCACGATTATGCGCTGGGTTTGGCATGCAAGCAAACATGGGACGCGCCGCGGGCGGGTCCGGCGCTCACCCCGCCTGGGGCAGCTTGCGGGCAGCTGCGCGGCGCTCGGCGAAAAAGGCCTTGAGCATCGCGCCGGCCTCGTCGGCCAGCAGGCCGCCACGGACTTCGGCATGGTGGTTCAGCCGTGCTTCCTGGAACAGGTCGAGTACCGAGCCGCAGGCGCCGGTCTTGGGGTCCCGCGCCGCGTACACCACGCGCGCCAGGCGCGCGTGCATCATCGCGCCCGAGCACATCACGCAGGGTTCCAGGGTGACATACAGTTCGCAACCCGGCAGCCGGTAGTTGCCGAGCTTGTCGGCGGCCGCGCGCAGCGCGACGATTTCCGCGTGGGCGCTGGGATCGTGGCGCCCGATCGGCTGGTTGTAGCCGCTGGCGATGACTTCGCCGTCCTTGACCACGACGGCGCCCACCGGCACCTCGCCCTCGGCCCAGGCCAGCCGGGCCTGCTCGAGGGCCAGGCGCATGTAGCGTGCGCCCTCCGGCTCCGGCTCCGGCTCCATCCCGGCCTCGGGCGGCGGCATGGGCACTATCTCAGGCATCGCTGACTTCGGCCCAGCAGTTCGGGGTTTCGTGCAGCACCAGCTTGTGCAGGCGCAGGCCGGTGCCGTAGCGGTCGGTGAACACGGTCTTCAGGATGCCAAAGGCGACCCGGGCCAGGTTCTCGACCGTGGGGATGCAATCGATGACCACCGTCTTGTGGCCGGGCAGCGAGGCCAGGAACTCGCGCACCTGGTCATCCTTTTCGTACACCAGGAAGGCGTGGTCCCAGACGTCGACCAGGTGCTGCTTGGCGAGGGTCTTGACGTCGGAAAAATCCATGATCATGCCGTTGTCGGAATTGCCTTCGACATCAATGACGGCGCCGGTCAGGGTGATCTCAAGGGTATACCGGTGTCCGTGCAGGTTGCGGCACTGGCTCTTGTGGTCGGGAATGCGATGGCCGGCATCGAATTCCAGCTTGCGGGTAATGGTCAGCATGTCAGCTCGGAGACAGGAAATCTGGGATTCAGGGAATTTGCAGGAGTTTGTGGGTCTGGAGGCTGAGCTTCCACTTCGGGTTGCGGCGGCAGGTCTCGATCGCCATGCGGGTATTGTGGGCGGCCAGCGGGCCATCCATCGGCTGCACGTAGAAGTGCTCGAAGTCGAGTCCTTCGTAGGCGGCCAGGTCCTGGCCGGCCTGCGGGACCACGACCTTGATCTCGTTGCCGCGGCCGACGACCAGCGTCGAGCCCATCTTCGGGCTGACACAGATCCAGTCCACGCCGTCCGGCACTGGCAGTGTGCCATTGGTCTCGATCGCGATCGTAAAGCCGCGCGCGTGCATGGCCGCGATCAGCGCAGCGTCCAGTTGCAGCAGCGGTTCTCCGCCAGTAAACACGACATATTTGCTGGCAGCATGGGTGTCCGGCCACAGGCCATCGATCTCGGCCGCCAGCGCGTCCGGGTCGCGGAACTTGCCGCCCCGCTCGCCGTCGGTGCCGACGAAATCAGTGTCGCAGAAGCTGCACGCCGCGCTGGCGCGGTCCGCTTCGCGGCCGGTCCACAGGTTGCAGCCGGAAAAACGGCAGAACACGGCGGGCCGCCCCGCGTGGGCGCCTTCGCCCTGCAGGGTGTAGAAGATCTCTTTGATGCTGTAAGTCACGGTATGCCTCTCGTCAACCTTCCATTATACCTTGCCCCCGGGCGCCCGCGCCATCCCCGCAACACGAGGGGGCCGGCAGCGCTCCCGCGGGTCCACCGCTTGAAAAGTTGAGAAGAAGCAAGATTAACTTGCCGAAGCAGCGCTAAGGTCGTACGGAATCTTCCGAATGCCTGTAAGAAGGATGCCAGTACCATGTTCACTCTATTCCTAATTGGCGCGCCAGCGTGGGTGGCTGCCCATCCGGGCGACGCGGTGTCTTTGCCAGCTGCCAGCCTGGCCGGGAACAGCTTGCGCGCCGCCCTGCCTGAGTTGCCGCTGGCCACCTTGCTGGTCCTGGCTGTCGCCGCCCTTGGCCTGTTGCTGCACCGCCGCGCCCAGGCCGCGCACGATCGCTACCTTGCCCTGGACGGCCAGCTGCAGGCCGAGCGCGGCGCCCGTGCCGAGGCCGAGGCCGCCCTGGCAGGCAGCCACGAGGTGCTATGCCGCCTGGTCCGCCAGCAGGAGTCCGTACGCGAAGCCGAACGGGCCCGCATCGCGCGCGACCTGCATGACGAGCTGGGCCATCGCCTGCTCGCGCTGCGGGTCGAACTGGCGCTCCAGCAGGCGGCGGTGCGTGGCACCTCCGCCGTCCTCTTCGACAAGCTGAGCCAGGCGATCGGCACCCTCGACGCCGCGCTGCGCTCGGTCCGAACGGCCGTTCGCGACTTGCGTCCGATCGCCCCTGGCCAGAGTCTGCGCCAGGCCGCCGAGCGCCACGTGGCGGAGTTTGCCCGCCTGCACGGACTGGACTATCGTTTCGATGCCGGCCTGGCATCCGAGGGCGGCTGCGACCCGGAGAGCGAGGTGGTCCTGTTCCGCGTCCTGCAGGAAGCGCTGTCGAATGTGGGACGGCATGCGCAGGCGAGCATGGTCAGGGTCTCGCTGGTGGAGGCAGCTGGCGAGACCGTGCTGCGCGTCGAGGACGATGGAATCGGGCCCGGCGGGTCCGAGTCCGCGACCGGCCGCGGCCGCGGCGTCGACGGCATGCGGGAACGTACCGCGGCCCTGGGCGGCAGGCTGAGCCTGGAAGCGGGCCGGCGCGGCGGCACGGTGCTATGCGCAACGCTTCCCGCGCGCAGGCTGGCTCCATCGGATTGAACAAGCGTGACCGGCGTACGGCGGACCGGTCGGCTCGGGCAGGCTGATCGCTGCGCATTGCTGAAAATCAAGAAGTTCGCGCCTGTGCGGTAGCAGAATCGTTTCCTGTTGGCAGCAATCCAGCTGCCTGACCGGAACCGCAGAGGACGACCATGATCAGCACACCGCACCAGGAAGCCGCCAACCGATCCAGCATGCCGCCCGCCGCCGTGAGGGACGCGGCCTTCGTCGGGCAACTGGTGGCCACCCTGTCGGTTCCGGTATTCGTGCTCGATTCCGAGGGCCGGGTGATGATCTGGAACCGCGCCTGCGAGGGCCTGACCGGGGTTCCAGCCCGGGACGTGCTGGGTACGGCCGAGCATTGGCGCAGTTTTTTCCAGCACCGGCACCCGACCCTGGCCGACCTGGTGCTGCAGCGCCGGCGCGAAGCGCAGCGCAGCATCCTGCCGCACGGGGTGGCGGGCGGCACGGCCGAGGGAGCAGCCGGCCTGAGCGTGGAAAGCTGGTTCGACATGCCGTGCGCCGGGCGCCGCCGCTACCTGGCGGCCGACGCCAGCCCGATCTCCGGCGCCGATGGCGAACTGATGGCCGTGGTCCAGACTCTGCGCGACCTGACCGAGGAAAAAATGGCCCAGGTGGCACTGGAGAAGCTGGCCACCCGTGACGGCCTGACCGGGCTGGCCAACCGGCGCTGCTTCGACGACACCCTGCAGTCCGAATGGTCCCGGGCCCTGCGCCAGCAACAGCCGCTCTCGCTGCTGATGGTGGACGTGGACAATTTCAAGGCCTACAACGATGCCAACGGTCACCTCGGCGGCGACGACTGCCTGAAGCGGGTGGCGCGCGCGGTGGCCGCCGAGATGCGGGCCACCGACCTCGTGGCCCGCTATGGGGGCGAGGAATTCGCCGTGATCCTGCCGAACCAGTCGCTCAAGGGCGCCGCCATCGTTGCCGAGCGGATCCGCTGCCGGGTTGAACAATTGTGCCTGCCCTCGAGTACCCCCGGCGGCCATGTGACGGTATCGATCGGCGCCGCCACCGCGATCGCGGGGCCGGACAGCGCCGCCAGCGAGCTGGTGGCAACCGCGGACGCCGCGCTGTACCGCGCCAAGCACCTTGGCCGCAACCGCATCAGCCTTCCCTTGAGCGAAGCGGCCTGAAGGCGGCCCCTGTTCTTTCCTTGTCGGATCATCTATCCTTGACGGATAGTAATATTCCCAAAAGGAGAGAACGTGTTGACAACCACCCTGTCGCGGCCGCCTTTCGCGACGTCCATGCCGGCCGCTGTGCTGGCAGCCCTGCTCGCCTTCGCCCCCCACGCCATGGCCGCCCCGGCGACGAAGGCGGCCGCCGCCGCGCCGGCCGGCGCCGACGTCCTGCCCTTCAAGGCAAGCGAAAAGACCCTGCCGAACGGCCTCAAGGTGATCGTGGTGCCGACCGGCTTCCCGAACCTGGTCTCGGTGCACATCCCGGTGCAGACCGGCTCGCGCAACGAGGTGGAACCGGGCAAGTCAGGCTTTGCCCACTTCTTCGAACACATGATGTTCCGCGGCACCCCGGCCTATCCGCCGGAGAAGTACCAGGCCATCATCACCAAGGCCGGTGCGCGCCAGAACGCCTACACCAGCGACGACCTGACCAACTACTACACCACCTTCGCCAAGGAAGACCTGGAAACCGTGCTGAAGGTCGAGGCCGACCGCTTCCAGCACCTGTCCTATCCGGTGGAGGCCTTCAAGACCGAGTCGCGCGCCGTGCTGGGCGAATACAACAAGAACAGCGCGAATCCGATGCAAAAGCTGTTCGAGGTCCAGCGCGAGGCCGCCTTCAGCACCCACACCTACCGCCACACCACGATGGGCTTCCTGAAGGACATCGAGGACATGCCGAACCAGTATGCATACTCGAAGGTCTTCTTCGACCGCTGGTACCGGCCCGAGCGCACCACCGTGATCATCGCCGGCGACGTCGAGCCGGCCAAGGCGGTGGCGATGGTCGAGAAGTACTGGGGTGCCTGGAAGCGCGGCAGCTTCAAGTCGAACGGGCCGGCCGAGCCGGCGCCGAAGGGCGCGCAGTACCGGCATGTGGCCTGGCAGACGCCGACCCTGCCGCTGGTGACGGTGGCCTTCCGCGCCCCCGCTTTCTCGGACCGCCAGAAGGACCAGGCCGCGCTGTCGATGCTGCTCTCGCTCAGCTTCGGCCGCACTTCCTCCCTGTACAAGCGCCTCGTGCAGGACGAACAGAAGGTCGACCAGCTGTTCGACTTCGTACCGAACCGGGTCGACCCGACCCTGGCCACCATCGGCGCGCGCGTGAAGAAGCCGCAGGACGCCTTGTACGTGCGCGACGCCATCCTGGAGACGGTGGCCAGGCTGCGCGACGAGCCGGTGACCGCCGGTGCGCTGGCCGACGCCAAGTCGGCCAACAAGTATGGCCTGATCCGTTCGCTGGACAATACCGAGGCGATCGCCTCCACCCTCGCCTCCTATGTGCACTTCGAGCGCTCCTACGGCACCCTGAACCGCTACTACCGGGTGGTCGACAGCCTGACCCCGGCCGACCTGCAGGCCGCGGCCCGCAAGTACCTGGTGGACAATGCGATGGTGGTCACCACCCTGTCGCACGAGGCCCTGCCGGCCGCCATCGGCACCCTGCCGAAGCTGGCCGATGCCGCGCAAGGGGCGAAGGCCGCCGGTTCCCCTGCGCACTTCGACGTGCTGGTGCAGAAATCGGCCTTGCCGCAGATCCGTTTCAAGCTGCTGTTCGCGGCCGGTTCCGCCCACGACCCGAAGGGCAAGGAAGGCCTGGCCGCGCTGACCGCGGCGATGGTGGCCGCGAGCGGTTCGCGCGAGCGCAAGATCGACGAGGTGACCAAGGCCCTGTTCCCGCTGGCGGCCAGCTTCAGCGAGCAGACCGACAAGGAGATGACCACCTTTACCGGCTCGACCCACAAGGACAACTGGAACCAGTACCTGGGCATTGCGCTGCCGCTGCTGGTCGATCCGGGCTTCCGCGAGGAAGACTTCCGGCGCCTGAAGGACGCACAGAAGAACGCCCTGGTGCTCGACCTGAAGGACAATAACGAGGAAGAGTTTGGCAAGGAGAGGCTGCAGGCGAATGTCTTCGCCGGTACGCCCTACGGCCACCCGGTGCTGGGCACGGCCAAGGGCATCGACGCGATCACGCTGGACGACGTGAAGAGCTTCTACCGCCAGGCCTACCAGCAGGGCGCGCTGCGGGTCGGCATCTCGGGCGACGTCAGCGATGCGATGGTGGCTTCGCTCAAGGGCGCGCTGGCCCGCCTGCCGGCCGGTGCCGGCCTGCCGGCCACGCCGCCGCTCCGCGGCCGCATGCCCAACGGCCTGGAAGTGGAAATCATCGAGAAGAATACCCGCGCCACCGCGATCTCGTTCGGCCTGCCGATCGAGGTGACCCGTTCGCACCCCGACTTCGCCGCCCTGTGGCTGGCCAAGACCTGGCTGGGCGAGCACCGCGCCTCGAGCGCCCGTCTGTACCAGCGCATCCGCGAGGAACGCGGCCTGAACTACGGCGACTACGCCTACATCGAAGCCTTCCCGCGCGGCATGTTCCAGTTCTTCCCGAACCCGAACCTGGGCCGCAAGGCGCAGCTGTTCGAAGTCTGGATCCGCCCGGTGGCGCCGCAGAACGGCCACTTCGCCCTGCGCGCCGCGCTGTTCGAGCTGGACAAGCTGGTCTCCGGCGGCCTGTCGCAGCAGGACTTCGAGACCACCCGCGACTACCTGATGAAAAACGTGTTCGTGATGACCGCCACCCAGGACCAGCAACTCGGCTATGCGCTCGATGCCCAGTGGTACCGTACGCCGGAGTTCACGCGCATGATGCGCGAGGCGCTGGCCAGGCTGAGCGTGGCCGACGTCAATGCCGCGATCCGGAAGCACCTGTCGAGCAAGAACCTGTCGGCGGTGATCATCACCAAGGATGCGGCCGGCCTGAAGGACAAGCTGGTCAGCGACGCCTTCTCGCCGATCACCTACGATGCGCAGAAACCGCAGTCGCTGCTCGACGAGGACAAGCAGATCGGCGCCCTGAAGCTGGGCATCCGTCCGGAAGCGGTGAAAATCAACCCGGCGGCCGAGGCCTTCGCGCAGTAATCCGCAAGGCGGACATGCAATCGGCGCCCTTGGGCGCCGATTTTTTCTTACCTCAGCCGGGTGGCCGGTCGCGGCCCGCTTACGACGTGACCCGGTCCCAGCCGTGGCGCACGGCGGACTTCATCTTTTCCCAGGTCGACTGGCCGCCGCCATAGCGGGTATCCCAGTCGCTGCGCAGATCGTTCTCGACTTCGTCCCAGCGGCGGCCGCGATAGCGCTCGTTGCGCGCCATCTCGGTACCGTAGGCGTAAGCCGGCTTATAGTCGTCGTAGCTGCCGGCATCCTGCGCGGTGCTGTAGGTGGCGTTCCAGTGGCTGCGGTAGGCGTTGTCGTCGTCCTCGGTCATCCTGTCCCAGCCATGGCGCACGGCCGCCTTCATGCGGTCCCAGGCCCCGCCGATGGCGGCGCCGGCGCCGGACGCAGTGGTGGTGGCGCTGCTGCCGGTGCCGGCGCTGATCCGCGAATCCCAGCCACGTCGCATGTCGCCCTCGATGTCGTCCCATGGCCGGTTGCGATAGAGCTCGCTCTTGCGCATGTCGGCGCCATAGGTGTACGCCGGCTTGACGCTGTCGTAGTCCATGCCGGAGCTGCTCAGGTGGGTGTCATAGTGGCTGCGGTAGTAGCTGTCCTCGTCGTCGTCCAGGGTCATGCGGTCCCAGCCGCGACGCACGGCGGACTTCATCTTTTCCCAGGTGCTGCCGATGGCCGCGCCAGCGGCGCTGGCGGTGCCGGAACTGCCATGGCGCGCATCCCAGTCGGTGCGCAGCTCGCTCTCGGCTTCGTCCCAGCGGCGGCCGCGGTACTTGTCGCTGCGCGCCATTTCCGAACCGTAGGCGTAAGCGGGCTTGATGCGCTCGTAGTCCTCGTCCTGGTAGTTGGCCAGGAAGTGGTTGCGGTAGTAGTCGTCATCGTCGCCAAAGAGATTGCTGCCGATGTCGAGGCTGCGGCCACTGGACCCGGTATCGGCGCCGCGCGAATAGATGCGCGACCTGCCGCGCTGGCTTTCGGTCAAGCTGCTGGCGCCGCCCGTGCCGCCGCCCATGGCAGTATCGCGCTGCATCGACCCGCTGGCACCCTGCAGCGCGGAGCCTTCCAGCGAGGAGCCCTGCAGCGAGCTGCCCTGGGTGCCGTCCAGGGACGAGGCCTGCACCGCGTTCTCCCGCAGCGTCGATCCCTGCAGCGAGGTGCCGCCGGTGGCGCCCAGGCCGCTGCTGCCCTGGGGTTCCTGGTAGGTCGTGCCCATCGGCTCGGCCTGGTTCAGCGACTGCTGCTGGAATAGCTTGCGGTCGCCAGGGTTGTCGAGCTGGCTGCTGGCGCCCGCTGCCGCGGCGGCGCCCATGCCGGTGGCCGCGCCCGCGGTGGCGCTGCCGCTACTGCCGCTCATGCCCGTGCTGGTGCCCATGCTTCCGGCGCTGCCTGCGCCGAGGCTGGATCCGGTGCCCGACTGGGCCGCCATCGACGCGCTTTGCTGCATGCCGCCGGCGCCGCTCATGCGCATCGATTCAGACATGCCCGGACCCATCGTGCCCATCGTGCCCGACGCCATCGCGCCGCTGCCGGAGGCCTGCTCGTCGATGTCGGTTGGCCCATAGCGCTCGACGATGTCGGCGGCCCGTTCGACTTCGGGCAGCGAGTCGGCGCGCACGGTCAGCACGTGGTGGCCGCGCGTCACGGCGCCTTCGTACCTGCTGGCCTGCGGGCTGTTGTCGGCGCCGAACAGGTCGGTGAAGAAGTGCTTGATGCTGGCGCCGATGCCGAGGCCGGTGCCATCGGCCAGCGTGTCGTCGTCGTGGCGTTCGCCGAGGGTATCGCTGCGGCCGGTGGTGCTGTCGGTCATGCCGGTAGGATCCGCGTTGGAAAGCCGGACCTCGTCGCGCGAGAAGCCCGAGGACATCAGCTCGTTCATCGCGTTCTGTGCGTCGGTCCGGTTGTCGAACACGGCTACAAGGGTATGTTGCATGGTCGTTCCTCCGTAATGGTGAATTCAAAGGCCTCGCCGTCAGCCAATAAGTTGAGATTACATCAATCACGGATGCGCGCGCGCGCGCATGCCGGGCCGGAGTGGAAAGCTTTTTTCCTGAGGTTATCTTCGCTTGAAGAGGCGCGCCGGACGCAAAGAAAAAACGGCGCCGCAGCGCCGTTCGGGAAGTCGCACACAGGTTCAGTATCGACGGTTGGTGCTGTCGTCGTCGGTCATGCGATCCCAGCCATGACGCACGGCTGCCTTCATCTTTTCCCAGGTCGATGCGCCACCGCGGCTGCGCGTATCCCAGTCGGTGCGCAGGTCGTTTTCCACCTCGTCCCACTGGCGGCCGGCATACCGGCTGCGCATCTGCGACCCGTAGGTATAGGCCGGTGCATAGTCGTCGTAGGCGGCGCCACTGGAGGCGAAATTGGTCTGGAAGTGGTCGCGGTAATCGCGGTCGTTGTCCATGCCGCCAAGCCGCTCGACCTCGACCTCGGTGTGGCGCACCGTGTCGTGGATCTGCTCCTGGCGCTGGTTAACATGCTTGCCGACGGTAACTTCCTCGACGACGCGGGCAGACTTCTGCACGAAAGCCTCCTCGGCGGTTTCGCGCATTTCGATGCTCTGCTCCTTGAAGGCGTCGGCATCGGCCGCGCTGATCGGCTGGTCGACAGCGCGGCGCTGCACGTCGACGTGCTCCTCGCGCAGGGTCACGCTCTCGTCCACCGGGGTCTCGACGACACGCGAGAAGATGCGCACGCCGCCTCGCTGCACTTCACGCTTGCCGACCTTCAGCTGTTCTTCGACAACGGGTATCGATCGCGTCGCGTCCGACCGGGTCGCGTCCGACCGGGTCGCGTCCGACCGGGTCGCATGGGCGCGGCCGGCTTCCATCGCGGTGTCGCGCTGCAGCGAGGCGCCCGCCATGCTGCCCTGCTGCTGGGTGGTGCCCGATTGCGCCGACGCCGAGTAGGACTGCATGCGGCTCTGGCTGCCCTGCAGCATGGCGCCGCTGGACGCCATCGCGACGACCTGGTCGGAGTGCTCGTCGATGTCGACCGGGCCGAAGCGCTCGACGATGTCGGCGGCACGTTCGACTTCCGGCAGCGAATCGGCGCTCAAGGTGATCACGCACTTGCCGCCGCTGACAGCCCCTTCGTAGCGGCTCATCCGGCGGGTTTCCTCCTCGTCGCTGCCGAACAGGTCGCTGAAGAAGTGCCTGATGCTGCTCCCGATACCGGTGTCGGCGTCGCTGGTCGTGGCGGACGTGGTGGTGGTGGTGGAAGTCGCACTGCCGCTGATGCCGGCGCTACTGTCGCCGGACATGCGCACGTCCTGGCGCGGAAAGCCCGCCGCGAGCAGCTCGTCCATCGCATTGCGCGCGTCGGTGTTGTTGTCGAAAACGGCTACCAGAGTATGTTGCATGATCGTTCCTCCATCATTGGTGGGTATCGGATGCGGAAGGCGCGGCCTCGTCGAAGCGTTCCACCTCGACGCGTTCCGCCTTGAGCGGAACCGTGTCGTGGTAGTGCTCCTCGTGCCGGACGCGGGTGATATGCAGTTCCTCCTTGATGCGCAGGCGGCGTTCCACCACCAGCACTTCTTCGAGGACCGGCACCACCAGCGTATCGCCGTCGTAGCGGCTTGCAGGTGCCTCTTCCAGCGCGACGATCCGGTCCACCGGGACATGCCGGACGTCCACCTCTTCGCGCATGAGGCGCTCATCGATGGTGACCGTTTGCTGCGAGACCGTTTTGTGGATGCGTACACCGCGGCCGGTTTCGACGACGCGGGTGCCGACGGCCAGCTGTTCCTCGATCACGGGAATCTGCAGGCCATCCTGCGGCGCGTTCTCGGAAGGTTTGCTAGGCATCGGATGCTCCTCGCTGCGCTGGTTTCAGGGCAAACGAGGTTACTCCAATCGCGACGGGGTATGCGCACCCTTGACACCCGGAATGGTGCGCGCGGCGGCGGCATTCGCCGCGCAGGGGGAAGGATCAGGAAAAGGGATTGTCGACGGTCTCGACATCGGGTGGCGGCAGCCGGTCGGGAAGCTCGCGCGCCTCGAGCGCCTCGACCACGGCGGCCAGCTGGGCGTGGAGCCGGCGCGCGAGCGCGAGCCCGGCCTTGTCGGCGGTCAGGTCGACATCCCCGGAAACCGTGATGCGGTCGAGCCGGTTCTCGAGCATCAGGTCGCCGATCTCCAGCACGTCGGCTTCGTTGGCAAAGGGGGTGAATGGTTTCTTCGCTGGCATCTGCTTGCTCCTGTCTGTGCTGCGGTCAATAACGCGACTTCTTCTGCCGGATCTTCGGCAGCGCCAGCATGCGTTCCTTCTGCTTCTGGGTCAGCGAAGGAAGCAGTTCGATGCCGAGGATGCGCTCCAGCTCGGCGACCGGGATCACCTGGATGGGCGCATCGCTGCGGTTCTCGACAAACCAGGCCGCACCCGCCTTCTGGCGCGGACTGTACACCACCTTGTACAGGTGGCTTGGCACGATCACGTTGCCGACCCGGCGCAGGCTGCTGCCGAGAAAGGCCGGTCCCGTGATCACGTACAGCTGGCCCTCCTTCTTGGCCATCTTGCGCACGGCTGCTTCGATCGGCGCCCAGATGTGGCGGTTGTGGTCGCGGTCCTGGGGCACCATGTTGGCCAGCGAAAAACTTTCGCGCTGCGCCGTGCGGTCCGGCATGTCGCCGTTCGGCGCCAGGTGGCCGCGGTCGAAGCCGCTGCGTGCGTAGTCGGACAGCTCGGCGCGCTGGCCGCGCGGCAGGCGCGGCTCGGGGTGGAAGGCATTGTCGCGGTCGAGCCCCTGGGCGGCCGCCACCTGGTTGGCGGCCAGGTGTTCGGCCGACCATAGCGCGGTGCGGGTCACGCCCGAATGCATGACACCGAACTCGCTGAAGCACAGCGGGCGGGTGGCCGTGGCCAGTTTCGGGTTGCGGATCTCGGGCGGCCGGCCATCCAGGTAGTGCGCGGGGCAGTTTGCGGCACCCGCCGCGCTCGCGGGACTGGCGGCAAGTACGGCACTGGCCTGCAAGCTGCAGGCTGCCAGCAGACTGGCGAAGACGGCGCGGAATTTGATCATTTTGGGTTGAGCACGAACATCGTTAGCGCGCATTGTAGCCGAGCGCACTTGCGATTCGTCAAAGAGTACGCGCTATACCCGCGCACGATTGAAGCTATTTCTACCCAGAATGAGCTAAACTTGCGACTTTCTCAACAAAAGATTCCTTTTGGGAAAGCTTACCCGAAGCGAATGAACCGTCCGCCGATTCCCGAGGACTTGCGCCGTTTCGTCCTCACGAGCGTGCCCTCCGTGCCCTTCCTGGAAGCGCTGCTATTGCTGCGCGCGAACCCAGGCCAGGCGTGGAGCAGCGACATGCTGGCGCGCCGCCTCTATACCAGCGAACGCACTGCCTGCGGCCTGCTGGAGGAACTGTGCCGCTCCGGCATGGCCGCCCGCCTGGGAGACCCTGAGCCCGGGGCGGAGATGGGGGCGCCAGCGAGCCGCTACCGCTATGCCCCGGCCTCGGCAGCCCTGCGCGAACGCATCGATGGCCTGGCCGACCTGTATGCGCGCCACCTGGTGGACGTTACCAACCTCATCCATTCCACACTCGACCGGAAGGCGCAGCAGTTCGCCGACGCCTTCCGCCTGCGAAAGGATCCGTAAATGGGCGAACTCATCTATACCCTGTGCATGCTGACCTCGCTGGCCTGTACCTGGCTGCTGTTTGCCAGCTACCGGCGCACGCGCCACCGCCTCCTGTTCTGGAGCGGCCTGTGCTTTGCGGTGATGACCTTCAATAACCTGTTCCTGATCTTTGACAAGATCGTGTTCCCGAACGTGGACTTCCTGCCGCTGCGCGTGATCAGTGCCCTGGTGGCCTGCCTGCTGCTGCTGTACGGCCTGATCTACGAGAAAGAGTGAAGCGATGATCCAGATGATGTACGGCGCGATTTCGATGGCTTCGCTCACCATCGCCCTGTTCTTCCTGCGCTTCTGGCGCAACACGGGAGACCGCTTCTTCCTGTATTTCTCGGCCTCCTTCTTCATCGAAGGCCTGCACCGCGTGTATTCGGCGGTCCTGAATGAGGCTGGCGAGGATTCGCCCACCCATTACCTGATCCGGGTGCTGGCCTACGGCCTGATCGTGTGGGCGATCGTGGAAAAGAACCTGCCGCGCTCCGGTCGGCGCGGCTAGCGTGCGCCCGGGCGCCGGATGGGGCGCGATAATGCTGGCATGAGAAACCGTCAACAGGAGGACAGCATGACCCCATCCAGCCCAGCAGGCAAGACCCCGGCCGCCGCGCCGTCGAACCCGGTCGCCGGCGGCGGCGAGGAACAGCGTTCCGAGAACCTGCTTCCCGGCGAGGGAGGCGCCGAGGACGGACGCTTCGATGTCGCCGAGGAAGTGAGCCTCGACCAGCACTCGGACGAAGCGCGGCGGGTCGGCCAGGTGCCCGAGGACGGGATCGGCGGCGCGCTGCCCGACGCGCTCAGGACGCCGGTGCCATCGCAGGGCGCGCCGGACAAGGAATAGTCGACTCGATCGTCCCCGGGGCGCGCCCGGGCCGCGGGCGGCGGCCCGCTTGCCGGCCCTGCCGGCATCGCTACCCGCCCATCGCTCCCCCCATCGCGACGCCCGTCTTCAGGCCCTCGATCGTGTGCGCCTGGCGAATCGGCTCGAGCTGTTTCACCACGCGGCATGCCAGGTGCCGGCGCAGCGCATGGGGCAGGCTATCGTAGAAGGCACGCGACAGCTGCAGGTCGTGCTTGATCGCATTGGTCGCATCCGGCGCGTCCGCTCCCAGTACCAGCACCGGCCGCGACAGCGCTGAGCGGTTGGCGGTACCGCGATGGATGGTCAGGGCCGAGCGCGCCGAGATATCGCCGACCTTCGGCAGCTTGCGCTGGGCCAGGGCCTCGTAGCGCGGCCACAGCGACTGGTCCGGGAACATCGGGTCGCCCTCGAACAGGTCCCATTGGGTGCCCGGCGCAATCTCGAACGGCCCCATGTCCTCGGTGACATCCACGGTCGTGATGTTGAACGCGAGCGAACTGAGGCGCCTGCCGCGCACCGTTTCGGGCGGCGCGGCGAAGTCGCGGTGCCAGGGCTGGTGCATCGCGCCCGGTCCCGGCACGTCGAAGCCAACCTCGACAATCCGGTACTCCGGCCCCAGCACGGCGCTGCAGACGGCCCGCACCCAGGGGTGGCTGGCGATCGCCACGAAGGACCGCAGCCGCTCCGGGTGCACCTCGACGTAATAGCGGTTCGGCCCGCGGTTGAGCGCGCCGCCCTCGACCGCGAGCGCTTGCGCGAACAGCTGGTCGATGTCGGCGCGCAGCTCCGCGATCAAGGCCGGCGCGAAGGCGGCGCGGCAGGCGATGATGCCATCGCCGTACAGGCCGCGCATGATTTCCGCCACCTCAAACTGGCTCTCCTGGCCCACTGCATGTTCCTGCTCCATCTCTGCTCCTTTGTCCGTGTCCTGCCAGGACCCGCAGCGGGCCCGCGATGCGGCACATACTAGCGGCAATCGGCTGGCGGCGGCGCAAGCGCTGGCGCCACCAGCGAAGGGCGTTGACAGGAAGGCATCCTGATCGTAGATTGACGCGACCATGAGAACAGATTTGCGCAAGCGCAACACATCGCTCCGAAGGGGCAAGCCGTGACGGCGCCGGAGCAGGCCAGCGTGCTGTACGTGTGCGCGCATCCGGCCCCGGATCCGGTGCTGGTGCAGGTGGCTGCCGAGGTCGGCGCCGCGGTGGTGCATGCGCGCTCGGCCGCGGCTGCCCTCGATCAGGTCCGGCACCGCGATTTCGCCCTGGTGCTGGTCGGCTACGCCGGCGATGCGCAGGCCCTCGGCGCCACCATCCGCCAGTTGCGCGCCACGCGCCGTTCGACCCATACCCCGGTAGTCGCGCTCGGGGTGCCGGCCGAGCCGCCCTTCCCGTCCGATCCGCTGTACGAAGCAGGTGCCATCGCGGTGCTGGCCGAACCGCTGTCGCCGGCAATCCTGCGTGCCAAGCTGCGTTTCTACCTCGATGCGTTCCAGGCTGCGGCCGAACAGCGCCGCGCGGAAACGGCCCTGATCGATGCCCGCGCGCGCCTCGAATCGGTGATCGCGGCGGCCGAACTGGCGGTCTGGACCTGGAACGTCGCGGCCGACCAGGTCGCCGGCGACGCGCGCATGGGCGAGCTGTTCGGGATTCCCGAGGCGCTGCGCGCGTGCGCGCCGGCCGACCTGTATTTCGGCGCCATCCATCCCGACGACCTGGCCAAGGTACGGGTCCAGCTGGACAGCGCGCTGGCGCAGGGCACGCCCTACGACGCCACCTTCCGGGTGCGCCGCCGCGAAGGCGGCTGGCGCTGGGTGATCGGGCGCGGCAACGTGGTGTTCAGCAGAGAAGACGGCGCCCCGCGCATGCGCGGCGTGATCATCGACGCGTCGCGCCAGTTCAAGGCCGAGCAGCAGCTGCGCCTGAGCGAGGAGCGCTACCGTACCCTGTTCGACTCGATCGACGAAGGCGTATGCGTCATCGAGATGGTCTACGACCACGCCGGCCAGCCTTGCGACTACCGCATTCTCGAAGCGAATCCCGCCTTCTCCAAGCATACCGGCCTGGCCAACCCGGTAGGACGCACCATCCGCCAGCTGGCACCGCACCTGGAAGCGCACTGGATCGAGCTGTACGGGCGCGTGGCGGCCACCGGCACGGCGGTGCGGCAGATTAACGAGGCACGCTCGCTGGGACGCTGGTTCGACGTGTATGCGGCGCGCATCGGACCGCCCGAACAGCACCGGGTGGCGGTGGTATTCAACGACATCACCGAACGCCGCGGCGGCGAGCAGGCGCTGCGCGCGATGGCGGCCGATCTGGAGGAAGCGAACCGCATCAAGACCGAGTTCCTGGCTACTCTCGCCCACGAGCTGCGTAATCCGCTGGCGCCGCTGCGCAGCGGCCTGCAGTTCATCCGGCGCGACGGCGGCGACCGGGCGGCCATCGAGCGCATCCACGATATCATGGAACGCCAGCTCGGCCACCTGGTGCACCTGGTGGACGACTTGCTGGACGTGGCGCGCATCACGCGCGGCCAGGTCGCCCTGAAACGCGAGCGGATCGACCTGGCCACCGTGCTGGCGGCGGCGGTCGAGACCAGCACGCCGCTGCTCGAGGGTGCGCGCCACCACCTGGACCTGCGCATGCCGCAGGAAACGCTGATGCTCGATGCCGACCCCACGCGCCTGACCCAGGTGGTCTCCAACCTGCTCAACAACGCGGCGCGCTACACGCCGCGCGGCGGCAGCATCGTGCTGGCGGCCGAGCGCGATGGCCGGCACGCCGTGATCGCGGTGTCCGACAATGGCATCGGCATCGCCCCCGAGCGCCTGGAGGACGTGTTCACCATGTTCACCCAGATCGGCGAAGGCCGGCGCCATGCGGCGGGCGGTCTCGGCATCGGCCTGTCGCTGGTGCGCAGCCTGGTGGAACTGCATGGAGGCAGCGTGACGGCGGCCAGCGACGGCACCAATGCCGGCTGCGTCTTCACGGTGCGCTTGCCGCTGGCCAGCGCCCCGGAGGCGGGCAGCGACGCTGGCGCCGACGCGGCTGCCAATACCAGTCCCCACGCCGATCCCAGTGCCACGGCGCAGCGCCTGGCCAGGCGGGTGATGGTGGTGGACGACAACCGCGATGCCGCCGAGACGCTGTCGGCCCTGCTGGTCCAGCTGGGCCACGAGGCGCTGGTCGCCAACGATGGCCACCAGGCCTTGCGCATGATGGCGGGCTTCCGGCCCGAGGTCGTCTTCCTCGACCTTGGCATGCCCGGCATGTCGGGCTACGAAGTGGCGGAGGCGGTGCGGCGCACGCCTCAGCATGCGGGGGTGCGCCTGGTGGCGCTGACCGGCTGGGGCGGCGAGGCCGACCGCGCGCGCAGCGCGCGCGCCGGCTTCGACGCCCACCTGACCAAGCCGGCCTCGATCGCCGCCATCGAGGCCGCGCTCGAGACCGGGCGGGCGCCGGACTCGGACTCGAACTCCGACTCGCACTAGCATGAGTACTGGCGCTGGCCCGCACGCGCGCTCGAACCAGGAGCTGCCTGTCGCGCCGCACCGTGACCCGGATCGACGAGCAGGTGCTCAAGAAGCCTGGCCGCACCTATCTGGTGTTCCAGGTTGCGATCGGGGCGTACCTGGGCAGCATCTTCCTGGTAATGCCTGACAGCTGGCGCCTGATGGTCTCGCGCATCGCCGGCGGGCAGTCATGTCAGGCACTGAGTGCGGCACGGGACCACGATGCCGATGTCGACGAAGACGCAAGAAAACACGGCGGCGGATCCCGAAGGACCGCCGCCGTGCCGTCGCCAGCCAGTGCCGGCAGCGCCGGCGCTGGCCGCTTACGCTGTCAGGCCGACTTTGCGACCGGCGCCGGCGTGGCGACGACCGGACGCACGTCCGCACGCACGGCATCCTGCACGGCCGGCAGGCGCGCATGGCGGCCCGGCACGGCGCTTTCGATCAGTTCGTGCATGCGGACCGCAGTCAGGTCCCACGAGGTGCCGGCAACCACTTCGCGCATGCGCTTGGCCATCGCCTGGCGTTCGCCTGCGCCCAATGCAAGCTGGCGCTCGCAGGCCGCGATGAACTGTTCCGGGGTCTCGGCGACCGCCACCACGTCGCCGTAGGGAACCTTGACGTCGGTGATCGGGGTCGACACTACCGGCAGCTCGGCCGCCATGTACTCGAGCACCTTGGTTGGCGAGATGAACTTGGTGGAGTCGTTCATGGCGAACGGCAGCAGGCAGACGTCCCAGCCGGCCAGGAACTGCGGCAACTGGTCGTAGCTGCGCTGGCCCATGTAGTGCACGTTCGGCTGCTTCGGCAGCGTGGCCGGGTCGATCTTGACCACCGGGCCGACCATCACGATCTGCCATTCCGGGTGGGCGTCGGCCATTTTCGACACCAGTTCGACGTCCAGGCGCTCGTCGATCACGCCATAGAAGCCAAGGCGCGGATGCGGGATGGCGGCCTGGTCGGGGTGAGAGATCGCGCAGTCCTGGGCCTGGCGGAAATGCCTGGCGTCGACGCTGCTGGAGAAGCAGTGCGCGTTCGCATGGCGGTCGCGCTTGGACTGGTACAGGCTCGGGCCGCCGGTGAAGACCACGTCGGCCATGTTCAGCAGGGCGCTTTCGCGCTGCAGCAGCTGTTTCGGCGCATTCTTGAACATAGCCAGTTCGTCCATGCAGTCATAGACGATCTTCGACGGATGCAGGCCCTGCAGCAGCGGCAGCGCCATCGGGGTGTAGAACCAGACCACAGGCTGCACGCCTTCGGGCACGAGGTCGGCCAGCAGGGTCTGCAGGGTGGGAATCTGGTCGTCGTGGAATCCTGGTGCGTGGATCGCGGTATGCGGCTGGCACACCGTGATGTTCGGCGCGACCGCCGTCTTCTTCAGGTAAGCCTGCCCTTCGCTGTACACCGGTTCCTCGACAAACAGGATATCGTAGTGTTCCGCCAGACGGGTCATCAGGTGCTGCGGGCGCTGGAAGACGAAATCCCAGCGCAGGTGGCAAAACACGATCAAGGTCGGCATCTTCAGTTCCTTTCGCCTTCATGGCGTTCTATTTTGTTGGCAAAGCCTGGCAGTTTCTCTCTCTCTCGCCAGTCCCCGACTGCGCGATCGCGCACGTCGGACCCCGAAATCGTAACATGCAAATTTTCCAATATTTTCGTTTGCGCACCACAACATTTCGACAAAAGAAATATTTGATCGCTATGTTATGGGCCTTCTCATAGGAGAACTTGTCGTGAGGACACGTTTATGTAGGTTTGGTCCTACATTTTTACAAGAAAATTAACTACGAAAAGTCATCCTGTTTTTTACCGTGCGCCATCGGGAATCCGCCGCGTCCCGGGTCCATCCGCGTCGCGGGAACGCGGCTCTTCATTCGGGACGGAGGAGGCGTTGCCCGAGCCGGGGGCGTGGCAGGTGCCTGTCAGGTCGGTAGGAAGGCAGCCAATGGCGGATCCGCCGCCGGGACCTAGCGGGGGACTTAACCGGGCTGGTAGGGTTCGGCGCCTTCCGGATGGCCGTCCTCGCTGAAACCGGTCGCCACCGACACGCCTTCCAGTCCGAGCGAGAGCAGCGCATCGCACAGGTTGTCGACCTCGGCGCCCAGGTCGGCGGCCAGGTCCACCGGGATCTCGACACTGCCCCAGGGATTGCCGCCGTCGAGCGCGTACAGGTTAACGCGCAGGACGATGTGCTCACCCCCGTCGAGCGGCGCAACGGCCGCGCGTACCTGGTCGGCCTCGAGCTCCTTGGCGGCGAGCGTACGCGCCACCTCGGACAGGACGCCCAGCGTCCCCAGTTCGGCCACGCCCTGCTCCTTGGCGCCGAAGAACAGGTCCTGGTAGAGGAAATCGACGCGCAGCGCGTCAGGTTCGCGCGCCAGCAGGCGCCGCACCAGCGGCGCCGCATCCGCGGTCCAGGCCCGGTAGCGCGCCTCGCGCCCGGCGTACCAGTCGTCAGCGCCGGCTTCGTCGGCCGGCACCGCATAGAACGGATCGTCGGCGCGCTTGAGCGAGAACCCGAGCAGGAAGCGCAGCTCGAGCGCCGACTCGTCGGGCGCGAAGCGTTCGCCGGTCCAGCCACGGATGCTGGCCTCGATGGTGGGTGCCGGCTGCAGCTTCTTTTCCAGCAGCGAGGCGGCGGCCTCGCGCAGCATTTCCTGCAGGGTCGAGTAGGACACGTGGTCGATCTCGGCCAGGTCATAGGCGTGCTGGACCAGCACCAGCCTGGCGCCCGCGCTTTCCAGGCCAGCCAGCAGGAAGCTGTTGGCCAGCGCCTCGAACGCTTGCGGGTCCTGGAAGCCATCCTCGGCGCGCAGGCCGCCGGTGCTGCGCACGAACAGCGGGATCAGGAAGGCGTCGATCTCGTATTCGACGGCGCCGCCCTCGCCCCCGCCCTTACTGTCCTCGCGGCGCAGGCGCAGGTTGGCCGCCTCTTCCTCGATGCGGCCGCGCAGCAGGCGGCAGGCTTCGGGATCGGTGTAGCGCGCCAGCTCGATCGCCTCGTACAGGGCTTCGTCACGCTTCTTGCGCAGCAGCTTGCGCACCGCCGCCAGCAACTCTTCCTCGCGCTCCGGGGCCGAGCCGAAGCCGGGCGCGTCCTCGCGCTCGGCGATGGCCAGGGCGAGCTCGGCCAGTTCCTGGGCCAGCGCGGCATGGTCGGGCTCGCGCGGATTGTTGGAGGTACGGGGCAGCGGACGCTTGTTCTTCGGCATGTGCATCGATCGTGGTTGGTGGAGGCCCCATGTTAGCGCATTGGCATGCCGATGCGCACCCGGGCACGCCGCAATGTTATGCTTCAGCCTGCGCAACCATGGAGCCCACGATGCTCGACCGATTCTTCAAGCTTACCCTCAGCGGCACCGACGTGCGTACCGAACTGCTGGCCGGCCTGACCACCTTCCTGACGATGGTGTACATCATCTTCGTCAACCCTTCCATCCTGGGCGACGCCGGCATGCCCAAGGAATCGGTGTTCGTCGCCACCTGCCTGGTGGCGGCACTGGGCACGGCGGTGATGGGCCTGTATGCCAACTACCCGATCGCGATGGCGCCGGGCATGGGCCTGAACGCCTATTTCGCCTACGCGGTGGTGCTGGGCATGGGCGTGGCCTGGCCGGCGGCGCTGGGCGCGGTGTTCATCTCCGGCTGCCTGTTCATCCTCGTCTCGCTGCTGGGCCTGCGCGGCATGATCGTCAACGGCATCCCGAAATCGATGCGGGTCGCCATCACGGTCGGCCTCGGCATGTTCCTGGCGCTGATCGCGCTGAAGAACGCCGGCATCGTGGTGGCCAGCGAGGCCACCCTGGTCAAGGCCGGCAACCTGCACCAGCCGCCGGCGATCATGGCCATCGTCGGCTTCTTCGCCATCGTCGCGCTCGACCGCCTGCGGGTAAAGGGCGCGATCCTGATCGGCATCGTGCTGGTCACGGTGCTGTCCTTCTTCTTCGGCGGGAACACCTACCAGGGCATCTTCTCGCTGCCGCCATCGATCTCGCCGACGCTGTTCAAGCTCGACATCCCGGGCGCGCTCTCGGTCGGCATCCTGAACGTGGTGCTGGTGTTCTTCCTGGTCGAGCTGTTCGACGCCACCGGCACCCTGATGGGCGTGGCGCGCCGCGCCGGCCTGCTGGTCGAAGGCAAGATGGACCGCCTGAACAAGGCCCTGCTGGCCGACAGCGGCGCCATCGTGGCCGGCAGCGTGCTGGGCACCTCGAGCACCACCGCCTACCTGGAAAGTGCTTCCGGCGTGCAGGCCGGGGGGCGCACCGGCCTGACCGCGCTGACGGTGGCGGTGCTGTTCCTGGCCTGCCTGTTCATCGCCCCGCTGGCCGGCGTGGTGCCGGCCTATGCCACTGCGCCGGCCCTGCTGTTCGTGGCCTGCCTGATGCTGTCCGACCTTGGCGAAGTCGAATGGGGCGATTCCACCGAGAGCATCCCGGCAGCCGTCACCGCACTGGTGATGCCCTTTACCTTCTCGATCGCGGAAGGCATCGCCTTCGGTTTCATCACCTATGCGGTCCTCAAGCTCCTGACCGGGCGCGCGCGCGAAGTGGCGCCGGTGGTGTGGGTGATCGCGGCGCTGTTCACGTTTAAGATTGTCTACGTGGGAACCTAGCACGGCAAGCTGACAGGTACGCGCCAGGCTGCGCCGCCGTCGGACCGAATGTGTCGAAAAGCATCTTTTTGTCCGAATCTGGCAGGCTGTACGTTACAATGTCTGGCATCTGTCGGCAACACGATGCTTATGAAATCCTTACGCTTCCTGGCACATGCGCCGGCGCTGCTGCTGTGCGCCCTCTCCGGTCCGGTCCTGGCTGGGCCGGACCTGCCGCCTGTCGGCGATGTCCACGGTCCGATCAGGATGGACCTGCCCGAGATTCCCGAAGGCGGCTGGTTCACCTCGGCGGAAGTGGGTGCGATCGCGACCTCGGGCAACACCACCGGCACGTCGATCACCGGCAAGGTCGACGCCCGCCACGAGACTGCCAACTGGAGCCATGAATTCATCGTCAGTGGCTTCTTCAAGGAAGACGAATACGAGGACGACGATGGCCGGCTCGCGCGCAGCAAGTCGGCGGAACGCTTCGCCGCCTCGGCCAAGGCGTCCCTCAAGCTGCTCGGCGAAGGCAAGCGCGCCTTCATCCTCGGCTCCCACGTGAATGACCGCTTCGGCGCTTACACCCGCTATTCGTCGCTCGCGATCGGCCATGGTTCGCGCTGGTACGACTCGGCGAACAAGACCCTCGATGTCGAGATCGGTCCCGGCTATTTCGCGGGCGAGCGCGCCACCGGCGAAGACGAGAACGGCCTGACGGTGCGCGGCGCGGCCCAGTTCCGCTGGCGCGTCAGTCCCTCGGCCTATTTCGCCCAGACCGTCAGCGTGGAAAAGGGTACCTCGAACACCCACTCGGTGGCCGAGACCTCGCTCAGTACCAAGATCAACTCGACGATGCAGATGAAAGCCGGCTTCAGCGCCCGCAGCGATAGCAGCGTGCCGGCTGGCAAGAAGAACACGGACACGCAGACCTCGCTGACGATGGTCTATTCGTTCTGACTGTCCTGCCGCCGCCCCCCCGCGCTAGAGGTCGTAGCCGCCGGCGCTGCGGGTAAACGCGTTCATCCCGGCGCTCATCGCCGAGATCAGGCTGCGTTCGGCCTGCGACAGCTGCGGATGCCAGATGTCGAAGATCAGCACGACCCGCACCTGCCCGCTGTCGTTCCACGCCTCGTGCTCGATGGTGTCGTCGAACACCCAGGCCTTGCCTGTTTCCCATTCGCGCGTGTCATTGCCGACCCGGAACCCACAGCCGGGGGGGACGATCAGCGGTAGGTGGGTGACCAGGCGCACATTGCTGACGCCGGTGTGCGGCGGAATGCGGGTGCGCGGCTTGAGTACCGAGAACATCGCGCTGGGCGTTCGTCCCGGCTGTTCCGGCTGCGGGGCCTGGGCCAGCAGCTCCATGGTACGCGGGCAGCGCGACGCGTTGTCCGCCACCGGCGCGCCATTGTCGATCAGGCGGAAGGCGCTCCAGTCGAGCGAGCCGTTCAGTCCCGCCCACTGGGCCAGCGGCTGGTCCCGTCCATAGTTGATGTAGGGCGTGAAGCCTTCCTGCTGCCCCTGGACGGCAAGGAATTCGGCGCGGATTGCATCGGTGGCGGCCTCGAATGCATCGAGCCAGGGGAAATCGGCGCGCTCGAAAAAACTCAGCGGCGCCAGGCCCTGGTAGTGGAATAGCTGCGGCTGCGGGTCGTAGCGCCGCTTGCGCCCGAGCATCACGTCGAGCGAGTCGTGGAAACGGCGCGCCGCTTCGCTGCCCAGTTCGCCCTGCAGTTCGCGCACGCGCGGCGCCAGGAACTCGTCCATGAAGCCGCCGAAGGCCTGCTGGTAGTCATGGTGCCAGGCCAGCGCTTCACGCACGGCGGGTTGCAGGTCGGGAGCCAGCGTGTGCAGCGGCGGCGCGACCGCGGCCACCGCGGCGCAGGCGCCGGCCGCTTCCTGGCGCCGGCCCTGGCGGATGTAGAGCCGGCTGCGCAGCACCAGCGCCACCAGGTCGTACGGATCGACCGTGAGCGCGCCGCGCAGCGCGTCCTCCTCGGCCGCCTCGTCGCGCATCGCCAGGCAGACCACGGACAGGTTCAGCCACTGCTGGATGTCGCGTCCATCGGCCGCCACCAGGCGCTCCAGCAATGCCCGGGCGCGCGCCAGGTCGCCGGCCTGGAAGGCGTGGTGCGAAAGCGAACGCAAGGCGCGCGCATGGTGCGGGATGCGTGCCAGCACGCTTTCCCATAACTGGCCGGCACGGCGGGTGTCGCCGCGCGCATCGGCCAGCTGCGCATCCCGTTCCAGGACGCCGATTCCTTCGATACCTGCCTGTTGCATATGTTGCACCCGTATTGACCGTCAATACATTTTGGTGCAGACATATGCATGTTGGCAAGCAATATTTACAGTGGTAAAGCCCTCAGGACGCGGCAGTGTTGATGGGCCGCTGCGCTCTCCCGCGGCCAATCGCGAGCAAAGCGAACAGGCTCAGCAACGCAGCCGTGCTCAGGTAATAGCCGACGAAAGCGAGGCCATGGTTCGTTGCCAGCCAGGTGGCGGCATACGGAGCCAGCGAGGCGCCCAGGATGCCGGCCAAGTTGAAGGTGAGCGAGGCGCCCGTATAGCGCACCTCCGGCGGGAACAGTTCGGCCAGCAGCGTTCCCAGCGGCCCGTAGGTAAACCCGACCAGGCACATGCCGAGCACCATGAAACCGCTCACGGCCAGCAGCGTGCCGGCGCCGAACAGCGGGCCGAACAGCAGGCCGAACAGGGCGATGGCGGCGCTCACCAGGATCATCGCCATGCGCCTGCCGTAGCGGTCGGCCAGCAGCGCCGAGGGCGGGATGGTGAGGCCGAAAAACACCACGGCAAGCAGTTGCAGCAGCAGGAACTGCTGGCGCGAGAAGCCGAGCCTGGTCGTGCCCCAGCTCAGGGCGAACACCGTCATGAGGTAGAACACGACAAAGGTCGCGAGCGCGACCAGGGTGCCGAGCACCAGCGCGCGCCGGTGGTCCTGCAGCACGGCCAGCACCGGTACCTTGACCCGTTCGTTGCGGTCGAGCACCTTCTGGAAATCCGGGGTCTCGGTGATCTTCAGCCGCACGTACAGGCCGACCAGCACCAGCAGCGCACTGGCCAGGAAGGGAATGCGCCATCCGTAGCGGAAGAATTCCTCGTCCGGCATCAGCTGGCCCAGCAGCAGGAAGGTGCCGCCGGACAGGAAGAAGCCGATCGGCGCGCCCAGCTGCGGGAACATGCCGTACCAGGCACGCTTGCCCGGCGGCGCGTTCTCGGTGGCAAGCAGTACCGCCCCGCCCCACTCCCCCCCGAGGCCCAGGCCCTGTCCGAAGCGGCACAGCGCCAGTAGCAGGGGCGCGGCGGTGCCGATCGCGGCATAGGTCGGCAGCAGCCCGATCAATACGGTAGAGATGCCCATGGTCAGCAGGGCTGCCACCAGGGTCGCCTTGCGCCCGATGCGGTCGCCGAAATGGCCGAACACGGCCGAGCCGACCGGACGGGCGAAGAAGGCGATGGCGAAGGTGGCCAGCGACTGCAAGGTGGCGGCGGCCGGATCGGCGGCCGGGAAGAACAGCCGCGGGAACACCAGCACCGCGGCGGTGGCATAGATGTAGAAGTCGTAGAACTCGATGGTGGTGCCGATCAGGCTCGCGAACAGGACGGTGCGCGGCTTGTTGGCGGGGACGGTCGCTGCCCCTGCGCTCATGCGGCACCGGCCTGGGCCAGTGCCACGCGCAACTCGTCGCTCGACACCGGGCGCACCACGCGCGCCACTTCCTGGCCGTCGCGCAGCACGACGACGGTCGGCCACAGCTTGATCCGGAACGAGCGCCCCAGCGGCCGGCCGGGACCATCCTCCACCTTCACGTGCCGTACGCCCTGGCTGCCGGCAAGCGCCTCATCGATCAGCGGTTCGGCGGCGCGGCAATAGCCGCACCAGTTGGCGCCGAAATCGAGCATCACGGTGCCCGGCATGGCGTCGACGGCGCTGCGTTCGGGCTGGGCGGTTTCATAGGGTGCGGACATGCGGGTTTCCTCCATCGAATGCCGGAGCTGGCAATGCTGCAAGCCTACCTCAAAACGGCGGCGCTGGCACGGCCGGCCGGGTCGATTCGTGGACAAACCGGTCGCGTACGGTGAAACAGCGTACGGAACGCGCCGGTCCTGGCTGGCATTCTGGAGGCAAGCATCGTTCACGAAGGAGAGCATCATGTCCGACAATCTGAAGAACAACGGTCCGCAGGACCGCGCCCGCATCAATGTGCACGAAGACTGGGAGGTGCGCCACTGGACCGAGGCCCTGGGCGTCACCAAGGAGGAGCTGGAACGCGCCGTGCAGCAGGTCGGTCCCAGCGCCGAAGCCGTGCGCGCACACCTGAAACGCCAGTAACATCCTGAAACGCCGCCCGGGCCATCGCATACCGGATAGACCGCGGCGGCGCGATGCGGGGCGCGCCAGAATGCACGTCCGGGCGCGCGCGCCGGCACAAGCGCGGCGGCGCAGCGCGACGGTGCCCGGCCCAGCCCAGACTGTCCGCCGTCCGCCGCCTGGCGCCTGGCGCCTTGTACCCATTCCCTGGCCACGATGCGAGGCCCCGCCCGGGCCGGCCGCCGCATGCCCTGGCGTTCCGGCGTGCCAGCCGCTGGCCGATGCCGGCGCTGGCGCCAACCGAAAGGAGTCCGGTTTGAACAATATCCACCATTTCTTTTCTTCGCTGCAGATCAGCCTGCCCAATGCCCTGTTCGCCATCGGCGCCGCCGTGCTCAGCTACATCCTGATGCATGGCGCCCTGGTCCTGTTCCGGCGCCGCCTCGGCCGCCTGAGCGAGGAGCGGCAGCACCGCACCATCGCCCAGGTGCTGCGCAAGACCCTGGCGCGCACCGGCACCCTCGCCATCTTCGCCACCGCGATCCTGATCGGTCTGTCCGTGCTCGAACTGCCCGAGCCGTGGAACACCCGCCTGTCGCACCTGTGGTTCTTCACGCTCGGCATCCAGATCGCGATGTTCCTCCACCGCGCCGTGAAGATCGGCGCGCGCCGCTACTTCACGACGCACGCCCGGCGTACCGACCAGCAGGTGACGGTCGCCCACACAGTGGTGATCTGGCTGCTGCAGACCACGGTCTGGGTGGTGTTCCTGCTGGCGATGCTGTCCAACCTCGGGATCAACGTCACCACCTTCATCGCCAGCCTCGGGATCGGCGGCGTGGCCATCGCGCTCGCGGTGCAGAACATTCTGGGCGACCTGTTCGCCTCGATGTCGATCGCCGTCGACAAGCCCTTCGAAGTCGGCGACTTCGTTGCGGTCGACAAGTTCTCCGGCACGGTGGAGCATGTGGGCCTGAAGACGACCCGCCTGCGCGCGCTGAGCGGCGAGCAGATCGTGGTCGCGAACGCGGAACTGCTGCGCCAGACGGTCTTCAACTACAAGCGCATGAGTACGCGCCGCATCGTGTTCCCGCTGCGCGCCAGCCCCGAGACGCCGCCGGCGCTGGCGGGCAAGGTACCTGAACTGCTGCGCGCGCTGATCGGCAAGCATGCGCAGCTGCGCTTCGACCGTGCCCACCTGAAGACCGTGGACCAGAACTGGATCGAGTACGAGATCGTCTATACCATGCTCGACGCCAACTACGACCTGTACATGGATACCCAGCAGGCGATCAACCTCGACATCCTGCAGATGTTTGCCGATCACGGCATTTCGGCGGCGCCTCGCCCGCAGCAGGTCCTGATGCAGGGCAGCCTGCGCGAAGCCGGGACGGCCGATGGAGCGGCCGCCAACGAGCAGGTGCCGGATGCGCGCCGGACGCGCTTCGTGAACCACTGAGAGGCGCAGTACTCCCGGGGCGGCCGCCTGCCCCGGGGTGTCGCCGCGGGCGCAAACGGCCAGTCGGGACAGAAAACATTTCCAGTAGCAAAACGCTTCTGTTAAGCTGGCGGGCACATCCGACATGAAGCCCGCCCGAACCGCCGGGCGAGCGCCAGCAGCATGAAAACCCGCACCTACCTGTTCCTGATGGCAGCGGCCATCCTGATTCCGGTCGCACTCGCGTTCTGGATCGGGGTGTCCATGCTGATCGACTGGGAACGCGAGTCGCGCATCCAGCGGGTCCAGGAAACCGCGCGCGCCACCGCGCTGCTGGTCGACCGTGAGATCGCCGTCAAGGAAGCCTTGCTGCGCACCATGGCCAATTCCGAAAGCCTGGCGAGCGGCAACCTGGCCCGGGTCTACCGGCTGGCGGCGCGCCTGAACGAGAACGATCCGCTGTCCTGGACCATCATGGTCGACAGCCAGTTCCAGCCGGTCTTCAATACGCTGAAGCCCTTTGGCACCGCGCTGCAGGGCAGCGGCCGGGCCTTCGTCCCCGAGGTCTTGCGCAGCGGAAAGACGCGCGTGTCCGGCTACTTCATCGGCGCGACCTCGAAGCGCCCCGTGGTCTCGGTCGACGTGCCGACGCCGCCCGGCCTGGTGCCGCGCTACGTGATCAGCCAGGTATTCGACACCCGCTACTTCGAGCGTTTGTTCAGCAACAATGGACTGGAACCCGGCTGGCAGGTCGGGATCTTCGATTCGCGCGGCAATACCATCGCGCGCAACCGCAAGGGCGCCGATGTCGCCGGCAAACCGATGCACCCCGAGATGCGCACCGCCGCGCTGTACGCCGGAAGCGGCGTGCTGCGCCACGTCAGCCACGAGGGCGCCGAGGTCTACGGCGTGTATACGCGCTCGGCGGCCACCGGCTGGACCATCGTGATCGGGGTGCCGGTCGCCGAGATCGAGTCGGCGGCGCGCACCGCGGCCCTGTACGCGACCCTGGCGCTGATCGTGCTGATGGGTTTCGCGCTCCTGATCGCTGTCTTCCTCGGCAACAAGCTGACCGCCGCGCTGCAGCAGGCAGGCAGCGTCGCCAATTCGCTGGCGCGCGGCGCCATCGCCAGGCCACGCCTGACCAAGGTCGACGAAGTCGATGCCCTGCTCGACGGCCTGCACTACACCAGCCAGGCCCTGTCGCGCGAGAGCGCGGCGCGCCAGGCCCTGCAGAACGAACGCGAGCAGCTGCTGGTGAGCGAGCAGCGCGCGCGCCGCATGGCCGAGGCCCAGAGCGAGGCCAAGGATGGCTTCCTGGCCATGCTGGGCCACGAACTGCGCAACCCGCTGGCCGCGATCTCGGGCGCGATGAGCGTGCTCGACATGCCGAACCTGCGTCCGGAGCTGGCCGCCAACGCGCGCGAGATCAGCCGGCGCCAGTTGCGCCACCTGACCCGCATCGTCGACGACCTGCTCGACGTGCAGCGTATCCTGTCCGGCAAGATCGTGCTGCAGCATGCACCGGTCGACCTGGCCGAGGTGCTGCGCGGCTGTGTCGAAGCCAAGCGCCTGGTCGATGCCGGCAGCCACCGGTGGGACATCGCGCTGGTGCCGGCCTGGGTCGACGGCGACCGCACCCGCCTCGAGCAGATCGTCGACAACCTGCTGCATAACGCCATCAAGTACACCCCGGCCGGCGGCAGCATCGCGGTGCGCTGCCGCCACAGCGAGGACGGGCGCGAGGTGGTGGTCGACGTCTGCGACAGCGGGGTCGGGCTGGCGCCCGAACTGCTGCCGGTGATCTTCGACGTCCTGGTACAGGGACCGACCAGCATCGACCGCGCCCAGGGCGGCCTGGGCTTGGGCCTGGCCCTGGTCAAGGAGCTCAGCGCCCTGCATGGCGGGCGGGTCTCGGTGCACAGCCCGGGCCAGGGGCAGGGCTGCACCTTTACCCTGGCCTTCCCGCTGCGACCGGGTGGCGCTCCCGGCGGCGCGGTGCGCGCCAGCACCGCGGCGCTCGGCGCTGACTGACGCCGCCGCTGGCTGCGCCGGCGCAGCCAGGGCACCCTGTTATTCCACGCTCCCGTCCCAACCTGGGAGGGATCGGACACGAACCCGCACCCCGCCATGCGAAGCTTCCTGCGTAGCCTGCTGCTTGCCGTCCTCCTGCTGCTGGCATGGGGACTGCTTGGCCCGTGGCTGCGCCAGGCCGGCTATGCCATGCGCCTGGCCGCGATGCCGGCCCCGTCCGCGCTGGCCATGCCGGTCGCCGGGCTGCGGCCGGCCGCCCTGCGCGATACCTGGCACGCCGCCCGCGGCGGCGGACGGCGCCATGAAGGCATCGATATCTTCGCCGCGCGCGGCACGGCGGTGCGTGCCAGCACCGAAGGCATCGTGCTGCGGGTCGGGACCAACCGCCTCGGCGGCCAGGTGGTGTGGATGCTGGGGCCGGGCGGCCAGCGCCACTACTACGCGCACCTCGACCGCTTCTCGGACGTGGCGCCCGGCATGCGGGTCGAGCAGGGGCGCGTGCTGGGCTACGTCGGCAATACCGGCAATGCCCGCACTACCCCGCCCCATCTGCACTACGGCGTGTACGGTGTGAACGGCGCGCTCAACCCGTATCCGCTGCTGCGGTCCGGGCCGCCCAAGCCAGGCGACGCGGGGCGCAGCCGGGCGGCGCGCTAGATGATGATCTCCGCCTCGCGCTCGGCGCCCTCGACGCTGGTCGGCGGCGGGGCGATCTCGGGCAGCGGTACCGGCTGTACCGGAACCGGCTGGGCCGGCACCGGAGCCGGCGGCGGCGACAGCTGGGGCGGTGGCGCCGGCTCGTCCTCGATCGGTTCCGGATCGGCCACCTCGCCCTCGAACGGCACTGTGCCTTCGATCTCGAGTTCGCCCGGGCCTTCCTCGATGTCTTCCAGCTCCTCGGCCGGGCGCGGCGGCGGCGCCGTGCGGCCGCCCGGCAGCAGGGCCTCCTCGTCGATCCGCCCGCTGTCGAGGGCGGCGCGCATGAAGTCGCCCACCAGCAGCAGCGCGTTGTGGCCGCCCTGCCCCCAGTAGCTGCTGCGCATGCGTACGCGGTTGTCGTTGAAGCCCACCCAGGCCCCGGCCACCAGGTTCGGGTGCATCAGGATGAACCAGCCGTCGGTGTTGTTCTGGGTGGTGCCGGTCTTGCCCGCCACGTCGCCGCGGATGCCGAAGCGGTAGCGCACCCCGCCGCCGGTGCCGCGGTTGACCACCCCGCGCAGCATGTCCACCAGGGCCAGCGCCGCATTCTGCGACAGGACCTGCTGCGGCGCCTCCGGGGCGAAATCGGCAACCGTCTTGCCTTCGCGGTCGGTAATCCGGCGCACGAACACCGGCTTGCGGTATTCGCCCTGGGCGGCGATGGTGCTGTAGGTGCTGACCATTTCCAGCAGGGTCACCGGACTGGTGCCCAGGGCCAGCGAGGGCACGGCCTCCAGCTTGCTCTGGCGGATCCCCATGCCCTGGGCCAGGCGCACGATCGGCGAAACGCCGACCTGCTGCATCACCTGGGCGGTAATGGTGTTCTTCGAGAACACCAGGCCGTCGCGCATCGTCATCAGGCCGCCGCTGCTGCCCGACATGTCGGTCGGGCGCCACACCGTGCCGCCGACCCGGATGTCCTGCACCACGTCGCGGTAGGTCTGCTCGGGCGGGATGCCGGCTTCCAGCGCGGCGGCATACACGACCGGCTTGAAGGTCGAACCCGGCTGGCGCGCGGCCTGGACCACGTGGTCGAACTGGTCGCGCTCGAAGCTGCGGCTGCCGACCCAGGCCCGTACTTCGCCGCTGTGCGGGTCCATGGCGACGAAGCCGGCCTCCAGGCGCGACTTGGCGGCCTTCAGCTCGCGCAGGAATGCGCGGTCGGCCTTCAGGCGCGTGAGCGCCGCGGCCGGGGCTTCGCCGTCCTCCACCGCGCGCCGGTACTCGCCGCTCTCGCGCACGAAGGCGTCGAGTTCGCGCGCGTGCGTGCTCCAGTAGTAGGCGAAGGGATTCACCTCGCTGCGCATGGCCGTGTACATGCCGGCCGAGGTCGAGCGCGGCATCCCGGACTGCGCCCATTCGACGTCGGCGATCGCCTGCAGGGTATTCGCCTGGCGCTCCACCGCGCGCTCCGCCGCCGCCTGCAGTTCCGAATCGAGTGTGGTGTGCACCACCAGGCCGTCGAGCTGGAGGTCGTAGTCGTTTTCCTCGGCCCAGTCGAGCAGCCACTTGCGCACGTAGGCGGTGAAGTGGTCGTCGCGGCCGCTGCGGTCGTTCTGGCGCGCGAAGCGCACCCGCAGCGGCCGTTTGGCCAGCTGGCGATAGCGCGCTTCGCTAAAGGCGCCGTGCTTGGCCATCTGCGACAGCACCACGTTGCGGCGCGTCTTCGAGCGTTCCGGATTGGCCACCGGATTGTAGTAATGGGTGCCCTTGAGCATGCCGACCAGGGTGGCCGACTCCAGCACATCGAGCTTGGCCGCCGGCTTGCCGAAATAGGTGCGCGCGGCCATCTCGATGCCGTAGGCGTTGTACAGGAAAGGCACCGTGTTCAGGTAGGCTTCCAGGATCTCGGTCTTGCTGTAGGTGTTCTCGATCTTGATCGCCGTGATCAGTTCCTTCATCTTGCGGTTGATGCTGCGCGCGCGGCCGATCTCGTCGGGGAACATGTTGCGCGCCAGCTGCTGCGTGATGGTCGAGCCGCCCTGTGCATCGCCCTTCAGGGTGGCCAGCAGCGCGCCGGCCACGCGCCGGAAGTCCACGCCGTGATGGTCGTAGAAGCGGTGGTCCTCGGTCGAGATCAGGGCCTTGATCACGTGCGGTGAGATCTGCGACAGCTTGATCCGTTCCTGCAGGCCCTTCTCGAAGGTGCCGAGTTCCTTGCCGTCGCTCGAGAGGATCACGCTGGGACGCGCTGTACTGGCCTGGCGCAGGTCGTCGATGCCGGGGGTGAGCGGGATCAGGATCACCAGGTACAGGAAGAAGGCCATCAGGCCGGCGGCCAGGGTCCACAGTCCGATCAAGAGCGCCTGCTCGGCGCGCGGCCGGTCGCGCAGGCGTGCCTGCGCCATGGCGTAGCCGGACCTGGCCCGGGCCCGGGCATCCTCGAACATGGCGCGGCCACGCTGGCCGGGGCGCTGGTCCTGCCCGGGCTGAGGACGCTGCGGGCCCGCCTGCCTGCCCGGCGCGGGCTCGATGCGGGGTTCGGTATTGTTATCCTGGTCCACTATGGTTCCTTGCTGCGAATGCCAACGGGGCGGCCGTCCGGCCCGCCTTGTGTATGCGGCAAGTATAGCCGACCGGGGCCGTACGCACGGTCCGCTTCGCTTGCCACGCCTGTGTGATGCCCCCGACCGTTCAGGCCTGCAGCCCACTGGGCTCGACCCTGCCCAGGCGCAGCAGGCGCTCGACCGCGTGCACCGGTTCCGGACGGCTGAAGATGTGGCCCTGGACCTCGTCGCAGCCGCAGCCGCGCAGGTAGTCGAGCTGGGCCAGGGTTTCGACGCCTTCGGCGATCACCTGCATGCGCAGGCCATGGGCGAGCGAAATGATGGCGCCGACCATGGCCGCGCCATCGGCGCTGCCCGCGATGTCGCGCACGAAGCAGCGGTCGATCTTGAGCACGTCGACGGGCAGGCGCCTCAGGTAGGACAGGCTCGAGTAGCCGGTGCCGAAATCGTCGATCGACAGCTTCACGCCCATCGCCTTCAGGCAGCGCATGGTCTCGATCGCGGCCTCGACGTCGGCCATCATCATGCTTTCGGTCAGCTCGATCTCGAGCGAGTCGGGCGGCAGCCCGGTCTCGTCCAGCACCTGGCGCACCGTCTGCACCAGGTCGGGTTCCGAAAACTGGCGTGCCGACAGGTTGACGCCGATTCGCAGCCGCCCCAGTCCCGCGCGCTGCCAGTCGACGTTCTGGCGGCAGGCGGCGCGCAGGACCCAGGCGCCGATCGGGACGATCAGGCCGGTCTCCTCGGCCAGCGCGATGAAGCGTTCCGGGCGCACGGTGCCGAACTGCGGGTGGCGCCAGCGGATCAGGGCCTCGGTCCCCACCACCCGCCCGCTGCCGAGTTCCACCTGCGGCTGGAAGTGCAGCACGAACTGGTCCTCGCGCAGCGCCCCGCGCAGCGCCCCCTCCAGCGCCAGGCGGTCGGTGGCGTGGGCGTTCATGTGGGGCGCATAGAACTGGACCGCGTTGCGGCCGGTCTGCTTGGCGCGGTACATGGCGACTTCGGCATGCTTGACCAGGGTTTCCGGATCCCGCCCGTCCGCCGGATAGCCGGCCACGCCGGCGCTGGAACCGAACACCAGGGTGTGGCCGTCGACCTGCAGCGGTTCGGCGATGGCCTCGCGCACGGCCTGCAGCCGGGCCGCCGCCTGGCGCTCGTCGCTGCAGCCGGTCAGCACCAGCATGAAGTCGTCGCCGCCGGCGCGCGCCGCGGTGTCGGTCTGGCGCAGTGCGGCGGCGATGCGGGTGGCCAGGGCGCGCAGGGCTTCGTCGCCGAGACGGCGGCCGAGCGTATCGTTGACCAGCTTGAAATGGTCGATGTCGAGCGCCACCGCCCACACCGGCAGGCTGCCGGCGGCCGCGATGGCGCGCTCGATGCGGTCGGCCAGCAGCGCGCGGTTGGCCAGTCCGGTCAGGGTGTCGTAGCGCGCCTGGTGCGCCAGTTCCGCCTCGTAGCGCTTGGCCACCGTGACGTCGTAGGTGGTGACCACGAAATGCTCGGTGAGGCCATGCTCGTTATTGACCGGGGCGATGTACACCTCGCTGACCAGCTCGCGCTCGTCGCGGGTGGCCTGGCGCACCAGGGCGTGGCCCTTGCGGCATGCGTGCAATGCCTGGCGCAATTCTTCCAGTCCCGGCTCGTCGCTGCCGGGGCGCGCCAGCACCGCCAGCGGCCTGCCGAGCAGTTCGCCGGGCCCGTAGCCCAGGAGGCGTTCGCAGGCCGGGTTGGCGTATTCGATCGGGTAGCCGGGGCGCGTGGCGCTGATCAGGAGGATCGGGTTGGCGGCCGACTCGATCGCGCGCTGGTGCAGGCGCAGCGCGCCGGCGGCCCGGGCCAGGTCGGCGCTGCGGCGCTCGACCAGGGATTCGATGCGGCGGGTGCGCACGCTGCGCTGCTGCACCAGGGCGGCCGCCGCCAGTGTCAGCACGCAGCCGTAGCCGAGGATCGACAGCGAGCCGACCTGGCTGTCCAGCGTCCGCGGCGGACGCAGCGCGGTCAGCTCCCAGCGCACGCCGCCGACCTCGAAGCTGCGCGTGAGCGTGTCCGCGCCCCCGCCCAGCCAGCGCTCCCAGGGCGCCAGCCTGGGCTGCGAAGCCGGGTGGCTGAACACGGGCACCCGCGCGCCCCGAATGTCGCGTCCGTGCAGCACCAGCCCATCGCCGCCGGACAGCAGGCGCGCATCCTCCAGGCTGGTGCCGACCAGCATGCCCGCATCCAGCACGGCCAGGGTCGTGCCGAGGGCGGCGGCGCGGCGCGCGCGTACTTCCGCCGGCACGGCGCCGGCACGGTAGACCGGCATGATCAGGAGCACCCCGCGCAGCGCGCCTTCACCCTGGAGCAGGCGCAGGACCGGGGTGGCGGTCGGCGCGCCGCTGTCGATCGCGCGCTCGGTCGTGGCGCGCTCTTCGGCGCCGGACCAGGCGTCGTAGCCGAACGCGTCGCCATTGCCGGAGATCGGCGCCACGTAATCGGTGACCAGGTAGCGCGCCCGCACGCCGGCCCTGGCCAGGGCGCCCGAAGGCAGCCGTTCGCGCACCGCGTAGTCCGGCCACAGGCGGCGCCGCGCGGCCTCGAAGGCGGGCCGCTCGGCATGCGTGATGAATCGCTGGTACTCGAGCGCCAGCAGATAGGCATTGCGCGCCGCCAGCGGGCGGGCGAAGGCATCGAAACTTGCGCGCGTGATCGCACCGCCGCTGGCCGCGAACAGCAGGTTCAGCGCGCGCAGGTCGCGCAGCGCGTCGTCGAACGCCCGCGTGACCGCTGCCATGCGCACCGCCGTGCGCTGTTCGAACTCGGCGCGCGCGCCTTCCCCCTCCAACTGGCGCGCCACGCCGAACAGGATTGCGGTCAGCGCGAACCCGGCCAGGGAAGTCGCGACAGCGGCGCGCGACACCACGCGCCACCGCTGGAACAGCGGATGGGCGAGCAGGCGTTTCATGCGGTCATCCTAGCAAAAGGCCGCCGCCGCCGCGCCACGTTTCGGCGGCGCAAAGGACGGGGCCGGCGCCCGCCGGGGCCGGATTTCCGCTATGATCTCGCCATGTCCGCCACCCCCGACCCCAGCGCCACTCCCGCGCTTTCCACCGGTCCCGCAGCGCCCGCCATCGCCGACGATCGTCCGATGCGCGTACTGCGCCAGTTCCGCATCGTGTTCAATGCCGTCAAGACCCATTTCCGCCAGGTCGAGCGCGAAGCAGGACTCGGCGGCGCCCAGCTGTGGGCGCTGTCGGTGATCGAGCGCCATCCCGGCATCGGCGCAACCGGACTGGCGCGCGAGCTCGATATCCACCAGTCCACCGCCAGCAACCTGGTGCGCGCCCTGGTCGAGCGCGGCTATGTGAGCGGCAGCCGGGCGGGCACCGACCGGCGCAACGTGGCGCTGCAGGTGCTGCCGGCGGGCACCGACATCCTGCGGCGCGCGCCGCTGCCCTTCGCCGGCGTGCTGCCGGACGCCCTCGCCAGCCTCGACCTGGAAACCCTGCTGCAGCTGGAGCGTAACCTCGACCGCCTGATCGCCCAGCTGGGCGTGGACGAGGCGGCCGGCAGCCTGCCGCTGGCCCAGCTGTAGCCGGCCGGCCGCGTCAGGCGCGCGCTGGCGCGGGCCTGGCCTCGAAGATCTCGCTGGCGACCCGGGCCAGGTCATTCATGCCGCCGCCAGCCGCCAGGTGGCGCCGCAACAGGCCGGCCTGGCCGCCATCGCGCATCAGGTCGCCAATCACCTCGCGCGCCCGCGCGAAGCCCGGATCGCTGGAGCGCCGGCCCAGGCGTTCCAGGTCGGCGCGGATGACTTCGGCCACCGGCGTCGAGGCGCCGGTTTCCGGATCGATGTACACGGCAACGACGCCGTCGCGCGCAGCGTTGAAACGGTTCCAGGTGTACAGCTCGCGGCTGCCGTTGGTCGGCCAGGCGCCGGCCTGGTCGGCGAATTCCAGGCACAGCTCGCGCGCATAGCAGGCCAGCGCGGCCGCGTACACCGGCTTGAGCGGGGTGTCGAGCACGCGCAGCTCGATGGTGCCGTACTCGGGCTTGGGCCGCACGTCCCAGTAGAAATCCTTGATGCTGTTGACGATGCCAAAGCCGGCCAGCCGGTCGAAATAGTCGCGGAAGTCCTGCCAGCTGCGGAAGTCGTGCGGCTGGATGCCGCTCATCGGGAAGGCGCCCACCACGTTGCTGCGCGAACTGCAAAACCCCGATACCTCGCCCTGCCAGCACACGGAATTCGCGGACAGCGCGATGAACAGCGGCGCGCGCTGGGTGAGCCAGGCGCACAGGCGGATCGCTTCGTCGGCGCTGCCGGCGCCGATGTGCACATGCATGCCGAACACGGTAAACAGCTTGGCCAGGTAGCCGTACTTGCGCTCCGACTCGAAGTAGCGCTCCTTCGGGTAGATGCGCTGCTCGTTCCAGCGCTGGAACGGATGGGCGCCGCCGCCGGAGACCGAGGCGCCCACGTCGAAGGCGGCGCGCTGCACGGTCGCGCGGATATGCTCCAGCTGCTCCTCGGCCTCGCCGAAGGAGCCCAGGATCGAGGTCGCCACTTCCAGCATCGAGGTGGTGATCTCGGGCGTGTGCACCCAGGGCTTGTCCTGCTTGTCGAGTACGCGCAGGATGTCGGGCGCGGCGGGGAACAGGTCGTAGGTGAGGCGGTCGAGCACCATCAGCTCCAGCTCGATGCCCATGGTGCCCACGGTCGAAGGCGTGAAGTCGGGCAGGAATGCCGGCCCCTTGCCCGATACCGCCTGGGCCTGCGCTTCCAGCAGGCGGCGCGCGGCCTCGTCGTTGATCAGGATCTCGCTCATGGATGCACCCCGTCCTTCCTCGATTCGCCCAGCGGGCGGTAGGTTTCGCCCGCCATGCGCAGGCCGAGCCAGGTCAGGCCCGGGGCGAGCAGCACGTTCAGGGCCAGTAGCGCGCCCATCAGTTCGGTGGAGGCCTGGTCCAGGCCGGTGTAGGCATTGAGGGTGGTGTCGACCACCAGCCCGCCGTAGCTCACCAGCGAGCACATGGAGAGCGCCATCGCATGCTTCTTGTTGCGGTCCCAGGCGCTGCCCGGCCACAGGGCCAGGCGGGTGGCGCCGATACGCACCGCGAACACGGCCAGCGCGCCGAGCAGCGTCCAGCCCTGCGCCAGCCCCTGCAGGTCGACCAGGGCCGCCGACATCAGGAACAGCAGCACGTAGCCGATGTCCTGCGCGGTCTTGAGCTGGGCCTGGAACACGTTGTCGCGGCGCTCGACGTTGCGCAGCAGCAGGCCCATCAGCAACAGGGACAGCAGCGCGCTCGAGGACGAGATCGAGCACAGGCCGAGGTCGATCAGCAGCGCCGCCAGCAGCATGCCGGGACGCAGCGTGGCCGGCACCTTGCACAGCCGGGTGGCGGCCGCGTACAGGCCATAGGACAGCAGCGCAATGCCGGCGCCCAGCACCAGCTTGCCGCCCTGGCGCATCAGCTCTTCGCCGAAGCTGGTACCGGCGTCCAGCCCCTGGCTGCGGGTCCAGGCCATGGTCAGGGCCAGCACCAGGAGGGCCACCAGGCTGCTCAGGCCCACCATGTTGGCGGTGGCGAAGGTGCTGGTGCCGCTGGCGTTTTCGTCGGCCACCATCGAATTGACGATCACCGGGTTCACCGCGATCAGGATCGAGGCGATGAAGATGGCCGCACCCCAGGGCAGGCCCAGCAGGCGAATCGTGAGCGCCACCGCCACCAGGCGCGCGAAAGTCGCCAGCAGCAGGCTGCCGCCCTGGCGTCCGCTGCGCAGCAGCCAGGCCAGATCCATCTTGCGTCCGACTTCGAACAGCACCAGGGCCGCGGCGGCATTGAGCAGTTCCTGGAACTGGGCCAGCAAGGCACGGTCGATCAGCTCGGCGCCGGTGGCGCCCAGCAGCAGCCCAGCCAGCACCGCGCCGTACAGCTTCGGAATCCGCAGCCGCTGCAGCAGCATGCCCGCCACCAGGGCCAGCATCAGGCCGGCGCCCAGGACCGCCAGCGGCGAGAGCAGCCACAGGGGCGTGGTCAGTTCGTCACTCATGGCGTGCCTCCCAGGCATGGGCAAGCGCACCGAGCTCGCGTTCGATCAGGGCCGCGCGCGCCTTGCCGGACTCGGCCGCGCGCGTGCCGCCGGCCGCGGGCAGCGCGCTGGAGATACGGGCGCGCACGATGCCGCCCTGGTCGCGCAGCGGAATCCACAACTGGCCCCGCACCGCCGCGCCTTCCTGCCATACCGCCAGGAACTTGGCGCCAGTGCGGTCGCCGGAAATCGCCGGCTCGACCAGGGTGAACGGCCGCAGCCATTGCGCCTGCGGGAAGCGGCGCGCCAGCTGGACCTGCATCGCGCTGCGCTGTTCCAGACGGGCATCGTCGCGCGAATGCGGCAGGTGCAGCTGGGCCTGGCCGAGGCTGGCGGTCTGGAGGGACAGGCAGGCATCGGCGCTGACCCAGCGCCAGGCATCGCCGTCGATGGCGCGCGGCTTGCCATTGGTCGCATCCAGCCAGGCCATCATCAGGGGCGTGCGCGGCGGCGCCGGATTGGCCGCGTCGACCGCGCGCACGGCGGCCGCCACGTCCTTCCAGTGGCCACGCTGCCAGTTGCGGGTGGCCAGCCGCTCGGACGGCCGCCAGCGCCACAGGACGGCGGACCAGCCGCCATCGGGCTGGCGCCACACCATGCCGGCATGCTCGACGCCGTTGTACTGCAGCTGCAGCGACTGGCCGCTCCAGCTGCCGCTCCACGGACGCAGCACCGCGTGCGCGCCGGCGCCGAGACGGTGCCAGGCGATGGCGGCGGTCGGCAGGCAGCTATGCGGGATGTCGGCGATGTCCTGCCAGTACAGCATCTCGACCCGTCCGCTCCACGCGCACTGGCGCAGGGCCGGCGTACCGAGGCTGCGCAGGGCGGGCTCGAGCGCGACGCTGCAGCGCGCGGCACGCGAGCCGCTCAGCTTCTGGAAGTCGGCCACTGCCGGCAGCGCGGACTTCGCGGGCCCGGGCGCGGCCTGCACCAGACTGCCGGCGGCCAGCAGGGTGGAACCGGCCAGCAGGGAGACGAGGCGGCGTGTGTCTGAAACTGCGGTCGTCCTGGAAGATAGATCGGGGAATGGTTCGCTCAAGTTTCCTCCGGTGGGTCGCACGCCGGCGCACCGGGCGCGCGGCTGGCGGTGGGCCGGCAGGCGCCGCGTGGCGCCAGCCGCGGCGGGCATGGCCGCGGCACCGAAAAAAGTCCCCCGGCATGACGCGGGGGACGTAAAGAAACGGACTCAACCGCCTCATCGCTGATCGGGCGCCGGGCTGTCGCAGACTGGCGCCACCCGGCTATGATGGACTAAAAATATTCTGAAGGCAACCCAATTTGTTCGAATGTACTTGTTGACACATCCACGCAAGGGTCTTGCTGCGCTCAGGCCTGGCGCAGGTGCAGCAAGGGATAGGGGCGGCCCGCATCGTCGCGTGGCGAGCGGCCGGTGGCATGAAAGCCCAGGTGCCGGTAGAAGCCGAGCGCCGCCGCGTTCTGTTCGTTGACGTCGACGCTGAGCCGACCTGCCAGCGCCTCCGCGTGCGCCAGGAGGCGGCGCCCGATCCCCTGGCCACGGCAGGCAGGGTCGATGAACAGGGCATCCACATGCGCGCCGCTCAGCCCCAGGAAGCCCTGCGGCCTGCCGGCGGCGTCGAGGGCGACCCAGACCGCCGTCGCCGGCAGGTAGTCGCGGCTCACCAGGCGGTCGAGGTCCTGGAAATCCTGTTCGGACAGAAAATCGTGGGTCGCGCGCACGCTGGCGCGCCAGATCGCCGCCAGCGCGGCGCTGTCGTCGGGGGTGGAGAGGCGGATACTGTCCATCGGCAGTCGAAGTTGTACAAAATGTCAATTGTGCCTCATCCACGGCAGCTTGCGGACGTATCATTGCAAACACGGCTGGAGGCCAGGCTGG
Organism: Massilia sp. MS-15; assembly: GCF_020176695.1. Lineage (GTDB taxonomy): Bacteria > Pseudomonadota > Gammaproteobacteria > Burkholderiales > Burkholderiaceae_D > Telluria > Telluria hydrophila. Next base: position 95,058 of record NZ_JAIWIA010000018.1, on the reverse strand, counting down.
ACCGATACGAGGGAGAACGTGGATGCCACACTGGCTGCAAGCGGGGGGCTGGGGCCTGCTGGCGGGCGGCGCGCTGCTGCTTGGGGCGCTGGCCGGCTACCGGCTGCCGCTGCCGCAGCGGCTGATCGCCGCCATCATGGCCTTCGGCAGCGGCGTACTGATCGCGGCGCTCTCGTTCGAACTGATGGAACACGCCTTCCAGACCGGCGGCTTTGTCTCGACCGCCGCCGGCTTCCTGGGCGGCGCCACCGTCTACACGCTGGTCAACCGCCTGCTGTCCCGGCACGGCGCGCGCCACCGCAAGCGCTCCGGCCGCCAGCCACCGGCCGGGGGCGGCGACGGCAGCGGGCGTGCGATCGCGGTCGGCGCCCTGCTCGACGGGATCCCGGAATCGATCGTGATCGGCCTGTCGATGCTCGATGGCGGCAAGGTCAGCATGGCGACGTTAGCGGCGATCTTCGTTTCCAACATCCCGGAAGGCATTTCAAGCGCGGCCGGCATGAAGCGCGCGGGCCGCAAGGCAGGCTACATCTTCGGCATCTGGGGTGGTATCGCCCTCGCCTCCGGCGTGGCGGCCCTGGTCGGCTATGCGGTGTTCCGCCACTTCTCGCCCCAGGTCGTGGCCGCGACCACGGCGGTGGCGGCGGGCGCCATCCTGGCGATGCTGGTCGATACCATGATCCCCGAGGCCTTCGAGGAGACCCACGACTTCGCCGGGCTGATCACCGTGGCCGGTTTCCTCGCGGCGTTCGCGCTCAGCAAGCTCGGCGGATGAGCGAACTGCCCGGGTTCAATCGCCCGGCGCCCAGCCGGCGGGCGGCACACCGTGCCAGCCGGCGCCATCCCAGCGCGGCGGCACTGTCCCGGCCTTCGCTGCATGGCGCAGCGTTTGCGCCGGCAGCGCCCTGGCGGCGAGGCCATGGACGGCCCAGCAGCCGCGGAAACGCGCGGCAATAACTGGACTGGATGCCGGCCAGGCGGGCCAGCAGCGCATAGTCGACCACCATTCCCTCCGGGACGGCGGCCAGCACCTGCAACACCCGGGTGCGCCAGTCTTCGGCCAGGGCCGGCAGGCGCTGCGCCAGAATCCGCACCGGGTCGCCCAGCCGGATCTCGCCGCCCGTGGCGACACTGGCCAGCATGCCGCGCCGCGTCCCGAGCGCGCGCGCCAGCCCCAGGCGCTGCCGCTCGAGCGCGCCGCAGGCCTCGCACTGGAAGCTCAGTCGCAGGATGGCATGCGCACCGATGCGCAGCAAGCTGCCCGAGGGCAAGCGCGCGACATCGACGTCCACCAGGATGTTTTCGCGCAGGGCCAGCGGGGCCAGTCCGAGTTCGCCATAGGCGGCGCTGGCGGCCAGCAATACCTGGCGCGGGGAGCGGGCGTCGGCGTGCCGGTCGCCTACCAGGCCAGTCCCGGCGCAGGCAAGCACGTGGGTGGACGCTACCGGTGCCGCCGAACCGGGCGGGCGCAGCGCCAGCCCCACGACCCGGCCGGCCAGCCGGTCTTCAGCGCCGGGCATCGCCGGCCGGCGGCAGCGTCGCCAGGTAGGCGGCCAGATCGCCGACCTGGCGCTCGCCCATGATGTTCCAGAAACGCATCTTATTGCCCGGCACTATCTTGTCCGGGTCGGCCAGGAAGGCGCGCAGGCGCGCTTCGGTCCAGACGAAACCGGCCCGCTTCATGGCGGGGGAATAGGCGAAGTCCGGCAGGGCGCCGGCGCGGCGCCCGACGATGCCGTTCAGGTGGGGCGCGAACTGGCTGCGCGCGCCGGGCCCGACCTGGTGGCAGGAAGCGCAGCGCTTGAAGGCCTTGCGGCCCGCTTCCAGGGCATCGGACTGGGGCGCGGCGGCCGCCCGCGGCGGCGCGGCAACGAACAGCAATGCCAGCGGGAGAAGCAGCCAGGCGCGCATGCCGCTCCCTATTTCACCCGTTGCTTCTCGAGCTTGCGCGCCAGCGTGCGCCGGTGCAGCCCGAGGCGGCGCGCCGCTTCCGAGATGTTGAAGTCGGTCTCGGCCAGTACCGCATGGATGCGTTCCCACTCCAGGGTCTTGATCGAGGTCGAGCGCTTGGTGACCTCGACCTCGGTATTGCCGGCCACGTGGCCGAAGGCGGCCTCGATGTCGTCCGTATTGGACGGCTTGGCCAGGTACTGGACCGCGCCCAGCTTGATCGCCTCGACCGCGGTGGCGATGCTGGCGAAGCCGGTCAGCACCACGATCAGCATGTCGGGGTCGTGCTCGTGCAGCAGCTGGACGCAGGCCAGGCCGGAGGACTGTCCCTTCAGCTTGAGGTCGACCACGGCGTAGCCGGGCGTATGCGCTTCCAGCAGTGCCGCCGCTTCGTCCTGTCCGGGCGCCACCAGCACCCGGTAGCCGCGCCGCTCGAAAGAGCGGCTCAGGGTACGCGCGAACGCCTCGTCGTCCTCGATGATGAGCAGCAGGCGCTCGAAATTATCCGTCAAATGTCTTCCTCTTCCAGTTCGATGCCCGACAGCGGCAGGCTCAGCGTTACCTGGGCCCCGCCCTGCTCCCGGTTCACGGCCGTCACCGAGCCGCCCAGCTTGCGCACCACGTTCACGGCCAGGAACAGCCCCAGGCCGTGACCGGGCTTGGTCTTGGTGGACTGGTAGGGCTTGCCGATCTGGCCGAGCATCTCGGGTGCGAAACCGGGACCGCGGTCGGTCACGGCGACGAACAGGCTGCCGTCCGCGATCCAGGCATCCAGCCCGACCCAGCCGGGCGAGGCCTCCAGCGCATTGTCGAGCAGGTTGTCGATGGTCTGCTTGAGCGCCGAGTCGGACGCGACCGGACGGTCTTCCAGGATACGGTTATTGTACTGGAAGGCGGCGACCGGACGGCTCGCGCGCCAGGCCTCGACCAGTCCGTCGAGGAAGTTGCGCACCGTGGTGCGCACCGCCGATTCGCCGCGCGCCTCGCCGGCCGAGAGCAGGATGCCGCTGACGATGGTCTTGCAGCGCTGGATCTGGGTCTGCATTTCGGCGATCTCTTCCAGCAGGCCCGGGTCCTGGCGGAACTGCGGCATGCGCTTCCAGTCGCCCAGGATCACCGAGACGGTCGCCAGCGGGGTGCCCAGTTCGTGGGCCGCGCCCGAGGCCAGCAGGCCCATGCGTACGATGTGTTCTTCCTCCACCGCGTGCTGGCGCAGCGAGGCCAGCTGGGCGGCCTTCTGGCGCAGGGTGTCGGAGATGCGCGAGATGAACATCACCAGCAGCGCCGCGTTCAAGCCGAAGCACACCAGCAGGCCCTGGATGTAGAGGCTGGCGATACCGCGCGCGTGGTCGAACGGCAGGGCCAGCGGCTGGGCGAACATGGCCAGGCCGGCCATGCAGGCGATGGTGACCAGCACGATGGTCCAGGTCCAGAGCGCTTCCAGCAGCACGGCCGACAGGATCACCTGCAGCAGGTAAAGGAAGGCGAAGGGGTTGGTGGTACCGCCCGACAGGTAGAGCAGCACCGTCAGGCTGGCGACATCGACCAGCAGGGCCATGAATACCTCGCCGTTCGAGACCGGACGCCGCTCGTGCCAGCGCAGGTGGCTGGCGACGTTGAACGCGATCAGGCAGGCCAGCACCTGCAGCATGGGCAGCAGCGGCAGCGCGATGCCGAAGATCAGGATCGCCGCGGCGATCGTGGTGATCTGGCCGATCACGGCGATCCAGCGCAGCTCGATCAGCTGCAGCATGTTCTTGTGCCCGGCGGCGAACTCGACGCTGGCGGCGGCGGCCTGCGGCGAGCTGCGCCCTGCCTTGGCGAAGAAATCGAGGGGGTTCTGGATCATGTCTTGCCCCGTTGGTCAGTCGTCGCGCACTAGTCGTCGCCGACTGCGGCGCCGTGACGGCGGACCCACAACCACGCGCCCAGCACCATCAGGGCCAGCGCATACCAGGTCAGGGCATAGACCAGGTGATTGTTGGTGAACGCAATGACGGTCAGGCCGCCGACGGCGCGCTCGGGCGCACCGGCCGGATCCTGGCCCTTGCCGGCATCGACGAAGAACGGGGCGACCACAGGAGCGCCGTTCGGCGCCACCTGTGGCAGCCCGCGCGCGGCCGCCAGGGCCCGCACGTCGCGCGAGTACCAGCGGTTGTTGACCGGATCGTTCTCGCGCAGGAAGCCGCCGCCAGGCTCGCTGATGCGCAGCAGGCCGCTGATCTCGACGCGCGCTCCGCCGTTCGCGCAGGGATCGGCAGCGGCGCGGCGGGCCGGATAGGTGCCCGGTTTGTTGCTGGCCGCGGGAATGAAGCCGCGGTTGATGAAGACGATATGGCCCTCGTCCGTGCAGAACGGCGTGAGCAGCCAGAAGCCCGCGCCCAGTTCGGACAGCGCCTGGACGGGAGCGGTGAATTCGTAGAGGTAGTGCCCGGCCAGGCGTACGCGCCGGTATTCGTGGGACTCCTTGGCAACCTGCGCCCACTGCGCAGGAGCGGGTGCGGCGACGGGCGCCGCATGCACGCGCGATTCGACGCGCTCGATCAGCGCCAGCTTCCACTGGAGACGGACGACCTGCCAGGTGCCGAGCGCAAGAAAAAGCGCGGCCAGCAGCAGGCTTGCTACCGCCACCGCGCGCCGCGCGAATGCGCTGCGGGGTGGGTGGGCGGCAGGGCCTGCCTGCTGGGCGCGCGGGTGCTGCATTGACTACCGTGCCTGCTGCACTTACTGCATATCGTGCATGCCGTGGGTGGTATCGCTTGCGCCACCCATGGAAGGCATCATGTTGGCGTTCATGTGGGTCATGACCCAGATCGAACCGGCCAGCACGATCACCAGCAGCACGACGGTCAGGATCAGCGCCATCATGTTCCAGCCGCCTTCCGACTTCGAGTTCATGTGCAGGAAGTAGATCATCTGCACGACGAACTGCACGGCGGCGAAGCCCATGATCACGTACTTCGTCGTTTCAGGCGGCAGCACGTGGCCCATCACGAGCCAGAACGGGATCGCGGTCAGGATCAGCGACAGCACGAAGCCGATCGCGTAGTCCTTCATCGCGTAGTGCGTGACGAAGCTGGTGTGACCATCGTGGTCGTGCTCGTGGTGGTGGATGTGGTCGCTCATGGCAGCACTCCCATCAGGTAGACAAAGGTAAACACGCCGATCCAGACGACGTCCAGGAAGTGCCAGAACAGCGACAGGCACTGCAGGCGACGGAAGTTTTCCATGGTCAGGCCGTGCTTCTTCAGCTGCACCATCAGGGTCACCAGCCAGATCGCGCCGAAGAACACGTGCAGGCCGTGGGTACCGACTAGCGCGAAGAACGCGGTCAGGAAGCCGCTGCGCTGCGGGCCCGCACCCTGGTGGATCAGGTGGTAGAACTCGTACAGTTCCAGCGACAGGAAGGCTGCGCCCAGCAGGCCGGTCACGCCCATCCAGAGCAGGGTCGCTTTCAGTTTCTTGGCCTGGGCCGCGATCATCGCGAAGCCGAAGGTGATCGACGACAGCAGCAGGAAGCCGGTGTTAATGGCGATCAGCGTCAGGTCGAACAGCTCGGCGCCGGTCGGACCGCCGGCGTAGTTACGGCCCAGCACCGCATAGGTGGCGAACAGGGACGCGAAGATGAGGCAGTCGCTCATCAGGTAGATCCAGAAGCCCAGCAGGGTGCCGTGCTCCGGATGGTGCTCGCGCACCAGGTAGCGCGCGGTCACCTCGTCGGCGGTCAGACCGCCGGGAATGGTTGCATTATTTGCCATGGTTGTTTCAGACGTAGCTCTTCAGCAGACGGGTATGCGCTTCTTCGGTGCGGGCCACTTCTTCCGCAGGAATGTAGAAATCGCGCTTGTAGTTGAACGTGTGGACGATGATCGCGGCCATCATGGCGACGAAGGACAGGCCGACCAGCAGCCACATGTGCCAGATGATGCCGAAACCAACCACCATCGACAGTGCCGAGATGCCAAAGCCGGCCCAGGTGTTCTTGGGCATGTGGATCGGCACGAAGTCCTTCAGCGGACGCTGGTAGCCGTTCTTCTTCATGTCGGCGAAGGTGTCGTTGTCGTGCACCACCGGGGTAAAGGCGAAGTTGTAGTCCGGCGGCGGCGACGAAGTCGCCCACTCCAGCGTACGGCCATCCCACGGGTCACCGGTGACGTCGCGCAGCTTGGCGCGGTCTTTCCAGGTGAAGAAGCATTGCAGCAGCAGCGCACCGATACCGCCGGCGATCATCAGGGTACCGACCAGCGAGATCTGGAACAGCCATTGCACCGACTGGTCCTCGAAATGGCTCATGCGGCGGGTATAGCCCATGAAGCCCAGGATGTACGGCGGGGTGAAGGCGACCCAGAAGCCGATCGACCACAGCCAGAACGAGACCTTGCCCCAGAACTGGTTCAGCTTGACGCCGAACATCTTCGGTGCCCAGTAGTTGAAGCCGGCGAACAGGCCGAACACGACGCCGCCGATGATCACGTTGTGGAAGTGGGCGATCAGGAACAGCGAGTTGTGCAGCACGAAGTCGGCCGCGGGAATCGCCAGCATCACGCCGGTCATGCCGCCGATAACAAAAGTAAGCATGAAGGACACGGTCCACATCATCGGCAGTTCGAAGCGGATACGGCCGCGGTACATGGTGAACAGCCAGTTGAAGATCTTCGCGCCGGTCGGGATCGAGATGATCATCGTGGTGATGCCGAAGAACGAGTTCACGCTCGCGCCGCTGCCCATGGTGAAGAAGTGGTGCAGCCACACCAGGTAGGACAGGACCATGATGACGCAGGTCGCGTACACCATCGAGGTGTAGCCGAACAGGCGCTTGCCGCAGAAGGTCGAGACGACTTCCGAGAAGATGCCGAAGGCCGGCAGGATCAGGATGTAGACTTCCGGGTGGCCCCAGATCCAGATCAGGTTCACGTACATCATCGCGTTGCCGCCACGGTCGTTCGTGAAGAACGCGGTGTCGAACAGGCGGTCCATGCCCAGCATGGCCAGCACGGCGGTCAGGATCGGGAAGGTGATCACGATCAGGATGTTGGTGCACAGCGAAGTCCAGACGAAGACAGGCATCTTCATCAGGCCCATGCCCGGCGCGCGCATCTTGACGATGGTGACGATCAGGTTGACGCCGGACAGCAAGGTACCGACGCCCGCGATCTGGAGCGACCAGATGTAGTAGTCGACGCCGACACCCGGACTTGCCAGGATGCCCGACAGCGGCGGATAGGCCAGCCAGCCGGTACGTGCGAATTCACCCACGAACAGCGAGGCCATGACCAGCACGGCGCCCATCGTGGTCATCCAGAACGAGAAATTGTTCAGGAACGGGAAGGCCACGTCGCGCGCGCCGATCTGCAGCGGCACGACATAGTTCATCAGGCCCGTCACGAACGGCATCGCCACGAAGAAGATCATGATCACGCCGTGGGCGGTGAAGATCTGGTCGTAGTGGTCCGGCGGCAGGAAGCCATGGTTGGAGCCGAAGGCGAACGCCTGCTGGGCGCGCATCATGAGTGCGTCGGCGAAACCGCGCAGGAACATGATGATGCCCAGGATCATGTACATGATACCGATTTTCTTGTGGTCGATACTGGTAAACCAGTTGTTCCACAAGTTGCCCCACTGGCGGAAGTAGGTGATCAGGGCCGCCAGGGCCACGCCGCCCACGATCACGCCGGCGAAGGTCGCGAGCAGAATCGGCTCGTGGAACGGAATCGCGTCCCAGCTGAGCCGACCGAAGATAAGCTTCGTCAAGTCGAATGAGTCTTGCATGGTTACTTCTTCACAGAAATGTTATTGGTTGCACCGGCCACTGCCGCCGCTTCCGGGATTTCGCACACTTCCAGACCGGCGATCTGTGCGCCCGCGCCGTCCTTCGGCAGCTTGCGCACGGCGGCGGCGACCTCGTTGCGCTTGTGGTCCCTGGCCATCTGCTCGTTCATGCAGACGCTGCCTTCGGCCACGCAACGGTTCAGCACGCGGTTGAACAGCGCGGTCTCCACCTGGCCGTAGTAGCGCACCGGCTCGCGCACGGAGGGCTTTTCCAGGTTCAGGTAGTCGGCACGGTCGAGCACGCCCGGATTGGTCTTCATCTTCGCGACCCAGGCGTCGAACTCGCCCGCGCTCACACCCTTGTAGCCGAAGTGCATGTGCGAGAAGCCTTCGCCGCTGAAGTTGGCCGACAGGCCCTTGTAGTCGCCCGGCTTGTTCAGCACGGCGTTCAGGGTTGTTTCCATGCCCGGCATCGCATAGATCATGCCGGCCAGCGTCGGGATGTAGAAGGTGTTCATCACGGTCGACGAGGTGATCTTGAAGCGGATCGGCACGTCCACCGGGGTGACCAGTTCGTTCACCGATGCGATGCCCTGCTCCGGATAGATGAACAGCCACTTCCAGTCGAGCGCCACGACCTGCACTTCGAGCGGCTTGGTCGATGCCGGGATCGGGCGGTGCTCGTCGATGCGGTCGAGCGGACGGTACGGGTCCAGCTTGTGGGTCGAGACCCAGGTGATCAGGCCGAGCACGATGATGATCAGGAGCGGCGCGCCCCAGATCACGAGCTCGAGCTTGGTCGAGTGGTCCCAGTCCGGCTCGTATTTCGCGTTGGCGCCCTTGCGGTAGCGCCAGGCGAACAGGACCGTCAGGATCATCACCGGCACGATGATGATCAACATGAGCAGCACCGAGATCGTGATCAGGTCTGCCTGCTGTTTTGCAATATCGCCGGTGGGATTCATGACGACCGTATTGCAGCCGGATAGCAGCGCAAGCGGGAGTAATGGTAGTCCGCGGCGGACAATTTTAGGAATCATGCTAGGTATCTAACGTTACATGGGAATAAGAACATGCTACTGTAACGCCAACGGCCTACGGCAGCCATTGGACACTTTGTCCCACCCTTGCTATATTGCAATTACGGCATTGCCGTATTTAACAAGCGCATGGCAAATAAAAACAGGGTGCGCACAGGCTACTGCAGGCCGGGCAGACCCAAGGAGACGAAGATATGCAAAGCACGACGACGTACGGCGGCGCAGGTGCCGCTCCCATTACCCACCCTGCCAGCGGGGCCCGCAACATCAATGCCCGGGACGGCGAAATCCATCCGGGAGAAATCGCCGTTGGCGTGGTCATTGGCCGCGCCTCGGAATATTTCGAATTCTTCGTCTACGCCATCGCTTCCGTCCTGGTTTTTCCCGCGGTATTTTTCCCGTGGGCTGACCGGCTGGAAGCGACACTATACTCATTTACGATTTTTTCGTTCGCATTCATCGCGCGCCCCTTCGGTACCGTGATGTTCATGTGGCTGCAGACGCGTTTCAGCCGAGAAATCAAACTCACCATCGCGCTGTTCCTGATGGGCACCTGCACCTGCGTGATCGCTTTCCTGCCAACCTATAGCCGCATCGGCGTGGCCTCGATCGTCATCCTGTCCCTGATGCGCATCGGCCAGGGCATCGCCCAGGGCGGTTCCTGGGACGGCCTGCCGTCGCTGCTGGCCCTGTCGGCGCCGGAAAACAAGCGCGGCTGGTATGCAATGCTGGGCCAGCTGGCGGCGCCAGTCGGCTTCCTGATCGCGGCCGGCCTGTTCGCCTACCTGGTGGCCAACCTGTCGCAGGACGACTTCCTGGTCTGGGGCTGGCGCTTCCCCTTCTTCTGCGCCTTCGCGATCAACGTGGTGGCCCTGTTTGCCAGGTTGCGCCTGGTCTCGACCAGCGAATACTCGCGCCTGCTGGATGCGCATGAACTGGATCCGGCCCCGGTCGGCGAACTGGTGAAATCGCAGGGCAGCAACATCGCCATCGGCGCCCTGGCCGCGCTCGCCAGCTATGCACTGTTCCACCTGGTGACGGTGTTCCCGCTGTCCTGGATCCAGCTCTACGACACCCGTCCGATGGGCGAATTCCTGCAGATCCAGATGTGGGGCGCGGTGCTGGCGGCGATCGCGATCGCCGTCTCGGGCCTGATCGCCGACAAGGTCGGCCGCCGTACCACGCTGGGCACCCTGGCGGCGCTGATCGCGATCTTCTCCGGCTTCGTGCCATCGCTGATGGATGGCGGCGAAACCGGCCAGAACATCTTCATCCTGGTGGGCTTCACCCTGCTTGGCCTGTCCTATGGACAGGCGGCCGGCGCCGTGACCGCCAACTTCAAGCAGCGATACCGCTATACCGGGGCCGCCCTGACCTCGGACCTGGCCTGGCTGGTGGGCGCCGCCTTCGCGCCGCTGGTTGCGCTGGGACTGTCGGCCAACTTCGGCCTCGGCTATGTGTCGCTCTACCTGCTGTCGGGCGCGGTCGGTTCGCTGGCGGCGCTGAGCCTGAACCGGGCGCTGGAGATCCGGGACTAAGGCGGCGGCGCGGCAAGGCCGCGCCCGTTTCAGTTCACCACGCCCCGCAGCGCCTGTCGCTGCGGGGCGTTTTTGCGCCTGGTTCGATACGACAAGCTACACCAGACTGCCATTCGATAAATATGAAACCCGTCATATGATCACCATCATATTCCAATCCCCGAAGCAAAGTGATACGACCAGCGCTGCGGGTCAGGTTTCGCCAGCGGGAATGAACAGCGAGACAAGAAGCTCCCTTGCCGCCGCCAGCGCCGCCCGACCCTCCTGGGTATCGCCATGCACCCGCGCCAGCTGAAGATTCCCGAGCAATGCGCCGGCGATCACGCCAGCGAGCGCCGGCTGCGCGCCCTCGGGCAAGGCGGCGGCGACGCGCCGCACCAGCCGGTCCAGGCGCTGGCCGGCCGCGGCGCGCACTACTTCGTCCAGGCGCGGCATCTCTCCTACCAGCGCGGCCACCACGCAGCCCTCCTCAGGCCGAGTCAATTGTTCGTCCGACAAATAAAGCGCGATCAGGGCCCGCAGCGGCGCCTCCCCCTCTTGCACGCGGGTGGCGATGCGCTCGTCCAGCATCGCACTGCTGACGCCGCCCGCATGCTCGATCGCCTCGACCAGCAGCGCGTCGCGCGAGCCGAAATGGGCATAGAAACCGCCGTGGGTCAGGCCGGCCTCCTTCATGACCTCGGCCACGCCAACGCCGGCGCAGCCATGGCGGCGCACCGCCCGGCTGGCAACTTCGACGATGCGGTGATGGGATTGCTCGCGCTTGCTGGATTTGGACGAGAGGCTCATGGACGGGCAAGAGTAAATATGACGATCATCATATTACGCTCATCATATTCTGCACGTCAATGTTTTCAGGAGAGAGCAGTATCGAGCACGGTCATCAGGACGAAACCGAACACCAGCGCGATACTGGCCACGGTCCCGTTGCCGTTCTGGCGCATCTCCGGAATCACGTCGTTGGCGATCACCAGCAGCATGGCGCCGCCCGCGGCCGCCAGCGCGAAGGGCAGCATGCCGGACGCGATGCCGATCAGGGCCACGCCGACGACGGCCGCGACCGGCTCGATCAGGCCCGAGGCCGCGCCCATCGCGACCGCGCTCAAGCGGCTGTAGCCCACCGTGCGCAGGGCCAGCGCAACCACCAGGCCTTCCGGCACGTCCTGGATCGAGATCCCGGTGGCCAGGGCATTCGCCTTTTCCAGGTCGATGCCGGCGTAGCCGACGCCGATCGCCAGGCCTTCCGGCAGGTTGTGCAGGGCCACCGCCCACACGAACAGCCAGGCGCGCCGCAGTGAGACGCCTGCCTCGCCTTCGGCCAGGAGTCCCTCGGCGTGTACGGCGCGCCCGAGCAGCAGAATGGCGCCGGCCCCGGCCATGATGCCGGCGCCCGCCATCAGGCTCGCTTCCCAGCTGCCCGCGCCGGCCGAACGGGCCGCGGCGATCGCGGGAATGACGAGCGAGAACGCGGTGGCGCCCAGCATCACGCCGGCGCCGAAGCCGAGGAAGGAATCGTAGGCGCGTTTTGAAAAATTCTGCGCCAGCAGGACGGGCAAGGTCCCGAGCGCCGTCGCCGCCGCCGCCGTGGCGCCACCCAGCAGGGCGCGGTGCATGCGCGGATCGGCGTTCATGACCTGTTCGGCCAGGCTGCCAAGAAGGAGGACGCCGCCGACGCCGCACACCAGGAAGCCGAGCACGCGCCGGAGGCTGAGCACGCGCAGCAGGCCGCGCAAGGACATCAGGCGCCTGTCATGGTACTTGTCCGTATGAGAATCCATGCACTATCCAGTTTCGGCCGCGCGCGACAGGCTGGGCCCGGCGCGCGCGGCGCTTTCCTATTTCTTGCCTGACTTCATCGCCTTCATCGACTTGGACACGCCCTTGTCGACCGGATGGCTCATGCCGGTGTCATCCAGCTCGCCGCCCTTGCTGGTGGTGGTCGCCCGGCCCATCGCATTGCCCGACGTCCCGCCCATCGTAGCACTGCTGTCCGATTGCATGCTCATGCCCAGTTCCGCACCGGTGCGCGGGGTCGACATCGGGTCGGACATGGTGCGCATCGCCATCTGCTTGAGGATGTCGATGTCGCCGCTCGGCAGCGCCACCTCGGCTTCGCCGGAGCCGCCGTCCACCGCCTGCTGCTTCTCGCGGTCGGTGACGAAGTCCCAGTCGGCGCCCTGGTTCCAGGGACCGCGCATCTCGCCCGGACCCTGCGACATGTTGTAGTACACGCTGGCGAAGCGCGGATCGGCCGGCATTTTTCCCGGCGGGAAATTCGGCTCGATGGCGTACAGCGCCTTTTCAAAGGATTTCTGGTGCGCCACTTCGCGCGTCATCAGGAAGCCCAGCGCTTCCTTCACGCCCGGGTCGTCGGTTAGCGCGATCAGGCGCTCGTAGACGATCTTCGCGCGCGCCTCGGCGGCAATGTTCGAGCGCAGGTCGGCGGTCGGCTCGGTGATCGAATCGATGTAGGCGGCGGTCCAGGGGACCCCGGCCGAGTTGACCAGTGGCGTGCCGGCCCCGTACAGTACCTGGGTGATGTGGCTGTCGTTGCCGGGGCCGGTGATCGCCTTGTACATGTCGGCCTCGCTGTCGACAGCCTCGGCCAGGCGGCCCTTGGCCCCCTTGTTCAACATCGCGACGATGTGGCCGATGATTTCCAGGTGGCTCAGCTCTTCGGTGGCGATGTCGTACAGCATGTCCTTGCGGCCTGGATCGTCCTCGGATACGGCCTGGGTGAAGTAGCGCATGGCCGCGGCTAGTTCGCCCTGCGGTCCGCCAAACTGCTCCAGCATCAGGTTGGCCAGGGCCGGATTCGGCTCGCTGACGCGGACCGTATATTGCAGGCGTTTGTTATGTGCAAACATGAACAATTCCTCCGTTGATGAGTGAAACGGCGCGCCGGAGCGTCGCCCGTCGGGTGTCGCCGTGTCCGGCAACCCATGGATTCATCTTCGCAGCGTGGCCCGGCAGTGGGGATCAGGTGTTCGCGCGTGCCGGTGTAGGACTAGGGCGACAATTAACGATGTCGCTGAAATTGTTGAATCTGATCAAGGAGAGGGAAGATTTTTATAACGAGGGCGCGAGCCTGCACCCGCAGCGCCCTTCGCTCCATGCTGACATGGGCGCGGCATGCGCTCCTACAGTAAGCACGCGCCACGGCGCACTACCATGTTGGCTATATGACCATACAGGGGGTACCGATGTTTAACCTGAACAAGCTGAGCCCGACGATCACCAACATGATCCGCTTCGACCATTCGCACGTGATGGTCACCTTCCACCAGTACGAGAAGGACAAGCCGGCGCGGGTGAAGAAGGCGCTGGCGGACACGATCTGCGATGCGCTCGAGATCCACGCCACGCTCGAGGAAGAGATCTTCTACCCGGTGATGCGCCAGCGCGATGCGGGCGAACCCTTCATGCACAAGGCCGAACCGGAGCACGACGAGATGCGCCGCCTGATCGCCGAACTGCGCCGCACCAGCGGCGCCGATCCGCGCCACGACAAGCTGGTGATGGAACTGATGCGCGACGTGATGCATCACGTGGCCGACGAGGAAACCACCCTGCTGCCCCACGCCGAGGCCAAGCTGAGCCGCGAAATGCTGACCGATATGGGCGCCAAGATGACCCGCCGCCGCATGGAACTGGTGGGACCGAAGGCCGGCAAGCTGGCCAAGGAACACGTGGTCGGTTTCTCGGGCAGCACCGCCGCGGTGGTGGTCGGCCTGGCCAGCGCGCTGTTCGCCGCCAAGGCCTTCGCACCGAAGAAGACCTGGAAGTCGAACCCCGCCTGAGCCCCCCGCTGCGGGCAAGCCGGATGCCGCCGGCCGCCATCGCGGCCGGCTTTTTTGCGTCCCTTTCCCGGGCACCCCTCCTTCAGGCGAACCAGGCCATCACGCGTGGCACCAGCCAGGGGGCCAGCAGTGCCGTCAGGGCGCCGTTCAACCCCATGGCCAGGCCTGCGAACGCGCCCGTCTCGGCGCTGGTCTGGAATGCGCGCGCGGTGCCGACGCCGTGCGCCGACAGGCCAAGTGCGAAACCGCGCGCCGCCGGCGAGGCGATGCGCAGGCGGTCGAACAGCCAGGGGCCGGTCATGGCACCGAAGATGCCGGTCCCGATCACCAGCGCCGCGCTCAGGGCCGGGATCCCGCCCAGGCGCTCGGACACCGCCATCGCGATCGGCGAGGTGGCCGACTTCGGACCGAGCGTGGCCGCCAGCTCGGGCGTGGCGCCCAGCAGCAGCGCCACGGCGACGCTGGACACGATCGCCACCACGCAGCCGCATAACAGCGCGCACGACAGTGGCAGCAGGGAGCGGCGCAGGCGCGGCAACTGGCGCACCAGGGGCAGCGCCAGCGCCACCGTGGCCGGACCGAGCAGGAAATGGACGAATTGGGCGCCGGCGAAATAGGTCTGGTAGGACATGCCGGACAGCCACAGGGCCAGGGCCAGCAGGCCGATCGCGATCGCCACCGGATTGGCCAGCGGCGCGCCCTTGAAAACGGCGGTGATGCGGTAGGCCGCCAGGTAGGCGCACAGGGTCATGGTCAGCCCCAGCAAGGGCGAGGCGGACAGGTAGACCCAGAAGCGGGCCAGTTCGCCGAAGGCGGGCAGGTCAGGCATCGCCGTCCTTTCCCAGCCCGCGCAGCAGCAGTGCGGTGACGGCCAGGGTCAGCACGGTGCTCGCGGCCAGCGAGGCAAGGATGGCGAGCCAGTGGCCGCTGCCACGGGCGGCGGTGGCGACGATCCCGACCCCGGCCGGCACGAACAGCAGGGACAGGTGGGACAGCAGCGCATCGGCTGCCTCTTCGATCCTGGCCTGCAAGGGCGGCCAGGCGGCCAGTGCCGCCATCAGGAGCAGCATGCCGGCCACCGGGCCGGGAATCGGGAGCTGGAACAGGAAGACGATGCCTTCGCCGAGGCATTGGAACAGCAGCAGGATGGTGAAGGCGGCGAGCATGGACTGGACGGGCGCAAAAGGTCCAGCATAGCAAAAGCGCGCGGCCGGCGTGCGCCCGCCGCGCGTCCGTGCCTGGCTCAGGCGGTAGCCGGGGCGCCCGCGATCGCGCCGCGGCGCAGCTGGTCGCGCTCGATCGACTCGAACAGCGCCTTGAAGTTGCCTTCGCCGAAGCCGTCGTCGCCCTTGCGCTGGATGAACTCGAAGAACACCGGGCCCAGCTGCGGCACCCCGAAGATCTGCACCAGCAGGCGCGCCTTGCCATCCTGGACCGCGCCGTCGAGCAGCAGGCCGCGCATCTTGAGCGCCGCGGCGTCCTGGCCGTGGCCCGGGATGCGCTCGTCGAGCATCTCGTAATAGGTGTCCGGCGGCGGCGCCATCAGGGGCACGCCGGCCGCGCGCAGCTTGTCGACGGTGGCGATCAGGTCGTCGGTCAGCAGGGCGATGTGCTGGATGCCTTCGCCGTTGAACTGCATCAGGAATTCCTCGATCTGGCCGCCGCCGGCCTTGCCCTCTTCGTTCAGCGGGATGCGGATCTTGCCGTCCGGCGCCGTCATCGCCTTCGAGGTCAGGCCGGTGTATTCGCCCTTGATGTCGAAGTAGCGGATCTCGCGGAAGTTGAACAGCTTCTCGTAGAAGCCGGCCCAGAAGGCCATGCGGCCGCGGTAGACGTTGTGGGTCAGGTGGTCGATGATCGAGAGGCCGTGGCCGACCGGGTTGCGCTCGACGCCTTCGATCCATTCGAAGTCGATGTCATAGATCGACTTGCCGGTGCTGCCGCCTTCGTCGTAGCGGTCGATCAGGTACAGCGGCGCGCCGCCGATGCCCTTGATGGCCGGCAGGCGCAGTTCCATCGGGCCGGTCGGGATCTCGATCGCCTGGGCGCCGAGTTCGAGCGCACGCGCATACGCCTTGTGCGCATCCTTCACGCGGAAGGCCATGCCGCACGCGGACGGACCATGCTCGGC
This sequence comes from Massilia sp. MS-15, assembly GCF_020176695.1. Classification (GTDB taxonomy): domain Bacteria; phylum Pseudomonadota; class Gammaproteobacteria; order Burkholderiales; family Burkholderiaceae_D; genus Telluria; species Telluria hydrophila. The sequence continues at coordinate 78,830 of NZ_JAIWIA010000018.1, read as the reverse complement.
GGCGAAGTAGGACGCGAAGCTCTTCGGCTCGTTGTTGACGATGAAGTTGATGCCTCCCTGGCGGTACAGCACCACTTGCTTGGAGCGGTGCAGCGCCACCTTGGTGAAGCCGAGCGCTTCGAATACCGGTTCCAGCACGCCCGGGGTGGGCGAGGCGAACTCGACGAACTCGAAGCCATCCAATCCCATCGGATTCTCAAACAGGTCTGCCATTTCTTGTTCCTTGTATGACGTTGTCGGGTGGCCACCGTCTCCTGGCGGCCGGGGTAATGCGATGTTGCTATTCGGCGAACAGCTCGGCCAGCAGCCCGCGCAGCCACTGGTTGCCCGGGTCCTGGTTGTAGCGCCGGTGCCAGAACACGTTGGTCTGCAGCGCGGGCAGCTCCAGCGGCGGCAGCACCCATTCCAGGCCGAAGGGCTGGGCGGCGCGCTCGGCCAGCTTCTGCGGCACCGTGACCACCAGGTCCGAGCCTGCCACCATGTAGGGCACCGCGGTGAAATGCGGCACCCGGAAGCGCACGGCGGCACCCCGCTCGCCTCCCACGCCGGCGCGCGCCAGCAGCGCGTTGATGCGGTCGTAGGGGCTTTCGCTCGCATCGACCAACAGGTGCTCGGCCTGCACGAAGCGCTCCAGGCTCAGCTCACCCCGGGCGAGCGGATGGCCCCTGCGCATCATCGTCACATAGGGCTGGCGGAACAGCTGGCGCTGGTACAGCGCTTCCGAGATATCCTCGAAGGGTCCCACCGCCAGGTCCACCCGCCCGCTTTCCATCGCTTCCTTCAAGGCCAGCGCCCCGGCGCGCAGGGAGCTGATCTCGACCTGCGGCGCCAGGGCCCGGCAGCGCTCGGTCAGGGCCGGCATGAAATGGATCTCCCCGACGTCGGTCATGGCCCGCACGAAGCGGCGCCGGCTGCTGGCCGGGTCGAAACGGCTGCGCTGGTTGAGCGCCAGCGCCACCTGCGCCATCGCCGCCCCGATCGGCTCGGCCATCTGGGCCGCCAGCGGCGTCGGCTGCATGCCGCTCGCCGTGCGCACGAACAGCTCGTCGCCGAAGGCGCGGCGCAGCCGGGCCAGCGCATTGCTGACCGCCGACTGGCTCAGGCCCAGCCTGCGCGCGGCCGAGGAGATCTGCCGTTCCCGATAGACTTCCTGGAACACCGCCAGCAGGTTCAGGTCGATGGCATGCGGTTCGATCATGGATGTGCGGGCAGGATGCATTGTGGGCGCGGCCCGCCTGCGCTGCCAGTAGTATTTAGTATATGAATAGTCTACATTCTTCTATTCATCTCGTAAAACCCCTTGATTTCTTCTACAGTGGCGGCGATTCCCAACCAGGAGAACTCCCATGAGCCAGTCCGTCGAACGCGCGCCGGCCGCCAGTGCCTACATGAGCGGCTTCGGCAACGAATTCGCCACCGAGGCCCTGCCCGGCGCCCTGCCCGCGCACCGCAATTCGCCCCAGCGCGTCGCCTACGGCCTGTACGCCGAGCAGCTCTCCGGCACCGCCTTCACCGCCCCGCGCGCCCATAACCGCCGCTCCTGGCTGTACCGGATCCGCCCGGGCGCCGTGCATGGCAGCTTCAGTCCGCTGGCGGCCGGCCGCATCGTATCGCGCTTCGACACCCCGGCGCCGCCCAGCCAGATGCGCTGGAGCCCGCTGCCAATGCCGGGCGTGCCCACCGACTTCATCGAGGGCTGGGTGACCATGGCCGGCAACGGCTCGGCCGAGGCGATGAGCGGCTGCGCGATCCACCTGTATGCCGCCAACCGCGACATGGCGGGGCGCTACTTCTACAGCGCCGACGGCGAGCTGCTGGTGGTGCCACAGCAGGGCCGGCTGGCGATCGCCACCGAATTCGGCCTGCTCGAGATCGCGCCACAGGAAATCGCCGTGATCCCGCGCGGGGTGCGCTTCCAGGTCAGCCTGCCGGACGGCGAGGCGCGCGGCTACCTCTGCGAGAACTTCGGCGCGCTGCTGCGCCTGCCGGACATGGGGCCGATCGGCTCGAACGGCCTGGCCAACCCGCGCGACTTCCTGACCCCGGTCGCCCGCTATGAAGACCTGGAAGGCGAGTTCGAGCTGGTGGCCAAGTTCTGCGGCGGCCTGTGGCGCGCCCCGATCGGGCATTCGCCGCTGGACGTGGTGGCCTGGCACGGCAACTACGTGCCCTACAAGTACGACCTGCGCCACTTCAACACGATCGGTTCGATCAGCTACGACCACCCGGACCCGTCGATCTTCCTGGTGCTGCAGGCGCCCAGCGATACGCCAGGCGTGGACACGCTCGACTTCGTGATCTTCCCGCCGCGCTGGCTGGTGGGCGAGGACACCTTCCGCCCACCCTGGTTCCACCGCAACGTGGCGAGCGAGTTCATGGGCCTGATCCACGGCGCCTACGACGCCAAGGCCGAGGGCTTCGTGCCCGGCGGCGCCAGCCTGCACAACTGCATGAGCGGGCACGGCCCGGACGCCGCCACCTTCGACAAGGCCAGCAGCGCCGACACCAGCCGCCCGCACAAGGTGCTGGACACCATGGCCTTCATGTTCGAGACCCGCAACGTGCTGGTCCCGACCGCGGCGGCCCTGGCCTCGCCCCAGCTGCAGGGCGACTACCAGGCCTGCTGGGCCGGGATCGCGAAGCAGTTCGATCCCACCCGTCCCTGATTCCGGGCGCGCGGCCCTTGATGCTGATTTGGCAATTCGTGTGGCGCGAAGCGCGGCCGGCATGCGATGATGCGGCGTGCGCCGCTCCTGGCGTGCCCGGCCGCGGCCCGGTTTGTCCGACGGAGGCCCCGCGCCCGTGCTGACCGACATACTGATCATCTCCCTTCTGATCCTGACGAATGGAGTGTTCGCCATGAGCGAGTTGGCACTGGTCTCGGCCAAGCGCATCCGCCTCGAGCGGCGCGCGGAGGAAGGCAGCCGGCGCGCACGCGCCGCGCTCAAGCTGGCCGACGACCCCAGCCACTTCCTGTCCACGGTGCAGGTCGGCATCACCCTGATCGGCATTTTCAACGGCGCCTTCGGCGAAGCCTCGCTGGTCAGCCACCTGACCCCGCAGTTCGAGCAGCTGCCCGTAGTCGGGCCGTATGCGCGCGAAGCGGCGCTGGCGACGGTGGTGCTGGTAATTACGGTGGCCTCGATCATCTTCGGCGAACTGGTCCCGAAGCGCATCGCCATGGCCTTCCCGGAAACCATGGCGATCCTGATCGCCCAGCCGCTGCGCCTGCTGTCGGTGCTGATGTCGCCCTTCGTGGCTTTCCTCTCCATGAGCACCAACGCCATCGTGCGCCTGGTCGGCATCCATGAGGCGAAGGAGGAAGCGCCGACCGAGGAAGACATCACCGGCATGATCAAGGAAGGCGCCGACACCGGCGTGTTCGAGAAGACCGAGTACGACATCGTGCAGCGCGCGCTGCGCCTGGACGACCAGCACCTGAAATCCCTGATGACGCCGCGCGTGGACCTGGTGATCCTCGACCTCGAGGACGCGCGCCGCCACAACCTGGAAACCATCGCCGCCAATCCCTACAGCCGCTTTCCCGTCTGCCGCGGCGACCGCTCGCACATCCTCGGCTACGTGACGGCGCGCGACCTGTTCGGGCAGGCGGTGCGCACTGGCAGCTTCGATACCATCGACCTCGACGGCGCGGTGCAGGAACTGCTGTACGTGCCGGAGACCGTAAGCGCGATGGCCCTGCTCGAGATGTTCAAGAAGAACCGCGCCGAACTGGCCCTGATCGTCGACGAGTACGGCGACATCCAAGGCATGGTCACGCTGAGCGACGTGATGAGCGCGCTGGTGGGCGACGTCACCGTGGCGGGCGAAGAGTACGATGCGGACGCGGTGCAGCGCGCCGACGGCAGCTGGCTGCTCGATGGCGGCGTGGCGCTCGACCGCTTCCGCGACCTGCTCGAGACCGGGCTCGCCTTCCCGGGCGAGGATGAAGGCGCCTACCACACGCTGGCCGGCTTCCTGCTCTACCAGCTGGGCTACATCCCGAAGCCGTCCGACCTGGTGGACTGGGAGGGCTTCCGCTTCGAAGTGATGGACATGGACGGCAACCGCATCGACCGCATCCTGGTCTCGCGCCAGGGTGCGCCGGCGCCGGCGCCGGCGCCGGAACCCGCGCGGCGCTGAACCTCCGGCGTCTTCCCCCGGCCCGCAAGCTGTGGTACAACGTCGGCGCACCCAGGAGAAGCCCATGCAAGTCAATCCGATCCAGCTGTTCGACGCCGAATCCTCGACCTATACCTACATCCTGGCGGCGCCGGGCGACGCCGGGGCGGCGATCATCGATCCGGTCGACCGCCACTGGCAGCGCGACCTGGCCCACATCGAGCGCCTCGGGCTGCGCCTGAGCCACGTGCTGGAAACCCATGCCCATGCCGACCATGTCACCTCGGCCGGCCGCCTGCGCGCCCTGACCGGCGCCCGGGCCTGCGTGCCGAGCGGCTGCGGCATTGCGCCGGCCGAGATCCAGCTCGAGGACGGCGACCGGATCGCCTTCGGCGCCGGCGAAGAGATCGCCGTCATCCACACGCCGGGCCATACGGCCGGCAGCATGTGCTACCTGTGGCGCGGCAACCTGTTCTCGGGCGATACCCTGCTGGTCGACGGCTGCGGGCGCACCGACTTCCAGGGCGGCTCCGCGTCCGCCCTGTACGACAGCATCACGCGCAAGCTGTTCACCCTGGACGAGGCCACCAGGGTCTGGCCGGGCCACGACTACAAGGGCCAGTCGGTGACCACCATCGGCTGGGAAAAGCGCCACAACGCACGCCTGGCCGCACGCTCGCGCAAGGACTTCGTGGCCCTGATGGGCGCCCTGAACCTGCCGCCCCCGAAGCTGATCGACATCGCGGTGCCGGCCAACCGCCAGCTCGGCCTGCCGCATAAGGCCTGAGCCGGCCGCCACGCGGCGCCCGGACAGCGCACGATAGCGGCTGCGGCCGCCATAAGGGACGTGCGACAATCGTCCCGGATCCTCGGTGCCGGCCGATGACTTCAGATATCTTGTTTCCCCTAACCAAATCATAGTGCGCTGAAGAACCATCCGGCATGCGTACGCTGCAACGCATGACTGAGAACCACGACCTGGCGCACTGGCGCTCACGCATTTTCGCGACCCTGATCGGCGCCACCCTGGCGCTGGGAACGGCGGCCGCCATTCCAAGCGCCGCCTTCGCGCTGGTCCAGGGCCTGTGGCCGATCGCGCTGATGGACATGCTGGCCTTGGCCTGGCTGTTCGGCGTCTGGCGCAGCAGGCACCTGGCCTACGCCTGGCGCGTGTTGCACCTGCTGGCCATCATGTACCTGGTCGGCGTTGGCCTGATGCTGAGCGTGGGCGGCGTCAGCCAGCTCTACCTGATCGGGCCGCCGGTGCTGGCGGTGATCCTGCTCGGCATCCGCCCGGCGCTGGCCATCCTGGGCCTGTGCGGCGCCACCATCCTGGTGCTGGGCATCACCGGCCAGGCGCGCTTCCTGGTCAACGGCGTGCCGGACGGCGCCCTGCTGCCGAGCATCGCCGTGGCGCTGAACTACCTGTGCGTGGGCGCCGTCCTCACGGTCTGCTGCGGCGCCCTGCTCAAGGGACTGGCCCAGACCCTGGACGAGGTACGCAGCGGCGCCGCCGCGCTCGAGGCCAAGCAGGCCAGGCTGGTCGAACTGAACGCCGAGCTGCGCCTGACCTCGGCCGCGGTGGCGCGCCTGAACGACATGGTGCTGATTGCACGCGCGGTCGAAGGCGAAGGCGTGACCCAGCCAATCATCTTCGCCAACGAAGCCTTCGAGCGCCGCACCGGCTACCGGCGCGAGGACATCGTCGGCCAGAGCATGCAGATCCTGGCCGGGCCCGACACCGACCCCGCCGAAGTCGCCCGCATCCAGGCCGCGCTGGCGCGCAGCGAGGCGGTGCGCGCCGAACTGGTGAGCTACGACCGGGCCGGCGAACCCTACTGGCTGGAAGTGGAGATGGTGCCCTTCGCCAGCGAGGGCGGGCGCAATACCCACTGGGTCGTGGTGGGACGCGACATCACCGAGCGCCGCAACTCGGCCAAGGCGATCCACCGGCTGGCCTTCTACGACGGCCTGACCGGCCTGCCCAATCGGCGCCTGCTGACCGAGCGCCTGGAAGCGCTGGTGGCGGCGCGCCAGCGCGGCGGCGCCCTGGGCGCGGTGCTGTTCATCGACCTCGACAACTTCAAGCAGGTCAACGACGCACGCGGCCACGCCACCGGCGACGCCCTGCTCAAGCACGCCGCGGCGCGCTTGGTGGCGAGCGTGCGCGCCGACGACACCGTGGCCCGCCTGGGCGGGGACGAGTTCGTGATCCTGCTGGGCGGTCTGGGCAAGGACCCGGAGACCGCTAGCGGCACCGCGATGCGCATCGCGCACAAGGTGCTGGGCGCGCTCGGCGAGGAAGTGGCGATCGGCGAACACTACTACCGTCCCTCGGGCAGCATCGGCGTGACCCTGCTGCAGCGCTGCGCACAAGGCGCGAACGACCTGCTGCGCGAGGCCGACGTCGCCATGTACCAGGCCAAGGCGGCCGGACGCCACGGGGTCGCCCTGTTCGAACAGGGCATGCTGGCCGAGGCCGAGCAGAAACTCGGCATCGAGCGCGACCTGGCGCGCGCACTCGCCAACGGCGAGCTGGCCATGCACCTGCAGCTGCAGGTGGACCAGCGCCGGCAGCCGGTCGGCGCCGAACTCCTGATGCGCTGGCGCCGCGCGGACGGCACCATGGTGGCGCCGGACAGCTTCATCCCGATCGCCGAGGCGAGCGGCCTGATCGTCGAGCTGGGGAACTGGGTGCTGCGCCAGGCCTGCGAGGCGTGGCTGCGCCTCGAGCGCGCCGGCCACCCGCTGCCGCTGTCGATCAACGTCAGCCCGGCCCAGTTCCGCCAGCCCGGCTTCGTCGAGCAGGTCGCCGCGGTGCTGCGCGAGACCGGCGCCCCGGCGCGCCAGCTGATCTTCGAAGTCACCGAGGGCCTGCTGGTGTCGGACCTGGACCAGACCATCGCCCGCATGCACGCGCTGGCCGCGCTCGGGATCCGCTTCTCGGTGGACGACTTCGGCACCGGCTATTCGAACCTGGCCTACCTGAAGAAGATGCCGCTGTACGAGCTGAAGATCGACCGCAGCTTCATCCGCGACACGCCGAACGATGTCAACGGCACCGCCATCGTCCAGTCGATCCTGGCGATGGCCGACCACCTCGGCCTGCGCGTGGTGGCCGAAGGCATCGAGACCGAACACCAGGCCGACTACCTGGTGCGGCACGGCTGTCCCTGCATGCAGGGCTACCTGTTCGCGCGTCCGGCGCCGCTGGACGAGGTGCTGGCCACGCTCGGCGCCGCGGCGACGCCAGGCGCCTGAACCGGGCACTGGCGTGCCGGGCGGCGCGGCGGGTGGTCCCAGCGCGCGCCTTCCCCCCGCCGAGGGGGCAGATCCGCCGGTCGTATCTTCCTATACTGCGTGCAGGTCGTTACGCTGCACCTGCGGGCGCAGCGGAAGCGGCCCACGAATCGCCGGACGGTGGGCGCATCGACATGCGACCGCGCCAGGCCTGGGCCGCGCGGCGCGCCCTGCCCCTGCGCGATGCGGAAATGGCCGCATCGTAGGCAATATGCATATTCGTGCGCGGTGGTGAGTTTTGTTGAATTTCGTGCCCCGCGCCGGGTGCTATGCTCGGCGCCTTCGCTCCAGATTCATTGCAATGACTCCCAAGAACACCCTGTACGCGCTGTTGATGTTGATGTTTGCCTGCGGCATGACCGAAGCCCTGTCCGGCGCCACCCGCCTGCACCTGCCGGCCTGGTGGACCCTGCTCTGCGCCTTCCTGCTCAGCTTCCTGCCCTACTACTGGTACCGCCTCGACAGCGAAGCGCGCCTGTACCGCCGTTCGCGCTGGATGAGTTCGGCGGTGGTGGCGGCGGCGCCGCTCGGGATCGGGCTCTACCTGCTGCGCAGCCGCCCGCAGGGCGCCCGCCTCGGCGCGCTGGCGCGCCTGTCCGGCTTCGTGCTGCTGATGCTGGGCGCGGCCATGGTTGGCATGCTGGCCTTCTTCACGATGCCGGGCTGAAGGCCTGCGCCACGCGGTCCGCCTTCCTGCTAGGCTGGTTCCGATGCCGCGCGCCGCGCGGCCCGTTTTCGCGAAGGAGAACCACATGCGCAAGATGATCATGATGGCCCTTGCAGGCCTGCTCTGGAAGAAGTTCGGCGGCCGCATGGCGCGCCGCTATCCGCTCGGCCGTGGCGGCTACCGCCGCTACTGAACCGGCGCGGCCGGGCCCGGCGCCGGCCGGCGGCGGCTTTGCGCCGGCCCGGCGTCCACGTCGGCGCGCGATGCAGTAGAATCGCTGGCTTTAAGGCAACTTTCGCAGCACCCACCTTAAGGCCGACGATGGACAAACTGCAGCACACCCTTGCCGAACCAGGCGGCGCCACCCTCAAGCGTGGCCTCAAGAACCGCCACATCCAGCTGATCGCCCTCGGCGGCGCCATCGGCACCGGCCTGTTCCTGGGCGTGGCCCAGACCATCCAGCAGGCCGGCCCTTCGGCCCTGCTCGGCTATGCGCTGGCCGGCCTGGTCGCCTTTCTGATCATGCGCCAGATGGGCGAGATGATCGTCGAGGAGCCGGTGGCCGGCTCCTTCGGCCACTTCGCCAGCAAGTACGGCAGTCCGATGGCCGGCTTCGTCTCCGGCTGGAACTACTGGGTGATGTACATCCTCGTCAGCATGGCCGAGCTGTCGGCGCTCGGCATCTACGTCCAGTACTGGTTCCCGGAGATTCCCACCTGGGTCTCGGCGCTCGGCTTCTTCTGCCTGGTCAACGCGCTCAGCCTGCTCAACGTGAAGGCCTTCGGCGAGCTCGAATTCTGGTTCGCGATCATCAAGGTGGCGGCGGTGGTCGGCATGATCGTGTTCGGCTGCTACCTGCTGCTCAGCGACAGCGCCGGCCCGCAGGCGGGCGTGGACAACCTGTGGCGCCACGGCGGCTTCTTCCCGAACGGCTTCGCCGGCCTGGCACTGTCGATGGCGGTGATCATGTTCTCCTTCGGCGGGCTGGAAATGATCGGCATCACCGCTGCCGAAGCCGACGACCCGGGCCGCACCATCCCGCGCGCGATCAACCAGGCCATCTGGCGCATCGCCATCTTCTACGTCGGCGCGCTGGCCGTGCTCCTGATGCTCTACCCGTGGCAGAAGGTGGTGCTGGGGGGCAGCCCCTTCGTGCTGATCTTCGCCGCCCTCGACAGCACCCTGGTGGCCAATGTGCTGAACCTGGTGGTCCTCACCGCCGCCCTGTCGGTCTACAACGGCTGCGTGTACGCCAACAGCCGCATGCTGTTCGGCCTGGCCGAACAGGGCAATGCGCCGCGCGCCCTGCTCAAGCTGTCGCGGCGCGGCGTGCCGCTGGCGGCGCTGGGCGTGTCGGCGCTGGCCACCGGCATCTGCATCTGCATCAACTACTTCCTGCCGCGCGAAGCCTTCGGCATGCTGATGGGCCTGGCCGTGGCCGCCCTGGTCATCAACTGGGGCATGATCTGCTGGAGCCACCTGCGCTTCCGCCGCGCCAGGGCCGCCGCCAGCCAGGCCACCGCCTTCCCCAGCCCGCTGTTCCCGCTCACTAACTACCTGTGCCTGGCGTTCCTGGCCGGGATCGTGCTGGTGATGTACCTGACCCCGGGCCTGCGGGTATCGGTGTGGATGATGCCGGCCTGGCTGCTCCTGCTGGGCCTGGGCTACCGGCTGCGCCGCGCGGGTAAAGACGCCAAATAGCCGCAGCGCGGGGGTGGCGCTGCACGCGGCGCTGGCCTGCCTGGCGCGCGCTTGCTAAAGTGTCTACGCATCGCAACGTCCATTCCACCCGAGGAGACCGCCTTTGAAGAAGTTTGCCGCCACCCTGACTGCCCTGGCCCTGCTGGCCGGCGACGCCACCACCCTGGCCCTGGCCCAGGACTACGCGAAATACAGTCCCGAGGCCATGGAGCGCGAACTGGCGCGCATCGCCGGCAAGCAGCTGTCCGTGATGGTGCCGATGCGCGACGGGGTCAGGCTCTCGACCGACATCTACCTGCCGAAGAACGCCACCGGCCGCCTGCCGGTCATCCTGTGGAAGACGCCCTACAACGAGGGCAAGCTGAAAGGCTCGACCCAGCGCTACGTGCTGGAGTCGGTCAAGCGCGGCTACGTCTTCATCGTCCAGAGCGAGCGCGGGCGCTATTTTTCGGAAGGCGACTGGCAGATCCTCGGCAACCCGCAGACCGACGGCTACGACACCCTGTCCTGGATCGCCCAACAGCCCTGGTCGAACGGCAAGGTGGGCACCCTGGGCTGCTCGTCCTCGGCCGAATGGCAGCTGGCCCTGGCCGGCCTGAACCACCCGGCGCATGCGGCCATGGTGCCGATGTCGGCCGGGGCCGGCATCGGCAAGGTCGGACGCTTCCAGGAACAGGGCAACTGGTACACCGGCGGCGTGCCGCGCAACCTGTTCTTCGTCTGGCTGTACGGGGTCGACAACCCGCTGCGCGCGCGCCTGCCTGCCGCCATCCAGGACGAGCGCCTGCGCGCCCGGGTCGAGGCCTACAACGACCTGCATCCGAGCAAGCCGCCGGTCGACTGGAACAAGCAGGTCAGGCACCTGCCGGTGGACCAGATGCTGTCCTCGCTGGGCGAGCCGCCCGCCACCTTCGAACAGTTCATCGGACGCAGCCCCGCCGATCAGGGCTGGCGCCAGGGCGGGCTGTACCACGAAGGCATGGGCTGGGGCGTGCCGGCCCTGTGGTTCAACAGCTGGTACGACGTCTCGATCGGCCCCAACCTGGAACTGTTCAACCATGCGCGCGCCGCCGGCACCGACAAGGAGGCGAGCGCCAACCAGTACGCGGTGGTGGCACCGATCCCGCACTGCGCCTATTCCCGCATGGGGCCCGACACCACGGTCGGCGCGCGCGCCATGGGCGACACCAGCTTCGACGTCGACGGCGCCGTGTACGGCTGGTTCGACCGCTGGCTGAAGGGCGACGCCAAGGCCTTCCCGGCCAGCACCCCGCACGTGCGCTACTACGAGATGGGCGCCAACCGCTGGCAGGGCGCCAGTACCTGGCCGCCGCAGAACGCCAGGCCGATGCGCCTCTACCTGCGCTCCGGCGGCCGGGCCAATTCGCTGCACGGCGACGGCCGGCTCAGCATGGAAGCGCCGGCGGCGGGCGAAGCGCCGGACCGCTACCGCTACGACCCGATGAACCCGGTGCAGACGATCGGCGGCGGCGACTGCTGCAACGGCGGCATCGTGGTGCCCGGCGCCTTCGACCAGCGCCCGGTCGAGGTCCGCAACGACGTGCTGGTCTACACCAGCGACCCGCTGCCGCAAGCGGTGAGCGTGGCCGGCTTCGTGGACGCGGTGCTGAAGGTCTCGTCGAACGCGAAGGACACCGATTTCGCCGTCAAGCTGGTCGACGTCGCGCCGGACGGCACCGCCTGGATCATCGGCGACACCATCTTCCGGGCCCGCTACCGCAACGGCTTCGAGCGTCCGGAACCGCTCAAGGCCGGCGAGGTCGCCACCATCCGCCCGAGCCCGATCGCGACCGCGATCCAGTTCGGCGCGGGGCACCGGATCCGCGTCGAGGTGAGCTCGTCGAACTTTCCGAAGTTCGTGCGCAACCTGAACACGGGCGGCCCGAACGAGCGCGAGAAGGACGGCGTGGTGGCCGACAATGCCCTGCACCACGATGCGGCCAACCCGAGCTACATCGAGTTGCCGGTGCTGCGCTAGGACCAGAACGGCAAGGAGGGCCCCGGTTTTCCGGCGCCGACCATGTCCATCGATGAAGAGTGGATGCATGGCTGGGTGGTGCCCCCGCCCGGCGCCGGGCGCATCCCCCTGCATCCTCCCCCCTTCCGGGAAGATGGCTGCCCGGTTCAGCCGGTGGCGTGGACCGGCTGCGCGCGCGCCATGTCTTCCATCTGCCGCACCACCTCGACGAAGGACATCGGCCGCCCGAACAGCCAGCCCTGCCCATACTGCACGCCCTGGGCGCGCAGGAAATCGGCCTGGGCATGGCTCTCCACCCCTTCCGCGATCATGCGCAGGCCGAGGTCCTTGGCCATGCGGATGATGTGCCCGACCACCTGGCTGGTGGGCGCGCCGGTGCCGATTGCCTCGATGAAGCTGCGGTCGATCTTCAGGAAATCCAGCTCCAGCGACTCCAGGTAGGACAGGCTCGAATAGCCGGTGCCGAAGTCGTCGATCGCCAGCGCGAAGCCGAGCCGGCGCAGCGCACCCGAGGTCTGGCGCGCCACCACCGGGTCGAGCAGGCCGCGCTCGGTCACTTCCAGGATCAGGTTGGAAGGGCGCGCGCCCATCCGCCCCAGCGTCTCCTGCAGGAGCTCGACGAAGCCGGGGGAGTGGAAATCGGCCGGCGCGACGTTGATGCCGATGTGGAAGTCGGGGTGCATCTCGAGATAGAAGCCGGTGTCCCGGCAGACCCGGTCCAGCACCTGGCGCGTCAGGCGCACGATCAGCGCGTTCTGCTCGGCGATCGGGATGAACAGGTCCGGCATCACGATCTCGCCGGTGGGCCGGCGCCAGCGTACCAGCGCCTCGACCCCCATCCAGGCGCCGGTGGCCAGGTCCACGACCGGCTGGTACTCGAGGAACAGTTCGTGCCGGCGCAGCGCGTTCCTGACGGCATACGGCAAGGCCATCTGCAGGCGCGCCAGGTAGAGGATCGCCAGGCTCAGCACCACGCCGGCCGCCAGCCCGGCCGGCACCAGGCGCATCGCCAGTGCCTCCGACCGTCCCTGCACGTAGTGCAGCGGCAGCGCCGCCACCCCGGCCACCCGGAACCGGTCCGAGCGCACCACGGCCACCAGCTGCTCGCCGTCCACGAACACCGCCTCGCGCGCCTTGCCCAGGCGCGCCAGCCAGGCCGGGTCGACCGCGCCGCGCGCGCTGACCGGCTGCGGGAAGTCGAAGGGCAGCACGGCCAGCGCCACGTCCGGCTCGCTCTTGGCGGTGTCGAGCGCCAGCTGGGCGTGCAGGATGGCGGCGAACATCCCGTTCTGCAGCACCAGGAAGCGTTCCTGCGGCGCGAACGGGAAGCGCGCCGCGCGCCATATCCGGGCGCCGTCGGCGCTCACGTAGTCGGGCGGTCCCAGGTCGAGCCGGCGCGCCGTGCCGAGGATCGAGGAACAGGGCATGCTGTCGCCCTGCACGTAGCCGACCGCCTGGATATAGGTCGATCCGAGGTCGATTTCGCGCATCTCGTCCAGGCTGGCCTGCGCGCATGGCGCAGCCGCATGCGGGGCCAGCCGCTCCCCCATGTTCTGCACCTGCTGGCCGGTCTCGTTGGCGCGCAGCACGACGTCGCGCGCGTAGCCGAGGGCATGCGCGCTTTCGGCCTTGAAGGCCTGGCGCTCGGATTCCTCGATCGCCAGCCAGATCGGCAAGCCGATCCCCGCCAGCGCCATCAGCAGCGTCAGCAACATGACCGCGGTTTTCTGCATGACTTCCGGCATATCGAGTGTGAGCCCGGGCATGGGCGTTGTGCTGCACAGTCCCATACTACAGACGCCGCACGCCCCCGGCAATCGGGCGCTGCTCCCCCGGCTGGGCGCGCCAGTTATGCTGCACAGCAAAATAAAAATACTTGGTCAAAAGCTTCGTGTGCGCGGCCGTTCGCCGTATCATGCTTGCCGCAATTCACCTTACAAAGGGGTAGCGTTTATGAGTCAGAGTAAGCCTCTGTCGCTGCATGTACCGGAGCCTACCGGCCGCCCGGGATGCAAGACCGATTTTTCGTATCTGCAGTTGAGTCCCGCCGGTTCGGTCCGGCGTCCACCCATCGACGTCGCGCCGCTCGACACCAGCGACATCGCCAATGGCCTGATCCGCGTCCTGGACGAGAACGGCGACGCCGTCGGTCCGTGGGTGCCCGAGGTCGAGCCCGAACTACTGCGCTTCGGCCTGCGCACCATGATGAAGACCCGCATTTTTGATGCGCGCATGGTGATCGCCCAGCGCCAGAAGAAGATGTCCTTCTACATGCTGTCGCTCGGCGAGGAAGCCCTGGGCACGGCCCAGGCCCTGGCCCTGGAAGACGGCGACATGCACTTCCCGACCTACCGCCAGCAAAGCCTCCTGATGGCCAAGCAGGTGCCGCTGGTCGAGATGATCTGCCAGCTGCTGTCCAACGAGCGCGATCCGCTCAAGGGCCGCCAGCTGCCGGTCATGTACTCGGTGCGCCGCGCCGGCTTCTTCACGATTTCCGGCAACCTCGCCACCCAGTACCCGCAAGCCGTGGGCTGGGCCATGGCCTCGGCCATCAAGGGCGATACAAAAATCGCCTCGGCCTGGATCGGCGACGGCGCCACCGCCGAATCCGATTTCTCCACCGCCCTCACCTTCGCCCACGTGTACCGCGCGCCGGTGATCATGAACGTGGTGAACAACCAGTGGGCGATCTCGACCTTCCAGGCCATCGCCGGCGGCGAGAGCGTCACCTTCGCCACCCGCGGCATCGGCAGCGGCATTGCGTCGCTGCGCGTGGACGGCAACGACTTCCTGGCCGTGCTCTCCGCCTCGCGCTGGGCCGCCGAACGGGCCCGCTCCAACCTCGGCCCGACCCTGATCGAATGGGTCACCTACCGCGCCGGTCCGCACTCGACCTCGGACGATCCTTCGCGCTACCGCCCGGCCGACGACTTCCAGCACTTCCCGCTGGGCGACCCGATCCAGCGCCTGCGCCAGTACCTCACGAAACAGGGCTGGTGGTCGGACCAAGAGCACGACAGGGTGCAGGCCGAACTCGAGGCCGAGATCCTCGCCGCGCAGAAGGAAGCCGAATCCTACGGCATCCTGGGCGACGAGCGCGCCCCGAGCGCGGCCACGATGTTCGAGGACGTTTACAAGGACATGCCGGAGCACTTGCGCCGGCAGCGTCAGGAACTGGGAGTATGAGCATGGCGCGCGATGATCAAGCGAATGAGAAGGACCGGGACCAGCACCAGGCCCAGGCCAGCAACAGCATGCCGATGACCATGATCCAGGCGCTGCGCTCGGCCATGGACGTGATGATGGAACGCGACGGCAACGTCGTCGTGTACGGCCAGGACGTCGGCTACTTCGGCGGCGTGTTCCGCGTCACGGATGGCCTGCAAGCGAAATACGGCAAGTCGCGCGTGTTCGACGCGCCGATCTCGGAAGGCGGCATCGTCGGCACCGCCGTCGGCATGGCGGCCTACGGCCTGCGCCCGGTGGTCGAGATCCAGTTCGCCGACTATTTCTATCCGGCGACCGACCAGATCGTGTCGGAAGCGGCGCGCCTGCGCTACCGCTCGGCGGGCGAGTTCACTTCCTCGATGGTGATCCGCATGCCCTGCGGCGGCGGCATCTACGGCGGCCAGACCCACAGCCAGAGTCCGGAAGCCTTCTTCACCCACGTGTGCGGACTGCGCACCGTGATGCCGTCCAATCCCTACGATGCCAAGGGCCTTCTCATCGCCTCGATCGAGAACGACGATCCGGTGATCTTCCTGGAACCGAAGCGTCTGTACAACGGCCCGTTCGACGGCCACCACGACCGTCCGGTCGTGCCCTGGTCCGGCCATGCGGCCGGCAACGTCCCGACCGGCTACTACAAGGTCGACCTGGACAAGGCCGCCATCGTCCGCCCGGGCAACGACGTCACCGTGCTGGCCTACGGCACCATGGTCTGGGTGTCGGAAGCGGCGGCACGCGAGAGCGGTGTCGACGCCGAAGTGATCGACCTGCGCAGCATCTGGCCGCTCGACCTCGAGACCATCGTCAATTCGGTCAAGAAGACCGGCCGCTGCGTGATCGTGCACGAAGCCACCCGTACCAGCGGCTTCGGCGCCGAGCTGGCGGCCCTGGTCCAGGAACACTGCTTTTACCAGCTGGAGGCGCCGATCGAGCGCGTCACCGGCTGGGACACCCCGTATCCGCATGCGCAGGAATGGGCTTATTTCCCGGGCCCCGACCGTGTCGGCGCGGCCCTGAAACGTGCGATGGAGGGTTGAACCGATGGGGATTCACGTCATTAAGATGCCGGACCTCGGCGAAGGCATCGCCGAAGTCGAAGTCGTGGCCTGGCACGTGCAGCCGGGCGATACGGTCAAGGAAGACCAGGTGCTGGCCGATGTCATGACCGACAAGGCCACCGTCGAGATTCCCTCGCCGGTGGCGGGGGTCATCACCTCGCTGGGCGGCGCCGTGGGCCAGTCGCTCGCCGTGGGCGCGGAGCTGATCCGCCTCGAGGTCGAAGGCGCCGGGAATTTCACTGGCAAGAGCGCGGCCGAGAAGGCAAGGCAGGAGCCGGTGAAGTCCGCCGCCGCCACCGCCCCGGCCGAGGAAGTGGGCGATCCACAACTGGCAGCGGTGGCGCAGGCCGAAGCGGCCCAGGGCACGTCCGCCAGGGCCGCGCCCTCCCCGGCGCCTGTGGCCCCGCCGCCGGCGAAGCCCGCGGGCCCGCAAACGCAGGCCTACCAGAAGGGCCCGGTGCCGCTGCGCGCCGAAGGCGAGAAGCCGCTGGCGGCGCCGGCCGTGCGCCAGCGTGCCTGGGACCTGGGCGTCGAACTGCAGTTCGTGCATGGCTCCGGCCCGGCCGGACGCATCACGCACGCCGACCTGGACGCCCACGTGGCGGGCCACCGCGGCAGCGCCCAGGCCGGCGGACGCGACAACCGCTACGCGAAGCTGGAAGGCGAGCGCGCCACACCGGTGATCGGCCTGCGCCGCAAGATCGCCGAGAAGATGCAGGAAGCCAAGCGCAACATCCCGCACTTCACCTATGTGGAAGAAGTCGACGTCACCGAACTGGAAGCCCTGCGCACCCAGCTCAACGCCAGGTATGGCGCCGAGCGCGGCAAGCTGACCTTCCTGCCGCTCCTGATGCGCGCCGTGGTGCTGGCCATCCGCCAGTACCCGATGATGAACGCGCGCTACGATGACGCCAACAACATGCTGACCCAGTACGACGGCGTCCAGCTGGGCATCGCGGCCCAGACCGAGGCCGGCCTGATGGTGCCGGTGGTGCGCCATGCCGAGACGCTCGACCCGTGGGCAGCCAGCGCCGAAGTGGCGCGCCTGGCCGATGCCGCGCGCGCCGGCCGCGCCACGCGCGAGGAGCTGACCGGTTCCACCATCACCATCACCAGCCTGGGCCCGCTGGGAGGCATCGTCACCACCCCGGTGCTGAACCGTCCGGAAGTGGCGATCATCGGCCCCAACCGCATCGTCGACCGTCCGGTCATCAAGGATGGCGCCATGGTGGCGCGCAAGATGATGAACCTGTCCTCGTCGTTCGACCACCGCGTCATCGACGGCCAGGTGGCGGCGAAGTTCATCCAGACCATCCGCGGTTATCTCGAAACCCCGGCCACCATCTTCGTGGAGTAAAGGCGCATGGAGACCATCAATACCACCCTCCTGATCATCGGCGGCGGTCCCGGCGGCTACGTGGCCGGGATCCGCGCCGGCCAGCTCGGCGTGCAGACCGTGCTGGTCGAGGGCGCCTCGCCCGGCGGCACCTGCCTGAACATCGGCTGCATCCCGTCCAAGGCCCTGATCCACGCCGCCGAGGAATTCTGCAAGGCGCGCAGCTATGCGGCCGAGACCTCGCCGCTGGGGATCACCACCAGCGAACCGCGCATCGACCTGGAGCGCACGGTGGCCTGGAAGGACGGCATCGTCAAGAAGCTCACCGGCGGGGTTGGCGCCCTGCTCAAGAAGAACGGGGTCAGGCTGGTAAACGGCTGGGCCACCATCCTCGACGGCAAGACGGTCGAGGTGCGCCAGGACGGCGAGCAGCAGGCCAGCGTGCGCATCCGCTGCGAGCACATGCTGCTGGCCACCGGCTCGCAACCCGTCGAACTGCCCTTCATGCCCTTCGGCGGAGCGGTGATCTCGTCTACCGAGGCGCTGTCCCCCGCCAGCATCCCGCCACGCCTGGTGGTGGTCGGCGCCGGCTACATCGGCCTGGAACTGGGCACCGCCTACCGCAAGCTGGGCAGCCAGGTGACGGTGGTCGAAGCGGCCGACCGTATCCTGCCCGCCTACGACGCCGACCTGGTCAAGCCGGTGGCGGCGGCGCTGGGACGCCTGGGCGTCGAACTGCGCCTGGGCTGCTCGGTGCAGGGACTCGACGAGGAAGGCCGGGTACGGGTACGCGACGCGTCCGGGGTGGATGCGGTGCTGGAAGCGGACCGCGTGCTGGTGGCCGTGGGCCGCAAGCCTGCCACGACCGGCTGGGGCCTGGAAAACCTGATGCTCGACATGGACGGCCGCGCGGTCAAGGTGGACGACCAGTGCCGCACCTCGATGCGCAACGTATGGGCGATCGGCGACCTGGCCGGCGAGCCGATGCTGGCGCACCGCGCGATGGCGCAGGGCGAGATGGTGGCCGAGATCGTATCGGGCAAGCGGCGCCACTTCGCCCCGGCAGCGATTCCGGCCGTCTGCTTCACCGATCCGGAAATCGTGGTGGTCGGCATGTCGCCGCTGGATGCGGACAAGGCGGGTATCGAGATCATCACCGCCAGCTTCCCGTTCAGCGCCAACGGGCGCGCCATGACGATCGACAGCACGGATGGCTTCGTGCGCGTGGTGGCCAGGAAGGGCGACCACCGCATCATCGGCTGGCAGGCCGTGGGGGGCGCCGTCTCGGAACTGGCGGCCGGCTTTACCCAGTCGATCGAACTGGGCGCCCTGCTGGAGGACGTGGCCGGCACCATCCATGCCCACCCGACGCTGGGCGAGGCGGTGCAGGAAGCCTGCCTGCGCGCGCTGGGACATGCGCTGCACATCTGAGTGGGGACCGCGTGGGCGGGGGACCGCCCACCCTATGGACCGCAGACCGCCCTTCGGGGCGGTTTTTTTATTGACGCGCTGCCGTTAAATCTTTGCCAAGCCTGCCCAATCGGCAAACGATCCATGCATACATGGTTACATTTGCAAACAATATTTGCAAATTGTGCCTAGGTTAAGTTTATCCTGAGTGCAATAATCGCCTCGCGCTCGGGAATCAACCCCAGCGCACACTAACAAGAAAGGCATGACATGTTCAAGAAAATCGCAGCCGCCACCGCCCTCGTCCTCGCTTCCTCGGCCGCTTTCGCCGCCCAGCCCAATACCTTCTATGCGGGTGCCGATGTCGGCCGCACCAAGGTCGACGATATCGGCGAGCGCGACACCAGCGCCGGCGCCTTCGTCGGTTACAACTTCCACCAGAACTTCGCCGTCGAAGGCGGCTATCGTCGCCTGCTCGACGAAGACTACCGCTCGGGCGCCGTGCGCGCCAGCGCCAAGGTGGACCAGCTGTCGCTGTCGGTGATCGGCAGCCTGCCGGTGGGCGAAAGCGTCAGCGTGTACGGCCGCCTGGGCGTGAACCGCCTGGAAGCCAAGGCCAGCATCGACAACTGGCGCTCGAAAGAACATGACACCAAGGCCCTGTACGGCGTCGGCCTCAGCTACGCCTTCAATCCGGCCGTCTCGGCCCGCGTCGAAGTGCAAAAGCCTGCCAGCGACGCGACCAACCTGAGCGCCGGCGTGTCCTACCAGTTCTAAACCCCTGGCCAGGAATGGCGGCGCAGGCTGCGCCGCCATCTTTCCTACATTCCTGCATGCAAGAAGCAAAAAGACCCGTATACTTCCGGCATCTCAACCACACCGGACTTCCATGCAGCCAGCCGCTTTTTCCGCTTTTTCCGCGACTTCCGCTCCCTCGGCCCGCTCGGCAACTTCGCCGCGCCGCGCCGCCACCCTTGCCCTCGCCATCGCCCTGCCGCTGCTGTTTGCCGCCTGCGGCAAGCGCGAGGCGCCCCCCGGCGCCCAGCCTGCCGCCGAAGCCGCGCCCGGCGCACCGGCCACGAACGTGGCCTGGCAGCCGTACACTCCGGTCCTGCAGCACGTCTACCTGGCCTACTTCGGCTGCCCGGCCGACCCGGCCGGACTGGAACACTGGGGCCGCCAGCTGGCGGCATCGTCGGCGGCCACCGAGCCGGCCGCGCTGGCCAGCCAGTACCGCGACAATCCGGGCGTGCGCGCCATGCTGGACGCCTTCGCCAACAGCGCGGAAGCGCGCGACACCTCCGGCAGCGCCAAAGAATTCATTGCCGGCCTGTACCGCAACCTGTTCCAGCGCGAGGCGGATCCGGCCGGCCTGGACTACTGGGTCCAGGCGCTCGACAAGGGCGTGATCTCGCGCTCCGACGCGGCACTGGCAATCATGTTGGGGGCCCAGCACAAGGATCCGGGCACGCTGGCCGGCAAGGTCGCGGTGGCGACCCGCTTCACCGGCATGCTGGCCGGGCGTCCCGATGGCGCCACGCTCTACCGTGGCGAAGCCGACAACCGGCTGGGGCGTGCCATGATGGCGAAGGTGGATGGCGCGACCGATCCGGCGGCGTTCGACACCGAGATGCGCGCTACCATCACGCAGATGGAGCAGGCGCAGTAAGCGCACCGGCGGCGCGCGCCCGCGCGCCGCGCGCCGGCCTGGCCGACAGCAGCATGCCCAGCTGCAGTGCGGAATCGACCACGCTCTCGATCCCGGGCCGGTAGCCCGCATCGATCCAGCGCAGCGCAATGTGCATGACGCCGCCGACCACGCCGGCCTGCAGCAATTCGTCCCCGGGTTGCCCGGGCGGGGCAACGATGCGCGCCACCTCGTGCCCGATCGCGCGCAGGGCGGCGTCGAAGGCCAGGTCCACCGCCCGGCTGACGCCGCGGATCTCGACCAGGAACACGCGCGCAGATTGCGGCTCGCGCTGCAGCGAGGAGAAATAAGCGTGCAGCATGGCGCGCAGGCGCGCGACGCGTCCCCGGCCGGCTTCGCGCGCGGCCCGCTTCACGTCCCCCAGCACCGAATAGGTGACCAGGTTGAAGGAATCGATCAGCAGGGCTTCGCTGTTGACGAAGGATTCGTAGAAATAGCGTTCGGTCAGGCCGGCAGCTTCGCAGACCGCCTTGACGGTGGCCTGGTGATAGCCGCGCTCGCCATATACGGCAATGGCGGCCGTGACCAGGCGGGCCCGGCGCTCGGCGCGCCGCTCGTCCTGGGTCAATCCACGGTACGAGCGGGAATGGTTGAGCTCAGCTTTCATGCCCACATTCTACACAGAAACTTGTCATCAGCCTGACAATGTTACGTGTAGGAAAAACCGCGCCGCGCCGGCGGTACCGGGTCCATCGTCCGCCGCCACGCTCAAGCAGGATCAGCGCTCCTTTGCTGCCGTACCCTGGTCGTACTGGTCGTCGTCGGTCTGGCTCGCCGGCGTGCCGCCCTGGCGCTGCGTGTCCGCTGCCTGCCGGGTTCCGGGCTGTCCCGCCTGGCGGCTGTCGCCCCTGCCGCCCTTGCCCCCACTGTCGATACCCTCCATGCCGGTGCGCAGGGCGCCACCCTGACTGGCGCCGCCAAAGGCCTGCTCTGCTTCCTGCTCGCTGGTGTCGCCGGCCAGCAGGTCGTCGCTGCGGCTGGCCGACTGGCGGCTGCCCCCGGTGTTCCCGCCGCCCATGGCGCCGAGGTCGCCGGTGCCGCCGGTACCCACGCTGGCGGCGCTGCCGGTGCCGTCGTGCGTGCTCTGGTGGAAGTTGCGTCCCTTGGCGTCCTTGCCTTCGCTCTGCATCGACATAATGCACTCCTGTTCACGGTTGGAGGTCCCATGATAGCGCCGCGCGGGCGGTGCATGAATAGGCCCAGGCCGGCGCTCTCTGTAGGAAAGAGCGGACGCGCGATGCACTCCCCGCTCAGGCCAGTGCCGCCGGGCGGCCCAGCACCCGCAGCAGGGCGTCGAGGCTGTAGGGCTTGCGCAGCACCACGGCATCGGGCCAGTTCGCCACTTCCCCGCTTCCGGTCGCGAACACGATGCGCATGCCGGGCGCCCTGGCGTGGGCCTGGGCCGCGAGCGCGTCGCCCGACATCCCCGGCAGATGCACGTCGGTAACCAGGACGTCGGTGTCGGCGCCGATCAGCGCCAGTGCCGCTTCGGCGTCGGCCGCGGCCTGTACCCGGTGCCCGAGGTGGGCCAGCAGGGCCGCGGTGCTGGCACGGATACTGTCCTCGTCCTCGACCAGGACGATGGACAGGGGGCTGGCCGCGCCCGGCATCGCGCCCGGGCCCGGCACCGGGACGGGTGTCACCACGCCCTGCTTCTGGCCGGCCAGCACCTGGCGGATGCGCCGGCTGAGGCGTTCGCGGGTATATGGCTTGCCCAGCAGCTCGACCCCTTGATCGAGCCGGCCACCGTGCACGATCGCGTTCTCGGTGTACCCGGAGGTGAACAGCACCGCCAGCCCCGGCAGGCGCTCGCGCGCCATGCGCGCCAGTTCGGTGCTGCGCAGGGTGCCGGGCATTACCACGTCGGTGAACAGCAGGTCGATCGGCACCCCGCTATCGATCACGGCCAAGGCGCTGGCGGCGTCCGGCGCCTTCAGCACGCGGTAGCCGAGGCCGCGCAGCATCTCGACCACGGTGGCGCGTACCGCTTCGTCGTCCTCGGCCACCAGGATGGTCTCGCTGCCCGTTTCCGCCTGTCCGGTCTCGATCGGCCCGACCGGGTCCTCGGCCGCGGTCGAGCGCGGCAGGTAGAGCTTGACCGTGGTTCCGCGTCCGGGCTCGCTGTAGATCTTGACGTGGCCGCCGCTCTGCTTGACGAAGCCGTAGACCATCGACAGGCCCAGGCCGGTGCCCTTGCCTTCCTCCTTGGTCGAGAAGAAGGGCTCGAACGCACGCGCCACCACTTCCGGCGGCATGCCGCAACCGGTGTCGCTCACCGCCAGCATCACGTACTGGCCGGGCATCACGTCGCCGTGGGACCGGCAGTACAGGTCGTCGAGCACGGCGTTGGTGGCCTCGATCGTCAGGCGGCGCTGTCCATCCCCGCTGCCGGCCATCGCGTCACGCGCATTGATGGCGAGGTTGAGCAGCGCGCTCTCGACCTGGGTCACGTCCACCGCGGTGTTCCACAGCCCGCCCGAGATCACCATTTCGATCGCGATCTCTTCTCCCAGCGAACGGCGCAGCATGTCTTCCATGCCCGACACCAGGCGGCCGATGCGCACCACCCTCGGCTCGAGCGGCTGGCGGCGGCCGAAGGCCAGCAGGTAGCTGGCCAGCTTGGCGCCCTTGTCCACCGCCAAGCGCGCGCTGTCGATCCAGCGCGCGGCGTCGCCCGATCCTCGCCGGGCCAGGTCCGACATCTGCAGCAGCTGCAGGTTGCCGGAGATGATCTGCAACAGGTTGTTGAAGTCGTGCGCCACGCCGCCGGTCAGCTTGCCGATGGTTTCCATCTTCTGCGACTGCTGCAGCGCCAGTTCGGTACGGCGAATGGTCTCGAGCTGCTCGCGGTCGGCGGTGACGTCACGCCCGATCGCATGTACCTGGCCTTCGTCGCCGGCCGCGTTCCAGGACAGCAGGCACCAGCCGCCGTCCTTGCGCCGGAACCGGTTCTCGAACTTGTAGACGTAGACGCCGCGCGCCAGCGCGGCCATCTGCGCCACGGTGGCGCCGCGGTCTTCCTGGTGCACCAGCTCCATGAAGTTCTTGCCGAGGATGTCGGTCTCCTGCCAGCCCAGCAGCGTGCCGAAGGCCGGGCTGACCGCCGCCACCCGGCCATCGAAGCCGCACACCAGCAAGATGTCCTTGGACAGCCGCCACATGCGGTCGCGCTCGGCCGTGCGCAGCGCCACCTGGCCCTGCAGGTCGGCGCTCAGCGCCGCGTAGCGCTGGGCGGTGTTCTTCTGTTCCTCGATATCGGTATTGGTGCCGACCCAGCCGTCCGTCACGCCCGCCGCGCCTGCGCCTGCGTGCAGGGGCAGCGCCCGGTTCAGGTGCCAGCGGTAGCTGCCGTCAGCGCGCCGCAGCCGCACCTCGGCCTCGAACACGGTGCCGGTCGCCACCGCCTCGTTCCAGCGGCTGCGCACCATCTGCAGGTCGCCCGGATGGACGACGCGGCCCCAGCCATCGCCCAGCAGGTCTTCGTGCGCCAGGCCGGTGTAGGCCAGGATGCGTTCGTTGACCCAGTTCAGCTGGCCGCGCGCGTCGGCGGCCCAGACCTGGCTCGGCATGGCCTGGGCGAAGCTGCGGAAGCGCGCCTCGCTGGCGCGCACCGCACGCTCGGCCTGTACCCGCTCGGTGACGTCGTTGCCCTGCACGAAGATGCCGAACACGGCGCCGGACGGGTCGCGCACCGGCTGGAACACGAAGTCGAGGTAGTGCAGGCGGCTCGCGCCGTCGGCGGCGGTGAGCCAGACCTCGCTTGCCGCGCCGCTGTAGGGTTCGCCGCTGGCATAGACCCCGTCGAGCAGCGCGATGAAGCCCTGGGCCGCGACCTCGGGCAGCACCTCGCGCACGCTGCGGCCGATGACGTCGCCGCGTTCAACCAGTCCCAGGTAGGCATCGTTGACCAGCTCGTAGCGGTGCTGGGGACCGGCGAGCATGGCCATGAAGCCGGGCGCCTGGCCGAACATCGCGCGCAGGCGGTCCTGCTCGCCGGCCAGGTAGCGCTGGGCGCGCACCTTGTCGGTGGTTTCCACCACCAGCGCCAGCACCCCGGCCACGCTGCCGTCCTCGGCGACGATGGGGGAGTAGTCCAGGTCCATCCAGACCTGCTCGGGTGCGCCGTGGCGGCCGAGCGTCAGCTCGGCATCGCGGTAGGACAGGCTGTCGCCGCCCATGCAGACCCGCATCACATTGTCGTTGAAGGCCGCTTCATCCGGCCAACTGGCGCGCACGGGCGCCCCCAGCTGCTGCGGATGGCGCCCGGCCGCGATCCGGGCGTAGCCCTCGTTGTAGATCATGATCCCGTCCGCGCCCCACATGGTGACCATGGGTAGCGGCGAACGCAGGATCAGGTCGACCGTGTGGCGCACCACGCCCGGCCAGCCGGAGATGGGACCCAGGCTGGTGGCGCTCCAGTCGAAGTCGTCGATGAGCTTGCCAATCGCGCCTGCGCCGGAGGCGAAGGGTCGGGGTAATGCAACTGCCGGGTGCGCCATGCTGGAATCGCGTTGTCGTGGAATCGGCAATTGTAATATCCAGACGCAAACATTGATACATCTATGTGACAAAACAAGGTGTCGCACGACACAGTGTTGCTCTCGCGACTGGCCAGTGTCGTGAAAGTATGTCGTTAAATTGCCCACACCGCCAGTTTCCACATGGAAACGCTATACTGGGCGACCTCAGCGTTGCCGCCATCCGGCGCGGCTTCCACCAGCAGCGGCAACGGGCCGCGACTTAAGTGAATACCTTGGAAATTTCCAATCCTTTGCACAACGGAGCCGCGGCGCTTGCCGAAGAAAACGCGGCCATGATTGAAAACGCCCTCGACCTGATGCTTGTGCTCGGTGCCGACGGCGTGATCTTGCGCGCGAATGGCGCCGCGCGGGTGCTGCTCGGCTATGAGCCGGGCGAGCTGCTCGGCAAGCATTACACCGCCCTGCTTCCGCCCGAACAGCACGCCGAGGCGCTCGAGGTCCAGGCCAGCCTGCGAAACGGCCACCCCGAGCGTCCCGATTTCCCAATGCAGGTACGGCGCCGCGATGGCCAGGTGATCCTGATGGCGGCGGCGGTGCGCTGGTCGGCCTCGCACCAGCGCATCTTCCTGAGCGCGCGCGATGCCACCGAGCGCCAGCGCGCGCGCCAGGCCCTGGTGCGCTCCGAAATGGCGCTCAACAGCATGCTGGAGAGTATTGGCGACGCCTTCTTCGCCGTCGATGGCGACTGGCGCCTGACCTATGCCAACCAGAAGGCGGGCGACTTCGTCGGTCTCGACGCGGCCGCCGCGATCGGCCGCCCGTTGATGGAGCTCGTGCCCGACCTGCTGCAATCGAGCGCGCTGCCGCGCTACCGGCGGGCGATGGAAACCCGTGAAGCGGACACCTTCGAGACGCTGTGGGAGCCACGCCAGGTGTGGGTCGAGACCCGCACCTACCCGAACGGCGATGGGCTGTCGGTGTACTTCCACGAGGTCACCGCCAAGCGCGCCGCCGAGCAGGCCCTGCGCAAGAGCGAGCAGCGCTTCCGCAAACTGCTCAACCAGGCCGGCGACAGCATCATGATCGTCGACGAGGCGCTGCGCATCGTGTCGGTCAACGACCAGGCCTGCGCCCGCTTCGGCTACAGCCGCGAGGAGTTCGCACGCATGCAGGCGGCCGACATCAATTTCGGCTATCCCGAGACGCAGGCGCTGCTGGACGGTTTGCGCGCCGGCCAGGCCCAGCTGCTGCGCCTGCTCAAGCGCTGCAAGGACGGCAGTACCTTCCCGGCCGAGGTGCAGGTCTCGCGCTTCGACGACGAGGGCGAGGAGTTCTTTTTGGCCGTGATCCGCGACGTCAGCGAACGCGAACGCGCCGAGCAGCAGCTGCGCGCGAGCGAGCAGCGCTTGCGCGAAGTGATCGAGATGACGCCGGCCGGCTACCTGCTGGCCGGCCGCGAGGGCGCGCTGCAGGACGTGAACCCGGCCCTGTGCGCGCTGTCGGGCTATCCGCGCGCGATGCTGCTGGCGCTGCGCCTGGATGACCTGTTCGTGTCCTCGCCGCTGGCGCCCGGCATCGGCGACACCGGCGGCAGCGAGGGCGCGACCGTGCTGCAGGGCGCAGAGGCGGTCCTGCGCCACCGCCATGGCCACCACATCCACGTGCTGCTCAATGCCAGCATCAAGCGCGACGCCGGCGGCCAGCCGCTGTCCCTGACCGGCCTGATGACCGACATCACGGGCCGCAAGGCGGCCGAAAGCCGGCTGCACGAACTGGCCACGCACGATACCCTGACCGGCCTGCCGAATCGCGCCCTGCTGGGCGAGCGGGTGCAGCAGATGCTCGACGCCTGCCCGCCCGGCAACAGCGTCGCCATCATGTTCCTCGACCTCGACCGCTTCAAGGAAGTCAACGATTCCTTCGGCCACGAGATGGGCGACGCGCTGCTGTGCGAGGTGGCGGCGCGCCTGCGCCGGGTGGTCCGCCCGACCGACATCATCGCCCGCCTGGGGGGCGACGAATTCGTGGTGGCTGCCCACTGCGCCAGCGGCCAGCCAGCCGCCGCCCGTATCGCCGACAAGCTGCTTGATGTCCTCACCGCCCCGGTCAAGGTCGGCGGCAGCGACGTGATCGTGGGCGCCTCGATCGGCATCAGCATGTATCCGCAGGACGCCCAGACCCGCGAGCTGCTGTTTCAGACCGCCGACACCGCGATGTACCGCGCCAAGGACGCCGGCCGCAACCGCTATCGCCTGTTCGAGCCGGCCATGACGGTGGCCACCCAGGAGCGCATGGCGCTCGAGGTATCGCTGCGCCCGGCGCTGGCGCGCGGCGAGTTCGAACTGCACTACCAGCCGCGCTACGCCCTGGACGGCATGCGCCTGGTCGGCATGGAGGCACTGATCCGCTGGAACCATCCGCAGCGCGGCCAGGTCTCGCCCCAGCAGTTCATCGGCATCGCCGAGGAGACCGGCCTGATCGTCGCGATCGGGCGCTGGGTGCTGGAGGAAGCCTGCGGCCGCACCCGCCGCCTGATCGACCAGCACGGGCGCACGATGGTGGTGTCGGTGAACGTGTCGGCGCGCCAGCTGGCCCAGGCCGGCTTCGCCGACGAGGTGCGCGCGGCGCTGGCACGCACCGGCCTGCCGCCCGGCTGCCTGGAACTGGAGCTGACCGAGAGCGCCCTGATCGAGGACATCGAGCGCACCGCCTCGATGCTGCGCGAGCTGAAACTGCTCGGCATCCGGCTGGCGGTGGACGACTTCGGCACCGGCTACTCGGGCCTGGCCTACCTGCGCCGCTTCCCGATCGACGTGTTGAAACTCGACCGATCCTTCGTGTTGCAGGACGATGGCAACGGTTCCACCTTCGACTTCGTGAAGGCCTTCGTGGACCTGGCCCATGCGCTGGGCATGGCGGTGGTGGCGGAAGGCGTGGAAACCGGCGACGTGCTGGATTTCCTGCGCGCGGCACGCTGCGACGAGGCGCAAGGCTACTACCTGGCGCGGCCGATGGTGCTGGAGAAGCTCGAGGCGTTGCTGGCAACGCCCTCCGCCCCCGCAGTCTGAGGCCGCGTCAGGACCGCGCGGCGCGGGTGATTTCGTCGAGGATCGCGACCAGGCGGCCGATGTCCGCCGGCTTGACCAGGTGGTGGGCGAAGGCCGGGTGAAGCGCCTGGCGGTCGCTTTCCTGGCCATAGCCGGTCACCGCGATCAGGACCGCGTCCGCCGTCTCCGGCCGGTCATGCAGGCGGCGTGCGAGTTCGTTGCCATCGATGTCGGGAAGTCCGATGTCGAGCAGGCAGACCTGGGGCGGTGCGACGCGCGCGCGCTCCAGCGCCGCGTGCGAGCCGTATTCCACCGCCACCTGGTGGCCCATGCTTTCAAGGACCATGCCCAGGGTTTCCGCGGCATCGGCATTGTCATCTACCACCAGCACCCGCAGGCCGCCTTCCCCTGTCGCCATGGCGGGCGCCGCCGCGTCCAGTCCGGCGCCGGCCGGGGCCTGCGCCAGACGCGGCAGCCAGACCGTGAACCGGCTGCCGAGGCCCGGGCCGGCGCTGTGGCAGCTGACCGTGCCGCCGTGCAGCTCGACCAGGCTACGCACCAGCGCCAGGCCCAGGCCCAGGCCGCCCGCGGAACGGTCGGAGCTGCGTTCGGCCTGCGCGAACAGTTCGAACACGTGGTTCACCAGCTGCGGGGCCATGCCGATGCCGTTGTCGGCGACGTCGATGCACACGCTGTCCGCCCGCGGCAACAGTGACAGCTCGATGCTGCCCCCCTCCGGCGTGTACTTGGCCGCGTTGTTGAGGATATTCGCGAACACCTGTACCAGGCGCTTCTTGTCGCCCACGACCATGGCGCATTCCTGCGCGATCTCGGCACGCAGCTGGTGGCGCCGGGCCTGGATCAGCGGGACCGCCAGCACCGCCCGGATCCCCGCCTCCATGTAGTTCGGCAGGTGCGGCCGGGCCGCGTCGACCCGCAGCACGTCTTCGATGACGAGCTTGCCGCCGGCGCGCAGGATATCGGAAACCGGGGTCCCGAAGTCCTCGAGCCGCAGGCGGCGGCCGCCCATCGACGCCAGGCTGCCGTCGGTCCAGTCGGACTTCAGGTCGAGCAGCATGCCGCTGTCGTCCGCTTCGCCATAGACCACGCGCCCGGCGCCCAGGTACTGGCCGAGCACTGCGCAGGCCGCGGCGGCGACTTCCTCCGGGTCGAGCAGCGGACGGATGCGGTCCGCGAGCGCCTGCTGGAAGGCATGGCGCCGCTCGGCCATCTCGAGCGCCAGCTTGGACAATTTTTCCTCGTGGATGTCGGTCGGGGTGCCGAACCAGTCGCGGTGCCGGCCAGCGCCGGGAAGGCTTCCCACAAGATCTTGCCTACGAGGTCGGCGCGCGACATACCGAGCAGGCTTTCCGCGCGCCCGTTCAGATAAACGAACTTCCACGCGCTGTCGACAGAAAAGAAGCCGTCGGACATGCCTTCCAGGATCGCGGCGGCGTCGTCCGCCAGTTGCTGGGCGCTGCGACTCCTGTCGTTCATGGTGCTTCCTTCCGGCGTTTTCCTTAATTCCCGATTATAAATGCGGAGCGGTAAAGGTAACAGGAAGGAAAAGAAGCAATTCCGTCAATATGCATGCCGGGCACCGGCCCCGCAGCCGACTTCAAGGCGCGCACAGGAAGGGGCGGGGCCGCGCCGCGGGACCGGCCTGCGCCAGTTCCAGGCGTCCATCCAGGCCAGGGAGCGCACGGCGGATGCCATCCTGCGCCGGCCCCAGCTGACGATCCAGGGAGACCCGTCCGTCCTGTCCGTAGGTAAAGTGGCCGATGTACACGCTGCGTCCGGCCGGGGCCGCGAACGCGAGCACCGGGCCGGCCAGCGGAGCGCCGTGGAAAGGGCTGTATACGTAATGGCCCGGCGGCACGTCGAAGGCGAAATAGCTGACCCCGCCCGGCTCCGGAGCGACACGCGCCTCGGTGCGGGTGAAGCGCCAGCAATCTCCCGTGATGTTCTGGCGCCCGACGTCATATTCGGCCAGCTGCACGGTATAGCCCGCATGCGGCCAGTGGCCCGCGACCTGTACCCCGTACACGATCACGGCGCGCTGCGCCGCAGGCCGGCCGCCGGCGGGCAGCGGCCTGGCGGCATTGAGCGTGCAGGCCGCGCCCGCAAGGGCGGCACAGGCCAGCAGCGCGCTGCGCAGCAGCCTCGGCGCCATGGTGGACATCGCATCGCCCCGCATTGCCGGCCTACAGCAGCAGCCCGGCCGGTGCCGGCTGGCGCGTGAAGCTCGGCCCCGCCGTCGAGGGCCGGCCGCTGTCCCACACCAGGCGGTCGATGCACATGCGCCGGCCCGTCATGGCCGGGTCCCAGGCGTGGTACACGATCCAGTCCTGGCTGCCGTCGGGCGAGGTAGTGAAGGAATTATGGCCGGGCCCGATCACGTTGCCGGGCCGGGTGCGCATCAGGAGCGCGTGCTCGCTGCCTTCAGGCCGCGTGAACGGTCCGAGCGGATGTTCGGCCACCACCCAGCTGACGCCGTAGTTCTCCTGTTCCCAGGCCCCGCCGCTGTAGAAGCAGTAATAGCGGCCCCCATGCACCAGGACCGAGGCGCCTTCCACCGTATGCCAGTCGTAGACCGCGTCGTACATGGCGCGCCCTTTCTTGAACAGCTGCCAGTCGGCATGCGGGCGCGCCACCGTGCGCGGCTGCCCGGCCAGCCGGTCCATCGCCAGCATGCGGTCGACCACGATGCCGGTGCCGATCCGGTGCTCGTCCTCCAGCGCCAGGAAGTCCACGCAGTAGTACAGGTACCACTGGCCGTCATGGTCGCGGAACGGGTGGGCGTCGATCGAGAAGGGCTGGTCCGGCACCAGCAGGGTAGCGCAGTCGCTGAAAGGCCCGGCCGGATGGTCGGCCACGGCCACCCGCAGCCGGTGGCCGTGGCCTTGGCTGTCGCCGCGCGAATAGTACAGCCAGAACCGGCCATCGGCATGGGCCACTTCCGGCGCCCAGAATTCGTCGGTGCCCGGGGCGGCCATGGCGTAGCCGGCGCGGTGCCAGTCGACCAGGTCGTTCGACACCAGTACCGGGAAGCGCGCACCACCCGGGCCCGCGGGCGCAGTGCCGTAGGCGTAGTAGCGTCCCTCGTGCCGCAGCACGAAGGGATCGGCCATGATCTCCGGATAGACCGGGTTGCAGTAGGTATTGAGCATGGGACCTCCCTTGTGGCCGCTACTGTACACCGGGCGCGCCGGCTCCCCCGTCCGGGAGCACGCGTGGCAGCGCCAGGCCTGCGGCGTCGAACAGGTGGCCGTGGGCCGGGTCGAAGCCGAGCGCCACCCGCGCGCCGGGTTCCGGCCAGGCGACGCCGGCGCGGCACTTCAGCGCCAGCATCTCCGGCACCCCGTCCACCTGCACATGGACGATGCTGGCCTCGCCCAGGTATTCAACCAGGGACACCGTGGCGGCGATCGTGGCGCCGCCATCCACGGTCCTGGCATCCGCCACGATGCACAGGTGTTCCGGCCGGATGCCCAGGCTCACCGCGGCGCCCGGCGCGGCGCGGGTCGCGTCGGCCGCCACCTGCACCACCGGGCCGCCGGGCAGGCGCACATGGGTGGTCGCGCCCTCCTCCCCGGCCAGCATCCCGGGCAGGAAATTCATGCGTGGCGCGCCGAGAAAGCCGGCCACGAAGCGGTTCACCGGCCGCTCGTAGAGTTCCAGCGGGGTGCCGGCCTGCTCGACGCGGCCACCATTGAGCACCACGATCTTCTGGCCCAGGGCCATGGCCTCGACCTGGTCGTGCGTCACGTAGAGCATGGTGGCGCCCAGCTCGCGGTGCAGGCGTGCCAGCTCGACCCGGGCCTGGCCGCGCAGGGCCGCGTCCAGGTTCGACAGCGGCTCGTCGAACAGGAAGACCTCGGGCTTGCGCACGATGGCGCGCCCGATCGCCACCCGCTGGCGCTGGCCGCCGGACAGCTCCGCCGGGCGGCGTCCGAGCAGGTGGCCGATCTGCAGCGCCGCGGCGGCGCGCTCGACCCGCTGTGCGATCTCGGCGCGCGGCACCCCGGCCAGGCGCAGGGCGAAGCCCATGTTGCCGGCCACCGTCATGTGCGGGTACAGCGCATGGTTCTGGAACACCATTGCGATCCCGCGCCGCGCCGGCGCGACTTCGTTGCACGGCTGCCCCCCGATCAGCACCGTACCGGCATCGGCGTCCTCGAGCCCGGCGACGATGCGCAGCAGGGTCGACTTGCCGCAGCCGGACGGCCCAACCAGCACCACGAATTCGCCGTCCGCAATCGCGAGCTCGATGTCCCGGATGACCGGCTGGTCCCCGTAATGCTTGGTAATGCCGTGCAGGCGCACAGATGCCATAAAGTCTCCGTTTATCCTTTCAGGCCGGTGGCGGCGAGGAAGCCGCGCGTCACCCGGCGCTGGAACAGTACATAGGCCAGCGCCACCGGCAGTGCGCCCACCAGCGCCGCCGCCATCATCCGCGCGTAGCGCACGCCGAACGCGTCCTGGACCTGGGCCAGGCCGAGCGGGATGGTCATCATGTCGGTCGAGGTAACGATGATGTAAGGCCACAGGAAGTTGTTCCAGGCGCCGATGAAGCTGACGATGGCCATCGCCCACGCGATATTGCTAGATAGCGGCAGGTAGACACTCCACAGGATGCGCAGCGGCCCCGCGCCATCCATCACGGCCGCTTCGCGGAACTCGGCCGGCACCGCGTCGAAGAAGCGCTTGAAGACGTAGATCGCCACCGGCGCCACCAACTGGGGCAGCACGATGCCGGCATAGCTGTCGACCAGGCCGAGCCCGTTCATCATCCGGAACAGGGGTACCAGCAGCGCCTCGAAGGGCAGCAGGAAAGCCAGCATGGCCAGCCCGAACGCCAGCCGCCGGCCGCGGAAACGCAGCTGGGAAAACGCGTACCCGGCCATCAGGGACAGCGCCATGGTCAATACCGTCACCAGGAGGGCCACCAGCGCGCTGTTAAACAGCCAGCGTCCCACGCTGCCGGCGCCCAGCACCTGCACGAAGGCATCCACGGTCCAGTCGCGCGGCAGCCAGTGGAACACGGCGGACACGGTTTCGTGCTCGGGCCGCAGGGCCGTGCCGAGCGCCCACAGCAGGGGCGCGACCCACAACGCCGCCAGCAGCAGCGCGGCCAGCGCGCCAGTGGCGGTCCAGGCGGCGCCCGCACGGCGCGTCATGCCTGCCTCCTGCCCAGCCAGCGCACCAGGCCGGCCTGGGCCAGCGACAGCGCCGCCACGATCGCCATGAACGCCATCGCGATCGCAGCGGCATAGCCGGCATCGCTCTGGGTAAAGGCCGTCTCGACCATGTAATGCAGGGTCACGCGGGTGGTGTTGAAGGGTCCTCCCGCGGTCAGGAGGTAGGTCTGGCCGAAGATCTTCATCGAGGCGATCAGCTGCAACACCAGGGCCATGCCGGCGACCGGACGCAGGGCCGGCCAGGTAATGTGGCGGAACAGGGCGAGGCCGCGCGCCCCGTCCAGCGCGGCCGCCTCGTATAGCTCACGCGGAATGTTGCGCAGCCCGGCCAGGAAGATCAGCATGTTGAAACCCACCGTCCACCAGATGGTGGCGATCGCCACCGAAGGCATGGCCCAGGTCAGGTCCGCCAGCCAGGCGCGCTGGACGCCCAGCAGGTGGTTCACCACGCCGGAGGAAGGCTGCAGCATCCAGCCGGCGATCAGGGTCATCACCGAGATCGGCAGCAGGTAGGGCAGGAAGAAGGCACCCTGCAGCCAGCCGGCGGCGCGCGTGAAGCGGTGTACCAGCAGGGCCATCAGCAATCCGAGCGCGGCCAGCGGCAGCACCGTCAGCAGGGCGAAATAGAAGGTGTTGCCAAGCGCCGCCCAGAACGACGGATCCTCGGCCAGCGCCAGGTAATTGGCGATGCCGACGAAGGCACCGGTGCGGGTCGGGCTGCTCTCCGTCAGGCTCATGTGGAAGGTCGCGAGCGCCGGCAGCAGGAAGAACAGCAGGAAGGCGAGCACGAACGGCGCCAGCAGCAGCGCCGCCGGCAAGCCTTCGCCGCGCCTTGCACTGCCGGGACCAGTCGGGAAATCGGCCATGCGCGGCTCCTAGTAGCGCGGGGCGCGCGCGGCCGTGCACGGCAAGCCCGCGGCCAGCGTTGCCGCCGGACCGGCAAGGCGGAGCATGAAAGGGAACAAGCCTGTCTCCTGGGGTCGGTGATGCTTGCTAATATAGCAAACATTTCTGTGTCGGCGTGTCCTGATGGCATTTTTGTAGGCGCGGTACAATCACCGTTTTGCTCGTGCTGGGCTGGGTGGCGGTATGTGGATCGGTGTGTTGTGCGGCTTGCTGGCAGGCGCGGTATGGGGCCTGGTATTCGTGGTGCCTGAACTGCTGGCCGGATTTTCGGCGCTGGAACTGGCGGTGGGGCGTTACCTGGCCTACGGCGCGATGGCCTTCGTCCTGCTGCTCCCGCGCCTGACATCCCTGCTGGCCAGCCTCGCCGGTCCCGACTACCTGGCGCTGCTGCGTCACGCGCTGGCCGGCAACCTGGTCTACTACATGCTGCTGGCCACCGGCGTGAAGTACGCCGGAGTGGCCCCGACCTCCCTGATCGTCGGCATGCTGCCGGTGCTGGTCACCCTGCTGGGCCGCAAGGACCATGGCGCGGTGCCGCTGCGGCGCCTGGCGCTGCCGCTGCTGCTGGTGGGCGCCGGCATCGCCTGCATCAATGTCGACAGCTTCCTGCATGCCGGTCCGTCGCGGTCCGCCGGCGAGATCGCCTTCGGACTGGCCTGCGCCGCCGGCGCCCTGCTGTGCTGGAGCTGGTATGCGCTCGACAATGCGCGCTACCTGAAGCGCAATCCACAGTTTTCCAGTACCCAGTGGTCGGCCCTGTACGGGCTGGCCACCGGCGTGGTGGCACTGCCGCTCGGACTACTGGCCTGGGCCTGGCCGCTGGCGGACGGCGCGGCCGGGCCGGGGCGCGACCTGGCCCTGTTCTGGACCTGCAACGCCCTGCTGGCCCTGGGTGCCTCGGTGATCGGCAACGGCCTGTGGAACGTGGCCAGCCGCCGGGTGCCGGTGACGCTGTCCGGCCAGCTGATCCTGTTCGAGACCCTGTTCGCACTGCTGTACGGTTTCCTGCACCGTGGCTACGGTCCGCGCCCGCTGGAAGTGGCGGCGGTGGCGCTGCTGGTGGCGGGCGTGACCTGGTCGGTGCGTGCGCACGCCCCCGGACGGGAAGCGCGCCAGGCGCCGCGCGGGCCGGAGCCGGCCGCGGGCGCCGACCTGGCGGTGGCCCCGGCGCGCTCCCAGGCCTAGGCGGCGTCGGACCTGGCCGGGCGGTGCGTGATCACGCGGTAGAGGTACCAGGCCAGCAGGATGCCGAAGACCGCCTTCGAGACCGGATCGACGTACTTGCCAACCTGTTCGTAGTTACTCTCGAGGATGAATCCGGCGCCGGTCAGCACCCCGGTCCAGGCCAGCGACCCGATCGTCGAATACAGCAGGAACTGCCCGAGCGACATGCAGGCAAGACCGGCCGGCACCGAGATCAGGGTCCGGATGGCCGGAATCAGGCGTCCGAACAGCACCACCGAGCGGCCGTGCCGGTCGAAGGCCGCGATCGCCTTGTCGATATCGGACGCGCCCACCGTCATCCAGCGCGCATGGCGGTCGGCGAAGCGCTTCAGGCGCTCCTTGCCGTATACGCGGGCCGCGTAGTACCAGGGCATGGCGCCCGCGATCGACCCGGCCGTGCCGGCCGCCAGCACCCCTGCCAGGTTGAGGTCGCCGCGTGCGACGACGAAGCCGGCGAAAGGCATGATCAATTCGGAAGGTATTGGCGGGAAAATATTTTCCAGCGCCATCAAGAGGAACACGCCAAAGTAGTGCGTGCTATCCAGGAAGTCGGTGATGAACTTGAACATGTTGACGTTTGGGTAAGGTGTCGGGACCGACGATAGCATCCCGGCCAGAATACTCGCGCCCGCTTGGCAGGGCATTGCCAATCAGCAAGGACATGCCGGCCTGGCGCGGGATAAGCGTGCGTCTGCGCCGCCGCCCCCTGTGCTTTAATGGGTCACCGCCACGCCACGGAGATGCCATGCAGCCCGCCCCGCCCGACCGCCAGCCACCCGACGCGCACAGCCTGGACGAGGACACGCTGGCCTTCGTGCGCCGCGTGTTCCAGTACGCGCGCAGCGGCGACACGGCGGGCCTGGCCGGCCTGCTGGACCAGGGCCTGCCGCCGAACCTGCGCAACGAGCGCGGCGACAGCCTGCTGATGCTGGCCTGCTACCACGGCCACCACGCTACCGCGCGCGCGCTGCTCGCCCACGGCGCCGATCCGGAACTGATGAACGACGCCGGCCAGACCCCGCTCGCGGGCGTGGCCTTCAAGGGCGACCTGGCGCTGGCCTCGCTGCTGCTCGAGCATGGCGCGCGCCCGGACACCGCCGGGCCGGGCGGCAAGGACGCGCTGATGTTCGCCGCCATGTTCAACCGGGTCGGGATCGCCCGCCTGCTGCTGGCGCGCGGTGCCGACCCGGGCACGCGCGATGCGGACGGCGTGTCCGCACTGGAGGCGGCGCGCCGCATGGGGGCGCAGGATACCGCCGCCCTGCTGGCCGGACTGGCCTGAGCGGGGCGGCATGGAACGGCCCCGGCTCCCCGTCGATGAAGCGCAGCGCCTGGCGGCCCTGCACGCGACCCGCCTGCTCGGCAGCGCGCCGGAGGAAAGCTACGACCGCGTCACCCGCACCGCCACCCGGCTGTTCGGCGTGCCGATCGCGCTGGTCTCGCTGGTCGACCGCGACCGCCAGTGGTTCAAGTCGCGCACCGGACTGGAGGCCTCGGAAACCCCGCGCGACATCTCGTTCTGCGCCCATGCGATCCTGGCCGACGGCGGGCTGGTGGTGCCCGACGCCGCGCGCGACCCGCGCTTCTCCGACAACCCGCTGGTCACCGGTGAGCCACACCTGCGCTTCTATGCCGGGGTGCCGCTGTACTCGGTGGAACGCAGGAAGATCGGCACCCTGTGCATCATCGACCGCCGCCCGCGCCGGCTCGACGCGGGCCAGCTCGACGCGCTGCGCGACCTGGCGCGCATGGTGGAGGGGCTGATCTACCACCGCCAGCTGGCTATGGCGGCGCAGTCGCTGAGCGAGCGCCTGCAGGACCTGAGCGCTCCGGATGGCGACACCAGGGGCACGCCGGGCGGCGAGCTGGCGTGGCTGGTGGCGCACGACCTGCTGACCGGGCTGCCGAACCGCCAGGCCATGCTGCGCGCGATCGGCCGCAGCATCGCCAACTGGCGCGCCCAACGCACGCCTGCGCTGGTGGCCTGCATCAACATCGACCGCTTCAAGCATTTCAACGAACTGCTCGGGCACCGCGCCGGCGACGAGATCCTGATGGCGATTGCCACCAGCCTGCAGGCCTTGTTGCGCGAAGGCGACCTGCTGGCACGCGCCGGCAGCGACGAATTCCTGGTGCTGCTGCACGCAAATGGCGAGCATCCGGAACCGGAGCGGGCGCTGGAACGCCTGATGGCCGCTACCAACCGCGCCGTGCCCACCCCCGGCGGCGAGATCGCCCTCACCTGCTGCATCGGCAGCGCCCTGCTGCCGCGCGACGGCATGGATGCCGACGCCCTGCTCAACAACGCCGTCACCGCGCTGCGCCATGCGAAGGCCCAGGGCCGCGGCGCGATGGTGCGCTACGCGCCCGACCTGCGCACCGAGCAGGGCCGCCGCCTGACCCTGGAAAGCCACCTGCGGCGTGCCATCGCCCAGGACGAGCTGTTCGTCGAATACCAGCCCAAGGTCGAGCTGCGCTCGGACACCCTGGCCGGCTTCGAGGCCCTGGTGCGCTGGCGCCATCCGGAATACGGCGTCATTGCGCCCGATGAATTCATTCCGATCGCCGAGGAGAGCGGGATGATCGTCCCGATCGGCGAATGGGTGCTGCGCAGGGCGGTGGCGCAGCTGGCCGCGTGGCGCGACGCGGGCCTGCCGCTGGCGCCGGTCGCGGTGAACCTGTCGGCGCGCCAGTTCCTGCAAAGCGAAGTGGTCGAGACGGTGCGCAAACTGCTGGCCGAATCCGGCCTCGCACCTGGCCTGCTGGAACTGGAACTGACGGAAAGCGTCTCGATGGCTGATCCGGAGCGCAGCGTGGTGGTGATGCGCGGCCTCGGCGAGCTGGGAGTCATGCTCAGCATCGACGACTTCGGCACCGGCTTTTCCAGCTTCAGCTACCTGCGCCGGCTACCGCTGGACAAGCTCAAGATCGACAAGTCCTTTGTGCAGGACATGGCGCACAGCGCCGAATCGTCCGCCATCGTGCAGGCCATCGTGGCGATGGCGCACCGCCTGAAGCTGGCGGTGATCGCCGAAGGGGTCGAGAGCGCCGACCAGGTGGCGGCGCTGCGCAGGGCCGAATGCGACCAGATCCGGGGTTTCTATTATTCCAGGCCGCTGGCCGCAGCCGATTGCGCCGACTTCATCCGCCAGTACGCGGCGGATGGCGCGGGCCGGCTGACGACACCCCAGGCGCCTGGCTTGCCGATATAATCTTTCGCTGGTTCAATTGTATCGATGACAAAAGGCGAAGGATGACGATGAAAGCCCTGCCCCTCTCCCTGCTACTGGTATGCGGTGCCGCGCTGGCGGACGACCAGGCGATCCTGGCCTGCCGCGCCCTGCCCGACGGCGGCGCGCGACTGGCCTGCTACGACGCGATCCAGGTCGCGGCGCGCCCCGGCGGCACGGCCGCACGGAGTGCTGCCGCGGCCCCTGCTCCGGCCATGGCGCCCGCCCCGGCTGCCAGCCACGAGGCCAGCTTCGGCCTGGAAGCCGCCAAGCGCCGCGAACGCGAGCCGGACGCGATCGCCAGCACCATCCCCGGCGAGTTCCAGGGCTGGGGGCCGGGTGCGCAGATCCGCCTGGCAAACGGCCAGGTGTGGCGCGTGATCGACGGTAGCGAAGCGGTACTGCCGCGCATGCGCGACCCGAAGGTGCGTATCGAACGCAACCTGTTCGGCACCCTGTTCCTCAAGGTCGAGGGAACCAATAACTCGGCGAAGGTGCGCCGGGTTCAGTAAGTGCCGGCGAGGGCGCGCCGCATGTAGCGTGCGCCTGGCGGGTAGCTGGCGAGGGCGGCGCGCGCCGCCGCGTCGTGCACCGTGTCCGTGGCATAGCCGAGCGCGCGCCAGAAGGCTTCGCTGTCCTGCACCGAGACCAGCGCCGACCAGCGCCAGCCGGCCGGCTGTTCCAGGAGCTGCGCGACCAGCCGGCGCGCCAGGCCGCGGCCGTGCGCGCGCGGCGCCACCGCCAGGTCGTGCACATAGAGCGTATCGGCATCGGGCGCGGGATCGAAGGCCGCGCCGAGCGGCGTCACGGCGCCCAACCTGCTTGGATAGGCGAACAGGTAGCCGCATAGTCCGTGTTCGTCCTCGGCCACGGCGCAGGTGCCGCCGGCGGCGACGATGCGCGCCCGCAGCACGCCGGCCGCTTCCTGCATCGCCGGCGGATAACAGGCGGCCTGCACCGCCAGCACGGCGTCGAGGTCGGCGGGGCGCAGCGCGCGCACGTGGCAAGGGCTTGGAAAATGCATGAACGTCGTCGGGAAAGCGGGAAACAAGCCCGAGATGTTAACACGCGCGACATGCGCCGGGCTCGCCTCGTCATTCGCCGCCCCGGATTCGTCCTTCGTCGCCATGTGCTTGGCGGCCGCCGCGCCCTTTCCTAGACTGCCCGCATTACCCTTTATATTGAACAGCAAGGAGAGCACGATGTGGCGCAGGATCACCGACTGGTATGAGGAACTCGAACGCGAACAGCTGGCCGTGCTGGAACGGCCCGAACTGGCGGCCTCCGTCGCGCCCGGCTACCGGCGCAGGATGGCGGACAATCTCGCGGCCATGTCGCCGGTCGAGCGCCAGCAGTTGCGCGCGTTTTCGCTGGCCTACAGGGGCCGGCGCCTGTGGATCGCGCTGGCCAAGCTGGCCCTCTGCTTCACGCTCGCGGGCGTCGGGCTGGCCCTGCTCACCGGCAAGGGCAACTGGCACGTGCCCATCTTCGCCGCCAACCTGCTCGGCTTCGGGCTGCTGTTCGGCGGCATCGGCGTCTGGTTCAACGCCAGCCAGGCCTTCCAGAACCGCCGCAAGTTTCTGCTCGGCCTGGTCTGCGGCGGCGTCGGCGCCGGCGTCGGCGTGTTCCTGAACGACGGCAGGCCACTGGCCGAACAGCTGCCGCGCCTCATGCAGGTCATGCCGACCGCCGCGGTAGTCGGCCTGCTGGCCACGACGCCGCTACTGGTCCTGGGCAGCTACCGCCGGCGCCAGCACGCCGCCCTGATGGAGCAGCTCCAGCGCGACGCCGAGCGCGACCGCCTGGCGCGCGAACTGAGCGAAGCGCAGCTGCGCGTGCTGCGCGCCCAGATCGAGCCGCATTTCCTGTTCAACACCCTGGGCGCGGTGCAGCAGCTGGCCGCCGACGGCGCCCCGCGCGCCGCCGCGCTCACCGCCGACCTGATCGCCTTCCTGCGCGCCAGTTTCAGCGACCTGCGCTGCGAGCAGCTGACCCTGAGAAGCGAGTTCGCGACCGTCGCCGCCTACCTGCGGGTCATGCAGGCCCGCATGGGCGCGCGGCTGCGCTTCGAGCTTGCGCTGCCCGACGACGTGGCCGACGTCGACGTGCCCAGCATGCTGGTGCTGACCCTGGTAGAGAACGCGATCAAGCACGGCATCGAACCGTCGCTGCGCGGCGGCGAGAT
Source organism: Massilia sp. MS-15 (assembly GCF_020176695.1). GTDB lineage: Bacteria > Pseudomonadota > Gammaproteobacteria > Burkholderiales > Burkholderiaceae_D > Telluria > Telluria hydrophila. The sequence goes on along the minus strand of NZ_JAIWIA010000018.1, from coordinate 38,027 downwards.
CCGCGTCTCGGCCGCGGCCCTGGACGGCGCCGTGCGCATCCGCGTCCACGACACCGGCGTCGGCATGGCCGCCACGCCCGGCAGCGGGGCGGGCCTGGACAACGTGCGCCGCCGCCTGCAGCTGGCCTATGGCGAGGACGCGCGCCTCGCACTGCACGAAGCCGATCCTGGCCTGGTGGCCGAACTGCACCTTCCACGCAACGCCGACAAGGAAAACGCATGACCCGCATTCTGATCGCCGAAGACGAACCCCTGATGCGCGAGCGCCTGACCGGGCTGCTCGCCAGCTGCTGGCCCGAGGCCGAGGTCGTCCTGGAGGCCGAGAACGGCAACGATGCCTGGGACGGCTTCCTCGAGCACGAGCCGGAGGTGGTGTTCCTCGACATCCGCATGCCGGGCCTGTCCGGGCTCGAAGTGGCCGAGCGCATCGGCAGCAGCGCGCACGTGGTGTTCGTCACCGCCTACGACCAGTACGCGGTCGACGCCTTCGACGCAGGCGCGGTCGACTACCTGCTCAAGCCGGTGCAGGCCGAGCGCATGGAACGCGCGGTAGCGCGCATCCGCGCCAAGCTGAAGGAGTCCCCGGCCGACCTGGGCGACCTGCTGCGCCACCTGAAGAGCGCCCTGCCTGGCGTGCGCGCCGAGAAAATGAAGTGGATCAAGGCCACCGTCGGCAAGCAGATCCGCCTGATCGACGTCGACGAGGTGCTGTTCTTCCAGTCCGACACCAAGTACACGCGGGTGGTGCTGCCCGGTTCGGAAGCCCTGGTGCGCATTCCCCTGAAGGACTTGCTTGGCGGCCTGGACCGCGACCGCTTCTGGCAGATCCACCGCGCCACCCTGGTCAATGTGAATGCCATCGCCGCCGTCGAGCGGGTCGATGCCGAGCGCATGCAGGTGCTGCTGCGCGGCAGCGAGGAAAAGCTGCCGGTCAGCCGCAGCTTCACTTACCTGTTCCGCGACTGATCCGTCCGGGCGCGCCTTGACGCGCCCGCCCGCATCCGCCATGCTAGGCGACCGCCAGCATGGCGGGGTCTGCTTCGTCCACGAGGCTTGTCCGGCGCCGCCCCAAGGCCCGCGGCTACCCGCCGCCGCTTCCGGGGCGTGGCCGCGGCAGCGCAGGCATTTTCGATACCACCCGACAGGACGAACGCATGACACCCAATGACCAGGCGCGGGCGCCGCAGGCCCCGACCGAATACATCCTCAACGCCAGCTGCCGCGCCGGCATCGGCATCGTGGCCGCCGTCGCCACCTTCCTCGCCGAGCGCGAGTGCTACATCTGCGCGCTGGAGCAGTTCGACGACGACTCCACCGCGCGTTTCTACCTGCGCGCCGTGTTCCGCCTGCAGGCCGGCTCGCCGGCCATCGGCGCCATCCGCGCCCAGTTCGGGGATGGCGTGGCACACCGCTTCGACATGGACTGGAAGATCCACGACCCGCTGGAAGCGGTGCGCGCCGTGATCATGGTGTCGAAGGACGACCATTGCCTGGACGACCTGCTGTACCGCCGCCGCAACGGCGAACTGAACATGGCTGTCACGGCGGTGGTGTCGAACCACCTGGACCTGCGCCCGATGGTCGAGCGCGAGGGCATCCGCTTCATCTTCCTGCCGGTGAACCCGGACAACAAGGCGCAGCAGGAGGCGCGCCTGCTGGAAGTGGTCGAGGAGACCGGCGCCGGGCTGGTGATCCTGGCGCGCTACATGCAGATCCTGTCGGACGAGCTGGCAAGGCGCCTGGCGGGACGCTGCATCAACATCCACCATTCCTTCCTGCCCGGCTTCAAGGGCGCCAAGCCCTACCACCAGGCCTACGACCGCGGCGTCAAGCTGATCGGCGCCACCGCCCACTACGTGACGCCGGACCTGGACGAAGGGCCGATCATCGAACAGATGGTGACCCGGGTCGACCATAATTTCCGTCCCGAGCAGCTGGTGCGGGTGGGGCGCGACAACGAGTGCATGGCGCTGGCGGCGGCGGTCAAGTTCCATATCGAGCGCCGGGTCTTCCTGCACGGGAACAAGACGATCGTGTTCCGCGGGCCCTGAGCCACCCGCGCGCAGGCCGTCCGCGGTATCGTTTTGCGCTACCCGGGCGGCAAGCGGATGCTACCGCGCGGCGCCTGCTTGCCGGGGGGCAGCTTGAGCGGGATCATGACTCCATCGACGACACGGAGTACACCATGAAACGCATCCTGCCTGCCCTCCTCCTTGCCCTGCTCGGTTTCACCTGCCATGCCGGCCAGGCCGCCGGCCACTCGGCCGCCTCGCACGCTTCGCACGCCTCGCACGCCAGCGCCAACCTGTCCGGCGTGGTCGTCGGCGGCTCGATACTGGCCGTCGCCGCCGGCGGCAGCGTGGTGGTGGCCAGCGCCAGCGCCGTCGCGGAAGGCATCGAACTGGTGCTGCAAAGTACGATCGACGCCAGCCGCGCCACGGTGCGCCTGTCCGGCCGCGCGCTGGGCGGGCTCTCGCTCGCGGCCGGCACCATGCTGGAGGTCGTCGGCGCCTCCACCGGCTACGTGCTGGTCATGTCGGGCAAGGCCCTCGCCTTCCTGCCGAACGAAGCGGGCAAGGCGCTGCTGCACCACGCGAGGGCGGCATGACGCCGCGCACCCTGCTGGCAGCGGCCCTGCTGCTCCCCGCCCTGCTTGCCGCCAGCCTGCCGGCCCGCGCCGGCCAGCCCTGCGAAGAGCGCCCGCTGGCCCCGCACGAGGTGGTACTGTCGATGGACCTGGCCCAGCGCACCGTGGGGGCACTGGAGGCCAGCGGCGCCCGGGTGGCGCTGGTGGCGCGCGCCGGCCAGGACCTCGGCAAGTATGGCCTGCGCTATTCGCACATGGGCATCGCGGTACGCGAGCATCCGGCCGGCCGCTGGACCGTGGTCCACGCGCTGAACGACTGCGGCTCGGCGGTGTCAGGCTTGTACAACGAAGGCATGGGCAACTTCTTCCTGACCGACCTGGTGCGGCACGACGCCCAGCTGCTGATCCCGGGCCCGCAGCTCCAGGACAGGCTGGCCGCGCTGCTGGCCAGCCGCACCCCGCTGCGCCTGCACGAGCCGCGCTACAACATGCTGTCCTATGTGTACTCGACCAGGTACCAGAACTCCAACCAGTGGGTGCTGGAAACCCTGGCGGCCGGGCTGGCCCCGGCGGGACGGGTCGAGACGCGCCAGGAGGCCCAGGCCTGGCTGCGTTCGATCGGCTACCAGCCGCCGACAATCGAGATCCCGGCCGCCGTGCGCCTCGGGGCGCGCATGTTCCGCGCCAACGTGGCCTTCGACGACCACCCCTTCGAACGCCGCATGGCCGGGCAGATCGACACCGTCTCGACCGATGCCGTGCTGCGCATGCTGCGCATGGTCGACCCGCAGGTCGCGCTGCTGCAGATGCAATGACGGCCGAAGCGCTGCGCTGGGTGTGCGAACTAACCGAAGGGCCGGGACCGAAGGAGTAAGGTAGGGGCTTCGCTCACGAAAGGACGCCCATGGACCCGCACGAGGCAACCCCGATCCGGCTGCGCATCAACGGAGAAGAACGGCGGTTTTCCGTCGAATCCTGGGTGACGCTGCTCGACCTCCTGCGCGAGCGCGCAGGCCTTACCGGCACCAAGAAGGGATGCGACCACGGCCAGTGCGGTGCCTGCACCGTTCTGCTCGACGGCAGGCGCATCAACGCCTGCCTCACCCTGGCGGTGATGCACGACGGCCAGGACGTCACCACGGTCGAAGGCCTGGCCGATGGCGAAGCGCTGCATCCGCTGCAGCAGGCCTTCATCGACTGCGACGCCTTCCAGTGCGGCTATTGCACGCCCGGCCAGCTGTGCTCGGCCGCCGGGCTGATCGCCGAAGCCCAGGCGCACACGGTCGACGACGTGCGCGAACTCATGAGCGGCAACCTGTGCCGCTGTGGCGCCTATCCCCAGATCACCCGCGCCGTGGCGCAGGTGATGGGCATCGATGACGCGCAGCCGGGAGCATCGAGCGGGCCCGGCAAGCCGTTCACGACCGGTCCGGTGCTCGCATGAACCCGTTCATCTTCAGCCAGGCCAGCGACGTGGACGCCGCGCTGGCGCGCCTGGCGGCTGGCGCGCGCCCGATCGCCGGCGGCACCAACCTGCTCGACCTGGTCAAGGAAGGCGTGCTGCAGCCGGGCGAACTGGTCGACATCAACCGCCTGGGCCTGGACCGCATCGAGCCTGCGGAAGGCGGCGGCCTGCGCCTGGGCGCACTGGCGCGCAACGCCGACACGGCCTACCACCCGCTGGTACGCGAACGCTATCCGCTGCTGAGCGCCGCGATCCTGGCCGGCGCCTCGCCCCAGCTGCGCAACATGGCGACCAACGGCGGCAACCTGCTGCAGCGCACCCGCTGCTACTACTTCTACGACCTGGGCACCCCGTGCAACAAGCGCGCGCCCGGCAGCGGCTGTTCAGCGCGCGAAGGACTGAACCGCCTGCACGCCATCCTCGGTACCAGCGAGCACTGCATCGCCACCCACCCGTCCGACATGTGCGTGGCCCTGCGCGCGCTGGACGCGGTGGTGCACGTGCGCACGCAAGGCACCGGACAGCAGGAACGCAGCATTCCCTTCGCCGACTTCCACCGGCTGCCGGGCGACCAGCCCGAGCGCGACACGACGCTGGAACCGGGCGAACTGGTCACCCACATCACGCTGCCGGATGCCGGCCGCTTCTCCCGCCATTCGACTTACCTGAAGGTGCGCGAGCGCCTGTCCTATGCGTTTGCACTGGTGTCGGTGGCGGCCGCCCTCGACATCGAAGACGGCCGCATCCGCGCCGCCCGCATCGCGCTGGGCGGCGTGGCGCACAAGCCCTGGCGGGTCGAGGAGGCCGAGGCCGCGCTGGAGGGCATGGCGCCCGGCCACGACGCCTTTGGCGTGGCCGCCGACATCGTGCTGCGCGGCGCGCGCGGGTTTGGCCAGAACGATTTCAAGCTGACACTGGCGCGCAACGCCATCGAACAGGCGCTCGGCACCGCCGCGCGCGGCACCGACCATGCGAAGGGAGAAGCACGATGACCGACCTGATTCCGGAACTGCGCACCCCGACCGCGCCCGAAGGCACCGGCCGGGTGCGCAGCGGCATGCCGGTGTCGCGCGTGGACGGCCGCGCCAAGGTGACCGGCGAAGCGCGGTACGCCGCCGAGCACGAGGCGCCCGGCCTGCGCTACGGCGTGGTGGTGAGCGGCACCATCGCGCGCGGCCGCATCACGGCCATCGAGACCGGCGCCGCGCTGGCCGTGCCGGGCGTGGTGGAGGTGCTCACCCACCTGAACCGACCCAAGGTCCGCTCCTGGGACCTGGCCTACAAGGACATGACGGCGCCGGGCGGCTCGCCCTTCCGCCCCCTGTTCTCGGACCGCATCTTCTACAGCGGCCAGCCGGTGGCGCTGGTGCTGGCCGACAGCTTCGAAGCGGCGCGCCACGCGGCCCGGCTGGTCGAGGTGCGCTACGAGCGGGAAGCGCATGAAACCGATCTGCTCGCCAGCCTCGATCAAGCCTACAAGCCGCGCCCGCTGAAGGCCGGCTTCACGCCGCCCAGCTCCACCGGCGACGCCGACAAGGCCTGGAACGAGGCGCCGGTGAAGATCGAGTCGCAGTTCTACCACGGCGTCGAGCACCACAACCCGATGGAGATGCACGCCACCACGGTGCTGTATGGCGAGGACGGCCACCTGACCATCTATGACAAGACGCAGAGCTCGCAGAACAACCGCTGGTACGTCTCGCGCGTGTTCGGCCTGCCGAAGGAAAAGGTCACGGTGCGCAATCCCTATGTGGGCGGCGCCTTCGGTTCCGGCCTGCGCCCGCAGTACCAGCTGACCCTGGCCGTGATGGCGGCGCTCAGGCTGGCGTGCCCGGTGCGGGTGGTGCTCACCCGCCAGCAGATGTTCAGCTTCGGCCACCGGCCCGAGACCTGGCAGAAGGTGAAGCTGGCCGCAACCAGGGACGGCAAGCTGACCGCGATCGTGCACGAGGCGATCCAGGAAACCTCGCGCCTCGAAGACTACGTCGAGGTGGTGGTCAACTGGTCGGGGCAGCTGTACGCCTGCAAGAACATCAAGCTCGGCTACAAGCTGGTGGCGCACGACCGCCACTCGCCGATCGACATGCGCGCGCCCGGGGCCGCGCACGGCATGCATGCGCTCGAAGTGGCGATGGACGAACTGGCCTACCGCCTGCGCATCGATCCACTCGCATTCCGGCGCATCAACTACGCCGACCGCAACCCGCTGGAAGACAAGCCCTATTCGTCCAAGGAGCTGAGCCAGTGCTACGACAAGGGCGCGGCGCGCTTCGGCTGGAAAGACCGGCCGCTGGAGCCACGCTCGATGCGCGACGGCGAAGAACTGGTCGGATGGGGCATGGCCAGCGGCATGTGGGACTCGCTGGTGATGCTGGCGCGCGTGAGCGCCGTGTTCCATGCGGACGGGCGCCTGGTGGTAAGCAGCGCAGCCTCCGACATCGGCACCGGCACCTATACCGTGATGTCGATGATCGCCGCCGAAAGCCTGGGCCTGCCGCTGGAGCGGGTGACCTTCCAGCTGGGCGACTCGACCCTGCCCTTCGCGCCGGTCGAAGGCGGCTCCTCGCACGTGACGACCGTGGGCGGCGGCGTGCACGGCGCCTGTGACAAGCTCAAGAAGCGCCTGGTCAAGTTGACGAAGTCGATGCCGGGTTCGAAGCTGGCGAAGGCCCGACCGCAGGACCTGGAGTTTGCCGACGGCAAGGTGCAGCTGCGGAACCGGCCCGAGACCGCGGTCGCGCTACGGGACGTATTGGCCGCCGCCGGGGTCGACTGCGTGGAAGAGAAGTTCTTCATGAAGCCCTCGCTGCTCAAGCAGCGCAAGTACACGCGTGCGGTGCACTCGGCGGTATTCTGCGAGGTGCGGGTCAACGAGAAGCTGGGCATCGTGCGGGTGACGCGGGTGGTCAATGCGGTCGCGGCCGGACGCATCATCAGCGCCAAGACCGCCGCCAGCCAGGTGATCGGCGGCGTGGTGTGGGGCATCAGCCAGGCGCTGCACGAGGAAAGCGTCACCGACCACCGGTTCGGCCGGTTCATGAACCACAATTTCGCCGAGTACCACGTGGCGGTGAACGCCGACGTGCATGACATCCAGGTCATCTTCGCCAACGAGGAGGATCGTGTCGTCAGCGAGCAGCTGGGGGCCAAGGGGGTGGGCGAGATCGGGATCGTGGGGGTATCGGCGGCGATCAGCAATGCGATCTTCCATGCCACCGGGCGGCGCCTGCGCGGCACGCCCATCACGCCGGACAAGATCCTGCTGGGCGAGCACGACGTTCCGGTGCGGGAGCGCTAGCGGCGGGGCCGTCGGCACCACGCCACAACGTGCCGCTAGTCCCCCGGGCCTGCGATCCCGCGCACCTCGAAGCGGCTGCTGGACACCACTGCGCCTTCGCCATCGACCAGTTCCAGCCGGTGCGTCCCGACGCGCGGTTGCCAGGCCACGGGTTCGCTCGCCGGGCCGAGTTCGGTGCCGTCCAGGCGCCAGCGCTGTCCGCTTGCCCCCTGGGCCCGGAACAGCACGCGCTCGATCCGGTCCGGCATGTCGGGATCCAGCGCCAGGATACTGCCGTCGGCCGGATACAGGATCTGCGGCGCACGGCGGCCCGCCGGCACCGCTTCGACCAGGGCGGTTTCGGTCCCGCGCAGGAACCATTCATCGCGCGCCGGCTCGTAGGCCGGTGCATACGCGACCCGGGTGCGCACCAGCCCGGGCGGCGCCGCCGGCTGGCGGCCCGGGCGCTCGCGGTGGAGGTGGTCCATCACCTCGCGCCAGACCGGCGCCGCGCCCGAGACTCCGGACACGTCCCACATCGGCTGGCCATCGAAGTTGCCGACCCAGACCCCGACCGTGTAGCGCTCGCTGTAGCCGAGGCACCAGTTGTCGCGCATGTCCTTGCTGGTGCCGGTCTTGACCGCGCTCCAGTAGGCGGTGGCCAGGTCGCTGCGCAGGCCGAAGGTCGGACTGCGCGCGGCGCGGTCGGCCAGGATGTCGCCCACCACGAAGCTCGCCGCCGGGTCCAGCACCTGCGCCAGGGAAGGCGACTTCGCGCCCGGCCCGAGGCGCAGCGTCGGCACGCCGTGGCGCCCGCCGTTGGCCAGCGTGCGGTAGGCATTGGCCAGCTCCAGCAGCGTCACCTCGCCCGCGCCGAGCGCCAGCGCCGGGCCGTAGAAATCGGCATCCTCGACCAGGGTGCTCAGGCCCAGGGCGCGCAGGCGCGCATGGAAGCGCTCGACGCCCACCAGCAACAGGCTGCGCACGGCCGGCACATTGAGCGAACTGGCCAGGCTGGTGCGCACGCTGGCGTAGCCGCGGAAGGACCGGTCGTAGTTCTGCGGGACATAGGCGCCGTCGTCCTGGGCGATGCCGACCGGACTGTCGTCCAGCAGCGAGGCCGCGCTCAGCACGCGCCGCTCGAGCGCCAGCGCGTACAGGAAGGGCTTCAGGGTGGAGCCGGCCTGGCGCGGCGCCGCCACGCCGTCGACTTCGCTGGCGCCGGTGTTCGCGACATAGGCCAGCAGTTCGCCGCTGGCATTGTCGATCACGACGGCCGCGCCGTCGCCGACGTTGCGCCCGGCCAGCTCGCGCACGTGGCGCCGCAAGGCGTCCCGCGCCACGCGCTGCACCCCGGCGTCGATCGTGGTGCGCACGCTGCTGCCCGCCCCGCCCAGCAGCCGGCGCAAGGCAGCCGGGGTCGCTGGCCTGGCGGCAGGCGCCGGCCGCGCCAGCGCCACCCTGGCGCGCCACGTGATGGCGGTGCACGTCCCGGGCCATGCCAGCTCCGCCGCCAGCTGGCAGGCGCGGCGCGCCACCGCCGTGGGCGCTGCCCCGGGGGCGCGCAGCAGCGCCGCCAGGATCGCGCTTTCCGCCCCGTCCAGGCCCGAGGGCGCCTTGCCGAATAGCGCCCGCGCCGCGGCGCCGATGCCCTGCAGCTCGCCGCGATATCTGGCCAGATTCAGGTAGGCTTCGAGGATCTGCGCCTTGCTCCAGCCGGCTTCGAGCGCGCGCGCCGCCAGCGCCTGGTCCAGCTTCTGCGTCCAGCTGCGCCCCTCGCGCGCAGCGCGCAGCGCGGGGTCGAGCAGGCCCGCCAGCTGCATCGTGATGGTGGAGGCGCCGCGCGGGCGCTGGCGCAGCAGGTTGTCCCAGGCCGCCTGTGCGGCCGCCCGCAGGTCGACGCCGCCGTGCTCCATGAAGCGTGCGTCCTCGGCCTGCAGCACCGCCGCGCCCAGCGCCGGCGAGATGTCGGCCAGCGCCACCCAGTCCGCACGCCGGCCGTGCAGGTCGACCCGCAAGCTCTCCAGGGCCACTCCATGGCGGTCGAGCAGGCGCGCCTCGGACGGCTGCCAGGCGGCGCGCACCTGGGCCGGGGTCGGGACGGCGGCATGCGCCGGTGCCGCCAGCAGCGCGCACAGTGCCCACAGCGCCCTTCGCACCGACAGCGCCGAGAGCGCCGAGAGCGCCGGGCGCCGCATCAGCGTCCCACCAGCACCGGCGGGTTCGGCGCTTCGCCGAACATCTCGGGGCTGTACATCGCCTCGACCCGGGTCGGCGGCAGGCTGAAACGCCCTTCGCTGTTCAGGCGCACCGTGTAGTCGATGCTCCAGCTGCCTTTCGGGACGAAGGAATAATAGGCGCGAAAGGCCGCGCTGCTGCGTTCCTCGAAATCGGGCTGGACCCAGCCGCGGCGGGCTTCGCCGCCGGTGGCGATGCGCGAATCGCCACCCAGGCCGGTGCCGAGGATGCTGGCGCCGGCCGGGACCGGGTCGTCCACCACCACCCAGTTCATGTCGGCCTGCGCCTCCAGCACCAGGCGCACGCGGTAGATGTCGCCACGGCTCCAGGCGTTCGGTCGCGCCTGTTCCACCGGCGTCACCGTGCGCGCGATCCGGTAGCCGCTCGCGAGCGGTGCCTTGAGCGGAATGGCGGCCAGGCTTTGCACCGTCGCCCAGGGCTTGCCGGCGCCCTCGTGCCGGATCTCGAGCCGGGCGGGACCCGCGGGCCATGCCTGCAGCACGCTGGACGGCACGCCGCCGCGCCAGGTGTTGCCGGCCAGCGTCACGCTGCTGCTGCCGCTCACCGGCACCGCCTCGTACTTGTCCGAGAACTTGCGCATCGCCAGCACGCCCCAGGCATTGGCCAGGGTCGTGCCCCAGTGGCCGCGCTGCTGGCGTCCCAGCGCGCCGCGCGCCATGCGTCCGATGTCGGCCTGCCAGCCGGGGTTGTCGAGCATGGCGAGCAGCAGGCGGTTCGCGTTCACGTCCGGCGAGGCCATCAGCCACCACCAGTTGTCGCTGCGCTCGGTGGAAAAGCCCATGCTGGTGCCCTGCAGGTTCAGGCGCGCCCGCAGGATCTGCTGGGCCTGGGCCAGCAGGGACGTGCGCTCCGGCAGCTCCGGCGAGCGCTGCAGCACCAGGTACCAGTCGAGCACGGCCGAGGTCGGCCACAGGTTCGGTTCGATGCGAAAGGACTGCAGCCAGGCCGCGCGCACCGGCTGGCGCCGCGACAGCGCTTCCAGCGCGGCCAGCTTGCGCACCGCCAGCTCGCCGGTGCGCAGGCCGCTGCCACGCACGATGCGGCCTTCGACGAAGGCCAGCAGCGCGGCTTCCATGCGCTCGCGCTGTTCCGGCGCGATCGGGTAGTCCGCCTCGGCGCTGACCGACAGCACATAGGCGGTCAGCGCATCGTCGCCCTCGCGCATGGGGGCGAAATATTTCAGCAGGCCGTCGCCGTCGAGGTGGGCCGGAAGCGTCGCCGCCACGGCGCTCCAGCGCTTCGGGTCGCCCAGCGCCACCGCCTGCGAGGTGCGCTGCTCGAAGCAGGTGTAGGGATAGCGGGCCATGTAGTCGCGCACCCCGTCCAGGCCGCCGGCCAGCTGCGGGCTGAGGCTGGTGCGCACGCCGCCCTTGCCAGGCAGCGCATCGGCCGGGCGCTGGACCGGCACCGTCTTCGGTCCGTCGAGCTGGACCAGGGTGGCCTGCAGGGTGCGTACCGGCACCGCGGGCGCGACCGCCTGGTTCACGCGCAGGCTGTCGCGCGCCGCCCCGGCGCTGGCGTCGACCTGCCAGCGCAGGCTGGCGCCCTGCGGCACCGTCACGTCCCAGAACAGTTCGCGCGCCGCCCCCGCGTCCAGGCGCAGGGTCTGGGCCGGGAGTGCCTGGGCCGCGCCGCCGTCGGTTGCCATGCTGGCCGCCAGCCGTATGTCGAGCGCAGCCTGCGCCGCATTGCGCACCGTGAAGCCGGCGCGCAGGCGGTCGCCCTCGCGCACCAGCGGCGGCAGGCCGGAAAGCAGCATCAGGTCCTGGGTGCTGCGGATCTCGGCCGCGCCGGTGCCGAACATGCCGCTGCCGGCGCTGGCGATGGCCACGATCCGGAAGCCGGTCAGCGCGTCGTTGAGCGGCACCTCGACCTCGGCTTCGCCGTTCGCGTCCAGCACCAGCTTGCCCTTCCAGAGCAGCAGGGTGTCGAACAGCTCGCGGCTGGCGGTGCGCCCGCCACCGCCGCCGTGGGCGACCGACTTGCGGCCGAAGTGGCGCTTGCCGATCACCTGCATCTGCGCGGTCGCGGTCTCGACCTGCTGGCTGCGCGGACGCATCATCGCCTCGAGCAGCTGCCAGCTGTCGTTCGGCTTCAGTTCGAGCAGGCCGGTGTCGACCGCCGCCAGCGCCACCTCGGCGCCGGGCGGCAAGGGCTTGCCGTCGGCGCGCGTGACTTTCACCCGTACGCTGGCGCGCTCGCGCACCTTGTACACCTGGCGCGCGGGCAGCACCTGCACCCGCAGTTCGTGCGCCGCCCAGCCTACCTTCACCGGCGCGATACCCAGTTTATAGGCGGGCTTGCCAAGGTCGACCAGCGCGGTCGGCCTGCTTTCCGCCACCCGGCCGCGCACCACCAGCGCCGACACGTAGACATTCGGCGCATAGTGCGCCTTGATCGGAATCGCGATCGTCGGCTCGAGCGCCGACAGCTGGCGCACATAGGTGTCGAGGATGCCTTCGCGCTCCACGGTCACCAGTACCGTGGCTTCGCGGAAGGGCGAACGCACCTGGAAGCGCGCCTCTTCGCCCGGTTCGAAGCGCGGCCTGGCCGGCAGCAGGTCGATGCGGTCGCTGTCGGCGACCTCGAACCACGATTCGCGCTTGCCGGCCACATACACTTCCTGCTGGCTGATGGCGGCGCGCCCCTGCGCATCCTCGGCGCGGGCGCGCAGGATGATCTCGCCTTCGCCCGGCGCCGGCACGTCGCACGACAGCAGGCCCTGGGCATTGGTGCGGCCGCGGCAGCCGCCCGCGATGCGCCGGATCTCACTGCTCGACTCGTAGGCATAGAAGCCGCCCACCAGGCGGCGCCGGTGCGACCAGGAGGCGCGCTGGAAGAAGTCGACGCTGGCCTCCACGCCCGGCGCCGGCTTGCCATCCAGGCCCAGCACGGCCACCTGGAACTTCAGGCGCTCGCGGTTCATCCAGTCGTCCGGCTTGATGCCGACCGCGAGCGCCGCCGGCCACAGGGGCACGCGGGTGGAGGCGGTGAGGATCTCGCCGCTCGCGTCCTGCCAGCTCAGTTCGGCAAGCAGGCTGCGTGGCCGGTCGACCGCGGGAAGCTGCGCGACCTCGATGCGCGCGCCGCCGTTGCGGTCCAGGACCAGGCGCTGGGTGCGCGCCGTCTCGCCCTGGCGCGTGCCTTCCTGCGCGGGCGCGCCGGCGTCCTCGGCATCGCCTACCGCCTGGTCGCCCTCCCCGCCCTCCTCGTACCAGCCGTCCTCGTCCTCTTCGCCGCGCTGCGCGATGCCTTCCTTGACGTCGCCACCGCCGAAATTGAAGCCGTCGAAGCCGTCGAAACTTCCCGGAGTTTGCTCGACTACCGTGCGCAGCGTGACCGGCGTCCTGCCGGCCGGTCCGCCGTTCAGGTAATGCACCTGGGCGTCGAGGGCCAGCGTGCCCGCACCCACCACCGGCCGGGCCGGTCCCTTGAGCACCGCCTTCATGGTCGGCACCCGGAACTGCTCGACCCGGAATTCGCCCGCCACCTGGTTCCCGATCACGACCTGGTAGGCGCCCAGCTTCGCCGCCTCGGGTATCTTCCACTCGCCGTGGGCCTGACCGGCTGCGTCCCAGACCAGCGGCAGCGCGATCTTGTCGCCACTGCCCTGGTGCGCGATCCAGGCCTTGGCCGGCAGCGCGCCGCGCTCGACCGTCTCTTCGCCCAGGGGCGCATAGCCGGGCACCGGCGTGGGCTCGCCCGCCGCCACCAGCGCCAGGCCAGTGCCGACCCGGCGCCGCAGGAAGTGCTTCATGTGCAGGGTTTCGCCGGCGCGCAGCAGGCTGCGATCGAACACGGTGGCGACGATGCGGCTGTCCTCATCCAGGCTGCCCTGCGGCAGCTGGAAGCGCCACGGCTCGATGCCCTTCTGCCAGCTCGACAGGGTAAAGGTAAAATCCTCGCCGCTGCGCGCGCTGACGAACAGCTGGTCGCCGCACCGGGCGCGCGGCAGCGCTTCGCGGATATGGGCCACGCCGTCGGTGCCGGTATGGCCCTGCCACAGCTGGCGCCCGGCGCAGTCGCGCAGCGCCACCCGGGCGCCGGCCACCGGACGGCCCTTGTCGAGCGAAGTGACCCACACCAGCGAGGACTCCGCACCACGCTTGAGGTGGGCCGCCATGTTGGTGACCAGGGCAGCGGTGCGCACGTAGGCGGTACCGCCTTTTGCGTTGAGCGCCTTGCCCAGCAGCGGACTGGCCACCTCCACCACGTAGAAGCCTGGCTTCTTCAACGGGATGCCGATCACCTCGAAGGGGCGCCGCCCGCCGGCGCGCGGCAGCGCGAAGCGCTCTATCCGGCCCGTGGCCTTCGGTCCCAGCAGCTGCCGGGTCAGCTTGCCCTCCTCCTGGGTCCAGGGGTCGCGCCCCCAGGGATTCATGCGGCCCAGCCAGTCCAGCACGTCAGCCTCGCGCTCCACGCGCAGGCTGGCGCCGCTGCGCACGGCGGTCACCAGCGGGGCTTCGACGTTGCGTACCGTGACCGGCAGCAGGCGGTCGCCACGCGCCTCGAGGATGCCGAAAGGCGCGGCGAACTTCACCAAAGGCGGCTGGCGGTCGACTTTCACGGACAGCGCGCGCGCCGGCACGGCCAGCGCGCGCCCGGCGTCGTCGCGCAGCGAGTCCGGCACCCGCAGCCGCAGCGTGGCCAGTTCGCCGAACGGGCCGGGGAACTGCACGGCGCTGGCAAAGCCACCCTTCGCCTCCTCGCCCAGCTGGGGCGCGTGGCGCTTGCCGCCGGTTTCTTCCAGCACCAGCTTGCGCAATGCTTCCACCGGCACCGGCGCGCTGAAGGCCACCCGCAGCGGGAGGAAGGGCACGCAGCCGGCGCGCGCATTGGTGCGCTCGCAACTGAGCCAGAGGCGGAAGTCGGGCCGGGTGCGGTAGGCCAGTTCCTGGTCCTGCGCGCTGGCGATGCCGTTCGGTGCCGCCACGCCCGCGCCCCACACCAGGCTCACGCGGGCATCGGCCGGCAGGCTGCGCTTGCACTGCACCACCGCCACGGGAAGCGGTTCGCTTCCCGACCGGGCCTGCTTGCCGCGCGCCTTGCCATAGGCCGCCAGGTGGCGTTCCAGGAAGTCGCGGCGCAGGGCCAGCAGGCGGTCGCGCTCGTCACCCAGCAGCTGGCGCACGCCGATCTTCTCGTTGATACCATCGGCGCGGCACCAGGCATGCGCCGCGATCGAGGCGGGCGTGGCCGGCGCGTCGAGCGCCAGCAGGAAGACCTGGTTCTCGTCGATCTGGCTGCCCGCGTGCGGCTGCATGCGCAGGACCGCCGGGCCGCCAGTACTGAAGGAAAAGCTGCGCTGGCCGCCCAGCGGCCGGCCGGCCAGGTCGCGCAGACCGTCGCGCAGCGTGAAGCGGCAGGCGGTGGCGCCGGGCAGGTCGCGCGCGAAATCGTAGCTCCAGGTGCTGGCGTCGATCCAGCGCCCGCTGCCGTCCAGGCGCTCGTCCCCGGCGCGGCAGTCGACTGCGAAGGGCGCCTCGGCGCGCAGGTCGCCGAAGGGCGCCACGGGTGCGCTGAAGCGCGCCGTTACCTGGCGCACCGCCTTTGCCTGGCCCTCCGGACTGAAGGCGTCGACGGTGGTCGGGGCCGCTGCTTGCGCCGAGGCGCCATGCGGGTATCCCAGCAGCAGCGCGGCGATGGCCGCGAGCGGCGCCAGTCTGGTCAAGGCAAGCATTTTCCCTCCGGGAACAAAACTGCCAAGTTAAGCCGGCACGCCCGGCGCGGGCTTGGCACTGCTCAACAGTAAGACGAGTGTGTCTGGCGCGTAGGATTCTGTCAACAGAATCGAGCCTCGCCCACGCGGGGCACGCATGCGTCCCGCATGGACGCGTAGTTGCATATCAATCAATTTGCTGGTACAACAAAGCGTGCGTATGCACGCGCTCCATGCCCGCCGGCCGGATGCCTCCCGGCTGGTGTCGTGGCCTGCTTCTGATGTCTTGCGCGTTCTTGCGTTGCCAACCGATCGATCGAATACACCGAGCCAAACCGAGCCCTGGAGGAGACACCGATGAAAACAACGTTCCTGCGCACCGTCGCAGCCATTGCCCTGGTGGCCGCGGCATCCGGCAGCCATGCCCAGAATTATCCGACCAAGACCATCACGATGATCGTGCCTTTCGCCGCCGGCGGACCGACCGACACCGTTGCGCGCCTGGTCGCCCAGTCGATGGGCAACACCCTGAAGCAGCAGATCATCATCGAGAACGTGGGCGGCGCCGGCGGCACCATCGGCGCCGGGCGCGTGGCCAAGGCCGCGCCAGACGGCTATACCCTGTTCCTGCACCACATCGGCCACTCGACCGCGCCCGGCCTGTACCGCAAGCTGAACTACCACGCGATCGACAGCTTCGAGCCGATCGGCCTGGTCACCGACGTGCCGATGACCCTGATCGCCAAGAAGGATTTCCCCGCGAAGGATTTCAAGGAGCTGCTCGCCTACGTGAAGGCCAACAAGGAAAAGGTCACCTATGCCAACGCCGGCCTGGGCTCGGCCTCGCACCTGTGCGGCATGCTGTTCCAGACCGCGATCGGGGTCGACCTGACCACCGTTCCGTACAAGGGCACCGGTCCCGCCATGAACGACATGCTGGGCGGCCAGGTCGACCTGATGTGCGACCAGACCACGAATACCACCAGCCAGATCAAGAGCGGCAAGGTCAAGGTGTACGGGGTAACGACCAGGCAGCGCCTGGCGGCGATGCCGAACGTGCCGACCATGAGCGAGGCCGGCCTGCCGGGCTTCGAAGTCGCGGTCTGGCATGGCATGTATGCGCCGAAGGGCACCCCGAAACCGGTGATCGATACCCTGTCGAACGCGCTGCGCGCGGCCCTGAAGGACCCGACCGTCAAGCAGCGCTTCGCCGACCTCGGCACTGAACCGGTGGCTGACAGCCGCGCCCGCCCGGAAGCCCTGCGCGCGCACCTGAAGGCGGAAATCGACCGCTGGGGTCCGATCATCACCAAGGCCGGCCAGTACGCCGACTGATCCGGGCAACAGCGATGCGCCAGGCTGCGCGGCCCGCGGGCAGGCGCAGCCACACCACTACCTGACAACAACGGGCAACAACGGGCAACAAGGGGTTCGCAGTGGCTTCCACCATCCGCCATCCGAAAAATTTCTGGATCGGCATCATCTTCGTCATCTTCGGGCTCGCCGCCGTGTACTTCGGCCGCGAACTCGGCATGGGTACCGCCGGGCGCATGGGTCCCGGCTATTTCCCGACCGTGCTCGGCTGGCTGCTGGCCTTTGTCGGCCTGCTCGGCATCGTGCGCGCCTTCGTCGGCCGCCGTTCCGAGGCGCATGACGCGATCAGCAGCTTCCACCTCAGGGACATCGCCATCATCCTGGGGGCGGTGCTGCTGTTCGGCGTGCTGGTACGCGGCGCCGGCCTGGCCCTGTCCGCCTTCGTGCTGGTCATGCTGAGCGCGTATGCCAGCCGCAAGTTCCGTCTCGGCAGCACCGTGCTGCTGGCCGTCGGGCTGTCCCTGTTCGCCGTAGTCCTCTTCGTCAAGCTGCTCGGCTTGCCGATGCCGATCGCCGGCCCCTGGCTGACCGGAGACTGAGTACATGGAAATCATCGCCAACCTCGGGCTGGGCCTGGAAACGGCCTTTACCCTCAATAACCTGTTCTACTGCCTGGTCGGCGTCTTCGTCGGCACCGCCGTCGGCGTCCTGCCCGGCCTGGGCCCGATCGCCACCATCGCAATGCTGCTGCCGGCCACCTTCGGCCTGCCGCCGATCTCGGCGCTGATCATGTTGGCCGGCATCTATTACGGCGCCCAGTACGGCGGCTCGACCACGGCGATCCTGGTCAACCTGCCGGGCGAATCCTCGTCGGTCGTCACAGCCCTCGACGGCCACCAGATGGCGCGCCAGGGCAATGCCGGCAAGGCGCTCGCCACCGCCGCGCTCGCGTCCTTCTTCGCCGGCACCGTCGCCACCATCCTGCTGGCCCTGTTCGCGCCGCCGCTGGCCGAGCTGGCGCTCAAGTTCGGCTCGGCGGAATACTTTTCGCTGATGGTGCTCGGCCTGGTCGCCGCGGTGGTCCTGGCCAGCGGCTCGCTGCTCAACGCGATTGGCATGGTGCTCCTCGGCCTGCTGCTCGGCCTGATCGGCACCGACGTCAACTCGGGCGCCCAGCGCTACACCTTCGACCTGCCCGAACTGGCGGACGGAATCAATTTCGTGATCGTCGCCATGGGCATGTTCGGCATCGGCGAGATCATCCGCAACCTGGAGCATGACGAAGACCGCAGCCTGATGATGAAGAAGGTCACCGGGCTGATGCCCTCCCTGAGCGACCTCAAGCGCATCGTGGGGCCGGTCCTGCGCGGCACCGGGCTCGGCTCGGCGCTGGGCATCCTGCCGGGCGGCGGCGCCATGCTGGCCTCGTTCTCGGCCTATTCGATCGAGAAGAAGATCTCGCCGAACGCCAAGGAGTTCGGCAAGGGCGCGATCGAAGGCGTGGCGGCGCCGGAGGCTGCCAACAATGCCGGCGCCCAGACCTCGTTCATCCCGATGCTCACCCTGGGTATTCCGTCGAACCCGGTGATGGCCCTGATGATCGGCGCCATGATCATCCAGGGCATCCAGCCAGGCCCGGCCGTGATGACCGAGCAGCCGGCCCTGTTCTGGGGCTTGATCGTGTCGATGTGGTTCGGCAACCTGTTCCTGGTAGTCCTGAACCTGCCGATGATCGGCCTGTGGATCAAGATGATCATGGTGCCCTACCACCGCCTGTACCCGGCGATCCTGATGTTCTGCGCGATCGGGGTGTTCAGCCTGAACAACAACCAGTTCGACGTCTACCTGATGGCGCTGTTCGGGCTGTTCGGCTACATCTGCGCCAAGCTGGGCGCGGAACCGGCGCCGATGCTGCTCGGCTACATCATCGGCCCGATGATGGAAGAGCACCTGCGCCGCGCGCTGCTGCTGTCGCACAGCGACCCGAGCGTGTTCGTCACCCGTCCGATCAGCGCCACCCTGCTGGGCATGGCGGCACTGTGCCTGGTCGTGGTGATGCTGCCTGCGCTGCGCAAGAAACGGGAAGAGGCCTTCCACGAAGACGAGTGATCGCGAAGCACCCGCAACGCCGCCCACCCGGGCGGCGTTTTCTCAGAACAAGGCGCCTTGCGGGCTGGTCAGCCGCGCGAAGCTGTCGCCGAGAAAAGGCAGGATGGCGTCGGCGATCGGTTCGAGCTGCTTGCTCAGGTAGTGCTCGTAGTCGATCGGCGAACGGCGCAGCTCCAGCGGTTCCGGGCCGCTGGTCGTCATCACGTACCGGATCCAGCCGCCCCTGCGGTACTGGGGCGGGCGGCCCTGGCCGGTATGGAAGTCGTCGGCCATGCGCGCCGCGCGCACGTGCGGCGGGACGTTGCGCTCGTAGTCGTCGAGCGGGCGGCGCAGGCGCTTGCGGTACACCAGCAGCTCGTCGAGTTCCCCGCGCAGGGTGCGTGCCACGTACTCAAGCACCCAGGCTTCGTAGGGCTGGCGCTTGAAGACGCGCAGGTACAGCTCCTGCTGGAACTGCTGGGCCAGCGGCGACCAGTCGGTGCGCACCGTCTCCAGTCCCTTGTACACCACGTCCTCGCCGCCGTCCGCGTGCAGCACCAGGCCGGCGTAGCGCTTCTTGCTGCCTTCGTCCGAGCCGCGCACGGTGGGCATCAGGAAGCGCGCGTAGTGGGTGTCGAATTCCAGCTCCAGGCTCGACGCGAGCCCGTACTCGGACTGCAGGTGCGTGCGCCACCAGCCGTTGACGTGCTCCACCAGGGCGTGGCCGATGCGCTCGGCCTCTTCCTGCCCATGCGGTCCGCCCAGCCAGACGAAGGTGGAATCCGTGTCGCCGTAGATCACGCCGTAGCCCTGCTCCTCGATCAGCGCGCGGGTGCGGTGCATGATCTCGTGGCCGCGCAGCGTGATCGAGGAGGCCAGGCGCGGATCGAAGAAACGGCAGGCGGTAGTGCCCAGCACGCCGTAGAAGGCATTCATGATGATCTTCAGCGACTGCGACAGCGGCGCATTGCGTTCGCGCTTGGCCGCTTCGCGCCCTTCCCACACCTGGCGCACGATGCCGGGCAGGCAGTGGCGCGTGCGCGAAAAGCGGGCACCGCGAAAGCCCGGCACGGTCTGGTCTTCCGGCTCGGCCAGCCCGGCCACCAGGCCGACCGGATCGATCAGGAAGGTGCGGATGATCGAGGGGTACAGGCTTTTGTAGTCAAGTACCACGACGGAGTCGTACAGCCCGGAGCGCGAATCCATCACGAAGCCGCCCGGGCTGTCGCCGGCCGCGACGTCGCCGATGTTCGGCGCGACGAAACCCTGGCGGTGCATCAGCGGCATGTAGCGGTGCTCGAAAGCGGCGACCGAACCGCCGCTGCGGTCCACCGCCAGCCCGGTCACGCTGGCGCGCTCCAGCAGGAAGCGGCACAGCTGCGTTTTCTCGAAGATGCGGGTGACGAGTTCGCAGTCCTTCAGGTTGTAGAAAGCCAGCGCCGGCTTGTCTTCCGTGAACATGCGGTTGATCTCGTCCATCCGGCTGTAGGGATTGTCGATCGCCTTGCCTTCGCCCAGCAGGGTTTGCGACACCGACTCCAGGCTGAACGAGGGGAAGCTGTAGGTGGCCGAGCGCAGCGCCTCGATGCCGTCGATGACCAGGCGACCCGCGATCGAGATGAAGAAATGCTCCGAGCGCCCGTGCTCGCGGGTCTCGATGGCGCTGCCATCCCGTCCCAGCCTGAGCGGCCGCCCGGCGCGTTCGGCCGCCTGCACCAGCATGCGCAGGTCGAACTGGATCACGTTCCAGCCAATGATCGCGTCCGGATCATGGCGGCGCATCCATGCTTCAAAAGCGTCCAGCAGCGCGGCGCGGCTTTCACAGTACGCGAGGTCCAGGCCGAGGTCACGCTCTTGGCCATTGGGCTCGCCCAGCATGTAGACCTGGCGCTGGCCGCAGCCCTGCAGGCCGATGCAATACAGCTCGCCGTGCTGGTTGGTTTCGATGTCGAGCGAGACCAGGCGCAGCTGCGGGCGGTAGTCGCGGTCCGGTTTCAACCCGGCGTCGACGATCAGGTTCGGGTCCCGCGCGTCCGGCAGACCATGCACCAGCACCGGCGCGGTGATGAAGCGCTCCATCAGGTAGCGCTCGGGCGGGCGCACGTCGGCTTCGTAGACGTCCACGCCGAACTCGCGCAGGCGCTTTTCCAGGCGCAGCAGCTGGCGGTACTGGCGGCAGTACAGGCCCAGCACGGGCCGGTGGTGAAAGTCGCACAGGTTCAATTCACGCAGCTCCCAGCCGCGCTCCGTGCCCAGCACCAGTTCGGCGGCCTTGCGCTGTTCCAGCGGCAGGAAGGCGACCGGCGTCTGGAGCGGCAGCCGCACCCGGCGCGCGCCCCCTTCGGTGGCGATCCAGAAGTCCACCTCAACCCCAGCGTCGGTATCGCGCCAGTGGCGCGTCAGGAGGAAGCCCTGCAGCGGCGTGGTGTCCATGCGTCTAGGCGAAGCGCGCCAGCTCCGCTTCCGAAAAGCCAGCCTGGCGCCGCGCTTCGATGTTGAAGGGGCCCTTCAGCACCGGCGCGCCATAGCGCAGCGTCAGCTCGCCGTAGGTGGCGACCGGCTCCAGGCCGCGCAGGCCGCACAGGTACAGGTACCAGCGGTTGCCGATCTCGACGTGCCCGACCTCGTCGCGCAGCAGGACGTCGAGGATCGCCGCCGCCTCCAGGTCGCCGGCCTGGGCCAGCTTGGCGCGCAGCGGCGGAATCGCGTCCAGCCCGCGCGCCTCCAGCGTGCGCGGCACCAGGGCCATGCGCGCCAGTACGTCGCCTCGGGTCTTTTCCACCATCTCCCACAGGCTGTCGTGGCCGGGGAAGTCACCGTAGGCATAGCCGAGCGTTTTCAGGTGCGCGCACAGCATGTCGAAGTGCAGCGCCTCTTCGCCGGCCACCCGCAGCCAGTCGCTGTAGTAGTCCGGCGGCATGCCGGGAAAGCGCCACAGGGCGTCGAGCGCCAGGTTGACGGCGTTGAATTCGATATGGGCCAGGGCGTGGATCAGCATGGCGCGGCCCTCCACGGTCGCCATCGAACGCCGCCCGACCAGGCGCGGCGGCACCAGTTCCGGCCGCGCGGGCCGTCCGGGGATGCCTTCCGGTGCGCAGGGCGCCGCCTCGAGGTCAAGGGTGGTCTCGCCGCGCCGATGCGCCGCCACCAGCGCCGCCACGCCCGCCGTCTTGGCGGCGGGGTTGGGGGCGAGCAGGGATTGCAGAGCGCATGCGCGAAGCTCCAGCGGTTGCGCCATGATGGTTCGAGAGTCGGACGAAAGCGCTAGTGTACCAAAGTGCGCCTGGCTGCAAGACTGCGCTACCATGGGAACCCGACCATCCGCAATCAACCATGCCCATGCAGCGCGACCAGCCCGCCCTCCTCGTCATCGACATGCAGCAGTGCATGGCCGGCCCGAATGCCGGCGCGCGCAACAACCCGCAGGCGGAAGCCAACATCGACCTGCTGCTGGAGGCCTGGCGCGGGCGGCGCGCGCCGGTGGTCCACGTGCGCCACATCTCGCGCTCCCCGGATTCCGGCTTTGCGCCTGGCCAGCCGGGCGCCGGATTCCAGCCGGTGTTCGCGCCGCGCCCGGGCGAGCACGTGGTCGAGAAGAACGTCCCGGACGCCTTCATCCAGTCCACCCTGGAGCGCTGGCTGCGGGTGCGCGGGATCGAGCGGCTGGTGGTGGCGGGCGTGAGCACGAATATCTCGGTGGAGTGCAGCGTGCGCAGCGCCGGCAACCTGGGCTTTCAGGTGACGGTTGCCGCCGACGCCTGCTTCGCCTTTGTCCGCCGCGATTACGCGGGCGCGCTGCGCAGCGCGGACGAGGTGCATGCAATGTCGCTGGCCAACCTGGCGGCCGAATATGCCAAGGTGGAGGCGACAAACGATATCCTCTCCATGCTGGATTGAACGACGCGCCATTTTATCCATGGCGAATTGTCGCAAAAGACCGAGGCGGCTACGACCGACCGATCATCCTCATCCTCCCCCGCCCCTCGCGAAGGAAGCGCGCCATGCCCGACCGTCCCGCCCCGCAGTCCCGCCTCATCCTCACGGTCGCCGCCCTCGCCGCCGAGATCTGCCACCTGGGCTGGGAGTACACCCATGGCGGCGTGCCGGCCCACCACTTGCTGAATAATCCCGATCTGCCCGCCATTTCCAACTGGTGGGGCCTGCTGGTGGTTCCCCTGCTGGTCTGGTTCATGCTCGGCCGCGTCCAGCGCCGCGCCGCCGGCCTGACCCAGGACGGCAGCCGCGAACGCTTCCATCGTCACGTGCGCCTGCGCTTCGGCGCCGCCCTGCTGTGGGGTGCGGCGCTGGCCTTCGCCTTTACGCTCGGCCACCCGGCCGTTACCGCCATCTTCTTCGGCGCCTTCGCCGCCGGCCTGCTCGTGCATGCCTACCGCGCCGAATACGTACTCGGCTTCGCACTCGGCATGACGTTCACGTTCGGGGCGGTGCTGCCGATGCTGATCGCGTCGGTCATCGCAGCCTGCTCGTTCGCGTTCCACCTGCTGCTGGGAACCGTACTGCGCATGGTGCGCTAACATCACAAAGCCGAAGGGCAAGTCGCGCGGCAGGCGGCGCGCGCAGGATCGCTGCGTCGGGGCTTGGCAATCTTGTAATTACGAAAGTTCCGTGTCACATCCGGTGCTCTTTCCTGTAGGATAGCGCCTTTGCCAGGTCATCGCTCAGCCAGCCGCCTCCCCGAAAGAGACCGCGGAACGCCCGTTCCGCCTGGACGCGAACCCTGCAATTTTCAAACCTATAACAGTCAGAGTGTCGCGGACCCGGGCATCCCGGTCCGCCGGGAGTGTATGGAGCGTCCCCTGCCATCGCGCGCCGCCGCGCGCCGCCGCATTGCCCTTGCCTGCATGACCGTGGTGCTGGTCATCGGCGCCGCGGAAAGCGCGCGCTGGACCCGCAGCGCCCGCGCGGCCGCCGCGCCTTCCGCCCTGCCCTCGCTCGTGCCAGGGCGCGTGACCCTGTCCGAGCTGTCGCAGTCCCTGATACCGATGCCGCGCAACACGCCCTCGGCCCACGCCAGCGCGATGGCGCCCCTGCCGGGCGACCGCATGCTCGCCTTCTGGTGGGCCGGCAGCCGCGAGAGCGGCCCGGACGTCAAGGTCTATGCGTCTCAGTGGCATAACGGCAAGTGGGGCGAACCCTGGGAAGTCGCCAGCCGCGATTCGCTCGGCAAGGCGCTGGGCTTCGGCGTGCGCCGCATCGGCAACCCGGTGGCCTGGACCGGGCCCGACGGCCGCATCCACCTGTACGTCGTGGCGACCGGCCTGGGCGGCTGGGCGGCGTCGCGCGTGGCGCACCTGGTCTCGCCCGACGAGGGCGCCAGCTTCGCGATGAAGCGCGTGCTGCCGATGTCGCCCCTGTTCAATACCAGCGTGCTGGTGCGCACGAATGCGGTCGGCCTGGTCGACGGCGGCTGGTGGCTGCCCGTGTATTTCGAACTCGGCATCAAGTACCCGATGCTGATGGCCTTCGGTCCGGACGGCGAGCCGACCGGGATGGCGCGCATCGGCGCCCGCACCACGACCCTGCAGCCGGCCATCGTGCCGGTCTCGGGCACCGAGGCGCGGGCCTGGATGCGCGACGCCAGCGACGAGCGCCGGGTACAGCATGCCTACAGCCGCGACGGCGGCGCCAGCTGGGAAGACCTGCCGCCGCTGGCGCTGAACAACGAAAACACCTCGATGGCGGTGCTGCGCCTGGAAAACGGCGACTTCCTCATGCTGCACAACCACATCCGGGACGGCGGTTCCGCGCGCAGCCTGCTGCGCCTGTCGCTCTCGCGCGACGGGCAGACCTGGCGCACCGTGGCCGATGTCGCCAGCGGTGGCGCTGGCGCCGAATTTTCCTACCCCACCATGCAGCTGGTCGGCAGGGAGCTGCACGTGACCTACACCCACCAGCGCCAGGCGATCGCGCACCACCGCTACCGGATCAGCATTGGAGAGAACATCTGAATGAGCCTGCCTGAACTGTCCTGGCAATTCGCCTATGCCCGCCTGGGCTGGGCCCTGGTGCTGGCGGCCCTGGTGGCCGGCCTGCTCGAACTGCTGCTGGCGCGCACCCAGCCGCAGTCCTGGCGCTTGCCGCGCAAGCCGCTGGCCGCGATCGTCCTGCTGAGCCTGGCCTGGATGGCGCTGCCGGGCGAGGCCTCGCCGGCCTGGCACCTGGGACTGGCCTTCCAGTCACCAAGCGCCCTGCTGGCCAGCCTGTGCGCGGCCAGCCTGCTGGCGCGCTGGCATGGCGTGGCGCGCAGCGGGCCGCGCCTGCCGCTGCCCCTCGCCGCCGCGCTGGCGGCAGCCGGCGCCCTGCTCTACCTCGATGCTTTCGGCCTGTTCGCGCACGGCTATTACCACGCCGGCTTCGGCGCCGGCGCGGCCCTGCTCGCGGTGCTGCTGGCGGCGGCCTGCGCAGCCTGCATCGGGCGCGGCCAGGCCCGCGCCCAGGCCGGCGCGCTGCTCGGCGCCATCCTGCTGTTCTCCGGCGCGCGCCTGCCGACCGGGAACCTGTGGGACGCGCTGCTCGACCCGCTGCTATGGATCTGGGCCCTGTCGACCCTGGGCCTGGCCGGACTGCATGTCGTACGGCGCCGCGGCATGCGCCGGCGCCTGCCCGTCGAGCAACAGCTGCCCGCCATGCAGGCTGGCGGCACCGAACCGTTTACTTCCCTCAAGGAGTCATCTTGACCAACCGGAATCCGATCCTGCATCCCGTGCTCGCCACCGGGATCCTCATCAACGTCTTTGTCCTGCTGCTGGCCGTGGCCTGGTCCGGCGACAGCGCCAAGCTGTGGCGCCTGCTGGGCGAGGACGGCATCGTCGAGTGGATGCAGTTCCTGTGCTTCACCGTGATCGCCCTGCTGCTCGGCTTCGCCTTCAGCGAGCGCCTGAAGCGCAAGGAGCGCAGCGTGCTGGAACTGCTGGCCCTGGGCGGCCTCAGCCTGCTGTGCGCGCTGGCGGCGCTGGAAGAGATCAGCTGGTTCCAGCGCATCCTCGACATCCAGTCGCCCGAGTTCTTCCTGCAGAATAACCGCCAGGCCGAGACCAACCTGCACAACATGGCGGTGGGCAGCGGCAGCCTGCACAAGAACGTGATCCTGAAGCTGATCGTGATCGTCGGCCTGGCCCACAACCTGGTGTTGCCGCTGGTGGCGCGCGTCAAGCCGGGTCTGCAGCGCTGGGTCGAGTCGCTCGGGCTGTACCTGCCGCCGCTGGCGGCCTCGATTCCCTACCTGGTGCTGGTGGCGCTGTCGCACGCGCTGATCGACCATCCGCGCAAGGGCGAGCTGGGCGAGATGTTCGGCGCCGTGCACTACCTGGCGACCGTGTTCGCCGCCTATTTCGCCGGGGTGAACTACAGCCGCCCCACCCTGTTCGAGCACGCCGGCGACATCCGCCGGCTGGGCAAGCTGGTGGCCCTGTGGATGCTGTTCCTGCTGCTGGTGAGCTGGCTGCTCAGCGCCGGCGCCGGCGCGACCGGCGGCTGAGCCTGCGGCACCTGGACGCCGTCCGCGGCCCGGCTGGTGCATGATGCTCCCCATGACGCATCCAACCGAAGCACTGTTTCCGGGCTTTCGCCGCTTCATTCTTCCCGGCACGGACGGCGTCGCCATCGCGGGGGTGCTGGGCGGCGCCGGGCCGCCGCTCCTGCTGCTGCATGGCCACCCGCAGACGCATGCGATCTGGCACCGCGTCGCGCCCCTGCTGGCCGCGGAGTTCACCGTCGTCGCCTGCGACCTGCGTGGCTATGGCGACTCGTCCCGGCCCGCCGACACGGCCGACCATGCCGGCTACAGCAAGCGCAGCATGGCGGCCGACCTCCCGGCCGTGATGGGCGCGCTCGGCTTCGGGCGCTTCGCCGTGATCGGACACGACCGCGGCGCGCGCGTCGCGCACCGCCTGCTGGCCGACCACCCAAATACCGTCACCCGCGCCGTGCTGCTCGACATCGCGCCCACGCTCGCCATGTACGAGGGCGCCAACGAGGCGTTCGCGCGCGCCTACTGGCACTGGTTCTTCCTGATCCAGCCGGCGCCGCTGCCGGAACGCCTGATCGAGGCCGATCCGGCCGCCTACCTGCGCGACGTGATGGGCCGCCGCAGCGCCGGCCTGGCCCCGTTCGACCCGCGCGCGCTGGCCGAGTACGCGCGCTGCCTGGCCCGTCCCGGCGCCGCCCACGCCATCTGCGAAGACTACCGGGCCGCGGCCGGCATCGACCTCGAGCACGAGCGCGCCGAGCGCGCGGCCGGCCGGCGTTTCGCCACTCCTCTGCTGGTGCTGTGGGGGGCGCAGGGCGTGGTCGGGCGCTGCTTCGATCCGCTTGCGGAATGGCGCCGGCTCGGCACCGAGGTGGACGGCGAACCCATCGATTGCGGCCACTACATTCCGGAAGAGGCGCCGCACGCCCTGGTGCGGCGGGTACTGCCGTTCCTGCGCCTGGACGCGCCTCCGGGCGGCTGAGCGAAGCGAATCAGCAGACATTCGGACGGGCGCCGGGCGGCGTACAGCATTATCCTGGCCCGGCAATCATACCGGTACCGGTCGCATTGCGCCGCATGATGTTTACCCAGAGCCTCCTCAGTGCCAACAATATTTGCATGATTTCCATTTTGACCGATTTTTATATGCAGAAAGTGAAACCGGGATAAGGTCTCCGACGACGTTTGCCATTTCCTTATTGTTTCCCAGGATGTAAGCTACAGGGCCGGCGCCCGCGCGCGCCGCCTCCATTCACCGTTTGGCTATCCGACATGACCCCTGTGAACGACACCGATTCCGGCCTTCCCCTCGACATGATCATCTTCGGCGGCATGGGCGACCTGGCCATGCGCAAGCTGCTGCCCGCGCTCTACATGGCCTACCTGCACGGCAACCTGCCCTCCTCGACCCGCATCATCTCGACCGGGCGCCAGGAGTTCGAGCGCGATGCCTACCTGGCCCACATCGCCACGCATTCGCGTCCCTTCATCGCCGACGCGAACTACAACGACAAGACCTGGGACGGCTTCCTGCAGCTGCTCGATTACGTGCGCCTCGACGTCCAGCAGGCGCCCGACTTCGGCGCCCTGGCGCGCGCCACGAATGCCGGCGCCCAGCGCGTGTTCTATCTTTCCACGGCCCCCGCGCTGTTTACCACCATCTGCGAAAAACTGGCCGCGGCCGGCCTGGTCGACGCCCATGCCCGCGTGGTGCTCGAGAAGCCGCTGGGCCACGACCTCGCCTCCGCCATCGAGATCAACGAGGCGGTCGGCCGCCATTTCGCCGAATCCCAGATCTACCGCATCGACCACTACCTGGGCAAGGAGACGGTGCAGAACCTGATGGTGCTGCGCTTCGGGAACTCGATCCTGGAACCGCTATGGCGCGCGCCGAACATCTCGAGCGTGCAGATCACGGTAGCCGAGGAAGTGGGCGTGGGCAGCCGCGCCGGCTTCTATGACGGCACCGGCGCCATGCGCGACATGGTGCAGAACCACCTGCTGCAACTGCTGTGCATCGTCGCGATGGAGCCGCCCACCTCGCTGGCGCCGGACGCGGTGCGCGACGAGAAGCTGAAGGTGCTGCGCTCGCTGCGCCGCATGAAGCTGGCGGACATCGCGCGCGACACCGTGCGCGGCCAGTACACCCATGGCGTCAGCGGCAACCAGGAGGTGGACGGCTACCTCGAGGAACAGAACGTGCCGCCGGGCAGCCGCACCGAGACCTTCGTCGCCCTGCGCGCCCACATCGACACCTGGCGCTGGTCGAAGGTGCCGTTCTACCTGCGCACCGGCAAGCGCATGGCGCGGCGCTCGTCGAAGATCGTAATCGAGTTCGCGAATCCTCCCTTCCCGCTGTTCCCCGACATGCCGGGCGGCGTTGCCAACCGCCTGGTGATCGAACTGCAGCCGGAAGAAGCGATCAAGCTGCAGATCATGGCCAAGCAGCCCGGCAGCGGCATGCAGATGCAGCAGGTGGCCCTCAACCTCGATTTACAGTCGGCTTTCCAGCAGCGCCGCGCCGAAGCCTACGAGCGCCTCCTGATCGACGTGGTGCGCGGGCGCCTGACCCACTTCATGCGGCGCGACGAACTCGAGGCCGCATGGGAATGGGCCGACCCGATCATCGAAGGCTGGGGCACGCTGGGCGAGAAGCCCCACCCCTACCCGGCCGGGTCCTGGGGCCCGGCCGAATCCTTCGCGCTGATGGCGCGCGACGGTTTCGCCTGGGTCGAGTAAGGCACCCGGGCGCGGCGCCGCCAGAGCCAGGCATACAGCGCCGCGTTGATCGCGAGCACCCCGGCGGCCAGCGCCAGCTGCAGGCCGCGGCTCATCGCGCCCGGATACACCAGCGGCAGCAGGTAGTGCTCGATGAAGCCGTCCGCGTAGCCGGCCACGCCCGCCAGCGCGCGCAGGCGGTTTTCAAGGTAGGTGAGCGGGCAGACCGCGCCCAGCATCTCGATCCCGAAGCCCCAGGCCGCGGCGGCCAGGTGCAGCGGGAGCAGGCGCGGCCAGCGCGCCAGCAGCAAGGCGCCGAACACGACGAACAGGATGAAGCCGAGGTGCAGCAGGAGCACGGCATCGGCGAGGAATCGGTAACCCATGTCGAGATTTCCGGAAAGCGGGGCGTCGCGTCAGTTTAATACGCCGCAAGGGCCCGCGCGCGCGCCGGCGCGCGCGATTGTGGGCGCGGTGCGGGCGGCGTAGAGTGGCAGGTCCCGTCAACGATGACCACCAAGAGAGCCCCATGTACGCACCGACCACCTCCCCCTTCGGGCTGCCGGACTACACCGCCGCCGGCGCCGCCGCCCTCAAGCACATGGACCGCAGTCGCCAGGCGCGCGGCAGGCTGTTCGAGCAGGCCGGCTATGGCCCGCGCGAGAGCCCGCATACGGTCCTGCACCGCGAACCCGGCCTGAACCTGCGCCGCTACGACGGGCAGGCCGGCGCCGGCGCACCGGCCGCGCTGCTGGTGCCAGCCCCGATCAAGCGTTCCTATATCTGGGACCTGGCGCCCGAGGTCAGCGTCGTGCGGCGCTGGATCGATGCCGGCTACCGGGTCTACCTGGCCGAATGGACGCCGCTGCCCGAAGACGGCCCCGACTTGGGCCTGGCCGACTACGGCAGCCGCCTGCTGGCCGCCTGCCAGCAGGCCATCGAGGCCGACAGCGCGGAAGGCACGCTGACCGTCGCCGGCCATTCGCTGGGCGGCATCCTGGCGGCCATCTACGGCTGCCTGCATCCCGACCGGGTGCGCGCCGCCGTCCTGCTCGAGTCGCCCCTGCATTTCGGCGGCGACGCCAGCCCGTTCCGCGCGCTGGTGGAAGCGACGCCCGACGCCGGCCGGGTGGCCGCCGCCTTCGGCCAGGTGCCGGGCGTCTTCCTCAACCTGATGAGCGCACTCGCCGAGCCCCGTGCCTTCCAGTGGGAACGCATGGCCGACCGCTGGCTGTCCCTCGGCAGTGCGGAGCGGCTCGCCACCCACCTGCGCGTGGAGCGCTGGACCCACGACGAATTCGCGCTGCCGGGGCGCCTGTTCACCGAGCTCGTGGAATCCCTGTACCGCAAGGACGCCTTCATGCGCGGCGAGCTGGAGATCGATGGCCGCCGCATCGGCCCGCAGTCCTTGCGCGCGCCGCTGCTGGGCGTGGTCGACCCGCGCAGCAGGCTGATTCCGGAAGCGGCCCAGGCACGCTTCCACGACGCGGCAGCCAGCACGCACAAGTGCCTGCTGCACTATGGCGGAGACGTCGGGGTCAACCTGCAGCATGTGGGCGTACTGGTCGGCGCCAGCGCCCATGGCGAACTGTGGCCGGCGATCTTCCGCTGGCTCGACGCGCACCGCGTCTGAGATCCGGGCGCGCGCATTCCTGCTTCGGGGCGCAAAGCAGCGCCCGCCCGGCGGCGCAACGCGATTCTGCGTTACCATGCCGGGCATTCTCCGCCACCCCGACGCAAGGACCCACGTGTTTGCCGTACTCGCTCTCGACATGGGAGCCGCCATGAAAACCCTGGTGCTGACCCTCGACCTGATCGGCACCTTCGTATTCGCCCTCAGCGGCGCCACCGCCGGCGCGCGCCGCCGGCTCGACGTCTTCGGCGTGCTGGTGCTGTCCTTCGTCGCCGCCAACTCGGGCGGCATCGTGCGCGACCTCCTGATCGGCGCCACGCCGCCGGCCGCGATCAGCGACTGGCGCTACCTGGCGGTCTCCCTGCTGGCCGGCCTCGCGATCCTGTTCTGGTATCCGCTCGTCAACCGCCTGCGCAACGCGGTGCTGATCTTCGACGGCGCCGGCCTGGCCCTGTTCTGCGTGGCCGGCGCCCAGAAGGCGCTGGTGTTCGGACTGGAACCCGTGATGGCGGCCCTGCTCGGCATGCTGACCGGAATCGGCGGCGGCATCGCGCGCGACGTGCTGCTGTCCGACGTGCCGGCCGTGCTGCGCTCGGATATCTACGCGGTCGCCGCCCTGGCCGGGGCCAGCGTGGTGGTGCTGGGCGACGCCCTGCAGCTGCCCACCACGGCCACTGCCTGCGCCGGGGCCGCCCTGTGCTTCGGCCTGCGCGTGGCCGCGATCCGCTACGGCTGGCACCTGCCCACCGCGCGCACCCCCGACGGGCCGGACGAGGACGGCAAGGGCGGCGGGCGCGGCGAGTTCCGCTGATCCCGGACTAGTCGAGCGCGCGCCGGCGCGATTCGACGTCCACCATCCCGACCGCCGCGGCGCCCAGCGCCAGGAAGGCCGCCAGCATTCCCAGCGCCAGCGTGAAATGGGTTGCCATCACCGGCGCCACGATGGCCGGCGCGAACAGGCCGCCGAAGCGCGCCACCGCGCCCGCCATGCCCATGCCGCTGGCGCGCAGCTCGGTCGGATAGACTTCAGGAGTAAACGCGTACAGCGCTCCCCAGGTGCCGAGCAGGGCAAAGCTCATCAGGAGGGTCGAGCCCACCACCAGCGCGGTGGCGCTGCCGAAGCTGTAGGCCATGCAGCCTGCGGCGCTCAGCAGCAGGAAGCCGACCAGGGTGGGCTTCCTGCCCCAGCGCTCCACGCCATAGGCCGACAGCGCGAAGCCGGGCAGCTGCACCAGTGCCAGCACGATCAGGAATTCCTGGCCGCGCATGAAACCGAAGCCCTGCGCGCTCAAACGCACCGGCAGGTAGACGAACACGCCGTAGTAGGCGATCGAGATCAAGCCCCATGCCGCGAACAGGGCCAGGCTGCGGCGCCGCAGCGCGCCCGCGAACAGGGCCTTCAGTGCGCCGCGCACCGGGGCTTCCGGCAGCAGCGGCGGAATCGCCTGCGCGCTGCCATTCGTGCGCGCCACCCGTTCCAGCACGCTGCGCGCCTGCTGCGCCTTGCCGTTGCGGTTCAGGTACATGGGCGACTCGGGCACGTACAGGCGCAGCACCACGCCCACCAGGGCCGGCAGTCCGGTCACGAAGAAGATCAGGCGCCACGCATCGGCACCCCAGCGCAGCGCCACCAGGGCCAGCACCGCCAGCGCGATGGTGCCCACCGCCCAGAACGATTCGAGCATCACCAGCCAGCGTCCGCGCCGGTCGCTGGGCAGGAATTCCGCCATCATGGTGTAGTCGACCGGTAGCGTGCCACCCACGCCGATGCCGGTCAGGAAGCGCAAGGCCAGCAGCCAGTGGAAATCGGGCGCGAAGGCGGAGGCCACGCCGAAGCAGGCGTCGACCAGCACCGCCGCCATCAGCACCGGCCGGCGCCCGATGCGGTCGGCCAGGCGCCCGAAGCCGAAGGCCCCGAGCAACATTCCGATGAAGAAGGCGGTGCCCGTTTCGAGCGCCTGCGGCACGCCGATGCCGAAGGTCCGGGCGATCGAGGGCGCAGTGAAACCGATCGACAGGACCTGCATCGCATCGGCCATCCAGACCAGGCCGAAGATCGCGAACAGCCGGTACTGGAACCTGCCCACACCCGCCAGGCGTATGCCCTGTTCGACCGTCGCGCCCTGTGCCGCCATCCCCGCTCCTTCAAGCTTGTGGAATCAGGCGCCAGTGTGCCCTGAATCGGCGTTCGCCGGCGCCCATGCGGCCCGGCGCGGCGCGGGAAGGGGCAACCCGGTAGCGCGGGCCGCCTACCCCCCCATCATCGACACCGCCTTGGTGTTCAGATAGGCTTCCAGCGCTTCCGGCCCGCCCTCCGACCCATAGCCGGAATCCTTGATGCCGCCGAACGGCAGCTCCGCGCTCGGCGTGGCCGGCTGGTTAATCCACAGCATGCCCACCTCCATCCGGTTCATCAGCAGTTGCGCATTCTTGATCGAGCGCGTGAAGGCATAGCCGGCCAGCCCGTAAGGCAGGCGGTTCGCTTCCTGGATCGCTTCCTCCAGCGTGTCGAAGCCGCGGATCGCCGCCACCGGTCCGAAGGGCTCGTCGTTGAACACGCTGGCCTCGAGCGGCACGTCGGCCAGGATGGTGGGCGCGAAGAAGTTGCCCGCCTCGCCCACCCGCTGGCCGCCATGGGCGACGGTGGCGCCTTTGGCCTGCGCGTCCTCGACCACCTTCGCCATCGCGGTCAGCCGGCGCGCATTGGCCAAGGGCCCGAGGGTGATGCCCTCCTGCAGGCCGTCACCGAGCTTCAGGCCTTCGGCATGCTTGACCATGGCGCGCGTGAATTCGTCCTTGATCGCCTTGTGGACCAGGAAGCGGGTCGGCGAGATGCACACCTGGCCGGCATTGCGGAACTTGGCGGCGCCAGCGGCCTTCACGGCCAGCGCGACATCGGCATCCTCGGCCACGATCACCGGCGCGTGGCCACCCAGCTCCATGGTGGCGCGCTTCATGTGAGCGCCGGCCAGCGCCGCCAGCTGCTTGCCGACCGGGGTCGAACCGGTGAAGGTGACCTTGCGGATGACCGGATGCGGAATCAGGTAGCCCGAGATCTCGGCCGGGTCGCCGAACACCAGGCCCACCACGCCCGGCGGCACGCCGGCGTCGACGAAGCACTGCAGCAGGGCGGCCGGCGACGCGGGCGTCTCCTCCGGCGCCTTGCACAGGAAGGAGCAGCCGGTGGCCAGCGCGGCCGACAGCTTGCGCACGATCTGGTTGATCGGGAAGTTCCAGGGGGTGAAGGCGGCCACCGGACCGACCGGTTCCTTCAACACCAGTTGCTGCGCGGCGGGATTGCGCGCCGGGACGATGCGGCCGTACACGCGCATGCCCTCGGCCGCGAACCAGTCGATGATCTCGGCGCCGGCCATGGTTTCCACCTTGGCTTCGGCCAGCGGCTTGCCCTGCTCCTGGGTGAGCAGGCGCGCGATGTCGGCGGCGCGCTCGCGCAGCAGGCTGGCGGCGCGGCGCATGGTCGCGGCGCGTTCCGCGGCACTGACCGCACGCCAGGCCTCGAAGCCCTGCTGGGCCGCGGCCAGCGCGCGATCGAGGTCGGCGATGGACGCATGGGCGACGGTGCCGATGGCCTGGCCGGTGGCGGGGTTCAGCACCGGGATCGTCTTGCCGCCCGTGGCGTCGCGCCATTCGTTGGCGATGAGGAGGCGGGTATCGGGATAGCTGGAAGTCGTCATGGAGCGTCGGTTCCTGTGTTGAATGAACGCCAATCATAACCGGTGTGTGCGCCCGCTGCAGCAGCGAGGCCGACGCCTTGCCGCAGGCGGCTGCGGCCGCAGGCCGCGCCTGCGTTACGGTTGTGGTTGTATGCACACCACAAGTTAAAATTTTTTTATCAAAGCGCAATGAAGGAGTAGTATTTATCCAGCTTCTGAGTCTTGCGATAAATAGCTCTAAATAATAGTTTAATCGCGGCAATAGCGCTCAACTGCTTCTTTCCTGCACTCAAGTTTTTCGATGGCCACGTCCGGCCATGGGGTTCGTGTGGGCGCGGGGCATGCGATGCGCATAGCGGGCGTCCGGCTTGCCGGGCCGGCCCGGCCATATGTCCAGTACGCTCTGAAGGGGATAACGATGACTCAACGCCTGCGCACGCTTGTGTCGCTGCTCGCCCATGCCTTCCGCCCGGCCAGTTCCTCCCCTCCCCCTGTTCCCGCACATTCTCCCGGCCTGCTGCGCGGCGCCACCTGCGCCATGCTGCTGCTATGCCCATTAGGTGGCGCGGCGGCGCAGGAGCCGCAGAAGATGGCGGTGGCCAGCGTGCGGGTCGAAGGCAATACCCTGCTGCCCGAGCAGACCGTCAATGCCCTGACCGCCGACCTGGCCGGTACCCCGCGTTCGCTCGACGAGCTGAACGCGGCGGCGGCGCGCATCCAGCAGGCCTACCGCGATGCGGGCTATGGCGGCGTGGTGGTGTTCATCCCGCCGCAGCAGGGCGGCGACGGCCGGATCGTCATGCGCGTGGTCGAGGGCAAGCTGGCCAATGTGCGGGTGACAGGCAACCAGCACTTCGACACCGCCAACGTGCGCGCCGGCCTGCCCCACCTGCGCGAGGGCACGACGCCGATGGTGCGCGCGATCGACCGCGACATCCAGCTGGCCAACGACAATCCGGCCAAGCACCTGAAGGTGACGCTGGCCGCCGGCGCGCGCAGCGGCGAGATCGACGCCAGCGTGGACGTGACCGACGTCGATCCGCTGCAGTACCTGGTCGGCTACAACAATACCGGCACGCCGCTCACCGGGCGCCACCGGCTCAGCCTCGGGGTCCAGCACGCCAACCTGTTCGGGCGGGATCACGTAGGGACCCTGCAATTCCAGACCTCGCCCGAGGATCCGGACAAGGTCAAGATCTTCAGCGCCAGCTACCGGGTGCCACTGTATGCGCAGGCGGCGTCGGTCGATGCGTATGTCGCGCATTCGAGCGTGAACGTTGCGACTACCGTATTGGCACTTGGACCGCTGGACTTCAATGGCCGTGGAACGATGGCCGGCGTGCGATTGAACCGCTACCTGGACCGGATCGGCGAATACGATCACCAGGTGACGCTGGGCGCCGACTGGCGCGACTACAAGGACCAATGTGCGCTCCTTGAACTTCCAGGCGCGGACTGCTCCAGGAGTCAGGTGGACGTTACGACGATGCCGCTCAGCCTTGCCTACGTAGGCCACAAACAGGGTTCTGACCTGGCTTACGGCCTAAACGTGTCCGCAACGGTCAACGCTGGTGGCAGCGGACGCGCCGCGTATGAGGCGGCGCGCGCTGGTGGCAAGCGTCACTACGTCATTACGCGCCTCATTGCTTTTGCCGAGAAGCGCCTGGGCGAGACGTTTTCGATCAACGGCCGCATGGAGCTGCAGTACAGCCCGCATCGGCTCATTCCAGCCGAAACCTACGGAGTGGGCGGCGTGAACAGCGTTCGTGGCTACCGCGAGCGTGAAGTCAGTGGTGACCTTGGCCTGCTGGCCCGGCTTGAGCTATCCGCGAGCGTGCCCGAACTGGCAGACAAGCTGCGCATCCGGCCCTATCTCTTTGTCGATTACGGGAACACGCGCAACCACGGAGGGGCATCGTGCGACCTCCTGGGCAACTCTTCCTGCGCACTGAGCAGCGTTGGATTGGGCTCCCGCTTCGGCTGGAACCGCAAACTCAGCGCCAGCGTCGACATCGGGCGAGCACTGCGGCGCGGCTCGTCGACGTCATCGGGCGACGTCCGCGGCCATGTCGCCATCAACCTCTCGTTTTAAGTAACGCCCTATTTACGCCACCGATCCTACGAGGCCAAACCATGACACAGCTTTCAGTTTCGCGTGCCGCACGTCCTGCACCATGCGCCCGCTTCGCGCTGCATGCCATTGCCGCATCGCTCGCCGCCGCCTTCGGCACCTGCGCGATTCCGTCCTGGGCCCAGTTACCGACTGGGGCACAGGTCGTGAGCGGCCAGGCAAGCATTAATACCAACGGCAGCCAGATGACTATTGTGAACTCGCCAAACGCCGTGCTGAACTGGCAGAGCTTTTCAATCGGATCACAGAATACCGTGCGATTTGAACAAGCCAGCGCGGCGAGCAAAGTGCTTAACAGGGTAGTTGGGAACGATCCGTCCCAAATCCTGGGCGCACTGTCGTCGAACGGCAGCGTGTGGCTGATCAATCCGAACGGCGTCCTCTTCAGCCATGGCGCCCGGATTGATGTTGGAGGGCTTGTGGCCTCTACGATGGCATTATCGAATGCGGATTTCGAGGCTGGACGGGCGCGGTTCGATGGCGCAGGTGGCCGCAATGGCGAGGTACGCAATGAAGGCAATATTAGTACGACCTTCGGTGGCCGCGTCTGGCTGGTGGGGAACGCCGTCCGCAATACAGGAACGATTAGCGCGCCGGAAGGCAGCGTCGTGATGGCTGCAGGGAACAGTGTCGAGATCGTTGATTCGGGGCTGCCGAACATTACTCTTCGAGTTAGCGCGACGGGAGAGACGACTGAAAATTCCGGCACCTTGCTGGCCGTAGACGGAAAGATCGATCTGCACGGCGGGATCGTTAATCAGCGGGGAATCGTGCGGGCCGAAAGTCTGAATGCACTCGGCACAGTCAATATCGTAAGTAAAGGAAATGTGACCCTCGAGACTGGCAGTGAAACCAGTACCAATGCAGTTGAGCCAGCCACTAATATCGGCGGCGATATCAATATTCGGTCGGAAAGTGGTGACGTGCTAATAGCAGGTTCCATGTCGGCTCGGGGCAGAGATGGCGGAACCTTAACAGTGGGTGCGGGCGATGGCGCACTGGACATTCAAGGCAAACTCGATAGCAGCGGCGGTGTAACCGGCGGCTTTCAAAGCCTGAGCGGTTCATCGCTGACTGTGGGGCCGTCTGCCACCGTAGACGCTTCAGGGGGCGAGACCGGAGGCATTCTGTTCGTTTGGGCTGAAGATGGCGCACTGGGCATTCAAGGCAAACTCGATAGCAGCGGCGGCTTAACCGGCGGCATTCAAAACCTGACCGGTTTATCGCTGACTGTGGGCTCCTCTGCCACCGTAGACGCTTCGGCGGGCAAGACCGGAGGCACCCTGACCGTTGTGGCTGAAGATGGCGCACTGGACATTCAAGGCAAACTCGATAGCAGCGGCGGCGTAACGGGCGGCATTCAAACCCTGAGCGGTTTATCGCTGATTGTGGGCCCGATTGCCACCGTAGACATTTCAGGGGGCGAGACCGGAGGCACTCTGACCGTTTTGGCTGAAGATGGCGCACTAGACATTCAAGGCAAACTCGATAGCAGCGGCGGCGTAACCGGCGGCTTTCAAACCCTGGTCGGTTTATCGCTGACTGTGGGCCCGTCTGCCACCGTAGACGTTTCAGGGGGCGAGACAGGAGGCAATCTGACCGTTGCAGCTGAAGATGGCGCACTGGACATTCAAGGCAAGCTCGATAGCAGCGGCGGCGAAACCGGCGGCATTCAAACCCTGAGCGGTGTATCGCTGACTGTGGGCTCATCTGCAATCGTCAACGCTTCAGGG
>NZ_JAIWIA010000102.1 GCF_020176695.1 Massilia sp. MS-15 | reverse complement strand
CGAAACCGACCCGCTCGGGCGAGTCACCCGCACCGGCTACGACGGCCACAGCCTGCGCGTGGCCGACCTGCGCCTGCCGGACGGCAGCCGCTGGCAGGCGAACTACGACCACTTCGGCCGCCTGCTCGCTACCCGCGATCCGCTCGGCCGCAGCGAAGCCTACGAGTACGACGATGCACCCTCCCCGCAGCCGCTGGCGCACATCGACGCGCGCGGCGGCCGCCAGCGCATGGTCTGGGACCGGCGCGGCCTGCTCACCGCCTACACCGACTGTTCCGGCAAGACCACCCGCTACGACTACGACCTTGACGGCCACCTTGCCGCCGTGACGGACGCGCTCGGGCACATCACCCGCTACCAGAGACGGCGCACCGGCGAAGCGCTGCTGGTAACGCTGCCGGACGGCAGTACCGAACAATACGCATACGACGCCGCCGGCCTGCTGGTCGAGCAGCAGGCACGCGGCCGCGTGCAGCGCTGGCTGCGCAACAGCCGCGGCCAGGTGCTCGACGCCACCGACCCGGCCCAGCGCCACCTGCGCTACCGCTACGACAGCCAGGGCCGGCTGGTGGAGCTGGCTACCGACAGCGACACCCGCTACCGTTTTACTTACGACCACGG
>NZ_JAIWIA010000017.1 GCF_020176695.1 Massilia sp. MS-15 | reverse complement strand
TAAGCGAAGTCTTCATAGTAGAGTTCGCCGGACACCGCTTCCGCCAAGCATACTGAACAAGAGCGCCACATAGTGGCGCTTTTTTTTGTCTTCACGATCGCTGCGGATCGAGCGCCATGTGTTGGACATGAGCTGCGATGAGAAAGCAGGGCCCGCCGCGAACGAGCCCGATGTCCATGGCAATCGGCCGGCCACGGACAGTGAGCGCAAACGCTATTTCGCCATGTAGGTATGCTGGATCAGGAATTCGTCAATCGCATCGTATGCGCGCTGTCGAATCGCCTTGTCCGGATTCGGAAACCCGCTGTCGGACTGTCCCTTTGGGGTAAACAGGTGTCCGACATCGTCATAGACCTTGAGTTCGGACACGTTGCCCGCTGCTTTCATTCGTTCATGGAATTTCCGGACTGCGGCAAGCGGGGTTACCGTATCCTCGCGACCCGTGACCATGATGGTTGGGGGGAGCGAGGGCATGACATGCTCTGCTGGGGAATATTTCTCGATGCTGGTCTGAGGGGGAAACAAGGACCTGAAATGCAAGTCGTTCTCGACCGATACCGCTGGCGACACCAGGGCCAGCAAGTTTGGTCGCTGATCTGCGTCCCTGGCGAATACGGCCGCCGATGCCGCCAGGTGCGCTCCTGCCGACCAGCCCAGGGCTGCCACCCGACCTGGATCGAGATTGAACCTGGTCGCATTCGTACGCGTCCACTTGATAGCGGCCATTGCATCGTCGACGGCATCGGCAGGGGAAACCGTTTTACCGTCGGACAGTCTGTACTGGGCAACGATCGTTACCAATCCTTTGCAGGCATAACGGTCAACAAGTCCGAAAGCCCAGCTTGGCTCTCCCATGGTCCATCCACCCCCGTGAAAAATCACGATAGCCGGCCGGGGCAGCGTGTCGGTGTGAAGTGGCGAAAACACATGTAACTTGAGCGGGCCGGTTGCTGTCTGACTGAAAGCGAATTCCGCCTCGGTGCGTGTGCACGGGTCGGCGGCATACCCCTCAACAGGCACGAGGCACGACACTGCCGCCGCGAGAATAACTTGAGCCACTATTCGCATCCTTGCCCCTCTTATCAAGATTTGAAGTCGCTACTCTAACCCGGTTTGCCGGCGATAAGGTCTGGCAGTCGATGCATGACCGTTTCCGCCCGGAGAAGGATCGAGCATCAGCTGTTCCGGTGCGCTTCCGGCTCCCATAGACGCAGACCCTGTTTCCCTCGCTAGTCGGATGCGCTGCAGCTTCATTGCATTAATCAGGTCTGCTGGAGAGCTCTCGTTCCCATGGCAGGTATTTATCTGCTGCCAGATCCCGCCTGACAGCTTCCCACAATCACGGTCCTTGATCTGCCTCGCGCTGCCGTGCGTGCGGGCTGGCATCCTCCCGCTGATGCGGCGTTCGCCTTCCAGTCGACGCCAGGGATGGATCATCCACTCAGTCCTCATAACCCGTACCAGTGTCGTGGGAGTAGTGCCACATGTCTTTCAAGCCGATCGATGGAGGCGTGGCAAGCGCCGCGCCATACATACCTGGTTCTACGCTTCCGGATGCATCAGGCCAGGGAAGCACGCCCGCTTCCAGGGCTGGCGAGGCCAGCGCACCGCCGGCACTTGCCGACCTGGCGGCCGCCCGGATGCAGGCGGTCACGGGGCTGATGAATGAGGTGGGGCGCATGGCGGGCCAGGGCGCTGACCAGGCCCCGGCGTCCACGGCGCCATTGATCATCGCGGAACATCCTTTGGCCGGACAGGCCGTGAATGACTTTACCAGCCCGACTCCTTCCTTTGTGCCGGCGGCGCTCGATCCGCAGCCGGAAGCATCGCGCGAAGGTGGGGGAAGCGGCGCCCCGAGTTTTGGCGAGGGTACGCGGCTGCTGCGATTCTATTCACCACTGCCGGCCGATAAAACCTTGCTGATCGATTCCATGACAGGATCGGCAGCACTGTCCGAGCAATATGTCTTTCACCTGAATCTGCTGTCGACCGATGCCAGCATCGATTTGCAGGACGTGATAGCAAAAAGCGTCAGTGTCGGTGTGCAGCTGGCGGATGGTAGCGAGCACTTCATCAACGGCTACGTCAGGACCTTCGGTTTTACACATGCGGATGGCGGTTTCGCCTTCTACCACGCCGAGATCGTTCCCTGGCTGTCCTATTTGAAGCTGCGGATCAATTCACGCA
>NZ_JAIWIA010000016.1 GCF_020176695.1 Massilia sp. MS-15 | reverse complement strand
CTTCATCAACGGCTACGTCAGGACCTTCGGTTTTACACATGCG
Source organism: Massilia sp. MS-15 (assembly GCF_020176695.1). Classification (GTDB taxonomy): domain Bacteria; phylum Pseudomonadota; class Gammaproteobacteria; order Burkholderiales; family Burkholderiaceae_D; genus Telluria; species Telluria hydrophila. Next base: position 1,389 of record NZ_JAIWIA010000016.1, on the reverse strand, counting down.
GATGGCGGTTTCGCCTTCTACCACGCCGAGATCGTTCCCTGGCTGTCCTATTTGAAGCTGCGGATCAATTCACGCATTTTCCAGAACATGAACGTGCTGGAGGTCCTCGAGACCATCTATCGGGGAGACTACGGCAGCCTGGCCGCCTACGAATTCCGCACCAACCGGTCCTATGCGAAGGAAGACTACATCGTCCAGTACCAGGAGTCCGACGAGCATTTCACCAGCCGGCTAATGGAAAAATATGGGCTGTTCTACTACTTCGAACATAGCGCATCAGGGCACCTGATGGTCATCAGCGACGACTCCTGCCATAGCGGCTTTTGTCCTCCGCACAGTGCGCATCCCGACATCCAGTTCAATGCGGGCGACCGGTCGCATGACGACGACAGTATCACCGCCTTCGCCGCGGAGCGCACCGTACAGCCAAGCAAGGTCGTGCTGAACACCTTCGACTTCAAGGCGCCCAGCAGTTGGCAATGCCTGGAAATGCCGACTGTTGCGCAGCAGGGGGACGTACCGCCGATGGAGATCTACGACGGTAACCCGGCGTTTGCATACAAGAACAAGGGCGCTGGCGAGCACGATGCGCGCCAGCGGATGGAGGTGCTGGAATGGCAAGCCAAGGTCTTCCTGGGTGCGTCGAATTGTCGCGGTCTCATCCCTGGACATACGTTCAAACTGCATGATCACCACTGGTTCGACAACGGGAATAACGATCCCGATTTCCTGGTCATCTCCGTTCAGTACAACGCCCGCAATAACTATTTCGATGGCGACAGGCGGGACGTCTATACGAACACGTTCACCGCGGTACGCCGCAAGATTCCCTACCGTCCACGGCGCGCCCATCGGGCGCCGAAGATGCCCGGACCGCAAACCGCGACCGTGGTCGGTCCGAAAGGCAGCGAAATCCATACGGACCGCTTCGGGCGGATCAAGGTGCATTTCCACTGGGACCGCTACGGCCGCCATGACGAACGCAGCTCCTGCTGGATCCGCGTTTCCCAGCCATGGGCGGGTCAGAACTGGGGCACCATTGCGATTCCCAGGGTAGGGCAAGAGGTGATCATCGACTATCTCGAGGGAGACCCGGACCGGCCTATCTGCACCGGCCGCGTGTACAACGCGGAGCAGCCGGTGCCTTACGCCTTGCCGGCCGCGGCACACATGATGGGTTTCAGGAGCCGATCGACGCCAGGGGGGAACGGGTATTGTGAAGTGGTGATCCATGACCGCGCAGGCCAGGAGCTGATCAACATCCATTCTCAGAAAGACATGGTGACGACGGTCCGGAACAACCAAACGACATTGGTGCATGGAGCTCACCAGATCAACACGGTGTCAGCCGGGTGCCACGTCACGACGGTCAAGAAGAAGATCGACATG
>NZ_JAIWIA010000101.1 GCF_020176695.1 Massilia sp. MS-15 | reverse complement strand
CGATGCCGATGCCGTTGTCGCGGACCGTCATCGTCAGCGTGCCGGCATGCTGGCGCAGGTCGATCCATACCCGGCTCGCCTGCGCATGCCGGGCCACGTTGCTGAGCGACTCCTGCAGGATGCGAAACAGCGCGGTGGCGCAGCTGTCGTCCAGCTGCTGTCCGGCTTCATCCGCATCCCTGTCTCCATCCTCGTTCAGCTCGCAGGCGATGCCGGTACGGCGCGCGAACTGGGCCACCTGCCAGTCCACCGCCGCGTGCAGGCCGAGGTCGAGCACGTTGGGACGCAGGTCGATGATGATCTGGCGCACGCTGCGGATGCTCTGGTCGATCTGGCGCACCGTGGCCGCGGCCCGCTCGTGCAGGTGCCCATGGCTGCCGTGGCTGCGCCGGGCCAGCATCTCGGCCTCGATCTTCAGCGCCAGCAGGTTCTGGGCCAGCTCGTCGTGGATCTCGCGTGCGATGCGCTTGCGCTCGTTTTCCTTGATCTGTTCGGCGTGCGCCGCCAGCTGGCGCAGCTTTTCGTTGGTGGCCTGCAGCTTGGCCTGGCTGGCGCGCAGTTCGCGCGTCATGTCCCCGGCCATGCGCAGGGCGCTGCGGCGTGACGAGGCCATGGTCTGGAACAGGGCGTACAGCAGGGCGCTGCTGAGGGCGCCGGCCAGTGCCGCCATCCACGGGTAGTACTGGTCGAAGCGCGAGTGCAGCGCACTGCGCTCGATGCTGAAGTCGGCGCGCCATTCGCGCTGGTTGAAGCGCACCGGCAGGCTGGCGTGCAGCACCCCGTCGCCATCGCTTGCCGGCGCCGCCGCCGGTGGCGCGG
>NZ_JAIWIA010000100.1 GCF_020176695.1 Massilia sp. MS-15 | reverse complement strand
CTAGGGTCTGTCTGACTGAGTTCAGGGAAGCCATAACATTATTGTCGCCACGATGACTGCGGCGAGGTAGTTATGGCCGCGCTTGTCGTAACGCGTTGCAACGGCGCGGAAGTCCTTCAGTCGGTTGATCGCCCGCTCGACGACGTTGCGGCCTTTGTAAGCTTCGACGTCGAACCTTGGTGGCGCGCCACCGTTGCGTCCCTTGCGCAGTCGGCTTTTCTGCGCATCGAGACGTTCAGGACACACACAGCGTATCCCGCGGTTTTGGATCTGCTGTCGATAATGACGTGCGCCATAGGCGCGGTCGACGCGCAAGCACGAGGGACGTTTGCGAGGCCGGCCACGGGCAGGACGCGGTACCGAGATGGCATCGAGAACCTGTCCAAGATTTGCCGCATCGCTGCATTGTCCAGCAGTGACGACAATCGACAAGGGCAGACCGTGCCCATCAACACACAGGTGAATCTTGCTGGTGATGCCGCCGCGCGATCGGCCGAGCCACTCGTCAGTTATGAGCCCCTTTTTTCCGCCGCAGGCAATTTCTTGCGGGCCCCGGCGGCGCTACGGTGAGCTTTGATGTGTGTAGCATCGAGCGCAGCGCCATCCCAATCGATCAGGCCAGCTTCATCGGCTGCCGCTTGCATGACTGTGAGCAAGCGCTTCCAGGTACCGTCGCGCGACCAGCGGACAAACCGGTCATAACAGGTCTGCCAAGGCCCGTAGCGCGCTGGAATGTCGCGCCAAGGCGCCCCAGTCCTTAAACGCCACAGGATTCCATTGATCACATGTCGGTGCTCGACATAAGCATGACCGTGATGCGGATTTGGCGGCAGATGGGATTCCAACCGCCGCCATTGCTTCTCGGTTAGATCAGTTCGGCTCATCTTCATAGCCCTCCCGATCTAATTTTCTCATTCTTCGCCTTCGCTCAGTCAGACAGACCCTAGC
>NZ_JAIWIA010000015.1 GCF_020176695.1 Massilia sp. MS-15 | reverse complement strand
TGCCACCATCAAGTCCGATCGGATCCTGGCTAATATATCGACCGATATCAGGATCGTAATACCTGAAAGTATTGTAGTGCAGCCCCGTGCCCTGATCGGCATACTGCCCCGGATAGCGCAATGCCTGTTCGATCTTCGGCAATAAGGCAACGTCTTCGCCTCGCTCGACCTTTCCCCACGCCGAGTACTTCCCAGCCCATGCAAGCTCTCCAGCCTCATCGGTCACTTCAAGCGGCGTACCGACAAGGTCAGTATGGAAGTAGAGCACCCGCGACCCGATTGTCGCGGCGCCGGTTGTATTGCCTGACGTTGGGATACCGGTCGCTGCATCGACCCTGGCCAGCGGCGTGTACTCTTCATCCGGGCTGTACACATAGGTGCTGTAGCCACTCGATCGCACTTCCTGCACCATGCGCAAGCCCTGCCAGACAAAACGCTTGCGCTCGGTGCGCGCCGAACCGTCATGCGCGCGGCTTGTTTCCGTCACACCGATACGCCGTCCCAGTGCGTCGTAATCGAAGTGATTCTCCACGACACCATGCGGCGAGCGCGTACTCACCGCGATCAGCCGGTCTTCCGCATCAAACACGAACTCCTGCACCTGATGCGCACCCTTGCGCTTCTTGCTCAGGTTGCCCCACGGGTCGTAATCGAAACGCAGGTCCTGCCACACCCGCAGCCGGTTGCCCGTCACATGCCCGCGGCTTTTACGCGAGATGTCGTCCAGCAGATTTCCCGCAGCGTCCCAGGCAAACCGTTCCTGGCTACCATCAAGAGTACGCCTCTGCTGCAGCAGATTGCCCGCCGGGTCGTAGCCAAACACAATTGCCCCGCGCACGCTGTCGCGCAGTTCGGCCAGCTCTCCCGACGGATAGTAGCGGTAGCTGCGCCACAGCCGGCCTTGCCCCGCCCCGGGCAGATCCGACTCCGCCGCCGCGCCGGCTGCCTGCCACGTACGCCGGCCGAGCAGGTCGTAGCCGCTGCGCTGGCTGATCCTGCCCTGGGTGCGCCGCACTTCGCGGTGCAGCTCGTCGCGCTCGAAGTCGCTGATGACGCGCTCGCCGCTGCGGATCTGGTGCACGTGGCCGGAGCCGTAGGCGAGGGTGTCGATCCGCGGACCATGCGGCAGGCCCAGGCTCGTCAGGTTGTCGAGCTCGTCCAGCGTGTAGTCGACCGTGCCGTTGGCGCCATGCTCGGCGACGAGGCGGCCGGCCTGGTCGTAGGTGAAGCGCACGCTGTCGGGCTTGATACCCAGTGCGGTGCCGGTGCCGCTCGGAATGCGTTCGGCGGCAAGCAGGCGGTCGCCGTCGTCCCACGTATAGCTGGTCAAGGCGGTGGCCGTGGCCTGCGACAGGAGCCGCCCCATACTGTCGCGTTCGAAGCGGGTGCTGCGCCGTGCGCGCTCCGCCGCACCGGCAACCGGAGCGCCGACCGTTTCCAGCGAACGCAGCTCGCCCACGCCGTCATAGCGCAGA
>NZ_JAIWIA010000014.1 GCF_020176695.1 Massilia sp. MS-15 | reverse complement strand
TGTCGAGATTCTTGGAAGTAATCGGATTGATTTGAACAAGTAGGCGGAATACAAGGTAGAGAATGAGCGGAACAGTGAGTCGTCTTGTGCTCACGTCTAACGCTGTCAAGGAAGAGAGATCTGAGGGAGTATGGCTGTGCTGTAGCAGGTTGCCAGCCGGGTCGTAGCCAAACGCAATCGCCCCGCGCACGCTGTCGCGCAGTTCGGCCAGTTCGCCCGATGGGTGGTAGCGGTAGCTGCGCCACAGCCGGCCTTGCCCCGCCCCGGGCAGATCCGACTCCGCCGCTGCGCCGGCTGCCTGCATCGTACGCCGGCCGAGCAGGTCGTAGCCGGTGCGCTGGCTGATCCTGCCCTGGGTGCGCCGCACTTCGCGGTGCAGCTCGTCGCGCTCGAAGTCGCTGATGACGCGCTCGCCGCTGCGGATCTGGTGCACGTGGCCCGAGCCGTAGGCGAGGGTGTCGATCCGCGGACCATGCGGCAGGCCCAGGCTCGTCAGGTTGTCGAGCTCGTCCAGCGTGTAGTCGACCGTGCCGTTGGCGGCATGCTCGGCAACGAGGCGGCCGGCCTGGTCGTAGGTGAAGCGCACGCTGTCGGGCTTGATGCCCAGTGCGGTGCCGGTGCCGCTCGGGATGCGCTCGGCGGCAAGCAGGCGGTCTGCCTCGTCCCAGGTATAGCTGGTCAAGGCGGTGGCCGTGGCCTGGGACAGGAGCCGGCCCATGCTGTCGCGTTCGAAGCGGGTGCTGCGCCGTGCGCGCTCTGCCGTGCCCGCAACCGGGGCGCCGACCGTTTCCAGTGAAGACAGTTCGCCCGCGCCGTCATAGCGCAGG
>NZ_JAIWIA010000099.1 GCF_020176695.1 Massilia sp. MS-15 | reverse complement strand
ATTTAGATCGTCGGCAGATTGTTGAATTCGTCGCCAGCATCGTGACCCAAACAGAAAATCGCCCCCTCGTCCTAGCGATAGATTCGCCTTATGGCACCGGTAAGTCGACGTTCGTTGAAATGCTAAATGTGACGCTGACGCAGCAGAATTTCCAGACCGTGCACTTCAATGCATGGAAGGCCGATCATGTTTCCGACCCCCTCATTGCAATGGTGGCCGCACTCGACAGAGCCGTTCCGCGCACGCCTGTCTCAGCTGAGACACTGGACCGGGTTAAGGCCATCACCGGAGTTGTCGTCAAAAAGGGGATTGCCGTTGGCGCCAAGTTGCTGACCAGCGGATTACTCGAAGTGGCTAACGAAATAGAAGAGGCAGTGGCCGACGCGGCAGGTGACGTCGCGGGTGACATAATCGATTCCTTCGAAAAGGAGCAGGAGGCAATCGAGTCGTTCAGGTCCGAGTTGGGCAAAGTCGTTGCCAAGCTGCCCTACCTTGATAGAAATCCAACCTTAGTTTTCTTTATTGACGAGCTTGACCGCTGCCGCCCTGATTTCGCCATGCAGCTTCTAGAACGTGTGAAGCACATGTTTGATGTGCCCAACTTAGTATTCGTGTTGTCTGTGGATAAAAAGCAACTGGAAGCAGTAACAGCGGCAGTCTACGGAGAGCGGATCGACGCTGTCGAATACTTGCGAAAGTTCATTGATCTGGAATTTACTCTGCCCAGCCCGGCCATCAAAGACTTCGTGAACAGTACCATCAAGCGTGCCGGATTAGATGCCGATTTCAATGCACGCTCAGTGAGTGATAAGGACTCAATCGTTCGCTTCATCACATTCTTGGCTTCGATCTATGGAATGAGCTTGCGGTCTATCGAGCGGTCGATCGTAAGGCTGAAGCTTGTCGTGGCAGCGGTGCCGAAAAATTACGAAATGAATCCAGTCCACGTCGCTTTGCTGGTCGTTCTTCGGTCGGTCGACAAGGATATGTACGATAAATTGCTCAGTAAGAGAATCAACCCCATGACCGCATTGCAGTACTTTAGATCTCTCCCTCATGCCGGTAGCCGGCTTGAAAGTCGCGACGGACAGATCCTTGAGGCAATTTT
>NZ_JAIWIA010000013.1 GCF_020176695.1 Massilia sp. MS-15 | reverse complement strand
GGTGAAGCGCACGCTGTCGGGCTTGATACCCAGTGCGGTGCCGGTGCCGCTCGGAATGCGTTCGGCGGCAAGCAGGCGGTCGCCGTCGTCCCACGTATAGCTGGTCAAGGCGGTGGCCGTGGCCTGCGACAGGAGCCGCCCCATACTGTCGCGTTCGAAGCGGGTGCTGCGCCGTGCGCGCTCCGCCGCACCGGCAACCGGAGCGCCGACCGTTTCCAGCGAACGCAGCTCGCCCACGCCGTCATAGCGCAGATGGCGTTCGACCCCGTCCGGACGGATCTCGCACGCCAGGCGGTCGCCGTGGTCGTAAGTAAAACGGTAGCGGGTGTCGCTGTCGGTAGCCAGCTCCACCAGCCGGCCCTGGCTGTCGTAGCGGTAGCGCAGGTGGCGCTGGGCCGGGTCGGTGGCGTCGAGCGCCTGGCCGCGGCTGTTGCGCAGCCAGCGCTGCACGCGGCCGCGTGCATGGTGCTCGACCAGCAGGCCGGCGGCGTCGTATGCGTATTGTTCGGTGCTGCCGTCCGGCAGCGTTACCTGCAGCGCTTCGCCGGTGCGCCGTCTCTGGTAGCGCGTGGTGTGTCCGAGCGCATCCGTCACCGCAACGAGGTGGCCGTCAAGGTCGTAGTCGTAGCGGGTGATCTTGCCGGAACAGTCGGTGTAGGCGGTGAGCAGGCTGCGCAGGTCCCAGGCCATGCGCCGGCGGCCGCCGCGCGCGTCGATGTGCGCCAGCGGCTGCGGGGAGGGTGCATCGTCGTACTCGTAGGCTTCGCTGCGCCCGAGCGGATCGCGGGTAGCGAGCAGGCGTCCGAAGTGGTCGTAGTTCGCCTGCCAGCGGCTGCCGTCCGGCAGGCGCAGGTCGGCCACGCGCAGGCTGTGGCCGTCGTAGCCGGTGCGGGTGACTCGCCCGAGCGGGTCGGTTTCGGCGACGATGCGGCCCAGGTCGTCATACTCGAACGCGACCCGGCGCTTGCCCGGCAGGTGCAGCGCCACCGGCTGGCCGCTGGCGTTGTAGTCGATGTGGTACTCGGCACCGTCCAGGTCGGTGCATGCGACGACCTGGTGCTGCTCGTCGTAGGTCCAGTGGGCCTGGCGACCCAGCTCGTCGTCGACCCAGGTTTGGCGCCCCGCGGGATCGTAGCGCAAGCGCGCGTGGGCGCCTTCGCTGGTGCTGCAGGTGGCGACCCGGGCTTGTCGGTCGATCTGCTCCCACGCGTAGCTGCAGCGAAACCCGAGCGCGTTGACATGGCTGCTCATCAGGCCGTCGGTATAGGCGAACTGGCGTACCACGCTGCCGTTGGCATCGGTCACCGACGCGAGCTGGCCCTGCCCGTCGTAGCCGTAGCGCACCAGGAAGCCCGGGCTGCCGCCTTCGAGGGACTCGATGCCGCTCAGGCGCGCATATGGGCCGGCGTAGTGCAGGACCAAGCGCTGGCCGGCGCTGGTGTCGATCATGCTCACCTGGCCCGCCGCATCGCGGGTATAGGCGTGCCACTGGCCGCAGCGGTCTTCCACCCGGCGCAACCATGCGGTGTCGCCGGCGTGTCCGCCGAGCGGCCCGAAGTCGTGGAAGCTATCGTTGAGATCGTGCAGGATGTAGCGGCCGTCGCTGGCGTGGACGAGGTAGCACTGCTCGGTGTCGCTGTAGGCCGACTGCCCGGGCTGCAGGGCAGGGAAGCCGGTTTCGCGGCCCTGGCCATCGCTCAGCCAGACCTTGCCGTCGCGCAGCGTCAGGCGCAGGTCCCAGGGCAGCACCCAGCCGCGGCCCAGGCTACCTTCATGCACGAGGTTGCTGGCGTAGAAGCGGCTGCAGGTGAATGGCAGCGCACCGGGCAGCACGAAGTCGACTTCTTCCTCGGCGAGCAGGACCTTACGGCCGGTCGTCACCTCCACCGGGTGGCCGTATAGTCCTCCGATCGCACGGCTGACGACCGGCGCGGCCACGTAGCGGCCAATGGCTTCGCCCGCAACGAAGCCCGCGGTGTACTTGGCGGCGCAGGGCAGCACGGCACGCGACAGGCCAGCCCGCAGGATGCCGCCGAAGCCGGTCGCGAATGCGGCGACGGTGAAGGCGAGGTCGGCGCGCATGCGGATTAATTCCGGGATCTCGTCGGCCACCGGCAGCCGCAGTTCCGCGTTGGTGCCGCCGCCAATGTAGACGTCGGGCGAGCCGGCATCGATCCTGGCGCCGCAGGTGATCGCATCGGCCTTGCGCGCTGCGGGCAAGCCGTTGATGTACACCGAGGACGAGCCTTCCGCGATGTTCAGTACCGGCGGGTGCTTGTCGCACAGGGCGGTGTCGACGATGGCGCGGGCAGCGGCCAGTCCGTTGACGAAGACGTTCGATGCGCCGCTGCTGATGGCGCCCGAGGGCGTGGAAAACATCCCCCCTATCATTTCACCGAGCATGGCCATGGCCGGCGCCGCCAGGCCTGCCAGCGTGGCCAGCACGACGCCGAGCAGGCCGCAGCTGGCGATGGTGAGCGCGGCCGCGACGATGAGTGCGATCCCGATCGCCGCGCCGATCAGGAATCCGGTCAGCGCACTGGTATGCGCAATGGGGTCGCCGAGGCGTGCTGCTTCAGTCATGGCTGTGATGGAAGAGGGAGGAAGGCCGAAACCTGTCAGCCGGCCGCGGCGTCGCTGGACTGCGCATGCGCGAAGCTGCGCAGGAAGCCGCGCCACAGGTCTTCGAAGGCGGCGTCGGCCCGGCGCGGCGTGGTCGCGCTGACGATCAGGGCCCGGCCCGGGGCGACCAGGAACACCGCCTGGCGCTGGCGCAGGACCTGGGCGCCGTTGCGGTACTGGCAGTCGATGCGCTCGCCGCTCAGTGCCGTCTCTCCCTCGCCCAGCGTGTCCGCGCCCTGGGCCAGAAGCTTGTGGCCGGGCAGGCGGCGCTTCAACAGCGCCAGCTGGCGGTCGACGTAGGCGGGCAGGCTTTCCCCTTCGTTGAGGCGGTCGCGGGTGATGCTCAGGTTGGGCGCGTGCTGCGGGTCGGCGGGAACGAAAACGTTCGTTGTCCGGTCGTCGAAGCCCTGTGGCAGGCCGATGCTGCCTTCAGGCAGCGTGACGCGTCCGGATGCTGTGTTGCGCGCAGGGTTCATGGGCTGGCCGTGATCGTCAAGGGATGAACCCTGAACTCTATTGGCCGTGGCGGTCGTGTACCTTGATCGTGGACAGGGGCAGCTCTTGTCCCGTGCCCGCCCGCGAACACTAGTTATGCGCTGTGCGAATGACCGACATGCGCGCGCACGCACTTACATTGCGCTGCAACATGAGTAATAATAACGGGCTGTACACAGCAGTACCATCCAGATTCCCGCGTTTTACCGCGCCATCGACTTTCTTGATTGTGCGTCAGCGCAACATTGTCATTCTTGATAACTGTGAGGAAAATGAAGCGCAGCTTCCTGTCCGGTTCCCCGATGTTCCAGTCCGCCTTGCACGCGGGGCTGCTGCCATGATGCAGGGCCGCCTGCAATCCGCTGCGGGGCCGGCGCGGCCGGTGCAGGTCGAGCCGCACACGCTGTTCGACGACGTGTATGGCATTGCCGTTGGCGTGCTGTTCGTCGTCATGGGCGTCCTGCTGCTGCAGGCTGCCGGGCTGATCACGGGTGGCGTGGCCGGCATCTCCCTGCTGGTGTCCTACCTGTCGGGCTATTCGGTCGGCCTGCTGTTCATGCTCATCAACCTGCCGTTCTTCCTGTTCGGCTACCTGTTCATGGGCGCGCGTTTCACCGTCAAGTCGCTGGCCGGCAGCGTCCTGATCATGGCCATGCTGAAGCTGATCCCGAGCGGACTGGTGATCGGTCACGTGCATCCGATGGTCGCGGCGCTCGGCGGCGGCACCTTCTGCGGCATGGGCATCCTCGCGCTGGCGCGCCATGGCGCGGGCGTGGGCGGCACCGGCATCGTCACGCTGTGGCTGCAGAAGCGCTATGCGATCAACGCCGGCCGTACCCAGGTGGCGATCGACGCGGTGATCCTGCTGGCCGCGCTCGCCATGGTGAAGCCGCAACTGGTGGGCTGGTCTTCGCTGAGTGCGATCGCCATGAGCAGCATGGTCATGGCCTGGCACCGCCCGGGCCGCTATTTCGGCAACTGAGCGTCCCCGGCAGGCTTGCCCGCCGGGCAGGGCGGCTGCTACCATCGCCGCACCTGTCAACTGCCCAGCTGCCGCATGTCCGAGATCACCCAACTCATCGCCACCCTCAAGCGCGAACTCAAGCGGCAGGGCAGGACCTACCGCGACGTCGCGGCCGCGCTCAAGCTGTCCGAGCCGAGCGTCAAGCGCCTGTTTGCCAGCGAACAGTTTACGCTCGAGCGCCTGGTCGAGGTCTGCGCGCTGCTGGGCCTGACGCTGGCCGAGCTGGCGCAGGAGGCGGGGCAGGGCCAGCAGCGCCTGCGCACCTTGAGCCCGGCGCAGGAGCGCGAGCTGGTCTCGGATGCGCGCCTGCTGCTGGTGACGGTGTGCGCGCTGAACCATTGGACCATGGCCGAGATGCTGCAGGCTTATCGCCTGGGCGAAGCCGAATGCGTGCAACTGCTGCTGCGCCTGGACCGCCTGAAGCTGATCACCCTGCTGCCGGCCAACCGCATCCGCCTGAACGTGGCGCGCGACTTCGACTGGCTGCCGGGCGGGCCGATCCGCCAGTATTTCCGCGAGCAGGGCATGCCCGAGTTCATCGACAGCGCCTTCGGGCGCGGCGACGAATCGCTCGACTTCGTGCACGGCATGCTGACCGAAAGCGCGCGCGCCAAGCTGCAGGCCGAGCTGCGCCAGCTGCGGGCGCGCTTCGCCCTGCTGCACGAGGAAAGCCTGGCCGCGCCGCTGCCCCAGCGCCGCGGCACCGGCCTGCTGCTGGCCTTGCGCGAATGGGAGCCGGCCGCGTTCGCGCAATTGCGGCGCGCGCCCGCACGCGCCTTGCCGGCCGCAATGCCGTCCTCGCCCTGATCCGCTGAGCCAGCCCCCGGTTCCCTTGCCATCGGCCACGCATGTCCGGCGAGCTTGCCACGTGCGGCACGGGCAAACATATGTACAAGTCGCGTTTTATGTGAGGTATTAGACAGATCAGCCCGTCAAAGCGGGGAATCATGGTGCCAGAGAGGAATGTCGCCATGAAGATGTCCATCGTCGCATGCGCCGTGCTCGGAGCGAGCGCGGCTTGCGCCTCGGCCCAGGACGGGTTCGCATCCACGGATGCCGGGGCGGTCCAGCACACCGGCTGCAGCGCCGACTGCAAGCCGGTGCCCGCCGGTACCGGTCGCACTACCGACATCCCGGCGATCTTCACGCTGGAGACGGCGCACGAGGCGGAACAGCGGCGCACCCAGGCTGCGCAGACGCTGACCGTCGGACGCCAGTACAGCCTGGAATTCCTGGCGCTCACCGACGTGGGCGACCCTTTCCACGGCGGCCTGGCCGGCAGCGGCAATGGCGCCGCGGCCCTGCGCCGGGTCGACGACAGCGTCACCTACCGCAGCGAATCGGGCCACTTCAGCGCCGGCTCGTCCTGGGGCAAGGGCGACCTCGACGGCTCGCCCTCGGGGCGCGCCTGGGGCATGTCGGTCGGCTTCAGTGCCGGTCCGTTCACGCTGCGCGCGGCGCACCAGAACCGCAACGTGGCCAAGGTCACGCGCTACGACCAGGTCGGCATCACGATGGCGGCCAAGAATTCGATCGTCGCCGCCAACCTGCGGCTCGGCTGGGGCACGGCCTACGCGGCCTACAGCGCCAGCCGCGGCTGGGGCAGCTCGCCCCTGTTCAACCCGGACAACCCGTACGGCGCCGGCATCACCACCGTGCCGTCCACCGACAGCCGCGACGTGCTGGCCGGGGTGGCCGTCCCCATCAGCCGCGCCACCACGCTGCTGGCCTCGTACATCCGCAAGAACGACCGCGACCCGGCCGACCGCGACGCGCGCCAGGTCGCGATCGGCGCCACCTATGCGGTCTCGCGCAAGCTCGATTTCTATGCGGCGTATTCCCACATCCGGCACCAGAGCGGGATCCGGAATGCCAGCGTGCGCGAGGGCGGCGGCGGGGCGATCAACCTCGGCATGCGGCGCGCCTTCTGAGCCGTTCGGCCCGCATCCGGGGCGACGCGCCCCCGCAAAACAGGCTAGCCTGTTCCCAGGGCTGACATGGCCATTCGTTCAGATCAATCACCGTTTTTGGAGGTATTTATGACAGGCGCAAGCACACTCGATCCGGACAACTTCCCGGAAGGCCCGGACCGCAGCCTCGGCAAGGGGCATGGTATCGACGCACTCGGCCCGAGCGACATTTCCGACACCGGCAGCGACGTGGTCGGCGGTCCCGGCTTCGCCGAGGGCCTGGACCCGGACCAGACCCTCGACTTCGACCGCGGCACCACCTCCGACATGGAGCAGGGCCACGCGGGCGGCACCGCCGGGCCGGACGTCGGCGACGCCGACTTCTCGGGCGACAGCGACCTGGGCGGCACTGGTGAGCGCGCCGCGGCCGGACGCGACAGCGTGGCGAAGGACGGCGCCGACATCGGCACCGACCGGGTGGTGTCCATCCCCGACCTGCCGCTGACCGAGGAGGATACCGAGTTCCTAACGAGCAAGCCGCCGCGATAGGCTGAAGGCGGCCAGCAGGGCCCCGCCGCCCACCAGGGCGGTCATCAGGGGCGAGGAGCGCAGACTGGTCTGGGTGTACAGGCTGCGCTCATGGACGTTCTGCGGCATGCCCTGGCGCTGGCGCAGTTCGGTCGCGGGATCGGGCTTGTACAGCGCGTCGCGGCGGTTCGGCGGGGTAGGGCGGCTCGACTTCTGCTGCTTGAACATGCTGGCGTTCATGTAGCGGTCGAACATGGCGGGCATCAGCTTGGCGCCGGCCGCGATCATCTTCGAGGCGCCGCCCGCGTAGGCGTCACGCTTCGGATGTTCGGCGCAGTACAGGATGGTCTCGGCCACCACTTCCGGCGCATACACCGGCGGCGGCAGCGCCGGTTCCCGGTCCATGTAGTTGCGGGCGTGCACCGCGAACATGGTATCGATCGCGGCCGGGCGCACCAGGGTCACCTGCAGCGGCGCGTCCTCCTTCTCCAGTTCCATGCGCAGCGCATCGGTAAACCCCTTCACCGCGTGCTTGGAGGCCGCATACATGCCCTGCATCGGGATCGCGCGCTCCGACACCTCGCTGCCGACGTTGATGATGGCGCCGCCACCGCGGCGCTTCATGCGCCGGGCGGCTTCCAGCGAACCATTCACGGTACCCCAGAAATTGGTCTGGAACAGGCGGTGATGGTCTTCCGGCTCCACTTCTTCGAGGCGGCCGAACACCGAGATGCCGGCATTGTTGACCCAGGTGTCGATGCGGCCGAAGCGGGCAATGGCCTGCTCGCCAATCTTCTCGACATCCGCGATCTCGCCGACGTCGGCCGCCACGGTCTCGACCGCGACGCCCCTGCCGCGCAACTCATCGGCCAGTTCGGCCAGTGCTTCCTTGCTGCGCGCGGCCAGCACGAGGCGCGCGCCGCGCGCCGCTGCCATGCGCGCCGTGGTGAGACCGATGCCGCTGGTGGCGCCGGTGATGACCATGACCTGGTCGTGAAGTTTGCGCAATCTGATTGCCATGACGTGATCCTTTTCAAGATGGAAGAGGAGGGCTGCCCGCGACCTGGGCCGCAGGGACAGGCCTGGATGGATGGCGCTATGCTAGCCCGGCTGGCGAATCCGCCGGTTTCGCTTGCCTTGCGGACAGTTGTGACTTGCCGCCCGCGGCTGCGGGCCGTAGAGTAGCGGCGACGCCGCTCATCCATCGACCATGCACAGCCCACCCACCCAGCCCGCCCCCATAACGCCGGAACCACTCCACATCCGTTGCCCGCGCCCGAAGGAGCCGCTGGGGCTGCTCCTTTCCTGCGCGGCCTTCGGGGTGCTGGCCATGGCGGGCGCGAAGCTGGTGAACGACCCGGAGGGCTTTTCCTGGTTCACGGCCTGGGTCATGGTCCTGTTTGGGACAGCACTGGCGGCGCTGGTCTACCGCAACCTGTGCGTGCGCGACACGCTGTACCTGTACCGGGACCGGCCCGAAGACTGGGCCGAAGGAAGCGAGGAAATGCTGGTGCTGGAAGCCGGCTGCGTGCGCACGCTGCGCGTCTGTCCGGTGCCGGAGCCGACCTCGTCCGAAGGCAAGTTCGCCGCGCTCGGCGTCGGGCCGGGACTGATCGAGATCGGGACCGCGGACGGCTGCTACCGCTTCGGGGCCGGCCTGGACGAAAACGGTGCCCGCACCGTGGCCGGCCGCATCGCCGCCTATTGCGGCCTGCAGGAAGCAGGGCCGCAGTGGAAGCTGCCGGGCGCGTAGAGGCCGCCTGCTGCCGGCGCGGCCTACTTGCCCGGCTGGTAGAGTTGGTCGAACAGGCCGCCGTCGGCGAAATGCGCTTGCTGGGCCTGGGTCCAGCCGCCGAGCTCGGTAATCGGGAACAGTTTGATGTTCGGGAACTGCGACGCATACTTCTTCGCATGGCGCTCCACCGCGGGACGGTAGTAATTCCTGGCGACGATGTCCTGGCCTTCATCGCTGTACAGGAATTCCAGGTAGGCCTGGGCCAGCTTGCGGGTGCCGCGCTTGTCGACCGTCCTGTCGACCACGGCCACCGGCGGCTCGGCCAGGATGCTGAGCGAAGGCGCGACGATCTCGAATTTGCCCGGGCCCAGTTCGCGCAAGGCCAGCAGGGCTTCGTTTTCCCAGGCCAGCAGCACGTCGCCGATGCCGCGTTCCACGAAGGTCGTGGTGGCGCCGCGCGCGCCCGAGTCGAGCACCGGCACGTTCCTGTACAGCTTGCTCAGGTAATCCCTGGCGGTGGCCGGCGAGCCGCCCGGCTGGCGCAGCGCGTAGCCATAGGCCGCCAGGTGGTTCCAGCGCGCGCCGCCCGAGGTCTTCGGGTTCGGCGTGATCACCGACACGCCCGGCTTGACCAGGTCGCCCCAGTCGCGGATGCCTTTCGGATTGCCCTTGCGGACCAGGAACACGATGGTCGAGGTGTAGGGGGCGCTGCGATAGGCCAGGCGTTTCTCCCAGCCGGGCGCGATCAGGCCGCGCGCGCTGATGGCGTCGATGTCGTAGGCCAGGGCCAGGGTCACCACGTCTGCCGGCAGGCCGTCGATCACGGCGCGCGCCTGCTTGCCGGAGCCGCCGTGCGACTGCTTGACGGTGACCTTGTCGCCCGTCTTCGCCTTCCAGTAGCGCGAGAAGGCGGCGTCCACGTCCTGGTAGAGTTCGCGGGTCGGGTCGTAGGAGACGTTGAGCAGGGTGAGGTCCGCGGCGGCGGCGGAACCGTTCAACAGGGGGACCAGCAGGCTCAGGGCCGCCAGCGAATGCAGGAAGGTCTTGCGAAGCATGTCGTTCTTTCAGGAGCAGTGTGGAGCCTCTAGCGTACGGCCGGGCTCCGCCTGAAGGAACGAATTTATTCGCTTAACAATATGCGTTTTTTATGGCGCGCAATGGAGCACGGGTTGACGCTCAGTGCGCCTTCGAGAGGATCAGCAGCCAACGGCGCAGCAGCAGGATTTCGATATGGCCGGGCTCGACACCCGTATCGCATTCGATGACCGGATTCACGGCATAGAAACGCTTGCGGAAATCACGGGTGATCAGGACTTCGCGGCGACCGATGCGCAGCATAAAAGGGACAGGTGCATATTCCAGGCCGAAAGAGCTGTTCAGAGTGGTCATGGTGTTTTCCTTTTATTAAAATCGTTGGAGTGAGTAAAGAATAGCATAACCACTGTATAAATCTACAGTTACTGTGTGGATGTACAGTAATTTTTTTGCGCTGTGGTTTTTTCGCCAAGCACCACCAGATGCGCTTTGCAACCCCCGACCAAGGACCCATGCCGACTTCCTCCACCCTGCATACCGCTTCCCGATCCGCAGGCGAACCCGCCTTCCACCCGCGCGCCGCCCTGGCGGTCCTGCTGTTCTCCAGCACCGTGTTCGCGTGCCTGGCGCTCGCGGTGACCACCGGCGCGCCGATCACGCTGCTGGATGCGCATGCCGCGCAGTGGCTGCACGTGCATGCCCACGCCAACGGCGGCCTGCGCGCGGCGCTGCTCCTGCTGACCCATGTGCACAGCACCCCGGGCATCCTGGCGCTGGCGCTTGTCGCCGCGATCTGGCTGTATCGCCAGGGACAGCGCTACTGGATCCTGGCGCTGGTGGCCGCGGTACCCGGCGGCCAGTTGCTGAACGCGCTGCTCAAGCAGATGTTCGCGCGCGTCCGGCCGCAGTTCGCCGAGCCGCTGCTGGAGCTGGCTACCTACAGCTTCCCCAGTGGCCATGCGCTCGGCGCGACCGTCCTGTACGGCGTGCTGGCCTGCTATGCGGCGCGCCAGGCGCGCTCGCGGGCGGGCCGGGTGCTGCCCTTCGTGCTGGCGCTGGCCATGGTGGCGACGGTCTCCTTCTCGAGGATGTATCTTGGAGTCCATTATTTGTCCGACGTCGTGGCCGGGCTGGCCGAGGGCTGCGCCTGGCTGGCGCTCTGCCTCAGCGGCGTTGCCATCCTCGCGCGCCGGCGCCCGGACCTTGCCGGGCGTGCAGGCGCCGCCGTGCCGGAGGACAGCCCACGCTGAGAAAGGAGAATGGATGCGCACCCTGGTACACCTGTCGGACCTGCATTTCGGGCGGGTCGACCACCGCCTGCTGGCGCCGCTGCGCGAGCTGGTCGAGCGCATCGCACCGGACGTGCTGGTGGTCTCGGGCGACCTGACCCAGCGTGCCCGGCCGGAACAGTTCGAGGAAGCGCGCGCCTTCCTCGACACCCTGCCCGGACCGCAGATCATCGTGCCCGGCAACCATGACATCTCGCTGTACAACGTGTTCCGACGCTTCGTGAAGCCGCTCGAGCGCTACCGGCGCTACATCACCGACGAGCTCGAGCCGGTCTACATCGACGAGGAGATCGCGGTGGTCGGCGTCAATACCGCGCGCTCGCTGACCATCAAGGATGGCCGCGTGAGCCGCGAGCAGCTGGCGGCGGTACGCGCGCGCCTGACCGGCCTGCCGGCCTCGGTGACGCGCATCGTGGTAGCCCACCACCCCTTCGACCTGCCGGACCACTTCGAGGAGCGCGACCTGGTCAACCGGGCCGGACGCGCGATGCGGGCCTTTTCCGAATGCGGCATCGACATCCTGATGGGCGGCCACATGCACGCCAGCCACGCTGGCAGCACGGCCGCGCGCTACGAGATCAGCGAATACGCGGCGCTGGTGATCCAGGCTGGGACGGCGACCTCGACCCGCGGACGTGGCGAAGTCAATTCCTTCAATGTGCTGCGGGTCACGCCGGACCGGGTCGAGGTCGACCGCTACGGCTGGGATGTGGTGCACGGCCGCTTCGACGTGGCCGACACCGACAAGTTCCTGCGCGCTGGCAACGTCTGGACCCCGCACAACGACGGCCTGCTGGCCGCCGGCCTGTAGGCGCAGGAAGGCCGGCCTAGATCCAGTATTCGGCCAGGCGGCCCATGAATTCGCGGAGCCGGTCCTTCCAGGGCCGGTCGCGCCACCCTTCCAGCGTCACCTGCTTCGAGCTGCGCAGGTCTTCGTTGAAGGCGTTTTCCATGTCCTGGCCAAAGGCCGGGTCCAGCACCACCACGTTCAGCTCGTAATTGTGGATGAAGCTGCGGCGGTCGATGTTGGCCGAGCCGATGGTCGACCAGATACCGTCGATGACGGCCGTCTTGGCGTGCAGCACGGCCACCTGCAGCTGGTAGATCTTGACCCCGCCCTGGAGCAGTTCATCATAGAAGGCCTGCCCGGCGTGCTTGATCAGGTCGTGGTCCGACACCCCCGGCAGGACCAGCTTGACGTCGACGCCGCGCTGCGCGGCCGCCTTCAGCGAATCGACGATCTGCTGGTCCGGCACGAAGTAGGCGGAGGTGATGTGGATCGACTTCTTGGCCTCGTTCATCGCCACCATCAGCGATTTGTAGATCTCGGAATCGCGGTCCGGCGTGGTGGCCAGCACCCGCATCACCTTGTCGCCGACCGGGGCCAGGCGCGGGAAGTAGTCGGCCTGCGGCAGCTCGCCGGCATCCTGGCGCACCCAGTTGTCGATGAAGGCGTACTGTAGCGCGGCCACGGCCGGGCCTTCGATGCGGATGTGGGTGTCGCGCCAGCCCACTTGCTCGCTGTCCACCGTTTCCGGCTTCTTGCGCGAACGGAACAGCGAGCTGTTGGCATAGGTCTCGCTGATGTTGATGCCGCCAGTAAAACCGACCCGGCCGTCGACCACCATGATCTTGCGGTGGTCGCGGTTGTTCAGCTGCCAGTTGCCGGGGCGCTTGGTCGGATCGACCGGATTGAAGATCAGGACATTGATTCCGGCGGCGCGCATGCGCTCGAAGAATTCCTTGGGCGTGGCCAGGGTGCCGACACCGTCGGCGATGATGTTGACGATCACGCCCTGGCGCCGCTTTTCCGCCAGCAGTTCGGCGAACTGCAGGCCGATCGGATCGCGGTCGAAGATATAGGTTTCCAGGTTGATCGAGGACTTCGCCTCGCGCGCCGCCGCCATCATCTCGCGCATGGTGGCCGGGCCGTCGAACAGCAGGGTCACCTTGTTGCCGGGAATGAGCGGGGCGCCGGTGGCCTGTTCTTCCAGCAGCGCCAGCTGCTTCAGGTCGGGCGAGGCGTTTGCCCAGCGCTTGGCCAGCAGCTGGGCCGCCTGCTTCGGCTGCAGCATGCCGCGCGGCGTGGCCACCGTCGGCACCGCCTTGTGCGCGCTGTCCGGCAGGTCGCTCGCGTCGGGCAGGCTCTTGCATGAGGCGACCACGCAGACAAAGGCCAGGAAGGCCAGGAAAGTGCTTAGGCGCTTGTTCTTCATTTCGTGTCCTTCACGATGAGTTCGCTGCTAGGGTCGTCCTGGACCAGGGTGGGAGGACGGGTCTTCGGGCCGAGGAAGAAATCGATGGGCGAGGCCAGCAGGCGGCGCCCCAGCGCCTGCACCAGCAGGATGCCGCGCTTGAAGCGGATCTTGCGGGCGCGCATCGCCACCCACAGCGCCAGGCCGAAACTGACCAGGAGGTTGACGGCGCCGATCAGCAGGACGCCGGCGCCGGCGATGGCGACGTCTTCCAGCGGCAGCGCGTAGTCGAGGCCGACCAGGGCCGTGGCCAGGTTGGCCGTGGAGAAGGTGACGTGACGGATGTCGAGCGGCAGGCCGAGCAGGTAACCGACGGTGCCCGTCATGCCCAGCATGATGCCGAAGAAGAAGTTACCCATCAGGCCACCCAGGTTGTCCTCGATATAGTCGGCAAAACGGCCCAGGCGCTCTTCGCCGAGCAGGCGGCGCAGGCGGCGCAGCTGGCGCACACGCTGCCCCATGCGGGTGTACAGCGCCTTGTTGTCGTAGTAGCCGGAGATCAGTCCCGCCACGAACAGCCAGATGCCGGCGATGCCCGCGTAGAACAGGGCCAGGCTGTGCAGCGGATCGACGTCGGCCAGCAGGTGGTGCGCCTTGGCCGGATCGACGATGTGGTTGCCGTTGATGGCCTTGTAGCCCACCGCGATCGCCCAGGCCACCGGGAAGGCCAGCAGCACGTTGCCGAGCACAGCTACTATCTGGGTACGAAATACCTTGGTGACAAGGTCTGCCAGGCTATCCACATCCAGTCCGCGCCCGTTGTCGGCCTTGTGCAGCGAGGCCGCGATGTGCTGGGCCGTCATGGCCGGCTGCTTGGTGGCCACCGTGAAATGCAGGACGTAGATGAGGATGAAGCCCAGCGAATAATTCATGCTGAACAGGAAGGCCTCGACCAGGGGCGCGGTGCGCAGGTAGCCCAGCATGATCTTGAACATCGCCATGAATCCGACGATGAAGCCGGCACCCGAGGCCGCCACCAGCATGTGACGCAGGTCGCGCCGGGTTTCGGCGATGTAGTGCTCGCCGGTGCGGCTGGCGTTCTCGGTGACGTTGCGGGCTAGCAGATCGACATTGTCGCGCAGCAGGCCGCGCACCTGGTATTTCGTGTTGTGTGCTTCGATCAATTCCTCGGCGAGGGCGATCGCCGCCAGGCGCCGCGCGCTGGCCACCGGACTGCCCGGATTGGCGCTGCGGTTGGCCACTTCCTCCAGGTCGACCGTGGACGCGCTTGGCAGCTCGCCGCTGACATCCACCAGGTAGAGCAGCTTGTGCAGGCGGTCGATGCTCTGGTGCAGGGCCACCAGCAGATAGGTCAGGGCCACGCTGGTGCCGCTGGCCAGCGCGCTGCGCCGGATCCGCAGCACCACCGCCTCGCACTGGTCGAGCATCACCAGCAGGTGGCGGGCCGGTTCCGGCTGTGCGATCTTGCCGTCGAGGTAGCGCGCGTATTCGTCCAGGTAGTGGTTGACCTCGATGTTCTGCATCAGGAAGGGCGAGTCGAATTCCTCGATCTCGCCGTAGCTGTGGACCAGGCGCGGCTCCAGGCCAAGCGCGCAGATGCGGCAGGACAGGGTGCGGATCGCGTCGAGCAGGCCCATCAGGGTGACGTAGCGGGCCCGGTCCGGGGCCGTGTCCTGGGGCGGCGGCGCATTCGCGATGACATCGAACAGCACCATCCAGTCGCTGTTCGGCACCGCCCGGATCCAGACGTGGTCGTCCTCGTCGTACAGCACCTGGTTGAGCGCATCGGACAGGTAGAGGTCGTTGAACGCGGGCGGCAGGAAACGGTAGCTGACGCGACGCTTCAGTTCGGTGACGAAGCCATCGTTGGACAGGATGCCGATATCGCTGTACAGGCTGGTATGGCGGCGCTGCTCGAGCAGGGTGGTGAGGTAGCGCCGCAGGGCCCAGGCCTGCGATGGATTGCCCTTGAGCAGTTGGGTCAGGGTGCGCACCTGCCGCGCCGGATCGTCCTCCTTTTGCCAGACCCAGCGATGACGCGGGCGCAGGCAATCGACCAGGTCGACCAGCAGGTCGATCCGGTCGCTGTCAGGATGGATCCGTTCGAGAATGGCAAGCATGGGCAGTTGATCTTGTAAAACCGTAGTGTACGCGAGGCATCGACGCCGCATGGTTCGCCACCGAACAATGGCCACCCCGAAAGCGGTACACTGGCGGGCCGATGTCACCGTGAGACAAGCATGTACCTGACCTATTTCGATGGCCGCTGGAGCGAAGGCAATGTTCCACTGTATGGGGCGATGGACCATAGCCTGTGGCTGGGTTCCTCGGTATTCGATGGCGCCCGGGCCCTGCGCGGCCACTTGCCCGACCTGCGCCCGCACCTGGAGCGCGTGCTTGCTTCCAGCGAGAAGCTGGGCCTGCGCTGTCCCCTGGACGTGGACGAGATGGAGGCGCTGGTGCGCGAAGGCGTGGCGAAGTTTCCCGCCGATGCGGAACTCTACATCCGCCCGCTCGTGTTCGGCACCGACGGCTTCCTGATCCCGGTGGCCGAGGCCAGCCGCTTCGCGCTGACCATCTTCGACGCGCCGCTGCCGCCATTCAGCGGCTTCTCGGCCTGCCTGTCGACGCTGCTGCGCCCGCAGCCGAGCATGGCGCCGACCGATGCCAAGGCCTCGGCCCTGTATGCCAACTCGACCCGCGCGATGCGCGAGGCAAAAGCGCGCGGTTTCGACCAGGCGATCATGCTGGATGCCGATGGCAACGTGGCCGAGTTCGCCACGTCGAACCTGTTCCTCGTGACCGCCGATGGCGCCGTGGTGACGCCCCGGCTGAATGGTACTTTCCTGGCCGGTATCACGCGCGCGCGCGTGATCGCGCTGCTGGCGGAGGAGGGCGTGCGGGTCGAGGAGCGCAGCGTGGCGCCGGCCGAACTGCTGTCGGCACGCGAAATCTTCAGCACCGGCAACTATGGCAAGGTCACGCCCTGTACCCGCTACGAGGAGCGCATGCTGGAAGCCGGTCCGGTGGCGCATCGTGCGCGCGCGCTCTACCTGGCATTCACCGAGACCAGCTGAGTTACTGCACGGGGTGGCGCCGCGTGCTGCGCTGCGCACGGAACAAGGGCCGACAGCGTCGGCCCTTGAAGGCTTGTGGCGCGCATGCCAGCGCGCCAGTTCGCTTAGCCGCGTTCGGCGACGTAGATCTCGACGCGGCGGTTGCGCGCGCGGCTGGCGGCATCGTTGTTCGAGGCGATCGGCTCGCGTTCGCCGCGGCCTTCGATGGTGATGCGTGACGGGCTCACCCCACGTCCCGCCAGGTAGTCGCGGGTACGGGCCGCGCGGTCGACCGACAGCGGCTGGTTGATTTCCGGCGTGCCGGTGCTGTCGGTGTGGCCGATGATGATCACGGTGGTGGCCGGGTTCTCGTTCAGGGTGCTGGCGAAACGGTCGAGCACCGGCTGGAAGTTCGGCTTGATGTCCGAGCGTCCGGTATCGAACGAGACGTCGCTCGGAATCTCGAGCTTGAGGCGGTTGTCGGCCGTCTGGCTGACCTGCACCCCGGTGCCGCGGGTGGCCTGTTCCATCGCCTGTTTCTGGGCTTCCATCCGCTTCGACCAGATATTGCCGGCGACCGCGCCCAGGGCGCCGCCGATGACGGCGCCGCGGGTGGCGCGACCACTGCCGCCGCCGCTGGTGGTGGCGCCGATCACGGCGCCCAGGCCGGCGCCGATGCCGGCGCCCTGCGCGGTGCCGCGCTGGGTCGGGCTCATGTCGGCGCAGCCGGTGGCGGTCAGGGCCACGAGGGCGGCGGCCAGTACGGATTTCGTCAGTTTAGTATGCATCATGTTCTCCTTGAATGAAAAATCCGCTTCGCGCTCAAGCCCGTCCCGGGCAAGACTGCGAAACGGATTGGGGGCGAAAGGGAGCGCGCGGCTAGATGCCCCGTCCACTGATCAGGCGCACCAGGATCATGATCACGGCAACGACCAGCAGGATGTGGATGAAGCCGCCGATGGTGTAGGAAGTTACCAGGCCCAGCAGCCAAAGGACGATCAGGATGACGGCAATGGTGTATAGCATGATGCTGCTCCTTTACTTGGATCACGCGCTTCGGCGTCGTGGTTCCAGTATGCCGTCGCCCCTGGTCGCCCTCTGTACGATGGCGTACGGATGCTTGAATCACGTGCAAGCTTTTTCCTTGCGCAAGCCGGGAATCCAGCCCATGAAGCCGAGCAGTCCCGTGATCCCGATCAGGCAGGTCAGCAGGCCGCCTGCCACCAGGAAGACCACATCCTGCGCCTGCAGCCCGCCGGCAGCCGCTTCACCCGGCGGATGGGCCGAGAGCAGTCCGAATGCCGCCACGATCATTCCCCATACGATGATGCCGATCCATGCCATGCTGTTCATGATGCGTTCCCCTGTTCAATGGTTGCTCTAGCACCGCACGCAGTATCCGCGTGAAAGCATTGTCGGGTGAGCTCATCCATTGTTCCGTGCGCTGCCGCACATTGCATCCAAGAAAGTTGCTACACAAAAATAAAGGAGAGGCACCTTGCGGCGACTCTCCTCGGCATACCGGGCGGCGGCTGCGCCGGGCTCAGCTCACCGCGCGCAGGCGGCCCTTGACGATGCGAACCCGGTCGCCGCTGCGCCACTGCGGCGCCTTGCTCTGGCGGAAAGTGCGCACGCTGCCATCGTCGAGGCGCACCTTGATTTCGTAGCTGGTCGTGGCCTTCATGTTGCCCTCGACCTGGTTGCCGACCACGGCGCCGCCGATCGCGCCGGCCGCGGTGGCAAGGGTGCGGCCGCTGCCGCCACCGACCTGGTTGCCCAGCAGGCCCCCGATGACGGCGCCGCCGGCCGCACCCAGGCCGCTGCCCTGGGCGCGCTGCTTGATGGTGCGTACCGATTCCACGTTGCCGCAGTTCGAGCACCAGTTGCGCTCGCTGTCCGCGGCGGCGAGCTGTACCGGCCTGCTGGCCGGCCGCTCATGGACTGTCGTGGCTGCGGCCGCAGCCGTGGCCGCTGCCGCGGGCGCCACATAGGCAGTGGCCGGCGCATAGGCCTCGGCCGCCGGGGCCGGCTGGACCGGATAAGTGGCTGGTGCGCCACCAGTGGCTGGCCCGGCATAGCCCGGGGCCAGCTGCTGGCCCGGCACCGCTACGCCCGGTGCAGGCTGCAGTCCGCCCTGGGGCAGGGTGGAGGCCAGCGCCAGGCGCTCGGATTCGCTCAGCTGGCGCTCGCCGGTGCTGCCCACCGACGCGGGGATCCAGCCCAGGATGGCCGCGGTGCCGACCAGGCAGAACAGCAAAACCGCAAGGGCGGCCAGCATCATCAGCGGATGCATGCGTCCACGCGGGGAAGGGGAGGTAGTCATGTTGCGTCCTTTTCGGCTTGTCTTGTCGGGCCCGTCCGTGCCCGGGCCGGTTACTCCTTGCATGTTCGGATTGTCCTCAGGAACAACAGGCGGTTCCGTGCGTCACCGTACATACCCATGCGGAGGGCAGGGGTTACGCTGACCTAAATTGTTTGCAAATGTATCCGCCAGACGGTTTGCGCCATGCAGTCACCACGCGAGAATCCGATGAACTTTGCCGTACCGCCGCCCATCGTCGAACACAACAGCAACCTCTTGCTGGCCGCGCTGGCGCCGCAGGAACTGGCAGCCATCCTGCCGCTGCTCGATCCGGTCACGGTCGAGGTCGGAGATGTCCTGTGCGAAGCGGGCGAACCGCTGCGCCACGTGTACTTTCCCCACGATTGCCTGGTCTCGCTGATGGGCGTGGCCGAAGGCCGCATGACGCTCGAGGTCGGCCAGGTCGGGCGCGAGGGCATGGTCGGCGCCAGCGTGGCACCGGACCACGACAGCACCCAGGTGCGCGCGGTGGTCCAGCGCGCCGGCAGCGCCAGCCGCATGGAGGCCGCCCGCTTCCGCACGGAGGCGGCGCGCAACCCTTCGCTGCAACGGGTGCTGTACCGCTACACGGAAGCCCTGCTGGCGCAGGCGATCCAGATCGCCGTCTGCAGCCGCTTCCACGTCCTGGAGGCGCGCCTGGCGCGCTCGCTGCTGATCACCCGCGACCGGCTGCAATCCGACAAATTCCACCTCACCCATGAGTTCCTGGCCCATGCGCTCGGCGTACGCCGGGTTGGCGTCACCAAGGCCGCCAGCGCGCTGCAGCAGCAGGGGCTGATCATCTACAGCCGCGGCAATATCGAAATCCTCGATCCGGACGGCCTGGCGGCCGCCTCCTGCACCTGCTACGCGATCGTCAAGGACGCCGGCGCCCAAACGGTGGCCGGGCTGCGGTAAGCCTGGAGCCTGGAACGCGGGCATCGCCAGTGCATTCCGGGTCCACCAACAAAAAGGCCTGGCGGATGCCAGGCCTTCTCGTGTCGGAGTCGGATTAAAAAACGCTTGGTCCTGCTCAGTTGGTCTTGTTGACCTGGTTGCCGATGACGCCACCCACGGCTGCGCCACCCACGGTGCCCACGGCGCTGCCGCCGGTCAGCGCGCCACCGATGACCGCACCGGCGCCAGCGCCGATGGCGGTATTCTTGTCCTGCTGCGACATGCCCGAGCAGCCGGCCAGGCCGAGTGCGGCGGTTGCCAGGCTTGCGGTCACTACCAGTTGTTTGATGGTTTTCATGGTCATTCTCCTTAACGGTGGGTTATTTCAATCGCAAATCATTCCTGACCGATTTCACGCCCTGGACGGTACGTGCAACCGAGGCCGCTGCCGCGACGCTGTCTGCCGAGCTGACAAAGCCACTCAGCCGCACCACGCCCTGCGCGGTTTCGACGCCGAGTTCGGAAACCTTCAGCGCCGGATCGCCGGCAAGGGCCGCCTTGACACTGGCAGTGATGGCGGCATCGTCGACCGGACTCGCCGCCACACTGGGGCTTTCCGTCACCGCACATCCGGCAAGCTGGCCCATTAACTGAGTGACGAGCAGGGTGGCGAGCAGGGCACTGGCGATACGGTGCTGCTGGTTGAATCGCGTCATGCGGCAGTGTTCGTCGAGTCCATGGATGCAGAATAGGGTTTTCGTCACGGTCTGGTCTGTTCGACAACTCACAATTGCGTGCAAATTCCGCACCCCGGCTCAGCGCGTCTTGCCGGGCGGCGGGGCGCGCGGCTTCTCGCGCGACTCGGCGAGCAGGCGCGCGCAGTGGCTGTCCTCGCCCGGTCCGGTATTGATCAGGGGAATCAGGGCTGCCACCGGTGCCACCGCGGCCAGGGCAATGGCACTGCCGGCCTTCATTGCCAGCATGCCCTTGTCGACCGAGACGTCGGGCTGGCTGAACGGACCGCGCACGTAGAAGGGCGAGCGCAGCGAGAACAGGCGCAGGCCCTTGGTCTTTGGATCGATGCGCAGGTCCATCTGTTCGTTGGCCAGGTTGATGCTGCCGCTGATGTTGATCAGCGCTTCCTGGGTGTCGACCACGAAGTAGCGCGTGCGCGCCACCCCGTTGCGCACGTCGAAATCGGTGGCCATGCAGTTCAGCTGCACCTGCTTGTCGCCGAACAGCTTGGTGACGATGATGTTGGCCACGTTCAGGCCCATCATCTCGAGCAGCATCTTGCTGACCTGTCCCTGGTTGATCAGGGTCTTCAGTTCGCCGTTGGCGCCGGCGAGCAGGCTGGCCACGGAATTGCCCTGCGCGCTCAGGCTGGCGTCGCCGTTGATGCTGCCCACCGTCGCCTGCAGCTGCTCGATCTTCGGGAACAGCTTCTTGATCTCGATCTTGCGCGCGGTGACCTTGGCCTGGGCCTTGATCGCCTTCGGCCCTGCGCGTCCGCGGCCGTCGAGGCGGATATTCGAGCGCACCGTGCCGCCCGCCATCGCGAACTCGAGCGGCTCCAGGTCGAGCACTGCGTTGTTCATCTTGAGGTGGGTCGACAGCTTGCTGATCGGGAAGGCTGTCTCCCGGACGATGCGTTCGGCCGAGTAGCGCACGTCGGCATCGAGCTTGTTCCAGCGCTCGGTCTTGAATTCCTCGACCGGCAGTACCTTGCCGTTCGGCTGCAGTACGTCGGCATTGCGTTGTTTCTTGGCGGCGTTCGAGTCGGCGCCGATCAGGGGCGCCAGGTCGGCGAACACGAGCTGGCGCGAACGGATCTTGCCCGACAGCCTGGGGCGCGGCGCGCCGGTCGTGTACTCGAGGCGCCCGCCGATGTCGGAGGCGCCGACCTTGCCCTTGAAGCCGTCGTAGACCCAGCGGCTGTTCTCCTCGCCCAGGGTCCCGGTCAGGCGGCCCGAGGTCGAGAACGGTCCGGTGGTCGGCAGCACCACGCCGGTGAAGTGATACAGCTGGTCCATGCTGGGGCCGGCCAGCTCGAGGCGCAGGTCGATGGCCGCCAGCTTCGCGGGGCGGGTGACCGTGCCTTCCACCGCGATGTGGGTGGCGCCGGAACGCATGTCCGCCTGCACCGGATACGGGGTCGACTGCTGCTTGAGCGAGAGCACCGCGCCGGCCTTGCCGCCACCGCTTACTTTCGCGCCGTTGTAGCTGCCGTCGAGGGTCCAGCCCACGCCATAGCGGGGATTGCGCTCCAGGGTGCGCACGCGGGCCGTGACGTCGGACTTCGTCACCGCGTCCTCCATGTGCACGATGCCGTCGGTCAGCACCACGCGGTCGAGGTCGATGGTCCAGCCGGACTTCTTGTCCTGGCGCTTGAAGGTCCAGTTGTTGCGCTTCTCGTCCAGGCGCAGCAGGTCGACGCGCGGACCGTCAAAGCGCAACAGCGGGATGTGGATGGTGCGCGAGAGCAGGGCAAACGGATTGAGCGAGAACGAGAACTGGCGTGCGCTGCCCGCGTCCCGGGCCGGCAGCCCGGCCGGGTTGCCGATGTGGGTATCGTTGGCGATCAGGTGCGGCCAGGGAATGTGGTCGCGCCAGCTGCGCTCCGACGGCGCCATCGTGCGCGCGGGGCGCTCCCATTCCACGTCGAGGTCGCCGCGAATGGCAAACGGGCGTTCGATCGCCTGGCTGACCCTGGCGTTGATCCAGGGGCGGGCCCGGTTCCAGTCGAAGGTGAGGATGAAGATGATGGCGATCACCGGGATCGCCACCAGGATGCCCAGTGTGCCCAGCAGTATCTTGTTGCGGCGCGACGGATGACGGCCTTGCGCCGCCGGCTTTTCGGTCTCGGCCATGGCGGACTTTCATTGTAGTGATGGTTCCGGCCCAGCTTAGCGCAAAGGACGGCGCGGCCAATGTGCGCTGCCTAACCCTGTCCCGCTGCGCCAGCCTGCACCGGTCCAGCAATGTGCGCCAGCGAACCGAAACCAGGAGATAACAGGTTTATAACGTTACCAAGGACATTTCCTCAACAATAGGAGAAGCAGCGATGGACCAACAACACCCGATGACCCGGATGCTGGGCAGCCTGACGACGGCAGCTGCGCTGGCAGGCGCGCTGGTACTGGCCGGCTGCGCCAATCCGCAAAAGGCGCCGGCGACCGCCGACGTGGCGGTGTCGCGCAACGCGGTCGAGAATGCCGTGTCGGCCGGCGCCGCCGAACTGGCCCCGGCCGAGATCACCGTGGCGCGCGAGAAAATGCTGCGCGCGAACCAGGCCCTGGCCGCACGCGACTACAAGCTGGCGCGCGAACTGGCGATCCAGGCCCAGGCCGACGCCAAGCTGGCGCAGAGCAAGGCCAATTCGGCCAAGGCGACCGCGGCATCGAACGCGCTGAACGAAGACCTGCGCGTGCTGCGGGAGGAAGTCGAGCGCGCCAACTCGCAGCCGGCCCCGACCACGACTCCGCAATAAGCAGCGCCTGTCGCGACAAGAAGAAGTTCCCTCCATTGACCGCCGCCCTGCGCGGCGCCCAGGAAAAAAGGACAAAAGCATGAAAAACCGTTCGATGATGTCGCTGCTGGCGGCCGCCGTGCTGGCCACCGCCTGCGCCACCGCCCCGATGAGCACGCCGACGCTGGACCAGGCGCGCGCCGACTTCGTGGCCGCCAACAACAACCCACAGGTGTCGCAATACGCGCCGCTGGAATTCAGGCAGGCCAGCGAGGCCCTCGACCAGGCGAATGCTGCCGCGGCGCGGCGCGAAGCCGTGGCCGATGTCGACCGCCTGGCCTACCTGGCCAAGCAGCGCGTCGCCACCGCGGTCGAAGTGGCACGCGCCAAGGCGGCCGAAGCCGACATGGCGAACGCGGCGCACGAACGCGACCAGGTGCGGCTGGAAGCGCGTACGCTCGAGGCCGACCGCGCCAAGCGCGAAGCCGAGGCGGCCCAGGCCGCCGCTGCCCAGGCCCAGATGCAGGCCCAGGCCGCCCAGCAGCAGGCCGCCGCCGCCCAGCAGCAGAACGCCGCGCTGGCGCAGCGCGCCGCGGTGCTGGAAGCGCTGCTGGTCGAGCTGCAGGCCGTCAAGACCGAGCGTGGCTATGTGGTGACCATCGGCGACGTGCTGTTCGCCCACGACAAGGCCGAGCTCACGCCGAACGGCATGTCGACCTTGCGCAAACTGGCCGACGTGATGGCGCAGAACCCGAACCGTACCGTGCTGGTCGAAGGGTTTACGGATAGCACCGGCGGCTCTTCGTACAACCAGGAACTGTCGCAGCGCCGCGCCGAAGCGGTGGCCTCCGCGCTGGGCTCGCTGGGCGTGCCGCGCAATCGCATCGCCATGAAGGCCTATGGCGAAGCCTTCCCGGTGGCGCCGAACGACACGGCCTCGAACCGCCAGCGCAATCGCCGCGTCGAGATCGTGCTGTCCAACGAGAACGCGCAGATTCCGCCGCGCGCGGCCGGACGCTGAGCGGCCCGGCGTAACCCGGGCACGCAACCGAACCACGTATCGAGGTAACACATGGAAGAAACCAACAAGCTGGCCCATGGCTTCGACGTGGCGGCGATCCGCCGCGCCGCCGCCAATCTCGACGACGGCGCCGTCACCGAGGGCTACCAGGCCGACCGCGAGGCGGTGATTGCGATGCTCAACGATGCGCTCGCCACCGAACTGCTGTGCGTGCTGCGCTACAAGCGGCACTACTACACCGTGAGCGGCCCGAATACCGGCCACATCAAGGCCGAGTTCCTCGAGCATGCCCAGCAGGAGCAGGACCACGCCGATCGCATCGCCGAGCGCATCGTGCAGCTGAACGGATCGCCGAACTTCAATCCGGCCACGCTGACCGCGCGCAGCCATGCCGAGTACGACGATTCGGATGACGTGCAGGCGATGGTCCGCGCCGACCTGATCGCCGAGCGCGTCGCCATCGAATCCTACCGCCAGATGATCGCGGCGATCGGCGACCGCGATCCAACCACGCGTGCACTGCTGGTCGACATCATGGCCGTCGAAGAGGAGCACGCCGACGACATGCGCGACCTGCTGGCCTGAGGCCAGGCACCATTCAACAACCACGACAAACCGGAGTAGACCATGCTAGACACCACCCGCAGCAACATCCAATCCACGGCCCGCGGCTACGAGTTCGACAGGCACGCATCCGACGCCTCGTCGGACCTGAAGGCGCTGGTGCGCGACGCCCAGTCGATGCTGACCGCCGCCGCCGCGCTGTCGGGCGACAAGGCCGAGGAATTGCGCAGCCGCGGCATGGAGCTGCTGGACCGCGCGCTGGGCCGCGCCAGCCGCTACCAGGACCAGGCGCTGGAAAAGGGCCGTGAGCTGGCGCACGAGGCCGATATCTATGTGAAGGACAATCCCTACCGGACGCTGGCCGTCGCCGCCGGCATCGGCGTGCTGCTCGGCGTCCTCCTCAGCCGCAAGCAATGAGCGGCACCGGGGGCGCCATGCAGAATGACGAAACCGTGGTGCATGCTCCTGGCCTGATGGGCGGAGTGTCCACCCTCATGAAAAGCCTGTTCGGCCTGGTCGTATCGCGGGTGGAGCTGGCCGCGCTCGAGCTGTCCGAGGTGCGCAAGCACGTGATCGAACTGGTAGCCCTGTTCGGGGCCGCTGTCCTTGGCATCTGGTTCACCATCGCCTACGGTACCGCGACCATTGTCGCGCTGGCCTGGGACGAGATGGGCTGGAAGATCCTGCTGATCCTGTTCGTCGTGTTCCTGGTCATCACTGGCGTGCTGGTGGCGAAGGGCCTGGCGCTGCTGAAACAGGACAAGCTCTCGCTGCCGGCGACCATGAATGAACTGAAGAACGACCGCGACATGCTGCTCTAGGCGGCGACACGAAAGAGGGGAAACATGCACAATGCAGATGAACGGACCGGACTGGCCGGCCACAAGCACAGCGCGGATCCGGCGCAGCGCAAGCAGGAACTGCTGCGCGAGGGCGAGTTTTTCCGAAGCAGCGTTGCCCATGCACGGGCCCAGATCCGGCACGCGGCGCGTCCCGAGGTGATGCTGCACGGCGCGATTGACCACGCCACCTGGGCATTGCGCGCACGCGCCGACGCCTTGTTGAAGCCGACCGGCACCAGCGTATCGGTCCTGATGCCCTACGGACTGGCGGTGTTGAACTTCATCCGCCAGCGCCGGCTCGGCAAGCAGGCAGGCGCCGCGGCCATCCTGCTTGGGGTGGGTGCCTGGTACATGAACAAGCGCCGCGTACAGCAGCAGGGACTGGGCTGACACGGCGCGGCAGGACGAAAGAATATGGTGGGGCTTGAGCGGCGTTGCAATCATCGATTGCACGCCGTTTTTTTTATGGCGGGACAGCTGTGGCAGTTGCGGACAGGGCCATTGGAAGCAGCGGCGAACAGCCGCCCATGGCACAAGGCCCTGGACAGCCGTTTTTGTGGTGGGAGCGGCGCGGGCGGCGCTCAGGGCGCCGGCGCTTCCAGCTGGGCGCTGGCCTGCGCCATGTCGCGCTGGTAGGTGACGCGCGCTTCCTGCAGGCAGGCCTTGCGTTCGGTAGCGGAGACTTTCTTGCAGGCGTTCCTCGCCTCCTGCAGCGCCGCGCCGATTTCCTTGTGCAGGGTGCGCAGCCGTTCCTGGCGGGTCTTGTCCTCGCGGTACCAGCGCGCCGGATCACCCTTGGCGATCTCGCGTGCCTGCTGCTGGGCGGCGACAGGATCGACGACGGCATCGCCGTGGGTTGCGCTCTGGACCTGGGCGTGCGCCAGCAGGCTACTGCCGAGCAGGTAGGCGCAGGCGCCGTTCAGCATGATGGAGATGAGTCGCATGGCATCCTCCAGCGGATGGTCAAGCCGCGGCACGGGGCCGCGGCTGTAGGTGCGCACCCGTGCCGCGCCAGCGTGGCGGCTGGCGCGGACAGGGCCGGCAACGCGGATCAGTAGCGGTAGACGCGGCCGTCCACGATGCGCACGCGGTTACCCACGCGCAGGTCGTAGACGCTGTCCTGGGTCACGGTGCGGTATTCGCCGTTGTCCATACGTACATTAACCTGATACAGCTCCTGGCCGCTGTTACGGTTGCGCTCGACGCTATTGCCGATCGCCGCGCCCGCCACGCCGCCAGCCACGGTGGCCGCGGTACGGCCACTGCCGCTGCCGACCTGGTTGCCGGCCAGGGCGCCGACCACGCCGCCCAGGATGGCGCCGGTGCCGCTGGTGCGGTTGGCCTGTGTCACCTGGATCGATTCGATCGTGCCATATCCCATGGACACATTGTTATAGCCACTGTTGTAGCCGCTGTTGTAGCCGGTGTTGTAGCCGCTGTCGTAGGGCTGCGAAGCGCAGCCGGCGAGGAGGGCGGTAGTGGCCAGCACGGCAGCAGCGAGGGTACGGGT
This sequence comes from Massilia sp. MS-15, assembly GCF_020176695.1. GTDB lineage: Bacteria > Pseudomonadota > Gammaproteobacteria > Burkholderiales > Burkholderiaceae_D > Telluria > Telluria hydrophila. The sequence continues at coordinate 216,144 of NZ_JAIWIA010000013.1, read as the reverse complement.
TGCTTTCATGTTGTTCTCCTGACAAAAGTATGGGTTCAGCATAAACACGGCCGCAACATGGGTCTGTGCGTTGACTAACCGTCCCCGACTGCCATCTTGAACAGCCGCGCCGCCACGAACATCGTGGGTTTGTTGTTGTGCGTTTTGCTATGTTCGGCACCGAACGGAAGCTGGGCCGGGCGACGTGTAAAACGTCATAAGCGTGTTGACAAACGGAGAACAAAAAATGAAAAGAACCTATGCTTTCCTGCTCGTTGGCGCCGCGCTCGCCTGGGCAGGTTCGGCGCGCGCCCAGGCCGCACCCGACGCCAGGACCGCATTCGAACAGGCCAAGGCCATGGCCGAGGCCAACTACAAGGCCGCCAAGGCCCGCTGCGATCAGATCGCCGGCAATCCGCATGCGCTGTGCATCGCCGAAGCGCGCGCGGCGCGCGTGCGCACCGAGGAAGAAGCGGGCGCCGCGTACAAGAATACCCTGTCGGCCTACACCGATGCGCGCATGCGCATCGCCTCGGCCAACTACGACCGCGACCGCGTGCGCTGCGCCGCCGTCACCGGCAACGACCGCGACGTCTGCCTGGAACAGGCCAAGGCAAGCCTGATCGCGGCCCAGGCCGATGCCAAGGCCGACCGCAAGAGCATCGAGGCGCGCCAGGATGCGCAGCAGGACAAGCTCGCCGCCCAGTACCGCGTCGCGATCGAAAAGTGCGATGCCTATGCCGGCGAGGTCAAGGACCAGTGCGTCAATGCCGCCAAGACCGCGTTCCGGAAATGATTTTGCGGGCCGGCGTGCCGGTACCGTCCACACCGCCCGCATGGGCTTGCTTAAGTAGTCTGACTTTCCACAAGGAGCTATCATGAAAATTGCACAACGTCTCGTCACCGCCGCCTTTACCGCCGCCGTCGCCATCACCGCCGTGGGCTGCTCGTCGAACCCGACCTCGAAGTCCGCCGGCGAATACGTGGACGACGCCATGATCACCACCAAGGTGAAGGCAGCCTTCGCGGCCGACCCGACCGTCAAGGCGACCGAAGTCAACGTCGAGACCTACAAGGGCGACGTGCAGCTGTCGGGCTTCGTGGCCGAGCCGCGCGACGCCCAGCGCGCGGTGGAAATCGCGCGTGGCGTGAAAGGTGTAACCTCCGTGAAGAACGACATCCGCGTCAAGTAATCCAGGGGCCGGGGCAACCCGGCTCCCCGGCTCCCCGGTTTGCCGGCTCCCGGCCCCAGTACTCAGTCAAGGCACGATCCATGCAGCTCGCACCCTCCGAACCGGCACAACCTGCTGTCCAGGCTGCGAGCACATCCGGGGTTGGGCCGGGCGCTCCTGCCCGCAAGGAACCCGAGCCAGCCCCGGATTCCGGTGCCGGCGCCGCCAGCGACGAGCTCACGCTGCAGGCGGGCGGGCTGCGCCTGCCGCTCCATGTCCATGCGCGCGGGCTCTCGCTCGGCATCCTGGCCACCCTGGCCTGCGTGTTCGCGCTGCAGTGGGCGCAGAAATTCTTCGTTCCCTTCCTGCTTGGCATTTTCATCGCCTATACCCTGAATCCCGTGGTGCGCTGGCTGGAACGCTGGCGCGTCAAGCGCGTGATCGGCGCGACCCTGGTGACCGCCCTGATCCTGGGCGCCATGGGTGGCACCCTGTACCGGCTGCAGGGGGAATTCTTCAACATCATCGACGAGCTGCCGACGCTCACCCACAAGGTGACCCGCATCTTCACCAGCGGCGACGGCCAGCGCTCGACCATCCAGCAGGTGCAGGCCGCAGCCGCGGAGATCGAGCGCGCCGCTTCCAATGCCACTGGCGGCGAGCAGCGCCGCGCCGTCCAGAAACGGACCAACTCCCTGCCCCCGGCCGCGGCCGCGGGCGCTTCCAGCATCCGCGTGATGGACTGGGTGCTGGCCGGCTCGGTGGGACTGGCGACCTTCCTGTCGCAGGCGACCATGGTGGTGTTCCTGGTGTTCTTCCTGCTGCTGGCCGGCGACACCTTCAAGCGCAAGCTGGTCAAGCTGACCGGCCCCTCGCTGACCCGCAAGAAGGTCACCGTGCACATCCTGGACGACATCAACAATGCGATCCAGAGCTATATGTTCATGCTGCTGGTGACCAATCTCTTGCTGGCCCTGCTGACCTGGGCCGCGCTGCGCGCCATCGGGCTCGAGAATGCCGGCGCCTGGGCGGCATTTGCCGGCCTGGCCCACGTGATTCCTTACTTCGGGCCGCTCCTGATCACGCTCGCGACCGGGGCCGTTGCCTTCTTCCAGTTCGAGTCGCTGCGCATGGTGATCCTGGTGGCGGGGTCCTCGCTTGGCATCGCGACCCTGGTCGGCATGGTCGTCGCCACCTGGATGACCGGCCGCATCGCCAGGATGAACCCGGCGGCCGTGTTCGTGAGCCTGCTGTTCTGGGGCTGGCTGTGGGGCATGTGGGGACTGCTGCTGGGGGTGCCGGTGGTGATGGTGCTGAAGGTGGTGGCCGAGCGGGTCGAGGGCATGGAAGTGGTGTCGGAGCTGCTGGGCGAATAGCCCGGCGGCGTGGCCGCCAGGCACCCCCTCACACGGCGCGGCCGTTCTTCCAGGTGGCGCTGCCCGCCTCGCGCTCGGCCTTCTTCTTGTCGCCGGTCTCGTGCGCCGGCCGGTGCCTCAGGCTGCCGAGCTGCAGCGCATACTGGCGCGCGAACTCGGCGCCGAGGAAGAAGATCTGGGCCGAGTAGTACACCCACAGCAGCAGCGCGATCAGCGAGCCGGCGGCGCCGAAGCTGTCGGCGGCGCCGCTGTTGCCGATGTACAGGCCGATTCCGAACTTCCCGAGCGTGAACATGGCCGCGGTGCCGAGCGCGCCGATGGCCACGTCGTGCCAGGACAGCCTGATGCGGGGCAGCAGCTTGTAGATCACGCCAAACAGGGTAGCGATCACCAGGAAGCTGATGGCCCAGGCCACCCAGCCCATTACCACGGCCGCTTCCTTCCACATGCCGCCGATGTATTCCTCGACCACCGCCAGGGCCGCGCTCACCACCAGCGACACCATCAGCAGGAAGCCGAGCACCAGGATCAGGCCGAAGGAGAGCAGGCGGGTACGCACCAGGTTCCAGAAGCCGGCGTTTGGCGGCGGCGGCACGTCCCAGATCTCGTCCAGGCTATCCTTCAGCTCGGCGAACACGGTAGTCGCGCCGATCAGGAGCAGCACGGTGGCGATGATGGTGGCCATCATGCCGCTTTCCTTGTTGCGGGCGCCAGCCAGGATCGTCTGGATGGTTTCCGCGCCCTGGGCGCCGACCAGGCCGCGCAGCTGGTTCATCAGCTGGCCCTGGGCCGCTTCGGCGCCATAGAAGAAGCCGGCGACGGCGATCACCAGCACCAGCACCGGGGCCAGCGAGAACAGGGTGTAGAAGGCGAGCGCGGCGCCCTTGCTGGATGCGCGATGCTCCAGCCATTCGGTCACCGAACAGCGCATCACCTGTAGCAGCTGGCGCGAAAACGGTCGCCATTTGTTGACAGCCATAGTCGATCCTCCAATTGAAAAGGGGGCCGTAGCCCCCTCGCATGCTCATGGCGGCTTTCATGCCCGCCTCCGGCCGCACGGGGCGGACGGAGGGCAGGACATGGATGCCGGACCTTACTGGACGCGCTTCTCGATCGTGATCTGCTCGACCTCGACGCGGCGGTTCGGCTCCAGGCAGTCGATCAGGGCCTTGCGGTTCTTCTGGTCGCACTGGACCAGCGGGTTCGCTTCGCCCTTGCCGTAGGCCTTCAGGCGGTTGCCGTCGACGCCCTTGCTGACCAGGTAGTCGCGCACCGCGTTGGCGCGGCGCTCGGACAGGCGCAGGTTGTACTTCTCGGTACCCAGGCGGTCGGTGTAGCCGGTGATGTCGACGTCGGTGATGCTCGGGTCGGCCTGCAGCGCAGCGGCGATTTCATCCAGCTTCGGCGACGGCATGATGATGTCCGACTTGTCGAACTCGAACAGCTTGGTCGCTTCCAGGGTCACTTTCTGGAAGCGCGGCGGCGCTGGCGGCGGCGCGACCGGTTCCGGTGCCGGAGCCGGTGCCGGGGTTTCGACGACCGGTGCCGGAGCCGGTGCCGGCGGTGCTGGCGGCGGGTTGAACGCGTAGTTCAGGCCGACGGTCAGGTATTTGTTGGTGCTGCGACGGAAGCCGAACTGCTCGTGATCGCGCAGGAAGCCACGCACGGCGCGCAGGTCAGCCTGCAGCGACCACTGGTCGGTCAGCGATGCCTGGAAGCCCAGGCCGGCGGTGGCGTACGGCGAATTCTTGCCAACGTTGCGCAGCGGGTTCACCACCTTGTCGCGCTCCAGGCCGAGGCCCAGCAGCACGAACGGACGGAAGCGGTCGCGCGAGAACATCATCAGGGCATCGGCGCCCAGCAGGGTCTGACGGTAGCGTGCAGGACCGTCATTGAAACGGACCTGGCTGCCGCCGAACTGGATGTCCCACATGGGCGACACGGCCTTGCCGAACTTCAGGCCGCCGCCCCAGTCGCGGTCACCGACGCCAAAGCGGCTGTCCGGCTTGGCATAGATGACGTTCGGCTGAATGTACCACGATGGGTTGATTTCTTGGGCCATGGTGGTGCCAGACGCGCACAGGATGGCGGCGGCCAGGGCGATCTTCTTCGTATTATTCACAGGTGACTCCCATAAGGTGAAGGGTTGTTGACATCGCATGCCTTGACACAGATGTTGGATAAAGAATAACAGTGCAAGTTCCGCTCGCTCGGTGCGGTAGCGCACCCAAGGGAACGAACCTGTGTGATTTTACAACAGTGCTGGAAATGCCATATGGATACGATGTGATTTTGCGCAACAGTTACATGCACTTGGTGCGCTGCAAAAAAAATCGACCGTGAAGAGAAACCTGTGCTTGCTAAAAATGCTTTCAGGAATGTTCTTGAATGTTGGATGGCGCACAGACCGGGGTGCCTGAGGCAGGCAATCTTGATACCAGTTAAGCGGAACCCGAGGTGTTGTCAGGGTGTCATACGGCACACAGCGACCCGGACCACACAGTCTCACTCTCAACGGAGCTCACCAATATGCATGCAACGACCCATCACAACGCGGTGCAAGGCGACATCGGCGCAGTGCACACTTCCAGCAAATCTGCGCTGATCGAACGCGTCCCGCCCCAGCCGACCGAGCGCGCCCCGATCTCGCTGGCGCCGATCGAACGCGTCCGTTCGACCTCGGCCACGCAGCGCCGGATCGAAAACATGCAGAAGCTGATCAACGAGCTGTCGACCCACGAGATGCTGGCCGACGAGATCGCATGGTTCCTGAAATTCTCGCCGTCCGGCGCACGCAAGTACATCCGCGACCTGCGCGAAGCCGGCGTCATCGAGCTGGCGCGCTACATCGAAGGCACCGCCACCTACCTCGGCAAGGCCGTCTACCAGATCTGCCCCGACCAGGAGCGCGTCAAGGCTTTCCTGGCCGCGATCTGCCAGCCGAAGCGTGAAGGCGCCGCCCCGCGCAAGGAGCGCCCGGGCCTGCGCGAGCAGAACATGGCCGGCAGCGGCCGCCACTTCCACATCCTGGCGGACGATACCCACTACGCGATCCGCGTCAACCGCAGCCCGGTCACCCGCGATCCGCTGGTCGCCGCGCTGTTCGGCCCGCCCCCAGGCCAGGCCGCCAAGGAACGCGCCTGAGCCGCGTTACCGGTGCGCCGCGGTCGAGACCCGCGGCGCACCCGGTCCGACGATCGCTGTCGTCATGCATGCCGCGCCCTGTGCGCGGCATTGTATTTTTCAAGCAGACAATTTTTTTGGGGGCGCGTTGAAAACCGGTCAATAGTCCTTACCTGCCTCCCCATGCGGCCGAGGGGCCGCCCCAAGGAAAGGAAGAACGATGTCCACCAGTCCCGCACTACCGACACCCGAATCCCTGCAAGGCAGGCCGGTCCCGCGCGTGACCTTCAAGGCCAGGCCCGACGACGCGTGGCGCGACCTCAGCACGGACGAGCTGTTCAAGGGCAAGACCGTGGTCGTGTTCGCCCTGCCGGGCGCCTTCACGCCGACCTGCTCCTCGACCCACTTGCCACGTTACAACGAACTGGCGCCGGTGCTGCGCGAAAACGGGGTCGACGATATCCTGTGCATCGCGGTCAACGATGCCTTCGTGATGAACCAGTGGAAGACCGGACAGGACGCCGGCAACATCACCTTGGTTCCCGACGGCAATGGCGACTTCACCGAGGGCATGGGCATGCTGGTCGACAAGCGCGAACTCGGTTTCGGCAAGCGTTCCTGGCGCTACTCGATGCTGGTGCGGGACGGCGTGATCGAGAAAGTCTTCATCGAGCCGCAGCGCGAGGGCGACCCGTTCGAGGTGTCCGATGCCGACACCATGCTCAGGTATATCAATCCGCAGGCCCGGATTCCCGAGCCGGTGGTGATGTTCTCGCGCCCCGGCTGTCCGCATTGCGCGCGCGCCAAGTCCGCCTTGCGCGAGAATGGCATCGTCTTCACCGATATCCCGGAAGACCAGATCATCACGACCAGCGTCCTGCGTGGCCTGACCGGGCGCCTGACCTGGCCACAGGTATTCGTCGGCGGCCGGCTGGTCGGCGGCGCGGACGAGGTGCTGGACTGGGTCGCGACGACACGGAAAGCCTGACATGGAAGGCATCATCGCCGGCCTGCTCGGGGCCGGATTGCTGGCGGCATTCCTGCTGCCCAAATGGCGCCTGCGGCGCGCCCTGGCGCGTCCGCTGGCGCCAGACCTGGTCGCTGTGCTGGCACGAAATATTCCCCAGTATGACGGCATGGACAGAGACCAACGTCTGCGCCTGCAGCGCCTGGTGCAGCGCTTCCTGCACGAAAAGACATTCGTCGGCTGCGCCGGCCTGGAGGTCACGGACGAGATGCGTGCCACGATCGCCGGCCAGGCCTGCCTGCTGGTGCTGGGGCGGGCCGGCGAGGCGGCGCGCGCCTATCCTTCGCTGCATGCGGTACTGGTATATCCGGGCGCCTTCCTGGTGCCACGCCGCGAAGTCGACGCCGCCGGTGTGGTCACGGAGCAGCGCCAGGACCTGCTGGGCGAATCCTGGGGCGATGGCCGCGTGATCCTGTCCTGGGACCATGTGCGGCGCGCGGGCGCGCTTGCCGGCGCCGTTGCCGGTCCGGACGGTGCGGGCGATGCGGACGATGCTGCGCGGCCCGCCCACAATGTTGTCTTGCACGAGTTCGCCCACCAGCTCGACAGCGAATCGGGCAGCACCAATGGTGCGCCCTACCTGGGCAGCACGGAACGCTACCGCAGCTGGTCCGAGGTACTGTCGCGCAACTTCGCCGGCCTGCGGCGCGACGCGATGTGGGGGCAGCAGGGCGTGCTCGACCACTACGGGGCCAGCAGCCCGGCCGAGTTCTTCGCGGTGGCGACCGAGAGTTTCTTCGAGCAGCCCTGGGCGCTCGCGGCGCGCCATCCCGACCTGTACGAGGAATTCCTGAAGTACTTCCGGGTCGATCCGCGGCGCTGGCTGCCCGAACCCGCGCCGGAACCGGACGTGCTGGCCGGCGGCGTCGCCTACGGACAATGGCGCTGAGCGGCTGCCGCGGGCTGCGTGCGCCCGCGTACAGAGCGGAGCAGCCAGCGCCGGTATAGTCGAGCCAACCACGATCCAGGAGAGATCCATGTCCATCATCATTGCAGGACGTTTCCAGCTTCAGGAAGATGTCGCGCGCGCGCGCGCCGCGCTGGCCGACGCAGGTTTCGACGCGGGCCGGATCAGCGGCTTCTACCTGAACCAGCCCGGGCAGCACGACCAGACCCCGATCGGCGGCGATCATATCCAGTCGCCAGGCGCCAAGGAGACGCCGGAAGGCGTGGTCCAGGGTGTCGCCACCGGTGGCGCGGTGGGGGCCGTGATTGGCGCGGCGACCGCGCCGGTCACCGGACCGCTGGGACCGCTCGTTGGCGGCCTGGTCGGCGGCCACGTCGGCTCGCTGTTCAGCTTTTCGAAGATGAAGGACCGCGGCGAAAGCGAGGAGGGCAGCCGCGAGAACCGCGTGCCGCCGCGCGAAGCCGGCATGCTGGTGGCGGTGGCCTTCGACGACGACCGCCTGGTCGACCGTGCGGCGGATGTGTTGCGCCAGCTCGGCGCCCACCACATCGAGCGGGCCGAAGGCAATATCGTCGACGGCGACTGGGCCGACTTCGACCCCGCCAGCCGGCCGGTGCTCATCTCCTGAGCCTGCGCCTGCGGCTGCGCAGGACTCAGGCGACCTTGGCCGGGTCGAAATGGGGATTCTGGATGACGCCGAACAGGTTGCCGTCCGGGTCGCGCACGGTGGCGACGCGGATGCCGCCGCCGACGTCCTCTACCGCTGACTCCACCTGCGCCCCCAGCGCGGACAGCCGCGCGACTTCCTGCTCGATGTCCTGGGTGCCCCAGTAGGCGGTGGCGCCGGCACTGCCTGGCTGGCCGTCCGGCACCAGGCCCAGCTCGAAACCGCCGACCTCGAAACCGACGTAGAAGACTTCATCGAAGTAAGGCGGCTTGCCCAGTACCTGCCCATACCAGGCCTTGGCGTCGGCTAGATTGCCCACTGGGTAGATCACGGTACGCAAACCCTGGATCATCGCACTGCTCCATCGTGGTGAAAAGGCCATGTTGCCTGAACGTCCATGCCCTGTCCAGCATGGGGCGGTGCGCTCGGTGCGCTTATTTGCGCTGGCGTTCGGCTTCCAGCCAGCCAAGCGAGGCGGCCGTCGGGCCGCGCGGCACGTATTCGCAGCCGACCCAGCCATCGTAGCTGAGCTCGTCCAGTAACCGGAACAAGCGGGGGAAGGGAATGCCGCCGGTGCCGGGCTGGTGGCGTCCCGGTACGTCGGCCAGCTGGATGTGGCCGATGACGGGCAGGCAGCGGCGCAGGGTCGTGGCCAGCTCGCCTTCCATGCGCTGCATGTGGTAGAGGTCGTATTGCAGGTAGAGATTACCGGCGCCGGCTTCCTGGATGACCGCGCAGGCCTGGCGCGTGCCGGTCAGGAAGTAACCGGGCACGTCATGGTGGTTGATCGGCTCGACCAGCAGCGCGATACCGTGGGCGGCGCACTGGGCGGCCGCGTAGCGCAGGTTGGCCACGTACGCCGCATGGGCCTGTTCGCGGGAGACGTCAGGCGGCAGCAGGCCGGCCATGCAGTGCAGGCGGCGCACGCCGAGGGCCCGCGCATAGGCGATGCCGAGGCCGACACTGTCCTGGAACTGCGTCCTGCGGCGCGGGTCGCAAGCCAGGCCGCGCTCGCCCGCTTCCCAGTCCCCGGCCGGCAGGTTGTGCAGCACGGCTTCCAGCCCGTGGCGCTGCAGGCGTTCGGCGATCTCGCCGGGTGCGAAAGCGTAAGGGAACTGGAATTCGACGGCCTCGAAGCCGGCCGCGCGCGCAGCGCCGAAGCGCTCGAGGAAGCCGGTCTCGGTGAACATCAGGCTCAGGTTGGCGGCGAACTTGGGCATGGACGGGCTCGGGTGGCAGGACCTGCCATGCTAGCCGATCCTGGCATCGGATTCCATCCCCTGTCCCTGCGGGAGGGGCGCGTCGGCCAGGCTTGCCATCGGCGTGAACAGCCAGGCCAGCACGGCTGCGGCAGCCAGGAACAGGCCCGCCGCGGCGAACAACAGGTCCAGGCTGAGGCGGCTGGCCAGCCAGCCGGCCCCCGCCGCGGCCAGCGGCGCCAGGCCCATGAAAACGAACATGAAGATGGCCATCATCCGGCCCAGCATGGGCTTCGGTACGGCCTGCTGGATCCAGGTGAACACGGCCACCTGCACGAATCCGCCCAGCACGCCGATCGCCGCCAGCAGCAGCATGCCCTGCCATGACTGGGTCACCAGGCCGATCGGGAGCAGCAGCAGGCCGACCACGCCATCGACCACCAGCAAGGTCACGCCGAGGTTCACGAGGCGACGCTTGCCGAGCGCGCCCGAGAGGGCCATGCCGGCCAGCGTGCCGGCGCCATGGGCGCCCATCAGGAGCGCGAGGGCGGATGCCCCATGCAGGCGTTCGCTGGCCAGCAGGGGCAGCGCCACCTGCATGAGGCCGCCGACCACGCAGGCGCACAGGCCCCAGTACAGGAAGGCCGTGCGCAGTTGCAGCGTGCGCCACACCGTGGCCAGGGCGGCGCCGACGGCCTGCAGAACCGGCTCGCGCGCCTTGCCGGCAGTGGCCGCAGCAAGCGGCCTGACCCGCGACAGGGTCCAGGCCGAGACCGCATAGCTCAGGGCATCGAGCGCGAAGGCGATACCCAGTCCGCGCGCATCCTGCATCCCCGCGCTGCCGTCGCCGGCGAGGGCGAACAGCAGGCCTGCCAGTAGCGGCCCGGCCAGCAAGGTGAGCTGGCGCACCGCCATCATGGTCCCGTTCGCGGCCGCCAGGTGGCGGGCCGGTACCGCATGGGGCAGCATCGACGTGCCGGCCGGAATGCTGAAGGCCGAGGCCAGGCTCAGGCCGATTGCCAGCAGCGCCACCAGCGGCAGGCTGGCCTGTCCCGCCAGCACCAGCGCGGCCAGGATCGCCAGCAGTCCCGTATTCGCGTGCTTGGTCAGCATCAGCACGCGCTTGGGCGAATGGCGGTCCACCACGGCGCCGCCGAACAGGATCAGGACTGCCCGCGGGACACCCATCGCGGCCACCATCATGCCGAGCGCCAGCGGATCGCCGGTGAGCTGCAGGACCAGCCAGGGCAGGGCGATCAGGGTGAACTGGTCACCCAGCGCGGAAATGAGGCTGCCGCTCATCAGCCAGTTGAAATTCGGATCGCGCCGCAGCGCCCTGGTGTCGTTCATGTGGGGACTCGCGATGGTGAGCGCGCCAAGGGAGCGGCGCATGCCCGCTGTCTTGTGTTGCGCCTTATTTGCTGCTGCCCAGCTGGGCCAGCAGTGCCGACGACGCTTCGATCTGCGCGCGCGACGGTGCGCCCAGCAGCATGCGACTGACGTTGTGCACCACCACGCTGGCGTTCGTGACCAGCTCGCTGCCGGTGGGCGTGATGATGGCATAGCCGACGCGGGCATCGCGCGGATCGCTCTGGCGGTCCACCAGGCCGATCTTCTCGAGGGGCAGCAGCGAGCGGGTCACGCCGGAGGCGGTGAGGCCGAGCGCTTCGGCCAGGTCGACCCGGCGCAGGCGCCCGCCCGGCGCCCGCTGCAAGCTGAGCAGCAGCTGGTAGTCCACGAAGCTGATCCCGTGCAGGCTGCCAAGCGAACTGTCGAGGCGACGCGAGAGCGCCGCCCAGGCGCGCGCCATGCGCAGGCAGAATTCGCTGGTCGGGCTGTCCAGCGGCGTGCCCGCGTCGGTGGGCAGATCGTTCTGGTCGGTCATGCGGTGCTCCCATGGTGAAAGTTGATTAGTCAAATATATAATCAATCACAATACTTTGCAACTACTTGATTTATCAAATATCTAGGGTCAGAGTCCAATTTCCGGGAAATACCACAATCGTTTCCAATAATTCGACTCTGACCCCGATGTTCGGTGCCTGAGGCCGCATGGACAAAAAAATAGGGTCAGAGTCGAATTATCGGGAAACTTTCGAAATTTCCGAACAATTTGACTCTGACCCTACTCGAGGCCAGCCCTTGGCCGGGCGTGCTGCCCGGCAGGATTTAGCGGTCGCGGCCGCCCTGGCGCGGGGCGGAGCCCGAACGCTGGCCGCGGCTGGCATTGCTGCCGTTGCCGCGCGCACCGCCACCATTGGCCGGACGGCCGCCATTGCCACTACCGTTGCCGGCGCCGGCAGAACGGGGCTGGCCCTGGCCACCACGGTTGCCGCCCGGACGGCCCCCGCCACGGTTGGCATGGCCCGGGGCGCCGCTGCGCAGCTGGATCGGTTGTGCCTTCGCGGTCGGATCCGGCTCGAAGCCAGGGATTACCTGGCGGGGCAGGGTCTGCTTGATCAGCTTCTCGATGTCCTTCAGCATCTGGTGCTCGTCCACGCACACCAGCGACACCGCTTCACCGGTGGCGCCGGCACGGCCGGTACGGCCGATCCGGTGCACATAGTCTTCCGGCACGTTCGGCAGGTCGTAGTTCACCACGTGCGGCAGCTGGTCGATGTCGATGCCGCGCGCCGCGATGTCGGTCGCCACCAGCACCTTCAGGCTGCCGTCCTTGAACTCGGCCAGCGCCTTGGTGCGCGCCGACTGGCTCTTGTTGCCGTGGATGGCCATCGCGCCGATGCCGTCGCGGCCCAGCTGTTCCACCAGCTTGTTGGCACCGTGCTTGGTGCGGGTGAACACCAGCACCTGCTGCCAGTTGTTTTCCTTGATCAGGTGCGACAGCATCGGGTGCTTCTTGTCGCGGTCGACCGGGTGGATCTTTTGCGCGATCACTTCCACGGTCGAGTTGCGGCGCGCCACTTCGATCGAAGCGGGGTTGTTCAGCAGGCGGTCGGCCAGGGCCTTGATGTCGTCCGAGAAGGTGGCCGAGAACAGCAGGTTCTGGCGCTTCGGCGGCAGCAGCGCCAGCACTTTCTTGATGTCGTGGATGAAGCCCATGTCCAGCATGCGGTCGGCTTCGTCCAGGATCAGGATTTCGATCTTCGACAGGTCGACCGTGCCCTGGCCCGCGTGGTCGAGCAGGCGGCCCGGGGTGGCAACCAGGATGTCGACGCCCTGCTTGAGCAGCTTGATCTGCGGGTTGATGCCGACGCCGCCGAAGATCACGGCCGAATTCAGGTTGGTGTACTTGCCGTACAGGCGCACGCTTTCCTCGACCTGGGCCGCGAGCTCGCGGGTCGGGGTCAGCACCAGGGCGCGGATGGCGCGCGGGGCGCTCTTGCTTTTCTGGGCGCTGCCGACCGCATCGGTCGACAGGCGTTGCAGGATCGGCAGGGTGAAGCCGGCGGTCTTGCCGGTGCCGGTCTGGGCGCCGGCCAGCAGGTCGCCGCCGTTCAGGACCGCGGGAATCGCCTGCGCCTGGATTGGGGTCGGGTTGGTATAACCTTGTTCAGTGACCGCGCGGACAATCGCGTCGGACAAACCGAGAGTAGAAAATGACATAAATTTTTTCGCAAAAAGTGGCCCGCCGCCACACGGCGCGAGTCCTGGAAATCGGATTAGTCATTGCAGGCGGGACGCGGTGGATTCCGCGGGAACGCCGGACGCTGCCGCCCGTGTAGTGTCACGGGCAAACCAGCCGGGGATTATAGAGAAGTTATTTCTCTATGGAAAGTTTCTGACCGGGACTTTCCGTCCGGTGAAGCGGGGCATGCAGCGCATGCCCCGGAAGCACAGCGGGTATTTTACGCGAAAGCGGCGAGCAGCGGGACCATGGCGCCAAACACCTTCGGGCCGGCGGCGATGATGTCGCCCTTGTGCAGGTATTCCGACTCGCCATTGAATTCGCCGACGATGCCGCCCGCTTCGGTGACGAGCAGGGCGCCGGCGGCGATGTCCCACACCTTCAGGCCCTTTTCAAAATAGCCGTCGATGCGGCCGGCGGCCACGTTGGCCAGTTCCAGCGCGGCCGAGCCGCCGCTGCGCACGCCGTGGCAGCGCGAGGCGACGGTTTCATACATGCGCAGGTATTCGGCCAGTGCGCGCGGATCCGGACCATGACCCGATGCCAGCAGGGCCTTGCCGATGCGGTCCTTGCTGCTGACGCGGATGCGCTTGTCGTTCAGGTAGGCGCCAGCACCCTTGGTGGCGGTGAACAGGTCGTTGCGCACCGGGTCGTAGACCAGGGCGTTGGTGATCACGCCGCGCTGTTGCAGGGCGATCGAGATGCAGAAGTTGGGGTAGCCATGCAGGAAGTTGGTGGTGCCATCGATCGGGTCGATGATCCACACGTTTTCGCTCTCGTCATTCAGGTTCTTCGATGCGCCCGATTCTTCCGCCAGGATCGCGTGGTCGGGGTAGGCCTTCAGCAGGGTTTCCACGATGGCCGCCTCGGCCGCCTGGTCGATGTCGGTGACGAAATCGTTGTGGTTTTTTTCAGAAACGGTGATCCGATCGAGGTCGAAGGACGCGCGATTGATGACGGTGGCGGCGCGGCGGGCGGCCTTGACGGCCGTGTTGAGCATTGGGTGCATGGGGCTTTCCGTGGAAAAAACGCGAACGCCCACCACGCATCGAAGCGCCGTGAACGGTCTGCTGAATTGAGAATGACAAAGAGCAAAGCGGTGCCGAACCCGTTAAAATCCCGGAAACACCTTTCCAGGATATCAAGCGCCCGCACCGCGCGATGGCGCTATTTTAAATGAACCCGACCGAAATCAACACATCTCTCTTCAAAAGGCTCCGATTCGTGCTGGTCGAGACCAGCCGCGCAGGCAATGTCGGCTCGGTGGCGCGCGCCATGAAGACGATGGGATTCAGCGAACTGGTGCTGGTGGCGCCGCGCTGCGAGAACCCGCTGCATGACGCGGAAGCGGTGGCATTCGCGAGCGGCGCTGGCGACGTGCTGGCCGGTGCGCGCATCGTCGGCAGCATCGGCGAAGCCCTGGAAGGCTGCAATTTCGCCGCCGCCGTGTCGGCGCGCCTGCGCGAATTCTCGCCGCCGGTGTGGACGCCGCGCGCCTTCGCGGCCCACGTGGCAGGACAAAGCGACTTGCAGCCGCCGCAGGGCGACTTGCAGCCGCCGCAGGGCGCGCTGCGGCCGGCCCTGCTCCTCGGCAACGAGCGGGTTGGCCTGCCGAACGAGATCGTCCAGCAGTGCAACGTATTGATCAACATCCCCTCGAATCCGGATTATTCGTCGCTGAACCTGTCGCAGGCGGCCCAGGTACTGGCCTACGAAGCGCGGCTTGCCGCGCTGGGCGAGGCGGGCGGCACGGTCGAGGCGCGCGGCGTCGGCTTCCATGGCGACGCCGCCAGCCTGGCCCAGGTCGAGGGCATGTACGCCCACCTCGAAGAAGCGCTGGTGGCGATCGGTTTCCTCAATGAGAACAACCCGAAGAAGCTGATGCCGCGCCTGAAGCGCCTGTTCGCGCGCACCGGACTCGAGACCGAAGAAGTCAACATCCTGCGCGGCATTGCGCGCGCGATTCTCGAGCGGGCGCCGAAACGGTAGCGTGCACAGGATATTTGCCTGCAGGGCCAGGAGTGCAAATATTGTTTGCAACCATGGCCCGCAAGGCAAATGGTTTCATCAAGCCGCCGCCAGGCCGTAACGGATGCGCACCGCGTCCACGTAGCGATGACGCGAGCTGCGCGCGCGTTCGTGCGGCGCGAACGGCGTGCTGGCGCGGTCGAGCAGGTCCACCGCCTGGCGCAGGCGCTGCAGGTCGGGAGCGCGCTGTGCGTCGGCGGTCAGCTCCTTGATCACGCAGATCGCCAGTTCCTTGGCGGCGATGTCTTCGGGCAGCCCGGTACGGGTGCACAGGCCGTAGGTCCCGGACAGGAAGTGGCCCCATTCCTCGCGTAGGTGCGCGTCCAGTCCGTCTCCCAGCTTTGCATCCCGCGTCGCCAGCGGCAGCGCCGCCAGTGCGGCGCGGTAGCGGCGCGCGAACACCGTGAAGGGATCTTCCGTCTCCGCTTCCAGCACACCGATCCACGACAGGGTGCCGGGCGCATAGTAGTCGACCGTGTGCGCTTCCTCGTGCTCGCCGAAGAAGGACGCGCAGTGGACAGCGAGCTGCAGCCGGTAGGATGGCTGCGGCATGCCGCCCGCGCGCGTCAGGGCGTCGAGCCGCGCGCCATCGATGCCGCTGGCCGCCAGCAGCTGCGCGCGGTGAGGAAATGCGTGTCCAGGTAGTCGATGAGTTCCATGGGCCGGCATTCTACAAGAGCGCCGCCGGGCCTAGACTTTCCCCTCTAGTTTCCATGCCCGGCGGGTCTCGCCTTTGGCTTACACTAGCCGACACACAAGAGGCAGAAGTGGGGACATGGGAACATCACGACGCACCTTCCTGAAGGCCGGGGGACTGGCCGCGCTGGCGCTGGGCGCTGCCGGCGCGCTCTACCGCGCCACGCACGGCAGCGCGCCGCACCGCTTCGCCCTCGATGGCGAAGCGCGCGCGGCGCTGCACGCGATCGCGCCGGCGATCCTGGCCGGCGCGCTGCCGCAGGGGCCGGAACGGGCGGCGGCGCTCGCCACCACCATCGAGGGCGTGCACCAGGCCATCCTCGGCCTGCCGCCGGCCACCCAGAAGGAAGTGCAGGACCTGTTCGGCCTGCTCGCGCTGGCGCCCGCGCGCCGCCTGCTCACTGGCGTGTCCGGCGGCTGGGAAGGTGCGCGCAGCGAACAGGTGAGCGCCTTCCTGCAGGACTGGCGCCTGCACCGTGTCGGCCTGCTGCGCAGCGCCTACCACGCGCTGCACGACCTGGTACTGGGCGCCTGGTACGCGCAGCCTGCCAGCTGGGCGGCGACCGGCTACCCCGGCCCGCTGAAGGAGCTGGCATGAGCGCCTCGATCGTGCCCGACCCGATCCGGGACGGCGTGGCCCGCGGCTGGAAGCTCCTCGACGCCGCCGCGCTCGAGCGCGACCGCACGCTGGAAGCCGACGTCGTCATCGTCGGCAGCGGCGCCGGCGGCGGCGTCAGCGCCGAGATCCTGGCGCGCTCCGGCCTGTCGGTAATCGTGGTGGAAGAAGGCGCGCTGAAATCCTCGAGCGACTTCAGGATGCGCGAGGCCGAGGCCTATCCATCGCTGTACCAGGAATCGGCCGCGCGCAAGACGCTCGACAAGGGCGTCAACATCCTGCAGGGCCGCACCGTGGGCGGCTCCACCACCGTCAACTGGACCTCGAGCTTTCGCACCCCGCCCGCCACCCTCGACTGGTGGCGCCGCCACTACGCGCTGAGCGACAGCACGCCGGACGCGCTGGCGCCCTGGTTCGCGATGATGGAGGCGCGCCTGCACATCGCCGACTGGCCGGGCGCACCCAACGAGAACAATGACATCCTGCGCCGCGGCGCGGGCCGGCTCGGCATCGGCACCGGGCTGATCCGGCGCAACGTCAAGGGCTGCTGGAACCTTGGGTACTGCGGCATGGGCTGCCCGACCAATGCCAAGCAGTCGATGCTGGTGACCACGATTCCGGCCGCGCTGGAACAGGGCGCGCTGCTGGTCACGCGCGCGCGCGCCGAGCGCTTCGTGCTGCGCGGCGGACGCGCCGACGAGCTGCTGTGCCAGGCGCTCGACGCTGGCGGCATCGTGCCCAGCGGCCGCCAGCTGCGCCTGCGCGCGCGCCACTTCGTGGTGGCCGGTGGCGCCATCAATACGCCGGCGCTGCTGCTGCGCTCGAAGGCGCCCGATCCCAGCGGCCTGCTGGGGCGCCGGACCTTCCTGCACCCCAGCGTGATCTCGGCCGCCTTCTTCCCGCAGCCGGTGCAGGCCTGGGCCGGCGCGCCGCAGACCGTGTATTCCGACCACTTCCTGGCCGGCCCGCTCGACGGCCCGATCGGCTTCAAGCTGGAAGCCCCGCCGCTGCACCCGCTGCTGCTGGCCACCACCATGAGCGGCTTCGGCGAAGCGCATGCGCGCATGATGCGCGACTATCCCACCATGCACGGCATGCTGGCGCTGCTGCGCGACGGCTTCCACGAGGACGCGCCCGGCGGCACCGTGCGCCTGCGCGCCGACGGCAGCCCCGAGCTGGACTACCCCCTGACCGACTACCTGTGGGACGGCGCGCGCCGCGCCCAGCTGGCGATGGCCGAGATCCAGTTCGCGGCCGGCGCCACTGCGGTGCAGCCGGCGCACGAGATGGCGCGCCGCTACACATCCTGGCGCGAGGCGAAGGCCGCGATCGCGGCGCTGCCCCAGGGCCTGCAGCTCACGCGCGTGGCCTCGGCCCACGTGATGGGCGGCTGCGCGATGGCGGGCGACGAGCGCCTCGGCGTCACCGCGCCGGACGGCCGCTACCGCGGCCTGGACAACATCTCGGTGCACGACGGCTCGCTGTTCCCCACCTCGCTGGGCGCCAATCCGCAGCTGACGATCTACGGCCTCACGGCCCGGCTGGCGAGCGGCCTGGCAGAGGCGCTGACGGGCCGCCCGGCGGCCCGTCCCGTGGCCTGAGGCGGGCCAGGACGACCATGAGCGCGCGCCGCCTGCTGCAGCTGCTGCTGGCCGTGCAGGCGCTGGCCGCGCTGGGCATCGGCCTGGCCGCGCTGCAGCTGTTCGGGGCCAGCCGCTGGCAGGCGCTGGGCGCGGGCCTGGGGAGCGTGCTGCTGGTGCGCCTCTTGATCAACGCGAACAACTTCCGCCTCAGCGCGCGCTACGCCAGCCCGACCCCGGACGACTGCCGGATCGGGGCCGGCGCGCGGCTGCGCATGTTCCTGGAGGAGTTCTACGCCAGCATGCTGCAGTCGTCCTGGACCATGCCGCGTGCCAGCGCGCGCATCCGCATCCACCCCGGCGCCGGCATCCCGGTGCTGCTGCTGCACGGTTATGGCTGCAACAGCGGCTACTGGTCGCACCTGCTGCCGCGCCTGGAGGCGGCCGGCATCAGCCACGCCACCCTCGACCTGGCGCCGCTGACCGGCGACATCGACGGCTACGTGGCCCAGGTCGAGGAAGCGGTGGATGCGCTGTGCGCCGCCAGCGGCGCCGACCGGGTGGTGCTGGTGGCCCACAGCATGGGCGGACTGGTGGCACGCGCCTGGATGCGCGCCTGCGGCACCGCGCGCGTGGCGCGCGTGATCACGCTTGGCACGCCGCACCACGGCACCTGCCTTGCCGCCTTCGGCATCGGGCGCAACGCCGCCCAGATGCGGCGTGCCGTGGCGGACACCGGCGAGCCGCCCGAATGCGCCTGGCTGCGCGCGCTGGCAGGCGGCGAGGACGCGGCCGCGCGCGCCCTGGTCACCTCGATCTATTCGCACCACGACAACATCGTCGCGCCGCAGAGCTCGAGCATGCTGCCGGGGGCGCGCAACATCGCGTTCGGCGGTGTCGGCCATGTCGCGCTGGGGCGCAACCGGCGCGTGCTGGACGCGCTGATGGCGGAGCTGATGGCGGCGCGGCGGGCATGCGCGGTGAGACGGCCGCTGTATTGACATTGCGCGTGTTACAGTAGCGACAACGCCGCCACCGGAGCGCCGCCTTGGCCCGCATCCTGATCATCGAAGACAATCCCGCGAACGTCGAGCTGATGGCGTTCCTGCTCACCGCCCACGGGCACACGGCCCTGAGCGCGCCCGACGGACCGCGCGGCATCGCCAGCGCGCGCGCCGCGCCGCCCGACCTGGTTGCCTGCGATGTCAACCTGCCCGGCATGAGCGGCTACGAGGTGGTGGCGGCGCTCAAGGCCGATGCGCGGCTGGCGCGGGTGCCGGTGCTGGCCGTGACCGCGCTGGCGATGGCGGGCGACCGCGAGAAGGTGCTGGCCGGCGGCTTCGACGGCTACATCAGCAAGCCGATCGAACCGGAGAGCTTCGTGGCCGAACTCGAGGTTTTCCTGCTGGCAGCCGGCTCCGGTGCGGTGCAGGCGGGGGGCGGCAGCGCCCAGCCGCCCGCCATCCTGCTGGTCGACGACGATCCTTTCATGCTGGCCGTGCTGTCCGACATGCTCGGCGACGAGCCGCTGCGCGTGCTGTGCGCTGCCTCCGGACCGGAGGCGCTGGACCTGCTGGCGCGCGAGCCGGCCGCCGTGATCCTGTGCGACCAGGCCATGCCCGGCATGCGCGGCACCGAGCTGCTGGCCAGGGTCGCGGCCGCGTATCCGGACACGGTGCGCCTGATGCTCAGCGGCCAGCACGACCTGGCCGAGATCGAGGCGGCAGTGCGCAGCGGCCTGGCCGATGCCCACTATGCCAAGCCGGTGTCGGCGGCCAGCCTGCGCGAGCGGATGCGCGCCGCGCTGGCGCTGGCGGCACAGCGCCAGCGCCAGCGGCATTGAAGCCGGCGCCGGTGCGCCCACCGGGGAAGGCGCTTTAGAATCCGGCTTCTAGCGTGCGTGCCTACAATGGCTCCAGGCAGTTCACGAGGACCATGCATGAGCAGGAAACTCCCGCCCGAGGACGACGACGACGCGCTGGCGCGCGCCGTGCGCGCCTCGGCCCAGCAGATCTGGCAGGCCGGCCTGGGGGCCTTCGCCCAGGCCCAGGAAGCGGGCGAGGGCGGGCGTTCGTTCGCACGCCTGGTGCGCGACGGCGGCGTGCTGGCGCGCCGCGCACGCGAGGTCGAGGACACCGGCGGCACGGTCGCGCGCGTGGCCGAGCGGGCTACCCGCAAGAGCGGGCGCAGTGGCGGATCCTGGGGCAAGCTGGAACAGGTGTTCGAGGAACGCGTGGCACGCGCCCTGGCCACCATCGGCGTGCCCGCCGCGAGCGAGGTCGAGGCGCTGCGGCGCCGCGTCGATGCGCTCGAACTGATGCTGGCGCAATTGCAGGAACAGCTGCAGGGACAGCTGCAAGGACAGCCGCAGCGTCGGCCGCAAGCGCGCGCGGCGGCGCCGGACCAGGACGGCGACGCCTGAAAGGGGCCTGCCAATGCTGTCTGCTTGACAGCATTTGATGTTATTCTCCCGCCTGGAACCACAAACTTCGCCCTTCATGCAACAAAAAGCTCCGCGCCGGACCCGCGAACGCATCCTCGAGCTCTCGCTCAGGCTGTTCAACGAGTTCGGCGAGCCGAACATCACGACGACCGTCATCGCCGAGGAGATGAATATCTCGCCCGGCAACCTGTACTATCACTTCCGGAACAAGGACGACATCGTCAATTCGATCTTCAACCAGTTCGAGGCGGAGATCGAGCGCATCCTCACCGTGCCGGCCGGGCGCCGCTCCAACATGGAGGACGTGTGGCTCTACCTGCACCTGATGTTCGAGCTGATCTGGCGCTACCGCTTCTTCTACCGCGACCTGAACGACCTGCTGTCGCGCAACCGCAAGCTGGAACTGCACTTCAAGGCGATCCTGGCGCACAAGATCAAGGTCGCGCGCCAGCTGTGCGAGGACCTGCGCAGCGAAGGCTCGCTCGAAGCGGGCGAGCAGCAGATCGCCGCCATGGCGACCAACATGGTGGTGGTGGCGACCTACTGGCTGTCCTACGAATACGTGCGCAACCCGCGCCGGTACAGCGAGCAGCAGGCCATCGCGGATGCGCTGGCACGCGGCTGCTACCAGGTGCTGTCCATGCTCGGACCCTACCTGCGCGGCGATACCCGCCTGCTGTTCGAGAAGCTGTCCGAGGAATACCTCAAGAAGCTGTCCGCCGAGGCCAGGCCCGGCGCCGATTTCCTGTAACACGCAAAGCGACCCATGAAAACCCTTGCCGTCTACTGCGGCGCCTCGCATGGCGTCAACCCGATCTACACCGAGGCCGCGCGGCTGCTGGCCCGCGCGCTGGTCGAGCACAACATCGGCCTCGTCTATGGCGGCGGCAAGGTGGGCCTGATGGGCGAGATCGCCGATGAAGTGCTGCGCCTGGGCGGCGAAGCCACCGGCGTGATCCCCAAGGCGCTGCTCGAGCGCGAAGTCGGCCACGCCGGCCTGACCCGGCAGTTCGTGGTCAAGGACATGCACGAGCGCAAGGCCATGATGGCCGAGCTGTCCGAAGGCTTCATCGCCATGCCGGGAGGGATGGGCACGCTGGAAGAGCTGTTCGAGATGCTCACCTGGGCCCAGCTGGGCATCCATGCCAAGCCGATCGGCCTGCTCAACGCCAACGGCTTCTGGGACGGGCTGGTGGATTTCGTGCGCCACCAGTGCGCGGAAGGCTTCGTACGGAGCCAGCACCTCGAGCTGATGCAGGTGGATGCCGATCCGGACGCGCTGATCCGGCGCCTGCGCACCCGCTAGGTCGGGGCAAGGAGCGGGTGCGGTGTCCGGGCCCGCCGCATCGTCTTGAAAATTGCTGGAACTTTTTCCATTGCCTAGTGGAATAGGCTTGTCAGCACATTTTTGATCGCTATGCGAGAGCGCCGCGCCACGGTGCGCGGCGCCGAACGGAGCCCATGACCCCTGAATCGATTGCATTGAACCGTTTCGGCCTCGGTGTCCAGCCGGCCGAACCCTTGCCGCTTGATGCGCGCCGCTGGCTGCTCGCGCAGCTCGACGGCTACGAGCCCGTGCCGGCCCCCTGGAAAGGGCTGCCGCGCACCCCGGCCCTGGCCTCCGCGTGGGCGGCGCAGCAGCGCGCCGTGCGCGCCGCACCCGAGGACCAGAGGAGCGGCATCCGCGAAGCCTACCTGAGAAGCGGCCGCCAGGCCTACCAGGCGGCCGTCGGCGCCCGTGCCGCCAGCGCGCTGCAGAGCGCCACCCCCTTCGTCGAACGCCTCGTCCATTTCTGGGCCAACCACTTCGCCGTCTCGGTCGACAAGCTGCTGGTGATTGGCCTGGCCGGCGCGTTCGAGCTTGATGCCATCCGTCCGCACGTGCTGGGCCGCTTCGAAGACCTGTTGCTGGCCGCGGTGCGCCACCCGGCGATGCTGCTCTACCTCGACCAGGCCCGCTCCACCGGTCCGAACAGTCCCGCCGGGCGGCGCGCCGCCATGCGCCGGGACGGCCAGGCCGGCGGCGGGGGCCTGAACGAAAACCTGGCGCGCGAAATCCTCGAGCTGCATACCCTGGGCGTACGCAGCGGCTATTCGCAAGCCGATGTCACTGAACTGGCGCGCGCCTTGACCGGGTGGACGCTGCCCGGCGATGAACCGGCCGACGCAACGCCGGCCACGTTCCGCTTCGTGGCGGGCCTGCACGAGCCCGGCGGCCGGACCGTGCTGGGGCGCAGCTATGCGCCCGGCGGGGAGGAACAGGCGCGCGCCGTCCTGCGCGAGCTCGCGCAGGCGCCCGCCACCGCCACGCACATCGCCACCAAGCTGGCGCGCCACTTCGTCGCCGACGATCCGCCGGCGAGCCTGGTGCGCCGCCTGGCCGACAGCTTCGCGCGCAGCGGCGGCGACCTGCCGAGCCTGTACCGCGAGCTCGTGATGGCGCCGGAAGCCTGGGCGCCCGGTCCGGGCAAATTCAAGTCGCCCTGGGAATGGACGGTGTCCGCGATGCGGGCGCTGGGCCGGCGCGAGCTGCGGCCGACCCAGGTGGCAAATTTCTTGAACCAGCTGGGCCAGCCTGTCTGGCGCCCCGGCTCGCCGGCAGGCTGGGGCGACACGGCCTCGACCTGGGCCGCGCCCGATGCCTTGCTGCGCCGCGTCGAGCTGGCCCAGCGGCTGGCGGCGCAGTCCGGCGCCGGCGTGGATGCCAGGACGCTGGCGCCACGCATCCTGCCCGGCGCGCTCGGCGACCGTACCCGCACCGCGCTGGCGCGCGCGGAGAGCCCGGCGACCGCCCTTGCGCTATTGCTCGCGTCACCCGAATTCCTGCGGAGATAACATGACACTCGACCGACGACAGTTTCTTGCCGGCGCCGCGGCACTGCTGGGCGCACCGCGCGTGAGCTTCGCGCAGGCGGCTACCGAGCGTCGCTTCGTCTTCATCATTCAGCGCGGCGCCGCCGATGGCTTGCATACCCTGATCCCGTATGCGGAACCTGCCTATGCGTCCCTGCGCGGCGCCCTCGCCATCGACCCGGCGTCGGCACACAAGCTGGATGGCAGCTTCGCGCTGCATCCGGCATTGTCCGAGCTCGCAGGGCTCTATCGGGCCGGCCAGGCCAGCCTCTTTCACGCGGTCGCTTCCAGCTACCGCGAACGTTCGCACTTCGACGGGCAGAACGTGCTGGAGACCGGCGGACAACTGCCGTACCAGCTGAAGGATGGCTGGATGAACCGCCTGGTAGGCATGCTGTCGCGCCCCGGAAGGGATGCGATTGCCTTTGCGCCCACGGTGCCGATGGCCTTGCGCGGCCCGGTGGCGGTCACCTCGTACGCGCCGTCGGCGCTGCCCGAAGCCAACGAGGATCTCCTGATGCGCGTCGAGCAGCTGTATGCCGACGATGCCCAATTGCATGCCCTGTGGTCGGCAGCGCTGGAGGCCCGCAACATGGCCGGTTCCGCAGAGGGCGGCAAGCGCCAGAACGCCCAGGAGACCGGCCGCATGGCGGCCAGCTTCCTGGCCCGCGCCGACGGTCCGCGCATCGCGATGATCGAAACCGGCGGCTGGGATACCCACAGCGGACAGCATGGCCGCCTGGCGGCCCAGCTGCGCAACCTGGATGGCCTGGTTGCAGGCCTGCGCCAGGGACTGGGGGCTGCCTGGAGCCAGACCGTGGTGCTGGTCGCGACCGAATTCGGGCGTACCGTGGCGACCAACGGCACTGGCGGGACCGACCACGGGACCGGCGCCGCGGCGATGCTGGTGGGCGGCGCGGTGCAGGGCGGTCGGGTGCTGGCCGACTGGCCCGGCCTGGGGCCGGGCGACCTGCTCGATGGACGCGACCTGCGGCCCACGCTGGCGCTCGAGACGCTCATCGCGCAAACCTGCGCCGAACTGTTCCGGGTGGAGCCGGGCAAGATGGCGCGCACGCTGTTCCCCCACATGGTGCAGGGCAAGTCCTTGCCGCGCCTGCTGAGGGCCTGATAGAGGACATGCCGCCTGGCAGAAGCCGTGGCGGCCCAGCGCGGCCTTCAACCCGTGCCTGAACTCGTCATAGTCCAGCGCCTTGCGCACGAATTCGATCGCGCCCAGCGCGTCGGCGCGCGCAGTCGGCCAGGGCGCGGCGCGTCAGGACGACGTCGAGCAGCCGGCCGCCGCTCGGCCTGCCGCATGCGCGGCAGGTAGAAGCTGCGCGGCATGCGCAAGTCATCGGGATGGCGGCCATCGTCGCCAGCGGCAGGGCGGGCACGCGCACGAAGGTGTCGATGCCGACGCCGCCGGCCACCAGGACGCGCCGGCTCGCTGGGCTCCCGGCCTGGCTTACCAAGCCAGCACCACCGAGGTCATGGCCGGCAGCGCCAGCGGCGCGCCCAGGTCGACCGCCGCGCCGGTGAGCACGTTGGTGGCGCGCCGCGCGCCCTTGGTCATGCCGGCGAAGCGCGCCAGGTCGAGCGTGCTGTCCCTGGCGTTCTTGTTGAGCACCACCATCACCGTCTGCTTGCCGTCGTGGCGGAAGTAGACGTAGCTGCCGTCGCGCGGCAGGTAGTGGGTCAGCTTGCCCTTTGTCACGGCGGAACTGGTCTTGCGCCAGTTGAACAGGGTGCGGACAAAAGCCTGCATGTCACGCTGGGCCGGGCCCAAGCCGGCGCCGGTGAAGGCGTTCACCCGGTCTCCGGCCCAGCCGCCTGGCATGTCGGCGCGCAGCACGCCGTCGTTGCGCTCCTTCGGGCTCGAGATCAGGATCTCGGTGCCGTAGAACATCTGCGGGATGCCGCGCGTGGTCGCCATCAGGATCAGGTTGGCTTTCGCCAGTTCCGGCTTGTTGTCGACCTGCGCCAGGATGCGTGGGCGGTCGTGGTTGTCCGGGAAGACCATCAGCCGCATCGGATCGGCGTACAGGTAGTCGGCCGCGATGATCTCGTAGATCCGGATCAGGCCCTTGTTATGCGACTCCGGCTCGGCCAGCGCCTCGGCGGCGGTGTCGGACAGCGGGAAGTCCATCACGGTGGGCAGTTCGGAAGCGTAGCCGTCGCGGTTCACCACACCCTTCTGCCAGTAGGCCACCATGTGCGGGCGCGCATCCATCTCCTCGCCGACCACGTTCATGTGCGGGTATTCCTCGACGATCGCGCGGTTCCAGTCGTTCAGGAAGGCCGGGTCGGCATAGGAATAGGTGTCTTCGCGGATGCCCGACAGGTTGGCGTACTCGAGCCACCACAGCGTGTTCTGGATCAGGTAGCGCGCCACCAGCGGGTTGCGCTGGTTCAGGTCGGGCATGGTCTCGACGAACCAGCCGTCGAAGAAGCGCGCCTTTTCTTCCGGCGCCACGTGGATGTCCTGGGCCACCGTGTGCTGGTTGTTGGTGGGCTTGAAGGTGGTGCCGTGGTTGATCCAGTCGCGCGCCGGCAGGTCGCGCATCCACCAGTGGCCGGTGCCGATGTGGTTCACGACGATGTCCTGGATCACGCCGAGGCCGCGTGCGTTGGCGGCGGCCACGTAGTCGCGGTAATCGGCATTGCTGCCGAAGCGCGGATCGATCCGGTAGTAGTCGGTGAGCGCGTAGCCGTGGTAGGAGTAGGCCGGCTGCTCGTTCTCGAGCAGCGGCGTGGGCCAGATCATGGTGAAGCCCAGGCCGCGGATGTAGTCGAGATGGGCGCGCATGCCGGCCAGGTCGCCGCCGTGGCGCTTCACCGGGTCGGCTCGCTCGGCGCCTTCCAGCATCCCGGCCCGGTCGTTGGCCGGGTCGCCGTTGGCGAAGCGGTCCGGCATCAGGAGGTAGATGGCGTCGGCGGCGCCGAAGCCGCGCCGCTGGGCCGAGCCGGGGCGGCGCGCATCGAGCCGGTAGCGGTGGCTGGTCACCAGTTCTTTCCCGCGCCGGAACTGCAGCGTGAACTCGCCTGGCCGGGCATGCTTGCCGATGTCCAGGTTGACGAACAGGTAGTTCGGGTTGTCGGTGCGTTCGACTCCGGTGATGCGCACGCCCGGATGGGCAAGCGAGGGCGCCAGTTCGCCGATCTTCTCGCCATGGACCATCAGTTGCAGGCCCGGGCGCTTCATGCCGGCCCACCAGTGAGGCGGCTCCACGTGCTGGATCTGGTAGGGGGCGGCGGCGGCCCAGGCGGCGGGCAGCAGGGCCGCGATGAGTAGGAAGGATCTGAACACCACATCTCCGGCAGGAAGTCGTCGATGTAGTAAAGTAACAGAAGATCGTGGCGTCGGCAACGAAACTCTCCCGGGAGAGAGTAGTTTTCCTTCGCATTTCTTTCAGGCCAGCACGATCCGGTCGCGCCCGGCTTCCTTGGCCTGGTACAAGGCCTTGTCGGCCCGCTGGATGGCGTCCGAGAACGGCTCGCCAAGCTGGCGGGTGGCCAGGCCGGCCGAGAAGCTGATGCGGCGTCCGTTCAGGCCCGGCACCGTCATCACGCTGACCCGCTCGGCCATGCGTTCGAGGACCATGCGCGCGTCCTCGGACGCGGTATCCGGCAGCAGCAGCAGAAATTCCTCGCCACCCCAGCGCGCCAGCACGTCATTGACGCGCAGCGCGGCGCGCGCCTCCGCCGAGAAGCCACGCAGCACGGCGTCGCCCACCGCATGGCCGTACTGGTCGTTGACCTGCTTGAAGAAGTCGATGTCGAGCAGGGCGATGCAGCTCGGCCGGCCGCTGGCGGGATCGCCGGCCTGACGCCGCTCCTCGGCGGCGAGCACCTCGTGCATGTGGCGCCGGTTGACCAGCGAGGTCAGGTCGTCCACCGTGGCCAGGACGCGGATCGTGTCGAGCGCCTCGCTCAGTTCGTGGCGCTGGCGTTTCAGGCGCGAGCGCAGCTTGTGCATCTCGCCGCTCAGCACCGCGGTGGCGAGCAGCGCGCTGGCCAGGTAGCTGAAGGTGATCGCCTCGGTCAGGGGCGGAAAGCCGGCCGGGTCGCTGTCCTGCAGCCACCACATCAGGCCGCCGGCGCAGACGAGGGCGCCGATCGACAGCAGCATGGTCTGGCGCGGACGCGCCGCGAACATGCAGAACACCAGGATCACCACCGTCATCAGGAGCACGGCCGCGCGCATCGGTCCGGAGATCGCGTACAGCCACATGCCGCACACCAGGGAGAAGATGGCCTGCGACACGGCCAGCTGGTCGGGCGCGAGTCCGAGGCGGGCGCCGGCGCGCACCAGGATGCAGAAGGCCAGCGCGCCGCAGCCGTTGAAGGCGATCAGCCGGCCCGCCGCCGCCGGTGCCGTGATGCCGCGCTCGACCTGGACCAGCAGCAGCACGATGCAGGCCGTGTACAGCACGGCGGTCGCGACCCAGTACTGCAGCATGCGGCGCAGGCCGGGATCGGTACCGCAGAGCAGGACGATGAACCGGCGCAGCAGGGACATGGCATCTCCAGTTGGGTTGGCATCGGCGACCCGACGCGGCCTGGGTCGCCCTACACCGCCAGCAGTGCCGCGATCTGCCCGGGCGGGACCGGACGGCTGAACAGGTAGCCTTGCATCTCGTCGCAATCGTTGGCGCGCAGGAAGTCGCGTTGCTGCTCGGTCTCGACCCCTTCGGCAATGACCCGCAGATCCAGCTTGTGGCCCAGCGAGATGACGGCCATCGCAATGGCCTGGTCGTCGGGGTTGTGGGCCAGATCGCGGACGAAGCTCTTGTCGATTTTAAGCCTGCTGATCGGGAACGACTTGAGCGCCGACAGGCTTGAATAACCGGTGCCGAAATCGTCGATCGACAGCGACACGCCCATCGCCTCCAGTTCGCGCATTGTCTCGACCGAGCGCGCCAGGTCGCGCATGATCGCGCTCTCGGTGACTTCGAGCTCCAGCGCCGCCGGCGCCAGTCCGCTGTCGCGCAGCGCGCCGGCGACGCGCTCGAGCAGGCGCTTGTCCTCGAACTGGCGGGCCGACACGTTGACCGACACCGTCAGCGGCGGCAGCCCGGCGGCGTGCCAGGCCTGGGCCTGGGCGCAGGCGGTGCGCAGCACCCAGTCGCCCAGCGGGACCACCAGGCCGCTCTCCTCGGCCAGGCCGATGAAGCGCAGCGGCGAGATCAGGCCCTGTTCCGGATGCTGCCAGCGAATCAGGGCCTCGACCCCGAACACGCGGCCGCTGCGCAGGTCGACCTTGGGCTGGTACAGCAGCTGGAACTGGCAGGCCGCCGGGTCCTGGCGGGCCGGGTCGACGCAGGCCTCGAGCGCGCCGCGCAGGCCTTCCAGCAGCACCAGCTTCTCCTCGATGCTGGCGTTCATCTCGCTGGCATAGAACTGGAAGCTGTCCTTGTTTTCCTTGGCGCGGTACATGGCCGCGTCGGCGTTCATCATGAGGGTATTGGCGTCCTGGCCATCGCGCGGGTAGAGCACCACGCCCATGCTGCAGCTGACCTGCACTTCCTGGCCCTCGACCTCGACCGGCTCGGTGACCGCCTGGCGCACCTTGTCCAGCAGCGGCGTGATGGCGGCCGGGTCGCCCGACAGGTCGGGCAGCAGGATCACGAATTCGTCGCCGCCGAAGCGCGCCAGGGTGTCGTTGCGGCGCAGGCAGCGGCCCATGCGTTCGCCCACGACCTTCAGCAGTTCGTCGCCCGCATTGTGGCCGAGGCCATCGTTGACCAGCTTGAAGCCATCCAGGTCGATGAAGGCCAGGCCCACCGCATTGCCCTTGCGCTCGGCGTCACGGATGGCCTGGCCGAGGCGGTCGCGCAGCAGGCTGCGGTTGGGCAGGCCGGTCAGGTCGTCGTGGTGGGCCAGGTGGCGGATGCGCTGCTCCGATTGCTTGCGCTCGGTGATGTCGCGCACGATCGCCACCACCCCGCCCTCGACCGGCACCACCTGGCGGTGCAGCCAGCGCTCATGGGCGGCATCCATGCGCGCCAGCCATTCGGCCTCGCGCGCCACACCGTCGGAAGCGACGGCCGCCATGTCCTTGAAAATGTCGCGGCCGAACGCAGGGGGCAGCAGGGCCGACAGGCGCCGGCCCTGCATGCGTGTCTTGGCCAGGCCGGTGAGCTGCTCGGCGCGGGTGTTGGTGGTGTCGACCACGAAGTCGGCAACATGGCCGGCCACATCGTACACGGTGCGCAGCACGAAGAAGGCGTCCAGGCTGGCCTCGGAGGCTGCGGCATAGGTTTCGTGAGCGCGGCGCTCGCGCCGGCGCGCCTTCGCCAGCTGCCACGACCAGGCGCTGACCAGGCCGACCACCAGCAGCAGCAGGGCGCTGCCGGCGCCCGCGCCCAGCAGCCAGGCGCGGCGCCGGTCGCGGCTGGCCGCCATCTGCTCGGACTCCGACAGGCCCACCACGGCCACCAGCGGGAAGGCGCCCAGCGGCCGTGCGCTGGCATAGCGCAGTTCGCCGTCGATGGCGCTGGCGTGCAGCGCCACGCTGTCCGCCTTGCCGAGGGTTATGCGCTGGCCCCAGCTCAGCGCCTCGCCGGTGCGCGCCGCGCGCACCACGCCATCGGTGCCGGCCACGCCCAGCAGGCCGCGCGCGCCCAGGCGCGCGCGCTCGTAGGAACTGGTGAAATAGGCGGGATCAACCGCTACGCTGGCGACCCCTGCAAAATGGCCGTCGGCGTCGTTGATGCGGCGCGTGAACACCACGTGCGGTTCGTGGCGGTCGATGGTTTCGCTGACGAAGGGAATGTCGCTTGCATGGCTGCGTTGCCACGTGAACCAGGTGCTGCGCGAGACGTCGGCCCCGCGCCGCGCGCGCGGATTACTGGCCAGCACGCGGCCGTCCGCGTCGATGATCGCGACCTGGAACACCAGGCCGGGCGGCAGCAGGCCCTTCGCGGCAAGCATGTCGAGCGCGGCGCCGGAGCCGTTCATCTCGACCGCGTACTGCAGCACGCGCAGGGTCTGGTCGATCGCGCTCAGGCTGCGCGCCATCTGGGCTTCGTAGGTATCGACCAGCTCGCGTGTGGCGGTGCGTGCGGCCGCGTCGGCCGACCGTTCCTCGGCACCGATCATGTGCAGCGCGCCGCCCCACAGCAGCGCCATCAGGAGCAGCGCGAACAGCGGCAGCGCGACGTGGGTCTCGAGGCCGCGCCCGAGCCAGCGCGCCACGGCCGCGCGCCGCCGGTCGGGCGGCGGGACGGAAGCCAGGCTTGACGGCGGCGACAGGCTCCCCATCGCTCAGCGCAGCACCAGCACCGGACGCACGCTGGCGTCGAGCGCGGACCGGTCGATGTAGCCGATCATCGCCGGGTTCTCGGCCACCAGGCGGCGCACGGCGGCGTTGTCGGACAGTTCGCGCGGCGGCTGGCCGCGTCCCGTAAACACCATCTTCGACCAGTGGGCCTTGAGCAGGGCGGGGGTCTTGCCGGTGACCTGGGAATAGAACTGGTTGCGTTCGTTCGACCCGAGGCGCTGGTCGAGCGCCACCACCTCGGCGCCGTCCGGGAAGCGGCCGGACTGGCCGAGGAAGATCGCGGCCACCTGGTCGCCCGACATGGCCGGCAGCGGGTTGCGCGCCGAGACGATCACGACCAGTTCGGCGCGGGCGGCGCCCGCGGCCGCCAGCGCCAGCGCCAGCGCGGCCAGGGCGCGCGTCTTGCCGAGACGGATGCGTTTCACCATGGCCGGCCTCAGAACACGAAGTCGAGTGCGACGCTGGCCACGTGCACCGCCTGGCCGGAACGGAATCCCGGCTGCTGGTTGATCAGGGTGCCGCGCGAGCCGTCGGTGGGCCGGGCGCGGTCGTACTGCAGCTTGAGCGCGGCGCTGCTTGCCAGGTCCCAGCGCAGGCCCGCGCTGAAGCTCGACTGCACCGGAATGGTCGACAGGTAGACACTCAGGCCGGCGTTCAGGGCGGCGGCGGTCGGCTGCAGCTGCGGCGGCAGCGCGGCCAGCGGCAGCCCGGGGTCGCGCGTGGCGCCATGCGCGCGTACCCGCGCATGGCCAAGGTAGGGTGTGAAGCTGGCGATGCGGTAGCCGGCGCCGGCGTACATCATGGTGGTGCTGCCCAGCAGCGAGCGGGTATGGGTGCGCCCGGCCTCGGCGCTGACGAACCACTGGCCGGGGTCGTAGCTGAAGCCGGCGCTGAGCATGGAAACGCGCTTGTCGTCGATCGCGAAGCGCTCGGCCAGCGCGGCGCCGGGGGCACCGAAGGCGCGCAGCGGCGTGAACACTTCGGTGCCGATGCCGGCGGTCAGGCGCGCGCTGAGCGCGGACACGCGGGCGCTCAGCGCACCGTGCTCGATGCTGTGCGACAGGCCGGCGATCTTGCGCGCCTTCAGGCGCCGATCGTCATACAAGCGGGTATCGGTGCGGCCGAAGAAGGCCTGGGTGGCGTGGCGGGTGGCGCCGGCGCCCCAGCGCCAGGTGGCGTCGACGCCGTCGCTGCTGGAAATCGGCAGCGCGCCATACACCTCGACCGGCGGGCGTACCCAGGGCAGGGTGTAGCCGACCTTGCGGTAGTCGGCGGCCAGGAACACCGGCAGCGCGATGCGCCCGGCGCGCAGCGCCAGGTCCGGTGTCGCCTGGTATTTGATGTTGGCCCATTCCACGTGCGGGCGGTAGCTGCCTTCCAGGTCCTGTTCGCTGAGCACCTGCAGCACAGCTGACCAACGGCCCAGCGCCAGGTCGAGCTGGGCGCCCAGGCGGCTGTCGACGTCCGGGCTCCAGCGCTCGCTGGCACCGGCGCCGGTGGCGTGCAGCACAGTGGAACTGAAGTCGGCGCTGCGGGTGCTGGCATGTACCGCGCCCACGGTGCCGAAGCCGGAGATTTTCCAGCGCGGCGCCGCCGGCGCGTCGGCGGACGCGGGGGATGCTTCCGCCGCGGCGGCGCCGGCCAGTGTCGCGGCCAGCAGGCCGCAGGCGATCCTGCCGGCGCGCAGGGTGGCCGGCGCCGGGTGCGCCAGGCAAGAAAACGGAGTGGTCATGATGTCGGTTGCGGCTGCGATGGCCTGGAGAGCGTGGGCTGCCCGAACGCGCGGGCATGCTGTCAAACTCTACCGAACGCTCCTGGCAAAGTCGAGATATTTACACGAGAAAATGAGTCAATCTGACAATTTGTGTTGTTTGATGGCAACGAGCTTCATAGGGACTGCCACAGCCGCTCACCACCCAACTTGAGCCAAGTCAGGTAGAGCCTCATATCGAGCTCCAGCTGGTGGTAGTGCGGCTCCATCCAGCAGCACAACTGGTAGAAGGCCTTGTCGTGTTCTTTTTCCTTGAGGTGGGCCAGTTCGTGCACGGCGATCATGCGCAGGAAGGGCAGCGGGGTGTCCTTGAACACGCTGGCGATGCGGATCTCGTGCTTGGCCTTGAGGCGGCTGCCCTGTACCCGCGAGATCGCCGTATGCAGGCCCAGCGCGTGCTGCACGACCTGGATCTTGCTGTCGAAGGCGACCCGCGACACGGTGCCGGCCTG
Source organism: Massilia sp. MS-15 (assembly GCF_020176695.1). GTDB lineage: Bacteria > Pseudomonadota > Gammaproteobacteria > Burkholderiales > Burkholderiaceae_D > Telluria > Telluria hydrophila. The sequence goes on along the minus strand of NZ_JAIWIA010000013.1, from coordinate 183,387 downwards.
GCGCAGGTAGCGTTCCTTCAGCTCCTGTACATAGGCGTACAAGGCCTTGTCGGTGCGGATGCCGTGCGCGTCGGGGTAGCGCCGCAGCAGCACCGCGCCGAGCTGGCCGGCGTCGACCAGGGCGGATGCCTGGGCACGCAGGGCGTCGGGATAGGCGGCGAGGTAGGGGAGGGGATGCATGGGGCGGCAATGTAGCACGGCGCCGCCGCATGCGCAGCAGATGGGACGGTGGCGCCAGCCTGCCCCGGCGCGGCGGCCAGGTGCGCAGGCGCGGAGCTGCTTCAGCTGTCCTTCTGCTTTCCTTCCGCTTCCTTTCCTCCCTGGCGGTTGCCGGCGTTGCGTGCCGCGGCGGCCGCGCGCTGGGCCGACTGCCGGCTTTCGCCGCCCTTGCGCCCGATGTCGGCCATGTGCGCCCGGTTGCGGCTGACCGCCTCCCCGCCTTTCTGGCCGGCGCGGCGCGCTTCTTCCGAGTCGAACTCGTGGGCCGTACCCTTCTGGTGCGCCGCCTGCCCGCCCTTGCTGGCGATCTCGCGCTGCTGGTTCTGGTCCATCGCCGCGAAACCGCGCTTGGCGGGTGCCTGCCCGCCCGCGCTGGTTTTCGCGGGGCCGCCCTTGCCGTTCTCTTTGCCTGTTGCCATGTCGCTCTCCTTGTGTGCCCTGGATGTGCCCTGGATATCGCAACGAGCGCGTATGGCTGCGCTCGTGCCGTTTAGAGAGGAGGCTGAAGCGTTAGTTCCTTCGCCGGGAACGGCGGCCGTCCTGGTGCCGGCCGGTTTCAGGCTTCGGCCACCTTGAGTACCAGCTTGCCCAGGTTCCTGCCCTCGAACAGCATCAGGAGCGCCTCGGGAAAGCGCTCGAAGCCTTCGGTGACGTATTCGATGCTCTTGACGCTGCCCTCCTGCATCCATTGCGCCAGCGTGGCCACGCCTTCGGCATAGCGCGGCGCATAGTCGAACACCACCATGCCTTCCATGCGTGCGCGGTTCACCAGCAGCGACAGGTAGTTGGCGGGGCCCTTGACCTGGCTGGTGGCGTTGTACTGCGAGATCGCGCCGCAGATCACGATGCGCGCCTTCATGTTGATGCGGGTGAGGACCGCGTCCAGGATGTCGCCGCCGACGTTGTCGAAATAGACGTCCACGCCCTGCGGGCAATGTTCCTTCAGGCCGGCGTGTACCGGACCGGACTTGTAGTCGATGCAGGCGTCGAAGCCGAGCTGCTCGACCACAAAGCGGCACTTGTCCGCGCCGCCGGCGATGCCGACCACGCGGCAGCCCATCTTCTTTGCCACCTGGCCGACCGTCATGCCGACCGCGCCGGCCGCGCCCGAGACCACCACCGTCTCGCCGGCCTTCGGCTGGCCCACTTCGCGCAGGCCGAAGAAGGCGGTCATGCCGGGCATGCCGAGGGTGTTGAGCCAGGCCGTGGGCGGCGCCAGCGCCGGGTCGATCCGGGTGAAGGCGGCGGTCTTGTCGTCGGCCGGGCCGGACCAGTAGCGCTGCACGCCGGTGCCGCCGACCACGTAGTCGCCCTCCTGGAAGCGCGGCGACTTCGAGGCCACGACGATGCCCAGCCCGCCGGCGCGCATGACTTCTCCGATCGCCACCGGGCGGATGTAGGACTTGCCCTCGTTCATCCAGCCGCGCATGGCCGGGTCGAGCGACAGGTACAGCACCTTGACCACGATGCCGCCGTCCTGCGCCTCGGCGACGGCTTCTTCGTGGAACTGCCAGTCTTCGTGGCGCGGCATGCCGAGCGGACGGGCGGCGAGGCGGAACTGCTGGTTCGGGGGAAATGCGTTGGTCATCCTTGGTCTCCGTGGGTTTCTTGGCAACGAGACTATACCGCCTCTTGTCCATGCAGGCAGGACGCGTGCGACAATAGCGGGCTATCCACCACCCGCGCCCTTACCCGCATTCATCTATGGCTCTCAAGGCAACCATCTACAAGGCCGACCTGTCGATCGCCGACATGGACCGCAACTACTACGGCGACCATGCCCTGACCATCGCCCGCCACCCCTCCGAGACCGAGGAGCGGGTGATGATCCGCGTGCTGGTCTTCGCGCTGCATGCGGATCCGGCGCTGGCCTTCACCAAGGACCTGTTCGACGTCGAGGAACCGGCCATGTGGCAGAAGGACCTGACCGGCGCCATCGATCTGTGGCTCGAGGTCGGCCAGCCGGACGAAAAGCGCCTGCTGAAGGCGGCCGGACGCTCGGAACGGGTACTGGTGTACAGCTACAGCGCCACCAGCGACATCTGGTTCAAGGGCATCGCCAACAAGATCGAGCGCGCCAGGAACGTGGGCGTGGTCAACATCCCGAACGAGGCCAGCGTCCAGCTGGAGAAGATGGCCAAGCGCAACATGCAGCTGCAATGCACGATCCAGGATGGCCAGGTGTGGCTGACCGACGGCGTCGATACCGTGCTGGTCGAGCGCCAGTTCCTGCGCGGCGCGCCCTGAGCCGCGCGCCCCGATTCGGACTATAATCGGCGCCATGAAAACGCCCCTCCTTGCCCTGATCGCCGGCGGCCTGCTGGCCGTTTCCTCCCTTGTCCACGCCCAGGTGAGCGTCACCGAGCCCTGGATCCGCGCCACCGTGCCGGCCCAGAAAGTGACCGGCGCCTTCATGCGGCTGCAGTCCGCCACGCCGGCGCGCCTGGTCGGCGTGCAGTCGGCCGTGGCCGGCCGCGCCGAGCTGCACGAGATGGCGATGGACGGCCAGACCATGCGCATGCGCCGGGTCGAGGCGATCGTCCTGCCGGCCGGGAAGCCGGTCGACCTGGCCAGCGGCGGCTACCACATCATGCTGATGGACCTGCAGCGCCAGGTGAAGGAAGGCGAGCGCGTCGACCTGACCCTGCAGGTGGAAGATGCGGCCGGCAAGCGCCAGGACGTGAAGCTCAGCGTGCCGGTCAGGCCGATCAGCTACAGCGCCGGCGCCGGCCACCAGGGCCACTAGGAAGCACCGGGGCCGCCGCGGCTTACTGCGGCGCCGCGGCGATCCGGCGCGCATCCCCCGATCCCACCACCGACTTGCTGACGCGCGGGTCGCCGTAGTAATTGACGTCGCCCGATCCGGCGATGGTCATGCTCAGCTCGTTGCGCGCCCACACGGTCGCCTCGCCCGAACCGGCCACGCTGATGCTGGCGCTATCCGACTGCACGCGGCCCATGTCGACCGTGCCGGAGCCGCCGATCGACACCGACAGCTTGCGCGCGCTGCCGCCGCCGGCCTTGAAGTCGCCGCTGCCGCCCAGGGTCACGGCCACGGCATCGCTGTCGAGCTTGTGCACGTGGATCTCGCCCGAGCCGCCCAGGTCGATATTCAGGCGCGGCGCGCGCAGGCTGTCGGCCTCGATCGAACCGGAGCCGCCCAGCGCCAGGCGCTCGATCTGGCGCGCCTGCACCACCACCTTCAGGTGCCTGGTGCGCAGGTTCATGTTGCGCTTCGTGGGACGGATCTTCAGCGTACCGTTCTCGACGACGGTCTCGACCAGCGGCAGCAGGTTGTCGTCGGCCTCGATGGTCACGCCTTCGCTGTCGCCCAGGCGCAGTTCCAGCTTGCCCGGCATCTCGAAGGCGAGGCCGTTGAAGTGCGCGACCTGGCGCACCTGGCGCTTGACGGTCCCGCTGCCCTGCACCTGTTCGCCGCCGAAGGGCCAGCCGCCGGCCGCGGCCGGCACCATGGCGCAGGCGAGGGCGGCGGCCAGGGCGGCCGGCAGGGCCAGGGTGCGCAGGAAGGAAGGGGTGCTCATGGTGGTCTCCTCATGGGTGTTGTCGATGGCCGCATCCTAGGCAAAGACGGCGTCCGGCGCACGCCGGATGCGACAAACTGCCGGGTCGCCGCACCAGAATGCAGGCTGGCGGGACAGGCTGCCAGCCCGGGATGGGCGGCGCATGGCTATCCGGAACGCCCGGATTGCACTAGAATCGTGCGCTTTTTGGCCCGGTTCCTGCCGGTGGAGAGCGCAATGAACCTGATTTTCCTGATGATGGCCTTCTGTGTCGGCATGGCCATGTCGATCCAGGCCGCCGTGAACACCCAGCTGGCCGCCTCGATCGGCGCCAATTCCGTGGTCGCCGCCCTGGTGTCCTTTGCCTGCGGCACCATCGTGCTGGCCGGCGTCGCCCTCTCGCGCGGCGGCCTCGGCCCCACCTTCGCGGCCCTGGCCACCCAGCCGGCCTGGAAGTTCGCCGGCGGCTTCCTGGGCGCCGCCTTCGTGTTCGGCACCGTGTTCCTGGCGCCCCGCATCGGGCTGCTGAGCCTGATCGTGCTGGTGATCGCCGGCCAGCTGCTCACCTCGATGGCGATCGACCACTTCGGCCTGATCAACATGGCGGTGCGCAAGGTGTCGAACGTGCGGATGCTGGGCGCGGCCGTGGTGGCGCTGGGCGTGGCCATCACCCTGTTCGGCGACCGCATCGTTGCGGGTTTCGGACGCTGAATGGCAAACTGAACATTTTTATTTCAGTTTTGCAATTTCTTGGAAAGGCATGGTTCTATAATGGCCGGCACCGTTTAACCACTTTTACCGTGCCGGCCAGATGGAATACCACCAGTCCTCGCAGATTCCCACCCTGTCCTACATCGAGAACGAAGACCACCCGGTATTCGGGACCCTGGTCGAGCAGATCCTGCACCTGCTGAATTCGCGCCTGGTGTTCTCGGACATCATCATCCACCAGAACAGCCCGCTGATGCTGCGCCAGCCGAAGGGCCTGGTGGCGGTGACCGATTCGCCGATCACCCGCGAAGAGCTGGAAGAGTTCTTCGACGTCATCGAGCCCAACTGGTCCGAGCGCATCGCGCTGCGCGCTTTCGACCGCTCGATCGACCTGCACACCGCGCGCATCCGCGCCAACTGCTTCAGCTTCCAGGGCAGGAAGCGCCTGGGCTGCGTGATCCGGCGCTTCCCGAAGGAGCCGCTGGCGCTGGAGGAACTGGGCCTGTGGCCGGACGAGCAGGAGTTCGCGCGCCTGACGAGCGGGCTGGTGCTGGTGATCGGCGACACCTGCCAGGGCAAGTCGACCACCATCGCCTCGATCATCGACGAGATCAACCGGCAGCGTTCGGGCCACATCATCACCATCGAGGACCCGGTCGAGACCCTGATCCCGCAGCGCAAATGCATTGTCACCCAGCGCGAAGTGGGCGAGGACGCGGACGTGGCCAGCTATTACCTGGGCGCGCTGGACGCGCTGCGCGAGCGTCCGGACGTGATCGTGATCGGCGAGATCCGCGACGCCGAGACGGCGCAGGAAGCCCTGGCCCTGGCCGAATCCGGCCCGCTGGTGCTGGCCACCCTGCATGCGCGCTCCACCGAACTTGGCCTGCAGAAGATGCTGCGCCTGCTGGGCAATTCGGAAGCCCAGGCCCAGGCGCTGGCGCACGCGCTGCGCGGAGTGCTGTGCCAGGCCCTGCTGCCGTCGCGCGAGGACAACCGCTACTACCTCGCCACCGAGTGCCTGACCCCCAGCCCGGCCGTGATGCGCATGCTGGAGGCGGGCGACGTGGGCGCCATCCGTGCCCACATGAACCTGGGACGCGATCCGGGTTGCCACACCATGAACGCGGCGCTCGAGCGCCTGCTGGCCGCGCACAAGGTGCGGGTCGAGGATGCGCGCAATGCGACCACCGACCGGATCGGCTTTGCCGACATGGTGTAGCGCCGCGCTCCTGCTGGCAGCCTGCCTGCTGGCCGCCTGCAAGGAGCGCGAATCGCCCAGCCAGTCGATGGAGCGCAAGTTGCGCACCCATGCGGCGTGCCGCCAGCCGGCCGGCGAGGATTTTGTGTATGCCACCGCGGCCGGCTTCCGGTTCGCGGTGCCGGCATGGACCGACGTGTCGGCGTTCGAAACCACCTATAACGCGCGCTGCGAGGTGGAATCGATGATCCTGGACTTCGCCTGGATCGGCGGACGCCTGCTGCCCATTCCGCACGAGCCGAAGGACCGGAGCCGGGCCGGCATCGCCTGGCCCGAGCGCTACGACACGCTCAGGCTCGCCCTGAGCTTCAGGCCGCCCGCGATGGACACCGCGCCCTACCGGCCTTATACCTGCGCGGCGAAGACACCGGTCCATCATTACCCGGAACTGGGCTTGCGCATGTGCCCGCAGTGGGCGCAGGCCAAGCCGGACGCGCCCGTGCTGGCCTTCTGGCCGCGCTTCGAGATCGTGGACGACAGCGCGTACGTCACCTCCTTCAGCTGCGGCGACCATGACTTCGTCGGCCATCCGGTGGCGCAGCTGCCGGACGTCGAGGTCGCGTATTCCTGCCGCGGCTACTGGCGCTGGCGGCCGGGCGCGCATGCGATGTTCGACTTCGGGCCGGGCAAGGTGCTGCGCAAGTCGGCCAGCGTGATGCGCGCCGCGCGCGCCACGCTCGATGGCTGGATCGTGACGGCGCCGGCGCCGGCGCAGGACAGGAGCCACGGCGGCTGAGCTGTGCGCTGGCATGCATATCCTTTTCTTGTTGCCATGACAAGCGGCGCTGGCCGATACTCTGCGCTCCTGTCCGAAGTGGAGTCTTCATGCGTCTTCCTGCCCTGGCCCTCGTGGCCATTTTCCTTGCCAGCCTGTCCCTGTCCTCCCGGGCCGCCGTCGAGCAGCTCGAGGTCGGCAAGCCCTTGCCGCGCTTCAGCCTGCTCAAGCCGGGCACCCACCATTACCTGCGCTTCATGCGCACCCCGGCCGCCGGCGCGGAAGGGACGAAGAACCAGCCGATCGACATCTGGACCCGCGAGATCCGCTTCGAGGAACGTGGCGGCAGGCGCCTGATGCGCGTGGTGCAGCGCTGGGACGGCGTGTGGCCGGCACTGTCCACGCGCACGCTCGACTCCTGGTTCGAGCCGGAAAGCTTCCGGCCGCTGACCCACGAGCGCATCAGCGAGCGCGATGGCAAGCGCCTGGTCGAAGGCTTCGTGTTCGCGCCCGAGCGCATCACCGGCATGCGCGAGCTGGCCGACAACGCCCACAAGGACCTGGTCGTGGCCACGAACGAGCCCACCTACAATTTCGAGACCGACATCGAATTCCTGCAGGCGCTGCCGCTGACGGAGGACTACGATGCGCGCATCAACTTCTACCATCCGGGCGGCCCGTCGGCGCCGCAGCGCTACAGCTTCCGCGTGACCGGCTCGGCCACCATCGCCGGTCCTGCCGGACCGGTCGAGTGCTGGGTGGTGAAGACCGACTACAACCGTCCCGGCAGCGAATCGACCTTCTGGTTCGCCAAGGGCAGCCAGCTGATGCTGCGCCAGGAAAGCCCGATGCCGGACGGGCGGGTGATGGTCAAGACCCTGATCGACTAGGCGCGTCCCGCAGCCGTGCTACTTCAGTCGAGCGGCACGCTGCGGTAGCGGTTGACCTCCGGCGCCGCCACCGGCGCCGCCGCGTTGCCCCAGCTGGCGCGCACATAGGTCAGCAGTGCCGCGACCTGGGTGTCGTCCAGCTCGTGGCCGAAGGGCGGCATGCCGTAGGGACGCGGGTTGCCCGCGGTGCCGGGCGGGAAGCCGCCGTGGAGCACGGTGCGGATCGCGTTCACGGCCGGGGTGAGCGTCACCGCGCGGTTGCCGGCCAGCGGCGGGTAGGCGGGCGCCTTGCCCTTGCCGTCCTCGCCGTGGCAAGCCGCGCAGTGCGCCGCGTACAGGCGGCGTCCCTCGGCCAGCAGCGGCTCCGGCGCGCGCGCGCCGCTGTCCGCCGGCGGGGTACCGGTGGACGGCAGCGCCTGCAGGTAGGTGGCCATCGCCTCCAGGTCGGCGCGCGCCAGGTGCTGCAGGCTGCGCGCCACCACTTCGGCCATCGGGCCGGTGGCCGTGCCGCGCGGCGATACGCCGGTCTGGAGCAGGGCCACGATGTGCTCCTTGTCCCAATCGCCCAGTCCCGCTTCGCCGCTTGCGGTGAGCGAGGGCGCGTACCAGCCGATGGTCGGCATCAGGCCGCCCGACAGGGTGTCGCCAGTCGCGCCGAGACGGTTGCGCGTGCTGTGGCATGCGCTGCAGTGGCCCAGGCCCTCGACCAGGTAGGCGCCGCGGTTCCATTCGGCGCCGCGCGCCGGCTGCGGGGCGAAGGTCCCGGGCCGGAAGTAGAGCAGGCGCCAGCCCGCCAGCAGCGCCTGCTGGTCGTAGGGAAAGCCCAGTTCGTGCGGCCGGTTCGGCTGGCGCACCGGAGCCAGGCTCCTGAAATAGGCGTACAGCGCATCCGCGTCGGCGCGCGCGACCCGGGTGTAGTGCGTGTACGGGAAGGCCGGGTAGAGCAGTCGCCCGTCGCGCGACTTGCCGTTGTGCAGGGCGTTCCAGAAGTCGTCGGCCGACCAGCGGCCGATGCCGGTCTCCGGGTCGGGTGTCAGGTTCGGGCCGTACAGGCGTCCGAAGGGCGTGTCGAGCGCGCGCCCGCCGGCATACTCGGCGCCGCCGCGCGCCGTGTGGCAGGCCACGCAGTCGCCGGCCCTGGCCAGGTAGGCGCCGCGTGCGATGTTGTCGGGCGTGGCGGCCCAAGCGGCGGGCGAACCGGCCGGGATGAATTCCTCGCGCGGCCAAGCGATGGCAACCGCGGCGACGGCGGCGACGGCAGCCGCCGCGGCAAGGGAAGCGAGCAGGGTGAGGCGCTTCATGGCTGCTCCGGGGCGCTGCCGCAGGCCAGGGGCAGGGGCCGCGCGATGGCGGCGGCGGGACGCGGGTCGGCCGGCAGCGGCTGCGCCGCGAGCCAGCCCGAGACGGCGTTCACTTCGTCCAGCCCGAGGCGCGCCGTGATCGCGGCCATGCAGTCGGGCGCATGGGCACGGCGGGTGCCGTTGCGCCAGGCCCCGAACTGGGCGTTGACGTAGTCGCGCGGCAGGCCGAGCAGCCCGGGGATGGCCGGCTCGACCCCGGTCAGGCGCTGGCCGTGGCAGGCCACGCAGGCCGGGATGCCGCGCGCGCGGTCGCCCTGCAGCACGAGCTGGCGGCCGCGCTCCAGCTGCGAGGCAGCCATGCCTGCCGCTTCGGCGGCATGCGGCGCCGGCGCCTGGCTGGCGAAGTGGCCGGCGATCTCGCGCAGGTAGGCGTCGGGCAGGTGTTCGACCAGGTAGGTCATGAGCGGATACTGGCGCCGTCCGGCGCGGAAGTTCTGCAGCTGGTTATACAAGTAGCCGGCCGGCTTGCCCTGCAGGCGCGGGAAGTAGGCGTCGTTGACCGGATTGCCGCGCGCGTCCACGCGCGCATGGCAGGAAGTGCAGGCCAGCAGGCGCTGGGCCAGGGTGTCGGGAACGGCCTGGGGCGCGGCATGGCTGGCGGCGGCGCAGAGCAGCAGGACAACGGACAGCACGGAGCGAAGATGCATGGACGAACCCGGCAGTGGCAATGCCGGAATGATAACGCGGAAGCGATGCCGGGTGGCAGTGCCTTGCTATAATCCCCATCCTTTGAACCGGCGGGAAGCAGGATGGGTGTCAGTTATACGGAAGGGGTATTCAGGGACCGCAATCCGGTCAAGCGCTGGCTCCAGCAGCGGCGCCTGCACAGCGCGCTCGGCTTCGCGCGCCAGGACCGCGAAGCGGTGCGCCGCGTGATCGACTTCGGCGCCGGCAGTGGGGAGCTGTGCAAGTACCTGGTGCGGGCCTATCCGAACGCCAGCATCGTCTGCTACGAGCCCTGCTCGGACCTGCTGGAAGAAGCCCGGATCGAGCTGGCCGGCCTGCCGCGGGTGGAATTCCACGCTTCTTTCGACGGCATCGCGCCAGGGCAGGCCGACCTGCTGTTCTGCCTCGAAGTCTTCGAGCATATCCCGCTGTCGATGCGCGCCCGTTCGCTGGCCGAGGTCGGCGCGCTCCTGGCCGACGATGGCGAAGCGGTGTTCGGGGTGCCGGTCGAAGTGGGACTGCCGGCGCTGTACAAGGGCCTGTTTCGCATGAGCCGGCGCTACGGCGCCTATGACGCCCGGCCGAAGCACGTGCTGATGGCGACCCTCGGCATGCCGCCGCAGGACCGCCCGGTGGGCCGCCTGCCGCCCGACGTCGAGGTGCACAACGAGCACATGGGTTTCGACCACCGGACGTTCCGGCGCGCGCTGGCGCAGGAATTCAGCCTGGCGAAGGCCAGCGCGAGCCCGTTTCCGCTGCTGGGAACGGCGCTGTGCCCGGAAGCGTATTTCGTGGTCAGGAAGCGCGCCGCGGCGGGCTAGCGTCCTCGGCTGGCGGATTGGCGCGCCAGTAGCGGTACAGGCGCAGCGCCACGTGGGCGTCGTCGGCCGCATACAGTACCTGCTGGTCGCTCAGCCGGGGCAGGGCCCAGTTGGTGGTGGTGATGCGGCGCGACTTCTGCAGCCGCTGGCCGAAGAAGCGCGCGACTGCCGTCCTGGCGCCGAGCGTGTTGCGCTCGCCGCGGCGGCGCATCGCGGTGGCCAGGTCGAGCACGTTGCGCGCCTCGATCCCGAGCTTGGCGCGCAGGCGCTTCAGGTCGTCCACCAGGCCGAAGCCCACTTTCAGGATGGATTCCGATTCGAGCACCGGCTTGAGCACCTCGAGCGCGGTCTGGACGCTGGCCGCGCTGCCGATCTGGAACAGGTAGGCCAGCTCGTCGGTGGCCAGCTGCACCAGGTGCGGGCCGGTCGAGGCTTCGCCCTTGGCGAAGGTGGGCTTGGATTCGGTGTCGAAGCCGATCACGTCGGCCTGCGCCAGCGCCGCCAGCGCCGCGGCCGCCTCGGCCGGGGTGCGCACCAGGCGCACGTCGGCCAAGCGGATGCCGTCGTAAGGGGGCAGGGACGCGTCCGGGTCGGCGGCGCTCGGTTCTGCCATCAGCTGCGCGAGAACTTGGCGGCGAGGGCGTTCAGCTTTTCCTGGCGCTGGCGGCTGGCCTCTTCGGCGGCGGCGGCATCGCGCTCGGCCTTCTTGCGCTCGGCTTCTTTCTTGAAGCGCTGCTGCAGCTGCTCTTTCGCGTGCTGGCGGTGGGTATCGGTCACTTCGGCGCCCGGGGTACCGTCGAGGTCGAAGCGCTGCTTCGCCTTTTCCATCGCGCGCAGGTAGCGCATCGAGCCGGTGTGGATGCCGAGCGCGGCGCGCATGGTCTTGCGGTCGAGGCCGGGCATGCGCGCCAGCAGCTGCTTGTCGATGCCGATCGCCAGTGGCAGGCAGTCGCGGAAGGCAGGGAATTCCTGCTGGAGCTGCTTGAGCAGGGCGCGCGCCGACGGTGCCGGCGTGCCGGCGGCCGCCGGAGGCGCAGCCGCGGGCGGCGCCTCCGGCGTCGTGACAGTGCTGGATGCGGATTGGTCGGCGGTCTCGGCAGCGGTAGTGGTATTCATTGACTTCATGGTAAGAACGGGAAAGCGAAGGATAGCACGACGCCCGGACGCCAGTGCGGGGCGTATTGTACTTGTTTCATTGATCTTGATACCAAGCCGCAGGGGAAACTGTGCGCACGCCTTGGCCGCGGCCATGAAATCCTGCCTGAAATCGTGTATGATCCGCCTCTTGCCCTGCGCACGGCGAAGTCGTCGCGGGCCAGGGGAGGAATGCGCATATTCGATATGGTGATATCCCATATGGGATATTTCAATTATCACCGATTCTTGCAATACGGCATAATATCGCCTTCCTTCTGTTCCCTGAACATGAGATGCAAGCCCGTTTCACGCGACGGGCTTTTTTTCGTTCCGACATGCACACCGTGATTTCGACCATCGTCCATTCTTCGCCAGCTTTCCGCTCCCTCCCCGAGACCGTGGGCGGCGCCGTGCAATGGATGCTTGAAGTCCGCGTGTCCGCCCTCAGGTAGGGCCACTTCCGCTTCCCGAAACCCACGCCCGGATCCGCAAGCGGATCCTGCCGACATTGATTCTCAGACGCGCCGCGCGCCTCGACTGGAGAGAGCTTCACTATGAAAAACACCGCCAAGACACTGACACTGACCGCCAAGAAAACGCCCGCCAAGGCTTCGGCACAGCTGGCAGTGCCGAAAACCGCGACGTCCTACTTCCTCGAGACGGAAGCGGCCGCCAAGGTGACGGTGGTGAAGACCCGCTCGCGCCTGGCCGCGGCCAAGGCCGCCTCGCTGGCGGATGCGGCGAACGATACCGTGGCGGAAGCGCCGGCGGCCGAGGCGGTGGAAGCGGCGGCGCCCGTGTCCGAAGCTGTCGCACAGGCCATGCCTGCAGTGGCTGAGCCGCCCGCCGAGGCCCCAGTTGTCGCCCCGGTGCCGAAGGCCGCGGTCCCCGCCGCCGAGCCGGCGCCCTTCGAGGACTACACGGCCGCCGCGCCGAACGCCGCCGCGACCGTGGTGGTCAAGAAGCGCGGCTCGAAACTGGCTGCCCTGAAGGCCGCCGTGGCCGCCGACGCGCCGCAGGCCGAAGTGGCCGCCGCCCCGGCCGTTCCTGCCGCGCCGCTTGCCGCTGCCGAGGAAGCGTCCGCGCCGAAAGTGGTGCGCACCCGCACCCGCCGCACCGATGCGGCCGCCGCGCCTGCCCCGGCCGCGGCCGCGCCGAGCGCGGTGGGCGCCGTCAGCGCCACCACCGACGCCGCCGCGCTGGCCGCGATCGACACCTCGGGTTACCTGCTGCCGCAGGTGAAGGTCCCGGGCCGCCGCGGCCGCAAGCCAAGCGAGTTCGTGCCGGAAAACGACGAAGTCGCGGCGCTCAACACCATCGAGCGCGCCGAACTGAAGGCGGCCTCCAAGCTGCGCGAGCGCAAGGCCAAGGGCCTGGCCGGCATGCTGGGCGGCGACAGCGGCTTCTCGGAAGCGGAACTGGAAAAGCGCCGCCAGCAGATCAAGAACCTGATCAACCTGGGCAAGGAGCGCGGCTACCTGACCCATGCCCAGATCAACGACCAGCTGCCGGAAAACATCGTCGATCCGGAAGCGATCGAAGGCATCATCGCGACCTTCAACGACATGGGCATCGCGATCTACGAGCGCGCACCGGAAGCGGAAATGATGCTGCTGTCGGATAACGTGCCGACCGCCACCAGCGACGACGAAGTGGAAGCGGCCGCCGCCACCGCGCTGTCGACCGTCGACTCGGACTTCGGTCGCACCACCGATCCGGTGCGCATGTACATGCGCGAGATGGGCGCGGTGTCGCTCTTGACGCGCGAAGGCGAGATCGAGATCGCCAAGCGCATCGAGGACGGTCTGAAGGACATGGTGCAGGCGATCTCGGCCTGCCCGACCACGATCTCGGAGATCATCGCGCTGTCGCACAAGATCGCGTCCGACGAGATGAAGATCGACGACGTGGTGGATGGCTTCGTCGACCTGAACGCAATTTCCACACCTGCCCCGGCCCCGGCCGCCGCACCCGCCCGCGCCGGCGACGACGAGGAAGAAGAAGAGGAAGTCGAGGAAGAGGAAGAAGACGGCGCCGTCGGGGGCGGCGCGGCCGGCTACTCGACCGAGCAGCTGGCCCAGCTGCGCAAGAGCGCGCTGGAGAAGTTCGCCCTGATCGAGAAGCAGTTCGACCGCATGGGCCACGCCTTCAAGACCAGCGGCTACGGCTCGGATGACTACGAAGCGGCGCAGGCGATCATTTCGAACGAGCTGCTGGGCATCCGCTTCACCGCCAAGATCGTGGAAAAGCTGTGCGACACCCTGCGCGGCCAGATGGACGAAGTGCGCGCTATCGAGCGCGCCGTGCTGGACATCTGCGTGAACCGCTGCGGCATGCCGCGCGCCCACTTCATCAAGGTCTTCCCGGGCAACGAAACCGACCTGCAATGGGGTGACCGCGAAGTCGACTGCGCCTATCCGTACAGCGCGGTGCTGGGCCGTAATCTGCCGGCCATCAAGGAACTGCAGCAGCGCATGATCGACCTGCAGGCGCGCGTGGCGCTGCCGCTGGCCGACCTGCGCCGCATCAACAAGCAGATGGCGGCGGGCGAGAAGCGCGCGCGCCAGGCCAAGCGTGAAATGACGGTGGCCAACCTGCGCCTGGTGATCTCGATCGCCAAGAAATACATCAACCGCGGCCTGCAGTTCCTCGACCTGATCCAGGAAGGCAACATCGGCCTGCTGAAGGCCGTGGACAAGTTCGAGTACCGCCGCGGTTACAAATTCTCGACCTACGCGACCTGGTGGATCCGCCAGGCCATTACGCGCTCGATCGCGGACATGGCCCGTACCATCCGCGTGCCGGTGCACATGATCGAAACGATCAACAAGATGAACCGCATCTCGCGCCAGATCATGCAGGAAACCGGTACCGAGCCGGACCTGCCGACCCTGGCCGCCAAGATGGAAATGCCGGAGAACAAGGTTCGCGAGATCATGAAGATCGCGAAGGAACCGATTTCGATGGAGACCCCGATGGGCGAGGATGGCGATTCGCAGCTGGGCGACTTCATCGAGGACAACACCACCCTGGCCCCGCTGGACGCCGCGCTGCACGCCTCGATGCGCAACGTGATCAAGGAAGTGCTGGACTCGCTGACCCCGCGCGAAGCCAAGGTGCTGCGCATGCGCTATGGTGTCGAGATGTCGAACGACCACACGCTGGAAGAAGTCGGCAAGCAGTTCGACGTGACCCGCGAGCGCATCCGCCAGATCGAAGCCAAGGCGATGAGCAAGCTGCGCCAGCCTTCGCGCTCGGACAAGCTCAAAACCTTCCTGCACAACCAGTAATTTTTACCAGCTGGTAAAAAATGCCGCCCGGCCCGCGCCCGGCGGCATTTTTATTGCCTGGTGTAACTGTGCAACGACATTCTCTTTATAGAATTGCATTGATGCGCTGGAGGAGCAGGCGGCGCGCCTGGCCAGCCTGGTCGGGGTATCCAGCCTGGCTGACAGGCGAGACACGAAACACCGCACGGACTGCAGTACCGTGATGTGACCGCGTGGGCGGGAGACCCGCCCACCCTACGGACGAGCGGGCCTTTCAGGCAACCGGCACTAAGCCGGCGGAGCCTCGGCCAACGCAAGGTCCGCCGGCCCGCTCAGCCGGTGTTGCGCAGCCCCGCCGCCACGCCGTTGATCGACAGGTGGATCCCCCGGTGCACGCGCGGATCCACGTTCTCGCCCAGCTTGCGGCGGCGGTGGATCAGCTCCACCTGCAGGTGGTTGAGCGGATCGAGGTAGGCGAAGCGGTTCTGGATCGAGCGCGCCAGCAGCGGATTGCCGGCCAGCCGCTCGCCCACCCCGGTCACCGCTTCCAGGCAACGCAGGGTTTCGCCATGCTCGGCCGTGATGCGGCTGAAGATTCGTTCGCGCAGCGCCACATCCGCCACCAGGCTGGCATAGCGCGAGGCGATCGCCAGGTCGGTCTTGGCCAGCACCATGTCCATGTTCGACAGCAGGGCCGCGAAGAAGGGCCAGTCGCGGTGCATCTCGCGCAGCAGGGAAAGGCGCTCCTCGCGCCCGTCCGCTCCAGCCTCGTCCAGCCAGTCGCCGACGGCGCTGCCGAAACCGTACCAGCCCGGCAGCAGCAGGCGGCACTGGCCCCACGAGAAGCCCCAGGGAATCGCGCGCAGGTCTTCGATGCGGCGGGTCGACTTGCGCGAAGCAGGGCGCGAGCCGAGGTTCAGTTCCGCGATCTCGGCGATCGGGGTGGCGCTGAAGAAGTAATCGGTGAAGCCCGGGGTCTCGTAGACCAGCTTGCGGTAGGCGCGGTAGGCGCGCGCCGACAGTTCGGCCATCACGGCTTCGAAGCGGGCCAGGCGGCCACCCGCTTCGCCAGCGGCTTCCCCGGCGCCGGCGCTGGCCGGGCGCCGGCCCAGGCTCGCTTCCAGCGTGGCCGCCACCAGCAGCTCCAGGTTGCGCCGGCCGATCTCCGGATTGGAGAACTTCGAGGCGATGATCTCGCCCTGTTCGGTCAGGCGGATCTGGCCGTTGACGGTGCCCGGCGGCTGGGCCAGGATCGCGTCGTAGCTCGGGCCGCCGCCGCGGCCGACGGTGCCGCCGCGGCCGTGGAACAGGCGCAGCTTGACGCCGCGCGCGGCGAACACGTCCACCAGCTTCAGCTCGGCCTGGTACAGCTCCCAGTTCGAGGTAAGGAAGCCGCCATCCTTGTTCGAGTCCGAGTAGCCGAGCATGACTTCCTGCAGCCGGCCCTGGCGCTCGACGATGCCGGCCACCAGCGGCAGCGCCATCCATTCGTCCATGATGGCGCTGGCGCGCTGCAGGTCGGGAATGGTCTCGAACAGCGGGATCACCATCGCGTCGCAGCTGCCGGAAGACACCTGCAGCAGGCCGGTCTCCTTCTGCAGCAGCAGCACCTCGAGCAGGTCGGACACGGTCTCGGTGTGCGAGATGATGTAGTTGCGGATCGCGCGGCTGCCGTAGCGCGCGCGGATCTCGCGCGCGGTGCGCAGGATCGCCAGTTCCGAGTTGGTCTCGTCGGAATAGGCTTCGAACGGCGAGTACAGGGGCCGCGGCTGGGCCAGTTCGGCCAGCAGCAGGGCGCGCTTGGCGTCCTCGTCCAGGCCTGCATAGTCGCGCTCGGTGCCGGCGCGCGCGAACAGCTCGGCCAGCACGCGTTCGTGCACGTCCGAGCTCTGGCGCATGTCGAGCGAGGCCAGGTGGAAGCCGAAGATGCGCGCCGCGCGGGTCAGGCCGGACAGGCGCGGCTCGATCAGCGCCGCGCCGTGGTTGGCGCGCAGCGAATCGACCAGCACGTCGAGGTCGGCCGCGAAGTCCCGCGCCTCGTGGTAGGGCGGCGCTTCGCCGACTTCCTTGCGCAGGATGTGGTCCACGCCCAGCACGCGCGCGGTGGCGGCTAGGCGCGCGTAGATGCCGATCAGCGCGCGGCGGTAGGGTTCGTCGCTGCGGTGCGGGGAATGGTCGACCGAGGCGTCGGCCAGGGCCTGCATCTCGGGCGTCACCGGCACCATCAGGGTCGAGCTGGACAGCTCGGCGCCCAGCGCATGCACTTCTTCCAGGTAGAAGTCGAGGATGGTGGTGGACTGCCGTACCAGCGCATGGCGCATGGTGTCGGCATTGACGTTCGGGTTGCCGTCGCGGTCGCCGCCGATCCAGCTGCCCATCTGCAGGAAGCGCGCTTCGCCCAGCTGCGGCTGGCGGCCGTAGCAGGCCGCGATCTCGTCCTCGATGTCGTCGTACAGGCCGGGCAGCTCGCGCAGGAAGGTGATGCGGTAGTAGGACAGCGCGTTGTCGATCTCGTCGGCCACGGTCAGCTTCGAGTAGCGCAGCATGCGGGTCTGCCACAGCGTGGCCACGCGCGCCTGCAGCAGCTGGGTGTTGCGCTGCAGTTCCTTCGGCGTCAGGCCGCGGTCGCGCTCGGCCAGCAGGCGCGCGATGTCGTGCTCGGCGTCGAGGATGCTCTTGCGCTGCACTTCGGTCGGGTGGGCCGTGAGCACCGGCGAGATCAGGGCCTCGCGGAAGAATCCCTCGACCTCGTCCTGCTCCACGCCGGCCGCGCGCAGCTCGCCCAGGGCGTGCGCCACGCTGCCGCGGCGCGGCGGCGCGCCGCGCATCAGGTGGGCGCGGCGGCGCCGGATGTGGTGCTGGTCCTCGGCGATGTTGGCCAGGTGCGAGAAATACGAAAAGGCGCGTACCACCGAGATGGTCTGGTCGCGCGTGAGGCGGTGCAGCAGCGTGGTGAGTTCTTCGCCGGCCACCGGGTCGGCATCGCGGCGGAAACGCACGGCGGTCTGGCGCACGGTTTCGACCACGTCGAACACGGCTTCGCCTTCGTGCTCGCGCAGCACGTCGCCGAGCAGGCGGCCGAGCAGGCGGATGTCTTCTTTCAGCGGCGCGTCCTTGTCCGGCGAAGGTGGGGAAGCGTCGGATACGGCAAGCTTGGAGGGTAAGGCTGGATTTTCCATATGGACCACAAGTTAAATTGTTGGGCATGGCCGATGGGCCATCGTCTGCGAGAGGGCCCATGCTAAAATTTGTGATCTTATGCAAGGGCCGTTACCGGCATCGTCCTGGTGGGCCAGATGACAGTGAAAGAATCCGTGTTGAATGCAAATGAACCGGCGCTGCAAGCGCCTGCGAAACTGATTATCGCATCCCGCGAGAGCCGCCTGGCAATGTGGCAGGCCGAGCATGTGCGCGAGCGCCTGGCCGCCCTGTATCCACAGTGTAGCGTCGAAATTCTCGGAATGACAACACGGGGCGACCAGATCCTCGACCGCGCGCTATCGAAGGTGGGTGGCAAGGGCCTGTTCGTGAAGGAACTCGAAGTGGCGATGGCCGAAGGCCGCGCCGACCTGGCGGTGCACTCGCTGAAGGACGTGCCGATGGAGCTGCCGCAGGGCTTCGGGCTGGCCGCCGTGCTCGAACGCGAAGACCCGCGCGACGCGTTCGTGTCGAACGACTACGCCAGCCTGGCCGCGCTGCCGCCGGGCGCGGTGGTCGGCACCAGCAGCCTGCGGCGCCAGGCCCTGATCGCGGCGCGCTATCCGCAGCTGGTGATCAAGCCGCTGCGCGGCAACCTCGACACCCGCCTGGGCAAGCTCGATCGCGGCGAATACGCGGCCATCATCCTGGCCGCGGCCGGCCTCAAGCGCCTCGGCCTGCCGCAGCGCATCCGCGCGCTGCTGGAACCCGAGGACAGCCTGCCGGCGGCCGGCCAGGGCGCGATGGCGATCGAGATCCTGGACGCTCCGCGCAGCGACGGCGTCGACCTGCGCGCGCTGCTGGCGCCGCTGAACCACGAGGCCACCGCGCGCGCCGTCGCGGCCGAGCGCAAGGTCTCGAAGCTGTTCGGCGGCAGCTGCCAGATCCCGCTGGCCGCCTTTGCCACCGTGAGCGGCGCCACCATGCGCCTGCGCGCCATGGTCGCCACGCCCGACGGCAGGCGCACCGCGCGCGCCGAAGTGGCGGGGTCCTGGGAACACCCGGAATTCCTGGGCGAGCAGGTGGCGATCCTGCTCGAGGACCAGGATGCGCACGCGATCCTCGACGCCTGCCGGCAGGAAGCCGCCGCCGCCGATGCCAGCTCCCCCGGCCAGGATGCCTGAGCGGGCGGTCGTCATCACCCGGCCGCGGGCCCAGGCCGAAGGCCTGGCGCAGGCCGTCGCCGCGCGCGGGCGCCGCGCCGAGGTCCTGCCGCTGCTCGAGATCGCGCCGGTCGAGGATACCGCGCCGCTGCGCGCCGCGCTGGCCACGCTGACTTCCTGCGCGCTGGTGGTGTTCGTGTCGCCGAACGCGGTCGATGCCGCGTTCGCCCACCTCGCCGCCTGGCCGGCCGGGGTGCCGATCGGCGTGGTCGGGGAGGGCAGCCGGGCCGCGCTGGCGCGCCACGGCATCACGGGCGACCAGGCCACGATCCACGCGCCGCAGGATCCAGCCTGCAGCGATTCCGAACACCTCTTGGCGAGCCTCGACCTGGCAGCCCTGGCCGGCCGCCGCGTCCTGATCGTGCGCGGCGACGGCGGGCGCGCGCTGATGGCCGACACCCTGCGCGCGGCCGGCGCCCTGGTCGAGACGGTCGCCGCCTACCGGCGCAGCGTGCCGCGCCTGGACGCCGCGCTGGCGGCCCGGCTGGCCGCCTTGCTGGGCGGGACGAACGACTGGATAATCACGAGTTCGGAAGCGCTGCACGGTCTGGCCGGCCTGGTGCGCGAACTCGATCCCGGCGCCGGGATGGAGGCGCTGCGCGCCCAGCACCTGATCGTGCCCCATGCACGCATCGCCGAGACGGCGCGCGCACTGGGCTGCACCCAGGTCACCCTGACCGGTTCGGGCGACCTCCGCTTACTTGAGGCACTCCACTGAGCATGCACTGAGGCGCCCGGCGCCGCGCTACAATCACGGTATGAACGAACAAGCAAACCCACCAGACCAGAACATCCCGGCCAGCGCCCCGCAGAAAGCGGCGATCCAGCCGCCGGCCGGCCCAGGCCTGCTGCACACGCTGCAGCGCCCGCTGCCCGCCGCAGTCGCCATCCTCGCCCTGCTGCTTGCGGTGCAGGCCTGGAGCTCGCACAGCCGCATCAACACGCTGCGCCGCGACATGGCGCAGAGCCTGCAGAAGGGCAATGCCGTGAACGCCGAGACCGCGGCGCTGGCGCGCGAGGTGTCCGACACCGCCAAGGAGTTGCAGATCAAGGTCGGCGTGCTCGAAAGCCGCCAGTCGGAGGCCCAGACCCAGCAGCTGGCCCTGGAACAGCTCTACCAGGACCTGTCGAAGAACCGCGACGAATGGGCCCTGTCGGAGGTCGAGCAGGTCTTGAACACGGCCAGCCAGCAGCTGCAGCTGGCGGGCAACGTGCAGGGCGCCCTGATCGCACTGCAGAACGCCGACCGCTCGCTGGGCCGTTCCGACAAGCCGCAGTTCCTGAACATCCGCCGCGCGATCGGCGCCGACATCGAGCGCCTGAAGGCGATGCCGGCGGTCGACCTGGCCGGCGTCGCGCTGCGCCTCGATAACGTGATCGCGCAGGTGGACACGCTGCCGATGCTGTCCGACGAAAAGCCGCTGCTGCCGGCCGCGCCGGTGCGCAGCACGCGCCAGGGCGCCTCGGCGACCCCTGCCGCGCCGGAAAACCTCGGCCTGGGCCAGCGCATGCTGCAAACCTGGCGCAACTGGAGCCAGGAGATGTGGGACGACGTGCGCCAGCTGGTGCGCGTGCGCAGCGTCGATACGCCGGAGGCGCTGATGCTCTCGCCCACCGAGTCCTTCTTCGTGCGCGAGAATCTCAAGCTGCGCCTGCTGAACGCGCGCCTGGCCCTGCTGTCGCGTAACGAAGCGGCCTTCCGCGACGACCTGGGCAGCGCCCAGGCCATCCTGCTCAAGTACTTCGACACGCGCGCCCGCGCCACCCAGTCGGCGCAGAACGCGCTGCGCCAGGTGCAGGCGAACAACCTGACGATCGAGATGCCGACCCTGTCCGAGAGCCTGAACGCGGTGCGCAACTACAAGGCGAAGCAATAAGATGCGGCTCCTTCTCTGGCTAGTCGCCCTGATGGCCGCCGCCATCGGCATCGCCGTGACGGCACGTTTCAACCCGGGCAATGTGGTGCTGTTCTATCCGCCGCACCGGCTCGACATGTCGCTCAACCTGTTCGTGGTGCTGCTGGTGCTGCTGTTCGCGCTGGTCTACGGCCTGGTGCGCGCGGTCAAGTCGACCATGAACATGCCGCAGCGCGTAGCCGCCTACCGCCAGCGCAAGCGCGAGCGCGAAGGCAACAAGGGTTTGCGCGATGCGCTCAAGGCCTTGTTCGAGGGCCGCTTCGGACACGCCGAAAAGGCTGCCATGCGCGCCGCCGAGCTGCCGGAAAACGCCGGCCTGGCGGCCCTGATCGGGGCCCGCGCCGCGCACCGCATGCGCGAACCAGGCAGGCGCGATGCCTGGCTTGCGGGCATCGCCCACGACAATGCGCTCAAGACCGCGCGCCTGATGACGGTGACCGAACTGCTGGTCGACGACCACCAGCCGGAAGCGGCGCTGGAGGCGGTGGCTGAACTGAATGCCAGCGGCCAGCGCCATATCCACGCGCTGCAATGGTCGATGAAAGCCAACCAGCAGGCCCGCAACTGGCCCGAGGTATTGCGCCTGGTGCGTATCCTCGACAAGCGCAAGGCCCTGCATCCGGCGCTTTCCAGCCGCCTGCGCGAGCTGGCCTACGAATCCCTGCTGGGCGAGGGCGGCCACGATGCCGAGTCGATCCGCCGCGTGTGGGCCGGCGTGCCACCCGCCGAACGCACCGTCCCCACCATCGCTGCGCGCGCGGCGAATGCCTTCAATGCCTGCGGCCTGCACGACGAGGCAAGAGTCGTCGCCGAGGAAGCGCTCAAGGCCAACTGGGACGACTGCGTGGTGCGCGCCTACCGCGAGGCGGCGGGGCCGTCCGGCTCGCCCTCGCTGCTGGCCCAGATCGAACACTGCGAAACCTGGCTCCGGGAGCGTCCGCAGGATGCCGAACTGGCACTGACCCTGGGCTCGCTCTGCCTCAAGCAGAAGCTGTGGGGCAAGGCCCAGCGCTACCTGGAGCAGGCGCTGTCGGACGCCACGGAAGGCGACATGGTGCGCGAGGCGCATCTCAAGCTGGCGCAGATGCACGAGGCGCTGGGACAGGAAGCGGAGGCCGCCAGGCATTACCGGCAGTGCGCGCTGGCCAGCATGCTCTGAACCTGGTCGGCGCCAGAACCGCCCCGCACCGGCAAGCCAAACGCCCCGCGCAGCGCGCCCAGGTCTTGCCGGATTCGCTATAATGACGCCCTTTATTCAAACTTCCGCAAGCAAGGAATCCCATGAGCCTGAATAACGTCCCAGCCGGCAAAGACGTGCCGAACGACTTCAATGTCATCATCGAGATCCCGATGAACGCCGATCCGGTCAAGTACGAGGTCGACAAGGACAGCGGCGCGATCTTCGTCGACCGCTTCATGGGCACCGCCATGCACTACCCGTGCAACTACGGCTACGTGCCGCAGACCATCGCCGACGACGGCGACCCCTGCGACGTGCTGGTGGTCACCCCGTTCCCGCTGCCGCCGGGGGTGGTGGTGCGCTGCCGCGCGCTGGGCGTGCTGAAGATGACCGACGACGGCGGCGGCGACGCCAAGGTGATCGCGGTGCCGGTCGAGAAGGTGCTGCCGATGTACAAGAAGATCCAGAAGCTGGAAGACCTGGAAGAGCTGCGCCTGCAGCAGATCCAGCATTTCTTCGAGCACTACAAGGACCTCGAGCCGGGCAAGTGGGTCAAGATCGAAGGCTGGGCCGATGCCGAAGCGGCCAAGGCCGAGATCACCAATGGCGTCGAGGCGTTCAAGCGCAAGGGCGAGGCATAAGCCGCTGCCGCCGCGGCCATGAAAAAACCGGCGCCCTTGCAAGGGGCGCCGGTTTTTTTTGGGGCCTTGCCGTAGCCGGCCTCAAGGCTGCCGTGCCGCCAGGCTGCGCAGGCGCAGCTTGCCGACGATACCCACCGGGAAAAAGTAGATCGACAGGATGAACAGCACGCCCAGCCACAGCATCCAGCGGTCCGGATGCAGCAGGGCCGCCAGCAGCGGCACGCCGGCCAGCGCTTCCGAGCCGGCGCCCATCAGGCCCTGCAGGTAATTCTGTGCCAGGATGAACAGGACCGCGCCGACCACCGCGCCGTACATGGTGCCCATGCCGCCGATGACGACGATCAGGAGGATGTCGGTCATCACCTTGA
Organism: Massilia sp. MS-15; assembly: GCF_020176695.1. GTDB lineage: Bacteria > Pseudomonadota > Gammaproteobacteria > Burkholderiales > Burkholderiaceae_D > Telluria > Telluria hydrophila. Next base: position 160,350 of record NZ_JAIWIA010000013.1, on the reverse strand, counting down.
AGCCGAGCGAGGTGTCCGGGCCGACGTAGCGCAGCCAGAGCGCCATCAGGGCGCCGGCCAGGGCCGCGACCAGCGCCGCCAGGCAGTTGGCCCAGATCCGGTAGGTCATGGTGCGGTAGCCCAGCGCCTCGGCGCGGAACTCGTTCTCGCGGATCGCCTGCAGCACCCGGCCGAAGGGGGAATTCACCACCCGCAGCAGGAACAGGAATAGCGCCAGGCAGCCGAAGAACACCAGGTAGTAGCTGAGCAGCTTGCCGTCGATCGAGCGCCCGAACACCTCGTTTTCCATCAGCGTGAAGCCGGGCGTGAGCACTTCCGGCACGCTGAAGGTGATGCCGTCCTCGCCGCCGGTGAAGTCGGACAGCTGCGAGGCCAGCACGGCGAAGGAAGAAGCCACGGCCAGCGTGATCATGGCGTAGAAGATGGCGCGCACGCGCAGGGCGAACAGGCCGACCACCAGCGCCAGCGCCAGTGCCAGCAGCAGGGCGATGCCCAGGCCCGTCAGGGCCGCGCTCCAGGTTGGCTCGTCCACGCGCGCCAGGCCGAGGCCGATGCCGTAGGCGCCGATGCCGTAGAACATGGTATGGGCGAAGGAGACGATGCCCGTATAGCCCAGCAGCAGGTCGTAGGACGCGACCAGCACGATGTAGATGCAGATCGTGGCGGCCGTGTTGAGCGGACGCGCGCCCGAGGTGAGGAAGGGCGCGAAGGCCAGGCCGAACAGGATCAGGAGCAGGACGCCCGACAGCAGGCGGCTGCGCGGCATGTCGGCGGAAAGAAGTCGGTGCAGCATGTGTTCAACCCCGCATTTTCGAGTACAGGCCGGCCGGACGCCACAGCAGGATCGCGATCATCAGGATGATGTTCGAGACCAGCGCGATCTTGGGCGCCAGGAAGCCGGCATAATTGGCCACCAGCGCCATGAGCAGGGCGCCGATGAAGCAGCCGCCCACCGAGCCGAGGCCGCCGATGATGATGACGATGAAGATCATGACCATGATCTCGCCGCCCATGGCGGCGGTCAGGGTCTCCTTGTACAGGCCCCACAGCACGCCGCCCATGCCGGCCAGCGCCGAGCCGGCCGCGAACACGGTGACGAACAGGCGCTTGATGCGGTAGCCGAGCGCTTCCACCATCTCGCCGTTTTCCACGCCGGCCCGGATCAGGAGGCCGATCTTGGTCCGGTTCAGCAGCAGGAACATGCCCACGAAGACCAGCAGGCCGATCACCACCGCCACCAGGCGGTACTTCTCGATGGCGGCGTCGCCAAGGAAGATGGCGCCGCGCAGCGCGGTCGGCAGCGGCAGGGCCACCGTCTCGGCGCCCCAGATCACGTGGATCAGCTGCTCGACCACGATCATGCCGCCCATGGTGACCAGGATCTGCTTCAGGTGCTGGCCGTAGACCGGCATGATGATCAGGCGCTCGAACGCCCACCCCATCAGGGCGGTGACCAGCATCGCGACCGTGATCGCCAGCGCCAGCACGCCCAGGTTGAGCAGCAGCGAATCGACCTCGAGCCAGCCGCGCATCGGCAGCAGCACCAGGGTGGCGGCGAAGGCGCCGACCGACACGAAGGCGCCGTGGCCGAAGTTCAGCACGCTCATCAGGCCGAACACGAGGGTCAGGCCGCTGGCCATGATGAAGATCATCATGCCCATCGCCAGGCCGGCGACGGTGAGGGTGACCCAGGTGGGAAAGCTGCCGACCAGGGGCAGCATGGCCAGCATCAGGGCCGGCACCAGCAGCAGCGGCGCCAGGTCGCGCGGCGCCTTCGGCAGGGGCGCGCTCGCTTGCTGCGGGGTGTCCGTGGCGGGGACGGGAAGGGTAGCGCTCATGGTGGATCGGTCCTCATTGGTGGGAGTCGAGCGACAGGCCGAGCAGGCGCTGCTGCAGGTCCTCGTCGCCGGCCAGCTGGGCCATCGCGCCGGTATGCACGACGCGGCCGTCGTCCATCACGCCGACCGTGTCGCCCAGGGTGCGCACGAAATTGAAGTTCTGCTCGACCAGCAGGATGCTGGTGCTGGTGTCCTTCAGCTCGCGGAAGGCCGCCATCAGGCTCTGCACGATGGCCGGCGCCAGGCCCTTGGTCGGTTCGTCGACCAGCAGCAGCTTCCTCGGCTCGACGATGGCGCGGGCGATCGCCACCATCTGCTTCTGGCCGCCGGACAGGTTGCCCGCCGGGTAGTACCAGAATTTCTTCAGGGCCGGGAAGAAGCGGCAGATCCAGTCCACCCGCGCCTCGTCCAGCGGACCGTTGCGGGCGGCCAGGTAGAGGTTCTCGCGCACGGTGAGGTCGGAGAACACGGCCATGCTTTCCGGGACATAGGCGATGCCCAGGCGCGCGATGTCGGGCGTGGCCATCTTCGTGATGTCGTGGCCGTCGAACACGATGGAGCCGCTCGACGCCTTCCACAGGCCCATGATGGTGCGCAGGGTGGTGGTCTTGCCGGCGCCGTTGCGGCCCAGCAGGACCGCCAGGCCGCCGCGCGGCACGGCCAGGTCGACGCCTTGCAGGATGTGGTACTGGCCGATGTGGGTATGCACGCCGGACAGGCGCAGTATCGGTTCAGGCATGGGCGGCGTCCGGTGCGGGTTCGGGTGTTCCAAGATAGGCTTCCTGTACGATCTTTGATTGCATGACTTCCTGCGGCTTGCCGTCCGCGACCAGGGTGCCGTTGTGCAGCACCACGATGCGGTCGGCCAGGGCGCGCACCACGTCCATCTTGTGCTCGACCAGCAGCACGGTCTTGTTGCGCTCGGCCTTGACGGCATGGATCAGGTCGAGCACCACCGGCACTTCGTCCACGCTCATGCCGGCGGTCGGTTCGTCGAACATCATGATCTCCGGTTCCAGCGCCAGCAGGATCGCCACTTCCAGCTTGCGCTGGTCGCCATGCGACAGGGTGCGTACCCAGGCGTCGCGGCGCCTGACCAGGCCCACGCGCTCCAGGTAGTGCTCGGCGCGCGCGATCGGCTCGTGGTGGCTGGACCAGACCGAGAACAGCTTCAGGCCCAGGCCGGCGCGGCTCTGCACCGCCAGGCGCACGTTCTCCATCACCGTCAGGTTGGGGAACAGGTTGGTCAGCTGGAAGGCGCGGCCGATGCCCATGCGGGTACGGCGGGCGGCGCCGGCGCGGGTCAGGTCCTGGCCCTTGACCAGCACGCGGCCCGAGGTGGCCGGTAGCTGGCCCGAGACCAGGTTGAAGTAGGTGGTCTTGCCGGCCCCGTTGGGGCCGACGATCACGGTCAGGGTGCCGGGGTAGAAGTCCGCCGTCACCGCGTTCACCGCGACGTGGCCGCCGAAGCGCACGGTCAGGTCGCGGGTCGAGAGCGCCGGCGCGGCGCTGGCGTGCGGAGTGCTGTGAACCGTCATGTCAGCGCTTGTTCCGCACCGGCAGCGGAAGTTCGGAGGCCGGGATCTCGCGCACCAGTTCCAGCAGGTCCCACTCGCTCTTCTGGTCCTTCTTGATGCGGAAGTGGTACATCGGCTGCAGCGCCTGGTGGTCTTCCTTGCGGAAGCTCATCCTGCCTTTCGGCGTGTCGAAGGCCATGCCTTCCATCGCCGCCACCAGCTCGTCGCCGTTCTTCGCGTTCGGCGCCTTCGATAGCGCCGCATGCACGGCGCCCGCCGCCGCCATGCCGCCGGCGGTGAACATATCGGGCGGCATCTTGTAGCGCCTGGTGTGTTCGGCCACCAGCCAGTCGTTCATCTTGTTCTTCGGGAAGCCGTAGTAGTAATAGATCGTGCCTTCGGTGCCTGCGAAGCTCTTCCAGGTCTTCATCACCGGCAGGATGTTGCCGCCCGGGGCCAGCGCGATGCCGTAGCGCTCGGGCTTCATGTCGGCCAGCTTGTTCAGCGGATTCGGGCCGGCCCACACGATCTGCAGCACGCGCGGCTGCGGCTTGTCCTTCAGCTTGTCGAACAGGCGCTGGGCCGGGGCGGTGAAGTCGGTGGCGGTGGCCGGCGCATATTCCTCGTGCACCACCACGCCCTTGCTGCCGGTGGTCTTCAGCGCTTCCTTGGCGGCCGCGATGGCGTCCCGTCCGAACGCGTAATCCTGGGCCAGGAAGCCCACGCTGCCGCTCCTGAAGGTGCTGGCCGCCGCCAGCGCGTCCTGCATCGAGCTGCGCGCGGTACGGAACACGTACTTGTTCCACTTGTCCTGGGTGATGGCATCGGCCACGGCCGGCTCCACGATCAGGACCTTCTTGTACTCCTTCGCCACCGGCAGCATGGCGATCGCCGAGCCGGAGGACGTAGTGCCGACCGCGAGGTCGACCTTGTCGTCGCCATAGGCCTCGGCCAGCAGCGTGCGGCCGAGCGAGGGGTTGGACTGGTCGTCCTTGACGATGACCTTGATTCTCCGGCCATTGATCTGCATGGTGCCGCCGGTGAGGTACTCCAGGCCCATCATGAAGCCGGTCTCGGTCTCCTTGGCATAGGCTTCGAGCGGGCCGGTCTTGCCGGCGATGAGGGCGATCTTCAGGTCCTTGCCCTGGGCCTGCGCGGCCGGAGCGGCGCCGGCGGCGAAGGCCGCGAACATGGCTGCGGCCAGGGGGGTGATCAGGTGCTTCATGTAGTCTCCTCGTGATTCACTTACGGTAGCTTGGACAGGAAGGCGCGGATCGCCTCCAGCGCTTGCGGCTCGGTGAGCATGGGCGCATGGCCGACGTCCGGCACTTCCACGTAGTGCAGTTCCGGCGCCGCCTTGCGCATCCATTCGGCCTGTTCGGTTTCGACCAGGTCGGACAGCGCGCCGCGTACCAGCAGGGTAGGACGGTGCCGCGCCAGCCGGCGGAAGGCCATGCGCGCCGCGAGTGACGTCGGACGCAGCGCGCCAGTCTGGATCGCGGTCGCGATATGCGGATCGTAACGCAGAGCCAGCCGTCCGTCATCCCCGGGGGCGAAGGCGCGCCGCGCCCATTTGCCCCATTCCTCGTCGCCGTTGGCGGGGAAGGCGCAGGCGTTGATGTCACGCAGGTAGGCGGCCGCCTCCTCCCACGACGACAGCGTGCTGCAGCGGCCCGCATAGCCGGCAATGCGGCGCAGGCCGCGTACCGACAGCACCGGGCCGACGTCGTTGAGCACGGCGGCGGCGATCAGGTCGAGCCGGCGCGCCGCCAGGGTCATGGTGATCAGGCCGCCCATCGAGGTGCCGATGAAGACCGCCTGGCCCAGGCCCAGTTCGTCCATCAGCTCGATGATGTCGCCGGCGTAGACCGTGGCGTTATAGTTGGCGGGGTCGGGATCGTGCGCGGAATGGCCGCGCCCTCGCACGTCGACCGCGATCACGCGGCGGCCGGTGGCGGCCAGTTCGGGCGCGAGTTCGTCGAAATCGGCCGAATTGCGTGTCAGGCCGTGGATGCAGATCACCGGCAGGCGCGCCTCGGCGCCGTGATCCGTGCCCGCAGGCGGATAGTCACGCGCATACAGCGCCAGCCCGTCGCTGCTGGTGTAGCTGATGGGAGTAAAAGTGGACACGCTGGCTTATATCCTGTGAGTCGTTCTGGGTCGGCCGAAGCCGTTCGGTAGGGCGGCAGCCGCCCCGGCCGGCGCCGCGCGGGCGCCAGCCAGGGGAACTGCCGGTGCGGCCGGGATGCTTAGAAGCGGTACTCGAGCGTCGCCGAGACCTGGCGCGGGTTGCCGTAGAAGGCGGTCAGCGTGCCTTCGAAGCCCAGGGTCGGGAACACGTAGCCGCCGGTGCGGTAGTGCTTGTCGCCTAGGTTCTTGCCGTGCAGGCCGGCGCGCACCTTGCCGTCGCTGCGGGTCCAGACGATGCTGGCGTCATACAGCTTGTACGATTCCTGGTCCAGGGCGGACGCGGTCTCGAACTGGGCGGTGGCCCCCTTGTACGCGGCGCTGCCGATCAGCGACAGCTTGCCGCCGTAGCCCATTACCGGCATCGGGATGTCGTAGTTGAAGCGCAGGTTGGCCGAGTTCTTCGGGGTGTTCTGGAAGCGGCGCTGGCTGGCCACGTTGACGCCACCCGCGAAATATTCCTTGTACTCGGCATCGATGTAGCTGTACATGCCGGCGACCATGAAGTTCGGGGTCAGGTTGGCCACGGCTTCCAGTTCGGCGCCCTTGATCTTGGCCTTGCCGGCGTTGGTGGTGACACCTGCGAAGCTGTCGTCCTTGCCGTCGCCGTTGGTATCGATCGCCACCGAACCCGGGATCTGCACGTCCTGGTAGTCGCTGTAGAACACCGCCGCGTTGGTGGTGATGCGGCCCTTGTAGAAGGCCGACTTCAGGCCCAGCTCGTAGGTTTCGATGGTTTCCGGCTCGTAGCCGCGCCTGGCAACCTCCAGCGGCAGTTTGGTACCGACCATGTTCAGGCGCGGCTCGAAGCCGCCGCCCTTGAAGCCCTCGGAGTAGGACGCGTACACGTTGTGGTCCTGGTTCAGCTTGTAGTTCAGGGCCAGGCGCGGGGTGAACTTCTTGTCCTTGCGGCTCAGGATGCCGCCACGGAGGTCGGTGTCGGTGCGGAATAGCAGCGCGTTGGGTGCGCCCAGTTTCGGCGAACCGGCAGCGCCGAAGTAGATCTGGCGCAGCACTTCGGCGTCGCGCTGGTCGACGGTATAGCGGCCGCCCAGCGACACGCTGAAGGCGTCGGTCACGTTGTAGCTGCCGTCGGCATAGATGGCCCAGGCCTTGGTGTCGATGTCGCCCATCGTGTAGGTCGAGGTCGGCACGGCGCCGGCCAGGATGGTGTCGAACTCGTTGAAGGCGTTGGCATCGATGTAGTAGATGCCGGCCACGCCGGCAAGCCGCTCGCCGGTGTAAGTAAGGTTGAATTCCTGGCTGAACTGCTTGTTGGTGTACAGGGCCGGCACGTGCATGTCGGTCACCGCGAGCGAATCGAAGTCGATCGGCGCGTAGGACTTGTCCTTGCGCGAGGCCGTAATCGACTTGAAGCTCCACGCGTCGTTGAGCGTGTATTCGACGGTGGCCGAGACGCCGTGCGCCTTGACTTCCTGGTCGTGCCCGAGCGCTTGCATCAGGTTGGCGCGGGTGTCGAAGACGTTGCCCAGGATCGGTGCGCCGCTGGTGCGGCCGACGATCAGGCGGTGCCCGTTCTTCGGGCTGGAGTCGTCCTGGGTGATGTCGCCGGCGATGCGGATGAACAGGTCCTGGCTCGGCGTGAACTCGGCCGACAGGCGCGCCGCGGTGACATCCTTGTCGTAGTTCTCGCCGCCGGTGGTCAGGTTCTTGCCGAAGCCGTCGCGCTTGAAGCGGGCGAAGGTGCCGCCGATGCGTGCGCTTTCCGCGATCGGGGTGCTGGCGGTAGCGACGATTTCCTTCTGGCCGTACTGGCCGATGGTGGCACGCAGGCGCGCGTCCGGCTGCGGGGCCAGCTTGCGGGTCACATACTTGACCGCGCCGCCGATGGTGTTGCGGCCGTACAGCGTGCCCTGCGGGCCGCGCAGGACCTCGATGCGTTCGACGTCGTAGATGTCGGCCACGGCAGCCTGCGGGCGGGCCAGGTAGATGTCGTCGATGTAGATGCCGACACCGGCCTCGAAACCGGCCAGCGGGTCGGCCTGGCCGACGCCGCGGATGAAGGCGGTCAGGGTCGAGTTGGTGGCGCGCGAGGCCTTCAGGGTGGTGTTCGGCAGGGCCACGGCGAGGGCGGTGATGTCCGGGGTGGCGGTCTTCGACAGCTGGTCGGCGCTGAAGGCGGTCACCGAGACCGGGACGTCCTGCAGGGATTCCTCGCGGCGGCGGGCGGTCACGACCACCTTGTTCACGCCTTCCTCGCTGGTGGCCACCGGCGGCGCGCCGGTCGCTTCCTGGGCCAGGGCCACGTTGCCGCCGGAGAGCACGAGCAGGGCGACGGCGGACTGGATGGCGGGGTTCAGCAGCTTCAGTTTGTTCTTGGTCAGACGCATTCTTGTCTCCTAATTTTTGATGGCGGCATGCGTTCAGGTTTTCGCATGACCGGCAGTGTGCCTCGCTCGGGTCTGCTTAGATAGTCAACAATCGCCCACCCCTTTGTGCAAAAATGCACAGTCCACTGCACCAAGCCCGTGCGGGTACGTACCCAGGAGGATGGCGTGCGGAGTTGCGGCAGTGCACCGTTTGCGCGCGGCGGGAAGGGAGGTGCACCGGAGGATTGCAGGGGCAATGTGCACTAGTGCACAATATGTCACATTGACATCAGACAATAGCCAAATGAATACGTTGCCCGAGTGGACAGACTTGCGCTTCTTTCTGGAACTGGCGCGCGCCGGCACCCTGTCGGGCGCCTCGCGCCGGCTGGAAGTCGAGCATACGACCGTGGCGCGCCGCATCGACCGCCTCGAAACCCAGCTCGGCTCGACCCTGTTCGACCGTTCGCGCGAAGGCTATGAGCTGACCGAGGTGGGCCAGGCGCTGCTGCCGCATGCGGAGGCGATGGAAGGGGCGGCGCTGGCGGCGGCCGAGCAGATCGGCGGCGCGGAAGTGGCGGCGCACGGCGTGGTGCGCCTGGGTGTGCCGGAAGTGTTCGGGGTGCGGGTGGTCGCGCCGCTGCTGGCCACCCTGCTGGAGCAGCATCCGGACCTGTCGATCGACCTGCTGAACCTGCCGCGCTTCGCCAACCTGGCCAACCGCGAGGCCGACCTCGGCGTCATGCTCGATCCGCCCACCACCGGCCGCTACATGGTGACGCGCCTGGCTTCCTTCCACTTCTACCTGTACGCCTCGCCCGGCTACCTGGCGCGGCATCCGCCGATCCGCACCCAGGCCGACCTGGCCCACCACGATTTCGTCGACTATGTGCAGGACCGGCTGGCCAGCCGAGAACTGTCCTATCTGAACGAACTCGGCTTCACGCCGCGGCGCCGCATCTGCTGCTCGGGCATGACCGGGCAGCTGGAAGCGGCCTCGCTCGGCATGGGCCTGATGATGGCGCCACCCTACGCGATCCCGGCCGACGGGCGCCTGGTGCGGGTGCTGCCCGGCTTCCAGGCCGAGCGCTCGTTCTGGCTTGCCGCTCCCACCGACCTGTACCGGCTGCGGCGGGTGAAGGTGGTGTGGAACCTGCTGCGCGAGTGTGCCGAGAGCCATCCCGACTTGTTCGTGTGAATATCAGATGATATAAATATTCACCTTGTAAATAACTGGTATGGCGAACCGGAATTGGCAATGCGGCCGGCGAAGGCCTATAAAGGTGCTTGTCGGCGATCGCTGCTGGATCCTGCCGAATCCCAGCGGGGCCGCATCCGACCTGGCCCCGCACCAATACCGAGGAGTCGATGGTGATGCCTATCCTGAAGGCCGCCCCAGGCATGTTGATGTCGGCTGCCGATGGCCCCGTCCTGCGCGTCCTGCGCAAGGGAGCCGCGCTGTCCGAGCCCTTCCATGTCGAGTTCCGCTCCTGGCCGGACGGCTGGCGCTGATACTGCAGTGAGCTGTCGAAGGGCCATCGGGCCCACGGCGCCGGCACCGGCGTGGCGGTGCCGGACGTGGAAATGCGAGGACATTGACGGCGCCCGGCTGGCTATACTCGGTCCATCGCCCTGATGTTAGCCCCAGCCCCTGCCATGACCTTGCCGCCACGCCTGCCAGCGCCATCTGCCCGCTTCCTGAAGGCGCTTGCCGCCTGTTGCCTGTCGCTGGCCGCGCTGTTTTCCGCGCCGCCTGGCGTGCAGGCCGAAGAGCGCTTCATTCCCGACGACCTGCGCGCCTGCGCGCCCCAGCTTCCCGCGGACGGCTATGCCATGCCGTGCAAGGCGCCGCTGTCCAGCGCGGAACGGGCGGCGCTGGCAGGCAGGCTCGGCGAGCGCGGCTTCGCCTACGCCGTCGAGGGCGATTCGCTGCTGCTGGTGCTGAAGATGGCCGCATCCGCGCTGCCTTATCCACGCGGTCCCTACATCTGCTGCGAGATCCAGGCCTACCTGGACCCGGCGGGCACGGACCTGCATGCCGCCCGGATCCGCTGGAACCGGATGCCGGAAGCCTTGCTCGACCTGCATCTGCTGGACGTGCAGGACCGTCCCGACGCCATCGTTCGGCACCGCGGCTCGCCCGCGTTTGTCATGCCCGCCGCCGGGCCGGCGCAGCAGGCACTGGCCGCGTCCGGCATCGCCGTGGTCACCGAAACCATCGACGCCGGGCCCGTGCTTGGCCGGCGCAAGCTGACGGTCGCCACCGGCGCCCGTTGTACCGCCACGCTGGACGGCTGCACCGTGGTCTACATGCCGGATGGAGGGAGCACGGCCAGCCTGGTGCGCAATGCCCAGGACAACGGCGCCGACATGCACGGTTTCGTGGTGGTTGGCCTGCACAATGCCGAGACCGATCCGATCGGCTCGCGCATCGGCGAACTGCTGGCCGGCCAGGAGCCCGCGCGCCACCAGGCCTACCTGCGCTTCATGGTGGAGCAGCTGCCAGCCCGCATCGAAGGCGGCGCCAGGCCGCGGCGGCGCCTGGCGGCCGGCTACTCGAACGGCGGGGCCTAGGCCTTCGAAGCCATGCAGGCCCATCCCGGCTGGTTCGATGGGGCGATCGTGATGTCGCCTGCCATGACCGCGCCGCCGCAAACCCGGCGCCTGGATGGCCACCGCGTGTTCATCGGCGCCGGCTACATGGAGCCGCGCTTCCATGCGAAAGCCGTGGCGCTGGCCGCCGACCTGAAGGCGCGCGGCGCCGAGGTCGGCGAACGCTACGTCCCGAGTGGCCACAGCATGAACACCTGGGTCAATGTGTGGAATGCGGCGATCACGGCGCTGAACGCGCAGGTGCAGTAAAAAGCCCGGCGGGCGAGCCTCGCGTGCCGGCCTCACGCCTTCAGGCGCGCAGGCCGTTGCGTTCGAGGGTAGTGGCGAGGTCGGCGTGGAAGACCGCGAAGTCCAGGGCTTTTTCGACGAAGCCGCAGGCGCCCAGCATGCGCGTGCGCACCTGGTCCGAGCCCTTGCGGGAACTCGACAGCACGATGATGGGAACGTCGGACAGGAAGGGTTTCGACGAGAGTTCCTTCAGCACTTCGAAACCGTCGACCTTGGGCAGGGCCAGGTCGAGCAGGATCAGGTCGAAGTCACAGGTTTCGCGCAAGGTCGTCAAGGCGGCTTCGCCGTCGGACACCACGGTGACTTCATAGGCGCTGTCGCAACGGTGCAGCGCCCGTTGGGTCAGTTCGGCGTCCAGCGGCAGGTCATCCACGATCAGGGCTTTCATCCGCGCAGTGTAACCGTGATTGTCAATTGTGTCTAAAGTTTACATTCCGCCATGGGGCGCTGCGCGTTTATCCCGGGCGGAATGGACTGCGCTCGTTCAGTTCGTCCAGGTAGTCGTCGATCCCGTCGCGTTCCCGTTCCAGGAAGCGCTCGACCGCATCCGCGAACGAGGGATGCGCCAGCCAGTGCGCCGACCAGGTGCGCGTCGGCAGGAAGCCGCGCGCCATCTTGTGCTCGCCCTGGGCGCCGCCTTCGAAGACGGCGATGCCCTGTTCGATGCAGAACTCGAGCGGCTGGTAGTAGGCCGCTTCGAAGTGCAGGCAGGGCACATGTTCCAGCTCGCCCCAGTAGCGGCCGAACAGGGTGCGCTCGTTGTGGATCACCAGCGAGGCGGCGATGTCGCGTCCCGCGCGCGAGGCGATCACCAGCAGGATGTTGTCCGGCATGGTGTCCCCGATGCGGCGGAAGAAATCCAGGTTCAGGTAGGGCGTCGCGTGGTGCGCCTGGTAGGTGCGGCGGTAGCAGCGGTTGAACAGCACCCAGTCGGCATCCACGGCGTCGCGCCCGCGCACGCGGCGCAGCGTCACGTCGGCCTCGCGTACCTTGCGCCGCTCGGCGCGGATGTTCTTGCGCTTTTTTTGTTCCAGCGTGGCCAGGAACGCGTCGAACGAGGCGTAGCCTGCGTTCAGCCAGTGGAACTGTACGCCGCTGCGCAGCATGAAGCCGGCTTCCTGCAGCTGGCGCGCCTGTTCCTCGGGCGGGAACAGCACGTGGGTCGACGACACGCCGGCCGCCTCCTGCGTCGCGATCAGCACCTCGACCAGGGCCGCGCGCGCTGCGGCATCGGTTGCCAGCAGGCGCGGGCCCGCCACCGGCGTGAACGGAATCGCGGCCAGCAGCTTGGGATAGTAGGGCAGGCCGTGCCGGTGGTAGGCATCGGCCCAGGCCCAGTCGAACACGTACTCGCCATACGAATGGTCCTTGACATACAGGGGCAGGGCGGCTGCCAGCCGCTCGCCCTGGTACAGCACGATGTACTGCGGCTGCCAGCCGGTCTCCGGCGCGGCGCTGCCGGATGCGTGCAGCGCATGCAGGAAGGCCCAGGACAGGAAGGGGTTCGGATTGTCCTGGCTCGCCAGCAGCGCATCCCAGGCCTGCTGGCCAATCTCGGACAAAGTGGAAACGATATGCGTGCGATAATTCGACATGACTTCCGTAACATTTGGATAATGGCGGACCACCAATGAACAAGCGATTCTTCAACCTCTACACGCACCACTTCGCCCGCGTCGCGGTCGCCATTCCGCGCTGCCGGATCGCCGACCCCGGCTTCAACGTCGAGCAGACCCTAAACCTGGCGCGCCAGGCGGCGGCCGAGGGCGCCGTGCTGGCCGCCTTTCCGGAACTGGGCCTTTCGGCCTACAGCTGCGACGACCTGTTCCACCAGGGTGCCCTGCTCGATGCCTGCCTGGACGGCCTGGCCAGGATCATCGAGGCATCGCGCACCCTGCCGCTGGCGCTGGTCGTCGGGCTGCCGCTGAAGGTCAACCACCAGCTCTTCAACTGCGCCGCCGTGGTCGCCGGCGGCCGCGTGCTGGGCGTGGTGCCCAAGAGTTTCCTGCCTAATTATGGCGAGTTTTACGAATCCCGGCAGTTCAGTGCCGCCGATTGCGCCGCGGTCGAGCAAATCGACCTGTTCGGCGCCACCGTTCCCTTTGGCCCCAACCTGCTGTTCGAGGTCGAGAACCTGCCGCTGCTGCGCTTCCATGTCGAGATCTGCGAAGACGTCTGGGTGCCGATCCCGCCGTCCTCGTTCGCGGCGATGGCCGGGGCCACGGTGCTGGTGAACCTGTCGGCTTCGAACGTCGTGGTGGGCAAGAGCGGCTACCGCCACCAGCTGGTGAGCCAGCAGTCGGCGCGCTGCCTGGCGGCCTATTTGTATACCTCGGCCGGGCGCGGCGAGTCGACCAACGACATGGCCTGGGACGGGCAGTCCCTGATCTACGAAAAGGGCGAGCTGCTGGCCGAGTCGGAACGCTTCAGCGACGACTCGCACGTGATCTACGCCGACGTCGACCTCGAGCGCCTGTCGAACGAGCGCATGCATGCGACCACCTTCGCCCAGTCGGTGCGCCGCCATGCGGACGAAGTCGCGAAATTCCGGCGCGTGGCGTTCGCGCTCGACCTGCCCGTGGCGCGCGACCTGCCGCTGGCGCGCACGGTCGAACGCTTTCCCTATGTGCCGGCCGACGCGGCGCGGCGCGACGAGCGCTGCCAGGAGGTCTATAACATCCAGGTGCAGGCCCTGGTCCAGCGCCTGTCGAGCACCGGCATCAGGAAGGTGGTGATCGGTGTCTCGGGCGGGCTCGACTCCACCCACGCGCTGCTGGTCTGCGCCAGGGCCATGGACCGGCTCGGCCTGCCGCGCACCAACATTCTTGCCTACACGATGCCGGGTTTCGCCACCAGCGAACGCACCCTGCACCAGGCCAATGCGCTGATGCGCGTGGTCGGCTGCAGCGCCCAGCTGATCGACATCCGGCCGAGCTGCCTCCAGATGCTCAAGGACCTCGGCCACCCGTATGTGGAAGGCAAGGCCGACTATGACATCACCTTCGAGAACGTGCAGGCGGGCGAACGCACCAACCACCTGTTCCGCCTCGCGAACTTCCACAACGGGATCGTGATCGGCACCGGCGACCTGTCCGAGCTGGCGCTGGGCTGGTGTACCTATGGCGTGGGCGACCACATGTCGCACTACAACGTGAACGCGAGCGTGCCCAAGACCCTGATCTCCTACCTGGTGCGCTGGGTGGCCGAGACCGGCGCCGTCGTGCAGGATGGCGCTGACGTGCTGCTGCGTATCCTCGATACCGAGATCAGCCCCGAGCTGGTGCCCGGAGGGGACAAGGATGGCAAGCCGGCCCAGATCACCGAGGACACGATCGGACCCTACGAGCTGCAGGATTTCAACCTGTACTACACGCTGCGCTATGGCTTCAAGCCGAGCAAGGTGGCCTTCCTTTCATGGAGCGCCTGGCACGACCGCGCGCAAGGCAGCTGGCCGAGCGCGGCCAATGTGCGCAACGAGTACGGGCTGGATGCGATCAAGAAGAACCTCGGCATCTTCCTGTGGCGCTTCTTCAAGACCAGCCAGTTCAAGCGTACCTGCGTGCCGAACGGGCCGAAGGTCGGCAATGGCGGCTCGCTGTCCCCGCGCGGCGACTGGCGCGCACCGTCCGATTCCGAGGCCACCGTGTGGATGGATGACCTGAACAATATTCCCGACCAAGCCCGATAACCTGTTGTGTAGAGAGAGAACAAGATGAAACAGATTACCTGCGTGATCAAACCCTTCAAGCTGGATGAGGTGCGCGAGGCGCTGGCCGAAGTGAACGTCACCGGCCTCACCGTGACCGAAGTGAAGGGCTTCGGCCGCCAGAAGGGCCATACCGAGCTGTATCGTGGCGCCGAGTACGTGGTGGACTTCCTGCCGAAGGTGAAGATCGAGGTGGTGGTGGACGACGCCATGGCGGACGGGGTGGTCGACGCCATCATCAAGGCGGCGCGCACCGGCAAGATCGGCGACGGCAAGATCTTCGTCCAGAACGTCGAGCAGGTGATCCGCATCCGCACCGGCGAAACCGGCCCGGACGCCGTCTGACCCGACCGGCGCTCATCCCTTGTAGTCCTATTCTTGCTTGACGAGAAGCCAGCCCGCCAGCGTCGCGCGGGCTGACCTGAGCTATCATGCATAAAATTGTATTTATGGCATGTAAGATATCGTTCGCTCTTCCTTCAAATTCAGCGAGAACCCCATGAGCGACCTGGAAAAAATTCACACCGGCATCCCCGAGCTCGACATGGTCTTGCGCGGCGGCCTGCCCCAACAGCGTATCCACCTGGTCGAAGGGCGGCCGGGTTCCGGCAAGACCACCATCGGCCTGCGCTTCCTGATCGACGGCGCCGAAAAGGGCGAGACCTGCCTGTACGTCTCGCTGTCCGAGACGGTCGAGGAACTGCGCGCCACCGCGGCCAGCCACGGCTGGTCGCTGGAGAACATCGCGCTGCGCGAAGTCGTGCCGGCCGAAGTCCAGCTTGGCCGCCAGCAGAGCGTGCTGTTCCCGTCCGAGGTCGAGCTGGGCGAGACCATCGCGGCGATCACCGGCGCGGTACAGGACATCGCCCCGACGCGGGTGGTGATCGACTCGATGTCGGAACTGCGCATGGTGGCCGACGACCCGATGCGCTACCGGCGCCAGATCGTGGCCCTGAAGCGCTTCCTGCTGCGGCAGAACTGCACCACGCTGCTGATGGACGACCTTACCGACGAGCCGCGCCAGTACGACCTGCAGGGCACGGTGCACGGCGTGATCACCCTCGAACAGCGCGAGCGTGAATTCGGCGCCGCGCGCCGGCGGCTGCGGGTGGTCAAGATGCGCGGCGCCGAGTTCCAGAGCGGCTGGCACGACTTCGCCATCACCGCGCGCGAAGTCTACGTGTTCCCGAGCCTGATCGCGGACGAGCACAAGAGCGAACGCAGCCGCGACGCGATCACCAGCGAGATCCCGGCCCTGGACGGCATGCTGTGCGGCGGCCTGGCGCGCGGCACCTCGGCCCTGATCCTCGGCCCGACCGGGGTCGGCAAGTCTTCGCTGGCACTGCAGTACGCCAACGTCGCCGCCGAGCGCCAGGAGCACGTCGCCTATTTCGCCTTCGACGAGTCGCGCGCAACCCTGGTCGAGCGCGCCAACGGGCTGTCGATGCGCGCCGCCGACGCCATCGACAAGGGCACCATCTACTGGGAACGCATCAATCCCTCGCGTATCTCGCCAGGAGAATTCATCTGGAAGGTGCGGCGCCAGGTCGAGGGCCAGGGCGCGGCCGTGGTGGTCATCGACAGCCTGAATTCCTATCTCGAGACCATGCACGAGGAAAAGGCGCTGATGCTGCAGATGCACGAGCTGCTCAGCTACCTGTCGAACCAGGGCGTGCTGTCGATCCTGATCGTCGGCCAGAGCGGCTTGCTGAACGACGTCGGCGACCCGCTCGACATCGCCTTCATCAGCGACACCGTGATCCTGATGCGCTACTTCGAGGCCGAAGGCCAGGTACGCAAGGCGATTTCGGTCGTCAAGAAGCGTCCCGGACGGCATGAAACCAGCATTCGCGAATTTTCCCTCACCGCCGCCGGGGTCGCGGTGGGGCCGGCGCTGGAAGAGCTGCAGGGTGTGCTGAGCGGCGCGCCGCGCGCGGCGGCCGAGGCTTCCGGGCCGCCCGAAGCCGTGGCTCCACCGCCGCCGGTGGGACATGACTGACCCGCGCAAACCCGGCGCCAGCGTAGCCGTCGCCATCTGCGCGCCCTTCGGCTACGACGAGCAGGCGCTGGCCGGCCTGCTGGCGGAGTGGGGCGCGCAGGCGAGGACCTGCGCCGACGGGGCCGCGCTGGCCGCGGCGGTGGAAGATCCCGGCGTCTGGCTGCTGCTGCTCACCGACGATGCCCTGGAAACCCACGCCACGCCGCTGGCCGCGGCGCTCCAGGCGCAGCCCGCATGGTCGGACATGCCGCTGATCGTGCTCAGCGCCCAGGCCAGCAGCAGCGGCTCGCACCTGCAATGGAATTTCCTGCGCCAGTTCGCGAATATCACGGTATTGGGGCGACCGGGGTCGGCCAACGTGCTGCGCACCGCCTTTGACGCCGCCTGCCGTGCGCGTGCCTGGCAGTTCACCGTGCGCGAGCAGATGGCGACCCTGTCGGCGGCGGCCACCCTGCTGGAGCAGCGGGTGCTGGAACGGACCGCCGAGCTGGTGGCGGAAACCGACAGCCGCAAGCGGGTCGAAAGCGCCCTGAACGAAGCGCGCAAGCTCGAAGCGATCGGGCGCCTGACAGGCGGCGTGGCCCACGACTTCAACAACCTGCTGCAGGTGATCCAGGGCTCGACCACCCTGCTGCCGCTGGTCGAGCCGCACAGCGAGCGCTGGGAGCGCGCCCTGCATGCGATCCAGCGCGCGGCCGCGCGTGGCGCCAAGCTGACCCACCAGCTGCTCGCCTTCGGCCGGCGCCAGGCCCTGAGCGGCGGCGCGCTCGACATCGCGCGCCAGCTCGACGAGATGCGCGACCTGCTGCAGCAGTCGCTGCGCGAACGGATCGTCCTGCAGCTCGAGGTCGCGCCGGACCTGTGGCTGGCCGAGGCCGACTTGACCCAGCTGGAAGTAGCACTGCTCAACCTGGCCGTGAATGCTAAGGACGCCATGCCGGACGGCGGCACGGTCACGATCCGCGCGCGCAACTGCAGCCTGCCCGCGCCGGAACTGCCCCAGCTCGGGCTGAGCGGCGACTTCATCTGGCTGACCGTGCTCGATACCGGCGCCGGCATGGCGCCCGACGTGGTGCGCCAGGCCTTCGACCCCTTCTTCACCACCAAGCCGGTCGGCGCCGGCACCGGCCTTGGTCTGAGCCAGGTGTACGGGTTCGCGCGCCAGTCCGGCGGCATGGCCTGGATCGAGAGCTCGACGCAAGGCACGGCAGTGTCGATCCTGCTGCCGCGCAGCGCGGCCGAACGGGTGCAGCAGAAGGAAGACGGCGCGCTGGCCGCACCTCTGGAGGCCGGCGCGCGCGTGCTGTTCGTCGAGGACGACGCGGAGGTCGCCGACGCCACCCTTGCGCTGCTGTCCAACCTCGGTTGCGAAGCGTTGCTGGCGCGCGATGCGCAAGAGGCGCTGCGCCAGCCGCTGGAGCAGTTCGACCTGGTGTTCTCGGACGTGGTGATGCCAGGGGCGATGGACGGCATCGGCCTGGCGCGCCATATCCGCGAGCGCCACCCAGGGCTGCCCGTGCTGCTGGCCAGCGGCTACGTGGTGGCGCCCGAGCGCCTGCGCGGGCTGGATGTGAGCGTGCTGGCCAAGCCCTATACGCAGGAAGAACTGCGGCGGACGCTGGCGCGG
Source organism: Massilia sp. MS-15 (assembly GCF_020176695.1). GTDB lineage: Bacteria > Pseudomonadota > Gammaproteobacteria > Burkholderiales > Burkholderiaceae_D > Telluria > Telluria hydrophila. Next base: position 142,245 of record NZ_JAIWIA010000013.1, on the reverse strand, counting down.
CTGCTGGCGCGCGGCGCCGGCAAGGGCGCGCCCTAGCGGCCCATGCGCAGGTCGAACTTCCAGGTAAGCAGGCGCAGGCTACTGATGAACAGGGCGCTCGACCAGAGCGCGAAGTCGTGCGCCACGCCATACTTGCCCATCAGGAGGAACAGCCAGTTGCCGAGGAAGGCGCAGATCGCATAAGGCTTCCCGTCGCGGAACACCATGGGCACTTCGTTGCAGACGATGTCGCGCAGCACCCCGCCGAAGATCCCGGTGATCACTCCCATCATCGAGGCGATGAAGATCGGCATGTTGGCGTCCAGCGCAGCCGAGGTGCCGGCAATCGAGAACAGGCCCAGGCCGACCGCGTCGGCGATCACGATCAGGCGTTCCGACACGATCTGGCGCAGGGTGCGGATCAGCGGCGAGGCCACCAGCGCCAGCACGAAGATCAGGATCGCGTATTCCTGGTGGATTACCCAGAACAGGGGGCGGCGGTCGAGCAGGATGTCGCGCAGGGTACCGCCGCCGAAGGCCGTGATGAAGGCAACCGTGAACACGCCCACCAGGTCCATGCGCTTGCGCCGCGCCTCGATGAAGCCGGAAAAGGCGCCGACCAGGATCGCCATGATTTCGATGAACTTGATGAGGGTCATGCGCTAGGGAAGAGCCGGGGTGTTGCTAGACTACCATGCCGCTGAGCATTTATGAAAGGCGCAGTCAGCCGGACAGACTAGCGGTCCCTAGCTGTCGAGCAGGGGCAGGCGCACCGCGAACACGACTTCCGCGCCCTGATGCCGGTAGGCGATCTCGCCATGGTGCTCGCGCACGATCTGCTGCGCGATGTACATGCCCAGCCCCATGCCGGTGCGGTTGCGCGGATTGTGCAGCGAGGCGCGCTTGAAGGGATTGAACAGGGTCGCCACGATGTCGGGCGCGATCGGCGCGCCCACGTTGCTGACCTCGACCACCGCTTCCCGTCCGTCCGCCATCACGCCGACCCGCACCGGCGTGCCCGCTTCGCCATGGTGGCGCGCGTTGCTCAGCAGGTTGGACAGCACCTGGCCCAGGCGGCCGCTGTCGGCATTCACGATTGCCGGTTCGCGGGGACCGGACTGGAAGGGAATCGCGGGATAGGCCATGCGCGCTTCGTCGAGCAGGTCTTCGACCAGCGCGGCCAGGTCCACCGGTTCCAGGCTCATGCCCAGACCGAGGCCGCCGTCGATGCGGCTCATGTCCAGCACCTGGCTGATCATGCGCTGCATGCGGCTGGTCGAGGACTGGATGCGCTTGCCCAGGGTCGGCTGGGCGGCGTTCTTTTCGAGTACCATGCCGGCCATGTTGATCGAGTGGAGCGGGTCGCGCAGGTCGTGGCCAAGCATGGCCAGCAACTGCGCACGGGTGGCCTCGGTCTGGCTGCGGCGCGAGGTCATCACGCGCACCAGTTCCGCCATGGTCAGCCGCGCATTGGCCAGGATCGTCGCTTCCCACGGATGCGCATGGCCGCGCACCGTCTCGTACCAGGCGTCGAAGGAGCCGCGCGGCGTCAGGCGTTCGCCCAGCGGGCCGAAGGTGCTGGTCTTCTCGGGCCGCCTGCCCCAGGCTACCTGTTCGATCTGCTCGACGCGCAGCACGATGTTCCAGCCGTTGGCTGGCGGATCGAAGGGCAGGGCCAGCATGCCGACCCACTTGCCGAGCCGGGCGCGGACCGGCGCGGGCCAGTCGTCCAGTTTTTCCCGCATGATCATGTCGTGGCCGCCGTCCGGCAGCGAGTCGACGATGGTCTGCGCCAGGCCGGCCGGAACATCGCCGTGCACGCGCAGCTTGCCGTAGCAACTCGTGATCTGCGCCTGGGCGTCGGTGGCGGCCAGGATCGACCCGGCGAAGCGGCTGAAGGTCTCGAGCGGGTCGTCCTCCAGCAGCAGGTCCTCGACCAGCTTGGTGCGGTTCGAGGCCGAGCGTTCGATCAGCTGGCTTTCCAGACGCGACTCAATGCTGTGGATGGTCGAGCCCATCACCTGGGCCAGCACGTCGGCCGCCATGCGGATCGAGTAGGGGACAAGCTTGCGCGCCATGTGGTGGCAGGCGATCAGTCCCCACAGGCGGCCATTGATCACGATCGACACGCTCATCGAGGCGCCTACGCCCATGTTCTTCAGGTATTCGATGTGGATCGGCGAAACGCTGCGCAGCACCGCATGGCTCATGTCCAGCGTGGGCGTGCCCGCCGGGCCGAGCAGGGGAACGGCCTGGTAGTCCACGTCGACGATCGAGCGCAGGGTGTTCAAGATGTACAGGCGGCGCGCCTGGGCCGGGATGTCCGAGGCCGGGTAGCGCTGGCCGAGGTAGGGCACGAGGTCGTCGCGCCGGCTCTCGGCCACCACGTCGCCGCTATCGTCGGGGCGGAAGCGGTAGGCCATCACGCGGTCGAAGCCGGTGAATGCGCGGATCTGGTCGACCGCGCTGGTCAGCAAACCCTCGATCGTCTTCTGGCGGCGCAGGCGGTCGATCGAAGCATGCGCCTTGACCGCGAACAGCGCCACCTGGTCCGCACCCACGTCGCGTCCCTCGAACTCGGCCACCACGCGGCCGCAGGCGGCGTGCACGATGCAGTCGAAGTCCTGGCCTCCGATGTCGATCGGGACCATCGAGGGCGAGCTCTCCGTCTCGCCGGTGCCGACATAGTCGCCCAGCAGGTCGAGCACGGGTTGCGGGAGTGGCAGCGCATCATAGGGCATGCCAGGAGCAGGATCGACGGCGAGCAGGCCGGGAGCGTTGACGCTCCAGCCTTCGAGCAGGCCGCTGGCAGTGAAGAAGAGGAGGGCGCCGTGTGGCTGGATCAACCCGGGAAGATGGATCGGCTCGTCGGCACAGTTGAGCAGGTCGACCTGGCGGCCGTGCTCCATGGGAATCACGGAAGTACCCTTCAATTCGCCACCATTCCCTTCTCGTCAAATCCGGCAATTGCCGGTCGAGCACATTTTACATGCAATGCATGGCGCGACACACTTTATTCAAAAGGAGAGACCGGTCCGTGCGCCGGTTCAGTCCTGGAGGGCGGGGCGCAGCAGGACAACCAGGGCGCCGTGCCCGCCATCCTTCTTGCCGGCGACGCAAAAGGCCACCACTTCGCTCTTCTGCACCAGCCAGCTGTGCACGATCCCGCGCAATACCGGTTCGCCCTTGGGCGAACCATAGCCGATGCCGTGCACGATGCGCACGCAGCGCACGCCGCGCCGGTTGGCACGGTGGAGGAACTCGGTGACGGCGTCGCGCGCCTGGTCGCGGTTCATGCCGTGCAGGTCGAGTTCGTCCTGCACCGGCCAGTGGCGCTTGCGCAGCTTCTTGACGACGTCCGGCCCCACACCCGGCTGGGCGTAGCTTAGCGACGGGTCTTCGTCGAGCAGGCCCTCGACGTCGAACAGGTCCGACAGCGACTCGCGCAGCACGGCCTGGATTTCTTCTTCCTCGGACAGGGGCATGCCTGGCTTGCGGTCCTGGAAGCTGCGCTCGGACGGTACGTAGACCGGGCGGTAGACGTAGCGGTCCGACTCCGGCAGCTTCTTCACGTCTACCATCGCGCCGCGAAATTCCACGGCGCGCGCGCGCGCGATGCGCTCGCGCCTCTCGCGCTCGGCCTGTTCGATGGCGCGCTGGCGCTCGTCTTCCTTGAGCTTGTCGCGCAAGCCCTTCAGTTCGGAAAAGTCCTTCATGCCCGCCATCGTTCCCCTCAAGCCTGTTGCGGCGAGTCCTCCAGCGCTTCGAGGTAGCGCTGGGCGTCGAGCGCGGCCATGCAGCCGGTGCCCGAGCTGGTGATCGCCTGGCGGTAGATGTGGTCCTGCACGTCGCCGGCGGCGAACACACCCGGCACGCTGGTGGCGGTGGCCATGCCTTCGGTACCCGAGCGGGTCAGGATATAGCCGTTCTTCATCTCGAGCTGGCCTTCGAAGATGCCGGTGTTCGGCTTGTGGCCGATCGCCACGAACAGGCCGTGCACGGCCAGGTCGCGGGTGGCACCGTCGCCGGTGGACTTGATCCGCAGGCCGGTCACGCCGCTGTTATCGCCCAGGACTTCGTCCAGGGTGTGGTTCAGCGCCAGTTCGATCTTGCCTTCCCCGACCTTGTGCATCAGGCGGTCGACCAGGATCGGCTCGGCGCGGAACTTGTCGCGGCGGTGGATCAGGGTCACCTTGGAGGCGATGCCGGCCAGATACAGGGCTTCCTCGACCGCGGTGTTGCCGCCGCCGATCACCGCCACTTCCTGGTTGCGGTAGAAGAAGCCGTCGCAGGTGGCGCAGGCCGACACGCCCTTGCCCATGAAGGCCTGTTCCGAGGGCAGGCCGAGGTACTGGGCCGAGGCGCCGGTGGCGATGATCAGGGCGTCGCAGGTGTATTCGTGCGCGTCGCCCACCAGGCGGATAGGTTTCTCATGCAAGTGGGTGGTGTGGATGTGGTCGAACACGATCTCGGTATTGAAGCGCTCCGCGTGCTGCAGCAGGCGCTGCATCAGTTCCGGACCCTGCACGCCCAGCGGGTCGCCCGGCCAGTTCTCGACGTCGGTCGTGGTCATCAGCTGGCCACCCTGCTCGACGCCGGTCACCAGCATCGGCTGCAGGTTGGCGCGCGCGGCGTACACGGCGGCGCTATAGCCGGCAGGGCCGGAACCGAGAATCAGGACTTTGGCGTGTTTGGAAGTAGTCATGGGAGGCTTCAATAAGAGATGAACAAGCGGAAACTGGGGGCGGCCTTCTCCAGATCAAGGCCTGCTTTGCAACACAAGATTATAGACGATGATGCATGCCAGCATGAATCGTGGTCCGGCCCAGCCGTATATGGCTTAGAATGGGCGGATTGTCGATAGCGTACACTTCTGCGGACATTTTGCAGACATTTAGCAGCACCAAGCAATGAGCAAGAATAGCCAAGCCAGCACTTCAGGATATACCCGCACCGCGCAATCCACGCATGCCCGCCAGCCCCTGCCGGGCCGGTTGTCGCGCCTCCTGCTGGAGGCGCGCTGGATCGCCATGGCCGGCGCCTTCCTGTACTTCGTGCTGATCCTCCTCAGTTACAACAAGGCCGACCCGGGCTGGTCGCACGCCAATGCCGTGCCGCGCATCGCCAACCTGGGCGGCAAGGCCGGCGCCTGGCTGTCCGACCTGCTGCTGTTCATCTTCGGTTTCTCGGCCTGGTGGTGGGGCGTGATCTTCCTGCGCGGGGTGTGGAAGGGCTGGCACCGTCTGAGCAACGCGCTGGCGCCGGCCGAACCGGTGCATGCCGGCGAAATGTACGTGCGCTGGACCGGCTTCGCCATCATGTTCATCGGCAGCGTCGGACTCGAGTTCCTGCGCATGCATGCCTGGAAGGTCGAGCTGCCGCGCCTGCCGGGCGGGGTGCTGGGCCAGGAGCTCGGCCTGGCGGCCCTGGCCGCCTTTGGCGCCACCGGCGCCACCCTGCTGTTCCTGCTGCTGTTCGGGCTCGGCTTCTCGCTGTTCTTCCAGGTGTCCTGGCTGGCGGTGGCCGAGCGCATCGGCGAAGCGGTCGAGAACACGATCGACTGGTTCCGCCTGCGCATGGAAGACCACGAAGACCGCAGGCAGGGCGAGGCCGCGGCCGTCAAGCGCGACGAACTGATGGTGAACGAACGCCAGAAGTACACCGAGAAGCATCCGGCCCCGCCGGCCATCGTCAAGGCCGAGCCGGTCCTCGAGCCGCGTCCGCAGGCCGCGTCCCAGGACGGGGCGCGCGCCGAACCCGTGATCCTGCCGCCTTCGATGCCGGCCTCGCTGGCCATGCCGCCCGCGTCCTCGCCTGCGCCTTCGGCCCAGGCCCCGGTACCGTCGATCAAGATCGAGCCGCAGATGACCAGCGTGCCGAAGTCCGAGCGGGCCCAGAAGGAAATGCAGACCCCGCTGTTCCACGACCTGAACGGCGACTCGCCGCTGCCGCCGCTGGCGCTGCTGGACGAGGCGCCGCCGGCCCAGGAGACGGTGGCGGTCGAGACGCTGGAATTCACCAGCCGCCTGATCGAGAAGAAGCTGTCCGACTTCGGCGTCGAAGCCAAGGTGGTGGCGGCCTATCCGGGCCCGGTGGTCACCCGCTACGAGATCGAGCCGGCCACCGGCGTCAAGGGCAGCCAGATCGTCAACCTGGCGCGCGACCTGGCGCGTTCGCTGTCGCTCACCTCGATCCGCGTGGTCGAGACCATCCCGGGCAAGAACTACATGGCGCTTGAACTGCCGAACCCGAAGCGCCAGATCGTGCGCCTGTCGGAGATCGTCGGCTCCAAGGTGTATGGCGACAGCGCTTCCGCGCTCACCGTCGCGCTGGGCAAGGACATCGCTGGTAAACCAGTCTGCGCCGACCTGGCCAAGATGCCGCACCTCCTGGTGGCGGGTACCACCGGTTCGGGTAAATCGGTGGGCATCAACGCGACCATCCTGTCGCTGCTCTACAAATCCGACCCGGCCGATGTGCGCCTGATCCTGATCGACCCGAAGATGCTGGAGATGTCGGTGTACGAGGGCATCCCGCACCTGCTGGCGCCGGTCGTGACCGACATGCGCCAGGCCGGCCACGCGCTGAACTGGGCGGTGAACGAGATGGAGCGCCGTTACAAGCTGATGAGCAAGCTGGGCGTGCGCAACCTGGCCGGCTACAACGGCAAGATCATGGAAGCGGCCAAGCGCGAGGAACACATCCCGAATCCGTTCTCGATCATGCCGGACAATCCCGAGCCGCTCGAGAAGCTGCCGACCATCGTCATCATCATCGACGAATTGGCCGACCTGATGATGGTGGTGGGTAAAAAGGTGGAAGAGCTGATCGCCCGTATCGCGCAGAAGGCGCGCGCGGCCGGCATCCACCTGATCCTGGCGACCCAGCGCCCGTCGGTGGACGTGATCACGGGCCTGATCAAGGCCAACATCCCGACCCGCATCGCGTTCCAGGTATCCTCGAAGATCGACTCGCGCACCATTCTCGACCAGATGGGCGCCGAAACCCTGCTCGGCATGGGCGACATGCTCTACATGCCGCCGGGGACCGGCCTGCCGATCCGCGTGCACGGCGCCTTCGTGTCCGACGACGAAGTGCATCGAGTTGTAAAACATCTGCAGTCGCTCGGCGAACCGAACTATATTGAAGGCATTCTCGAAGGCGGCACGCTGGAAGAAGGCAATGCCGAGGGTATCCCGGCCGGCGAGGGCGGTGGCGAGTCCGACGCACTCTACGACCAGGCGGTGGCCGTGGTGCTCAAGCACCGCAAGGCCTCGATCTCGCTGGTCCAGCGCCACCTGCGCATCGGCTACAACCGTGCGGCCCGCCTGATCGAGCAGATGGAACACGCCGGCATGGTGTCGCCGATGCAGTCGAACGGCAACCGCGACATCCTCGTGCCGGCCACGACCGCCGAATAACCCACGTCCACCGCTGCGGCATGCTTTTCGTAGGGTGGGCGGGTCCCCCGCCCACGCGGTCAACGCACGGTGGCGGACCACAACAAGAGGAATGCACATGAAATTCACGTCCCATGCCTTCGCAGCAGCCGTCGTCGCCAGCGCCCTCGTGCTGCCTGGCACCACCCACGCCGCAGCCCTCGACCAGTTCAAGAGCTTCGTCGCCGGCACCAAGTCCGCTAGGGGCGAATTCACCCAGCAGCAGCTGAGCAAGTCAAAAAGCGGCAAGGCCGCTCCCGTCTCGAGCGGCAGCTTCGTGTTCGCCCGTCCCGGCAAGTTCATCTGGACCTACCAGAAGCCCTACGAACAGCTGCTGCAGGCCGACGGCGAGACGCTCTACATCTACGACAAGGACCTGAACCAGGTCACCACCCGCAAGCTCGGCAACGCGCTGGGCTCGTCCCCGGCCGCCATCCTGTTCGGCAGCAACGACCTGGAAAAGAACTTCACCCTGAGCGAAGCGGGCGAGCGTGACGGCGCCGAGTGGCTGACCGCCGTGCCGAAGGCGAAGGACACGACCTTCGAACAGATCGGCATCGGCCTGAAGGGCGGGGTGCCGGTGGCGATGGAACTGAAGGACCAGTTCGGCCAGGTCTCGCTGCTGAAGTTCACCAATTTCCAGCGCAATCCGGCGCTGGGCGCGCAGCAGTTCAGGTTCGAGGTGCCGAAGGGCGCCGACGTCGTCAGCCAATAAGCGGGGTGCCGCGCAGGCCGGCCGTGCACGTCTTCCGGTGCGTCGATCGTTTACACTAGGCGCATGGACGACCTTTTCAAGACCGAACCCGCGCCCCCGCTGGCCGAGGCGCTGCGCCCACGCACGATCGGCGACGTCATCGGCCAGAGCCACCTGCTCGGCCCCGGCAAGCCGCTCAACCTGGTGTTCAAGTCCGGCAAGCCGCATTCGATGATCCTGTGGGGTCCGCCGGGCGTGGGCAAGACCACGCTGGCGCGCCTGACCGCGCACGCCTTCGACTGCGAATTCATCGCGCTGTCGGCCGTGCTGTCGGGCGTGAAGGACATCCGCGCCGCCATCGAACAGGCCGAGCAGTACCTGGCGCGCGGCAAGCACACCATCCTGTTCATCGACGAGATCCACCGCTTCAACAAGGCGCAGCAGGATGCCTTGCTGCCCTTCGTCGAATCGGGCCTGGTCACGCTGATCGGCGCCACTACCGAGAACCCCTCGTTCGAGGTCAACTCGGCGCTCCTGTCGCGCTCCCAGGTGTACGTGCTGAAGGCGCTGAGCGACGCGGAGATGCGCCAGCTCTTGCAGCGCGCCCGCGAGCGGGTGCTGCAGCACCTGACGTTCGAAGAGGTCGCGGTCGACACCCTGGTCGGCTATGCGGACGGCGATGCGCGCCGCTTCCTCAACCTGCTCGAGCAGACCAAGACCTCCGCCGACACGGCCGGTCTCACCCATATCACCGCGGACTTCGTCGAGAACGCGCTGACCCTGAATGCGCGCCGCTTCGACAAGGGCGGCGACAATTTCTACGACCAGATCTCGGCCCTGCACAAATCGGTGCGCGGCTCGCATCCGGATGCGGCCCTGTACTGGCTGTGCCGCATGCTGGATGGCGGCGCCGACGCCAAGTACCTGGCGCGCCGCATCGTGCGCATGGCCTGGGAGGACATCGGCCTGGCCGACCCGCGCGCGCTGCAGATCGCCAACGACGCCGCCACCACCTACGAGCGCCTGGGTTCCCCGGAAGGCGAGCTGGCCCTGGGCCAGGCCGTGATCTACCTGGCCATCGCGGCCAAGAGCAATGCCGGCTACAACGCCTTCAACGCGGCGATGGCGTTCGTGCGCAAGGACAAGTCGCGCGAGGTGCCGGTCCACCTGCGCAATGCGCCGACGAAGCTGATGAAGGAACTGGGCTACGGCCACGCCTACCGCTACGCGCACGACGAGCCGCATGCCTATGCGGCGGGCGAGACCTACCTGCCCGAGGGGATGCCGGAACCGGGCTGGTACCAGCCAGTGCCGCGTGGGGTGGAGTCGAAGATCGCCGAGAAGCTCGCCTTCCTGCGCGGTCTCGACGACGAGGCCGGGGCGGCCTAGCTGCCCTCGGTGGCTTTGAGCATCAGCCCCGACACCTGGTCGAAGTAGGCGAGGGCCGCCGGCGTCAGGTCGACCTGCTTGCGGCGGCTGTCCTCGGTATCGGCCAGCACCAGCCAGCCCTTGCTGCGCATCGACTTGATGCGGGTATGGACGGTGGCCGGCGCACCCAGGCCTTCCTGCGCCATCAGGTCGCGCACGCTGAGGCGCTCTTCCAGCTGGCGCGCGCGTCCGACCACGGCCAGGATGCGTTCCTCGAGCGGGTCGAGCGGCGGCAGCGCGGGCAGGGCGCGCAGCGCATCGAGCAGGTTCAGGAAGCGCAGGTAGATGTCGGCCGGGCGGCTGGACTTGCTCATGCTGTCGCGCTTCCTGCCGCGGGACGCATCCCCGGCTGGCGCGCCGGGCCCGGGTTGGTCAGGTCGGAATGTTCTGGATGGTGTGGCATTCGCTGATATGATCGTGCACTGAAGAGCAAAGCTTATCCTACCTCGCGTCCGAAGTCATGTCTGATATGCAGTGGAAGTTCGCCGCCGGCGCCGGCACGGCACTATTGTTCCTGGGTGCGATCGCGTTGAACGAGCTGCTGTTCTCCAGCTTCGAATTCGCGCGCGGGATCAGCTGGGTCTACCTGCCGGCCGGCGTGCGCCTGCTGTGCACGCTGCTGTTCGCGGAAGCGGGCGCGCTCGGCATCCTCGCCGCGTCCTGGCTGATCTGCTTCTTCTACTTCTTCCCCGACGATCCGATCCGCTCCTTCATCGGCGGCATCCTGGCCGCGCTGGCGCCCTACCTGACCTACCGGATGCTGGTGGCGGGACGCATCGATGCCTCGCTCACCGGGCTGGGCCCGTGGCGCCTGCTCGGCTGCGCGCTCGCCTTCTCGCTCGCCAGCCCGGCGCTGCACCACCTCTGGTTCGCGCTGCGCGGCCAGCGCGAGGGCCTGCTCGACAGCTTCCTGGTCATGGCCAGCGGCGACCTGGTGGGCACGCTGATCGTGCTGTACAGCGCCAAGCTGCTGCTGCTCCTGCGCCGCCCGTAGCGCGTTCGGCAGTGCGCGGTGCACGGTTCGTCGCCAAACGTCGCCGAACCTGCTTTGATCTGCGTCCGGTCCGTGCTTCGCGCATTCTGGCCCGCGTTTTTCGCGCTTCGTCGCATCCCGATGGCGACAGCTCCTGGCGATCGGTAAAGTTCAATCATACCGAATCACTTTTGAGCCCAAGGAGCACACCATGAACATCCGTAAAAACTTCGAAGCCATCTTCCTCGCCGCCGCCGCACTGGGCCTGGTCGCCAGCTACGCCAGCGCCGCCGCGCGCCCTGTCGAGATCCTGCAGGCCTCTTCGGCGGTCATGGTCGACTCGACCGTCCACGTGGTCGTGGTCAAGGCGCCGCGCCTGAGCGTGGCCGAGAAGGCAGGTCTGCAGTAAGCAGGCCTGCAACAGGAAGGCGGCCCCGGAGCGCCGACCGGAGCTGACTGACAGGGCCTGGCGAGCGGCCCGGCTGGCGTGAACGATCCCGCCTGCGAATCTCGCCAAGAACAGGAGAAAACGGCCCCCGGCTTGGTACAATTGTGTTTTCGACATACGCAAGCGTCCCTGACATGATTGACATCCAACTTCTCCGCAAAGACATCGACAACGTCGCCGCGCGCCTGGCGACCCGCAAGTTCCAGCTCGACGTGGCCGCCTTCGGCGCCCTCGAAGCCGAACGCAAGGCGATCCAGACGCGCACCGAAGAGCTGCAGGGCAAGCGCAATTCTCTGTCCAAGCAGATCGGCATGATGAAGGGCAGGGGCGAGGACACCGCCGGCGTGATGGCGGAAGTGGCCGGCCTCGGCGACGAGCTGAAGGCCAACGAGGCGAAGCTGGCCGAGGTGCAGGAGAACATGGCGCGCTTCATCGAAGCGGTGCCGAACCTGCCGCACGAGAGCGCCCCGCAGGGCCTCGATGAAAGCGGGAATGTCGAGGTGCGCAAGGTCGGTACGCCGCGCGTCTTCGACTTCGAGGTAAAGGACCATGTCGACATCGGCGAGCAGCTGGGCCTGGACTTCGACACCGCGACCAAGCTGACCGGTTCGCGCTTCTCGATGATGAAGGGCGGCATGGCGCGCCTGCACCGCGCGCTGGCGCAGTACATGCTCGACACCCACACCGGCCAGCACGGCTATACCGAGTGCTACACCCCGTACATGGTCAACGCCGACTCGCTGCGCGGCACCGGCCAGCTGCCGAAGTTCGAAGCCGACCTGTTCTCGGTGAAGAAGGGCGGCGCGGAAGGCGAGGGCGAGCAGTTCTACCTGATCCCGACCTCGGAAGTCTCGCTGACCAATGTGGTGCGCGACGAGATCGTTGCGCTTGACCAGCTGCCGCTGAAGATGACCGCGCACACCCCGTGCTTCCGTTCGGAAGCGGGCAGCTACGGCCGCGACACGCGCGGCATGATTCGCCAGCACCAGTTCGACAAGGTCGAGCTGGTCCAGGTGGTACATCCGGAACAGTCGTATGCGGCGCTCGAAGAGATGGTGGGCCAGGCCGAGTTCATCCTGACCTCGCTGGGCCTGCCCTACCGCGTGATGCTGCTCTGCACCGGCGACATGGGCTTTTCAAGCGCCAAGACCTACGACCTCGAGGTCTGGCTCCCGGCGCAGAATACCTACCGCGAGATCTCCTCGCTGTCGAATTGCGAAGCCTTCCAGGCGCGCCGCATGGGTGCCCGTTTCCGCAACGCCGCCGGCAAGCCGGAACTGCTGCACACCCTGAACGGCTCCGGCCTGGCCGTGGGCCGCACGCTGGTGGCGGTGCTGGAGAACTACCAGCAGGCGGACGGCAGCGTGATCATTCCGGAAGTGCTGCGTCCCTACATGGGTGGGCTGGAGCGCCTGTCGCCGGTCTGAAAAATTTTTGCGGTCGGGAAGAATGTTTGCTCTTCCGTTTTTGCAAGAGCATCGCTATAATGCGTGTCTCTTGCAGCGACCGCAACACCGATTTAGGAGAGGTGGCAGAGTGGTCGAATGTACCTGACTCGAAATCAGGCGTACGGGTGACCGTACCGTGGGTTCGAATCCCACCCTCTCCGCCAGTAAATAAAAGGGCTCCCTCGGGAGTCCTTTTTGTTTACTGGCGGAGAGGAGAGCGCCCCCTGCGGGGCGCTCGCGTGGGATGCGAAGCCGTGCGCATACTTGCGCACGGGCGGCCGGCGGGATGTGGGCGAATCCCACCCTCTCCGCCAGTAAATAAAAAGGGCTCCCTCGGGAGTCCTTTTTGTTTTCGGGCGGTGAGGAGAGCGCCCCCTGCGGGGCGCTCGCGTGGGATGCGAAGGCGTGCGCATACTTGCGCACGGGCGGTCGGCGGGATGGACGAAGTTTCACCTTTCCCAAACCAAAAACACCCGCTATAATGCGGCCTCGCTTACGCGACCGCGCAGCACCGAATCAGGAGAGGTGGCAGAGTGGTCGAATGTACCTGACTCGAAATCAGGCGTACGGGTGACCGTACCGTGGGTTCGAATCCCACCCTCTCCGCCAGTAAATAAAAAGGGCTCCCTCGGGAGTCCTTTTTGTTTTCGGGCGGTGAGGAGAGCGCCCCCTGCGGGGCGCTCTCGTGGGATGCGAAGCCGTGCGCATACTTGCGCAAGGGCGGCCCGCGGGATGTGGGCGAATCCCACCCTCTCCGCCAGTAAATAGAAAGGGCTCCCTCGGGAGTAATGCCGTTCAGTTAAGGGGGGCGTAGGGTGGGCGGCTACGCCGCCCACGCGGTGATAGTTAGCCGATGGAAAGCCGTACGCGATGATTTCGCAGCTGCTTGACCGCGTGGGCGGGAATCTAGTCCACTGGACTAGATTCCCCCGCCCACCCTACAAATACTCCCAGCACTGCTTAATTGAACGTCATTACTCCCTCGGGAGCCCTTTTCGCTATTCAGCGAAGCCCTGGCAGCGGCTAGCGCAGAAAGATAAAATCGTTCCCCACCCTCGGCCGCCAGGTCTCGATCAGCTGACGATACGCTTCTCCTACCGGCCGCACCCGCCGCTCCAGGTCGCACAGGCCGTATTCGTTGACCGTACCGGCATTCTCGGTGAGCGCGCTGTCCCAATCCACCTGGTCGATCAGGCTGTACCAGGTAAAGCCGAGGATCGGCACGCCGTCCGTCTTCAGGCGCACCAGGTTCGACCACTGCTTGTCGAGCCAGGCGCGCGCATCCTTCGACCCGGCGCCTGCGTCGCGGTTGTTGGTCTCGGTATGCATCACCGGGATCCGGTAGCGGTGGTAGTACTGCTGGGTGATCACGTAGTAGCCGAACAGCTCGCAGGAGCTGGTACTGCCGTCCGGATGGATCACATGCTCGTTGGTCGCGTAGTAGTCATTCCCCATGATGCACACCGGCTTGACGCTGCGGTTGAGGAAGAAGTGGTAGTCCTTGCGCGTCATGCCGTGGTCGAACAGGTATTCGTACATGCGGCCGCTGACATCGTGGCCATAGGTGAGGTCGAGCGCCAGGAAGCGCAATTCGTTCATGTGGCGCGCCATCTCCATCGCGTCCGGGCCAGACGGGTGGAAGTACTCCGACGATTCGCTCTGGATGAACTTGGCGTCCGGCCGCACCATCATGATCGCCTCGGTCGCCAGGATGTTGGCGCGCGCCAGGTGGCGGATCGCGTTGACGAAGGCGCGGTCAGAGCGCAGGCGCTCGTTCCACAGACCCTCGTGGGCCGAGAACTTGGCGGTGATGTAGATCTCGTTGATCGGCGTGTACAGGTCGACCCAGGGATAGCGTTTCGCGAACGCGGCCGCGTACTCGGTGAAGAAGGGCACGAACTCCGGATTCTGGAAGTTGCCCAGCCAGTCGGGCAGCCCAAAGTGGCACAGGTCGACGATCGGCTTGATGCCGCGCGCGCGGATGTCGGCGAAGACCTCGTCGGTGAAGTCCCAGTCGTAGCGGCCCGGGCCCAGGTGCACCCGGTAGTAGGGCGGGCCGTAGCGCAGCGCGTCGATCCCGAGCGCGCTGACCAGGGCCAGGTCTTCCTTCCAGTGGCGGTAGTGGCCGGTCTTTTCCATCTCGTCGATGCGCAGGGCGCCGCCATCGCCACCGGTGACCACCGGATAGCTGCCCTCGATCCCGGTCGCAAACATGAATCCCTGCATGGCATGCTCCCTTTCGCCGGCCCTGGCTCCAGCCGGCCAAGCCATCTTCCCGCCAACGCCGGCGCCATGCAAGACAAATGGTGCGCGCAGATGTATCCAACTGTATCCGTTTGGCGCGCGCGCAACGGTCCCGCCCATGGCCGCGTCGAAGGGAAGGCGGGGTGCCCATGCTAAGATGTCCGGTCATGCATCAAGAGATGGACGCGGTGAGACACAGCTTATTCCTGTTCGACCTGGACGATACGCTGCTCGATTTCAGGGCCTCAGAGCAGTTGTCCTTCGCGCGCACCATGCGCGCGCTCGGCCTCGATGGCAACGTGGACGCCCTGTTCCAGCAGTACCAGGCCATCAACCTGGCCCTGTGGCGGGCCTTCGAAGCCGGCACCGTCTCCAAGGACGTGCTGAAGGTCGAGCGCTTCCGCCAGACCTTCGCCCTGAACGGCCTCGATCTCGATCCGGAAGCGGCCAGCGCGTCCTACCTCGAAGCTCTGTCCGATACGGTCGTGCTGGTCGATGGCGCGCGCCAGCTGTGCGCCAGCCTGAGCGCGATCGGCGAAATCGGGATCATCACGAATGGCGTGCACCATATTCAGCACCGGCGCATCGCCAGTTCAGGACTGGGCGAGTACATCGCCTTCGTGGCGACCTCGGAAGCCTGCGGCCACGCCAAGCCCGACAGCCGCTTCTTCGACTACTCGGTGCGCATGGCGCGCGCGTTCGCGCGGCACGAGACGGTCATCGTCGGCGACCGGCTCGACGCCGACATCCTCGGCGCGAACCGCTTCGGCATCGACAGCTGCTGGTTCAATCCGGGCCGCCTCGCCAACGACACGGGGGCACGGCCCAGCTGCGAAGTCGCCAGCCTGGACGCGGTGATCCCGGCGCTGTACCGGCTGGCCGCCTGAATTGCCCCCCTGTTGCCGGCTCAGCGCCTGATCGCGTGCAGCCAGACGGCCGCGATCCGCTCCGCGTCTTCGTAGCCGGGTTCGCCCAGCTGCCCGCCGAAGATGTCCGGATCCAGCTCGTCATAGGTCCAGTGGTCGCAAACCCGCTCCAGCTCGGGGCGGATGCTTTCCAGGAAATCGTCGCGCGCGCCGGCGATCGCCACCCCCGTATACAGCATCAGGTTGCCGCCGCGGCGCAGGTGCGCCAGGCTTTCCTTGACGATGCGCACCGACAGCTCGGCGCCGCGCATGCCGCCGCCGTGGCGGTAGGGCAGTTCGCTCGGGTCGAGCACGTAGGGCGGATTGGAGACGATCAGGTCGAAGTCGCCTTCCAGGCTGTCGAACAGGTCGCTGTGCTGGACGGTCAGGTTGTCGAGGCCGGCCAGGCGCGCGTTCACCACGCTCAGGGCCAGCGCCCGCGTATTGATGTCGGCGCCGACCACCTCGGCGTGCGGGAAATGGCGTGCGATCGCCAGCGCGCCGGCGCCGGCACCGCAGCCGATGTCGAGCGCCCGTACCGGCCCCGAGCCCAGCCAGGGAAAGGCACGCCCCATGGTACCGACGAAGCGGTAGGTGTCCGGCCCGAAGAACACGGCGTCATGCTCGTCGGTGGGAAAGGCCGAGTGGAACACCAGCATGTCGCCCAGGCTGGAAGCGCGCAGCGTCGAGCGCAGCAGGCTGCCGTCCTGCGCCAGGATGCGCGCTTCGCGCATCAGGGCCAGCAGATCGGGGTCGACCTCGTCCGCGGCAAAGGGCCGGCTCCAGCCGAAGATGCCACGCAGGTCGCGCGCGCGCTCGTTGCCCGGGCGCCGGTTGATGCGGCGGTGGGTCGACGGCGTCACCGTCATGAAACGGTAGTCGTGGGCGCGCAGGTAGGCGCCCACGGCGAGCAGGGCTTGGGCATGGTGGCTTGTCATGCCGCCAGCATCCGCCATCGGGCCCGGCGTGGCTGTGCGGCAGCGAACATAGTTGCCGTACAGCTGCCATTTCCCTGCCATGCACCCGGCTTGTCGCCGATTTCGCGTCGAATATCCGTGCTGTGTGCGCATGCGTACAGTGTGCGGCCGCCCCGGCGTCCATACTCGGTTCGACAAGTCGGAGGATGCATGGCAAACAGGGACAGCGATGAAGGTCTGGCGACGCCGCGGCGCCAGCTGGAACGTGAACTGGCGCGCGAACGCCAGGCGCGCAGCCAGCACGACGCGGCGCGCGCCGGGCTGGCGCCACACGAGGAAGAATTGCGGCTCAAGGACGCGCGCGAGCGCGCCGATACGGGCGGGCTGAAGCGGCGTGCTGAACGCTGAGCCGCCCGCATTTGCATACACAGGACAGGCGGGGAGGGCAGGCCATGAAGTGGGAAGGCGAACGCGAAAGCACGAATGTGGAGGACCGCCGCGGCGGCGGCGGTGGATTCGGCGGGCTGGGCGGACGCAGCGTCGGCATCGGCACCCTGGTGATTGCCCTGGTCGGCGGTGCGATCTTCGGGGTCGATCCGGGCACCATCCTGGCCCTGCTCTCGGGTGGGGGCGGCGCGGTGCCGGTCCAGCAGCGCCAGCCTGCGGGGCCGCCGGCGAACGATGAGCAATCGGTGTTCGTCCGCAAGACCCTAGGCTCGACCGAGGATGCCTGGGCCCAGCTGTTCTCCGGCCAGGGCG
Source organism: Massilia sp. MS-15 (assembly GCF_020176695.1). Lineage (GTDB taxonomy): Bacteria > Pseudomonadota > Gammaproteobacteria > Burkholderiales > Burkholderiaceae_D > Telluria > Telluria hydrophila. Next base: position 125,011 of record NZ_JAIWIA010000013.1, on the reverse strand, counting down.
CGCAATACCAGCCGGCGCGCCTGGTGCTGTTCGAAGGCGCGACGCCCACCGCCTGCGGCACCGGGCGCAGCGCCACCGGCCCCTTCTATTGCCCGGCGGACCGCCAGGTGTACATCGATCTCAGCTTCTTCCGCCTGATGGAGCAGCGCTTCAGGGTGGAAGGCGAATTCGCCCAGGCCTACGTGATCGCACACGAGGTCGGCCACCACGTGCAGAACCTGCTCGGCATTTCGGACCAGGTACATCGCGCCCAGCAGGCCATGTCCGAGACCGAAGGCAACCGCCTGTCGGTGCAGCTCGAGCTGCAGGCCGACTGCTTTGCCGGCATCTGGGCCCACCAGCGCAGCCAGGTGATCGAGCCTGGCGACGTCGAGGCCGCGCTGGCCGCGGCCACCGCCATCGGTGACGATGCGCTGCAGCGCCAGTCGCAGGGGACGGTGGTGCCGGATTCGTTTACCCATGGCAGCTCGGCGCAGCGGGTGCGCTGGTTCCGCCGCGGCCTGGAGAGCGGCAGCGTGGAGCAGTGCAATACCTTCGAGGCCCGCCAGCTCTAGCGCGCCGTGTAGGACAAGCTCCCGTCGAGCCCTGGCGACCTCCGAAAGCGCGTGGAAACGCCCCGTTCGTTTCCGTGCGCGTATCGCAATCCTTAGCGTTTTGACATAACGTGCATCCTCATGGCCCGCCGGGCGGCGGGCACCGTGACATCCTGTCGTGAAACACTCATGTGACTTTCGAGGAGGAGTTATGCTGGCAATGAATTACCGCGGGCCCTATCGTGTCCGCGCCGACCACAAGCCCGACCCTGTCATCGAGCATCCCGGCGACGCCATCGTGCGCGTCACCCGTTCGTGCATCTGCGGTTCGGACCTGCATCTCTACCATGGCATGGTGCCGGACACCCGTGTCGGCCATACCTTCGGACATGAGTTCATCGGCGTGGTCGAGGACGTCGGCTCCGGCGTGCAGAACCTGAAAGTGGGCGACCGCGTGCTGGTGCCCTTCAACCTGTTCTGCGGTTCCTGCTTCTTTTGCCAGCGCGAGCTGTTCGGCAACTGCCACAACACCAATCCCGAATCCACCGCGGTCGGCGCCATCTACGGCTATTCGCACACCGCCGGCGGCTACGACGGCGGCCAGGCCGAGTACGTGCGCGTGCCGATGGCCGATGTCGGGCCCTACGTGATTCCCGATGATATCGAGGACGACGACGCCGTCCTGCTGACCGATGCGCTGCCGACCGGCTACCAGGCGGCCGAGATGGGCGACATCAAGGAAGGCGACACGGTGGTGGTGTTCGGCGCCGGTCCGGTCGGCATCTTCGCCGCCAAGTCGGCCTGGCTGATGGGCGCGGGACGCGTGATCGTGGTCGACTGCGTCGACTACCGGCTGGAGTTCGTCAAGCGCTACGCCCAGTGCGAGGTCGTGAACTTCCTCGAAGTGAACGACATGGCCCTGCACATCAAGAAGATGACCGACTGGATGGGCGCCGACGTCTGCATCGACGCGGTCGGCGGCGACGCCTCGGGCAACATCAGCCAGACCATCACCGGGCGCCTGATGAAGATCCAGGGTGGCGCGGCCACCGTGCTACATTGGTGCATCAATTCGGTGCGCAAGGGGGGCAACGTGTCGATCGTGGGCGTCTACGGCCCGACCACCAACATGGTCCCGATCGGCAATGCGCTGAACAAGGGCCTGACCCTGCGCATGAACCAGGCCAGCGTCAAGCGCCACCTGCCGCGCCTGATCGAACACATCCGCGCCGGGCACATCGATCCGAAGCAGATCATCACCCACCGCATCCCGCTGGAAGAAGTGTCCGACGCCTACCACATCTTCTCGAGCAAGCTCGACAACTGCATCAAGCCCATCCTGATCCCGCCGAGCGCCAGCCAGGTGCGCGCGGTCAAGGCCAGCGCCACGCATTAAGGAGCGACCATGCAAGCACACGAACACCACCACGGTCACGACCACGACCACGACCACGATCACGGCCACCTGCACAGCCATCCGGCCCAGGGGCACCTCGCGCCGCGCCGTCCGTCGCGCGAGGAGCTGTCGCACATCCAGGGCTGGGGCGCCGACCTCGACCGCAAGAACCGTCCCGCGGTGCCGATGGAACGCACGCCGCCGCGCTTCATCGACGCCAAGCCGGGCGATCCGCCCCAGCAGGCGGAAACCGTCGAGATCCTGGTCTCGCCCGAGCGGCCCGGCATCACGCCGCTCTTCGGCACCGCCCAGCCGCCTTCCGGGCTGTCGGGCATGATCCGCCGGCTGGCCTTCAAGTCCACCGAGAACGACCTGCGCCACTGGATGCTGCTGCTGCTGGCCGACCGCGTGAACGTGGTCGAAGGCGTGGTCGAAGACCTGGCGCGCGGCCACGTGCCGAACATCCTGGGCGAAATGGGCATCAAGTCCGAGATGAAGCACAACCCGGCCGGCCTGGCGAAGAAGGCCCTGATCGCCACGGCGGTGGTGGGCGCCGCGGTCTACCTGATGCAGCGGCGTGATCGCGACGACGCAGGCTATCGGTCCGGACGCTACCAGGGCGAGCGCGACGGCACGCGCTACTCGCGCTGAGGATCGTTCAGGGCTGTGCCTGCCGGGCGCGCGCCATGACCGGTGCCGCATCCGGCAAGGCCCTGCCGGCCGGGGCCTTGCGCCTGGCCGGCTTGCGGCGGAACTTGATCCACACCACCAGCCCGGTGATGAAGAAGACGAGCGGGGTCATTCCCGCCACGCTGACCAGGACGCGGCCGGCGGTCCCGAAGGCTTCGCCCGTATGCAGCGGGTACAGGGTGCTGACAAACCAGTCGCCGCCGCGCGCGGCCAGCGGGTCGATCGTGCGCAGCACCACGCCGCTGCCGGCATCCACGCTCACGCGGGTAGCGCCTGGCCCGTGGCGCAATTCGCCCGGCTGGCGTACCCGTACCTCGTAGGGCTGCTCCGGTCTGGCCGGGATGCCGATGCGCGACACCCGCGCTTGCGGGTAGCGTGCCTGGGCCGCGGCCAGCGCCGCGCCGGCGTCGATGCGCGGCCCATCGTTCGGGCTGGCATTCGTGACTTTCCCGTTCTCCGCAAGCGGTGCGGCTGCGCGGATCGCTGGCGTCAGCCACTCCGGCGCATTGAAATACACGCCCGAGAAGCCCAGCACCAGCAGCACCGGCGCCACCCAGAAACCGGCTGCGCGGTGCAGCTGGAAGCTGAACTTCGGCCAGTTGCCGCCGCGCCGTACCGTCACCGCATGCCAGAACGCGGCCAGGGTCGGCTTGGGCCACCACACCACGATGCCGCTCAGGCACAGGAGCATCAGGGCCACGCCCTGCACCGCGATCACCAGCTTGCCGGCGTCGCCCGACATCAGGTAGCGGTGCAGGTGGAACAGGGTGGGCATCAGGAGCGGCCGTGACAGGCCGGCCTCGCCCCAGTTGCGCTCGCCCAGCACGCGCAAGCTGGCCGGGTCGACCATCACCTGGCGCGTCACTCCCTGCGACCAGGGCGAGGCCGGCTTTTCCGGGCGATACCAGGCCACATAGACATCGCCGTGCACTTCCGGCAGGAACAGGGTATCGGGCCGTCCATAGGCCGGATCGCCCGCCAGGCGCGTGCTCACGGCAGCCACCTGTGCGGCCGAGGGACGCGCCTCGGCGCCGGCGATGGTCCCAGGCGGCGGCGCGACCCGCAGCAGGCCCGGATTGAGCCAGGCGTCGAGCTCGTGGCGCCAGCCGATGACGGTGCCGGTCAGGCCTTGCAGGACCAGGATCGTGCCGAAGATGAGGCCGGCCCAGAGGTGAACGGAGCGGATGAGCGGTTTCATGGGTGAATGATAACCGAAATGAGAATGATTCTCGATCTTGCATCGCTATATGATAACGATTATCATTACGGTCATTCGTCACAGCATGCCTAACGCTCTTTATGAACAAGAAAAATCTGATCAAGCCCACCGCCGCCGCGGTATCCCTTGCCTGCATGCTGATGGCGAACGCCACCGCCCAGGAACAGGTCCCGGGACAGGCCGGGGAGGACGCGCCCGCCACCGTCGTCGTCACCGCCACCCGCACGGCCAAGGCCATCGACAAGATTCCGGGCGCCGTCTCGGTCATCACCCAGCAGGAGCTGGCGACCCAGTACCTGATCGCCGACGACCCGTCGCAGGCCCTGTCGACCTATGTACCGGGCTATGCCCCGAGCCGCCAGAAGATGACATCCACCGGCGAATCGCTGCGTGGCCGCCAGCCCCTGATCCTGTTCGACGGCATCCCGCAATCGAACCCGCTGCGCGCCGGGATGCGCGAAGGCTACTTCGCCGACAGCGCCATCATCGAGCGTATCGAGGTCATCAACGGCGCTTCCGCCATGCAGGGCATGGGCGCAACCGGCGGCATCATCAACTACATCACCAAGACCCCGCGCGTCGAAGGCACGCGGTATACCGTCAACACGCGCTTCGCCAGCCAGTTCGAGTCCGATAGCCTGGACTGGAAGACCGGTCTGACGCTCAGCCACAAGGCGGGCGACTTCGACCTGCTGGCCTTTGCCAGCGTGCAGCGCCGTGGCATGGGTTACGACGGACGCGGCCGTCGGCTGGGCGTGGACGCGGTCCAGGGCGACACCATGGATTCGCACGGCAACGACCTGTTCCTGAAGATGGGCAAGTCCTTTGGCGACCAGCGCCTGCAACTGACCCTGAACCGCTTCGACCTGGCCGGCGATGGCGACTACCGCAGCATGCCGGGCACGCTGGCGGAGGGTGTGCCGACCAGCTCCGTGCCGGGCACCCCGATCGGCATGCCACCGCGCAACAAGGTGCGCAGCGCCAGCCTCGACTACCGCCATCACAACCTGGGCGGAGGCAGCCTGAGCGCGCAACTGTTCGGACACGAATTCTCGGCCCTGTATGGCGCCACCAACACCGCGACCTTCCAGGACGTGGCGATCGCGCCGAGCGGGAGCCTGTGGGACCAGTCGCAGGTGGTGACCGACAAGCGCGGCGCGCGCATCACCTGGGTGCGCCCGGACCTGTGGGTCGAAGGGCTGGAACTGACGGCCGGCGTCGACTGGCTGCAGGACAATCCGCAGCAACGCCTGGCCGGAACCGGGCGCACCTGGGTGCCGGAACTGAAATTCCGCTCGCTGGCGCCGTTTACCCAGCTTGAATACGAATTCGGCCCGCTGACCGTGCGCGGCGGCGTGCGCTACGAAGACGCCAAGCTCGATGTCGATACCTATACCACCCTGGCCGCCTATGGCAGCCGCAGGGTGCAGGGCGGCTCGGCCGAGTTCACGAAGGCGGTGAAGAACATCGGCGCTGTCTGGCGGCTGGCCCCCGGCTGGTCGGTGTTCGCCGGCAGCTCGGAAGGCTTCGGCCTGCCGGACGCCGGCCTGGTGCTGCGCGGCGTGGCGGTGCCGAACCAGTCGGTCTCGAGCCTGATCAGCCTGCAGCCCATCGTGACCCGCAATAACGAGGTCGGCATCAACTGGCGCGGTGCGAACGGCCAGTTCGGCCTGTCGCGCTACGATTCGCGCTCCAAGCTGGGCAGCGTGATCCGGATCACGTCCAGCGGTATCGGCCTGGTCGAGCGCGTGCCGACCACGGTCAAGGGCTGGGAGGCGAATGCCGAATGGCGTCCGGCCCGGGCCTTGAGCGTGTTCGGTACCTGGGCCACGCTGGACGGCAAGACCGCCGCCACGCAGGGCGCGCCAATGGACCTCGACCTTGGCGCCCGTTCGCAGGGGCCGGACAAGGCGGTGCTGGGCGCCAACTGGAGCTTCAGCCCGAAGGCCCAGCTGCGCCTGCAGGCCACCCACCTGCGCGACCGCGACATCAACATCGGCCGCCGCGTCGGCACCAGCAAGCTCGAAGAGCACTTCAAGGGCTACACCCTGGCCGACGCCGCCGTCACCTGGGACAGCGCCTACGGCCGTTTTGGCCTGAGCCTGGAAAACCTGTTCGACAAGTACTACGTCGGCTACTACTCCCAGTCGGCATCGAGCGTGGACCCGAATGCGACCTACGCCGGCCGCGGACGCACGCTGGCACTCAGCTGGACCCGCGACTTCTGAGGCCTTACCGGGCCGCGACGGCCTGTCCGTCCGTCATCAGGGGGAAGGGATTGATCGGCGTCCCTTTCCACCACTGCTTCTCGGGCGTGAGTTCGAACACGGCGAAGTGCAGGTGCGGCGCGTTCGGATCGGCATTGCCCGTCACGCCGACGTAGCCGATCACGTCGCCGCGTTTCACGTCCATGCCTTCCTTGACGCCGTCGGCATAGCGGTCCAGGTGCGCGTAGTAGTAGGCGTACTTCTCGCTCGGGTCGAACTGGTACAGGGTGGTGCCGCCCGGCTTGCTGGTGAACAGCTTGGCCACCTTGCCGTCGGCGGCCGCCAGCACCGGCGTGCCTTTCGGCGCCATGATGTCCAGGGCCTCGTGGTGACGCTGGTTGCCGCGCGGCTGGTCATAGGTATCGGTGAGGCTGGCCTGCTTCAGGCCCTGCACCGGCACCAGCAGCTTGCCGTGGACGGCGGCCGCCACCGCATCGGCCGGCGACTGCGGGCCGGTGGCCGCGGCCGCGGCCGACGGAGGACGCAGGGGCAGGTCGAACTCGCTGAGGTCGGCCTGCACCACCGGCGGACCAGGCAGCTGGGGCTCGATCTGCGCCGCCGGCACGCCCGCGGGCGGCGCGCTGGCGACAGGCGCGGGTTCGTCGGGCACGGCGCGCAGCAGCACGAACAGTCCACCGGCGCCGACCAGCACGCCGAGCAGGAAGCTCATCAACCATTTCATCTCGTCCTCCGTGGGGTTAACAATGCCCGGGCATCATTCCTGCAGCACGACCTCGAGGCCGGCCGCCACCGCGCCCGCGACCTCGGCGGCGCTCCAGTTGGTCAGCCGGATGCAGCCATGCGATTCGGTCTTGCCGACGTGGCCAGGCACCGGAGTGCCGTGGATGCCATAGTGCGGCTTGGACAGGTCGATCCAGACCACGCCCACCGGGTTGTTCGGGCCGGGCGCGATCTTCGCCTTCTTGTCGCCCGGCTCGGCGTCCCAGAACAGCTTCGGGTTGTAGTGGTAGGTCGGGTTGGCATGGATGCCTTCGATCTTCCAGGTGCCGATCGGCAGCGGATCGTTCTCGCTGCCGGTCGAGACCGGATACTGGGCGAGCAGGGCGCCGCCGGCGTCGTACAGCTGCAGCACCTTGGCTTCGTTCCTGACCACGACCTTGGCCGCCTTCGGTAGCGGCTGTTTGCCATGGACGTTCGGCACCATGATCTGCTCGCCGGCGCGGCGCAGGTTCTTGCCCGGGTTCAGACGCTCGATCAGGGCCGGACTGGCGTGGAACTTTTCGCCCAGGCCTTCGCTCACGCTGGCATAGCCGAGCGCCGGCAGCTTGGCCTTTTCCATCATGTCGTTCGGGATCGGACGGAACGGACCGGCCACGTCGTCCTCGACCAGCGTGTAGGTGGCCAGGTGCGCGGTGGTGTCGGCGTTCAGGGCGTTCCAGGTCGCTTCGTCGAGCTTGCCGGTGACGGGGAGCTGGCGCGCGGCCTGGAAGCTGTTCAGGGCCTGGCGCATGTTGGAACCGTAGGCGCCATCGATCTCGCCCGGCGAGAAATAGGCGCGGTCGAGCAGGACCTGGGCACGCAGGGTGCGTTCGAATTCGGCCTGCCTGGCGGTGGTTCGGGCAGCCGCTGCCGCAGGCTGCTGCGGCGCTTGCGCCTGCTGGGTTTGCTGGGTTTGCGGCGGCGGCACCGCGGCTGCCTGCGCCACAGGCAGCGCGGTCAGCGAGACGGCGGCGATCAGGGTGGTGAGCGTGATTTTATTCATGTGGTTTCCTGCAATGCTTGCTTTTGGAAACCCCAGCGTAGTGCCGCACCGCGGGCGGGTCTGTGCGAGAACGAACTCAAGCGGGCGGGCCAGGCGGCGCTACAATGCCGGCATGAGCCGTCATCCGATCCTGCTGCATCCCGCCGCGCTCGCCTTCGAGGCGGACGCCGACGCCAGCATCCTGCAGGCCGCCGAGCGCGCCGGCATCGCGCTGCCCAGCTCCTGTCGCAACGGCACCTGCCGCAGCTGCATCTGCCGGGTGCGTCGCGGCACGGCGGTCCACCTCATCGAGTGGCCCGGCCTGTCGCTCGAAGAAAAGGGCGAAGGCTGGATCCTGCCCTGCGTGGCGGCGGCGCGGGGCGCGCTCGAACTCGAGGCGCCGCTGGCGCGCCGCATCGCCTGGCCGGACGACTAGGCCTTCACGGCCGCGCCAGGCCCAGGGCGCGCTCGATCACGTCCAGCACCCGGGGCCAGGCGGGCGAGCTGGCGGCCACTTCGTCGTAATGGCTGGCGCCTGGCAGGATCACGACCTCGGCGGCATCGCCCGCCTGGCGCGCCCGCGCCGCATAGTCGTGCGCCACGCGCGGCGGCGAGATCGTGTCACGCTCCCCCGTGACCAGCCAGGTCCGGCTGCCGTTGGGCACCAGCTCGGCCGCATTGGTGTCGGCGAACACGTCGGGGCGCTCCGGTCCCGGCAGGCCCGCCAGTTCCGCCGTGTCGCGGCCGCAGCTGGCCTTGATCAGGGGCGCTTGCGCGCGCAGGTCGGCCAGGCCGCCGAGGCTGACCACGGCCCGCACCGGCACCGGCGGCGCGCTGCCGGCGTACAGCGGGCTGGTGGCGGGAATGCGCGCGCGTCCGGCCATCCATTGCACCAGCTGGCCGCCGGCCGAGTGACCGACCGCGACCAGCCGCTCCAGGTCGAGCCGGTGACGCGCGGCCTGCTGTCCCAGCAGCGCCAGCGCGGCGTGCATGTCCTGGTAGGTGCCCGGATAGCCGCCGCCGGCTTCGTCGCTGCGCCGGTATTCCACGTTCCACACCGCGATGCCGCGCGCGGCCAGTGCGCCGGCCATGTTGCGCAGCTGGGTGATGCCGCCGAAGCGGCTGGTCCAGCAGCCGCCGTGCACCAGCACCGCCACCGGGAACGGGCCCGCGCCGGAGGGCAGGAACAGTTCCGCATACTGCGACGCTGCGCTACCGTAGGAAAAGCGGGCAGTCGGGGCCGGGCCTTCCAGGGCCAGGTAGTCGGCCAGGGTCATCGGGGCGGCGGCGCTGGCGGTCGCGGCGGCACACGGGCCGAAGGCGAGCAGCAGGGCCATGGGCAGGGCGGCCGGCGGGAATGGGCGGAGCGGCATGGTCGGCTTTCAGGGATCGGAGATTCGGTGGCTGGACGCTCACTATAGCCGAGCCAGGCGCGCCAGGCCAGGCGGCCGGTGCGGCGCACGATTGAAGACCCGGCGCCGGCATCCATGCTAGGCTGTTTCCAACGTCAACCAGTCAAGAAGGAGGAGTACGATGAGCCAATCGACATCGGGCGGCAGCCAGACCAACAAGCAGTCGGACAACCGGTCCGAGGAAGACCTGGCCAAGCAGCGCGCGGGCAAGGACGAGAAGAGCAGCCACGATCACATGTCGCGCGTCAAGGCAGGCAAGGGCGAGGGCGCCGGTGGCGGCGCCAAGCAGAAGGCCAAGCGCTGAAGGCCACTGCCGGCCGACGCGCCGTGTCTGCCGGCAGGCCTCCCGCATCCATCCGGAGAGTTCGACCATGACCATGCTTGTGCAAGACCGACCGCCGCACGGGGCACTTCCCGTGCATGCCCACAGTACCCCGGATCCGGACGTCCCGAATCCGATACCCACCCCCGACCAGCGTCCGCCGGTGCCGGACGACGTGCCGGATCCGGCCAATGCGCCGGTCGAGGAACCGCGCCTGCCGGAGCCGCCGATCCGGGCCGGCTGAGCCGCTCCTGCTGCGTCGCTCCTGCTGAGCCGCGCCGGCCGGCCGTGATGGCGCCAGGGCCTCAGGCGTGCGAAGCGTCGCGCGCGCCGGCCTGCTCCCCCTTGGGCTGCTGCCTGGGCTGGCCCCCCGATGGCGGCAGCGGCGGAATTTCGCGAATCATTTCCTCTGTTTCCAGTTCTCCCGGCGACTTTTCGCCACTGCCGATGTCGGCTTCATGGAACACGTGGCCGCCCTTGGCGGCTGGGTCCGGCTTGCGTGTGGGGTCGTTCATGGCCTGCTCCAATCGATGATCAATTGCACGATCCTAGCAGGCCACAAGGTGCGCCGGCGCGCGCCACGGGAGGGCCGGGCATGCGCCGAGGCTTGCCCTGCGCCGGCGCCCCGGTTACCATGACGCGCCCTGGCAGAGATGAAGACCCCATGAAGAACGAACAATTGACGACGGATGAATACGACGCCCTGGAACTGGTAGGTCGCGGTGTGAAGCGCGACACGGCTGGTGCCTGCGTCGGGCGCAATGCCAAGAAGCTGTCGGGACTGAAGATGCTGGAGAACACCCGCGACGGGCGCATCGTGCTCACGGAGAAGGGACGCCAGGTACTGTTCCTGCGCCGCTGCATCCAGTCGCTGGCCGCGCTCGCGGCCGATCCGCAGGCGCCGCTCGATGCCGAAGTGCTGCGCTTCCTGAGCCTCAAGTCGCACGTTGCGCCGCGCGCGGAGGGCGGCTATGCGCTGACCGACAAGGGGCGCGAATCGCTGGACGACATCACGCGCCAGCAGCAGCGCCGTTAAGGCTGTCCACTGCGCCGGCGCAGGCCGGCGCATGCTTGCTAGCCGGCGCGGCGCCGGTTCGGATACACCAGCACCCGCACCGCCACTTCGGCCGGCACGTTCATCGTCGCCAGGAATTCGGCTGCGCGCTGCAGGCCCAGCGTGGGCACCGAGGCCACGGCCTGGTTCACCAGGTCGCGTGTGCGCAGGTCGGTCCGCTGGCGGCGTACGCCGCCGGCTTCGACGCTCGCCGGGGCCAGGCTTGCCTGTTCGGCGCTCTCATTCATGATCATCATATCCGTGGTTCCCCGTCGTTCCAGCCATAAGATTGCTAAGAAGATACGGCCATTCTACGGCGAATAATAAAAAAAAAGCCACAAATAAATTGATTTATAGCAGCTTATTATGCTGGAGCAAGCTGGTGCCTCTGCGTTCAGGCAGCCAGGGCGTCCGATTCGCTATCCCGGCCGCTGTTGCTCACACCGGCCGGGGCACAGGGCGCGCCGAGTTCGCAGGCCGATCCTGACGCGCTGCCGGACACGCCGCCGTCCGCCACCTGGCGCGGCGGCAGGGCGCGGCGCTGGACCAGCAGCTGCTCGAATTCGGCCGCGGGCAGTGGCTTGCTGAAGTAATAGCCCTGCATTTCGTCGCAGCCGTGGCTGCGCAGGTAGTCGAGCTGCTCGAGCGTTTCCACCCCTTCGGCGATCACGGCCAGCTTCAGGTTATGGGCCAGCGCGATGATCGAGGTGACGATCGCGGCATCGTTCGCATCGTGCGTGATGTCGGCCACGAAAGAACGATCGATCTTCAGCACGTCGATCGGGAAGCGCGACAGGTAGGACAGGCTCGAATAGCCGGTGCCGAAGTCGTCGATCGACAGGCTCACGCCGAGCGACTTCATGCGGTGCAGCAGGTCTACCGCCGGCGTCACGTCGCTCATGAACAGGCTTTCGGTGAGCTCGATTTCCAGGCATTCCGGATCGAGGCGGGTATCGGCCAGCACCGACTCCAGGCTGGCGATCAGGTCGGCGGCCCCGAACTGGCGCGCCGACAGGTTCACCGCCACCCTCAGGCGGCCCAGGCCGGCATCCTGCCAGGCCTTGTTCTGGGCGCAGGCGGTGCGCAGCACCCAGGCGCCGATCTGCACGATCAGGCCGGTCTCCTCGGCGATGCCGATGAAGCGGCCAGGTGGCACCATGCCCAGCTCCGGATGCTGCCAGCGCAGCAGCGCTTCCATGCCGACGATCTGCCCGGACGTCAGGTCCAGCTGCGGCTGGTAATGCAGCACGAATTCGTTGCGCTCGAGGGCGTTGCGCAATGCGCTTTCGATGCGTACCCGCTCCAGCGATTCCTCGTTCATGGCCGGCGTATAGAACTGGAAGTTGTTGCGGCCCAGTTTCTTGGCGCTGTACATGGCGATGTCGGCGTGCTCGATCAGGCTGTCGGCCGGGGTGCCTTCGCTCGGGTAGACGGCCACCCCGATCGAGCAGGTGACGAAGAACTCCTTGTTGCCGAGCAGGACCGGCTGGGCCACCGAATCCATCACGCGCTGCACGATCTCGGGCGTGAGCGGCTCGTCGTGGTGCTCGGAGAGGATCACCACGAATTCGTCGCCCGACAGGCGCGCCACGGTGTCGGTGTCGCGCAGCGAACCGGTCAGGCGCGCCGCCACCGTCATCAGGAGCACGTCGCCGGCCTTGTGGCCCATCGAGTCGTTGACGAACTTGAAGCGGTCGAGGTCGATCAGCATCACCCACATCGGACGGCCGCTGCGGTTGGCGTAGGCGATCGCCTGGCCGAGGCGGTCCTGCAGCAGCGAGCGGTTGGGCAGGCCGGTCAGCACATCGTGCTGGGCCACGTGGTGCACGCGCTGCTCGGTGAGCTTGCGCTCGGTGATGTCGCTGCCGGTGCCGCGGTAGCCCAGCAGCGCGCCGGTGTCGTCGAACACCGGCTGGCCGTTGACGCAGAACCAGCGGGTGTCGCCGTGCTCGTCGATCACCTTGTATTCCAGGTTGGCGAAGGGCTCGTGCGCCTTGACCTGCGCAATGTGGGCGCGCCCCTCTTCGGTCTCCAGCAGCGCGGGCACGTATTCCCAGCGGGTCTTGCCCAGCACCGCCTCGACCGCCACGCCGGCCTTCTCGGTGAAACCGCCGGTCACCATCGTGAAGCGCAGCTCGCGGTCCTGTTCCCAGTACCAGTCGGACGACATCGACACCAGCTGGCGGAAGCGCTGCTCGCTTTGCTGCAGCGCGCGCTCCGCGCGTCCGCGCGCGGCCATGTCCTCGATCAGGCGCCGGTTGGTGCGGCGCAGCTCGGCGGTGCGCTGGCGCACGAGTTGCTGGACCTGGTACGCGCGCCGCCCGGAGGCCTGCACGAAGGCCGTCCCCAACAGGCTCATCAGGATGCCGCCGACCAGCAGCGCGGTCGATGCCATGTGGTCGTGCAGGAAGGAGCGCGGCGCGCTCGCCACTTCGATCCGCCAGCGCTGGCCGGCGATGTCCAGCAGCTTGGCGCTGTGGCCGTGCCGCTCGGGGTACAGCAGAGCGCCCAGCCAGCCCGGCTGTGGCGGCGTGCCGGTGTCGCCGGTGGAAAACAGCAGCCTGGAGGGCGTCGCCTGCGGGTCGGCATAGACCGACACGAACACTTCCTTGGCCGCGCCGCGCGCATCCAGCAGGCCGGCACCGGCCAGCGAGGCGCGCACCAGTTCCGGCGCGCGGATCACCAGCGCGGTGTCGCCGGCCAGCGCGCCGCCGCGGTCGTACACCGGCATGATCAGCTCGAAGGCCGGCAGATGGCGCTCGTCCTGGGCCAGCGGGAACAGCTCGGTGGCGGCGGCGCGGCCTTCGCGGCGCGCGCGCCCCAGGGCACTCATCACCTGCACGTTCTCGGTGATGTTCAGGCCCAGGGCGCGTTCGTTGCCGGCCATCGGCACAATGTAGTCGACAATATGGTAGTGCGGACGCTGCGGCGCCGGCACCAGGCGCCCTGGCGCCAGCTCGGTGAACACGGTGCCGGGACGGATGCGCTGCAGCTCGGCTTCGACGGCGGCGCGCGCCCCGCCCGGCACGCTGCGGTGGAAATTGAAGGCCTGAATGTAGTTATGGCGTTTCAGCAGCGCCGTGGTGAAGTCGTGGAAGCGCTCGCGGCTGACCGGTTCGCCGCGTGCGAACAGCTGATTGGTCACGGCCAGCACTTCGACCGCCTGGTCGATCCCCTGGCGCACCGCCGCCACCCGCTCGTCGGCGCGCTGGGTGAAGGCGAGCGCCATGTTGTCGTACTCGAGCTGGCTCACCCCGAGGAACAGCGCGGCGGACGCGGCCAGGCCGCCCCCCAGCGTGAGGGCCGCCGCGAGAGTCAGCGACAGGGACGGACGGTGCGGCATGGATGGGTTCAGGATTTCCGTAGGGAAGGCTTGCCAGTGGGCATCAATACTGGAAGTGTGTCACAACCTGTCGCGCTTCGGCAAACGAAATGTCGCGCCGGCGCAGCCTCAGCGTGGCCACCATGCCAGCCAGGCAAGCACCAGCCGCGCCAGTAAACGGTTGAGCGCGCCCAGGCCGAGCCCACGGTTGCGGCAGCCGTCGCGCAGCAGGCGCAGAGCGGCGCCGGGCGCCGCGCTGCACATGGCCGGACGCTGGGCGAACAGGATCTGGTTGCTGCCGGCGATGCCGCGCAGCCAGCAGACCTGGCTGTCGAAGGCGGCCTGCAGGCGTTGCAGCGCAGTCACATAGTCGGGATCGTAGTCGAGCATGTTCGCCACCAGCACCCCGCCCGGGCGCAGCGCGCGCCGGCAGTCGGCGTAGAAGCGGGCGCTCGACAGGCCTGGTGGCAGGCCGGTGGCGTCGAAGCCGTCCACCAGCAGCACGTCGCAGGCGCCGCCTGGCGCATCAGCCAGCCAGCTGGCGGCGTCCGCATGCAGCACCCGCAAGCGGGCATCGTCGGGCGGTACTCCGAACTGGCCGCGCAGCGCGATCACGTCGGCGCGCACTTCCAGCACCGTGATCCGGGCCTGGACCAGGTGGCGGTGGCAGAATTTGGCGAGCGAACCGCCGCCCAGGCCCACCATCACGATGTGGCGCGGGCGCGGCACCAGCAGGGTGAAGCACATCATGGCGCGCGCATAGGCCAGCACCAGCGACGCCGGGCGCGACAGCCGCATTTCGCTCTGGATGTCGCCGGGGGTGAATTCCAGGATGCGGCGGTCGCCGTGGGTGGAGACGATCGGGGGCGGGGGCGATGGGAGCTCAGGTGGCGCAGGCATGGCGCCAGTATATACAGCCGCGCCACGTCGAACCATGACGGGCGGCCTGTTCCTCCCCCTGCAGTCGCTTGTTGTACGGCATCTCTTTCTGATAAGCTGGTCATTCGAACAACCGGAAGCCTCCCATGTTCCTCGACCATCCTTCCATCACCGCCACCAACGCCCAGACCGAAGCCGACCGCCTCGAGCGCCTGCAACGCGTGTACGGCTACGCGATGGCGCTGGCCGACAGCGCCGGCAACGCCGATTTCGTCGACAAGCTGGTCCAGCTGCACGACCACAAGGGCACCCTGATCGTGTTCTGGCACACGGCGCCCTCCGACGAAGAGCGCGACTATTTCGCGCGCGCCTGGGCCAGCAAGGTCGGCGACGGCACCACCCTGGTCGAGCACGAATACTGAGTGGCGCCGCGATGAGCAACCTCGATCCCACCACGATGGTGCTGGTGCTCGCGCTGGGCAACCTGGCCCTGTGCGCGCTGCTGACCTTCTTCGACCACGGCACGGCGCGCCCGCCCGCGCTTGGCGTATGGGCGTTGGCGCGCCAGGTGCAGGCTGGCGCCTGGACCCTGCTGGCCCTGGGTGGCGCCAGCGTCCTGCCGGAGCCGCTGGCGCTGCCGGCCGGCTTCGCGCTGCTGTTCGCCGGTGTCGCCATCGAGGCCGGCGCCGGCTGGGAAGAAGCCGGCCGCGACGGCTGGCGCCGTCCCACCCTGGTGGCGGGGACGCTGGCGATCGGCGTGTTCCTGGCCTGCTACGTGGTCGACCAGGGCGGCCTGCGCAGCCTGGCGGCCTCGCTGCTGCTGGGCGCCCTGTACCTGAATGTGGCGGCGGCGCTGGGCGCCGGCTGGGCCGAGGCCAGCCTGCTGCGCCGCTTCCTGGCCGTCCTTACCGCCGTGCTGGCGCTGGTGGTGGCGGCGCGCGGTCTGTCGGTGCTGCTGCTGCCGGGCGGCTGGCGCTGGCTGTCGAGCGAGCTGCTGCGCCAGCTGTCCAGCGCCGCGCTCTACCTCCTGATGCTGGCCAACGCCTTCGGCATGCTGCTGCTCGGACGCGAACGCGCCGGGCGCGAACTGGCGCGCCTGGAGGTGGTGGATCCGCTCACCAATGTACCGAACCGGCGCGGCTTCTTCGCCGCCCTGGCGCCCTGGATGGCGCTGGCGCGCCGCCCGGGCCAGCCGACCGCGCTGGTGGTGCTCGATCTCGACGGCTTCAAGCGCGTCAACGACGCCTACGGCCACCCGGCCGGCGACGCCGTGCTGCGCCATGTGGTGGAACTGTGCCGGCGCCAGCTGCGCGACTCCGACCTGCTGGGGCGCCTGGTGGGTGTCGAGTTCGCGATCCTGCTGCCGCGCACCCGGCTCGAGGAAGCCCTGCTGGTGGCCGAGCGTATCCGCGCCGCCATCGCCAGTTCGCCGGTCAAGAGCGAGCGCGCGATGATCGCCATGACGGCCAGCTTCGGCGTCACCGTGATCCGCCCGGAAGACAGCACCGTGACCTTGTTCCAGCGCGCCGACGATGCGCTGCGCGACGCCAAGGACGGGGGGCGCAACCGCGTCAGCGAGGCACTGCCGGCCGCACTCGAAGCCTGAACCGCTGGCGGCGCCGGCGCACTGTCGTTTCCTCGCCAAGGCGCCGGTTTCACTGTTGTTTGGCAACTACTGGTGGCATACTTCCCTTGTCCGAACAACATGCCCGTTCCTTGCCTGCCATGCGCCGTTTCCCGTTCCCCGCCCTGGCCGCCCTGGCCACCCTGGCTACCCTTTGTGCGCCGGCCCTGGCCGCGCCGGGCGAACGCATCACCCTGTGTTTCGAGCGCCAGGAAGTGCGTCCGTGGCGCAGCCTGGACGGGGGCGGCCTGAACTTCGAGCTGCTGGCCGAGGTCGCGCGCCGCACGGGCGTCAGCTTCGACTACCAGAGCATGCCCTGGAAGCGCTGCCTGGAACAGCTCAAGGCGAACCAGGTCGGTGGCGCCTTCGCCGTCAGCTTCAACCGCGAACGCATGGCGCTCGGCGCCTACCCGGGCGTGTCGCCGGGCGCGCGCGACCCCCAGGCCGACCCGTCCAAGCGCATGCATGTCGATACCTACGTGCTGGTGCGCAGGCGCGGCAGCCGCCTGGAGTGGGACGGCAAGCGCTTCCGCCACCTCGACGGACGCATCGGCTTCCAGCTCGGCTACTCGGTGGGCGACTTCCTGCGCGCCCAGGGCGTGGCGGTGGACGAAGGCAGCCAGCGCGCCGACGAGCTGGCGCAGAAACTGACCGCCGGCCGCCTGGCCGGCGCCGCGATGGGCGGAGGCGACAGCGTGCGCCTGATGCGCGGCCCTTTCGGCGCCCAGCTCGAGGTGGTGCCGGTGCCGCTGGTCGAGAAGAATTACTACCTGGTGCTGTCGCGCGCCCTGGCCACCCGCCAGCCGCAGCTGGCCGCGCGCCTGTGGGACGCGATCGAGCAGGTGCGCACCAGCCCGTCCTACCGCCGGCGCGAGCAGCAGGCGCTGGGAGGGCGCGCGGCGGCGCCGATGCCGCACGCGGGTGCGGGTGCAGGTGCGGGCCTGCCCGCGGACGGAGGCCGGCATGGGCTTCGCTAGCTATGCGTGGCTGCGCACGGTGCCGCGGCGCCTGATCGAGAACTGGCGCCAGAACATCGTGTTCCGCCTTGGGGCGGGCATCGTGCTGGCGGTCGCGCTGTCGACCGGCGTGTACACCACCTACACCCTGCACACGATGAGCCAGGATGCCGATGCCCGCCTGCAGGAGCGCGTCGAGCGCCAGGCCGAGGTGCTGCGCCAGGCGCTGGCGCGGCCGCTGTTCGACATCAACAGCGCCGCCGTGTACTCGGTGGTCGACGCGCTCGGCGCCACGCCCGACGTCCAGACCCTGCGCGTGCTCGGCCCGGACGGCAGCCTGATCGCCTCGCTCGGCAACCGCGGCGGCGGCGAGCCGGCGGCGGTACGGGTGCGGCGCCGCATCAGCTATAACGATGGCATCCGCAACTATCCGGTGGGCGCGATCGAGCTGGCCTTCTCGCGCGAGCAGATCGACCAGGACTTGCGCAAGCAGATCGTGCACACGGCCGCCGCCCACATCCTGCTGACCCTGGCCATCGTGGCCTGCGTGTTCGTGGTCGGACGCCGCATGTCGCAGCCCTTCGCCGACATCCAGGACGCGCTGGAAAAGCTGGCGCGTGGCGAGACCGATATCCGCCTGTCCGGCATCGGACGGCGCGACCAGGTCGGACGCCTGTCCTCGGCGGTGCGCAGCTTTCGCGATACCCTGAACCGGTTGCGCCAGGCCGAGCAGGTGACCAACGGCCTGCTGCGCGAGAAGAGCCGCATCGAGCAGCAGCTGCGCGAGCTGAACGAGGACCTGGAACAGAAGATCGCCGCCCGTACCGAGGAACTGACGCAGTCGAACCTGCGCGCCGAAGCCGCGAACGTCGCCAAGTCGGAGTTCCTGGCCAACATGAGCCACGAGATCCGCACCCCGATGAGCGCGATCATCGGCATGGCTTACCTTGCTTTGCGCACCGACCTCAATCCGAAGCAGCAGGATTACGTCGGCAAGATCCACCGCGCCGCGCTGTCCCTGCTCGGCATCATCAACGACATCCTCGACTTTTCCAAGATCGAGGCCGGCAAGCTGGACGTCGAGCAGGTACCGTTCTGCCTCGACGAGGTGCTCGGCAACGTGGCCAGCGTGACCAGCCAGCGCGCCGCCGACAAGCGCCTCGAATACCTGTTCCACGTGCCGCACGCGGTGCCGCGCAAGCTCGTGGGCGACCCGCTGCGCCTGGGCCAGGTCCTGATCAACCTGGTCAACAACGCGGTCAAGTTCACGCCCAGCGGCGAGCTGCAGCTGTCCTGCATCCCGCTCAAGGGAGCGGAACCGGGCAGGGTGAAGCTGCGCTTCGCGGTACGCGACACCGGTATCGGCATCGGCGAGGAGCAGCAGGCCAAGCTGTTCCGCGCCTTCAGCCAGGCCAACGGCTCCACCACCCGCGAGTACGGCGGCACCGGGCTCGGGCTGTCGATCTCGCAGCAGCTGGTGGGCCTGATGGGCGGGCGCATCGCGGTCGACAGCGCGCCCGGCGCCGGTTCCACCTTCCATTTCGACCTCGACTTCGCGCTCTCGGGCGAGCCTGAGTCGGCGCTGGTGGTGCCGCCCGAACTGAACGGGGCGCGGGTGCTTGTGGTGGACGACAGCGCGCTGGCGCGCGCCATCCTGCGCGAGGCGCTGGCGGCGCTGCCGCTGCGGGTCGAATGCGCCTCCGACGCGCGCCACGCGGAAGGCGCGATCGTGGCGGCCGACTCCGCCGGCATGCCCTACCGCCTGGTGCTGACCGACTGCAGCATGCCGCGCATGGACGGGATCGAGCTGGTGCGCCGCATCAGCGCCAACAAGGATCTGGGCGCACCGCCACTGACCGTGCTGGTGACCGCCTTCGGCCGTGAAGACGTGCAGGCCAGGGCCGAGCAGGCCGGCGTGCACGGCTTCCTGTTCAAGCCCTTCGTGCAGTCGGCGCTGTCGGGGACCCTGGCCAAGCTGTTCGCCGCGGCGCCCGCCGGCGCGGCCGGCACCGGGGTGGCGCGCACCCACCAGCAGGGAGCGCGCGTGCTGGTGGTCGAGGACAACCTGGTCAACCAGCAGATCGCGCGCGAACTGCTCGAAGCCCAGGGCATGGACGTGGACGTCGCTTCCACCGGCCGCCAGGCCCTGGACAAGCTGGCCGAGGCCGGGCCCGGGGCATACCGCCTGGTGCTGATGGACCTCGAGATGCCCCAGCTCGATGGCCATGCGGCCACGGTCGAGCTGCGCCAGGATCCGCGTTTCGACGAGCTGCCGGTGATCGCCATGACCGCGCATGCGCTGGCCGAGATCCGCGAACGCTGCCTCGCCGAAGGCATGCAGGACTACATCACCAAGCCGGTCGACCCGGAAAAACTGTACGCTACGCTGGCGCGCTGGATGGGCAAGGCGATGCCGGCGCGCCCGCCCGCCACGCTGCCGGCGGCCGCACTGGCCCCGCTGCCCGGCCTGGCGGGCATCGACTCCAGCTTCGGGCTGCGCAACGTGGGCGGCAACAGTGCGCTCTACGTCGAGCTGCTCGACCGCTTCCGCGCCTCCCAGCGCGATGCGGGCGGCGCGATCCGCTCCGACCTCGAAGCCGGGCGCCTGCGCGAGGCGGCCAGCCGCGCCCATTCGCTGCGTGGCGTGGCCGGCAACATCGGGGCGCGCGCGCTGCAGGGCTTGTCGCAGGAGATCGAGGAGGGCGCCGGCCGCCCCGTGCCCGACCTGCCGGCCCTGCTGCGCAGCGGCGCCGACCTGGAACGCGAAGTCGCCGGCCTGATGGACGCGCTCGACTGCTACTTCGCGAACGCGCCGGAAGTGCCGGCCGCCTTGCCCTGGCCCGACACCGCGGGCAGCGCCGCCAGCGCCGAGGATGGCCGCGCCGCCATCGCCATGCTGGAAAGCCTGCTGGCGGAGTTCTCGGGGGAAGCCACCGATTATTTCGACACGGTGCGCGCGCCGCTCGGCCGCCTGCTGGGTCCGGGCGCGCTGGCGCGCCTCGAGGCGCACCTGTCGCGTTACGAATTCGAAGAAGCGCGCCAGGTGCTGGCCCAGGCCGGTGGCGCCCCTTCATCCATGGCGGAACACATATGAGCGCAGCACCGCAGGACCGTCCTTCGCGTCCGACCATCCTGATCGTGGACGACACGCCGGACAACATCATGTTGCTGTCGCGTCTGCTGAAGGACAAGTACCAGACCAAGGTCGCCACCAACGGCAGCACCGCGCTGCAGGTGGCCGCCGCCACCCCGGACCTCGACCTGGTCCTGCTCGACGTCATGATGCCGGGCATGGACGGCTACGAGACCTGCCGCGCGCTGAAGGGCAATCCAGCCACCGCCGACATTCCGGTGATCTTCCTGACCGCCAAGAACCAGGTCGAGGACGAGGCGATGGGCCTGGCCGCGGGCGCCGTCGACTATCTCGCCAAGCCGATCAGCCCGCCGATCCTGTTCGCCCGCGTCGCGACCCACCTGACCCTGCGCGCCGCGCGCCGCCAGCTGGAGGTGCACAACCAGGACCTGGAACGGATGGTACAGCAGCGCACCGCGCAGCTGCTCCTGATGCAGGAGGCGCTGATCCTGGCGATGGCGGCGATGGCCGAGGGGCGCGACGGCGAACCGGCCAAGCACCTGCGCCGCACCCAGCACTACCTGCGGGCGCTGGCCATGGCGCTGCGCGGCCATCCGCGCTTCGCGGCCAGCCTGAGCGACGAGAACATCGAGCTGATGGTCAAGTCGGCGCCCCTGCACGACATCGGCAAGGCCGCCATCCCGGACCATATCCTGCGCAAGCAGGGCCGGCTGGATCCGGAAGAATTCGAGGTGATGAAGCTGCACGCCGCCTACGGGCGCGACACCATCATGCTGGCCGAGCGGCACCTGGGCGGCACCAACACCTTCCTGATGTTCGCGCGCCAGATCGCCCATTCGCACCAGGAAAAGTGGGATGGCAGCGGCTATCCGGAAAACCTGAGCGGCGAAGACATTCCGCTGGCGGCGCGCCTGATGGCGGTGGCGGACGTGTACGACGCCCTGATTTCGCACCGCAGCTACAAGCCGGCCTTCAGCCATGCGCAGGCGCTCGAGATCATGCGCCAGGGACGCGGCACCCATTTCGACCCGGACGTGCTGGACGCCTTTTTCGCGCTGGAGGCGGAGTTCGCCCGCATCGCGCGCGAGCATGCGGACGAGACGGCGCCGGCGCCCTAGCGCGGACGAGGAGGCGTCCCGCGCCGCGCGCGCCTGGCGGGTACTGCGGAAATCGACTATATTGTTTAGTTCAATGAAACAATGGAGTCTGTCATGCCGAGCAAGTCCGCCGCCGCCCAGCTGCCAGCCAAGGGGCCCGCGCGCGCCAGGGAAACGACTGGTGCGAAAGGCAGCGCGAAGACCGGCAGCGCGCAGAAGGGCAGCCCAGCCAAACCCGCCAAACCCGCCAAACCCGCCAAACCCGCCAAACCCGCCAAACCCGCCAAGCCCGCCAAGCCGGCGGCGGGTTCGGCCGCGGCTGGCCGCACCGGCGCAGACAAGGCAACCAAGGCGCCACCCAGGGTGGGAGCCAAGACCACGGTAAAGGCGGCTGCCAGGGCCGCCGCGCTGGCGCTGGCCGCGCCTGTGGCCGCGCCTGTGGCGGCGCCAAAGCGTGCCGCGCGCAAGGCCAACGCCGCTGCGCGCGCCACCGCCATGGCGGCGCCAGCCCCGGCCGCGCGTCCGGTCCTGGTGCGCGACAGCTTCACCATGCCGGAGCAGGAATATGCGGTACTTGCCGAGGTCAAGCAGGCCTGCCTGCGCGCCGGGATCGAGGTCAAGAAGAGCGAGCTGCTGCGCATCGGCGTGGCCCTGCTGGGCCAGGTCGATCTCGTTACGCTGAAATCCGTGCTGGCGGCACTGCCCCAGCTCAAGACCGGACGGCCGCCGGCATCCTAGTGGATCGAGGCGCTGGTCAGCTCCTTCAGCTCGCGGATCGGGATGTTCGATTTTTCGTGCATGCGCAGCAGGATGGTGGCGCCGACGTTGAGCTTGCGGTGGCGGATCTTGCTGATGATGGGCGGCTGCACCTCCAGAACGCGGCACAGCTCGGCGTCATTCTTCAGATGCATGCGTTCGATCAGGGTGTCGAGCAGCTTGTTGGGCACGAAGCTCGACGGTTCCAGCGCGCGGGCCCGGTGCATCGCGGCGAGCATTTCCTGTTTTTTCTGTCTTACACTCATGTTGCTTCTCCGAATATGAATACATGGATTCGGGACAGATCGACTTGTTCTGGAAATTTGCCCTGCCTGTTGTGGGAATGTCTGGGTGGCGGGTCGTTGTGATATTACTACGATTGCGTCACACACGATTCACAAATTGAACGTAACGGCGGGTAACGCGCGTCTTTCCGCGCGGAACTTACGCTAATTTCAAGCCGGAACGGGTCAGCAGCAGGACCTGGTCGGCCATGGCGGCCGCGGCGTGGGAGTGGGTGACCATGATGGCGCCGGCGCCGCTTTGCCGGGTTTCGCGCCGCAGCAGGTCGAGGATGCCTTGCGCGGTGTCAGGATCGAGGTTGCCGGTCGGCTCATCGGCCAGCAGCAGGGCCGGGCGGTGCACCAGGGCGCGCGCGATCGCGACCCGCTGCAGTTCGCCGCCGGACAGCTGGCGCGGGAAATCGGCGCCGCGCCCGCCAAGGCCGACCGCGTCCAGCATCTCGTCGGCACGGCCGTCGATGGCGCCGTTGAGCAGCAGCGGCAGCGCCACGTTCTGGCGCAGGCTCAGGTGCGGCAGGACGTGGAAGGCCTGGAAGATGAAGCCCATGCGGGTACGCCGCAGGCGGGTGGCGGCGGCATCGTCCAGCGCCGACATCGGGGTGCCGTCCACCAGCACCTGGCCGCTGTCCGGGGCGTCCAGGCCGGCGATCAGGTTCAGCAGGGTCGACTTGCCGACCCCGGATTCGCCCATGATCGCGACGAATTCGCCGGCGCGGAAGGTGTGCGACAGGCCGGCCAGCACGTCGCGGCCGCCGTAGGACTTGCTCAGCTTGTCGAGGACGAGCATGGTTTCCTTTCTGGTCAACGGGTGAGGGAGCGCCGCAGGGCGTAGCTGGCCGCGTCCACGGCCGCCACCAGCAGCAGCATGGCCAGCACCACGGTGGCCGCGCTCGGCATCTGGAACAGCGACAGGTGGTACTTCAGCATCTGGCCCAGGCCGCCGGCACCGACCACCCCCAGCACGGCGGCGGCGCGGATATTGTTCTCCCACCGGTACAGCGTATACGACAGCATCTGCGGCAGGGCCTGGGGCAGGGTAGCGTACAGGAAGGCGGCCAGGGGCGCGGCGCCGTTGGCGCGCAGGCTGCTCTCCGGCAGCGGCTCGACGTTTTCCAGCGCGTCGGCGAACAGGCGCCCCAGTACGCCGCTGGTGTGCGCGGCCAGCGCCAGGGTGCCGGCGAAGGGGCCGAGGCCGGCCGCGACCAGCAGCAGCGCCGCCCACACCAGTTCCGGGATCGAGCGCAGCACGTTCAGCAGCACGCGCACCAGGGCGCGCAGCGAGCGTCCCAGCCGGCCGGCGGCGGGCAGGGCCAGCGCCAGGCCGGCGAGCGCGGCCAGCAGGGTGCCGACCAGCGACATCGCGAGCGTTTCCCATAATGCGCCCACGGTCCTGGCGAGGAACGCCTGACTGGTCTCGGGCGGGCTGAAGCCGCGCAGGAACTCCGCGGCCGAATCCAGGGCCTCGGGCGCGAAGAAGGCGGCCCACTGCAGCGGCAGCGAGGCGAAACTGGCCACCACCAGCGCCAGCAGGGCGGCCAGCAGCAGCCAGGTGCCCGGCGCGCGCGGCGGCGGCGTGGGCGCCATCAGCCCAGCCTCCGGCGCAGCAGTTTCGACACCAGGTCGGCCAGCGCCACCAGCAGCACGAACATGATCAGCATGGTCGACACTTCGCCGCCCGCCATCATCTTGGTCGATTCATCCATGCGCTGGCCGAGGCCGCCGGCACCGACGAAGCCCATCACCGCCGAGCCGCGGATCGCGCACTCCCAGCGGTACACGGTGTAGGACACCAGTTCCGCGCTGGATTCCGGCAGGGCCCCGTACAGCAGGGCCGGCAGGCGCGCGCTGCCGTTGGCCAGCAGCGCTTCGGTGGCGTGGGCGTCGGACGACTCGAGGATCTCGGCGTAGACCTTGGCCAGCATGCCGCAATAGGTGAGCGCGATGGCCAGCACGCCGGCGGTCGGCCCAAGGCCGGCGATACGCACGAACAGCAGCGCCCACACCAGTTCCGGCACGCTGCGCAGCAGCACCAGCACCCAGCGCAGCAGCTGGCGGACCAGGCGCGCGGCCGGGCGCATGCGGCCGGTGCCGAGCAGGGACACCGACAGGCGCTCGGTGACCAGCACCGTGGCCGGCACCGCGCCCAGCAGCGCCAGGCTCAGGCCGGCGGTGGCGATGGCCACGGTCTGCCAGGTCTCGCGCAGCACCATGGCCAGGAATTCGCCTTCGGTGGCCGGATGCAGGAAGTCGGACAGGAACATCCCGGCGGACGCCAGGCTTTGCGGGTCGAACAGGATCCAGGGCTTGAATTCGCTGGCCGCGAGCATCGGCCATAGCAGCAGCAGGCATACCAGGATCGCCGTGACGCGGCCGCGCCAGGCCGGATCGGGGTGCAGGCTGGCCGCCATCAGAAGCAGGCGCCGACGGCGATGCGGTCGGGGGATTCGTGCGGCTGGGCCGGACGCGGCTGCACCGAGTCGTTCTCGTAGAGCGCGGCGATCATGGCGTCGGTGACGGCTTCGCGCGGAGCGTCGAACACGATGCGGCCGGCGCGCAGGCCGACCAGGCGCGGAAAATGGGCGCGTGCCATGTCGACCTGGTGCAGGCTGCACACCAGGGCCGCGTTGCGGCTGCGTGCCTCGGCCTGCAGGGTGGCCAGGGTGTGCTGGGCCAGGGCCGGGTCGAGCGCGGAGATCGGCTCGTCGGCCAGCAGCGCCTCGGCGCTGGAGAGCAGCAGGCGCGCCAGGCCGCAGCGCTGGCGCTCGCCGCCGGACAGGCGGTCGACGCGCGCATACAGCTTGTCGCCCAGGCCGAAGCGGACCAGCGCCGCATGGGCCGCGTCCGGATCGGCGGGGTGCAGCAGCGAAGCGAAAGCCTGCCACAGGCTCATGTGCGGCAGGCGGGCGGCCAGCACCGCCGTCACCACGCGCTGGCGCGGCGGCAGGGGCGGGGTCTGCGGCGCCAGGAACAGGCGCGCGCGCAGGCGGTGGCGCGCGCCCTGGGACAGGGCCCAGGGATCCTGGCCGAACACCTCGAAGCGGCCCTCGGCCGGACGGTGGGCGCACGCAAGGGTGGCCAGCAGGGTGGTCTTGCCGGCCCCGGAAGGACCGATCAGGGCCAGCTGTTCCCCGGGCGCGATGGCCAGGTCGAGCGCGTGCAGGGCGGCCGGCGCCTGCGCCGCCGCGCGTCCGGACGCCAGGTGGCGCACCGTGAGTTGCTCGAGCAGGAAGCTCATCGGGAGCCCGCGCAGGTCTTACTTGAGCAGGCCGGCGTTGCGCGCCGCCGCCTCGATCGCGCCGTAGTTGGCGGCCCTGGTCGGGATGAACCTGGTGGCGCGCTGCAGGTCGAGGATCTGCTTGCCTTCGGGGGTGCCGTCGTTCAGCGCCAGGAAGGCGTCCGTGATCTTCTTCTGCAGGGCCGGGCTCATGTCGCTGCGTACCGACCAGTTGTAGTCGAAGTAGCCGGGGGTGGTGTAGAACACGCGCACGACTTTCGGATCGACCTTCTTCGCTTCGACCAGCTTTTCCCATACCGAGATGTTGAGGGCGCCGGCATCGACCTTGCCACCCGCGACCGCGGCCACGGTGGCGTCGTGCGCGCCAGAGTACGCCACGCGCTTGAGGTCGGTGTCCGGGTTGATCTTCGCCGCCAGCAGGTAGGAGCGCGGCATCAGGTGGCCCGAGGTCGAGGATTCCGAACCGAAGGACAGGGTCTTGCCCTTCAGGTCTTCCAGCTTCTGGATGGCCGGGTTGGTGGTGATGAAGACCGAGCGGAACTTCTCGTCTTCGGCGCGCTGCACCAGCGGCGTGACCTGGCCCTTGCTGCGCGCGTGCGCCTGCACGAAAGTGAAGCCGCCGAACCAGACCATGTCGATCTTGCGGTTGATGAGTCCTTCGACCGAGGCCGCGTAATCGGTCACCGGGGTGAACTCGACCTTCAGGCCGGTGGCCTTGGCCAGGTAGTCGCCCAGCGGCTTGAACTTGCGCTGCAGTTCGGTCGGGGCTTCGTCCGGGATGGCCGAGACCCGCAGCACGCCCGGGGTGTTCTGGGCGCCGGCGCCGGTGGCGGCGAACATCAGGCCAGCCGCGGCGGTGGCGGTGAACATGGTTTTCAGGGCACGCAAAGGCGAGAAGGACATCATGCTTGGCTTTCTGGTCAGGTAAATGGAAATGGGTGAACCGGGTTCGTCGTGCCCGCACGCCAGCGGGATGCGGTCAAAATCGGGATTCCGCTATGATGGCCAAAACGGCAACTCGGCGGCCGGCTTGGCCGAACTTCAGCTTCACTTCAGCTTAACTTATGCCATGACGCAAGCCGCGGCGTGGCGGCACGAATGATAACGCTTATGCACATCTCCTGCACGGAAGCCCCCCCGCGCGCCACGAATGCCCACGTGGCCGGCGAGCTGCACGCAGGCCTGGCCGCGCCCCAGGCCTGGATCGCCCCCAAGTTCCTGTACGACGCGCTCGGCTCCAAGCTGTTCGAAGCCATCTGCGAGCTGCCCGAGTATTATCCGACCCGGGTCGAGGCGGCGATCTTCGCGTGCCACGGCGCCGAGATCGCGCGCGCGGCCGGCAGCGGCGCTACCCTGGTCGACCTCGGCGCCGGCAACTGCGCCAAGGCGGCGGCGCTATTTCCGCTACTGGCCCCGGCCCAGTACGTGGCGGTCGACATCTCCGCCGAGTTCCTGTGCGATGCCCTGGCGCGCCTGCGCCAGCGCTTTCCCCTGATCGCCATGGAAGGCCTGGGCATGGACTTTTCCAGCCGCTTCGAGCTGCCATCCCAGGTGCGCGCCGCGCGCCGCCTGTTCTTCTACCCCGGTTCCTCGATCGGCAATTTCACGCCGGACGAGGCGCAGGGCCTGCTGCGCCGCCTGCGCGCCCAGTGCGGCAGCGACGGCGGCCTGCTGATCGGGATCGACCTGGCCAAGGACAAGGCCGTGCTGGATGCCGCCTACGACGACGCGCTGGGCGTCACCGCCGCCTTCAACCTGAACGTGCTGCGCCACGTGAACCGCCTGCTGGGCGCCGACTTCGACATCCGCGCCTGGCGCCACCACGGGTTCTACAATCCCGCCCAGGGACGGGTCGAGATGCACCTGGAAGCAGTGCGGCGCCAGGAAGTGCGCTGGAACGGCGGCGGCCGGGTGTTCGAGGCGGGCGACTGCATCCACACCGAAAACAGTTACAAGTACCAGCAGGCCGAGGCGATCGCGCTGCTGGAACGCTCCGGCTTCGAGGCCACCCGGGTCTGGACCGATCCGCAGCGCTGGTTCGCGGTGATCCACGCACAGGCGAGCGGCTGATGGGCGCGCACCAGCACCCGGACCTGCGGCACGCCTATGCCACGGTGCGCGCGCGCTCGCTCGAGATCGCGGCGCCGCTCTCGGCCGAGGACTGCTGCGCGCAGTCGATGCCGGACGCCAGTCCCATCAAATGGCACCTGGCGCACACCACCTGGTTCTTCGAGACCTTCATCCTGGAAGCGCACGAGGCGGGCTTCGCGCCTTTCCACCCGGCCTTCCGGGTGCTGTTCAATTCCTACTACAACGGCATCGGCGCCAAGCACCCACGCCCGCAGCGCGGCCTGCTCACCCGTCCCGCGCTGGACGAGGTGCGCGCCTACCGGCACGACGTCGACCGCCGCATCGCGCGCCTGCTGGCGGGCGGCGCCTCGCCCGCGCTGGCCGCCCTGCTGGAACTCGGCCTGCAGCACGAGCAGCAGCACCAGGAGCTGATGCTCACCGACCTCAAGCACCTGCTGTCGCGCAATCCCCTGTATCCGGCGTATGAAGCGTCCCAGGCGCCAGGCGGTGCCGACGCGCCGCCGCTGGACTGGATCGGCTTCGAGGGCGGCCTGGCCGAGATCGGCCATGAGGGCGGCGGCTTTTGCTTCGACAATGAGTTGCCGCGCCACCGCAGCTACCTGGCCCCGTTTGCGCTGGCCTCGCGCCTTGCCACGAACGGTGACTACCTCGAATTCATCGAGGCCGGCGGCTACCGCGATCCGGCCTTGTGGCTGGCCGAGGGCTGGGACCAGGTCTGCGCCGGCGCACTGGCGCACCCGCTGTACTGGGTCGCGGACGGGGAGGGGGGCTGGCGGGAATTCACGCTGCACGGCCTGCAAGCGCTCGATCTGCGCCGCCCGGTGACCCACGTCAGCCTGTACGAAGCCGACGCCTACGCCCGCTGGCGCGGGGCGCGCCTGCCCACCGAAGCCGAATGGGAATTCGCCGCGCGCCGGGCGGCGCTCGACCTGGATCAGGACCGCCTGCACCCGCAGGTGGCGGCAGGAGAGGGCCTGGTCCAGATGTTCGGCGCCTGCTGGCAGTGGACCGCCAGCAGCTACGCGCCCTATCCGGGCTACGCGCCGGCGCCGGGGGCGATCGGCGAATACAACGGCAAGTTCATGGTGAACCAGTATGTGTTGCGCGGCTCCTCCTGCGCCACGCCGCGCGGCCATGCGCGTGCCAGTTACCGCAACTTTTTCCCGGCCGCAGCGCGCTGGCAGTTCACCGGGATCAGGCTGGCGCGATGAACCGCCGCCGTAGCTGGCGTGAGCGCCTGCTGGACCAGCGCGCCAACGCCTGGATCCTGGCCCATCCGTTCGCCTTCGTGCTGCAGGTGGTGAAGGGCTTCCGCGCCAACCAGGGCCTGCTGCTGGCTGGCGCCGTGGCCTACTACGCGCTGCTGTCGATCGTACCCTTCCTGATGCTGGTGGTGGTGGCGCTGTCGCACTTCATCGACCAGGCCGAGCTGCTGGAAACCCTGACCCGCTACCTCGGCATGCTGGTGCCGGCCCAGTCGGCGCCGATCGTGGCCGAGGTCGCGCACTTCCTCGAGAACCGCGAACTGATCACCTGGCTGCTGGGGGCGACCATGCTGTTTTTCAGCTCGCTCGCCTTCACGGTGCTGGAGAACGCGATGAGCGTGATCTTCATCCACCGGGTGGCGGACAGGCGCCGCCATTTCGTGGTGTCGGCCGTGCTGCCGTACTGCTACATCCTGGCGCTGGGCCTGGGCGTGATGATCGTCACCCTGGTCGCCGGTACGCTGGAGGTGATGGGGGAAGAGAGCGTCTGGCTGTTCGGCTACCAGTGGTCGCTGGGCGGGGTCTCCGGCGTGCTGCTCTACCTGCTCGGGCTGCTCGGCGAGATCCTGGTGCTGACCTCGATCTACCTGGTGATGCCGGTGGGGCGCCTGTCGATCTGGCACGCCCTGGTCGGCGGCGTCAGCGCGGCACTGTTGTGGGAACTCGCGCGCCACGTGCTGGTCTGGTACTTCTCCACCCTGTCGCAAGTGAATGTCGTGTACGGCTCGATGACCACGGCGATCGTGGTCATGTTCAGCCTCGAGATCGCCGCCACCCTGCTGCTGCTGGGCGCCCAGGTGATCGCGGAATACGAGCGGGTAGGACATGGCCTGGCCGGGCAGCCATCACCGGGACTGCGCACCGGTCCGTGAAGCGATGGTGCCGGATTGCATGACGAATTGCGTCTAATCAATTTTATTGTTACAAGAAATGGCACAGTGGGTCATGCGGAGCGACACTTGGGATAGCGCAAGCGTTCGCACCGCCTGACAACTCCGGAGCTTGCCATGGATCCTCTACCCGCCGTCGTCCTTCCCCTGCCGGTCGTGCTCGCCCTCGTCTGCCTGCTGTGCGTGATGGTGGTGTTGGGCGCGCTTGCGCTGTCGCTGCGCCTTCCGGCGCCCTGGGCCGGCCCTGTCGACCCGCATGGCGCGGATCAAACGGAGGCTGAATTTGTTCCGTAGGGAAACTAAAATTAACGTCGCGCAATAAACGACGGTCGGGTGCGCTCTACAGTGGGCTCCTGGCCACGGGTCGTGGCCATCATCCCCTCACTACCAAGGAGCCCATCATGTGCCGTTCCCTGTCGCCCGTCCTGATCGCCGCCGCCTTTGCCGCTACCGTCCTGTCGCCGCTCGCCCATGCGATGCTGGCCGCCCCGGCCGATGCGGATGCGCCGCCCACCGCCCAGCAGATGTCCGAGATCGCCGGCGACTACCAGCTGAGCGACGGGCGCCGCATGTCCGTCGATTTCGACGGCACCGAGGTCTACGTCCAGCTGGACAAGCGCCCGCGCCAGCAGCTGCAGGGCGGCAGGGATGGCCAGTTCAGGACCCTGGACGGTGCCATCTCGATCAGGCGCAAGAGCGCCGCCGATGCCGCGGCGATCGACGTCAGGCTGAGCGGACAGGCGGTGGCGGTGCTACGCTAGCCGGCGCCAACGCCAGTACATCCGGCTCAGGCCACCGTGACGCGCGGCGCGCCCGCTTCCATGCGCCCGATCACCGCCGCCGCGTCGAAGCCTTCGCGCGCGAACAGCGCCAGCACCTCGTCCACGCTGGCCGGGTCGCAGGAGACCAGGAGGCCGCCGGAAGTCTGCGGATCGGTCAGCAGGGCGCGCTGGGCCGGCGTGACGGCGTCGCCCAGCGCGACGTCCTTGCCATAGGCTTCCCAGTTGCGCCCGGAAGCGCCGGTGAAATAGCCGTCCTGGGCCAGTTGCAGCACGCCGGGCAGCAGCGGCACCCGGTCCATCTCGAGCGTGGCCGAGAGCTGTGCGCCGCGCGCCAGTTCCAGCAGGTGGCCGAGCAGGCCGAAGCCGGTGACGTCGGTCATGGCGTGCACGCCCGGCATCTCGGCCAGCAGGCGCCCCGGCTTGTTCAGCCTGGTGGTGTTGGCGATCATCGCCGCATAGCCATCGGGGCCGAGCACATCTTTCTTCAACGCGGCCGACAGCACACCCACGCCGAGCGGCTTGCCGAGCACCAGCACGTCCCCGGCACGGGCATCGGCATTGCGCTTGACCTTCGACGGATGCACCAGTCCCATCACCACCAGGCCGTAGATCGGCTCGACCGAGTCGATCGTATGGCCGCCCGCGATCGGAATGCCGGCCTCGGCGCACACCGACTCGCCGCCGCGGATGATCTGGCCGATCGTCTCCAGTGGCAGTTTGTTTACCGGCATGCCGACCAGGGCCAGGGCCATGATCGGGGTGCCGCCCATCGCGTACACGTCCGAGATCGCATTGGTGGCGGCGATACGGCCGAAGTCGAAGGGGTCGTCGACGATGGGCATGAAGAAGTCGGTGGTGGCGATCAGGGCCTGCTCGTCGTTGAGCAGGTAGACGGCGGCATCGTCGGCCGTCTCGATGCCGACCAGCAGCTCCTTCGGCACGGGGAAGCCTTTCGATTTACCGAGGATTTCCGCCAGCACGCCGGGCGCGATCTTGCAGCCGCAGCCGCCGCCATGCGAGAAGGAGGTGAGTTTGATGGGTTGCGCGGTCGTCGTGCTCATCGTGATTCCGTATCGAGGGTTGTGCGCGGGGCGCGAAGGAAAAGATTATCCACCATGTCGCGCAGCGCCGCTTTCTCGGCGCCAGGTGCGAACAGCGGCGCGCGCGCCGCGCACTGGCGGCGCAGCAGGGCGGCGAAGCCGGCGTCGGCGATCGCGCGATCGACCAGGCGCGCCAGGGCGGCCGCGTCGCCCGCCGCGAAATAGCCGGCGTAGTCCTCGCCCAGCATGCCGCGGTTGCCGCTGATGTTCGATGCCAGCACCGGCACGCCGCAGGTGACGGCTTCGATGATGACGTTCGCGCCGCCCTCCATGCGTGAGGTGATGGCCATCGCGTGGCAGCGTTTCAGGCGCTGCCGCGCATCCGCATGGGACAGGGCG
Source organism: Massilia sp. MS-15 (assembly GCF_020176695.1). Taxonomy (GTDB): domain Bacteria; phylum Pseudomonadota; class Gammaproteobacteria; order Burkholderiales; family Burkholderiaceae_D; genus Telluria; species Telluria hydrophila. The sequence continues at coordinate 92,684 of NZ_JAIWIA010000013.1, read as the reverse complement.
CCCAGCCAGCGATAGCGCGGGTTCTCCGCTTGCGCGCGCTGGGCGGTGGCGCCGAGGGCCGGATCGAGTGCGCCGCCGATGTGCAGCAGGCGCGCGGCCGGGTGGGTGACCAGGCCCGCGGCGCGGATGAAGCACAAGGGGTCTTTTTCCTCGCGCAGGTGGCCGACCATGCAGACGTCGCGGTAGCGCGGCGTGCGCGCGGGCCGCCAGGGCCGCAGGCTCGCGGCCGACTGGTAGATGACGCGCGCCTTGCCGCGCAGCGCCTCCGGCAGCAGGGCCAGGCCGGCCGGCTGCAGCAGCACCAGGGCCGTGGCATGCTCGATCGAGGCGCGCGCGTGCGGATCGGTGTCGATGTCGCGGTACAGGTCGGTCCCGGTCAGGACCAGCGCCAACGGCCGTTCGGGATGGGCGGCGCGGAAGGCGGCCAGCGCGGCGGCCGAGCGGCGCGCATGCAGGGCGATCATCAGGTCCGGCGCGGGATCCTGCAGCGCCCAGCCGGCGGCGATGTCCACCGCGTGCAGGTCGCGCAGGAAGCGCGCCCAGCGGCTGGCCGTCTGCCAGTTGCCGTTGTTGTCGCGCGCGGTCGCGGGGCTGACGATGAGGATGCGCTTGCGCACAGGCGGTTTCTCAAGTGATGGGACGGCGATTATACGCCGCCGTTTGCCGCCCCTCGCCGCCATGTCATGCGCTGCGGTTGGCGCTGGCGCTGCTCCGCAGCTACACTCCCGCATGGGCGGGCCGCCATGCCTGGCCCAGCGGAGAGAGGGGAGCTTTCATGGGAGCGCGCAAGATGCCGGATCTGTTGCTGATGCTGGCCGGCTTGATCGTGTTGATGGTGGCGTGGAGCAAGCACGCCTACTGGTGGGTCTTGTTCGGGGGACTGCTGCTGATCGCCGGCTTCTGGCTCGGCCTGAAGTACCGGCGCGCGAGTCGTGCAGCGCAGGGAGGCGAAGATGGCGGCGGCTGGGTCCCCGGTGATGGCGCCGACGACGGTGGCGATGGTGGGGATGGCGGCGGCGACTAGTCCACCCAGAACACCGGTCCTAAGAAATGAACACGCCCCAAAAGAAAATGGCTGCCAAAGCAGCCATTTTCAGGGGTGGTTCAGCGATCAGTAGTCGCCGAAGCTGCGGCGTGCGCCGTCGGCCGAACGCGGGTGCGCGGACTTGCTGGCGAAGCCGCCTTCGCGCTTCTCGCCGTAGCGGGCACCTTCCGGGCGGGTGCTGCGGTAGCCGCCTTCGCGAACGCCGCCTGCCGGTGCGCCTTCGCGCGGGGCGCTGTCGCGGCGGTAGCCGCCTTCGCGTTGCGGACGGTCACCGTAGCTGCTGCGCGGTGCGTAGCCTTCGCGCGGACCGCGGTCGGCGTAACGGCTTTCGGCAGGGCGGCTATCCGCCGGACGTGCGTAGCCGCCTTCACGCGGGGCGCCGAAGCCGCCTTCACGTGGAGCACGGTCGCCGTAAGCCGGCTTGGCGAAGCTGCGCTGGCCCGGCTTGCCGGCATTGCGGCCGTCCCCCGGCTTCCAGCCCGGACGCGAACCCGAGCGGCTCGGTGCCGAACGCTTCGGCTCGAAACCTTCCACGATGTCGACCGGGATCAGCTGCTTGGTGAAGCGCTCGATGCGCTTCACGTTCATGCCTTCGGCATGGTTCACCAGCGAGATCGCGAGACCGTTGCGGCCCGCGCGGCCGGTACGGCCGATGCGGTGCACGTAGTCTTCCGGGAACTTCGGCAGGTCGTAGTTCACCACGTGGGTGATGGTCGGGACGTCGATGCCGCGCGCGGCGACGTCGGTCGCCACCAGCACGCGCACCTGGCCGCGGCGCATGCTGTCCAGGGTGCGGTTGCGCGCGCCCTGGTGCATGTCGCCGTGCAGGGCGGCGGCCGCGAAGCCGGCGATGTTCAGGCGGTCGGCGATCATGTCGGCGTCGCGCTTGGTCGCGGTGAACACCACGGCCTGGTCCATCGACTCGTCACGCAGCAGGTGGTCGAGCAGGCGGTTCTTGTGCGACAGGTCGTCGACAAAGTGCACCTTCTGCACGATGTTCTCGTGGCGGTTGGCGGCGCTCATGATCTGGATCGTCTGCGGATCCCTGGTGATGCGGCGCGCCATGTTGCCCACCACGCCGTCGAGCGTGGCCGAGAACAGCATGGTCTGGCGGGTGGCCGGGGTCGCGGCGACGATCTTCTCGATGTCCTCGATGAAGCCCATGTCCAGCATGCGGTCGGCTTCGTCCAGCACCAGGATCTCGAGCTGGGAGAAATCGATCTTGCCCGACTCCATGTGGTCGATCAGGCGGCCCGGGGTCGCCACCAGGATTTCCGGATTCTTCGACAGCAGCTGCATCTGCTTCGGGTAGGGCATGCCGCCCAGGATCGACACGGCGCGGATGCGGCGCATGTCGGTCGTATATTGTTCGGTCGCGCTGGTCACCTGCAGAGCCAGTTCGCGGGTCGGGGTCAGGACCAGCATCTTCGGCTGGGCCGGGGTGAAGCGGACGCGTTCGCCGCGGGCGCGCGCCGACTGCGCGTTCTGCGCCGGGGTGCGTGCGGGCGCCGCTGGCTCGGCATTGGCCAGCTTGTGCAGGGCCGGCAGCATGAAGGCCGCGGTCTTGCCCGAACCGGTCTGCGAGGATACCAGCAGGTCACGGCCGGCGATGCCGGCAGGGATGGCCTGTTCCTGGACCGGGGTCGGCTTGGTGTAGCCGGCGCTAGCAACCGCCTTGACGAGCGACGCGTGTAAACCTAGTGCTTCAAAACTCATGTGTACTTTTACTTTCGGAATAAATCATGATCGCGCGTGTCGAAACGACGAGCGCAAAATAGCAACGCGAACCAACACTACGAAATGACTAGAAACTGAAAAGAAATTTCGGCACAAAAGCTTTGCGCCGGGACGGTGTCTGGATGGCTGACACGCAGGGCGGGAGGGCTTTTAGAAGGGCGATCACTGTCGCCAGGGCTTGCGATGCTGCTTGGTTAATACTTGTTTGCTGCTTGGATTTGTTTGCTGCTGCTTGACTGCCAGCTGGCGACTTGCCGGGTACGCTCTGTTCGGACGCCCTATTGCAGCGCACAAACGATACTATACAGGAGATTGGAAAAGTCTGCACGGCCGCACGAATAGGCGGCCGCCAGGGTGAAGCGTCAGGGCCAATGCGGCCCTGACACGGTTGGCGCTCAGCGGTGCTTGCGCTTCGAGGAGGTATTGCGCGCGATGCGCTTCTTGTTCGGGCTGCCGGCCTTGGCCTTGTAGCGCGCGCCCTTGGCCGAGGCTTTCACGCGCGGGCTGCGTTCGGCTTCGAAGGCGACCACGGCGTTCTCGATGATGTTCTCGGCGATGTCGCCGGCATGCGAGGCCGACATCTTCGGCACCAGGATGGTCGAGCCGGCCTTGACGGTCGACTTGGCCGGGATGTTGTTGGCCTGGCGGATCACTTCCGGCGTGGTGCCGAACTTCGAGGCGAGCGCGCCGATGCTGACCCGGGCGCTGGTGATCTTGTGGGTGGTCCAGGACGACAGGTCGCGGCTCCACTGGGCCAGGTTCAGCTGGAACTTCTCGGCGTTCGCCTTCGGCAGCAGGATCTTGGTCTTCTCGCCGCCGGTGATGACCGGCTTCTTGAACTGCGGGTTGAGCGCCTTGAATTCGTCGAGCGACATCTCGGCCAGCTGGGCGGCGACGGCGAGGTCGATGTCGCTGGTCTTGTCGATCGCGGTGAAGTAGGGCTGGTTGTCGATCGCCGGCAGGGCCATGTTGAACTGGCCCGGGTTGGCGACGATGTTCTTCACCGCCTGCAGTTTCGGCACGTAGTTGCGGGTCTCGGCCGGCATCAGCTCGGCCAGGCTCTCGAAATCGGTGCCCTTGCCGAGCGCCTGGTTCTTCTTGATGGCGCGCTGGACATTGCCTTCGCCCCAGTTATATGCAGCCAGGGCCAGGTGCCAGTCGCCGAACATCGTATACAGGCGCTGCAGGTAGGTCAGGGCCGCGTCGGTCGAGGCCAGCACGCCGCGGCGCTCGTCCTTGAACATGTTCTGCTTCAGGTCGTAGTCCTTGCCGGTGCCCGGCACGAACTGCCACAGGCCGGCCGCATCGGCGCTCGACAATGCCTGCGGATTGAACGCCGATTCGATCACCGGCAGCAGGGCCAGCTCGGTCGGCATGCCGCGCTTTTCCAGTTCCTGCACGATATGGTAGAGGTAGGGCGAGGCGCGGCCCGAGATGCGCTTGAGGCTGTCGGGACGGCTGCTGTACCAGCCGGTATGGCGCTCGACCAGCTTGCTGTCGACGTCGGGAATCGCGTAGCCGCTACGGATACGGTTCCACAAGTCGGTTTCCTTGTAGTCGTCGATCTTCAGCAGGCCAGGTGCGAGTGGCGCCGTGGTGCGGGCGCCCGGGATGGTGGTTGCCGCGGCCGCGGGCGAGGGCGCATTGTCCATCGCGTGGGTCAGCGGAGTGGTGGCCAGGAGTCCCAGCGCGGCAGTCACTAAGGTCTTGCGGATCATGTCGTGCATCGCTTTCCAATGTTGCGTCCAGGAACGGACGTACTGGTCAAGGGGGCAGTGTACGTAGTCATGCTTGAGTCAGTCAAGAAATATGTCCGCCTCGTTACAAAATACTTGAGGGGCCATTTATCTGTAAATTGACATCATGAACACGGATGATGCAGGAAGATGCGTGTGCATTCGCTGCGCATTGCCGCTCGGCGGCCGGGCCGCGCAAGGCTTGCCATCACGGTCCGTGCCGGTCTAGCCTAGCTGGCCGCGCGGGGGGCATCTATGAGGCTGGACAAAGTATGCGTACAATCCTGCATCCACCTGCAAGCATGGAAGAAGTCCAGAACATGAGTACCGCAAACCCGCATGCCGACGACGACGCGGTCGTCGCCGCCACCCGCCGCTGGCTGGAAAAGGCCGTCATTGGCCTGAACCTGTGTCCCTTCGCGAAATCGGTCTACGTGAAAGAGCAGGTGCGCTACGTGGTCTCGCCCGCCACCACCCCCGAAGCCCTGCTCGAGCAACTGATGGACGAGCTGCAGCACCTGTCCGATACCCCGGCCGAGCAGGTCGACACGACCCTGCTGATCCATCCATTCGTGCTCGCCGACTTCGAGGACTACAACGAATTCCTGGACGTGGCCGACGCGGCGGTGGAAGACATGGGCCTGGATGGCGAACTGCAGGTGGCCAGCTTCCATCCGCTGTACCAGTTCGCGGACACCGACGTGAACGACATCGCGAACTACACCAACCGCGCGCCCTATCCGATCCTGCACCTGCTGCGCGAGGACAGCATCGACCGCGCGGTCGAGGCCTTCCCGGAAGCGGCCGAGATCTTCGAGAAGAATATCGACACCATGGAAAAGCTCGGCCATGAAGGCTGGGACCGGCTCGATGTCGGACCCGCGCGCTGAAGACGGGGGCGCGCCCCCGCAGCGCCCTGTCGGGGCGCTCCCGCAGCGCCCCGACACTCCGTGCGTGGCGGTATGCTCGACCACCTTCGACGAGATCTGCCGCGGCTGCGGGCGCAGCGTGGCCGAAGTGGCGCACTGGGTGTCGATGAGCGCCGAGGAAAAGGAGCGCGTCTGGGTGCGCATCCTGGCGCAGGGCTACCCGCGCCGCAATACCTAGGCCTTTGGGCGGGGCTTCACAGCCCCAGGAAGTCGCGCTTCCCCAGCGGCACCCCGTTGTGGCGCAGGATCGCGTAGGCGGTCGTCACGTGGAAGAAGAAATTCGGCAGCACGAAGCCGGTCAGGTAGTCGTCGCCGCGCGCGAAGTGGCGCGCCCGTTCGCCGGCGCCATGGGTGATGGGGCGTCCGGCGGCGGCATCGAAGTCCGCTGGCGCCAGCGTGGCGAGATAGCCGAGCGTCTTGGTGATGCGCTGCTGCAGTTCGGCGAAGCCCTGTTCATTGTCCTCGTAGTGCGGCGCCTCCTGTCCCGCCAGGCGTGCGCTGGCGCCTTTCGCGAAGTCGCTTGCCACCTGCACCTGGCGCAGCAGCGGGAACATGTCGGGATACAGGCGCGCCTGCAGCAGGGCGGCGGGCTCGATCCGGTGCTGCTGGGCGTGGGTTTCGGCTTTTTCCAGCACCGCGGCCAGCGCGCCCAGCATCTTCTGGAACACCGGCACCGAGGCGGCATACATCGACAGGCTCATGGCATCTCCTTTGAAAGATTCAATCATAGCAAGTCCTGTCGCGTTCCGCCGACAGCCGCGGGACGATTCGCGCGGCTCAGGCGCGCAATTTGATGACGCATAGCAATCTCACATGCATAATCAAGCAATTCCTTGCGATTTGTTAAATCCCTGCCCGGTGGCGGGGTACAGGCCGAAAACGCGATGTCCCTGCCACGCAATCCCCTCCATGCACTGCGCCGCCTGTATGGGCGTTCCATCTACGGCACCCTGCTGCTGGTCCTGATCGGCGGACTGGGCGTGCCGGCCGCGGTCGGCGGCTACTTCCTGATTGGCGTCGAAGAACGCAGCTCGACCGCCCGCAGCCTCGACGCTGCCTTGCAGCGCAACGCCGACCTGCTGGCGCTCGCCATCCAGGAACCCCTGTGGGACATGAACCCGGAGGCCGCGCGCGCCCTGGCCGATTCCTTCATGCGCGACCCGGCCGTGGTCCACGTCGGGGTGCGCGACCTGTCGCAGGCCGAGTTCATCAACCGCCGCATGCCACTGGAGCCGGGCGCGCGCGCCTACCGCGCCGAGCGTGACGTGGTGGTGCGCGGCCAGGCCATCGGCCGCGTCGCGATCGAGATGGACGACCATGAGTACCAGCAGGACCTGCGCAACAAGCAGCGCAACTATGCGCTGGTGCTGGCGCTGCAGCTGGCGGTGTCGGTGCTGCTGATCGCGGTGCTGCTCAAGCGCCGGCTGCTGTCTCCGCTGCGCACGCTGACCGGCTTTTCGGACCGCCTGGCACGCGGCGACTTCGACACCCCGCTGGCGCTCGATACCGGCGACGAACTGGGACGCCTGGGCAGCCAGATGGAGCGCATGCGGATGGCGATCGGCCAGCTGTTCGCCGATATCGCGCGCCGCGAGGAACAGTTCCGCACCATCGTCTCGCAGGTGCCGGGCGCCGTGTTCCGCGCCAGCCCGGGCGGGCGGATTGACTTCGTCAGCGACGCGATCGAGGAAATCTCCGGCTACCCGGCCGGACGCTTCATGCTGGCCACCACCGATGACTGGTCCGACATCATCCATCCCGAGGACCGCCGCATGCAGCGCCGCGTGGCGCGCGCGGCCCTGGAATCGGGCAGCGCCTACGAGGTCGAGTACCGGATCGTGGACGCGGCCGGGGTCGAGCGCTGGGTGCTGGAGACCGGGCAGCCGCAGGGCAGCTGGGGCAGCGAGAACTTCCGCATCGACGGCATCATCTACGACGTCAGCGATCGCAAGCACGACGAGATGCGCATCGAAGCCCTGCTCACCGAACAGGGTGCGATCCTGGACAACGTGATGTTCGGGGTCCTGTTCGTGCGCGAGCGCCGCATCGTCTCGGCCAACCCGCGCGCCGAAGCCCTGTTCGGCTATCCCGAGGGCGGCATGGTGGGGCGCTCCACCGGCACCCTGTTCCCGGGGCGCGCCGAATACGAGCGCATGTGGAGCGCGACCTATCCGCGTATCGCGGACGCACCGGATAGCGGCGAGGAGCTACAGTTTCGCCGCCACGACGGCAGCCTGTTCTGGATGCTGGTGAGCGGCTGCGCGCTCGATCCGGCCCGCCCCGACGAGGGCAGCATCTGGGTGTTCGCCGACATCACCGAGCGCAAGCTGGCCGAGGAAAAGCTGCGCCTGTCGGCCACGGTGCTCGAGCACATCGCCGACGGCGTGATGGTGCTCGACCCGTCCGGCCGCATCGTCGCCACCAACCCCGCGTATACCCAGATCACCGGCTACACCGAGCGTGAAGCGCTCGGCCAGCCCGTCGGCCTGACGCGCGCCGCGCGCCACGACGAGGATTTCCAGCGCGAGGTATGGCGGGCCCTGGCCGACATTGGCTTCTGGCGCGGCGAATTGTGGGAAACGCGCAAGAATGGCGAGGTCTATCTCGAGTGGCTGACCGTGTCCGCGGTGCGCGACGACCAGGGCCTGCTCACGCATTACGTGTGCGTGTTCAGCGACATCACCCGGGTCAAGGAATCGCAGGACAAGCTCGACCACCTGGCCCACCACGACCCGCTCACCGCGCTGCCCAACCGCCTGCTGTTCCACGACCGCCTGCAGCATGCGCTGGTGCGCGCCGCGCGCGAGGGCGAGGAGCTGGCGGTGCTGTTCATCGACCTCGACCGCTTCAAGAACGTCAACGATACGCTCGGCCACCACGTGGGCGACGAGCTGCTCAAGCAGGTGGCCGCGGCGCTGGCGCGCTGCCTGCGCGAAGGCGACACCCTGGCGCGCCTGGGCGGCGACGAGTTCATCGTGCTGCTGGAAGCGGTGCAGGGCACGTCCGGAGCGGCCAACGTGGCCGGGAAACTGATCGCCCTGTTCGAGCAGCCGTTCACGGTATCGGGCCACGAGCTGTTCGTCACCGGCAGCGTCGGCATCAGCCTGTTCCCGCGCGACGCCGCCGACCTGAATATGTTGATACGCAATGCCGACGTGGCGATGTACCAGGCCAAGGCGCGCGGGCGCAACGGCTATCAGTTCTACGCGCCAACGATGAGCGGCGAGGGCGTCGAGCGCCTGCGCCTGGAAGCGCTGCTGCGGCGCGCCATCGAGCGCGGGGAAATCTTCCTGCACTACCAGCCGCAGGTCGACATCGGCAGTGGCCAGCTGGTCGGGGTCGAAGCGCTGGTGCGCTGGGACAACCCGGAGCTGGGCCTGGTGCCGCCGGTGCGCTTCATTCCGGTCGCCGAAGACACCGGCTTCATCAGCCAGCTGGGCGACTGGGTGCTGGCCGAGGCCTGCCGCCAGATGGTGGAATGGGAGCAGGCCGGGCTGCGCGTGCCGAAGATGGCGGTCAACCTGTCGGTGCGCCAGTTCGAGCGCGGCAGCGTCGCGCCCACCGTGGCCCGGGTGCTGCGCGACACCGGGCTGGCGCCGGAGCGCCTGCAGCTGGAAGTGACCGAATCGGTGATCATGCATACCGGCGACGCGCTCGACTACATCAACGACCTGCGCGCCGTGGGCGTCGGCCTGGCGATCGACGACTTCGGCACCGGCTACTCCTCGCTGGCCTACCTGAGCCAGCTGCCGGTGCAGACCCTGAAGATCGACCGCAGCTTCATCCAGGACATCTCGACCGACGCCAACGACGCGGCGATCGCGGTGGCCATCATCCAGCTCGGCAAGAGCCTGAACCTGGCGGTGGTGGCGGAAGGCGTCGAGACGGCCGCCCAGGCCGCTTTCCTGCTGCGCCACGGCTGCCGCCATGCCCAGGGCTACCTCTACAGCCGGCCGGCCGCGCCAGGCGATATACTGCTGCGCTGGAGCGTGCCGCCGGGGCGCGCGGGGGAACGGGACGACGATGAATCGAATGAGGCTGGTGCAGCCGCCGCAAGCGAAGCCTGAACAAGGTACGCTACCCGGCAAGGGGGCGTCCGCGCGCGGCCGCCGCCGCTTTTTGCTGGGCGGACTGGCGGCCGGTGGCGCGTTGCTGGTGGGCTGGGGCGTGCAGCCGCCGCGCCAGCGATTGCACGCGGCGCGTCCGCTGGCCCTGGGCGGCGGCACGGTGGGCCTGAACGGCTGGATCGCGATCGCGCCCGACGGCGCGGTGTCGGTGGTGGTGCCGCGCAGCGAGATGGGGCAGGGCGTGCACACGGCGCTGCCGATGCTGGTGGCCGAGGAAATGGACCTGCCGATGAGTGTCGTGCGCATCGCCCAGGCGCCGGTCGACCCGATCTTCGCCAACCTGGCGCTGCTGCGCGAGAACCTCCCTTTCCACCCGGACGACGCCGGCCGCACGCGCCAGGGCGCGCAGTGGCTGATGGCCAAGCTGGGCCGCGAACTGGGCATCATGTTCACCGGCGGCTCGACCAGCATGAAGGATGCCTGGATGCCGATGCGCGAGGCCGGCGCAGTGGCGCGCGCCATGCTGCTCAAGGCGGCTGCCGAGGCCTGGCGGACGCCGGTGGCGCGCCTGCGCACCGAGGATGGCTTCGTGCTGCATCCCGACGGCCGGCGCCTGGGCTATGGGGCGCTGGCCGCGGCGGCCGCGCGCACCGGCGCCGGCATCGATGCGGGCGACGTGCGCCTGAAGGAGCCCGGCGCCTTCCGCCTGATCGGCAAGCCGGTGGCGCGCCTGGACAGCCTGGCCAAGGCGAACGGCGCGGCGCGTTTCGGCATCGACGCGCGCCCGCCCGGCATGGTGTACGCGGCACTGAAGATGGCGCCGGTGATCGGCGCGACCCTGGAGGGCTTCGAGGCCGCCGCCGTCGCCGCGATGCCGGGCGTGCTGGGTGTGGTGCCGGTGCCGGGCGTGCCGGGCAAGCGTCACGGCGCCGGCGCCGCCGTGGCCGTGCTGGCGACCAGCTGGTGGCAGGCGCGCCAGGCGGCGCAGGCCCTGCCGGTGCGCTGGAACGACGGCGCGGCGGCCACCCTGTCCAGCGCGGCCGTGTTCGCGCAGCTCGCGCGCGCCCTCGACGAGGAGTCCGGCTACGTGTACCACGAGGCCGGCACCCAGGACGTGGAAGGTGCCGCGCTCACCGTCAGCGCCGAATACCGCGCGCCCTTCCTGGCCCATGCCGCGCTGGAACCGATCAACTGCACGGCCCAGGTGGCGGACGGCAAGGTGCGCCTGTGGCTGTCGACCCAGGTGCCGAGCATGGCCGTGGACGTGGCCGCGCGCGTGGCCGGGGTCGACCGCGCGGCGGTCTCGATCGAGGTGATGCTGCTGGGCGGCGGCTTCGGCCGGCGGCTGGAGACCGACATGGTGGCGCAGGCGGTCACGGTGGCCCTCGCGGCCGGCGGACGGCCGGTACAGCTCATCTGGTCGCGCGAGGACGACACCACCCACGACGTGTACCGCCCGGCGGCGCTGGCGCGCTTTCGCGCCCGGCTCGACGCCCGCGGCGACATCCTGGCCTGGGACAGCAAGTCGGCCGGCGGCGCCATCGGCCACCAGTATTTCCCGCGCAACCTGGGCCTGCCGGGAATCGGGCCGGACAAGACCACCGCCGAGGGCGCGTACGACATGCCGTATGCGATCGCCAACCAGCGCATCGCCCACGTGACCGTGGACAGCCCGGTGCCGATCGGTTACTGGCGTTCGGTGGGGCATTCGCACAATGCCTTCTTCAAGGAAGGCTTCCTGGAAGAGGTGGCGCACGCCGCCCGGCGCGACAGCGTGGCGCTGCGGCGCGCGCTGCTGCGCGGGCAGCCGCGCGCGCTGGCCGTACTGGATGCGGCCGTGGCCCGGGCCGGCCAGCCGGCCGCGGGCCGGGCGCACGGCGTGGCGCTGCACCGCTCCTTCGGCAGTACGGTGGCCCAGGTGGCCGAGGTCTCGGTGCAAGACAAGCGGATCCTTGTACACCGCGTGGTGTGCGCGATCGATTGCGGACTGGCGGTGAACCCGAACATCGTGGCCCAGCAGGTCGAGTCCGGGGTGCTGTTCGGCCTGTCGGCCGCGCTGCATGGCGACATCACCATCCAGGACGGCCGCGTGCAGCAGTCGAACTTCGGCGACTATCCGGTGCTGCGCATGCACGAGGCGCCGCAGGTGGACACCATCGTGATGCCGAGCGGCGCGCATCCGGAAGGCGTGGGCGAGCCGGCGGTGCCGCCGGTGGCGCCGGCGGTGGCCGCGGCCGTGTTCAGGCTGACCGGACAGCGGCTGCGCAGCCTGCCGCTGCGCTTGACGTAGGGTGGGCGGCTACGCCGCCCACGCGGTGATGACAAGCCGCCAGTTCAACCGGTAGCACAGCAGGGCCGACGTGTAGCTCACCCCAACAGCACGCGCAAATTGCAGTCGCGCTGCCACGCGCGCCGCTCGTCGCTGGACATGGCCAGGCACGCCAGCTCCTCCGGGCTGGCCGCGGCCTGGGCCTGCAGCAGGCGCTCGGCCACGGCGCCGTCGGGCAGCACCGTGCCGAAGAAGGCGACGGTGTCGCCGCGCTGCACCAGCAGGGTGGGGAAGTTCTCGACATCGAGGTCGCCCACGACGTCGGCCTGGTCTTCGATGTCGATCCACACGAAGCGCATGTCCGGCTGGCGCCGCGCCAGCTCCTCGAAGGTGGCGCGGTAGGACGCGCAGGTGCCGCACCAGGCGGCGCACAGGCAGGCGACCGTCAGCGCATCATCCTCGATGGCGGCGGCGAGCTGCGCGCGGTTGTCGGAATCCAGGGTCAGGCTTTGCATGTGCCGGATTGTACAGGCTGTCGCGGTGCCGTGGCCAGCGGCCCTGCCGAGCGGGTAAAATACCGGCATGCCCACCATTCTCGCCATCGAAACCTCGTCCGAGCTCGCTTCCTGCGCGCTGCTGGCCGGGGGCCACGTTTACGTCCGTTCCAGCGCCGGCGTGCGCACCCACTCGCAATCGGTCCTGCCCATGGTGCAGGAACTGCTGGGCGAAGCCGGCATCGCGCTGGCCGCCTGCGATGCCATCGCCTTCGGCGCCGGTCCTGGCTCCTTCACCGGCGTGCGCACCGCCTGCGGCGTGGCCCAGGGCCTGGCCTACGGCGCCGGCCTGCCGGTGCTGCCGCTGGTGACGCTGGCGGCGATGGCCGAAAGCTGCCGCGCCCGCACCGGCGCGCACGAAGTGCTGGCGGTGCTGGACGCGCGCATGGGCGAAGTCTACTGGGCCCAGTACCGCTACGATACGGCGCGTGGCGCCTGGGACGAAGTCGCCGCCCCCGCGCTGTGCGCGCCGCAGGACCTGCGGCCGCTCCCGGCCGCGCAGCTGGCGGCCTGCGGCAACGGCTTCGCCGCCTATCCGGACGCCTTCGCCGGCCAGGCTTTCGCCGCCGGCGCGCTGGACGATATCCTGCCGCATGCGCGCGAGCTGGCGCTGCTGGGCGCGGCGGCGCTGGCGGCCGGGCTGGCGCTGCCGGCGGCCCAGGCCCAGCCGCTTTACCTGCGCAACAAGGTCGCGTATACCAGCGCCGAACGGCAGGCCATCAATGCCGCGAAGGCCGGCACATGAGCCTGGCCCCTGAAGCCGCCGCGCTGCGCTTCGCCCCGATGCGGCCGGCCGACCTGGACGAGGTGCACGCGCTCGAATGCAGCGTCTTCCCCCATCCGTGGAGCCGCGGTAACTTCCAGGACTCGCTGGCCAGCGGCTATGACGCCTGGACCGCGCGCGACAACGCGGGCGCGCTGGCTGGCTATTACGTCGTGATGTATGCGGTGGACGAAGCGCACCTGCTGGACGTGGCGGTGGCCGCGGCGCGCCAGGGCCGGGGACTGGGCCGCCAGCTGCTGGACCGGATCGGCGCGCGCGCGAAGGAGCAGGGCATGGCCTCGATCCTGCTCGAGGTGCGCCCGTCCAACGCGCGCGCGCTGGACGTCTACCGCCGCTACGGCTACCGCGAGATCGGCCGCCGCAAGGGCTATTACCCGGCCCACGGCGGCCAGCGCGAGGATGCGATCGTGATGAGGATGGACCTGTGAACGGCGCCGCGAAACGGATCGGTGCGCGCGAGGCGGCCTTCCTGGCCGAGATGGGCATCGGGCCGCTGTGGAGCCTGCGCGCGGCGCCGGCGCCGGAAGCAATGCCGCCCGACACCGGGGCGGTCGACGCCGATACCGAAGCCGTGGTTGCCGCGCCGGCGGCACCGGCCCAGGCCCGCCCGCTGGCGCCACCGCCGATGCCGCGCCAGGTGGCCGAACCGGCGGCGCGCCAGGCGTGGGCGCCGCCCGCCGCCGACACCGCGCCGCCGGCCGCACCCGTGCGCATCGACGTCTCCCGCATGGACTGGACCGAACTGCGCCAGGCGATCGCCGCCTGCCGCCATTGCAGCGCCTGCAGCGAAGGGCGCCAGCCGGTGCCGGGCGCCGGCGCGACGACGGCGCGCTGGCTGGTCGCCGCCGGCACCGCCAGCGCCGCCGACGAGCAGGCCGGACAGCCGCTCACCGGCGAGCCGGGCAAGCTTCTCGACAACATGCTGCAGGCGGTGGGCATGTCGCGCGCGGCCGATGTCTACGTCACCACCCTGGTCAAGTGCCGGCCCGCGAATGCGCGCGGCGGCGAGCGCGCGCCCAGCGCCGAGGAAGTGGCGGCCTGCCGTCCCTTCCTGGACCGCGAGCGCGAACTGGCCGGTGCCGCGCTGGTCCTGACCCTGGGCCAGGTGGCCGCCAACGGCCTGCGCGGCCAGGCCTTGTCCGAGCCGCTGGCCGTCAGCCGCGGCGCCGCGTACCGCCTGGGCGAGGTGCCGATGGTGGCGACCCTGCACCCGGCCGAGCTGTTGCGGCGCGGCGCCGACAAGGCGCTGGCCTGGGCCGACCTGTGCCTGGCACGGCGCACCGGCGCTTCCGGCGATGGACGCGCCGGCTGAAACTTACCAGCAGGGCTTCCACCGCCGCTGGGGCCACTTGCGGCGGGCCCGGGTGCGGGCGCTGGCCTGGCTGCTCGACGCGCCCGGCCTGCTCGACGAGCAGGACCCGCTGTGGGCCGGCCGCATCGCCAGCCTGCCCCCGGTCGATGCCGCGACGGCGCAGTGGCTGGCGCGGCTCGACCACGATCCGGCCGCGCTCGATGCGGCGTTCGGCGAGCGCAAGCCGACCCGCCTCGGCCTGTATGCCGAGAAGCTGATGGCTTTCTATTTCGCCGCGCAGGGCAGGCTGGTGGCGCACAGCCTGCAGGTGCGCGCCAGTCCCAACGACACGGTCGGCGAATTCGACTTCCTGCTGGAGTACGGCCCGGATGCGGTCGAACACATCGAGTTCGCCACCAAGTTCTACCTGCTCGACGACGATGCCGCCGGCGGCCAGGAACGCGAGGGCGGGCTGGACATGCTGGTCGGCCCCAACCTGGCCGACAGCCTGGGCCGCAAGATGCGCAAGGTGTTCGCGCAGCAGCTCGACCTGGGCCGTCATCCGGCCGCACAGGCCCTGCTGCCGCGTCCGGTGGCGCAGGCGCGCGCGCTGGTCAAGGGCTGGCTGTTCTATCCGGCCGGCAGCTGGCCGCGCATGCGCGGCATCGCCGCCGGCCATTGCCGCGGCTTCTGGTGCGCGCTGGACGAGATCGACACCCTGGCCGGAGAGGCATTCCTGCCGCTGCCGCGCCTGCAATGGCTGGCGCCGTTCCGCGCCGCCTCGGCTACATGGATGCTGGACCGCGCCCAGCTCCACGCCGAGCTGTCGGCCCAGTTCGAGACCGCGTCCGCGCCGGTGCTGGTGGCGGTGGTGCGCCATGTGCCGGCACTGGGCCTGGTGGAAGAGGTGGAGCGTGGGTTCATCGTACCGAACGACTGGCGCGGACGCGCCGCCGCGCGCCGGAACGGCCGCGCCGATTGATATCTACGAGGCGAATTTGAGCGGGCTGTGATACGCCGCGCGTATCAGTAATGCCGTTCAGTAAAGGGGGCGTAGGGTGGCGTCTACGCCGCCCACGCGGTGATAGTTAGCCGATGGAAAGCCGTACGCGATGATTTCGCAGCCGGTTGACCGCGTGGGCGGGAGGTCCGCCCACCCTACAAATACTCCCAGCACTTAACTGAACGTCATTACACGCGTATCAGTGCTTTTCCTCGCCAATCAGCGCCAGCGAATCGTGCTCGCGCTGGTTGGCCGCATGGCGCCGTCCGATGAAGTACATGATGCCCGCCACCGACAGCCCGAACAGGACGACGATGATGTCCAGGTCGAGGTTCAGCGTGATCATGATCGCGTACACCGCCAGCATGGTCAGGATCGACAGGTTCTCGTTGAAGTTCTGCACCGCGATCGAGTGCCCGGCGCTCATCAATACGTGGCCGCGGTGCTGCAGCAGTGCGTTCATCGGCACCACGAAGAAGCCTGACAGGAAGCCGATCAGGGCCAGCAGCGGGTAGGCCAGGCTGACCGAGGTGACGAACACCATGCTGCACACCACCAGGCCCATGATGATCCCGAGCGGGATCACCGTCAGCGACTTGCGCAGCGGGATCATGCGCGCCGCCATCGCCGCGCCCAGGGCCACCCCGATCGCCACCACGCCGATCAGGTTGGTCGCCTTGTCCAGCGGCATATGCAGCGAGCGCTCGGCCCACTTCAGAACGATGAACTGCAGGGTCGCGCCGGCGCCCCAGAACAGGGTGGTGACGGCCAGCGAGATCTGGCCCAGCTTGTCGCGCCACAGGGTGGCCGAGCAGTTGGCGAAATCGGCGATCAGCTTGGCCGGGTTGCGCTCCTGGTGCTCGTAGCGCGCGCCGGTATCGGGAATGCGCAGGTTGAACAGGGCGGCCAGGACGTAGACCCCGACCACCACCGCCATCGCCGCCTCGGCGCCGCTGTCGATGCCGGGCAGGCCCAGACCGAGCAGGAAACTGGCGCCGCGTTCGCCCACCAGGGCGCCGCCGGCCACGGTGCCGAGGATGATCGACATCACGGTCAGGCCCTCGATCCAGCCATTGGCGGGCACGAGTTTCTCGGGTGGCAGCAATTCGGTGAGGATGCCGTACTTGGCGGGCGAATACACGGCCGCGCCGAAGCCGACCACGGCATAGGCAAGCAGCGGATGCACGCTCAGGAACATCAGTGCGCAGCCGCCAATCTTGATCAGGTTGGCAATGAACATCACGCGGCCCTTGGGCAGCGAGTCGGCGAAGGCGCCCACGAAGGCGGCCAGCAGCACGTAGAACAGGACGAATGACAGCTTCAGCAGCGGAGTGAGCGAAGCCGGGGCGTTCATCGACGTCAGCAGACTGATCGCAACAAACAGGAGCGCATTGTCTGCCAGCGACGAGAAGAACTGCGCCGCCATGATGGTATAAAAGCCACGGTTCATTCGAAAAGAGTAAAAGCTGGTTCGAGTTGCTTTATACCATGAATGATCCCTGCGCCAAAAGAAAACGCGTCTTGTCAGCAGCAGGGTTTTGCCCGCTCCGGTAAAATAACGGGCTGTCCCCACGATGCCGCGCCGCCGGTTCCTGAGCATGCCCCGCCCGCTGACCGCAACCATCCATCTCGACTCGATGCAGCATAATCTGCAGCGCGCGCGCGCCTGTGCGCCGCTGGCCCGGATCTGGGCCGTGGTCAAGGCGAACGCCTATGGCCACGGACTGGAGCGCGGCATGCGCGGCTTCGCCGGGGCCGACGGCCTGGCCCTGGTCGAGACCGAGAACGCGCTGCGCCTGCGCGAGCTCGGCTGGAGCAAGCCGATCCTGCTGCTGGAAGGCTTCTTCGACGCCTCCGACCTGCCGCTGCTGGCCGAGCATGACATCGGCACGGCGGTGCACAGCATCGAGCAGGTCAGGATGCTGGAATATACCCAGCTGTACCGACCGATCGACGTGCACCTGAAGATGAACACCGGCATGAACCGGCTCGGCTTCCGCCCGGACGAATACGCGGCCGCCTACCAGCGCCTGCGCGCCATTCCCGGCGTGCGCAACATCACCCACATGACCCACTTCGCGAATGCCGACGAACTGGAACACCCGCGCCTGACCATCGCCGAACAGGTGCGCCGCTTCCAGTTCGGCGCGGGCGGGCTGCCGGGCGAGCGCAGCCTGTCGAATTCCGGCGGCGTGCTGCACGCGGCCGAGCTGGGAGCGCTCTTGAGCAATGACTGGGTCCGGCCTGGCATCATGCTCTACGGCGGCACCCCGGGCGGACGCTCGGCGCTCGATTATGGCCTGCTGCCGACCATGACCCTGCGTTCGGAGGTCATCGGCATCCAGCGTATCGGGGCGGGCGACACGGTGGGCTACGGCAGCCGCTTCGAGGCGGACGCGCCGATGACGGTGGGGGTGGTGGCCTGCGGCTACGCCGACGGCTATCCGCGCCATGCGCCGCACGGCACCCCGGTGCTGGTGGACGGCGTGCGCACCACCCTGGTGGGTCGGGTCTCGATGGACATGATGACGGTCGACCTGACCCCGGTGCCGAATGCCCGGGTGGGCAGCAAGGCGCTGCTGTGGGGTGATGGCCTGCCGATCGACGAGGTGGCCCAGGCCGCCGGCACGATCGGCTATGAACTGATGTGCGCACTCGCGCCGCGGGTGCGGGTGCAGGAAGGAAGGATGGGCAGCGATGGCTAAGGCACGCACCTCTTACGTCTGCAGCGAGTGCGGCGCCGTCGCCAGCCGCTGGTCCGGCCAGTGTCCGGACTGCAAGGCCTGGAACACGATGGTGGAAACCGTGCAGGACGCGCCGGGCGTGAACCGCATGTCGCAGACCGCGCACAAGGCGCTGGCGCAGACCGCGCCGGTGCTGTCCCTGCGGGACATCGAGGCGCTCGACGTGCCGCGCTTCGGCACCGGCATCGAGGAATTCGACCGCGTGCTGGGCGGCGGCCTGGTGGCGGGCGGTGTGGTACTGATCGGCGGCGACCCCGGCATCGGCAAGTCGACCCTGCTGCTGCAGGCGCTGGCCAACCTGGCCGCCACCCGCAACACCTTGTATGTGAGCGGCGAGGAATCCGGCGCCCAGATCGCGCTGCGCGCGCGCCGCCTGTCGGTCGATTCGGCCGAGCTGAAACTGCAGGCCGAGATCCAGCTCGAGAAGATCCTCGGCACCCTGGCGGATCTCAAGCCCGAAGTGGCGGTGATCGACTCGATCCAGACCCTGTACTCGGATGCGCTGACCTCGGCCCCCGGTTCGGTGGCCCAGGTGCGCGAATGCGCGGCCCAGCTGACGCGGGTGGCCAAGCAGACCGGCGTGACCATCATCCTGGTGGGACACGTGACGAAGGAGGGCGCACTGGCCGGCCCGCGCGTGCTCGAGCACATCGTCGACACCGTGCTGTATTTCGAGGGTGATACCCAGTCGAGCTTCCGCCTCGTGCGGGCGATCAAGAACCGCTTCGGCGCCGTCAACGAGCTGGGCGTGTTCGCCATGACGGAGAAGGGCCTGAAAGGCGTGTCGAATCCTTCCGCCCTGTTCCTGTCGCAGCACGACAGCCAGGTGCCGGGATCCTGCGTGATGGTGACCCAGGAGGGCACGCGCCCGCTGCTGGTCGAGATCCAGGCCCTGGTCGACGCCAGCCACCTGCCGAACGCGCGCCGGCTCTCCGTTGGCCTGGAACAGAATCGCCTGGCCATGCTGCTGGCGGTGCTGCACCGCCACGCCGGCATCGCCGCGTTCGACCAGGACGTGTTCATCAATGCGGTAGGTGGCGTCAAGATCACCGAGCCGGCGGCCGACCTGGCGGTGCTGCTGGCGATTAACTCGTCGATGCGCAACAAGCCGCTGCCACGCGGCCTGGTGGTGTTCGGCGAGGTCGGCCTGGCCGGCGAGATCCGTCCCGCGCCGCGCGGCCAGGAGCGCCTGCGCGAGGCGGCCAAGCTGGGCTTTTCGATCGCGGTCATTCCGAAGGCCAACGTGCCCAAGCAGAAGATCGAAGGCATGACCATCGTCGCCGTCGAGCGCATCGACGAAGCGTTTACCAAGCTGCGCGAGTTGGACTGAGCCGGGCACGCGCTCGTATAATGCCGCCTGGCTCATCAATCACTATGTCGCTTCACGTGTTTACAGAACAGAGAACATCCGAACGCAAGGTGCTGCGCACGCGCGCCCGTGTCGTCATGGAAGGCGCGGCGCCGGTCAGTGGCAGGACCAGCGACCTTGGCGCCAATGGCGTCAGCATCAACCTGCCCGAGCCCCTGGTGGTCGGGCAGGCCGGCCAGGTCAGCTTCGACCTTCTGATCGAAGGCAAGCTGGTGCCGGTCAGCGCACGCGCCAAGGCCTTGTACTGCATCTTCAGCAGCGGCGAATTCAAGGTCGGGTTCCAGTTCCTGAACCTGGAACTGGCGGCGATGACGGCGGTGGCGCGCTTCCTGCGCTGAGTGTGCGCCGGAGGCCCGGTCAACACCGGGCGGCGCAATGCAAAACGGCGAGCGCCCAGTGGGCCTCGCCGTTTTGTCGCTTTATGACATGGTCCGAAGGGTCGGACCGGCACTATTCGTGATAGTGATCGTACAAGCCATCTCTGCTACCCCGCACCTCCTGCCAGATCTCGAAAGCCACGAGTCCTGCCAGGCCGCTGAGTATGCCAAACACCATGACACTGAACATAAATCCGAACGCTTTTCAGCGTCCCCTCTCAATGAATGATACGTTTTCAGCTTAGCAGAAGACGTCGCATTTACAAGGCCGGCGGACCGGTCGGCGCATGAATATTTTTACATCGCCGGAGCCGCTTGAATGCCGGACAGGGCAGGGCGCCGAATCGCGTGCCGGGCTTGCCCAAACTGCGTCAATATACGCCCGCCCAGCCGAATTATTACACCTGTCATGAACTTGTCATAATCGGCCAGTAGACTTCGCAGCGTCAATGAACGGGCAGCCCCCGAGTCTCTCTGAAAGGATCCATCATGCGCATGAAGCACCTGTTTGTCTCCATCGCCATCGCCGCTTCCAGCCTCGCCGCCAGCGTCCAGGCCGCCAACATCACCGGCGCCGGCGCCACCTTCCCGTACCCGGTCTATGCGAAATGGGCCGAGCTGTACCAGAAGGCCTCGGGCACCGGCCTGAATTACCAGTCGGTCGGTTCGGGCGCGGGCATCAAGCAGATCAAGGCCAAGACCGTGGACTTCGGCGCGTCCGACATGCCGCTGCCGGCCGCCGAGCTGAACGCCGCAGGCCTGTTCCAGTTCCCGGCCATCATGGGCGGCGTGGTGCCGGTCGTAAACCTGCCGGGCGCCGCCCCGGGCCAGCTGAAGCTGACCGGCGCCGTGCTGGCCGACATCTACCTGGGCAAGATCACCAAGTGGAACGCGCCGCAGATCGCCGCGCTGAACCCGGGCGTCAAGCTGCCGGCCGACGACATCACCGTGGTGCGCCGCGCCGACAGCTCCGGCACCTCTTTCCTGTTCACCGACTACCTGGCGCAGAGCAGCGCCGAGTGGAAGCAGAAGATCGGCTCGGGCACCGCGGTGAAGTGGGCCGTGGGTGTGGGCGGCAAGGGCAACGAGGGCGTGGCCGCCAACGTGCAGCGCATCAAGGGCTCGATCGGCTATGTCGAGTGGGCCTACGCCAAGAAGAACCGCATGCAGCACACCCAGCTGCAGAACAAGGACGGCGTCTTCCTGCAGCCGGACGACGAAGCCTTCAAGGCCGCCGCCGCCGGCGCCAACTGGACCGGCACCCCGGGTTTCGCCGTGGTGCTGACCAACCAGCCGGGCAAGGCCAGCTGGCCGATCACCGGCGTGTCCTACATCCTGGTGCACAAGAGCCAGCCTGACGGCGCCCGTGCCAAGGAAGTGCTGAAGTTCTTCGACTGGGCCTACAAGAACGGCGATGCCGCCGCGGTGGAACTGGACTATGTGCCGATGCCGGACAGCGTCGCCAAGCTGGTGCAGGACGCCTGGCGCGCCAACCTGAAGGACGCTGCGGGCAAGGCGGTCTGGTAATCACCCTTACAAGCGCATGGAAGGGCCGGCAATCCGGCCCTTCCGTTTGCCAGAAAGATTGACAAAAAACCATGAGCGTACAACCATCCGTCGCGCTGCAGGACCTGGCTGATCCGGCCGCGGTCGACGCTTCCCACCAGTCCGAGGCCCTGCGCAAGGCCATGCGCAGGCAGCGCCTGCAGGACTTCTTCTTCCACAAGGTCACGCTGCTGTTCGCGGCCTCGGTGCTGCTGGTGCTGGCCGGGATCATCATCTCGCTCATCATCGGCGCGGCGCCGGCCTTCAAGGAATTCGGCGCCGGTTTCATTACCCGCGTCGAATGGGATCCGGTGGGCGACCAGTTCGGCGCCATGATCGCGATCTGGGGCACGCTCGCCACCTCGATCATCGCGTTGGCGGTGGCCTTCCCGATCAGCTTCGGCATCGCTCTGTTCCTGACCGAGATCTGCCCGGTATGGCTGCGCCGTCCCCTGGGCACCGCGGTCGAACTGCTGGCCGGCGTGCCTTCGATCATCTACGGCATGTGGGGCTTCTTCGTGTTCGCGCCGCTGTTCGCCGACCACGTCCAGCCGCTGCTGAAGAACAGCATCGGCCAGGTGCCGGTGATCGGCCAGCTGTTCCAGGGCCCTATCATGGGCATCGGCATCCTGACCGCCGGCCTGATCCTGGCCATCATGATCATCCCCTTCATCGCCTCGGTGATGCGCGACGTGTTCGAGATCGTTCCCACCGTGCTCAAGGAATCGGCGTACGGCCTTGGCTGCACCAAGTGGGAAGTGGTGCGGAAGGTAGTGCTTCCGTACACCCGCACCGGCGTGGTCGGCGGCGTGATGCTGGGCCTGGGCCGCGCCCTTGGCGAGACCATGGCGGTGACCTTCCTGATCGGTAACGCGCATGACCTGTCCTGGTCACTATTCTCGGCGGGTAATTCGATTTCCTCGACCCTAGCCAACGAATTCAATGAAGCGGCCACGCCGCTGCACCAGTCCTCGCTGTTCGCGCTGGGCCTGATCCTGTTCGCCATCACCTTCATCGTGCTGTCGGCAGCGAAGCTGATGTTGCTCGGTATGTCCCGCAAGGAAGGTACGAAATAATGAACGCCACCGCAAAAAACCCGGTCTACCGCAAGCGCCTGCTGGCGCATCGCGTCGGCATCTTCCTGTCCGTGCTTGCCATGGGCATTGGCCTGGCTTTCCTGGCCTGGATCCTGGTAACGCTGCTGATCAACGGCTTCAGCGCGCTGTCGCCCACCCTGTTTACGCTCGATACCCCGGCGCCCGGCAGCCCCGGCGGCCTGCGCAACGCCATCGTCGGCAGCCTGATGATGGTCGGCCTGTCGACCGTGGTCAGCACCCCGATCGGCATCCTGGCCGGCATCTACCTGGCCGAATACGGCGAGAACAACAAGCTCGCCCAGGTGACGCGTTTTGTTACCGACATCATGCTGTCGGCGCCTTCAATCGTGATTGGCGTGTTCGTCTACGCCCTGTACGTGGCGAAAGTCGGCGACTTCGCAGGCTATGCCGGGTCCATCGCGCTGTCCCTGATCGCGGTGCCGGTGGTGGTGCGCACCACCGACAACATGCTGCGCCTGGTGCCGACCAGTCTGCTGGAAGCGGCTTATGCGCTGGGGGCGCCGCACTGGAAGGTAGCGATGACTGTGCGCCTGCGCGCCGTCAAGGCCGGCGTGATCACCGGCGTGCTGCTGGCGGTGGCGCGCGTCGCCGGCGAAACCGCGCCGCTGCTGTTCACCGCCCTGAATAACCAGTTCTTCAGCACCGACATGAGCCAGCCGATGGCCAACCTGCCGGTCGTGATCTACAACTATGCGATGAGCCCCTATGACGACTGGCGTTCGCTGGCCTGGGGTGGGGCGCTGCTGGTGACCTTTACCGTGCTGATGCTGAACATCCTGTCGCGGACCCTGTTCAGCCAAAAAACTCCGCGTTGAACCATTTCATTTTAGAGAAAAAGTGATGATCCAAGCCATGCCAAACCAGGTCCCGAGCGCGGCCAAAGCCAAGACGATCGAGATCTCCGGCCTCAACTTCTTCTACGGTAAGACGCAGAGCCTGAAGAACGTCTCGCTCGATATCCACGACAAGCAGGTAACGGCCTTCATCGGCCCCTCGGGCTGCGGCAAGTCGACCCTGCTGCGCACCTTGAACCGCATGTACGATTTGTATCCCGGCCAGCGCGCCGAGGGTTCGATCATATACCGCGGCCGTAACATCCTGGAGCCGGGCGTCGACGTCAACATGCTGCGCGCAAAAGTGGGCATGGTGTTCCAGAAGCCGACCCCGTTCCCGATGTCGATCTACGACAACATCGCCTTCGGCGTGCGCCTGTACGAGAACCTCTCGAAAGGCGAGATGGACGAGCGCGTCGAATGGGCGCTCAAGAAGGCGGCCCTGTGGGAAGAGGCCAAGGACAAGCTGAGCAAGAGCGGCCTGTCGCTGTCCGGCGGCCAGCAGCAGCGCCTGTGCATCGCGCGCGGCGTCGCGGTGAAACCCGACGTGCTGCTGCTGGACGAACCAACCTCGGCGCTGGACCCGATCTCGACCGCCAAGATCGAAGAGCTGATCAGCGAACTGAAGCAGGACTACACGATCACCATCGTGACCCACAACATGCAACAGGCCGCGCGCTGTTCCGACTATACCGCCTACATGTATCTTGGCGAGCTGGTCGAATTCGGCGAGACCAACCAGATCTTCATGAATCCGGCGCGCAAGGAAACCCAGGATTACATCACCGGTCGTTTCGGCTGATCGTTTAAATACCAAATCTATTTCGGAGAACTTTATGACGGGCGAGCATTCATCCAAGCAGTATGACCAGGAGCTGGAAGCGATTCGTTCCAAGGTCCTGCTGATGGGCGGCATGGTGGAAACCGCGTTCGACGAGGCGATGGAATGCTTCCGCGCGGGCGACGCCGCGCGCGCCGACCGCGTGATCGCCGACGACCAGGCCGTCAACCAGCTCGAAGTACAGCTCGACGACGCCTGCAGCCACTTGATCGTGCGCCGCCAGCCGACCGCGAACGACCTGCGCACCGTGATGGCGTCCATCAAGGTGATCACCGACCTCGAACGCATCGGCGACGAAGCCTCGAAGATCGCGCGCACCGCCAAGAACCTCCACGAGCGAAACGGCGCGCCCTTCGCCCACTACGACATGGTGCGCACCATCGCCAAGGCGACCGCGGACCTGCTGCACAACGCGCTGGACGCGTTTGCCCGGCTGGACGGCAAGCAGGCGCTGGAACTGATCGCGGCCGACGAAGTGGTCGACCACGAATTCCGCACCATCCTGCGCAACCTGATCACCTTCATGATGGAAGACCCGCGCACGATCTCGTCGGCGCTGGACACGCTGTGGGTGGCCAAGGCCATCGAGCGCATCGGCGACCACGCCAAGAACATCGCCGAATACGTGATCTATGTGGTGGAAGGCCGCGACATCCGCCACAGCAAGCCGGCGGCAACCGAGCAGGCGGGCGTCTAGGCATGGCGGACAACACGAGCGTGCTGGTGGTCGAGGACGAACCTGCAATCGTCGAGCTGGTGAAGTATTCGCTGCGCGAAGCCGGGTGGGACATCCGTACCGCCGACACCGTGGGCGGCGCCTGGGACAGCATTACGCGCGGCAAGCCCGACCTGGTGCTGCTGGACTGGATGCTGCCCGACCAGAGCGGCCTGCGCCTGCTGTCGCGCCTGCGCGGCGACCGTGACTTCCAGGAAATCCCGGTCATCATGTTGACCGCCAAGAGCATGGAAGAAGACAAGATCGCCGGCCTGAACACGGGCGCTGACGACTACGTCACCAAGCCGTTCTCGCCGCGCGAGCTATTGGCGCGTTCCCGTGCGCTGCTGCGCCGCAAGAGCCCGCACCTGGCCGAGGCGCCGCTGCGCGCCGGCAGCGTAGTGCTCGACCCGAACAGCTGCACCGTGACGGTCGACAACGCGCAGATCGACATCGGCAATGCCGAATACAAGCTGCTCAAGTTCCTGCTGGCGCACCGCGAGCGCGTGTTCTCGCGCGCCCAGCTTCTCGACAAGGTGTGGGGCGACCACGCCGTAATCGAGGAGCGCACCGTGGACGTGCACGTACTGCGGCTGCGCAAGGCGCTCAAGACGGCCGATGGCCTGATCCGCACGGTGCGCAGCGTCGGCTACATGCTGTCCGAGAAGTAAAGGGCGGCGATGCGTTCGATGAACCCGAAGCTGCTGTTCTGGGTGCCGGCGATCCTGCGCCTTGGCCTCGTGTTCGCCGCCGCCGGCATCGTCTGGTGGATGTCTGGTGTCGTCGAGGCCCTGGCCTTCGCGCTGGCGGCGACCGTGATCGCACTGTTCGTCCAGCTGCGCTACCTGCACGCGCTGGGCGAATGGCTGAACGACCCGCGCTCTGACCGGCTGCCGGACGGCTGGGGCGCCTGGACCGAGGTGTTCGCGCGCCTGTACCGGCTGCGGCGCGAAGACGAGCGCCACCAGGCCGAGATGGCCGAATGGCTGGCGCGCTTTCGCCAGGCCATGCAGCTGCTGCCGGAAGGCGTGGCGATCATGGACGACGTGCTGTTCCTGGAGTGGTGCAACGAGGCGGCCGAGCGCCACCTTGGCCTGAGCCTGGCGCGCGACAAGAGCCTGCGCGTGACCAACCTGGTGCGCCACCCCGAGTTCATCGACTACGTGGTGCTGGGCCGCTACGAGCAACCGCTGACGCTGTCCTTCCGCGGCCGCAAGCTCGAATGCCGCATCATCCCCTTCGAGAACCGGCGCCAGATCCTGGTCACCCACGACGCCACCGAGTCCGAGCGACTGGACGCGATGCGGCGCGACTTCATCGCCAACGCCTCGCACGAACTGCGTACGCCGCTGACGGTGATCGTCGGCTTCCTCGAGATCGCGCTGTCCGATCCCGGGATGGACCTGGCCACCCGGACGGCGCACCTGCGCCTGATGACGGAACAGGGGCAGCGCATGCAGCGCCTGATCGGCGACATGCTGACCCTGTCGCGCCTGGAGTCGGACGAATTCCCGCTCAAGCGCGAGCGGGTCGACATGCGCGCGCTGGTGGAATCGGTTGCGGAAGAAACCCGGGCCCTGTCGGGCGGGCGGCATGCGGTCGAGGTCGAATGCGAGGGACCCGACGTGATGGGCAGCCAGGAAGAGCTGCGCAGCGCCTTCGCCAACCTGGCCTCGAATGCGGTGCGCTATTCACCGGATGGCGGCACGATCCGCTTGTCCTGGAAGCGCGGGCCGGACGATTTGCGCTTCGCGGTGACCGACAGCGGCATCGGCATCGAGCCGATCCACATCGCGCGCCTGACCGAGCGCTTCTACCGCGTCGACAAGAGCCGCTCGCGCGAGACCCAGGGGACGGGGCTGGGGCTGGCGATCGTCAAGCACGTGCTGCTGCGCCATGGCGGACGTCTTCTGATCAGTTCGGTGCCGGGGCAGGGAAGCAGCTTCACGGCGGTGCTGCCGAACACCTCACTGGGGTCGGAGTCGAATTCGTCGGAAAACACCTGAAATCTCAGGGCAACCGGCCCCGAGCCGGGGTTTGCCGGATGAGGTCTGCGTCGAATTGTCCGGCCCCTCCGTTGAATGTCCGGATCATTCGATGCGTCCCCTTCATTCTTCGGTCGCGGTACAATCGTGCTTCGTTCTCTCAAGCACCTCTTATGTTCTCTCGCCGTAGCTCCCTGATCGCCTGCGCCGCGCTGTTCCTGACCGCTTGCGGCAGTACCCCATCCCAGCCTCCCGCGACGCCTGCCGCCCAGCAGGTCACGCCACCGCCACCGCGCAAGCTGAAAATCGGCCTGGCCCTCGGCGGCGGTGCCGCCCGCGGTTTTGCCCACATCGGCGTCATCAAGGCACTGGAGGCCCAGGGCATCGTGCCCGAGATCGTCGTCGGCACCAGCGCCGGCTCGGTCGTCGGTGCGCTGTATGCGTCGGGCATGGACGGCTTCACCCTGCAGAAGACCGCGATGGGCATGGACGAGTCCACCATCTCGGACTGGGCCCTGCCGCTGTTCGGCAAGTCGACCGGGGTCTTGAAAGGGGAGGCGCTGCAGAACTACGTTAACAAGGCCGTGGGCGGCGTGCCGATGGAACGCCTGAAGCTTCGCTTCGGCGCCGTGGCCACCGACCTCAAGACCGGCAGCCCGATTCTGTTCAACAAGGGCAACACCGGCATGGCCGTGCGCGCCTCGTCGAGCGTGCCGAGCGTGTTCCAGCCGGTCAAGATCGGCGCGAATACCTATGTCGATGGTGGACTGGTGGCACCGGTGCCGGTGAAGTTCACCAAGGAAATGGGCGCCGAGTTCATTATTGCGGTAAATATTTCCAGCGCCACCGAAGGGGCGGCCACGGCCAGTTCGCTGGACGTTCTGATGCAGACCTTCAGCATCATGGGCCAGCGCCTGAACCACTTCGAACTGAAGGAAGCCGACGTCGTCATCACGCCCAAGCTTGGCAACATGGGCAGTGCCGAGTTCACCAGCCGCAATCAGGCCATCCTCGCCGGAGAACAGGCGGCGGCTGCGGTGATGCCGCAAATCAAGGCCAAGCTCAAGGCCAAACAACAAGGACAATAAGGGGACCCCATGCAAACGAAGCCTTACCTGATGCTGGAAGACGTCAAGAAGATCGCCGCCGCCGCCGAAGCCGAGGCACTGCGCAACAACTGGGCGGTGTCGTTCGCCATCGTGGACGACGGGGGCCACCTGCTGTGCTTGCAGCGCCTGGACGGCGCCGCGCCGAGCTCGGCCTACATCGCACCGGCCAAGGCACGCACCGCCGCGCTCGGCCGTCGCGAATCAAAGCTTTACGAGGACGTGATCAACAACGGCCGCACCTCGTTTCTGTCGGCTCCGGAACTCGAGGGCATGCTGGAAGGCGGTGTGCCGGTGATCGTGGACGGACACGTGATCGGTGCGGTCGGCGTGTCGGGCGTGAAATCGAACGAGGACGCACAGGTCGCCAAGGCGGGCATCGCGGCCCTGGGGATCGGCGGCTGAGTCACGCACACGCACGGGAGAACAGGGCGCTGCGGCGCCTTTTCTTTTATTTCGCCCAGGCAGCAAAGCCGCGAGCGCGCGCCGCTTTTGCGCGTTTTTGAGCACAATCAGGGCCACTTTTATAGAATTGCTGCATTGCCGAATAAGGCCTTCCCGCGCTATAATTCGGAAGTTTAACCATTCACACATTTGCCGTAGCGCCTACCCACCATCCCTCATTCAACTAGATGTCCAGCTACCGGCAGGCAGTCTCCGCCCGGGTGTGTTGGATGCCGGTCTGACGTGGCGAAGCTACGGTAACTTTATTGGGAGTTACCCTTGCCGCCATTTTTTTCTGGCCCAGCCGTCCCGGCCATCCTGGCTCTCGCTGACGGAACGATTTTCAAAGGAGTTTCCATTGGTGCCACCGGTCATACGACTGGTGAAGTGGTGTTCAACACCGCGATTACCGGCTACCAGGAAATCCTCACCGACCCCAGCTATTCGCGTCAGATCGTTACCCTGACGTACCCGCACATCGGCAACTACGGCGTCAACCCGGCCGACGTCGAGGCCTCCAAGGTGCACGCCGCCGGCCTGATCATCCGCGACCTGCCGCTGCTGGCATCGAATTTCCGTTCCACCCAGTCGCTGTCGGATTACCTGAAGCAGGAAAACGTGGTCGCCATCGCCGGCATCGACACCCGCAAGCTGACCCGCATCCTGCGCGAGAAGGGTGCACAGAGCGGCGCCATCGTGACCGGCATCCAGGGCAAGGAGCCGTCGGAAGCCCAGGCGCTGGAACTGGCGCGTTCCTTCCCGGGACTGGCGGGCATGGATTTGGCCAAGGTCGTGTCCGTGAAAGAACCGTATGTGTTTATCGAGACCGAGTGGAAACTGGGCCAAGGCTTCGGCCAGCAGGACAACCCCAGGTACCACGTGGTCGCCTTCGACTACGGCGTCAAGCGCAACATCCTGCGCATGCTGGCCGAGCGCGGCTGCAAGGTGACCGTGCTGCCGGCGCAAGCCACTGCGGCCGACGCGCTGGCGCTCAATCCTGACGGCATCTTCCTGGCCAACGGTCCGGGCGACCCCGAGCCTTGCGACTATGCGATCAAGGCAAGCGCGGAGCTGATCGAGAAGGGCATTCCGACCTTCGGCATCTGCCTCGGCCACCAGATCATGGCGCTGGCCTCCGGCGCCAAGACCATGAAGATGAAGTTTGGTCACCACGGCGCCAACCACCCGGTGCAGGACCTCGATTCGAAGAAGGTTTTGATCACGTCGCAGAACCACGGCTTCGCGGTCGACCCGGAGACCCTGCCGGCCAACTGCCGCGTCACCCATGTGTCGCTGTTCGACGGTTCGCTGCAGGGCTTCGAGCGTACCGACAAGCCAGCGTTCTGCTTCCAGGGCCACCCGGAAGCCTCGCCCGGCCCGACCGACGTCGCCTACCTGTTCGACCGCTTCATCAAGCTGATGGATGCGAAAGCTGGAAAAAAACCTGCAGGAGAAGAAGTAAATGCCTAAGCGTAGTGATATCAAAAGCATCCTGATCATCGGCGCGGGGCCGATCGTCATTGGCCAGGCGGTCGAATTCGACTACTCGGGCGCCCAGGCCTGCAAGGCCCTGCGCGAGGAAGGCTACAAGGTCATCCTGGTGAACTCGAACCCGGCGACCATCATGACCGACCCGGAAACGGCGGATGTCACCTACATCGAGCCGATCACCTGGAAGGTGGTCGAGCGCATCATCGACAAGGAGCGTCCGGACGCGATCCTGCCGACCATGGGCGGCCAGACCGCGCTGAACTGCGCGCTCGACCTGCACCACAACGGCGTGCTGGAAAAATACAAGGTCGAGCTGATCGGCGCGACCCCGGAAGCGATCGACAAGGCCGAGGACCGTTCCAAGTTCAAGGATGCGATGACCAAGATCGGCCTCGGTTCGGCGCGCTCGGGCGTGGCGCACTCGATGGAAGAGTCGTGGGCGGTGCAGCGCGAGCTGGGCTTCCCGACCATCATCCGTCCGTCCTTCACCATGGGCGGCAGCGGCGGCGGCATCGCCTACAACGAAGAAGAATTCGAAGCAATCTGCAAGCGCGGCCTGGAAGCCTCGCCGACCAACGAACTGCTGATCGAAGAGTCGCTCCTCGGCTGGAAAGAGTACGAGATGGAGGTTGTCCGCGACAAGAAGGACAACTGCATCATCATCTGCTCGATCGAGAACCTGGATCCGATGGGCGTGCACACCGGCGACTCGATCACCGTCGCGCCGGCGCAGACGCTGACGGACAAGGAATACCAGATCATGCGCAACGCGTCGATCAACGTGTTGCGCGAAATCGGCGTCGACACCGGCGGCTCGAACGTGCAGTTCGCGATCAACCCGAAGGACGGCCGCATGATCGTCATCGAGATGAACCCGCGCGTCTCGCGCTCCTCGGCGCTGGCCTCGAAAGCCACCGGCTTCCCGATCGCGAAAGTGGCGGCCAAGCTGGCGGTGGGCTTCACGCTCGATGAGCTGCGCAACGAGATCACCGGCGGCGCGACCCCGGCTTCGTTCGAGCCCTCGATCGACTACGTGGTCACCAAGATCCCGCGCTTCACCTTCGAAAAATTCCCGACCGCGGACAAGCACCTGACCACCCAGATGAAATCGGTGGGCGAGGTGATGGCCATGGGCCGCACCTTCCAGGAATCCTTCCAGAAGGCCCTGCGCGGCCTGGAAGTGGGCGTGGACGGCCTGAACGAGAAGACCCGCGACCGCGAGAAGATCGAAGAGGAGCTCGGCGAGCCGGGTCCGGAGCGCATCTGGTACGTGGGCGACGCCTTCGCCCAGGGCTTCACCCTGGAAGAGGTGCACAACCTGACCAAGATCGATCCGTGGTTCCTGGTGCAGATCAAGGAGATCGTCGACATCGAGCTGTGGCTGGATCACCAGAAGCTCGACAGCCTGGACAAGCCGACGCTGTACAAACTCAAGCAGAAGGGCTTCTCGGACCGCCGCCTGGCTTTCCTGATGCAGACCACGCCGCAGGCCGTGCGGCAGCAGCGCCATGCGCTGGGCATCCGTCCGGTGTACAAGCGCGTCGACACCTGCGCCGCCGAGTTCGCGACCAACACGGCCTACATGTACTCGACCTACGACGAGGAGTGCGAGTCCAACCCGACCGACAAGAAGAAGATCATGGTGCTGGGCGGTGGCCCGAACCGCATCGGCCAGGGCATCGAGTTCGACTACTGCTGCGTGCATGCGGCCCTCGCGATGCGCGAAGACGGCTACGAGACCATCATGGTCAACTGCAACCCGGAGACCGTGTCGACCGACTACGATACCTCGGATCGCCTGTACTTCGAATCGCTGACCCTGGAAGACGTGCTGGAAATCGTCGACCTGGAAAAGCCCGAAGGCGTGATCGTGCAGTACGGCGGCCAGACTCCACTAAAACTCGCGCTGGATCTGGAAGCCAACGGCGTGCCGATCATCGGTACCTCGCCGGACATGATCGACGCCGCCGAAGACCGCGAGCGCTTCCAGCAGCTGCTGCAGAAGCTCGGCCTGCGCCAGCCGCCGAACCGCACCGCGCGCACCGAAGCCGACGCGCTGGCGCTGGCCGACGAAATCGGCTACCCGCTGGTGGTGCGTCCGTCCTACGTGCTGGGCGGCCGCGCGATGGAGATCGTCCACGAGCAGCGCGACCTCGAGCGCTACATGCGCGAAGCGGTCAAGGTCTCGCATGATTCCCCAGTGCTGCTGGACCGCTTCCTGAACGACGCCATCGAAGTCGACGTCGACTGCATCTCGGACGGCGAGGCCACCTTCATCGGCGGCGTGATGGAACACATCGAACAGGCCGGCGTGCACTCGGGCGACTCGGCCTGCTCGCTGCCGCCGTACTCGCTGTCGCAAGAGACCATCAATGAGCTCAAGCACCAGACCGCGCTGATGGCCAAGGCCCTGAACGTGGTCGGCCTGATGAACGTGCAGTTCGCGATCCAGCAGTCCGAAGTCGACGGCAAGACGGTCGACACCGTGTTCGTGCTGGAAGTGAACCCGCGCGCATCGCGTACCGTACCCTTCGTCTCGAAGGCGACCGGCCTGCAGCTGGCCAAGATCGCCGCGCGCTGCATGGTCGGACAGACCCTGGCGCAACAGGGCATCACGAAAGAAGTGACGCCGCCGTTCTACAGCGTCAAGGAAGTCGTGTTCCCGTTCGTGAAATTCCCGGGCGTCGACACCATCCTCGGACCGGAAATGAAATCGACCGGCGAGGTGATGGGCGTGGGCGAGACCTTCGGCGAAGCCTTCGTGAAATCGCAGCTGGCGGCCGGCATCATCCTGCCGACCAAGGGCACGGTGTTCCTGTCGGTGAAGGGTGCGGACAAGCCGCGTGCCGTCGCCGCGGCGCGCGAGCTGGTGGCGCTGGGCTTCTCGCTGGTGGCCACCAAGGGCACTAGCGCCGTCATCGAGGCGGCCGGCATCCCGGTGCGCCAGGTGAACAAGGTGCTGGAAGGCCGTCCGCACGTGGTCGACATGATCAAGAACCGCGAAATCGTCATGGTGATCAACACCGTGGAAGAAAAGCGTTCGGCGATCACCGATTCGCGCACCATCCGTACCTCGGCCCTGCAGTCGCGCGTGGTCACCTACACGACCATCGCCGGCGCGGAAGCCGCGATCGAGGGCATGCGCCACCTGGACGAGCTGCGCGTCTACGATTTACAAGGCCTTCATAAAACCTTAAACTAAGCAGCAAGTAGTACCTTTGAACCACAGAGCTCGCGTGGCTTGCGCCGCGCGCCTCTGTGGTTTTCACTTGGTACGTCCAATCACGAATCAACGTAGAGCGACATGAACACTAGCGTACCACTGACCAAATACGGCGCCGAACTCCTGAAGGAAGAGCTGCACCAGCTCAAGACCAAGGAGCGCCGTAACGTGATCGACGCGATCGCCGAGGCGCGCTCGCACGGCGACCTGTCCGAAAATGCCGAATACGATGCCGCGAAAGAGCGCCAGGCCTTCGTCGAGGGCCGCATCGCGGAACTCGAAGGCAAGCTGAGCGCCGCGCAGATCATCGACCCGGCCACGCTGGATGCGGAAGGCCGCGTCGTGTTCGCCTCGACCGTCGACCTGGAAGACCTGGAAAGCGGCCAGAAGGTGAGCTACCAGATCGTCGGCATCGACGAAGCCGACATCAAGCTGAACAAGGTATCGGTGACCTCGCCGATCGCGCGCGCCCTGATCGGCAAGTACGCCGGCGACGTGGTCGAAGTGCAGGCCCCGTCGGGTCCGCGCGAATACGAAATCCTCGAAGTGCGCTACGTCTGATGGCGGACAGCCGGACGGCCGTGCCGTCCCGTTCCGCTTCCCGTGTCGCCGCCGCCAGGCTGCTGGTGGCGGTGCTGTGGGCGGGAGCGCTGTGGGTACTGGGCTATATCGCGGCGCCGGCCGTGTTCGCCACGGTGCCGAGCGCGGTGGCGGGCGACGTGGTGGGCAGCTTCCTGCAGCGCCTGGGCTGGATTTCGCTCGGCTGCGGGGCCGCCATGCTGGTGCTGGTGCGGCTGTCGGGCGAGCTCGACGCTGTGCGGCGGCGTAGCCTGAACCTGTTGGTGCTGGCGATGCTGGCCTGCGCCCTTGTAATGTGGGCCGGGCTGCAGCCGGCCATGGCGGAACTGCGCGTGCTGGCAGGGGCGGGTGGGGTGAGGGCATCGCCGTACTGGACGCAGTTTGCGGTGATGCATGGGGTGTCGCAGCTGTTTCACGTGATCGAAAGCGTACTCGCTGCGGTGCTAGTGCTCAAGAGTCGCTGACGAGCCTGCGGTCCTCGGCTTGGAAGGCCGAGGACCGGTCCAAAAGAAACGGCGAAAAAAAAACCGGGTCGCCCCGGTTTGGCCTGCGCGGCCCGATCACTTGTTCAGTGAATTCTTCTTGGTCGACGCCTGGCGCGGCTTGGCGCGCTTGATGTTACCGCCCGCGGTAACACGTTCGTTCCCCTTCAGCATGACCTTGGTGACACTCGGCTTCTTGGTGCCGCTGGCGCTGGCCTTGACGATGGTGACTTCGCGCATGCCCTTGCCGGCCTTGCTGCTGCGTTCCTTGACGACTTCCTTCTTCGGGCGGTACAGCACCAGCAGCTTGCCGATGTGCTGGACAGGCGCCGCGTCGAGTTCGCCGCAGATCTGTTCGTACATGGCGACGCGGGCTTCGCGATCGTCGCCGAACACACGCACCTTGATCAGGCCGTGCGCGTCGAGGCTGGCGGCGATTTCCTTCATGACCGATTCGGTCAGGCCCGATTCGCCGATCATGACGACCGGATTGAGTCCATGGGCTTCGGCACGCAGTGCGCTGCGCTCGGCCGGAGTGAGTTTAAGCATAATTAGTTTGGAAGTACCTTTAAAAGCAGTATTCTACGCGAATGGCCAAGAACAAATTAAACAAAAACTGGTTGCACGACCATATTAACGATCCTTACGTCAAACTGGCCCAGAAAGAAGGCTTTCGCGCGCGCGCGGCCTACAAGCTCAAGGAGATCGATGAAAGCGAAAAGCTGATCAAGCCGGGCCAGGTCATTGTCGACCTCGGCTGTACGCCCGGCAGCTGGGCCCAGTACACCCGGCGCAAGCTGGCCGGTGCGGACGGTGGCGGTATCCATGGCACCATCATCGGCCTGGACATGCTGCCGATGGAGCCGATCGCCGATGTCCAGTATATCCAGGGCGATTTTCGTGAAGAAGAGGTGCTGGACCAGCTCGACGTCCTGCTGCAGGGCCGCAAGGCCGACCTCGTCCTGTCGGACATGGCGCCCAACCTGTCGGGCATTCCGACGGCGGATGCGGCACGAATGGAACACTTGATCGATCTTGCCATTGAGTTTTCTCAACTTCACATGAAGCCGGGCGGCGCGCTGCTGGTTAAATGCTTTAAAGACATGGGATTTACCCAGATACTGGAAAAGTTTCGTACAGAATTCAAGGCAGTCAAGCAGGTCAAACCCAAGGCGAGCCGGGACAAATCGTCCGAGATCTTCCTGCTCGGGCGTGGCCTGAAGAATCCGGCGGCCTGAAAACGGAACGGAATGCGTCACGAAACCGCGATTTACCCTTGATATTCGGCGCGGCAACCGCACATCAGCCGCGTGAGGCGGGTCGCGCGCACCCTGCGTAGCCTGCCTGGCATTAAAAAATGGCATTTAAGCACTATTGCTTACGTTGCGTGGCGGCGTCGGCTTATTGCGGTTAAAATCGTCATACTGAATCAGTAGAGATGCGCTCGCATCGGAGGAGTTTTCGTGAATAATATGTTTTCCAAATCCGCCATCTGGGTGGTCGTTGCGCTGCTGTTGTTCATGCTGTTCAAGCAGTTCGACAACCACAGCGTCGCCGGCGGCAGCAAGACCATCGCTTATTCCGAGCTCCTCGACGAGGTAAAGGCACGTCGCATCAAGGACGTGGTGATCGAAGGCTCGAACATCACCGCCACCCGCCAGGACGACAGCAAGGTCCGCGCCACCGCGACCATCCTCGACCGCGGCCTGATCGGCGACCTGCGCGAGAACGGCGTGCGCTTCGACGTCAAGCCGCCCGAAGAGCCGGGTTTCCTGCAACAGGTCTTCATCTCCTGGTTCCCGATGCTGCTCCTGATCGGCGTGTGGGTGTTCTTCATGCGCCAGATGCAGGGCGGCGGCAAGGGCGGCGCTTTCTCCTTCGGCAAGTCGAAGGCGCGCATGCTCGATGAAACCAACAATACCGTCACCTTTGCCGACGTCGCCGGCTGTGACGAGGCGAAGGAAGAAGTCTCGGAAATCGTCGACTTCCTGAAAGACCCGACCAAGTTCCAGAAACTGGGCGGCCGCATTCCGCGCGGCGTGCTGATGGTCGGCCCTCCGGGTACCGGTAAGACCCTGCTGGCGCGCGCCATCGCCGGCGAAGCCAAGGTGCCGTTCTTCTCGATCTCCGGTTCCGACTTCGTCGAGATGTTCGTCGGCGTCGGTGCGTCGCGCGTGCGCGACATGTTTGAAAATGCCAAGAAGCATTCGCCTTGCATCATCTTCATCGACGAGATCGACGCCGTCGGCCGCCACCGCGGCGCCGGCATGGGCGGCGGCAACGACGAGCGTGAACAGACCCTGAACCAGCTGCTGGTCGAGATGGACGGCTTCGAGGCGCAGTCGGGCGTGATCGTGATCGCCGCCACCAACCGCGCCGACGTGCTCGATAAAGCGCTGCTGCGTCCGGGCCGCTTCGACCGCCAGGTGATGGTGGGCCTGCCGGACATCCGCGGCCGCGAGCAGATCCTGAACGTGCACATGCGCAAGGTGCCGATCGGTACCGATGTCAAGGCCGACATCCTGGCGCGCGGCACTCCAGGCTTCTCCGGTGCGGACCTGGCCAACCTGGTCAACGAGGCCGCACTGTTCGCGGCGCGCCGCAGCAAGCGCCTGGTCGAGATGATCGACTTCGAGGACGCCAAGGACAAGATCTACATGGGTCCTGAGCGCAAGTCGATGGTCATGCGCGAGGAAGAGCGCCGCAATACGGCCTACCACGAATCGGGCCACGCGGTGATCGCCAAGCTGCTCCCTAAAGCGGACCCCGTGCACAAGGTCACGATCATGCCGCGCGGCTATGCCCTCGGCCTGACCTGGCAGCTGCCGGAACATGACGCCTTGTCCGGTTACAAAGACAAGATGCTCGAAGAAATCTCGATCCTGTTCGGCGGCCGTATCGCCGAAGAGATCTTCGTCGGCCAGATGTCTACCGGCGCTTCGAACGACTTCGCCCGCGCCACCAAGCTGGCCCGTTCGATGGTGACCCGCTTCGGCATGTCCGAGAGCATGGGCGTGATGGTCTACGAAGACAGCGAGAACGAAGGTTTCTTCGGCGGCGCCACCAAGACCATCTCGGAGGCGACGCAGCAGAAGGTCGACGCCGAGATCCGCGCCATCCTCGACACCCAGTACGCCCTGGCGCGCCGCCTGCTCGAGGAAAACCGCGACAAGGTCGAGATGATGACCAAGGCGCTGCTCGACTGGGAAACCATCGATGCAGAGCAGATCAACGACATCATGGCCGGCCGCGAGCCGCGCCAGCCGAAGACCGGCCTGCTGACCAAGCGTAACCCGCCGAGCGACAGCGGCGACGGCGTGGCGCCGAACGCAACGGCACCGGCTTGATCAGCTGTCCTGCTTGAGCAAAAAGGCATCCCGACGGATGCCTTTTTCACGTTAACATTTCTCTCTCTGTCATGCCCAAGAATCTGCAGTGCGGCCAGTACAGCTTCGCGCTGGAAGGCCCAGGCGCTGACCATCCGCTCGTGATGGGCATCCTGAACGTTACCCCCGATTCGTTTTCCGACGGCGGCCGCTTCCAGGGCCTCGAGTTCGCGCTCGCACACGCCGAGGAAATGATCCGCGATGGCGCCGCCATGATCGACATCGGCGGTGAATCGACCCGTCCCGGCTCCCCAAGCGTGCCGGTGTCGGAAGAACTGGCGCGCGTCATGCCGACCCTGTATGCGCTGCGCACACTGGACGTGGCGCTGTCGGTCGATACCTGCAAGCCGGAAGTCATGCGCGAAGCGATCATCGCCGGGGCCGACATGATCAACGACATCAACGGTTTTCGCGCGCCTGGCGCCATCGAGGCGGTGCAGGATAGCGACTGCGGCCTGTGCGTGATGCACATGCAGGCCACGCCCCAGACCATGCAGCAGGCCCCGGGCTATGCCGACGTGGTGGGAGAGGTGATCGCCTTCCTGCACGAACGCGTGGACAGCCTGGTGCGTGCCGGCATCGCGCGCGAACGTCTCTGCATCGACCCAGGTTTTGGCTTCGGCAAGACGGTGGAACACAACTACGCGCTGCTGCGTCAGCTAGGGCGCATCGGCGCCGAGCTGGAGCTGCCGGTACTGGCCGGCCTGTCGCGCAAGTCGATGATTGGCGCCATCACTGGCCGTCCGGTCGAGGCCAGGGTGGCAGGCAGCCTGGGCGGGGCATTGGCTGCCGTGGCGCATGGCGCTAAAATTGTGCGTGTGCACGATGTAGCAGAAACGGTCGATGCGCTGAAGGTATGGCACGCCGGCACCCAAGATTATTCGAGAAAGTGAAGAAGAATGGCACGGAAATATTTCGGTACCGATGGAGTGCGCGGCCTGGTGGGTGAAGCACCGATTACCCCCGACTTTGTCATGCGCCTCGGCTATGCGGCCGGCACGGTGCTGGCCAAGGGGGGGAAATCGAGCAGCGGCCGTCCGGTCGTCCTGATCGGCAAGGACACCCGCATTTCGGGCTACATGCTGGAAGCCGCGCTGGAAGCTGGCTTCTCGGCCGCCGGCGTGGACGTGATGCTGGCCGGCCCGATGCCGACCCCGGCCATCGCCTACCTGACCCGCGCGCTGCGCCTGCAGGCCGGCGTGGTGATCTCGGCGTCGCACAATCCATTCCAGGATAACGGCATCAAGTTCTTCTCGGAGCACGGCACCAAGCTGCCGGATGCGGTCGAGCAGGAAATCGAAGACGCCATCGACCAGCCGATGGGCTGCGTGCACTCCGACAAGCTGGGCCGTGCGACGCGCCTGCGCGACGCCCAGGGCCGTTACATTGAATTTTGCAAGAGCACCTTCCCGAACGAACTGGATTTGCGCGGCCTGAAGATCGTGGTCGATAGCGCCCACGGCGCCGCCTACAACATCGCGCCCCACGTGTTCCACGAACTCGGCGCCGAAGTGGTGTCGATCGGCGCCCAGCCGGACGGGTTCAACATCAACGACGGTGTCGGTGCCACGGCGCCCAAGGCCCTGTCGGAAGCCGTGGTTGCCAACAAGGCCGACCTCGGCATTGCGCTGGATGGCGACGCCGACCGCCTGATCATGGTCGACGGTGCCGGGCGCGTCTATAACGGCGATGAACTGCTGTACCTGATGGTGCGGGACCGCATGGCGACCGGCCCGGTGGCGGGCGCTGTCGGCACCCTGATGACCAATATGGCGCTGGAAGTGGCGTTCAGGGAAATGGGCGTCGGCTTCGCCCGCGCCAAGGTCGGCGACCGCTACGTGCTGGAAGTGATGCAGGAACGCGGCTGGCTGTTCGGTGGCGAAAGCTCGGGCCACCTGCTGGCCCTGGACAAGCACACCACCGGCGACGGCATCGTCTCGGCCTTGCAGGTACTGTCGGCTCTGCGGCGCAGCAACAAGTCGCTGGCCGAATGCTGCAGCGACCTGAAGCTGTATCCGCAGACCCTGATCAACAAGCGCGTCACGCCCGGCTTCGACTGGACCAGCGACCAGGGCCTGGTGGCCGAGAAGGAAGCGGTCGAGCGCGAGCTGGGCGATAGCGGCCGGGTGCTGATCCGCGCCTCCGGTACCGAACCGTTGATCCGGGTGATGGTCGAAGCGAAGGAAGCCGCGGTGGCGGAAAGCATGGCGCGCCGCATCGCCGACAAGCTGGCGGCCTGAACACCGCTGCACGGACGCCGATTTGACGCCCACCGCTGGCGGGAGTATCATCGGTTCCACATCGGAGTGTAGCGCAGCCCGGTAGCGCACCTGGTTTGGGACCAGGGGGTCCAAGGTTCGAATCCTTGTACTCCGACCAAGGCTTCTTTAGCGGGCTGTCGTTCGACAGCCCGTTTCATTTGTGCGGACGCGCCACGCCTCCGCCTTCATCTGCCCATAGCTCAGTTGGATAGAGCATCAGCCTTCTAAGCTGAGGGTCGCTGGTTCGAACCCAGCTGGGCAGGCCATATTATTTCCTGTATATCAGCTCTGCCATCATGGCCTTCGGTGCAGTAAGATCATGCTCCCGGCCGGCTGACGCCCGACCCCTTGCCCCTGGATGATCGAACACGATGCTTTTCCTGACCGTTCCGTATGCCGAGAAAGATGAAGCCAAGGCGCTTGGCGCGCGCTGGAATCCCACCAGGCGCCGCTGGTATGTGCCCGACGGTGTCGCCACCGAGCCATTTGCGAGGTGGACAGGGCAGGGCGCTGCGGCAGGCACGGCGGCAGCCGGCCCAGCGCGCAGCGACGGCTACACGGGCAAGACCGTGGTGGGCACGAACTACCTGCTGCTCGAGCACGACTGCAACCCCTTCGAGCCTTGCGCGCGTTGCGGCGAGCAGCTCGCCGGCAGCGCCTGGCTGAAGGCGCGCCAGCAACTGGCCGTCCTGGTCTCCAGCCTGTAACGCGGCGCCGCCTCGGCGGCAAGCGGACGCCGTCCGCCGCGCTACCGTGTTAACGTTTCCGGCACGCGTTCCGCACCGGGAGGCGTATCTCCGGAGACCGCCCATGCCCTTCGTATGCCTGCTTCGTTCTCGATCCGCCAACCGCTTCCAGGCCGGCCTTTGCCTGCTTCTTGCGCTGCTGTGCGGCGGCGTCGCCAAGGCGCGCGCGCAGGCGCCAACGCCGCTGCCAACGGGCGAAACCTTCAGCCTGCAGCTCCCCGCGAATGCCGCGCAGGAACAGGATGCGCAAGCCGGCACGGTGCAGTTCATCGGCACGGCGACGGTCATCATCCGTTACCAGGGCTTCACCATCCTGACCGACCCGAATTTCCTGCACAAGGGCGATCATGTGCATCTCGGCTATGGGCTGACTTCCGAACGCAGGACCAATCCCGCCATCCGGTTCGAAGACCTGCCACCGATCGACCTGGTGCTGCTGTCGCACTTCCATGGCGACCACTTCGACCAGCTGGTGCAGGAAAGACTCAACCGCGCCACCCCGATCGTGAGCACCAAGGAGGCAGGCGAGCGGCTCAAGCGCCTTGGCTTCACGCGCACCTTCGGCATGAGCACCTGGGACCGTCTTGAAGTGAGGAAGGGCGGCGCCCGCCTGCGTATCACCGCCGCTCCGGGGCGCCATGGCCCGGCCGGGGTGGCGATCCTGCTGCCCACGGTGATGGGTTCGGTGCTCGACTTCGGCGCTAACCCGGATGTGCCGGATTACCGCACGTACATCAGTGGCGACACCCTGGTCTATGACGACATCCGCGCCATTGCGCAGCGCTTTCCGAACATCGACCTGGCCCTGCTGCATCTGGGCGGCACCCGCATCCTGGGCGTGTTGAAAGTCACGATGGACGGCAAGGACGGGGTGCGCATGATGCAGGTCGTGCGGCCGAAGAAGACGGTACCGATCCACTACAACGACTACGATGTGTTCAAGTCGCCGCTCGCGGACTTTGCCCGCGAAGTGAAGGCGGCTGGCCTGGAACAGGACGTGGTCTATCTCGCGCACGGCGACACCTATACCTTTGGACCTACCCAGCGCTAGCATGGCGTTCGCGACGGACCGGCCGCGCTGACGGGACGGGGCCGCCCAATCGTGCGCGCCTCGCCATACTGCTGAGTAAACGCTATGATGCCAGCCTGACAATACCCGTTCCCAGGCCACGGCATGCCACGAACGCACGACTCCAGTCCGAACGACATCCCGGCCCGGCGCGAGCGGCGGCTCGTTACCGGCATCATCGTTTCGGCACTGTTGCACGGCCTGCTGCTGTCACTGCAGTTCGGAATGCCGGGTGGCGACGGGGGCGCGGGCGGGGCGCTCCAGGTCCGTCTGGCACCACTCATGCCGGCGCCGCTGCCGGCTGCGCCAGCGGCCGTGCCTGACGCGGCCCCAGTACCGGCACCGGCACTCCCGACACCTGTCGTGTCGCCCCGGCCTCCGGCCTCCGGGATGCGCCTGCTCGATCCGCTCCCGCCACCTCCCGTGCTGGCGCAAGTGCCGCCGGCGCCGAAGCCGGGCACGAAGGACGCGCGGCCACGGCTGAAGAAACGCAGGACTCCGGCAACGACTCCCATGATCGCGTCGAACAGCGAGGAAGCGCCGTTCGCGGTGGCACCACCGCTGCCCGAGATCGAAGCCGGTAGCGATGCGGATGCCCTGGCGCGAGACACGGAGAGCAGGCCGGAAGCAGCCGAACGCGCGATCGCTGCCCACGAGGAGCAGGCAGCCAGGGAAGAGGCGGAGCAGGCGCTCCAGCTCCAGCGCGAAGCTGCGCGCCTGGCCGCCGCCGAGGAAGCGCAGCGCCAGCAGCGACAGGCACTGTTGCTGCGTGCGGCGGAAGAGCGGCTGGCAGCCGAGCGCGCCGAGCGCCAGCACCAGGCCGAGGAGCGTGAGCGGGCCGCACTGTCCCAGCGCGAAGCCGAGCGCCTGGCTGCGCAGGTGCGGGAGCAGGCCGCCGCAGAACAGCGCCTGGCCGCGCTGCGCGAGCGTGAACAGGCCCTGGCGCGCGAGGCGCAGCAGCGGGAGGCGCAACGGCTGGCTGCTGAACAGGCGAAACAGGCGGAAGAAGAAGCCGCACAAGCCGAGCGCCGCCTGGCACAAGCGCGCGAACGCCAGCATGCCGACGAGCTGAGGCAGCGCCAGGCCGCCGAAGAGGTGGCACGCCGCCTGGCCGAAGAGCGCGCCCGCGCGGAAGGCCTGGCGCGCGAGCTTGCCGAGCAGGAGGGGAGGCGCGCGGCCGCCGAACGGCTGCGCGCGCAGGCACTGCCGGGTGCGGGCAGTCCCGGGCCGGGCGGGCCGGGATCACAAGGCGCCGCGGGGGGCGGCGCGGGCGGAGCGCGCGGCCTGGCCGGCGCAGGCGAACCGGGAAGCGCCATGGCGAGCCGTGCACGCGAACTCCTGCGCGGGCTGACGCTGCCCAACATGGCGCCGCCGGCGCGTCCGGCCGATGCGGGCGGACGCCGGGTACTGGCCGATGGCGGCGAACGCGACGTGCCACTGCGCATGTACGTTGACAGCGTGCGCCAGAAACTGGAGCGTAC
This sequence comes from Massilia sp. MS-15, assembly GCF_020176695.1. Taxonomy (GTDB): domain Bacteria; phylum Pseudomonadota; class Gammaproteobacteria; order Burkholderiales; family Burkholderiaceae_D; genus Telluria; species Telluria hydrophila. Next base: position 49,474 of record NZ_JAIWIA010000013.1, on the reverse strand, counting down.
CGCCATCCTGGGAGGCGCCCGGTTTTCAGCGCGCGAGGTGCGCATCGATCCGCTGGTCAGCCTGATCCTGCGCAGCGACGGCAGCGTGGACGATGTGACCATCGTGCGCTCAAGTGGGCGGGCCGACATGGACGACGCGGTGCGCCGCTTCGTCCAGCTCAATGCCCGCTATGCCGCCTTCCCGCCGAACGTCGCCGCACGCTTCGACATCATCGAAATTCGCCGTGTCTGGCGCTTCGCCGACGGCCTCAGATTGCTCGAAGAGATACGCTGAACGGCCATGGGCGCCGTTTGATCCGCTACAAAGCCAAGCCCGATGGACGCCGTACGCTGGACTGATCGTTCCAGTGAAGCGTCTTTTTTTGATAGGCAACAATCATGGCTTGGATTTGTTCTGATGCAACAGCCAGCTGGCTGCGCGACCTTGGCCTGCGCTGTTACACGCTGCTCTACCTGATCGCCTACCTGACCTGCTGCCTGATGCTGGGGGCGTGCACCGCCGGTGTCCAGCTTGCAGCCACTGGCACCGGGGCAGGGGGCGATGCGCCTCCCACCGAGATGATCACCGAACAACTGATCGAGAGCGAGCGCAGGCTGCAAGCCGCGCAGGCGCGGCAGGATCTGTCGCCGCTGATCGTGCCGCATCCGGCGCCGTACACCATTGGCCGGGGCGACGTGCTCTCCATCGTCGTCTGGGACCACCCGGAACTCGCCGGTGGCGGCATGACCGCAGCGGCCGCCATCGCCGATGGCGGAACGGTTGCGCCGAATGCCACCCCGCCCGGCTTCGCCGTGGACCACCTCGGACGCATCCAGTTCCCGCTCGTCGGCCTGCTGCCTGTCGAGGGGCTGACCGAGGAGCAGGCCAGGGCGATGCTCTCGAAGAAACTGGCGCGCTACCTCGCCCAACCCAGCGTGACGCTGCGCATCCAGGCGTTTCGCAGCAAGCGGGTCTACATCGATGGCGAGGTCAAGGCGCCGGGCCTGCAGGCGATCAACGACATCCCCATGACCCTGGTCGAGGCGCTGAACCGCGCTGGCGGCATGCTGCCCAGTGCAGACCAGAGCCGCATCGTTGTCGAGCGCGGCCACAGCCGCTACCTGATCAACTTGCGCGACCTGGTCCAGAAGGGTGTCAACCCCGGCGCCGTGCTGCTGGCCCATGGCGACGTCGTCCGGGTCCACTCGCGCGACGAAAGCAAGGTCTTCGTATCGGGCGAGGTGGTCACGCCGCGCGCGCTCACCATGCACAACGGGCGCCTGACGCTGAACGAGGCGCTGGGCGAAAGCGGGGGTGTCAGCCCGCTCAGCGGCGATGCGCGCCAGATCTACGTGGTGCGCAGGGCCGGGGAGCGTACCCGTGTGTTCCAGCTCGATGCACGCGTGAGCGGCGCGCTGGCGATGGCGGAGTCCTTCGAGCTGCGGCCCAAAGACGTGGTGTACGTGGCGGCCTCGCCGCTGGCGAACTGGAACCGCCACCTGAGCCTGCTGTTCCCCGGCGCGCTGACGTCCGCCGTCGGTGTGACGACCCGCCCATGAATGCCCATTCCTGAGCACCATTCGCCCCATACGATCCACGCACCCTGCGCGAGGCCCGCCACCATGAGCAATCCTGCCGATGCCCTTCCGTTGACCCATGTGCCGCACAGTCCTCCGGTGCTGTCGGTCCCCTTCGATCCGCGCCCGCCCGAGCCCTTGCCCGAAGAACCTACTGTCGACCTGAAAGGCTATTTCAATATCCTGTACGACAGCCGCTGGCTGATCGGCAGCATCACGGCTTTCATCACGGCGGTGGCGGTGCTGTATGCGTTGCTGGCTAAGCCCGTCTATGAAGCCAACCTCATGATCCACGTGGAAGAGGAAAGTCCGAACGCCTCGAAGAACATCCTCAGCGAAGCTTCCTCCCTGTTCGAAACCAAGAAGGCGGCGATCGCCGAAATGGAACTACTGCGTTCGCGCATGGTCGTGTCGCGCGCGGTCGACAACCTGCAGCTGTATATCGAAGTCCAGCCAAAGTACTTTCCGGTGGCGGGCTTCTGGTTCGCCAGCCAGAATGCCGGCGAACTGTCCAGCCCCGGCCTGCTCGGCTATGGCGGCTATGTATGGGGCGGCGAAAAGGCCGACGTGTCGGTCTTCGAGGTGCCCGAATCCTGGCTCAACCGCGAATTCGTGCTGACCGCCCGTGCAGGCAACCGCTACCGGTTTTCTGGAGGCGGGCAGCGCCTGGCTTTCGACGGCACCGTCGGCCAGCGCTACCGCGTACCGCTGCCGGACGGTCTGCTCGAAATCAAGGTCGACCGCCTGCACGCCAATCCCGGCGCGCGCTTCCGCATCAAGCGCAAGTCGCGTCTTGGCACCATCCAGGCCATCCAGCGCTCGATGGTCATCACCGAACAGGGCAAGCAGTCGGGCGTCATCGAAGTCAGGCTGCAGGGAGAGAGCGCGACGCGCATCAACGACCTGCTGAGCGAGATCGGACGCGAATACATGCGCCAGAACCTGGCGCGCAAGACCGAGGAGGCCGAGAAGTCGCTTGCCTTCCTGAACCAGCAGCTTCCCATCCTCAAGCGGCAACTGGAACAGTCGGAAGACCGGTACAACCAGTTCCGCAATGCGCACGGCACCGTCGACCTGCGCGAGGAGGCCCGCATGAGCCTCGTGCAGGCCGCGGCGGCGCGCAGCCGGCGCATGGAGCTGGTTCAGAAGAAAACCGAACTGCTGGCGCGCTTTACGGAAGACCATCCCTTGGTCATGGCGGTGAACCAGCAGCGCAGGGAAGTGGAGGCTGAAATTGAGGCGATCGCCGGCCGCATCCGCACCTTGCCGGTCATGGAACAGGACGAAGCGCGCCTGACCCGCGATATCAAGGTGAATACCGACCTGTACACGGCACTGTCCAATACCGCGCAACAGCTGCGTCTCATCTCCGTCGGCCGGGTCAGCAATGTGCGGCTGGTGGACGCCCCGATCGCACCCGAGAAACCGATCAAGCCAAACAGACCGCTGATCGTTGCGATGGCGGTCGTGACCGGCCTGTTCCTGGGCACACTGATCGCGTTTACCCGCAAGGCCATGCGTGGGGGTATCGACGATCCCCAGAAGATCGAGCGCATGTTGCGCGCGCGTGTGGTCTATGCGTCGATCCCGCACAGCAGCAACCAGGACAAGCTGATGCGCAAATCCAGACCCGGCGGCGTGCTGCCTTTGCTGGCCCAGATCCTGCCGGAAGATCCGGCCGTGGAAAGCCTGCGCAGCTTCCGTGCAGCGTTGCAGTTCTCCATGCCCCATTTCAAAAACAATGTCGTGATGATGGTGGGGCCCACCCGCGCCCTTGGGAAATCCTTCATTGCGGCGAATTTCGCCGCGGTAGCGGCCGCCAGCGGTAAGCGCGTACTGCTCATCGATGCCGACATGCGCAATGGCCACCTGCACCGCTACTTCGGCGTTGAACGCGGCAAGGGGCTTTCCCGTGCCATCGCCGGCGGCGCCTCCCTCGAGGAAGTCGTCCATCGGGACGTGCTGGAACGGCTCGACTTCATCCCGACTGGCGACCTGCCGACCAACCGGGCGGAATTTCTCCTGCACCTGAATTTCGGGAATCTGATCGACATCGTCAGCCCCTTGTACGACCTGGTACTGATCGACCCGCCACCGCTGCTGGCAGTGGCGGATTCCCTGATCATCGGTGCTCACGCCGGTGCCGTATTCCTGGTCACGCGCTCTGGCGTCACGACCGAAGGGCAGATCAACGAATCGATCAAGCGCTTGAACCACGCAGGAATATCGCCGCGCGGTGTTCTGTTTAACGATATGGCGCTGCGCCTCGGCGACTACCGCTCCCAATACGGTGGAGAACCCCAACTGGCCTATGTCGCCTGAGACCCTGGTGTAAGCCATCTCGACACACGCCACCCGGTACACGTCATTCATTTCATTCCAGCTCGGCGCACCTTGTGCACTGGCTGCAAATGCTTTGCTGGCCAGCCAGCTATGCGCCAGACCCGGCGCCGGTGGGTGCGTATCGGCATGTTGCGCGTCCCGGCTTTGCGGCGGGCCGGGCAGGGCGCACCGAGTAGGATGACTCCAGGTTCCGGTGCTGTCAAACCGCCCCTTGAGTTAGGCCCCCGTATCGTCGCTGCCTGCCTCGAACAGACAAAGCCGCTTGCGGCACATTCCAGAAAAAAGGCTAGTGGAAAAGCAGAGGCCGCAGCTGTCGGCACAGCGGCCGGCTGCGGCCAATCCAGGAACGTCCGTGCCTAGTCAGGCGACAGAATAGCCTGCACCGGCTTGGTGCGTGGCGCCAGCATCCACCTTTTCAGGATGTTGCGGATACGGGTCGTATGGCGCTCGAACATCAGGTAGAACAGATAGGCGAGCATGACAATGGCAGCAAGTATCGCGAAATACCAAACGAAGTCGATTGCCGCATGTGGATCGAGCCTGTCGCGGCCGAGGTATCGGCGTCCAAGATAGCGGATCAGCTCGATCACAGGGATGTGGATGACGTAGAGCGAAAATGAGAATTCCGAGAAGAACACTGCAACGCGGTTGCTGCGGACATAGATAATTGATGCAGTGTCGATCGGCCGCTGGAACGTGGCAAGCAGGGCCAGGAAGGGGAGGCTGCAGAGTATGTCCTGCACGAAGGAACCTGGCACGAGGTCGTCGTTGTTGCCGCTTAGCCGATAGAACACGAACAGGCCCAAAGTCAGCAGCAGCAGCGTGGCCTGCAGCAGCTTGCCGCAATCGATGCGGATGCGTGAAAACGCAGCACCTAGCAACCATAGGGTGAAGTAGAGCGAAATCATGTCGCGCAAGGTCGCCAGCAGCAGGACCAGTGCTGCAGTGGCCGCGGCCCGGCGCAGCACGCCGCCACCGGCGATCACCAGCAGCAGCAAGGGAAACTGGATGTAATACCAGGTTTCGTGCGCCAGGCTCCACAGGGGATAATTGCCGCCGAAGTCAGGCACGCTGACTGTCTGCAGCCCGAACAGGTTGCCCGCAAACGAGACGGCCGAAAACTCGTTGCGCGGATCGAAGTCAATCGGACCGGAAGCCGCGGTTCCAATGAGCAGGCCAACAGCCAATGTCAGCAGCAAGGTCGGCACCAGCACCGTCCATAGCCGGGTAATGCGGTCGATTGCATAATGCGCAAGGGCGTGTGGCTTGCCGAAACGATTCATCAGGCTGCCGCCCACCAGCCAGCCACTGATCAGGAAAAACACGACCACGGCCTGGTGTGCGAAACCCGTGAGAAAGGCCAGTCCCTTGTAGGCCAGGGTCGGATCTTCTAGGGTACGCAAGCCGGGATAGATCTCGGCGCGCAGGTGCGAAGCCACAACCTGCAGGGCTGCGAGGCCACGTAGCGCGGAGATCAGGAGCGATTGCGCAGGGTTCTCGCCCAAGGGCGCTCGGGCTTGCCAATGTACTGAAGGAAAGGAAACCATGGTGTTCTCCATTGGTCGAAAAAGCTAGCATGTGTCCCACGAATATGGCTGGGCATTGCCGGACAAGGCCAGCGCAAGCTTCACCATCCAGTAACCCACATGCGCTGATTGCATCAGGTGGGCAGATGCAACGAATACCGCCACCGCGCAAGCGGCGGAAGCTGGCCCGGGTACGATGCCACGCGGCTCAAGCAGGTACACGGTGCCGATGCTGGCGCAGGCTCCCAGCATCCAGCCTGCCACTGCTTCCGCGGCCGTATGTTCGGCGCGACCGACCAGCACCGCGGCCAGGACCAGACCCAGCGTCAGGCCCGTGCAGGCAGCCGCAAATGCGGCGCCACGCCCCATCGGGCGGCAGAGCAGGTAGCCGAGTACCGGGTAGACCGCCGTGACACCGGCGGCGTGGCCACTGAAGGCCTTGAACGCGATCGGATCGAGCATAGCGCCCCAGGCCAGATAGGCGATCTTGCTGGCGCCAACCAGGAAAATCGCGCCGGCGTACAGGACAGTCCAGGCCGCTACTGCCCGCCATTCCCTGGCACCCAGCAGCCAGGCGCCAGCCGCCGCCGCAAGGGGCGCGGTCAACTCGAGATCGCCAAGGTGGATCAGTTGCATCGCCAGGTTCGCCAGTCAACGTATCAGTGCCGCGAGTGTATGGGCCAGGATGCGCATGTCGCCCCAGAAGCTCCGTTCGTGCACGTAGCGCACGTAATACTCGAGCTTGGCGGGCAGCACGGTGTCGACGTAGGCGCGCTCGGGATCGGCGGACCGCGCCAGGATTGCGTTTTCATCCTTGTAGCGGATCGCCGCCCAGTCGGTAATGCCGGGTGCAACCGACAGCACGAGGCGCCGCTGTTCAGGTGGATAGCGGTCGACATAGCGCGGCACTTCGGGACGTGGTCCCACCAGGCTCATGCTGCCCTGGACGACGTTCCACAACTGGGGCAATTCGTCCAGCTTGTAGTAGCGCAGGAAGCGTCCGGCACGAGTCACGCGTGGGTCGGCACCGACGGTGAGCTGGGACCCGTCGCCGGCGTTGTGCCGCATGGTGCGGAACTTGTAGATCGTGAATAGTTCCCCTTGACGCCCGACGCGTTGCTGACGGTACAGTACCGGGCCGGAGGAGTCGAGCCGGATCCAGAGCGCGACCAGGAGCAGTACCGGTGCCAGCAGGAGCAGTCCCGCAAGCGCGCCCAGCAGGTCGAAAACACGCTTGCTCATGACAGCAGTGCACGTAGTTCGGCGATCACGCGGTCCTGGTCAGCGTCGCGCATGCGGGTGTACAGCGGTAGCGTGAGCATGGAGGCGAAGCTGGCTTCGGCCACCGGGAAGACCTCCGGGCTCAGGCCAAAGCTGTCGCGCCAGTAGGGCTGGCGATGCAGCGGGATGAAGTGCACGCTGGTGCCAATGCCACGCTCGGCCAGATCCTGGATCAGTTTGTCGCGTCCGATGGCGGCACCGTCAAGCAGGCGCACCACGTACAAGTGCCAGGCATGGGTGCTGCCCGGCGCCGGATGGGCGGGCAGGCGCAGTGGCAGGCCTGCCAGGCCCTCGTCGTAGCGCTCGGCCATGCGGCTGCGGCGCTGCTGGAAACGGTCGATCTTGCGCAGTTGTTCGATGCCGATCGATGCGGCGATGTCGGTGAGGTTGTACTTGAATCCAGCGGCAATCACTTCGTAGAACCAGGCTGGCACACGCGAGGTGTAGCGGTCGAACGCGTCCTGGCTGATGCCGTGCAGGCGCATGCAGCGGATCCGCTTGGCCAATTCCCGATCACGGGTCACGACCATGCCACCTTCGCCGGTGGTCATGGTCTTGTTGGCATAGAAGCTGAAGACCGTGATGTCGCTGTCCAGTGTGCCGACCAGTTCGCCGTCGAGCCGGGTCGGGAAGGCATGGGCCGCATCGTCGATGACACGCAGCCGGTGGCGCGCGGCCAGCGCCAGGATGGCATCCATGTCGCATGCCAGGCCCGCGTAGTGGACCGGCATGACCGCGCGCGTGCGTGGCGTGATGGCCGCCGCCACTGCCGCGGGCGCGATGTTCAGCGTGACAGGGTCGACATCCACGAAGACGGGCCGAGCGCCGAGGTAACGCACCACTTCGGCCGTGGCCGTGAAGGTCATGGTGGGCACGATGACTTCGTCGCCGGGACCAATGCCGATGCACTCGAGTGCAAGGTGCAGGCCGGCCGTGGCGGAATTGACCGAAATGGTTTCCACATCCGCGGCGAGGTAGTCCCGGAAGGCCTGTTCGAAACGGCGTGTTACTGGCCCCGTGGTCACCCAGCCGGAACGCAGGCAGGCCTCGACGGCGCGAATTTCTTCGTCGCCGATATCGGGCAGCGCAAAGGGAAGGAAACCTGACGAGCTGGAACCGAATCCAGGTGCGTTGGCGTGCGCGGCAGCCTGTTCATCCATGAGAAACCTCCTGTGTGAAAGTGCTCAGGAAGCGTTGTCCAAGCACCGGATAGGTCAGATGGGCGAGCGCATAGCTGCGCCCGCGCTCCCCCAGCGCCCGCCGTTCTAGGCGCGGCATGGCCAGCAGACTGGCCAGCGCGCGGGCGACTGCTTGCGGGTCTTCGGGCGCGACAGTCAGGCCGCACCCGGCTTCACGCACCGGATCGTTACCCGCCTCCACTGCATGCAGGACCGGACAGCCACCCATCATGTAGTCAATCAGCTTGTTCGGGGCGATGCCGAATCGGTAAAGCGGCTGGCGCTGCCAGCCCAGGTAGGCAATGTCGAGCCTGGCCATCAGGGCGGGAATCTGGGACTTGGGAATCGCGGGCATGAAATACAGGTGGTCGAGCCGCAATTGGCGCGCACGCCGCTCCAGCCTGGCCTTCTCGGGTCCATCCCCCACCAGCACAAAGGCGAGCATGCGGTCCTTCATGAGGCTAGCGGCATCGAGCAGGGTGTCAAGTGCATTCGCCAGGCCATGGCTGCCGGCATAGCCGACTACGGTACGCCCCTGTGTGCACAACCCGGCGAGCAGGCCGTCGAGCGCTTCCGGCAGGGCAGTCGGCGCGGCCAGCCATTCGGCCGGATCGGCCCCGTTCGGGATCACGTGCAGCTTGTGCGGCGCCATGCCGCGCGCTTCCAGGTGCTCGCGGACCTTGGGCAGGATGGATACGATGCCATCGGCGCGGCGGCAGGCATAGTCTTCGGCTGCCTGCAGTAGCCGGATAAAGGGGTGGCGGCGTGAGAACCCGCCGAGCTCGATCGGCGAAAGTGGCCATAGGTCATGCACTTCGTGCAGCAGCCGCGCTCCAGCAAGGCGTGCAATGCGATGGGCTGGCCAGATATCGAGCGGATAGGTGCTCGACGCGATGACAACATGCGGCCGCGCCTCGTGCGCGATGCGCACAGCCTCGCGCCACAGGCGCCAGACGAAGGCCGCCATGTTGCGTACCCGGCCCGGTCCATTGCCGCGGTAAGGGGGCGTTGCGTACCAGCGGTAGTCGATGCCGTCGATGTTTTCGTCACGCTGGTTCCGGCCTTCCATCTCCGGTGCGCGGGCACGCACATGCGCTTCGCTGGCGGCGAGGATGCGCACCCGGTGGCCGGACCGGACCCACTCGCGCGCAAGGTAATAGGGCCGGTATTCCATGCCGTGATGGATCGAGCCGGCGTAATGGTTAATCAGGAGGATGTTCATGCACGCCGTCCAGCGGGCACGCGCCATGCCATTTCTTCGACCAGGCGGCGCAGGTTGCAGCGCGAATTCTCGAGCCAGTTGGTTTCCCATTGCACCGGGTGGGTCAGCAGGCAGATGTGCTGGTGCTTGCCGAGCGCATCGAACGGTGTGATCGGATGGTAGTACACCGGGTATTTGCGGTCGCTGATGTAGACATCGAAGCAGCGCAGCAGCTCGGCGTCGTAGGATTCGCACTCGATGCCGCAGCGCCGGCGCAGGGCCTCGTCGCGCAGCAGCTCATGGTTGATTACCTTGAGGCGCCGGTTGACGAAGTCGCCGTGGCTGGCCACGGTGGCGATGGGGAAGCCGAGGCGATCGACGATCTGGCCAAGGTTGCGGACGAACAGTTCGCGAATCTCGGGGAAGTGCTGGCGTACTGCTTCAGCACTGCGCAGGTGGTGCCGCTTGGCGAAATCCGCGACTTCCTCGTAGTGGTAGCTGGCTTCGCTGCCCGCCGCTTCTATTTCACGCATGAAGCCATAATCCAGCGTGCAGAGGCGGAAGTAATAGCTGGCACGCACGCCGTGGCGAGATTCGATGGCGAACATTTTCTTGGCCGTACGCAGGTCGCTGTCGATGTCGTGCCGGTGCACGAAGAGACGTTCGGCAGACGGGGAACCGGGCTGCTGGCCGCGACGTAGCCGGCGAAAAAAATCGCGTACCGAAAGCTGGGTGTAGCCTGCCGCGGTAGCGGCGTGCAGCAGGGATTCGTACTCGCCGAGGCGGCTCGGCATCAGGTAATCGGCATAGACACGGTTGAACATGATAGTCATTGCAGCGTGTAGGTGGCACGATAGGGGCGAAAGCCCAGGATCGTCTTGAAGTGCCGGAGCCCGGGCTGGGCCCCGAAAAACGTGTCGTACATCACGTAGCGGACCTGGGCAGCGTCGATGAGCTGGCAAACCGCTTCGCTCAGCAGCAGGTGCATGATGCCGTCGTTATTCCTCACTCCCATCAGGTGAGAAAAGGAAGCGAAATTTCCATAAACGCCAAGGCTTGCATAAGCCACGAGTTTTTCCTCGGGACTGATAACGCCCCAATAGCGGAAATGTTGTAGATTCTTGAATTCCGCCTGCTTGACAAGGTATTTGCCATCCATTGGCCGACCCTGTCGCATGTCGAGACTGGTATTAATTTCGTGTATTTCGTCGATATGATCATTGCGATCGATACTGCGTACGATATAACCTCGATTTCTCGCCCGTTTCGCGTGGTAGGCGCCCTGGTTTTTACCCCTGATATACGCCAGATAGGCATCGCGGTCGGGAAACTGCGAGAGGTCGATCAAGGCAGCGCCAATGGTTTTATGCCTGATGATTTTGTAGCGCGGATGCGGCTTTGTATAAATGCGATATGTGGCCTTTATATCGACAGGATCGATCTTTTGAGAAAATGCGAGCTGCGCACGCGGCAATCTAATTGCCTCGAGAAATGTATTGTAATGTTGCAAGAACATGGTGGTCTCGTGAATTCCTAGTGGGCATACAATACGATTTGTGGTCCCGGCGCCATTTGAAGTAACGTAAGTCGCGCTTTTTCAGTTCGATCGATCAGCGAATTGAATGCGTAATAAAACTGTCCTTATCGCCGGGATGTTCTGGAAATGTTCGCGGAGCCAATAGGTCGGTATAAAAGGCAGCCAGCTTGCCAGCTTCGTTTTCCCAGTTGTAGCGTTCGAGGACGGCACGGCGGCCTCTTGCACCCATTTCCCGGGCCAGCGCTGGCTTGTCGGCCAGGAAGTCGATGGCGGCCGCGATGGCCGCTGGATCATGCGGATCCACACACAAGCCGCAGCGATTGCCTTCGACGATGTTGCGCCAGAGAGGGAAATCGGAGGCGATGACAGGAATGCCTGCGGCCATGTACTCGAACATCTTGACCGGCAGTGCATCGCGGTAGCTGGCGGTCGGCAGCAGCGTGACCAGACCGGCGAAGGCGCCCGACATGACTGCCGCAACGCCTTGGCGGTCGAGATGGCCGAGCGCGTCGACTCGGTTCCAGCCGGGGTAGCGCGCGACCTCGGCCTCAAGCTCGGGCTCGGCGAAGCTGCCCGCCAGCGACAGCCGCGCAGGCGCGCGCAGCAGGGCGCATGCCTTGACCAGTTCGCGCACCCCCCTGATTGCCGAGATGCTGCCAACGTAGCAGAAGTGCTCGCGCGGGCCAGTGTCCGACGCCACGCAAAATTCTTCAGTGCAGGGAAAGTTATTCACTTCGATCGTGCGGGGATGAATTCGTGACAGGCGGTCCCGGATCAGCGCTGTCGCCGCCAGTACACCGTCGAAGCGTCTCAGGGCCGCCTTTTCCAGCAGACCGTAGCTGGCGGCAAGCAGGCGCGCGCCGAATGGGGACAGGTAGGGCTTGTCGAGCAGCTGGGTTGGAACGTCTTCATGGGCATCGAACACTACTTTCCTCCCCGCGAAACGCAGGCGCAGCCCGACCGGAAGCAGTTCGGGATCGTGCAGCTGATAGACGTCGGCGTCCAGCGCCATTGCCGCGCGCCCGACGCGCCAGGTGCTGCGCAGCATGCGTTCGCGCCGCCCACGGGAGCGGCCCACGTCCGTGATCGGGATGCCGTCGACGTAAGCATCACCCAGCCCATCCGCGACCACCAGCGATACCTCATGGCCCTGGCTGGCGAGACTGCGGCACTGCTTCACGAAGATCCGCGTATCGGAGCGGGGATGGGCGGAGCTCAGGTGCACGATGCGGGCCATGTTTTCTCTCATAGGTGTAACGCGCGCATGCGCCGAGCGTGGCGCTGAGCAGCATGTCGGTGAAATAGTGGGACGTCAGCAAGAGCAGGACGGTGACACAGGCGAAGGCGAAAGCGCACATGAACAGACCACGGGCGCGCGCCGCAAAATACTCGTGAAAGAACATCGGTGCGATCGGTACGATCGCCAGTGCAGTCAGGTAAACCATGCCGAACAGCCCAAGATCGACCCAGGCCGAGAGCGCGTTATGCGCGTAGTAGCCCGGCGTGTAGCTGGCATAGTCGCCGAAGATTGGATGAGCGGCGATGGTTTGCAAGGCATGCACGGTCAGCTGGTGACGCTTGTTGGCCGAGGTGGAGTGCGGCAGGTCAAGCAGTTCCAGGATCCGGTTGGAGGGTAGGGATGCCAGGATCTGGTCGAAATACAAGCCAAGCAGGGCCGCCAGCATGGCGGCAGCGAGCAGGAAGAACAGCTTGTAGCGCGAATAGTAGAACTCGACCAGGGGAATCGTGAACATCAGCGCCGCGAACTCGCTGCGCGCCGTATTGAGAAACAGCGTAGCGGCGCCAAGCATGTGTAAAACCAGGCGCAAGGACAAGCTGCGGGTGAAAGTGACGACTGCCAGATAGGTAAACAGGTAGGAGCGGGAAAATCCCTGGTATGTGGCAAGCGCTTCGGCATCCTTGGCGATGCCCAGCGCTCCCAGGTAGAACACGCCATCGACGGAGTTGGAAAAGGTGATCGCGGACATTGTGCCCAGGCTGAGCAGGCCGATGACGCGGAAGCGGCGGCTGTCGAATTCGATGAAGCTGAACTGGATGTAGACCAGCACCATGAACAGCACGGCGAGTATGTGGTTGGTCACGATCGTCCGGTTGGCGCCAGCGGCGCCGTTGACTGTCGTGACGATCAGGAAGTAGATGAAGAACAGGCCATAGTGTAGGTCGACCATCGTCAGCCGGCGCGGATCGCGCCGCAGCCGCGCCAGGTAGATCAGGCACACCGGAGCGGCAAAGGCGAGTGCGGACGGTGCGAAATAGCCGCCCAGGAATGCGCCAGTCATGCCAGTGCCAAGCATGGTGTGATAGAAGAAAAAACCCGGAAAAAGCGTGAAGAAGCAGGCGACCAAGACCAGCTGGTCGCGCCGCTCCCTTCCGCATATTGCGACCGTGCCTGTGGACGACGTGCTCATGCCGGCGCCACCACATTACGTGAACATTGCCAGGACATGTGCAGGTAGACTAGGTAGAGAATGGAATATCCAGCGGTATACAGCAGCACGTTCCGGGCGATGCCGCCCGGCGTCAGGAAGGCTGCCAGGGTCATGAAGAACAGGATCACTTGCCACCACAGATCGGCTTTCTGGCGTCCGGCAACGAAGAATACGTAGCTCAGCGGACTGGCGATGAAATTCAACAGGAACAGCGGCGCCATCAGGCGCGCCAGCTCCCCAGAGGAACGCCAGCTTTCGCCGAATATCAGGGAAAACAGGAAGGGAGCGAACAGCAGCAGCACGAGCGCCGGCCCGGCGCCGAGCAAGGTCAGCGCCTTGAAGGTGTGTCGGTAGGCCCGTGCGCAGTTCCCGCGCTCTTCGAACTCGCGTACGGACTCGCGCTTGAACACTTCCAGCACGGAGGCGGCAAGCAGTGATATCGGTGCCGACAGCACCCGCTGGGTGAGGGCATACAGGCCCGCAGCCATGGCCCCATGGCGCATGCCGATCAGGAACAGGGGAAGCTGGCTGACCGCGCCGTTGAGCAGGTTGGATGGCAGGGAGTAGCGCCAGAATTTCTGGTGCCGCCAGAGATATTCTCGCTGTTCGTTGTCGAGGCGCCAGCCGATCCGCACGCGCGGAGGGCACAACAGCTGGCGCGCGGTAGCGTAGCCGACTGCCGTGCCGATCAGGTGTCCGAGCACCAGGCCGATTCCGCCCAGGCCGGCGTACAGCAGCGCAAGCTGCGATACGACGATGACGGCGGCAGTGGCGACTTTGGCGCGCGCCGCTTTGCCGAAGGCGTTATGCGAGGTCGCAAAGGCGAGCGTGGTTTGCATGCAGCCTGTGAGCCAGGCGCCGGTGCCCATCGTCAGCAGGGCGGTCCAGGAGAGCCGGGCGGTGGCTTCGAGGCCGGCCAGGCGCGTGGCCAGGGCAAGCAGGGTCAGCCCCACTGCCGTAACGCTGGTACTGTAGAACACGACCCGGAAGCAAGCACGCTGCCGTTCCGGCTCATGGTCGAGGATCATCGCGGCTTCCATGCGCAGGGTGGCGCCGATTGCGGCGATGGCGATGATGCCGAGCCAGACGCTATATGCCCCCAGCTCGTCCGGGGTGCACAGCCGGGTCAGGAGGGGGGCCGCCAGAAGCGGCAGGGCCTGGGCGCCGACCGCGCCACCCAGCACCGTCGCGACGTTACGCCAGAACGGAGCTGCATGGCCCAGTCGCTGTTTCAGGTATCGGCGCAGGCGCTGAATCATGTGCCGCATCATGATGTCGGTTCAGGCCGCCCTCGCTCCGTCCAGCGAAGGCGCCAGCGCTTCCGCCAGGGCCATTGCCACGCGATTCGCCGCAGGACGGTCGAGATAGGGACCCATTGGTAGGCTGAGTACTTCCTGGGCGAGGCTGGCGGCCACCGGGCAACCCCCGGTGCTGGCCCAATGCGCATAGGCGGGCTGGCGGTCGATCGGCACCGGGTAGTGGACCGCGGTCGGAATGCCGGCCGCGTGCAGGGCATCCTGTACACGTTGGCGCTGCGCTACCCGCAGCGTGTACTGGGCATAGACGCTGGTGCGATCCGGCAGGCAGGCGACCGGGTCAAAGCGCTCGCCAAGCGAGGCGCTGAACAGGGCGTCGTAGCAGGCTGCGGCACGCTGACGCTGTTCGATTTCCCACTCGAAGCGCTCCAGCTTGGCCAGTACCACCGCACATTGCAGGGTGTCCATGCGTCCGCCCACCCCGATCCGGGTGTGCACGTAGCGGCGCGACTGGCCATGCACGCGGATCTCGCGCATGGCTGCGGCGAGCCCGTCGTCGCTGGTGAACAGGGCGCCGCCATCGCCATAGCAGCCAAGCGGCTTGCTGGGAAAGAAGCTGGTACAGCCGATGCGCGACAGGTTGCAGCTCCTGCTGCCGCGATACGTGGCACCGAAGCTCTGCGCCGCATCCTCGATCACGGCCAGGCCGGCACGTCCGGCGATGACATTGATTTCATCCATGTCCGCCGGCTGACCGTACAGCGATACCGGGATGATGGCCCGGGTGCGTGGCGTGATACTGGCTGCGATCAGGCGGTGGTCGAGGTTGCAGGTGGCGGCGTCGACGTCCACAAACACGGGGGTGGCTCCGGCCAGCACGATCGCTTCGGCGGTGGCGATGAACGAGAATGGCGTCGTGATGACTTCGTCGCCGGGTTTGATACCGAGTGCCAAGAGGGCGATCAACAGGGCTTCGGTACCGGAAGACACCGTGATGCAGTGGCGCGCGCCGGTAAACGCGGCAAGCCGCCCTTCGAGTTCGGCTACTTCGGGGCCCATGATGTACTGCCCGTGGTCGAGCACGGCCTGGATGCGTGCATTGATCAGCTCTCGGGAGGCAAGGTATTGAGACTTGAGGTCGATGAATTCCATGAGCTTTCTCGTCAGGTCAGGGGGCAGCACGTTCGAGATGGCAGCTGCCCTCGTGCAGCACGTACAGGTCACCGGTGTGCGGACAGCGCGCTTGCGCACCGGGGTCAGTAACAGGCCAGGGAAGGTCGAGCCTGTCGCCGAAGCGGCTCATCCATCCGATCTGGCGTGCCGGTACCCCGGCTACCAGGGCAAAGGCAGGAACATCCCGGTTGACAACGGCGCCGGCAGCGACAAAGGCATATTCACCCACCGTCACGCCACACACGATGGTCGCGTTGGCGCCGATGGTGGCACCGCGCCGCACCAGGGTGCGCCGGTACTCGTGCTTGCGCATCACCGCGGCGCGCGGATTGTAGACGTTGGTAAATACCATGCTGGGGCCGCAGAAGACCTGGTCCTCGATGGTGACGGCGTCATAGATCGAGACGTTGTTCTGGACCTTGACCTGGTTGCCCAGTAACACATCGTTGCCGACATAGACGTTCTGGCCCAGCGAGCAGTCCTTGCCGATGCGGGCGCCGGCGCACACGTGAGCGAAATGCCAGACCCGGGTACCGTCGCCGAGTGCTGCGCCGTGGTCGATAATGGCGCTGGAGTGGATGACAATGGCCATGTTCAGTACTCCAGCGGCAGGGCGACGCGCTTGCCGTCGCGCGCCGAGCGGTAGGCGGCGACCAGCACCTCGAGCGACTTCAAGCCCTCGCGCCCATCGGTCTCGGGTTCGGCTTCGCCGCGCAAGACCTTGATCACATTGTCGTAGTAGAGCGGGTGGCCGAAGCCGTATACTGAGCTGGTCTGGTAACTCGCTTCCCGGACACGCTCGTCGTCCGGATCCGGCGTGGCGAATTCCCATTGCTGTACCTCGTTGACGGCGACGCCGCCGATGCGCACAGTGCCATGTTCGCCAAGGATGGTGATCGAACCCTCCATGTTGTGCGGGTAGGTCAGCATCGTGACGTTCATCGACCCGAGTGCGCCGTTGCGCCAGCGCAGGCTGATTACACCGGTATCCTCGACCTCGATGTCGCGTGCCAGTGTGGCGGTATAGGCTTGCAGGCTCTCCACCGGTCCGACGATCCAGTCGATCAGGTCGACGTAGTGGCTGGCCTGATTCATGAAGGCGCCGCCATCGAATTCCCAGGTGCCGCGCCAGCGGGCGCTGTTGTAATAGGCGTCGGGACGGGTCCAGAACACATTCAGGTTCACCATGTAGATGCGTCCGAAGCGCTTTTTCTCGACCGCACGCTTGAGTAGTTGCAAGGTTGCGTTGCGGCGGTTCTGCTTGACCACGAACAGATGTACGCCGGCGGCGTCTGCCGCAGCGACCATCGCCTTGCCGTCCTCCCAGCGCGTGGCCATCGGTTTTTCCGTAACGACGTGACGCCCGGCGCCCGCCACCTGGATGGCCTGCTGTGGGTGCAGTCCTGACGGGGTACAGAGCACGAAGGCATCGGCTTCGCATTCGGACAGCATGCGGTCCAGGCGCCGCCAGGCGCGCGCACCGGTTTCCGCAGCGGCTACTTCCAGCGCGCGCGGGTCGACGTCGCACACGCCGACCAGTTCGCTGCGGGCGCCGTGTGTGCGAATGGCGTTCATGTGGTTGCTGGCGATGCGGCCGCAGCCGACGAGGGCGAATCGGATCTTGCGGTCGACGATGGCAGCGGGATAGGAGCGCATCATGTTCTCCGGGAGGGTTGGGGCGTTCATGCGTAGCAACCGGGCTCAAGCCTTGACCACGTTCGGCAGGCGTTCGGCATAGACGCCGCGCGTGTCGACGATCAGATTCGCGTACTGGCGGATGAGTTCGTAGTCGAAGGCGCTGTGCGCGGTGGCCAGCAGCAGCAGGTCGTAGGAGGCGATCGTGTTCGGGTCCAAGGGCACACTGCTGAGCTCGAAGCGGTGTTCGCGCATGCGCGGGAAGCGGGGTACGTGCGGGTCGGAATAGTCGACACTGGCACCCTTGCGGCGCAGGATCTCCATCATGACCACCGAGGGCGACTCGCGCATGTCCTCGACGTCCTGCTTGTAGGCGATGCCGAGCACCAGGACCCGGCTGCCCATGATCGAGCGGCCGCGCTCGTTCAGGGCGTCGGCTACCTTGCCGACCACCCAGTTGGGCATGTCGCTGTTGATCTCGCCGGCCAGTTCGATGAAGCGTGTATGCACGCCGTACTCTCGCGCTTTCCAGGTGAGGTAGAAAGGGTCGATCGGGATGCAATGTCCGCCCAGGCCCGGGCCCGGATAGTAGGGCGTGAAACCGAAAGGCTTGGTAGCGGCCGCGCGGATGACCTCGTGGATGTCGAGGTCCATGCGGTCGGCAATGATCTTCATCTCGTTGACCAGGCCGATGTTCACGGCCCGATGGATGTTCTCGAGCAGTTTGGTGAGCTCGGCGGCGCGGGTCGAGCTCACCGGCACGACCCGCTCCACGGCTGCCTGGTACAGCGCCACGCCAGCTTCCAGGCAGGATGGCGTGCAGCCGCCACAGACCTTGGGAATGTCGCCTGTGCGGAACCGGGGATTTCCCGGATCTTCGCGCTCGGGAGAGAACACGAGGAACAGGTCGCTACCAATGGTGAAACCGCGCGACTCGAGCCGTGGGCGCAGCTCTTCCTCGGTGGTGCCGGGGTAGGTCGTGCTTTCCAGCGACACGACCTGGCCCTCCCGCACGTAGGGCAGCAAGGCATTCACGGTACC
The DNA here is from genome assembly GCF_020176695.1 of Massilia sp. MS-15. Taxonomy (GTDB): domain Bacteria; phylum Pseudomonadota; class Gammaproteobacteria; order Burkholderiales; family Burkholderiaceae_D; genus Telluria; species Telluria hydrophila. The sequence goes on along the minus strand of NZ_JAIWIA010000013.1, from coordinate 31,296 downwards.
GAGCACATAGGACAGGTCGGGCTCGCGGAATGCGTTCAGCGGGGTCGGGACGCAGATGATCAGGGCATCCGCCTCGCCCGCGCGGGTGAAATCGGCGGTGGCTTCGAAGCCTTGTTCGCGCGCTGCGCAAATCGCCTTGGGCTCGATATGACGGATATAACTTTCCCCCCGATTCAGGCACTCGACCTTGTCGGTATCGATCTCGATGCCAAGCACCTTGAAACCCTGCGTCGCATAGCAGAGGGTCAGTGGCAGGCCCACGTAGCCGAGGCCGACAATGCCGATGATGGCACGTCGGTCCTGCAAGTTCGCCAGCAGCCGGACCAGATGAGGGGAGGTGTTTGCGTCGCGCATGTGTTTCCTCGTCGGTGAGTAACTATGGGGATAGGGCCTAGATACGGAAGGGCACGAACTTCTTGATCAGACTGGGCGCCGGGGCCTCCACCACGATATCCGGCGGCGCGATCGGCGAAGTCGGTACGTACTCGGCGACGATGGCCTTGACCATCGATTCGATCGTTCCGCGCTCGTGGGTTTCGCAGGCCATCATCAGGCAGGTGATGCAGGTCTCCAGCACGCTGGGACGCAATGCGCTTTCCTTCATCCGCATGATGCGTGGATGCTCGCTCGGAAACACGGTGCCCTCGGTGAGCAGTTCCTCATGCAATTTCTCGCCAGGGAACAAGCCGACGAACTGGATCTCGATGTCGCCCCGGGGGTTCTGGGGCGTGCGTTCCGTTAAGCCCGACATGGCGATCATGGTGCGGGCAAGATCGACGATCCTGACCGGCTCCCCCATGTCGAGGACGAACACGTCACCGCCCTTGGCCATGGCACCCGCCTGTATAACGAGCTGGGCCGCTTCAGCGATCAGCATGAAGTAGCGCGACACTTCCGGATGCGTGATCGTCAATGGACCGCCACGGGCGATCTGGCGCTGGAACAGCGGAATCACCGATCCGGAAGAGCCGAGGACATTGCCAAAGCGGACCATGCAGAAGGTGGTCTGGGCGCCATGACGCACGGATGCCGCCTGGAAGATCAGCTCGGCGATGCGCTTGCTGGCGCCCATGATATTGGTCGGCCGCACCGCCTTGTCGCTCGAAATCAGTACACAGGTTTCGACCTGGTGGCGGGCGGCGGCGCTGGCGACGACCTGGGCTCCCAGCACGTTGTTGCGTAATCCCTCGACGATATTCGTTTCCACCAGTGGCACGTGCTTGTAGGCGGCCGCGTGGTAAACCGTCTTGATCGTTCCTTCGCGAAGGATGCGTTCAACCAGGTCGCCGTTGCACACCGACCCGAGGTGGGCGTGGATTGCCAGGCCTGGAAAGCGCGCGCACAGTTCCTGGCGCACGGTGTAGAGGGCGTACTCCGAGTGGTCGAGCAGATGCAGCTGCTGGGGACTCAGGGTAACGATCTGGCGGCAAAGCTCACTGCCGATCGAGCCGCCGGCACCGGTCACGAGCACATTCTTGCCGCGCACGCAGCGTGCGAACAGGTCGAGCCTGGGCGGCACGGGTGGGCGCCCGAGCAGGTCTTCGAACCTGAGTTCGCGGATCGAACCGCGGCCCGGCGGACGGTCGTCGTGCAGGTCGACCAGGCGGCTCAGGATCTTGACCGCGACGCCGGCCTGGCCAAGGCGCTGCATGATGTCGCGCAGTCGCTCCGGCGGGGCGGTAGGCAGGGCGATGACGATGCTGCGAATGCCCTGGGACTTGACCACGTCGGCCAGGCGCATGGTGTCGAATACGCGCAGGCCTGCGATGGTGCGTTCATTCAGGGCGCGCTTGTCGTCGAAGAAGCATACCGGGCGGTATTCATCGCTGTGGCGCATCGCCTGCACCAGGCGGGCGCCGGCGTCTCCGGCACCATAGACCGCAACGGCGTCGGAGCTGGCGGTGCGTCGTCCCGCCTGTGCCCGCAGCAGGTTACGCAGACCGATGCGGGAAATGACGACATAGGAAAACACGACAAACCAGTAAATGGCCAGTGCGCTGCGGGGAAAGCGCGGTTCGTTCATTACCATTAATACGATATACACGCACAATATGGCGAATGCGAGCGCCGCGCCGGTAAAACTCAGCAGGCGCTGGTCGATAAAACGGATCACCGCCCGATATAGGTCGGATACCGAAAATGCGGCGATCGTGACGACCGTGACCAATGCATAGGAGGCGGGCCCGAAACTCCTTGCCAGCTGCAGGTCGCCGCCCCGCAGGATCATCGCGATCAGGAAGCAGGCAGGCAATGCCAGCAAATCGCAGACAACCATCAAGGTGATCTTGCTGATGCGGCTCATCGAGACCATTCGTGCGCACAGCTGGCCGGAACGGCCGGGTCGGAAGTTTGGCATGGCATCCGCTGCTGTCTGGAATTGAAATGAAGTGAAATTACTTAGTAATGGAAAGGCGCCCGTTAAATGCATAAACGGATTAATGCAAAAGAAAATGCATTTGGAATCGATGGGATTTATTGAATTTATTATCTGGCGCGCACTTCCAGATGCGCTTGACCTGACTCAACGGCCGGAATTGAATCATTTTGAAAAGCGAAAAATGGAGTATGGGGATACTGAGAAGAAATTGATTTGAAAATCTTTTTCTACCAATAATTGATTGGCGAAAAACGAGAATGGTGACCGGCGAGTGCCGGCCAGCGCGGGGGAGGAGGAGGTGCCCGGCGTACGCTGTGTCACGCCTGGGAACATGGCTGCCGGCCGATGCCGGCAGTGGGGATCAGTAGGCTGGACGTCCCGGCCGTGGCTGCGGCGCCATGGGCGGCACCACGATTTGTTCATTGAGTCGCAGGAACTTGAATCCGGCCAGGACCTGACCAGGCTTGCCGTCGCGCGCATTGCGCGCTTCCCGTTCGGCGGCGCGCGCGATGAAGGCGTCGAAGCTTTCCTCGCGTACCAGGGGCGCCTGCGAGTGGAGCAGGCGCCGTTCGCCATCCGGGCCAAGCACCACCAGGCCCACGTGCGAGGCCCAGTATTCGCCGTTGCGGGTCGAGATGACGTTGACGAAATCGCCTTCCTGCAGGCGACCGGCGACCGCCGCCACGCCTTCCTTCGCGACGTAGGGCTGGCGGCTGCTCTCGACCGGGAGCTCGCGCACCGTGTTGTGGCGCGTCCGCAGGAAGCGTGCGCGGTCCACTGTCATCGCATACGACGGCCCACCGGGGCCGGCCAGTTCGGCGCTGACATCGGTTACCAACCAGCGGTTGGCCACGTTCCAGTCCATCTCCGTGTAGTGGTTACGGGTGGCGACGCCGATCACGCCGTCTCGGTAGCGGATGCGCTGCAGCATCCAGAAGAATTCCTCCCACGACTGCGACAAGGCCATCGCATAAGTATGTTCCACGAATACAACACAGTCGCTTTCCTTCAAGCTGAACAGCGGTAGCATGTCGTGTATCTCGTAGGGAAACTCGCCCAGCAGGTGCAGCGAATAAGGCTGGCCCAGGTTCTTGCGGCCAATGGCCGCGATACGCTTGCGCAGGTCGGGCTCGCTAGCATGCATGTGGGCGATATAGCGGCCTGCTTCCTGCGGGCTCATCTGATAGATCTGCTTCTGCAGCACGGCAGCGAGCGGTGTCTCGGGAAGTGCGGCGGCAGGCGTGCCGGGGACGGTACTGGCACAGCCAACGAGGCAGGCGCCAGCGAGCAGCAGGCCGCTGAAGCGCAGGGTGAATGGCAGGGAATAGGGCATGGCAGGCAATGGCTCGCTGGCGTGGTCAACGCCTCGACCCTAGCATCGCCGGACGAGCCGGACCAATGAAATTTCGTTGATTCACCATAACTATCCCGGCAGGGCGGAACATGCATTCCTCGAAGTTATATAGGCTCGAAAACAAGTGATTATTCAGCAATGTTGACTTCATCAATACTCCCGGCATGGCGGCGTCCGCGTCCCGCTCATTCCTATTCCAATTGATTCACATCGCAGCGACAAACCAGGAGAAACCCATGTTCAAACAAAAGCCGCTCGCCGCGGCGGTATCGTTGGCGGTCTGGAGCCTGGCCACCGTGCCAGCCATTGCCCAGGACGCCCAGCCCGTCCCGATGCAGACCGTCGAGGTGACCGGCATCCGGGCCTCGATGGCCAAGTCGCTGGCCGTCAAGCGTGACGCGACCGCCAACGTCGAGGTCATCACGGCCGAGGACGTCGGCAAGATGCCGGACAAGAACCTGGCCGATTCGCTGCAGCGCCTTGCCGGCGTGGCCGTGCGCACCGACTACGACGAGGCCGAGAAGGTCTCGATGCGCGGCACCAACCCGGACATGTCGCTGATCATCTTCAATGGACATGCGGTCTCCAGCGCCGACTGGTACGTGGCCGACCAGGGCTCGAGCTCGCGCTCGACCAGCCTTTCCTTGATGCCGTCGCATGTGCTGAACCAGGCCATCGTGTACAAGACCTCGCAGGCCAACATCGTCGACGGCGGCCTGGCCGGCACCATCAACGTCACCACCCGCAAGCCGCTGTCGCAGAAGGAACGCGTGTCGGGCGTGATCAGCGTCGGCGGCAGCTATGTCGAACTGGCCGACAAGTACGCGCCGGACATGAATGGTTCGGTCACGTGGAAGAACGAAGCCAATACCTTCGGCGTGATCGCCTCGCTGTTCTCGGAAAAGCGCTTCGTGCGGCGCGACTCGGTGTCGCGCTTCGCCTACGGCACCAGCAGCGGCTGGGACGTGATCAATACCACGACCATGCTCGGCATTACCGATGCCTCCCTGGCCGGTACCGGCTACAAGGCCTCGGACCTGAATGGCGTGCGCCTGCCGGGTTCGATGAGCTCGGAGTTCGTGGAATCGGTGCGCGACCGCAAGGGCGGCATGATCGCGCTGCAGTACAAGCCGAACAACCAGCTTGACGTCAATCTCACCGGCTTCCATTCCTCGCTGGACGCGGACAACCACGGCCGCCTGACCTCGAGCGCGATCTACTCCATGCTGCTGGGTAAGAACCACCCGCTTGGCAACACCGGTGCCGCCGCGATCAATACCGCGGGTGTCGACGGCCAGCGCGTCTACGCCCAGATTCGCAACCCGGTGATCGTCAACGAGACCACCGTCTATGGCCACCAGCTGAAGGTGCTGAAGGCCGCCGACATCGTGTTCCCGGACGGGACCCCGCCGCAATACGTCGGCAACTCGGAAGGCTTCTTCCGCGACGGCGCCAACGCCACCAGTTCCTTCCTCGACCTGGATGCGAAATACCGTGTCAACGACGACCTCACCGTGAAAACCCTGCTGTCGGCCAGCCGCGGCGTCGGCAGGACCGATCTCGACCAGGGTCTGACCCTGGCCCGCTACGGCACCGGCATCTCGTACGCGCTGGGCGGCCTGCACGATGCGCCTTACGTCAAGTACCAGGGCGCCGGCAGCAACCAGCCGGGCCTGAATGCGGACGGCAGCGGCTACCGCATCGTGGACCGCGCCGCCTCCGGCATCCGCACCGAAGACAAGGAGTGGAGCGCCCAGTTCGACGCCGAGTACAAGCTCGGGCGTGGCGTGCTGCAGTCGCTGGAGAGCGGCGTGCGCATCGCGGAGCACAAGCGCACCAGCGGCCGCCGGGGCCCGGCCTTCCGCGCCGGCCTGATCGACGGCACCACGGGCGCCCTGACCCCGAGTGCGATCACCCCGACCACCGGCTGGGCGCCGTATCCGGGCGACTTCGGCGACGGCCTGGGCGGCGGCTTCTGGGACAACAGCGGCTTCACCTATACCCGCGAAGCGACCAAGGCCTACATCGCGGCCAATACCAAGGTCACCAGTCCGGAATGGGAGCGCCGCGTCAGTTCCGAGATCGACATGCGCGAGCGCCAGAGCGCCGGCTACCTGATGGCCAACCTGGAAGGCGAACGCTGGTCCGGCAACGTCGGCCTGCGCTTCGTGCGCACCAATGTCAAGGCCAACATCGTGACGCCGGTGGCGCCGCGCACCGCGTGCCTGCGGGTCGAGCCGGGCAAGCCTGCCGTGACCTGCGCCGCCTTCCCGGGCACCATCACCACCGCGGGCGACGCCGTTGCCTACTACGACGGCGTGCCGTTCAACCCGTCGTCGGGCACGATGTACTACAAGACTCCGACCGACCGCGACTTCGACAACTGGCTGCCGAGCGTGAACCTGCGCTACGAAATCACCAAGGACATGATCGGCCGCTTCGGCGCCAGCCGCACCATCGGTCGCCAGAACTACAACATCCTTGGCAGCGGCTTCGGCACGCCGACCTGCGACGCCAATGGCTGCCGCGTGACCGGCCCGAACCCTGACCTGGAGCCGATGACCGCGGATAACCTCGACCTGTCGTGGGGCTGGTACTTCGCCCCGCGTTCGGCGGTGACGGTGAGCGTGTTCCATTCGCGCCTGAAAGGTTATCCGAAGACTGGCGCCACCGCCGGATCGACGGTCGAACTGACCGACCCGCGCGACAACCAGGTCAAGACCTTCGCCATCAACACCGCCTCGCAGCAGGGCGCGAAGATCAGCGGCATCGAGCTGTCGTACGAACAGCCGTTCGGCAAGACCAATTTCGGCTTCACCTCGAACGTCAGCCGCGCCAAGACCAAGGTCGACGACGGCCGTCCGATGGTGGGGGCGTCCGAATGGGCCGGCAACCTGGGCCTGTACTACGAGGACGACAAGCTGTCGACGCGCCTGGTGGCGAACTACCGCGGCGACTACGTCAACAGCAGCACCGCGCCTTCGCCGACCGCCAACAGCCAGGGCCTGTCGACCATCAACGGCGTCCTGATGCCGACGGCGCCGACCTATGCCGATGGCGTGACCACGCTCGCGTTCAACCTGAACTACTACATCACGCAGAACATCGAGCTGGCCTTCAGCGCGACCAACCTGACCAACGCCAAGCGCGCCCAGTATCGCTACAGCGAACAGGAGCAGCAGAAGCTGGATGTCAGCGGCCGCCAGTACTTCCTGAACCTGCGCTACAAGTTCTGAGCGCTGGTGTAGTCCAGACCAGGGGAGCTTCGGCTCCCCTTTTTTCATGCAGCCGCCACGGCTTTCCATCCCGGCTCGCGCTTCTGTAGGAGAGGGCCTATCGAAAAGTGTGCGGCAGCTAACGGTGCTCAGCGCGCCGCAGCGCTACCATGGAGTCGTCCAAGTGAGGCACCTGTGCGGCAAACGCACGGTACCAACAGCTTGACAGGTTAGCCGGTCGCCTCGAGGACCGGCACCAACTCCGGCTGGCGCGTTGCGCCGGCCAAACGGGAGCGGAGGCCACCATGTCCGAGATCAAGCAGCCACCCAAGCACCTGGTACGCGAATACCTTGAGCGCCGTGCGCGCGACAGCGCGCCCCCGCCGACGCCGGAAGAAATCCGCCGCCAGCTGGGATGGGGCATGCTGATGCCGTCCGATCTCAAGATGGGCAGCAGCCGTTCCTGATTCATCCCTGATCCCTGCGCCAGGACGGCGCGGAACCTCACCGTGCAGACGGTGTCAACGAGGAGACCTTCATGACCAAGAGTATCGGCAACAAACACGAAGCACAACACCGCGGCAAGAAGGAGCGGCTCGAGATCCGCCGCACCAACATCGCGCGCGAAGCCGTCAAGATGGCCGAGGCCCGTGCCAAGTACCGCAACCAGGTCAAGGGCCGCCCGCAGATGGAACTGTCCGCCCAGGCCTGAAGCCTGCCTGTCGAGGCCGTCAACTCAGCCCAAACGGCCCGCCCTTCGAGCGGGCTTTTTTTCGCCATCGCCGTCCGCCGACTTCTTCGCCATTCACCGGCGCTGCGCCGCCGTTCGCCGAAAGGCGCTTTCACGCTCCCCGGCGCTCCGGTATCGTGTGTCCATTCCAACGACACATGAGGAGTCGCGCAATGCACACCGATGAAGACGCATACCGCTCGCGCAAGCAGGCGGTCTGGGGAATCCTGATGATCGTGATCGGCACGGTCATCCTGCTCGACCGGCTCGACTACATCGATGCCGGCGCCTACTGGCGCTACACCCCGCTGCTGCTGGTGATCGTGGGGATCAACCAGGCGATCGGCTCTCCAGCCGTGCGCGAATTCGGCAACGGCCTGTGGACCATCTTCATCGGCCTGTGGCTGTTCGCCTGCTTCACGCACCTGTTCGGCCTGAACTTCCGTAACAGCTGGCCGCTGTTCCTGCTGGCCTGGGGCGTCAAGCTGCTGTGCCAGCCGTTGCTGGAACGGCGTCTCGCGCCGCCTTCCGGCGCACATCGCCCGGAGCACAAGCATGAAGGATAATCTCAAGTCGCGCGGCGTGACCGCGCAAGTGGTGCTCGGCCTGTCCGTGATCGTGCTGGGGGTGCTGTTCCTGCTCGGGAACCTCGACATCATCGAGACGCGCCGCGTCCTGGGCTTCTGGCCCGCCGTGTTCGTCATCGCCGGCATCGTCAAGCTGTACGACACGCAGTCGCGCGGCGGCCAGCTGCTGGGAGGCGGTCTGGTGGCGCTCGGGATCCTGCTGACCCTGGACCGGATGGACATCATCGATTTCAACGTGCATACCATGTGGCCGCTGTTCTTCATCGGCTTCGGCGCCTACACGCTGTACACTGCGCGTACCGGACGGCGCCGCATCATGATCGACGGCGTCAAGGGCGAGAACGACCTGGGGGACGAGGGCGTGGTGGATATCACGGCGATCCTGGGCGGCTTCGAGCGGCGCGTGTTCACCCCGGACTTCCGCGGCGGCGAAGTCACCGCCTTCATGGGCGGCTGCTCGCTCGACCTGCGTGCATCCTCGATCCAGGGCGAGGCGGTGCTGAACGTGTTCGCCTTCTGGGGCGGCGTGACCCTGAAGGTGCCGCCCGACTGGACCGTGATCCTGAATGGCACGCCGATCATGGGCGGCTTCGAGGAAAAGACCATCGCGCCGCCCGACAACAGCAAGCGCCTGATCGTCCGTGGCTACGCGATCATGGGTGGCGTCGAGGTGCGCAACTGATGGCGGGGACGCGGTGAGCGGTGGCTCCTGGACGCGTCGCGGCGTCGCACTCTACCTGCTGGCCTGGCTGCTGCTGGGCCTTCTGCTGGCAGGCCTGATTGTCGCCGGCGCCGGCCCCGGACCGGTGGCCGCCCTCCTGTTCGCGCTCCCGTTGGCGCTGTTCTATGCCTGTGCCTGCGGCTTCTCGGCCTACTACCTGTGCCGTGCCTATCCGCTGGCCCAGCGCTCGTTGTGGGCGGTGCTGTCTGTGTTCTTCTGCGGCGGCCTGGGCGCGGCGCTGCTGTGGTGCGCGGCCGGCAGCGCCTGGGCCGCGCTGTGCGCCCTGGTCCTGCCGCAGGGCGCGGCGCTGGTGATCACGCGGCCCTTCGCCGTCATCATGCTGGGTATCGGCATGCTGCTGTACTGGATGACTGCGGTGGCGCACTACCTGGTACTGGAATTCGAGCGCACGCGCCGCGCCGAGACGCGCGAGCTGGAATCGCGCCTGCTGGCGCAGGATGCGGAACTGCGCATGCTGCGCACCCAGGTCGATCCGCACTTCCTGTTCAACAGCCTGAACTCGATCAGCGCGCTGACCGCGATCGATGCCGGCGGGGCGCGCGACATGACGCTGCAACTGGCCGGATTCTTCCGCCAGACGCTGGGACTGGAGGCGCACCGCAAGGTCAGCCTGGAGGAGGAACTCGCACTGCTCGGGTGCTTCGTCGAGATCGAACAGGTGCGCTTCGGTCCGCGCCTGGCCTTCGAGCAGCAGGTGGGGGAGGGCGCAGGCAGCTGCCTGCTGCCGCCGATGATCCTGCAGCCGCTGGTGGAAAACGCGGTCAAGCACGGCATCGGCCAGCGGCTGGAGGGCGGCAGCATCCGTGTCTGCGCCGAGCGCGCCGGTTCGCTGCTGCGGATCCGTGTCGAGAACGACGCCGATCCGGAAGAGGGCGCAGCTCCCGCCGGAAGAGGCATCGGGCTGGTCAACGTACGCCAGCGCCTGGCGGCGGCCTATGGCAGGGAAGCCAGCGTGCACTGGGCACGCATGGACGATCGATTCCGGGTGGACCTGGTGCTGCCCGCCGAGACGGAAAGAGAGTAGAAGATGCGCGTACTGATCGTTGACGATGAACACCTGGCGCGCGCCCTGTTGCGCGAATACCTGTCCGCCCATCCCGATCTCGAGATCGTGGGCGAATGCGCGAACGGATTCGAAGCCGTCAAGGCGATCGGCGAGCTGGCGCCGGAACTCGTCTTCCTCGACATCCAGATGCCCAAGCTGGATGGCTTCGAGGTGGTCGAACTGGCCGGGAACACGGCGCCCGGCGCGCCGCACTACATCTTCGCCACCGCCTACGACCAGTTCGCGCTGAAGGCCTTCGAGGTGCATGCGATCGACTACCTGCTCAAGCCCTTCAGCCGCGAGCGCCTGGCCCAGGCGCTGGCGCATGCGCGGGCGCGGCGGCCGCAGGCGCAACTGGATGCAGTGGTCAGCGAGGCGGCAGTGCGCCGCGGTTACCTGGAGCGGGTGCTGATCAAGGAGGGCGCGCGGGTGCACGTGGTGGCAAGCGCCGGTATCGACTACATCGAGGCGCAGGACGACTACGTGCAGGTGATGGCAGGCGGGCGCGCCCATCTCAAGAACCAGCGCATGTCCGAGCTCGAGGCCCAGCTCGACCCGCAGGTCTTCATCCGCATCCACCGCTCCTACATCGTCAACGTGGGCACGATCGCACGCATCGAACCGGCCAGCAAGGACAACTACTGCGCGGTGCTCAAGGACGGCACCCGGCTGCCGATCAGCCGCAGCGGCTACCAGAGAGTGCGCGAGCTGATGCGCTAGGTGGCAATGGTGGATCCGGCGGGACGGTTGTCCACGTCCCACCACGCGGGCAGCAGGGCGCGCACTTCAGCGCGCGCGAAGCGGTCGTCGATCAGCCACACTACCCCATGGTCGGTTTCGGTCCGGATCACCCGGCCGGCGGCCTGCACCACCTTCTGCATGCCGGGATACAGGTAAGTGTAGTCGTAGCCGGCGCCGAACATCGCTCCCATCCGTTCGCGCAGCTGCTCGTTCACCGGATTCACCTGCGGCAGGCCGAGCGTCGCCACGAAGGCGCCGATCAGGCGTTCGCCGGGCAGGTCGATGCCTTCGCCAAAAGAGCCGCCCAGCACCGCGAAGCCGACCCCGCGCCCGCCGGGCACGAAGCGCGCCAGGAACCCGGCGCGCTCCGCCTCGCTCATGCGCCGTTCCTGGCGCCAGGCGGGCACCTGCGGATGGCGCGCCGCCAGCTGCGCCAGTACCTGTTCCAGGTAGTCGAAGCTGCTGAAGAAGGCCAGGTAGTTGCCTTCGCGCGCCAGGTACTGGCGTGCGATCAGGTCGGCGATCGGCACCAGCGAGGCGGCGCGCTGCTGGTAGCGGGTCGAGATGCCGGTGGCAACGTGGACCTCGAGCTGGCTGGCACTGAAAGGCGAGGCGACATCGGCCCAGGCGGTGTCGGGCGGCATGCCAAGCAGGTCGCAAAAATAATGCCAGGGACCGAGGGTGGCCGAGAACAGGGTCGCCGAATGCGCCCCGGCGAAGCGCGGCGCCAGGAAGGGTGCCGGCACGACGTTGCGGATGCTGATGGTCGAATCGCGCACCCCGGCACGCGCCAGGTCGCACAGGGAATGGTCGCCGAAGGATTCCGCCAGGCGGATGAACCCGAGGGCGTCGAAGTAAAAACGCTGCAGCTCCGGATCAAGCGGTCCGGGGAACTCGGCCAGGAAATCGTTGACGGTGCTGGTCGCGCTCTGGAGCGCGTCCAGCAGCTTGCCCGGCAGCGCGGGCAGCACCTGGTAGGGCGCCGGGGCGTCCTTGTCGACGCCGGTCCAGGCACGGCCGACACGCTCCAGCGCCTTCCTGACCGGCTCCGGCGCATTCGCCCGCGCCGCGCGCAGGCCGGTGCGATCCAGCTCCACGCTGTACATGGCGCGTGCGCGGGCGACCATGTTGTGGGCTTCGTCCACCAGCACGCTGGCACGCCAGCCGTTGGACTGCGCCAGCGCGAACAGCATGGCGCCGCCGTCGAAATAGTAGTTGTAGTCGCCCACCACCATGTCGCTCCAGCGCGCCATCTCGCCGCCAAGGTAATAGGGACAGACGTCGTGCGCCAGCGCCAGCGCGCGCAGCGCTTCGCGGTCCAGCAAGGTCGTAGCGGCGGCCTGCGCTGCAGCCGCGCGTGCCGCCGGCAGGCGGTCATAGAAGCCCCTGGCAAGGGGGCAGGACTCGCCCTGGCAGGCCTTGTCCGGATGCTCGCAGGCCTTGTCGCGGGCGCTCAGTTCGAGCACCCGCAGCGCAATCGTGCGGCCCGCACCCAGGCTGGCCGCCGCGTCCAGCGCCAGACGCCGCCCCGGTGTCTTGGCCGCCAGGAAGAACAGCTTGTCCAGTCCCTGCTCAGGCAGCGCCTTCAGCGCCGGGAACAGGCTGCCGACCGTCTTGCCGATTCCGGTCGGCGCCTGCGCCAGCAGGCAGCGTCCGCTGGCATTGGCGCGATAGACGTTCTCGGCCAGCTGGCGCTGGCCGGGACGGAAATCGGCATGCGGAAAGCGCAGGGCGGCCAGGGAGCTGTCTCGTTTTGCGCGGTGTGCCGCTTCGCTGCGGGCCCAGTCCGAGAAGCGCTCGCACAACCCGGCGAACAGGGCGGCCAGTGCCGGCGCGTCCTGTGTTTCGCGCAGCACCGTTTCCTGGCCGCTGCCGATCTCGTAGTAGACCAGCGCCAGGTGGATCCGGTCCAGGCCCAGCTGGCGGCACAGCAGGTGGCCATAGACGCGCACCTGGGCCCAGTGCAGGTGGCGGTGGTTGTCGGGAATGGAGGCGAACTTGCCGCGGTAGGTCTTGATCTCCTCGACCAGGTTCTGGTCAGGATCGTAGCCGTCGGCCCGTCCGCGCACCTGCAGATCGCCCCAGCCGCCCTCGAGCGCCACTTCGCTGCGGTAGCCCGCACCGCGCCGGGCTTGTACCGCCGCATGGCCGGCGATGCCTTCCTGGGCGCTGGGCGAAGGCGTGAATCGCTGGTCGAGGTCGCCCTGCTTGGCGGTGAACTCGCACAGGGCGCGCACCGCCACCGTGTACGTCACGCGCGCGCCTTCATGCGGCCTGCTCCCACTGCAGGTAGCACACCGCGACCGGCATCCCGTGCGCGGCGCAGTAGTCGATCCAGCGCAGCTGGTTGTCCTGCAGGCGGTCGCCCGGGCCCTTCACCTCGATCATGATATAGCGTCCTTCGGCCGGCCAGAACTGGATCAGGTCGGGGAAGCCGGTATGGTTGGCCCGCACGTCAGCCAGGATCCGTTCGCACCACTTGCGCAGGTGGGCGGCCGGGATGCAGGCCAGGGCCAGCTCCAGCAGTTCCTCATTCAGGGCGCCCCAGTAGACGAAGGGCGATGCAATGCCGGCCTTCTCGCGGTAGGTGCGGCGGATGCTGTCGCGGTAGCTGCCATCGTCCAGCTCGGCCAGGCAGGCCCCGAACTCGGCGCTGCGGCGCTGGTGGAAATCCGGGCTGTAGAGGTCGGCAGGGCCGCGGTGAAAAGGGTGGAAGAAGGCGCCCGGGATGGCGGCGAACACGGCGCGCCAGCACAGCAGGCCGAACAGGGAGTTGGCGAGCGCGTTTTCCACATAGAACACGGGCGCCTCGCCGCGTTCCAGGTGCGCGCGCACGACCCCTTCGACCCACCATTCACCGCTTGGCATCGGCAGGCGCAGGTCGAGGCGTTCGATAGGCGCGGCGCGGCGCGCCGGTAGCCTGGCATGGCCCAGGCGGCGCGCCAGGCGCGGGCCGATGCGCGCCAGGTGCTGGCGTTCGGCCTCGCTCTCCGGCGCGGCCTGGGCCAGCTGGAACAGCGCATAGGCCTCGTCGAACCGCTCGTGTTTTTCGAGCACGCGGATGGCGCGCCCGCGCGCGCCTGGAAAGCGGCAGCGCGTGTAGAGGGCATGTGCGTTGTCCCAGTCCTTCAGTTTTTCGTAGCCCTGGGCGAGCTGGAACAGGAGTTTTTCGCGGCGGCCGGCCAGCCAGTCATTGTCGAACGCGTGCGCGGGCAGGTCGCGCACGACGTCGTCGAGCGCTTCGCCGGCGCGGAAGCGCTCCTTGCAGGCATGCAGGCGCAGGTAGTGGTCGACGTCGGCGCGTGAACGGAATCCACGCGAGGCCTGCGAGATGTCGACCTGCTCGAAACGGAACATGCCTAGGTCGGACAGCACGAATTCGGTCCAGTCCTGGCTCAGGTTGCCGAAGAAAATCAGGCGCAGGCGCTCGCACAGCGGTTTGACCAGGATGCGCACGAGCGGCTCCGGGCTGTCCGGGCGCCAGGCCGAGTAGGGGCGGCTGTCGCCGAGTGTCGGGCGCAGGGCTTCCAGCTGCTCGGCCTTGCGCGCGTTTTTCAGCTGGGGCGTTGCCAGGTGCGCGCGGAAGGCTGCGGCAAGCTCGGGCTTGGACAGGAGGTCGAACAGCTCGTCGAGTGCCAAGACCGGGTCGGACTCGACCCAGCCCGCCGCCAGTAGTGGGGTGAAGGCTTCGACCGGACAGCCGATCTCGGGATAGTCCAGCTTGCTGGCGCGGAAGAGGTCGCCCTTGCGCATCACCATCCGCACGAACAGGGCGCGTGCGTTTCGCGGCTGGGCTGGAAAAGCGCCGATAAAGGCCAGCTCCTTCTCGTCGAGCAGGTCGCGATATCGTTCACCAATCCAGTCAAGAACGCGCTGGAAATTGTCCAGATAATAAAAATCGTTTTCCAGAACCCTGATCATCTCGTATTGCCATACTGTGCTTATGTACAGTATACGCCTTGATGATGGCAATAGCCCAGCAGTATCAGGTTTTTTCGCCTGCTTTTCCCTTGCGTTGCGTGATTTTCACCACGCTAGCGGCGTGGCGTACGCGGGCGACACGCGCCGTTCGGGCACAGCAGTTCGGTCGCCGCCGAACCTGGCGCGGCGTGGCCGTTGGCGTGGGTGATGACGGCCGAGATCAGGAGCACGTCCGGGTCGGGCGCTTCGGCAGCCCGGCCGGGAATCGCGCTGCGCAGTGGCCTGGACGGACGCGGGCGCACCGTGTTGCTGGCCAGTGACAGGGGGCTTGGCCTGGCGACCGGTGCGGGCGGGCAGGCGGCCGGATCCGAACTGGCCTGGATCAGCGGCCGGGAGGGCAGGAGGTCGGTGATGACGGCGGGCGCCGGCGGCTCGGCCGCAGCCATGGCCGGCTTGAGCAGGCGCAGCGGTGGCGCGCCATCATCATGGAGCGGCTGGTCCACGATAGCAGCGCCGGCCGGCCGGACAGGCGGCACGACGGGAGCTTGCCGCAGGTGCGCGGGCGCGGCCTTGGCGAGGTCCGGGTGACCGGCGCGTTGGCCCTGCCTGTCGGCAGCCATCCACGCCAGCGTGCCAGCCACGGCCAGCACCAGCGCGGCCCCCGCGCCGTAGCGAGCCAGGCGTGGATGCGCCACGCCAACGCCGCGCCCGCCGCCACGCTCGCGTTCGAGCATCGCCAGGATGCTGTCTTCGCCGCGGGTACCGGCGCGGCGCACCGCCATCAGGTTCGGACGCATGGGCTCGGCTTGATTTTGGTCTGTGGGCTGCACGGCAATACTCCTAAGATGGGATGCTGTCTACGCTGATTAGAAGCAATCCTGGAGCAAGCGATGCTGATTTTTCTCGCCCTTCTGTACTTTTGTCTGGCGACGGCCGCGATCGGACTGGCCCTGTTCCCGTACGGCCGCGGCTTGCTGGCACGCGGGCTGAGTGCACTGTTCAGGAAGACGGCACGCGGCATGTCGGAGCGCGTCCTTGGCTGGCGCATCGCTGCCAGCCAGCGTGGACAGCGGCTGCGCGCCGGGATGCCGCAAGCTTTCCGGCAGGGGGCCCTCGATTCTCTTCGGCGTCACCGCGTCGCCTGCGCGATCGGGCTGCCGGCAGTACTGATTCCCTCGCTGCTGGCGCTGGTTCTCAGCAGCCCAGCCATGCTGCCCGGCTACGAGGAAGCCTATGTCGCACCCGATGCCCAGGTGGCCGCATTGCTGCAGGGCGAACGGCTGGTCCCGCCGGTGGCGCTGCCGCCGATGGCATTCACCACCGCGGAGGTGGAACTGGTGCGGCCAATGCTGGTAGGCGCGAGCCGCAACTGGGGCCTGCTGCATCCTGATTTCAGCCAGCGCCTGCTGTTGGCTTTCAAGATCATGAAGGAACGGCATGGCTATGACATGGCATTGCTGGAAGGCTACCGCAGCCCGGCACGCCAGGACGCACTGGCGAGGGCCGGCAGCCACGTCACCAATGCGCGCGCCTACCAAAGCTGGCACCAGTACGGACTGGCGGCCGATTGCGCCTTCTGGCGCGATGGAAAGCTGGTGATATCCGAGAAGGACCCCTGGGCCATGCGCGGCTACCAGCTGTACGGCGAGGTGGCAGAATCGCTCGGCCTGACCTGGGGCGGACACTGGAAGCTGCGGGACTTTGGTCACACGGAACTGCGGCTGCGCGGGGTCATGCGGCGCTGACAGCCGAACCCGACCGGGCAAGGTTTGCGGCGCCGCAAACGTGGCCGGCTGGCGGCATGCGAGCATTTCCGCTGAACATTCCTACAACGAGCATCCATTCCCGCCATGGCACGAATCTGGCATTTTCTGACCGGCCGCCGCATGCTGGTCACGGTGGGCATCGCCGCGCTGGCAGCTTGCCTGTTCATTGGCGCCGAGCTGGCCGGCATCGACCCGGTCTGGGTCCTCATCGTCGCGCTCGCCCTGCTCGCCTGCTGGGGCATCTGGCACGTGCTCAGGCGCATCCTGCGCGCGCGCGCCGCCCGGCGGATGGCCAGCGCCATCGTCGAGGGCGAAAGCCGCGACGCCGCCACGGCCGAGACAGCGGTGCTGCGCAAGAACATGCTCGAAGCGATCGCTACCATCAAGGGGTCCAAGCTCGGACTCACACGCGGCGCCGCAGCCCTCTACGAACTGCCGTGGTACATGATCATCGGCAACCCGGCGGCTGGCAAAAGCAGCGCCATCGCGCGCTCCGGTCTGCGCTTCCCTATTCCAGGAAACCACGCGCTGCAGGGCGTGGGCGGTACCCGCCACTGCGACTGGTTCTTTACCACCGATGGCATCCTGCTCGATACGGCGGGCCGCTATTCGGTTCAGGACCAGACCCAGGAGAGCGACCGCAGCGAGTGGTTCGGCTTTCTCGACCTGCTGAAGAAGCACCGCGCGCGCGCGCCGATCAACGGTATCCTGATCGCGGTCAGCGTGGCCGAACTGGTGGCGGGGCCGATCAGCGCCACCCACGAACTGGCCAAGAGCCTGCGCACCCGGGTCCAGGAGCTCACCGAGCGATTGGGCGTGTATGCGCCGGTCTACGTGGTGTTCACCAAGACCGACCTGGTGGCCGGCTTCACCGATTTCTTCGCCGATACCGAACGGACCGAACGCGAGCGCATCTGGGGCGCTACGCTGCGCTACAACCGCCGCAGCACGCCGCAGGACGTGCTGGCCTTCTTCGACGAGCACTTCGACGAACTGTGCGATGGGCTCAAGGAGATGAGCCTGGCGACCATGGGGGCCAACCGTAGTCCCCGGATGCGTCCGGGGGTCTTCACCTTTCCGCTCGAGTTCGCCGCAATCAAGACACCGCTGCGCGCCTTCCTGTCGACCCTGTTCGAAGAAAACACCTACCAGTTCAAGCCGGTTTTTCGCGGCTTTTACTTCACCAGCGCCCTGCAGGAGGGCCATGTGCAGGACCTGTCGAGCAAGCGCGTCGCCAGGCGCTTCGACCTGGTGCTGGGCGAACGGCAGGACGGCGAGGTGGCGGAGCAGTCCGGCTACTTCCTGTCCGAGCTGTTTCGCCAGGTGATCTTCGCCGACAAGGACCTGGTCAGGCGCTATACGCGTCCGGCCAGCTCGCGCTGGCGGATGGCGGCCTTTGCCGGCGCCACCATCCTGATGGGCGCGCTGCTGGGCGGCTGGAGCTGGTCCGCCATCGGCAACCGCCAGCTGATCGCCAATGTCCAGTCCGACCTCGACAAAGTCGCCAGGCTCCAGGCCAGCCGCGCCGACCTGCAATCGCGCCTGGAAGCGCTCGACATCCTGCAGGACCGTATCGAACAGCTCGAGCGCTACCGCCAGGATCCTCCGTGGGCACTCGGCTTTGGCCTCTACCAGGGCGAGGCGCTGGAACGCAAGCTGCGTGACGAGTATTTTGCGGGCGTGCGGGCGGTGATGCTGGAACCGGTGGCGGCGGCACTGGAGAGCATGCTGACGGAAGTAAACGCCAACGCGGCCCGGCTGGCACCCTCGGCCGCGCCTGCTGCGGCCAGCGCGCATCTGGTGTCCATATCGGCAGCAAGTCCGGCAGCGGCGCCGGCGGCGAATGGCCAGTACCAGGACGTGTCCGCCGCCAGCGTGGCGGATGCCTACAATGCGCTCAAGACCTACCTCATGCTGGGCGACAAGCAGTATGCCGAGCCGGCTCACCTGAACGACCAGCTGACCCGCTACTGGCGTGGCTGGCTCGAAGCCAACCGCGGTGCCATGCCGCGTGAGCAGATGATCCGCAGCGCAGAGCGGCTGCTGACCTTTCACCTGTCGCAGGTGCAGGATCCGGCCTGGCCCCAGGTGCAGCTGAAACTCGGCCTGCTCGACAGCACGCGCGAGAACCTGCGCCGCGTGGTGCGCGGCACGCCGGCGCGCGAGCGCGTCTACAATGACATCAAGACCCGCGCTGCGACGCGCTTCCCGGCAGTGACGGTAGCACGCATTGTCGGCGAGCCGGACCAGAACCTGGTCCTCGGAAGCCATGCGGTGAGCGGCGCCTTTACCCGCCAGGCATGGAACGGATACGTGCTGGCCGCCATCCGCGATGCGTCCAGCAGCGAGGCCAGCAACAAGGACTGGGTACTCAAGACCGTGTCGCATGATGACCTTACGCTGGAAGGCAGTCCGGAGCAGATCCAGAAGGCGCTCACCGACATGTACAAGGCCGAGTATGCGCGTGAATGGCTGAAGTTCGTGCAGGGCGTCAGCATCGCCGAGCTGAAGGGCTTCGAGGGCAGCGTGCAGGCCATGAACCGCCTGGGCGACCCGCAGGCCTCGCCGATCGCCAAGCTGCTGCGCGCGATCCATGAGGAGACCGTGTGGGACAACCCGGTCGCCGCCAGTGCCGGCCTGAGCAAGACCGAGCGTACCTTTGTCGAGTGGTTCAAGGAAGTCATCCTGCGGCGTGCCCCTTCGGATGCGCGCACGCTCGCCAATACCGTGGACCCGGTGGTGCTGCTGGCCGGGCAGGGCGGCACCGGCGCCGGCCCGATCGGACGCGAGTTCGCCGGCGTGGCTCGCCTGGTCGGCACCAGGGAGAGCAATGCCTCGCTGATGAGCGGCTACCTGGACGCGCTGTCGAAATTGCGCACCCGCCTGAACGCGCTCAAGAACCAGGGCGACCCCGGTCCTGGCGCCCGGCAGTTCATGCAGCAGACACTGGGAGGCAATGGTTCCGAGCTGGCCGACGCGCTGCGCTACGTGGACGAGCAGATGCTGACTGGAATGAGCGATACCCAGAAGGCCGCGCTGCGCCCCCTGCTGGTGCGGCCCCTGGTCCAGACCTTCGCCATGATCGTGCTGCCGTCAGAAGCCGAGCTGAACAAGACTTGGCGGGTGCAGGTGGTCGAGCCCTTCCAGCGTAGCCTGGCCGGCAAGTATCCATTCGCGCCAGGCAGCAGCGTCGAGGCGACGGCAGCCGAGATCGGGCAGATCTTCGGCCCGGAGGGACAGGTTGCAAAGTTCGTGAATACCGCGATGGGGCCGCTCGTGGTCAGGCGCGGCGATGTGCTGTCGGCGCGCACCTGGGCCGATATCGGCATCACCCTGGCACCGCAGGTGGTGACGGGTTTCCCGGGCTGGGTGGCACCGCTGTCGGCCAATGGGGTGGCGGGCAATGGAGGCCCGCAAACGGTATTCCAGATCCTGCCGCAGGCTGCCCCAGGCACGCTCGAGTACATGCTCGACATCGACGGCCAGCAGTTGCGCTACAAGAATGCCCAGCCGGCCTGGACCAACATGGTGCATCCGGGGCCGCAGGGCACGGCCGGGGTACGGATCAGCGCGGTCACCTACGACGGTCGCAGCGTCGAGCTGCTCAACGAGCCTGGGCAGGAGGGCCTGGGGCGCATGATCCACGCGGCCAGGAAGCGGCGCAAGGAGGGCGGAATACACGAGCTGAGCTGGAGTGCGCACAACGTCACGGTCACGGTCGACCTGCGCATCGTCAGCAGCGCCTCGGCCAACGGCAGCGGCGAACAGAGCCAGGGCTTCCGCGGCTTGCGCCTGCCTGCCATGATCGTCGGGCGCGCCGTCGGGAACGGTCTGGATGCGGCGCCGGAGCAGGCTAGGCTGGCAAGCGCGGGCGGAGCACAGTGATGCGCACGGCGCCTGCGCAGCGGATCGGCTACTTCGGCAAGCTGCCGGCACGGGCGGATTTCGTCAAGCTGGCGGGCGACCCGGCCGTGATCGACATGCTCGACCGCTGGCTGGCCCAGACCATGCGCCTGCTGAGCGCAGACGCGCGCTGGCGCATCAACTACGACGCCATGCCGCCAGCCAGCTTCGCACTGGTCGGGCCACGGCGCCGCCATGCGATCGCCGGCCACCTGCTGCCCAGCCATGACTTGTCGGGACGGCGCTTTCCTTTCCTGGCCGCGCGTACCCATGTGGTGCCTGATCCGGCCAGGTTCGTGAACGACTGTCCGCTGGCATTCGCACCCTTGTGGACTTTCCTCGAAGCGTATTGCCCGCGCGTCCTGCTTGACGCCGATCCTGCCGCCGGCCTGCAGGCAATCGCCGATGCCAGCATTCCCTTGGGCGATGCCGGGCCGTGCTTGTCGCAACTACTCGCCCGGGGCACGGTCGGTTCGCTTGGCGCGATGCTGGACGAACCCGAGTTTCCGCGCATGGTCCTGGCGCTTGGACTGCTGTTGCAACCGGTGATCCGCAAGCAGCCGGCCGAGCTGCACAAGAGCCTGGTATTCCCACTACCGGACGATGCCAATGCGCGCTATCCGGTTGCCGCATTCTGGCTTCAGCTGCTGCTGCCCTTCCTGCGCGGCGCCGACTTCGACCTGGCAATCTTCGTTACCCGTCAACAGGACCGGCCGGCGATGGTGGTGGGTTTTGGCGGCGCGCTTGCCGAGACCCTGTGCGCGCTGGCCGATCCGATCGCTGCCGCCGAACAGCAGGTCAACCTGGGTGACAACGCCTGGGTCGACGAGCAGCTGCCGACCGATGTCGACTTGCGTTCGCTGGCCAGCTACCTCGCGCAAGCCGATCTGCCCCTGGGCCTGGCTCGCGACATGTTCATCAAGACTTTCATTGGAGCGCCAACGTGAAACAAGGTCGGTATCCGAGCGCGCTGCTGCTCGCCTGCCTGCTCGCCGGTTCGGTGCAGGCCCAACAGGAGGCCCCGGTCGTCGTCAGCGGTACGGTGCCCGACGAGGCGACCCGGGCGACACTGCTGGAACGCTTGCGTAGCCTGTATGGCCCGGCGCGCGTGGTCGACCAGCTCGCGGTCGGTCCGGTAACGGCGCCGGCCGGATGGAACGCACATGTGGTCGGGCTCATCAATTCGAACCTGAAACTGGTCAGCCGCGGCCAGCTGGCGATCGACGGAAGCAAGGTGAGCTTGCGCGGCGAGGTTGCCAGCGAAGGGCAACGCCAGCAGGTTGCGGGCAACATCGCCGCCAGCCTGAACCCGGGCTACACCGTCAACAATGGCCTGCGGGTGACGGCGTCGCGCCAGGCTGTCCTGGATGCTGCATTGGCCGATCGCATCATCGAATTCGAGACAGGCAGCGCGACGCTGACCGAATCAGGCACCAGGATCCTGGACCAGATGCACGCGGCGATGCAAAAGCTGCAAGGCGTGAAGGTGGCCGTGATCGGCCATACGGACAATGCCGGCTCGCGTACCCGCAACCTGGTGCTGAGCCAGGCGCGGGCGGAATCGGTCAAGCGCTACCTTGTCGCGAAAGGCGTTCCGGCGGAATCAGTTGCGGTATCGGGGGAAGGACCGGACCGACCGGTGGCGGACAACCGTCACCCCGAGGGCAGGGCGCGCAACCGGCGGATCGAGTTCAAGGTTGTCCAGTAAGCATACTGTCTTGCGATCGTGGCCGATCACATCAGGAGCGCGGCAGCCATCGTTTGCCAGTGGCGGTCCGGCTTTCCATTTACAAGGAGTCATACCATGCTTGAACATCCAGTGGCGGCGGAGCACCGCGTGCCGGTCGGCGGCGCGCAAGGCATGCATTGTCCGTATGCGCAGCCCCATGCCAACTTCATGTATAACCTGCTCTTTTGCGACGACATCACGCTGTTCATGCATGGCCGTGCCGAACAGGATGCGGGCATGTGGGGACCGCTGTTGGCGGATGCCCCGGACCAGGCGGTCCTGCGGCAAATCGCCAAGGACGAAGCGAACGATAGCCGGGTACGCGTACTGGCCTGCAATCGCCTGCGCATGGCCGGGGCGGCACTCCCTCCCAAACAATTGCTCGGGGTGATAGTCGAGGTGGCGCTTGAGGACGGGCTGGACGTGCTGGCCGCCTTCAGCGATGGCGGGGTCCGCTATCTGAACCAATCGGGAAAGCTTGCAGTCTTCGAAGGCCTTGATACGCCCGTGGCGCCGCTCGCCCATGCCGTGGTCGCCGTCTCCGAATCCGTGGTGGACCGGATCGGCCCGTGGGAAGAGGCGCGCTTGCCGCCTCCGTCATGTGGGCGTGTGCGGCTCAGCTTCCTGGTATCGGATGGCTTGTATTTTGGCGAAGGACCATTTGCCGGGATGCAAGGGGATCCGATGGCGGGACCGATCCTGTCCGCGGCGGCGCGGTTGCTCGAGAAGACAGTGGATACGTCCCTGGCAAGCATCGGGTGAGGCAAGACCGGCAGGCCATCCGCTGTGAGCCGAAGGTGGCACGCCGGCCGGCGCCCCTGCTGCGCTCACGGCAAGGTAATCGTCACGTGCGCCGCTTTCGGCGGGAGTTTGACCAGGCTGTCGTACTTCGCCATTCGCGTCGCCGCCTCCGTCGACAACACTGTGCGGAATCCCAGGTAAGCGCCGAGCCCGGCTACCAGAAACACTGTTCCCAGCATCCATACCGACAGGTCGCGCCGTAGCGGGTTGACTACCCGGTCAGGCCGCTCGGCATGCGGGGCAAAGCCACGGCCGCGCCCGCGCATGCGGGCAATCTCGTCGCCCAGGCGGGCCACCAGGTAGTCCAGCTTGTCGCGGCCTTCAAGGGCATAGCGGCCCTGGAAACCGAGCAGCAGGCACATATGGAAGACTTCCAGCGCTTCCAGGTGAGCCTGGCCGCGTGCGCGCAGGTCTTCGAGGCGATTGAAGAAATGCTCGCCGGCCAGCTGGTCGCCAAAAACCCGCAACTGCAGGGGCCGCCTCTCCCAGGCATCCCGAATTTCAAAGCTCGAGCGCAGGATGATCTCGTCAACCGCTGAGCAGAACGCATATTTGGCGGCGCCGACGTCGTCGGCCGCGATCCCGAGCATTTTGGCATGGCGGTCGACGTCGGCCAGGAAAGCGGTCATGTTGTCGGCAAACGAAGCCTGGGCCTGGGGCCCGCAGCCGCTCTTGAGCAGGAACAGGGCATAGAACCCCTCGTACATGATGTCCACCAGGCGCTGGGGTGGACGAGCCTTGCCCTGTCCGGGCTGGGGCGTGACGCGCCGCTCGACGAAGACGCTCATGCGTCCGCCACGATTGGTGTGGGCGCGGTAGGTCCCGACGATGGCCTTGCGGGATGCTTCATTCGACTGTTCTCCTTGCTACGGAAATTTTTTAGCTTGGCGGAACTACTGAAATGTTCATTGACAGCGCACAGAGGAAAGCATGGCGGCCTGTCCCCGAGCATCGACACTCAGGGCGCAGGCGTGCAGGCCCACGACCAGGCCTTTTCGCTCGGCATCCGGCGCGGCCAGCGCGACCCGCCAGCGCTGCTCCGCCGGGCGCTGGAACAGGGCGACCAGGGCCAGGTAGCCGGTTTCGCGGCCCAGCTTCTCGTTGACCTCGTAGCGCTGGCCCGGCACCAGCATGATTTCACGTACTTCAATCAAGTCGGCTCCCAGCCCCCGGCGCTCGGCCTGGGGATCGAGAAAGGCCGCATAGGGCATGTGTTCGAAGGCTTCCTTGTCGCGCAGTTGGTACAGCCGCACCGCCAGCGCGAGCGGCTGGCCGCGGACGTCGAGATTGAGCTTGTGGGAAGCGTGCAGACGCAGGGGAACGCCGCGCGGCGCCTGGTTGTCGGACACGGCCCGCGGCTTGCGCAATCCGGCAGCCTCTAGGGCGGCGCTTGCAAGTCCCTTGCTACCGCAGCCGGCCTGGGTGGCGACCAGGACTGCTGCCGCGACCCCTGCCACCGACATTCTGAACGCGCTCATCGTATTCATTTCCTCATGCTGGAGACAATGACCGATTGAACCGGACTGGCGCTGGCTTGCAGTGATCGCGCGCAACTTCAAGCCACTGCAAGTCACTGAGGCGCGCACGAGCCTAACCACGGGTTCGCTTGACAGCGCACAACTGCCCCCGTATGGGCTCGCGAATAATGGTGACTGTTTCAACAGTCGTGGAGAGCCCCTCATGAGGTATGAACGCTGGATGCCCCTGGCCGCTGTCGTTGCGGTCCTGGCCGGCTGCGCCACCGCTCCGCAGCCCGTGGCCAGCAAGCCGGCCGGCCCGGTGGGAGAACAAGTGTTTGCGGAAGCGGACGCCGCGCTTGCGGCCAGGCAGGAAGAAAAGGCGTACGCCATGCTCAAGGCAGCGGGCGAGGCGCATCCTGTCGACAAGCGGCCCTGGGTCAAGATGGCCCAGATCCGCTTCAACGCAGGCATCTATGGCGAAGCCATCACGCATGCCCAGGAGGCGCTCGAGCGCGACCCGGACGACATGGTCGCGCACAGCATCGTTGCGGTGAGCGGCCTGCGCGTGGCCAGCAAGGCATTGTCCGACCTCACCCGCAAGAACAACCTGAATGGAGACGTGAAGAGCGAGGCCCAGGACCTGGCCAAACTGCTGCGTGCCAGCCTCGGTGAAACCGAGCTGTTCAAGCGGGGCGAGCCACCCAGGGTGCCGGGGGCGAGGTCGCGCCCGGTGACCGCCGGTTCCGGCGCCGCAGCCGCAGGCAGCACCCGGTCGGCTTCGAGGAGCAACGACCCGTTCGAAGGTCTGAGGTAACCCCCACATGGCCGGCGTCGCCGGCCGTTTCAACCCGTCACCTGGAGTCGACAGGGCCAAGAATGAGAGCGTGCAGAAGCGCTTGCAAAAGGTGCGCGCGCCACGCGTGCAGATGACGTATGACGTCGAGATCGGCGACGCCATCGAAAACAAGGAACTGCCCTTCGTCGTTGGCGTGCTGGGCGACTTCGGGAACGATCCCGAACAGGAGAAGAAGCGCTTGAAGGACAAGAAGTTCGTCAATGTCGATGCCGGCAATTTCGACGAAGTGCTCGGCGCTGTCGCTCCCAGCCTCAATTTCCGGGTGGAGAACCACCTGTCGGCCGAGGGCGGTGAGTTCGCGGTTCAGCTGCAGTTCCGGGAAATGGAAGACTTCCGCCCCGAGTCGGTCGTGCGCCAGGTAGCCCCGCTCAAGGGCCTGCTGGACGCGCGCACCAAGCTGGCCGACCTGCGCAACAAGCTGGCCGGCAACGACAAGCTCGATGACCTTCTCAGTGAAGTGCTGGGCAATACCGAACGGCTGGCAGGCATGCGCAAGCAGAGCAAACCCGAAGGGGAGGCATGATGGCGGCCGTCCTCGATACCGCAAGCCAGGCGCAGACCACCGGTCCGGTGGAGCTCGACACCTCCCTGCTCGACCAGATCGTCGAGCAGAGCCGGGTCGCGAAATCCAGCAGCGAACACGAACGCGCGCGCGACATCATCTCGGAACTGGTGCACCAGGTCATGCAGGGCACCATGGTCATGACGAGCAACCTGTCGGCCATGATCGACGTGCGCCTGGCAGAACTCGACCGCATGATTTCAGCCCAGCTCTCGGCCGTCATGCATGCACCGGAATTCCAGAAGCTCGAGCGCAGCTGGACTGGCCTGCACTACCTGGTCAAGAACAGCGTCACCAGTGCCAACCTGCAGATCCGCATGCTCAACGTCAGCAAGCGCGAACTGGTGAAGGACTTCCAGTCGGCGCTGGAATTCGACCAGAGCAATATGTTCAAGAAGGTCTACGAAGAAGAATTCGGTAGTTTCGGCGGCGCGCCTTATGGCGCCCTGATCGGCGACTTCGAGATCTCGCGCCAGCCGGAAGACATGTATTTCCTCGAGCAGATGTCGCATGTGGCTGCTGCCAGCCATGCGCCCTTCATCGCCTCGGCCGCGCCGGAACTGTTCGGAATCGACAGCTTCGGCGACCTCGGCAAGCCGCGCGACCTGGCCAAGGTGTTCGACACGGTCGAATACGCTAAGTGGAAGAGCTTCCGCGAATCCGAGGATGCGCGCTACGTCGGCCTGACCCTGCCACGCTTCCTGGGCCGCCTGCCATACCACCCGCAGGATGGCATGACCACCGAGGGTTTCAATTATGTCGAGGACGTGGACGGGAGCGACCACCAGAAATACCTGTGGTGCAATGCCGCCTATGCCTTTGCCTCCAAGCTGACCAAGGCCTTTGAAGACTATGGCTGGTGCGCCGCGATCCGCGGTGTCGAGGGCGGTGGCCTGGTCGAGAACCTGCCGGCCCATACCTTCAAGACTGACGAAGGCGAAGTGGCGCTGAAGTGTCCCACCGAGCTGGCGATCACCGACCGCCGCGAAAAAGAACTGTCGGACCTCGGCTTCATCTCGCTGGTCCACTGCAAGAACACCGATTATGCGGCCTTCTTCGGCGCCCAGTCGGTCCAGAAGGCCAAGAAGTACAACACCGACGCCGCCAACGCGAATGCCGTGCTGTCCTCGCAGCTGCAATACATCTTCGCGGTCTCGCGCATCGCCCACTACATGAAAGCCATGATGCGCGACAAAATCGGCAGCTTTGCCGCCGCGTCCAACGTCGAAGACTACCTGAACCGCTGGCTGACCCAGTATGTCCTGCTTGACGACAGCGCGAGCCAGGACCAGAAGGCCCAGTTCCCGCTGCGCGAGGCCAGCGTGCAGGTGTCCGAGGTACCGGGCCGTCCTGGCGTCTACCGCGCCGTGTCCTTCTTGCGCCCGCATTTCCAGCTCGACGAGCTGTCCGTTTCGCTCCGACTGGTCGCGGAGCTGCCGCAGTCGACCAAAGGCTAAGTAGTTTTTTTCAACTTAAATGGAGTAGAACATGGCAATTGACGTATACCTGCAGATCGACGGGATCAAGGGTGAATCGATGGACGACAAGCACAAGGACTGGATCGAGTGCCTGGCCGTGAACTGGGGCGTGTCGCAGCCGCGCTCGGCAACCGCTTCCACCAGCGGCGGCCATACGGCCGAGCGTTGCGAACACCAGGAGATCACCCTGTCCAAGCTGGCCGACCTGTCGTCGCCGATCCTGCTGCAGACCTGCTCGGCCGGTAAGACCATTCCCAAGGCCAAGCTGGAATTCATGCGGGCCGATGGCCAGGGCGAGCGCGTCAAGTACTTCGAGATCGAACTGGAAAACGTGCTGATCGGCGCGGTGGCACCGAGCGTCATGGAAGGCTCGATCATCCAGGAAACCGTCGGACTGAAGTTCTCGAAGATCAAGTGGAAGTACACCCAGCAGAAGATTAGCGGTGGTTCGGGCGGTAACACCTCGGGCGGCTGGGACCTGGCGGCCAACAAGGTCGCCTGACGCATCCACGGCCGCCGACTCGCCAGAGCCTGGCGGCCATCCGAACGCGGCGTCCGCGATGCACTCGCGGCGCCGCGCATCCATTTGCGGCAGCAGGCATGCGCGCTTGCGCCGGCGCAGCTCGACTACAAGGACGCGATACGATGGAGATCAATCTCAAGACCCTGATCGGGAAGCTGAACGACACCACCCGGACCGCCGCCAGCCGCGCCGCGTCGATCTGCGTCGGCCTGGGACAGTACGAGGTCGAGATCGAGCACCTGATGCTGGGGTTGATCGAGCAGCCCGCCAGCGACCTGTGCGTGATCGCGCAGGCATGCGAGATCAGCCTCACGGGCCTGGAGACCGACTTGCGCCGGGAAATCGAAGGTTTCGCCACTGGCAGCGGACGCACGCCGGTGTTCTCGCGCCACCTGCCGGTACTGTTCGAGCATGCCTGGCTGATTGCCTCTCTGGCCACGCCCACGGCGGGGCAGGGCAACCAGATCCGCAGCGGCCACTTGCTGCTGGCTTTGCTGACGCATGCCTCGCTATCGCAGCTGGCACTACGCGCTTCGCCCCTGTTCAGCCAGTTCCCGCTCGAGCGCCTGAAGCACGATTTTGAGCGGATCACCCGCGGCTCACAGGAAACGCCGCCAGTCTCTACCGGACAGCCTGTGCCCCCGGACGAACCATTGCGGGAGATGGCGGCCGACCCTGGGCGCGGCACGCCCGCGCTCGACCAGTACACGACCTGCCTGACCGCGCGTGCGCGCGCAGGCCGGGTCGACCCCGTGATCGGGCGCGACCCCGAGATCCGCCAGGCGATCGACATCCTGATGCGGCGCCGCCAGAACAACCCGATCCTGACCGGCGAGGCGGGCGTCGGCAAGACCGCCGTGGTCGAAGGCCTGGCGCTGCGGATCGCGCAGCAGGACGTGCCGGATGTCCTGAAGGGCGTCGAGATCCACACCCTCGACATGGGCCTGCTGCAGGCCGGGGCCTCGGTCAAGGGCGAGTTCGAGAACCGCCTGAAAAACGTGATCGAGGAAGTCAAGAAGAGCCCGCATCCGATCGTCCTGTTCATCGACGAAGCCCATACGATGATCGGGGCCGGGGGGCAGGCCGGCCAGAGCGATGCCGCCAACCTGCTGAAACCGGCGCTGGCGCGCGGCGAACTGCGCACCATCGCGGCGACCACCTGGGGCGAATACAAGAAATACTTCGAGAAGGATGCCGCACTGGCACGCCGTTTCCAGGTGATCAAGATCGAGGAGCCAGACGAAGCGACGGCCTGCGCCATGCTACGCGCGATGGCGCCGCTGATGGAGGCGCATTTCAGGGTGCGCATCTACGACGATGCGGTCACCGAGGCCGTGCGCCTGTCGCACCGCTACATCAGCGGGCGCCAGTTGCCGGACAAGGCGATCAGCGTGCTCGACACCGCCTGCGCCAAGGTGGCGCTGGGCAGCAGCGCCACGCCGGCCCGGCTGGAAGACTGCATCCGCGACATCGAATGCATCGACGCCCAGCTGGCCGCCCTGCAGCGCGAGGCCAAGGCCGGCGCCGGCCACGAGGAAGCCGTGGCCGGGCTGCGCCAGCGCCGCGCCGCGCGCGACGATGAACGTGCCGGCCTGCTGCTGCGCTGGAACGAGGAACAGCGTCTGGCGCGCGAGATCGGCGAGATGCGCGCGGCGCTCGAGCAGGGCCGTGCCCAGGACGCCGGCGAACTGCGCGCCAGCGTCGAGCGCCTGCGCGGGCTGCAGGGCGAGGCACCGCTGGTCCCCCTGCAGGTCGATGGCCATACGGTGGCCGAGATCGTCGCTGGCTGGACCGGCATCCCGCTCGGACGGATGGTCAAGGACGAACTGCACACGGTAATGAAACTGCAGTCGCTGCTGAACCAGCGCATCCTGGGCCAGCCGAATGCCAGCCATGCGGTGGCGCAGCGGGTGCGCACCGCACGCGCCAGCCTGGACGACCCCAACAAACCGAAGGGCGTGTTCCTGTTCGTCGGCAGTTCGGGCGTGGGCAAGACCGAGACGGCGCTGGCGCTGGCCGACATCCTGTACGGCGGCGAGCGCAAGCTCATCACGATCAACATGAGCGAATACCAGGAAGCGCACAGCGTCTCCGGCCTGAAGGGCTCGCCCCCCGGCTACGTCGGCTATGGCGAAGGCGGGGTGCTGACCGAGGCGGTGCGCCGCAATCCCTACAGCGTGGTGCTGCTGGACGAAGTCGAGAAAGCGCACCCCGACGTGCTGGAACTGTTCTTCCAGGTATTCGACAAGGGCGTGCTCGACGACGCGGAAGGCCGCCAGATCGACTTCCGCAACACCATCATCATCCTGACCTCGAACATCGGCTCGGCCCAGCTGATGCAGGCCTGCCTGAACAAGCCGGCCAGTGAACTGCCCGAGCCGGCGCAACTGGCCGAGATGCTGCGGCCCCTGCTCATGAAGCACTTCAAGCCGGCCTTCCTGGGCCGGCTCACGGTGGTGCCCTTCTATCCGATCCGCGACGAGGTGCTGGCCAACATCATCCGCCTCAAGCTCGACCGCATCAAGGCCAGGGTGCTGGACAACCACCGTGCCCGCTTCGAGTACGACGATGCGCTGGTGAACGCGGTGCTGAACCGCTGTACCGAGGTCGATTCCGGCGCGCGCAATGTCGACCATATCCTGAACGGCACCCTGCTGCCCGAGATCGCCGACAGCGTGCTGGCGCGGATGGCCGAGGGCGGCAAGCTCACCCGGGTCAAGGTGGGCGCCACCAGGGCCGGCAAGTTCAAGTACGCCATCGAATAAGAGGAGACAGCCCATGCACGACATGGAAGCCCTGCTGGCGCCGATCAGCGCCGGCCAGCCCTGCGGGGAAGACCTGGCCTTCTCGCCCGAATTCGATGCGATCAGCCGCGCGCGCGAAGCCGACGACCCGTCGATCGACCAGGGCGCATGGGTGACGAACCTGAAGGAGGCCGACTGGAAGTTCGTGGCGAAACGCTGCGCGGAACTGATCGAAACCCGCAGCAAGGACTTGCAACTCGCGGTCTGGCTGGCCGAAGCAAGCGCCAGGACCGGCGGCCTCGCGGGTCTGGCCTATGGCTTGCGCCTGCTGGCCGCCTTGTGCGAGCGCTTCTGGGATGCGCTGCACCCGCTGCCTGACGAAGACGGGCAGGAACGCCGCGTCGGCAACCTTGCCTGGATCGCCGCGCGCATCGCGCCGCTGGTGAAGGAGGTGCCGCTGGCCAACGGCGTGACGATGCTGGCGCGCGAAGCGGCGCGCGCGCGCGGCGCCGAGGGCATGGCCGAGCTCGACACCGCCTGGGCGCGGGTCACGCCGGCGGCACGCCAGGTCCTGGCAGACGCCGCCCAGGACTGCCTCGCCGCGCTGCAGGAGCTGGAACGGGTGGCCGATGCGCGCCTCGGCGCCGATGGCCCCGGCTTCGGCGCAGGGAGCGCGGCGCTACGCGATCTGATCGACATGGTGACGCCGCCGCTGGCAGCGGTGGCGCCGCCGCAGGGGCTGGCCATGACGGCTCCCGGTAC
>NZ_JAIWIA010000098.1 GCF_020176695.1 Massilia sp. MS-15 | reverse complement strand
CGCGGTCCAGCTGCCATTGCTGCTGGTCCGGTATTCCCAGCCGGCGGCATCGGGAGCCAGGCTGACAGTCACCGTGCCGTCGCTGCTCAGGCCATCGCTGGCGCTGGATCCGGTGTCATTGGCCAGCGCCAGCGAAGGCGCGGCGACCGACTGGTCGATGCTGATCGTGGCGCCGTTGATGGCGGCCGCGCTGGTGTTGCCGGCCAGGTCGGTCTGGCGCACCTGCACCTGTCCGGCGGCATAGCTGCCGGGCGCCAGCGTGAAGCTGCTGCCGCTGCCCGTGGTCCAGCTGCCATTGCTGCTGGTGCGGTATTCCCAGCCGGCGGCGTCAAGCGCCAAGGCGACGTTCACCGTGCCGTCGCTGCTCAGGCCATCGCTGGCGCTGGAACCGGTGTCGCTGGCCAGCACCAGCGAAGGCGCATCGACCGACTGGTCGATGCTGACCGTGGCGCCGTTGCTGGCTGCTACGCTGGTGTTGCCGGCCAGGTCGGTCTGGCGCACCTGGATCTCGCCGGCGGCGTAGCTGCCCGGCGCCAGCGTGAAGCTGCTGCCGCTGCCCGCGGTCCAGGCGCCGTCGCTGCTGGTCCGGTATTCCCAGCTTGCGCCAGGGGCAAGCGTGACATTCACCGTGCCGAGCGCGCTCACGCCATCGGTGGCGCTGGCGCCGGTATCGCTGGCGAGCGCCACACCGGGGGCTGCTGGCGCCGTCAGGATCGCCAGGGCGGAAGCGTTCGCACCCGCCGCGCTGACATTGCCGGCCAGGTCGGTCTGGCGCACCTGGATGTCGCCGGTGGCGTAGCTGCCCGGCGCCAGCACGAAGCTGCTGCCCGAGCCCGCGGTCCAGCTGCCACTGCTGCTGGTGCGGTATTCCCAGCTGGCGACATCAAGGGCCAGGCTGACATTCACGGTGCCGTCGCTGCTCAGGCCATCGCTGGCGCTGGATCCGGTGTCATTGGCCAGCGCCAGGGAAGGCGCGGCGACCGACTGGTCGATGCTGATCGTGGCGCCGTTGCTGGCGGCCA
Organism: Massilia sp. MS-15; assembly: GCF_020176695.1. Taxonomy (GTDB): domain Bacteria; phylum Pseudomonadota; class Gammaproteobacteria; order Burkholderiales; family Burkholderiaceae_D; genus Telluria; species Telluria hydrophila. Next base: position 141 of record NZ_JAIWIA010000098.1, on the reverse strand, counting down.
CGCTGGTGTTGCCGGCCAGGTCGGTCTGGCGCACCTGCACCTGTCCGGCGGCATAGCTGCCGGGCGCCAGCGTGAAGCTGCTGCCGCTGCCCGCGGTCCAGCTGCCACTGCTGCTGGTGCGGTATTCCCAGCCGGCGGCAT
>NZ_JAIWIA010000097.1 GCF_020176695.1 Massilia sp. MS-15 | reverse complement strand
GGAAGCGCTGAACAAATAGGTTGTGTGGCCGTTCCGACGTGACAAGACCTGCACCAGACCGGACCGTGGTCGAGATCAGCTATTTTTCGCGCTCCAGCTTGGGCGTCACGCTCGTTTTTGCGTGCTGTGGCACGCGTTTCCCCGCTCAGGACGGAGTTCGGGCGTGCGCGGTCCCAAAGGTTCGGCCAGCCAACACCAGGTTCGCGAACGCGAACAAGGTGTGCAGCTGCGCCGTGTTCTTCTCCAGGCCGCGGTAACGCGTCTTGCGATGCCTGAACAGGTTCTTCAGCACATGAAACGGATGCTCAACCTTCGCGCGCACGCTGGCCTTGGCCTTTTCCAGTTTCTCTTTCATTCGGCCCAACGGGTTTTTCTTCATGGCTTTGCGGACGCTGCGCTTCATCGCGATGTGCCAGGTCACTGCCTTGGCTGCGTTCTCGGGCCGCTTGTCGGCGCCCTGGTAGCCGGCGTCACCGAACACCATCGTCTCGTCGCCGTGCAGCAGCTTGTGGGTCTGCGTCACGTCGGACACGTTGCCGGCAGTGGTCACCAAGGTATGCGCCAGGCCCGACTTGGCATCGACGCCGATATGGGCCTTCATGCCGAAGAACCAGTTCTTGCCCTTCTTCGACTGGTGCATCTCCGGATCGCGCTTCTCGTCCCGGTTCTTGGTCGAAGGCGGCGCCGCGATCAAGGTCGCGTCGACGATGGTCCCTTCGCGCATCATCAAGCCTTTGCTGGCTAAATGTCCGTTGATCTCATCGAAGATCCTGCGCGTCAGGTTGTGTTTCTCGAGCAGGCGGCGGAACTTGAGCAGTGTCGTTGCGTCCGGCGCCGACTCGTGCGTCAGGTCGATGCCGACAAAGCCGCGGATCGCCTGGCTGTCGTAGATCGCATCCTCGATGCCTTCGTCCGACAGGCCGAAACATTGCTGCGCGATGTACATGCGCAGCATCCGCTCGAGACCGACTGGCGGCCGGCCGCGTCCCTCGCCCTTCGGGTAGTACGGCAACAGCGCAGCGACCAGTGCCGGCCAAGGTGTCACAGCCTCGATCTCGGCCAGGAACCGGTCACGTCGGGTCTGCTTCTTCTTGTTGGTGAATTCGGCGTCGGAGAACGTGGTTTGCTTCATGGCGGCTCGGCAGGAATCGAAGACGTCATTGTGCCAGCTCGGACGTCAGCCGGGATCGGTCGACGATTAAATCAGCGTTTCCCTAGGGCTTGCAGGGTGGGTGGGCAAATGACGGTACTGGCAGCCTGTGCGGCTGTTCATGTTGCAACGATCGCCGCGTGGGGGGGCAAGCCCCCCCCCC
>NZ_JAIWIA010000012.1 GCF_020176695.1 Massilia sp. MS-15 | reverse complement strand
GGGCCGGGGGGGCGCCGCCGCAGGGGCTGGCCATGACGGCTCCCGGTACCGGCTTGCGCCTGCTCGACGGCCCCCTGCACAGCCGCGAACAGGCGCTGGCCCAGCTGCGCGGCGTGGCCGAATTCTTCCGCCGCACCGAGCCGCACAGCCCGGTGGCCTACCTGGCCGAAAAGGCCGCGCGCTGGGGAGAACAGCCGCTGCATGCCTGGTTGCGCTCGGTCATCAAGGATGACACGTCGCTGGCGCGGCTGGAGGAATTACTGGGAATCGAGAGCGAAGCAAGATAAAAGGATGAAAGAAAATTTCATTTTAGATAAATTTTTGAAATTTTCTTTCATGAGGGCATCGGCTGAAACTACTCAGCCTGCTTTTGTACGCCTGGCTGCACCAGCGAACTGGCCTTCGCAATCTGCGCCTCGACCGTCTGCACCGCCTGGCGGGTGGCCTGGGTCACCTGCTCGTAGCCCTTGAAGGCATTGTCGATCGCGGCCTTGATGATCTCGACCGCATTCTCCGAGCCGGGCTTGACGTTCTGCGTCACATCGTAGATCAGGGCCGACAGGGTGCTCTTCGCTTCCGCCACGTGGGTGTCGGCGGCCTGGCGGAATTCCTGGTGCATCTCGTCGATGATGGCTTTCAGGTTCTCGCGGTACTCCGCGGCGCCGGCCGCGCCCGGCTGCATGCGGGCATGCAGGGCGGCGATGGCGGCCTTCGGGTCGCCAGCCTTGCTCATTTCCTGACCGGCCGCGATCGAGCTTTCCATCGAGCTTTTCGCTGCCTGCATGTTCAGGGCCACTACCTGTTCCACGCCTTTCACGGTCTTGTCGGCAAGCGTATTAAAGGTCTGCATCTGCAGGTCGAACAGGGTCTTGGTGGCGTTGGCGAACTGCTCCGGACTCGTAAACATCGGTGTCTCCTTGGTATTGGAATAGATCGGATGAGCCTTGCCACCCCATTATTTCGCAAGCATGGGTTTTTCGCAACGCGCGTCCCGGTAGGGGCCACCTGACTTTTCCCAGCCCGGACCGAGCGGCGTCTGGGAACAGGCCAGGGCGCCATCGAGCTTGCTGCGCCACTGGTACCAGGGCGCCGGTCCCGCAAGCGCGGCGCCGGCGATCAGGGAGGCGATCAGGAGGGGGAGGGCGGTCTTCTTCATGACGCCTCGAGCTTAACGCGCCTGCGCGCCAAGTCAAGCACGGCCTTGCGCTTCCCACGGTGGGAAGGTGTATGCTGCGCCAGGAAACAACAGGAGGAGTGATGCAAGCAAGGACGCTGACGATCGGCGATGCCGCCCGGGCTTCCGGCGTATCGGCCAAGATGATTCGCCATTACGAAGCGATCGGCCTGCTGGCGGCCGCCCGGCGCACGGAATCAGGCTACCGTGTCTATGGCGAGGACGATGTGCACCGGCTGCGCTTCGTGCACCGTGCCCGCGCGCTCGGCTTTTCGCTCGAGCAGATCGGCACCCTGCTCGGCCTGTGGCAGGACAAGGGGCGCGCCAGCGCCGACGTGCGCGCCCTGGCGCGCAGCCACATCGATGAACTCGACCGCAGGATCGGGGAAATGCAGGCGATGCGCCGTACCCTGGCGGGCCTGGCCGCGTCCTGCCATGGCGATGCGCGTCCGGATTGCCCGATACTGGACGACCTGGCGACGCAACGCAAAACGCCGTAAGCCTTTTCCAAAGCTTACGGCGTTTTGCGGGATCCGATCGATCCTGACAGGTAGAGTTTGGTGCCCACGGAGGGACTCGAACCCCCACACCTCGCGGCACATGGACCTGAACCATGCGCGTCTACCAATTCCGCCACGTGGGCACTGATACTGCTACTGCAAAACTTCTACTACGATACTGCTTGCGGATCTACATCCAGTAGATGGTGCCCACGGAGGGACTCGAACCCCCACACCTCGCGGCACATGGACCTGAACCATGCGCGTCTACCAATTCCGCCACGTGGGCATGTGTGCTACTGACTGCTGTGCTGCTTCCTGCGATACTGCTGCGGAGACCTTCCGGTAGAGTGGTGCCCACGGAGGGACTCGAACCCCCACACCTCGCGGCACATGGACCTGAACCATGCGCGTCTACCAATTCCGCCACGTGGGCACTGAACTGCTAACTCTGCTACAATATCAGGCTTTGTCATTTTTCGCTAGATCAACTTTCGTTGTTCGCCGCGTCGAACGCGCTACCTGCTACTGCCTTCTCTCCCGCTGCAGCGAGCTGCTTGCTGAAGAGACCGAGATTATAGCGGAAGGATTGTAAAAGTCAAAGAGCCGCGGTGAGCGCCGGCAAGAAAGCCCTGCTGGCACGCTTCGCCGCAAGCGTTAGGCGAATCACGCGCCTCTCCGTTACACTACGCCTGTCAAGGTGTCAATCTTCCGGGGCGCCATGCCCTCCTTCATCAAGAGAAACAAGAAAACGATTTGAAGCAACCTACTCATACTATTCCTAGCCGCGAGGAAATCCTCGCCGTCTTTCGCAGTGCCAAGGGCCCGCTCGGCGCGGCCGACGTGGCGCGCGCACTGAAGGTCAAGCCCGCCGCCCAGGAAGTCCTGGGACGCCGGCTGAACGCGATGGAGCGCGACGGCCAGATCCGCGCCGACGCGTCCGGCACCTATATGCTGGCCGACCAGTCCGGGTTCATTACCGGCCGCGTCAGCGCGCACCGCGACGGCTACGGTTTCGTCATTCCGGACGAGGGCGGCGATGACCTGTTCCTGAACGACAAGGAAATGAACAAGGTGCTCCATGGCGACCGCGTTCGCGCGCGTGTCACCGGGCAGGACCGCCGGGGCCGCCAGGAGGGCACGATCGTCGAGGTGGTCGAGCGCGCCAACACCCACATCATCGGCCGCCTGATGAACGAGGGCGGGGTCTGGATCGTCGCGCCCGAAGACAACCGCATGAACCAGGACGTGCTGGTGGCCGGCGGGCCGGGCAAGGCCAAGGCGGGGCAGGTGGTCAGCATCGAGCTGATCGAGCAGCCTTCGCGCTTCCAGCAGCCGACCGGCAAGATCGTCGAGGTGCTGGGCGAGCTGGACGACCCGGGCATGGAAATCGAGATCGCGGTGCGCAAGTTCGGCGTGCCGCACGTGTTTTCCGCCGCCGCGCTGAAGCAGGCCAACCGCCTGCCGAACGAAGTCGTGGATGCCGACCTGGCCAACCGCGTCGACCTGCGCGACGTGCCCCTGGTGACCATCGACGGCGAGGACGCACGCGACTTCGACGATGCCGTGTATTGCGAACCGGTGAAGATCGGCCGTACGCGTGGCTACCGCCTGCTGGTGGCGATCGCCGACGTCAGCCATTACGTCAAGCCCAACGACGCCCTCGATACCGATGCGATCGAACGCAGCACCTCGGTCTACTTCCCGCGCCGCGTGATCCCGATGCTGCCGGAGAAGCTGTCCAACGGCCTGTGTTCGCTCAACCCGGCGGTGGACCGTTGCACCCTGGTGTGCGACATGGTGGTCACCCAGGACGGCGAAGTCGCGGCCTACCAGTTCTATCCGGCGGTCATGCACTCGGCCGCGCGCCTGACCTATAACGAAGTGGCCGAGATCCTTGGCAACACGAATGGTCCGGAAGCCCAGCGTCGCCTGCCCATCGTGCCGCACCTGCTGCACCTGAACGAAGTGTTCCGCGCGCTGCTGAAGGCGCGCCAGGAGCGCGGCGCGATCGACTTCGAGACCACCGAGACCTACATCGTCTGCAATGCCGTCGGCAAGATCGAGAAGATCATCCCGCGCACCCGCAACGACGCGCACCGCCTGATCGAGGAATGCATGCTGGCCGCGAACGTGTGCGCGGCCGACCTCCTGATCCGCCACAAGCATCCGGGCACCTTCCGCATCCACGCTACGCCGACCGAGGAAAAGCTGAACCAGCTGCGCACCTTCCTGAAACTGGTTGGCCTGCACCTGGGCGGCGGCGACAAGCCCAGCGCGCGCGATTATGCCGAGGTGATGCAGAAGATCAAGGAGCGCCCGGACGCCGCGCTGCTCCAGACCATGCTGCTGCGCTCGATGCAGCAGGCGGTCTACAGCCCGGACAACGTCGGCCACTTCGGCCTGGCCTACGAGGCCTATGCCCACTTCACCAGCCCGATCCGGCGCTACCCGGACCTGCTGACCCACCGCGCCATCAAGGCCATCCTGCAAGGGAAGAAGTACGAGCCGAAGGGCATCGACCTGGCGGGGCTGAACACGACGCTGTCGAACTCGGCGCGCAAGCAGGCCGCCAAGGACAAGGCGGCCGGCACCCAGAAAAATGAAAAGGACCTCACCATCTGGGACGCGCTCGGCGTGCACTGCTCGGCCAACGAGCGCCGCGCCGACGAAGCCTCGCGCGACGTCGAGAACTGGCTCAAGTGCTACTTCATGCAGGACAAGCTGGGCGAGGACTTCACCGGCACCGTCTCCGGCGTGACCCCGTTCGGCATTTTCGTCACCCTCGACCAGCTGTACGTCGAAGGCCTGGTGCACATCAGCGGCCTGGGTACCGACTACTTCCAGTACGACGAGGCGCGCCATGAGCTGCGTGGCGAGCGCGGCGGCCAGGTCTACAAGCTGACCGACAAGGTGACCGTGAAGGTCGCGCGCGTGGACCTGGAGTCGCGCAAGATCGACCTGGCGCTGGCCGATGGCGCCGAGCCGGTCCCGGCGCCGCTGGAACGGGCGCGCCAGGCGGCGGTCGAGGCGCTGGAGCCGAAGCCGCCCAAGGGCCGCAAGGCCAAGGGCGCGTCCGCGCCTTCGCGCACCATCGGCACCGCCGGCACCGCCGGCACCGCCGGCACCGCCGGCACCACTAGCGCCGAAGACGAGGAAGCAGCCGGCAGCGAGGAAGACGTGGTCTTCGTGCCGCCGCCGCGCACGGCGCGCAGGCCGGCCGCCAAGGCCACGGGCAAGCGCGCTGGCGCTGCAGGCAATGCCACAAGTAACACCGCAAACAATGCCGCCACCCAGGCGCCCGCCAAGCGTGCCGCCCGCGGCAGCAGCGCAGGCGCACCAAAAACCAAGGCGGAGGCCAAGACCCCCGCTGCCAAAACTAGCAGGAAGAAGAAGTAATCCATGAAGAACAAAATGCTTTTCGGTTTCCACGCGGTGACCTCGCGGCTGCGCCACGAGGCCCAATCGGTGGAAGAGATTTTCGTCGACGCGTCGCGCAATGACCGCCGCATGCAGGACCTGGTCGCCAACGCCAAGGAAGCGGGCGTGCGCGTGATGCCGGTCGATGCCGCGCGTCTCGACAAGATCACCGGCACCCGCCGCCACCAGGGCGTGATCGCCTTCGCCAGCCAGCTGGCCCTGGCGCGCAACCTGGACGAGCTGCTGGACGCCATCGAAGGCCCGCCGCTGCTGCTGATCCTCGACGGCATCACCGACCCGCACAACCTGGGTGCCTGCCTGCGCGTGGCCGACGGCGTCGGCGCGCACGCGGTCATCGTGCCCAAGGACCGTGCCGTCGGCCTGAACGCCACCGCCGCCAAGGTGGCCAGCGGCGCCGCCGAGACCGTCCCCTACATCACCGTCACCAACCTGGCGCGCACCATGCGCGAACTGAAGGAACGCGGCATCTGGCTGATCGGCACCTCGGACGACGCCGACAAGGGCCTGTACGAGGCCGATTTCACCGGACCGGCCGCGCTGGTGATGGGGTCGGAAGGCGAGGGCATGCGCCGCCTGACGCGCGAAACCTGCGACCTCCTGGTCAGCATCCCGATGTTCGGCTCGGTCGAGAGCCTGAACGTGTCGGTGGCCTCGGGCGTCTGCCTGTACGAGGCGCGCCGCCAGCGCATCGCGCGCGAAGGCTGATCCCCACCGGTCTTGCGTTCGCGAACGATCCCGGCGCGCGCCCGGATCGCGCCGCCCGGCCGCCATTCCTGCGGCATTCCCAGCAAAGCCGGTGGACATGCGCTACCATCTTCCCTGGCCTGCACACATCCCGATTATGTTTTCCCCATTCTCCAGGCTGCGCGACGACATCCGCAGCATCATCCAGCGCGATCCCGCCGCCCGCAACGGCTGGGAGGTCCTGACCTGCTACCCCGGCCTGCATGCGGTGATCCTGCACCGCTGGGCGCATGCCTGCTGGCAGCTGCGCCTGAAGTGGATCGGCCGCTTCATCTCCTACCTGGCGCGCATCCTCACCGGCATCGAGATCCACCCCGGCGCCACCATCGGGCGCCGGGTCTTCATCGACCACGGCTTCGGCGTGGTCATCGGCGAAACCGCCGTGGTCGGCGACGACTGCACCATCTACCAGGGCGTGACCCTGGGCGGCACCACGCTGGTGGCCGGCACCAAGCGCCATCCGACCCTGGAACGCGGGGTGATCGTCGGCGCCGGCGCCCAGGTGCTGGGCGCCTTCACGGTGGGGGAGTATGCCAAGGTCGGTTCGAACGCGGTGGTGGTCAAGCCGGTGCCGGCCGGCGCCACGGCGGTCGGCAATCCGGCCCACATCATCCGCAAGGAAGACCAGTCGCGCAGCGCCCAGCTGTTCGCCGCCTATGGTGTGACGGCAAGCGGCGACGACCCGCTGTCGAAGGCCTTGCGCGCGCTGGTGGACCACGTGGCGCGCCAGGACGAACAGATCGAGCGCCTGACCGACACCATGCGCGAGGCCGGCCTGTGCTGTCCGAAGGTGGTCGAGGGTGATAAACTCGATTCGGAACAACTGAACCGACTGGTCGACTGAGGAAGCGAATGACGATGGATGCGATGGGCGCGCAGGATACTGGCGCCATGCTGGACCCGGAAGAGATCCGCGTGCTCGCGGTGCTGGCCGAAAAAGAGGCGCTCACGCCCGACAACTACCCGCTGTCGGTAAACGCGATCGTTAACGGCTGCAACCAGCTGTCGAGCCGCGATCCGATCATGCAGTTCACCGACGAGATGGTCCAGGACACGCTGCAGCGCCTGATCGAGAAAAAGCTGGTCAGCGCGATCTCGCAGGCCGGCGCTCGGGTGCCGAAGTACGAGCACCGCATGCGCATCAAGTGGACGCTGGAGCAGGACAAGGTGGCGGTGCTGGCGGTGCTGATGCTGCGCGGCCTGCAGACCGCGGGCGAGATCCGCACCCGCACCGGCCGCCTGCACGAGTTCCGCAGCGTGGCGGAAGTCGAGGCCGTGCTGCAGTTCCTGATCGATAAATATCCGCCGCTGGTGGCGCGGCTGGACCGCGCGCCCGGCACCAAGGAGCCGCGCTACGGCCACCTGCTGGGCGGTGAACTCCCGGCCTACGAAGCGCCGGCCGCCGGCGCCACCGCCGGCGGCGGCAGCGGCGGCCGGGTCGGCCAGCTGGAACAGGAAGTCGCCACCCTGCGCGGCGAACTGGACGAACTCAAGGCGCAGTTCGAGGCGTTTCGCCAGCAGTTCCAGTAGCGGCGGTGCGCGGCCCGGTCGCGGTGGCCACGCTGCCAGCATCGGCCTGGTCCGCATACCTCAGTTCGATCACCGCGTCGTCGCTCCAGCCGGCGTTCCCGACCGGCACGTGGAAGGTCTCGCCGTTCACTTCCAGCCTGGCCGAGCGATTGCCGTCGACCAGCACGGCCTCGCGCAGTGGCCGTTCGGCGAAGAACGGGAAGTGCGCCTTCCGGCTCGCGCTCTCCCAGCGGAAATCGTCCGGGTCGCCGAAGAAGCCGCACCAGTCGGTGCGCAACAGCAGCGTGTTGATGGTCAGCACCCAGAAGGCCGGGATCTCGGCCTTGGCCATGGCGATCGTCACCTTGCATTCCAGGCGCAGGTCGCCCAGGCGGCGCCGTCCTTCCGCCAGGCCCGGGGTACGGACCTCGGGCTCGGTGCGGTAGACGCGCCGCTTGCGGTTCAGTTCCAGCTCGCTGTCGGCATCTTCGGCCGCCTCGCTGCGCGGGACGGTGAAGCGCAGGCCGGCATCGATCGCCACCGGCAGCCGGAAGCCGCCGTCGCCGACCAGGCGCGCCGCCAGCGGCTCCGCGGCCTCGTCCTTCTTGCGCGCCACCAGGCGAAAGCGCAGGCGCTCGGCGGCGGGCGCCAGCCCATGGTGGCGCTCGAAGGCATCCAGGCCGGCCAGGATCACCTTGTACTTGCGCACCTCCGGATTGCGCATCGCGTTCACGTGCACCGGTTCGAGCTCACGCGTCGGCTTCGCGCCCGCGGCGGCCACGGTATCGGCCGCCGCGGCAGCAGTGCCAGCGCTGGCAGCGCTGGCACCGCATAGCAGCAGCGCGCCGAGCATCAGCGCCACGGGACGGGCATCAAGCCTGCGCACCGCGTTCAACCTTCGTCGCGCCAGCGGCGCAGGCGGGTAGCGGCATAGAGCATCGCGACGCCGACGGCGGCGGCCACCCACACGCCCGGGCTGGCCAGGGTCGCGTACGACAGGCCCAGCAGGGTATTCGGATCCAGCCCGTATTGCTGGTTGATGACGCCGATATCGCCCTGCGACAGCCAGATCCCCGGGACCAGGCCGCCCAGGCCACGCGCCACCACTTCGCTGACGAACCAGTCGATGTCGAACACGCGGTTCGACACGTGGCCGACGATGAAGTTGAACCACTTCAGCACCACCACGGCCACCAGCGGCGTCCCGACCGCCCACAGGAAGACCTTGGAACGGGCCCAGCTCGAGACCATCAGCAGCCAGCCGACGGTCGGCAGGGCCCAGATGATGTACAGCGGCAGGAAGGCCAGCAGGTACAGGGGAGCGAGGTAGAGGTTCGGCTCCATCAGCACCGGGGCGAACAGGTTCACGCCCTTGCCGGCCGCGCTGATCATGCCCAGCACCAGCAGCACCAGGGCGGTGACCACCCCGACCGCGATCGTGATCAGCGGCGCCACCACCAGCGCGGTCAGGACTTTCGACAGCACGGTGTCGCGGTCCGACAGCGGGAGCGACTTCCAGAACAGGATGCTGCGGTCGCGGCGGTCGTCGTGCAGCGCGGCCAGGCAGTAGAAGAACACCACCACCGCCAGTACCAGGAACAGCGGCGCCGCCAGGCCCAGGTAGCCCGAGGCCGCCACATGGGCGATCTTGTAGCGCAGGTCGGCCGGAATGCCGTTGATCGCCACCACTGTGCGGCCGTCGATCTGGATCTGCTCGCTGCCGCCGAAGGCCATGGCGTACATGAAGCCGCCGCCGACCAGCACGATCATCGCCACGGCCACCGCGACCGGGGCCCAGAAGAAGGCGCCCTTGTGCTCCCAGAATTCGCGCCGGAGCAGCCATTTCATTGTTTTCATGCGTAGGTTCCTTTCATGGTTGCCACGAACAGGTCGGCAACGCTGGGATTGCGGGTCTCGCCGAGCTGGGCCAGCTGGGCGCGCGAGGCGCCGCCCGGCGCGCCCGAGTCGAACAGCATCACGGCCTTGCCGAACACGGTGCGCTTGTCGATCGGCGCCAGCGCGTTGGCCGCGCCCAGTTTCTCGGCCGGGACCATCACTTCGGTATAGCGCTCGCCGATCTCCTCCATCGAGGCGGCCAGCACGATCCTCCCCTCCCGGATGAACATCAGGTCGGTCAGGATGTGTTCGACCTCTTCCACCTGGTGGGTGGTGATCACGATGGTCTTCTGCTCGTCGAAGTAGTCTTCCAGCAGGTTCTGGTAGAACTGCTTGCGGTAGATGATGTCCAGGCCCAGCGTCGGCTCGTCGAGGACCAGCAGCTTGGCATCGATCGCCATCACCAGCGCCAGGTGCAGCTGGACGATCATGCCTTTCGACATCTCCTTGACCTTCATGCCGGGCTTGAGCTTGGTGGCGGCGATGTAGCGTTCGGCCTTCTCGCGGTTGAAGCGCGGGTGCACCCCTTCGACGAAGTCGATCGCGTCCTTTACCCGCAGCCAGCGCGGCAGGATGGCAACGTCGGCGATGAAGCAGACTTCCTTCATCAGGTCGTCGCGCTGGGTGCGCGGGTCCATGCCCAGCACCGACAGCTGGCCCTCGAAAGGAATCAGGCCAAGCGCGGCCTTCAGGGTGGTGGTCTTGCCCGAGCCGTTCGGGCCGATCAGGCCGACGATGCGTCCGGCCGGCACCTCGAAGTCGATGCCGTCGACGGCGGTGCGCTTGCCATAGCGCTTGCTCAGGCCGCGGGCGGACAGCACGGCGCTCATGCCGAAGCTCCCGGCGCCAGCTTCGGCGCGCCCGGGCCGGATGCCTGCAACAGCTGCTCCAGGTTCAGGCCGAGACGGCGGATGCGCTCGACCATGGCCGGCCACTCCTCGCGGATGAAGCGTTCGCGCTCGGTAGCCAGCAGTTTTTCGCTCGCGCCTTCGGTAACGTACATGCCTATTCCCCTTCGCTTTTCCACTAGGTTCTCGTCGACCAGTTCCTGGTAGGCCTTCGAGACGGTAATCGGATTGAGTTGATACTCGGCCGCGATCTGGCGGACCGAGGGCAGGGCGTCGCCGGCCTTCAGCAGGCCGTCGAGCATCATCCCGACCACGCGCTCCTTGAGTTGGCGGTAGATCGGTGTGTTGTCATTCCAGCCGACTGTCATGTTCAGTCCTCCCCTGGCATATTGCATTCATCATGTTTCGCTCCGTGTTGGTGCTGCATTGAGGTGGTGTTGTAGAGAAGTATAACAGTGGTATTGCAAATGTAAACATGCATATCCCACATTTCGTGCGGGCGCGCCACGGCGCCCGGCTTTGGTAGGATGGGAGACCAACAAGCGCAGGAGAAAACGATGCTGACGTGCCCGAACTGTGGCGTCTCGCCCCTGGCGCATGCGATCAGGGACCTGCAGTACACCTACAAGGAGCGTAGTACGACGATTCCGGACCTCGTCGTCGAGCATTGTGCTGGCTGTAAGGAAGTGCTGTTCGCCCAGGGCGAGCAGGAGCACTACGGCGCGCTGATCGCCGCCTTCCGCCAGCAGGTCGATGCACAGGAGCGCAAGCAGATCGGCGCATTGCGCAAGGCATTGGGCCTGACCCGGGACAGGGCAGATGCCTTATTCGGCGACGCGCCGGGCGACTTCGCGCGCTTCGAGAAGGGCGAGGCGCCGGCGCCGGCGGCGCTGCTCAAGCTGCTGCGCCTGCTGGGCAAGCATCCGGCGCTGCTGGACGAATTATAGGGGTAGGGGGCTTGCGCCCACGCTACGTGACTACGCCAGGTCGTGGCGCGTGAGCGTCCCGTCCGCCGCCAGTGCGATCCAGCCGCCGCGGCGCGGCTCGGTATCGAGTTCCCAGTCCGGCAGCACGTAGCGCAGCCGGCCCTGCGTGTCATGCAGCGCGGGCCGGTGCGTGTGCCCGTGGATGATGACGCTGGCGCCGGTCTCGGCGAACAGCGCCTCGACCGCCGCCGGGGCCACGTCCATGATCTCGTAGGCCTTGCCGGCCTGGGCTTCGCGGCTGCCTTCGCGCAGTCCGGCAATGATGGCCTTGCGCTGCGCCAGCGGCATGGCCAGGAACTGGCGCTGCCAGGCGGGGTCGCGCACCTGGGCGCGGAAGGCGAGGTAGGCGTGGTCGGCCGTGCACTGGGCGTCGCCATGCACCAGCGCGATACGACGGCCGCCGGCGCTGATCACATGGGGTTCATCCAGGCGTTGCAGCCCGGCCGCCCCGGCGAAGCCCGGCCCCACGAGGAAGTCGCGGTTGCCGGCCAGCCAGTAGACCGCCGTGCCGGCCTCGGCCACGGCGCGGAGGGCGCCGATGACCTGCTGGTGGAAAGGCTCGGCCAGGTCGTCGTCGCCGGCCCAGTATTCGAAGATGTCGCCGAGCAGGTAGAGCCGCTCGGCATGCACCGCATGCCCGGCCAGGAAACGCAGGAAAGCGTCGGCCGTGCGCGGGTGGGCGGCCTGCAGGTGCAGGTCCGAGACGAACAGCGCGAGCGTGCGCTGGGGCGGGCTTGCTGGATCGCCCCGGCGCACCGCTGGCATCAGAGGACTTCGACCTTCTCGATGATGACCGGTTCCACCGGCACGTCCGAGTGCATGCCGCTGCGGCTGGTCTTGACGGCGTTGATCTGGTCGACCACGTCCTGGCCTTCGGTCACCTTGCCGAACACGGCATAGCCCCAGCCATCCTGGCCCGGGTAGTTCAGGAAAGCGTTGTCCTTGGTGTTGATGAAGAACTGGGCCGACGCCGAGTGCGGCGCCGAGGTACGGGCCATGGCGATGGTGTACTTGTCGTTCTTCAGGCCGTTCTTGCCTTCGTTCTCGACGGTGGCGTCGGTGGCTTTCTGCTGCATGCCCGGTTCGAAGCCGCCGCCCTGGATCATGAAGTCCTTGATCACGCGGTGGAAGATGGTGTTGGCGAAGTGGCCCTTGTTGACGTAGTCGAGGAAGTTGGCAACGGTCTTCGGCGCCTTCTCGGCGTCGAGTTCGATGGTGATGTTGCCCATATTGGTGGTCATGCGTACGCTGGTCATGTGCGGTCCTGTTCCTTGTTGTTTATCGTGAGAATGTGTTGCAGCGCGAGATTGCACATCCGCTATTTTACAAGCTTGTCGCCCTTGAGGACGTTCACGGACTGGATGAAGATCGGCGTCACCGGCACGTTCTGCATGCCGCGCACGTCGTCCACCATCACGCCCTTGATCTTGTCCACCACTTCCTGCCCCCGCACGACCTTGCCGAACACGGTGTAGCCCGAGCCCTTGTAGAACGGGTAGTCGATGCCCGAGTTGTCGGCCACGTTGATGAAGAACTGGGAGGTGGCCGAATCCGGATGGTCCTCGCGCGCCATCGCCACCGTGTACGGCTGGTTCGACAGGCCGTTGTTCGATTCGTTCTTGACCGGCTTGTTGGTCTTGCGGCCCTCGAACTTCTCGTTCATGCCGCCGGCCTGGATCATGAAGCCGTCGATCACGCGGTGGAAGATCGTGCCCTTGTAGAAGCCCTGTTTCACGTACTGCATGAAGTTGGCGACCGTCTTCGGCGCCCGTTCCTCGTCCAGCTGCAGCACGATCGTGCCCATCGTGGTCTTGAGCGCGACCCGCGGGCCCTTGACGACGGGCGCGGCCGGCTGGGCCTCGGCGGCCGGTTCGGCCTGGCCTTCGGTTTGCGCCTGCGCGGCAGGCGCCAGCAGGGTCGTTGCGCCCAGGACCAGGCCCAGGCCCATGCAATGCAGCAGCGAACGGCGGAAGGAAGTGGTGGTGCTCATGGCTCTCCTCTGGTGGACCTCGCGCAAGGCGCTGTCAAGTCTTTTCCCGAAAAATAAAGCTGGGCCGTAGGCGGCCAGTCGTGATTTTATCAATGCTATACTTTGCGCAGAACGTCCCATTCTATCAAAGAAGAACAACACCAGAGGGGCCAGACGATCCCGGCGCACCCCCGCCGTGCCGATCCTCTCCCTCGCCAGACCACACCCATGAGCCAACTGAAGATTTACAACACGCTTGCGCGTGACAAGCAGGTATTCGTCCCGATGGAAGCCGGCAAGGTCGGCATGTATGTGTGCGGCATGACCGTCTACGACTACTGCCACATCGGGCACGCGCGCATGATGATGGCCTTCGATGTCATCTACCGCTGGCTCATGGCCTCGGGCTACGAGGTCAAGTATGTCCGCAACATCACGGACATCGACGACAAGATCATCCGCCGCGCCGTCGAGAACGGCGAGACCATCGGCCAGCTGGTCGCACGCAACCTGCAGTACCAGAACGAGGACATCGCGGCCCTGAACATGCTGCCGCCCACGGTCGAGCCGCGCGCCACCGACTACGTGCCGCAGATGCTGTCGATCATCGAGCAGCTCGAACGCAAGGGCCTGGCCTACCGCAGCGAGGACGGCGACGTCAATTACGCGGTGCGCGGCTTTGAAGGCTATGGCAAGCTGTCCGGCAAGTCGCTCGACGACCTGCGCGCCGGCGAGCGCGTGGACGTCAGCAGCGGCAAGCGCGATCCGCTCGACTTCGTGCTGTGGAAGGCCGCCAAGGAAACCGAGCCGAGCGAGGCCAAGTGGGAGTCGAAGTGGGGCACGGGCCGTCCGGGCTGGCATATCGAATGCTCGGCCATGTCCTGCGCCACCCTCGGCGAGCACTTCGACATCCACGGCGGCGGCGCCGACCTGCAGTTCCCGCACCACGAGAACGAGATCGCCCAGTCCGAAGGCGCCTTCGGCGGCAACATGGTCAACTACTGGATCCACAACGGCTTCGTGCGCGTGGACAACGAGAAGATGTCCAAGTCGCTGGGCAATTTCTTCACCGTGCGCGACGTGCTCAAGAAGTATGACGCCGAAGTCATCCGCTTCTTCATCCTGCGTGCCCACTACCGCAGCCCGCTGAACTATTCCGACGTCCATATCGATGACGCCAAGGGCGCGCTGACCCGGCTGTACACCGCCCTGTCCACTGTCGACATCGATGGCGTGACCCCGGAAGTGGACTGGAACGAAGCCCATGGGCTGCGCTTCCGCGAAGCGATGGATGACGACTTCAACACCCCGCTGGCGGTGGCCGAGCTGTTCGACCTGGCCGGCGAAGTCAACCGCAGCAAGTCGATCGCCGCCGCGCGCCAGCTGAAAGCCCTGGCCGGCGTGCTGGGCCTGCTCGAGCGCGCGCCGCAGTCCTTCCTGCAAGGCGGCAGCGCGCAGGGCGACGCCGGCATCGAGGATGCGATCGCGCGCCGCGCCGCCGCCAAGAAAGCCCGCGACTTCGCCGAGGCGGACGCGATCCGCGCCGAACTGACTGCCGCCGGGATCATCCTGGAAGACAAGCCGGACGGAACGACGACCTGGCGCCGCGCATAATGGGCGCCGACCAGGACAAGTCCGGCGCCGACGCCGGACCCGCGGACGAACTGTCGGTGCCGGCCTACTGGGCCGAGGCGAAAGCCGCGCTGATCGGGCGCGACCGCATCATGGCCAAGCTGATCCCGCAGTTCGGCGACCTGCACCTGCGCGGCCATCCCGACCCCTTCACCACGCTGGCGCGCTCGATCGTCGGCCAGCAGGTGACACCGAAGTCGGCTGACGCGGCCTGGGGCCGCCTGCAGGCGATCTGTCCGAAGCTCTCTCCCGGCCAGGTGATCAAGGCCGGCGCGGTCGAGCTGGCCGGCTGTGGCCTGTCCAAGCGCAAGACCGAATACATCCTCGACCTGGCCGACCATTTCAAGGCAAGGCGCGTCCATGCCGACCTGTGGTCCGAGATGGGCGACGAAGCGGTGATCGCGGAACTGGTGCAGATCCGCGGCATCAGCCGCTGGACAGCGGAGATGTTTTTGATATTTAATCTGCTCCGGCCAAACGTGCTGCCGCTCGACGACCCTGGCCTGATCCAGGGCATCAGCCAGAATTATTTTTCCGGCGAGCCAGTTTCGCGCAGCGATGCGCGCGAGGTCGCGGCCAACTGGGAACCCTGGCGCACGGTGGCGACCTGGTATCTGTGGCGCAGCCTGGATCCGCAAGCAGGACCTTGAACGGCCCCGGCGAATATCCGATATTCGCCGCGGGTACGGTAAAATGATGTCCAAACATGGCCAGAACGCGCGCAGGGATGTGTTTCATGCACGCCGCAGCCACGAAATAATCCGGAGGTACAATGACTAAAACAACTTTCCTCAATTTTGAGCAGCCGATCGCCGAGCTGGATTCCAAGATTGAAGAGCTGCGGTTCGTGCAGGACGACTCCGCTGTCGACATCTCCGAAGAGATCGACCGCCTGGCCAAGAAGAGCCAGCAGCTGACCAAGGACATCTATGCCAAGCTGACCCCGTGGCAGGTATCGCAGATCGCGCGCCACCCGCAGCGCCCGTACACGATGGATTACGTGAACGCGATCTTCACCGACTTCCACGAACTGCACGGCGACCGCAGCTTCGCCGACGACCAGTCGATCATCGGCGGCCTGGCCCGCTTCAATGGCCAGGCCTGCATGGTCATCGGCCACCAGAAGGGCCGCGACACCAAGGAGCGCGCCGCGCGCAACTTCGGCATGCCGCGTCCGGAAGGCTACCGCAAGGCCATGCGCCTGATGAAGCTGGCGGAGAAATTCGGCCTGCCGATCTTCACCTTCGTCGACACCCCGGGCGCCTTCCCCGGCATCGACGCCGAGGAGCGCGGCCAGTCGGAAGCGATCGGCCACAACCTGTACGTCATGGCCGAGCTGAAAGTGCCCCTGATCGCCACCATCATCGGTGAAGGCGGCTCCGGCGGCGCACTGGCGATCGCCGTGGGCGACGCGGTGCTGATGCTGCAATACTCGACCTATTCGGTGATTTCCCCGGAAGGCTGCGCCTCGATCCTGTGGAAGACCTCGGAGCGCGCCAGCGACGCGGCCGACGCCCTGGGCCTGACCGCGCATCGCCTGAAGGCGATGGGCCTGATCGACAAGATCGTCAACGAACCGCTGGGCGGCGCGCACCGCGATCCGGCGCAGATGGCCCAGCTGCTCAAGCGCGCGCTGGCCGATACCCTGCGCCAGTTCCAGGGCGTCAAGACCAAGGACCTGCTCGAAGCCCGTCACGCAAAGCTGATGAGCTACGGCAAGTTCAAGGAAACCCTGCCGCAAGAAGAGTGAGTTCTCCCCGCGCCGGCAGCGTGCCGGCCGTGTTTGCGCAGGCCATGGCCGGCCTGCGCGAAACGTATTCCCCCAGCGCGATTGCCCTTGCCTGCAGCGGCGGCCTCGATTCGATGGCCCTGCTGTCGCTGGCGCACGCCTGGAGCGCGCAGCACGGCATCCCCCTGCATGCCTTCCACATCCACCACGGGCTCAGTCCGAACGCCGACGCCTGGCTGGCCCATTGCGCGCACGCCTGCGCCGCGCGCGGCATCGCGTTCGACCACCGCCGCGTCGAGGTCGCACGGGGCAAGGATGGCCTGGAGTCGGCGGCGCGCAAGGCGCGCTACCGGGCCCTGGGCGAGCTGTGCCTGGCCCATAGCGCGCCGCTGCTGCTGACCGCCCACCACCTGGACGACCAGGCCGAGACCATCCTGCTGCAACTGCTGCGCGGCTCCGGTCCTGCCGGCCTGTCGGGCATGGATGCGGCCAACCGCGCGCCCGGCCTGCTGGGCAGCGCCGAACTGGTGATGGCGCGCCCCTTGCTTTCGGTCGCGCGCAGCCAGCTGGAAGCCTATGCGGCCGAAGCTGGCCTGGCCTGGGTCGAGGACGAATCGAACAGCGATCCACGCTTTGCGCGCAATGCCCTGCGCCATGGCGTGATGCCGGCGCTGGCGGCCAGCTTCCCCGGCTACCAGCAGCGCCTGGCGCGTGGCGCCGCCCACGTGCAGGCAGCCCAGCGCATCCTCGACGAGGTGGCGGCGCAGGACCTGGCGGCTTGCCTTGACGGCGACGCGCTGGACCTGGCGCGCGCCCGCCGCCTCAGCCCCGAGCGGATCGACAACCTGCTGCGCCACCTGTTCGCCGTGCGCGGCCTGGCGATGCCCTCGATGGCCTGGCTGGCCGAAATGACGTCGCAGCTGTTCTCGGCGCGCGAGGATGCGCAGTTGAAGGTGACGCATCCGGCCTGCGACATTCGGCGCCACCGCGGCAAACTCCGCATCACGCCCAGGCTGCCCGAACTGGCCGGCATGCGCGACCCGGACGACGAAGGCGTGCTGATCAAGGAAGGGCAGGGCTTTCGCTGGAACGGCGAGGACAGCCTGGCCTTTCCCGCCTACGGCGGTGTGCTGCGTTTCGAGCGGGCCCTTGATGGCATCGGCCTCGATCCGGCCTGGCTGCGCAGCCGGCCGCTCACCATCGATTTCCGCCAGGGCGGCGAGCGTCTCAAGCCCGCGCCCAACCGGCCCACCCGTGGCCTGAAGGCGCATTACCAGGCGCTGGGCGTGCCGGCCTGGGAGCGCGAGCGCGCCCCGCTGGTCTGGGCCGGGCAGGAACTCCTGTTCGCCGCCGGCATCGGCATGGATTGCCGTCATATGGGGGCAGGGCAGGCGGACCAGGAGCAAGGGCAGCGCATCGTCCTGCGCTGGCTCCCGGATTGACAAAGTTTCTATACGAAAACAGTATTACTTTATTTTCTTTTCGTATAGCTTTTTCTCTTCCCTCGGCTTGTTATAGTGCGCTGCAGCATGCTAGAGTAAAGGTCCTCTCTTGATCTATCAACAGGTTGGAACCTCGCTGCTATGGCTTTAATTGTCCACAAATACGGCGGTACGTCGATGGGCTCGACGGACCGTATCAAGAATGTCGCGGCCCGTGTGGCCAAGTGGCATGATGCCGGCCACCAGATCGTGGTGGTGCCTTCCGCGATGTCCGGCGAGACCAATCGCCTGATCGCACTGGCCAAGGAAATCATGCCGCAACCGGACCCGCGCGAACTGGACATGATCGCCTCGACCGGCGAGCAGGTGTCGGTCGGCCTGCTGGCGATGGCGCTACTCGCGATCGGCAAGGACGCGGTGTCGTATACCGGCTGGCAGGCGGGCATCCGCACCGACTCCTCGTTCACCAAGGCGCGCATACAGTCGATCGACGACACCCGCGTGCGCGGCGACCTGGAAGCCGGCAAGATCGTGATCATCACCGGTTTCCAGGGGATGGATGAAGACGGCAACATCTCGACCCTGGGCCGTGGCGGTTCGGATACGTCGGCAGTGGCCATCGCTGCCGCGCTGCAGGCCGACGAGTGCCTGATCTACACTGACGTCGACGGCGTGTATACGACCGATCCGCGCGTGGTGCACGAGGCGCGGCGCCTGTCCAAGATCACCTTCGAGGAAATGCTCGAGCTCGCATCGCTGGGCTCGAAGGTGCTGCAGACCCGTTCGGTCGAGTTTGCCGGTAACTACCAGGTCCCGACGCGCGTGTTGTCGTCGCTGACCGATCCCCTGATGCCGCTGGACGAAGAAGCGAAGTCCGGCACCCTGATTTCGTTTGAGGAAGAAAGCAATATGGAACAAGCTGTCATCTCCGGTATCGCCTTCAATCGCGATGAAGCCAAGATCACCGTCCTGGGCGTGCCGGACAAGCCGGGCGTCGCCTTCCACATCCTCGGTCCCATCGCGGATGCGAATATCGAAGTGGACATGATCATCCAGAACCAGTCGGTGGACGGCAAGACCGACTTCACCTTCACCGTCTCGCGCAACGAGTATGCCAAGGCGATGGCGGTGCTGGAAGCCCAGCGCGAGGAGCTGGGTGCGACCAAGGTGCTGGGCGACGCCAAGGTGTCGAAGGTCTCGGCGGTGGGCGTTGGCATGCGCAGCCACGTGGGCGTGGCCTCGCAGATGTTCCGCACCCTGTCGGAAGAGGGCATCAACATCATGATGATCTCGACCTCCGAGATCAAGATTTCCGTTCTCATCGACGAGAAATACATGGAACTCGCGGTGCGCGCCTTGCACAAGGCTTTTAACCTCGAGCAAGCTTAACAATTTTCAAAATTTTAGGGCGTGCGTCCTTGACGCAACGAACACCAGCCCTTAAGATGCGTGCACTCAGCGCTGACTGGCAAGCCGGTTGGCCCTGATGGGAGACGTGGCCGAGTGGCCGAAGGCACTTCCCTGCTAAGGAAGCATACGGCTTATACCCGTATCGTGGGTTCGAATCCCACCGTCTCCGCCAAGTTTCAAAGAAAAAAGCTACCGCAAGGTAGCTTTTTTCTTTTCTGCGCTTGCCCCTTGGAATGCGCAATGCGCTCATCAAGCGGTTCCCAGCCGGTAACATCGCGCACCGTGAACAATCCTCATTCCTGGCGCGACAATTAAGCGAACACAGCGCCGTTAAGCGAACCCAGCAGCAGCGTCGAATCCTTGTTGGTCACCTGAACGCGATGGATGCCTGGCTGGCTCGACACGTCGAAGGTCGCTCTTTACCGGGATCGACGACAGCGCCACATCTTGGCAGTTGCCTCATATGTGCGCGGTCGTGCGAGCGGCGCGATCAGCACTGTAATACGCATTGGACGGGGCGAGAGGCTGTCCGAACAGCCTGCACTGCAATAGGTGTCTCGCCTGCACGCCATCGCGTACAAAAACTGTCGACATCTATCTTCCATCATGTACTCGATGTTTCCTATTGGCAACATTCTCTTCGATATTGTGTTGAGACAAAATACAAAGCTCTGTCGCATGCGAAGGAAGCTTCAAATACAAACAATTTCCATACGGAAATTACGTTGTCGTCATACAACATAGAATGAGATAAATCAGCTTGCTCGTAGGAACATTCCTACATGGCGCTACAATGGCGTCAAAGCCGTCAAATTGCGTTTAACAAATCATCTAAGTGCATGTTGATTGCCGGCGCAGGCAAGACGGGATGAAATAGCACCACGCAATCAACGCAATTAATAAACGTAATTCAGCATTAGAAAAGAAGAGAACCGAGGGTTTATATAAAACCACTTTTAACAATACTGATCGAGACGAGTTTCAATCATCCTGCATTGAACCGCCGCAGCGCTAACCAGTCATTTCGCTGGCATCCGGATTCCCATCCTCACGCATGTGCAGTCCACACTGCCCGTTTGCTTTTTGGACGCCCTGGGTAGGCACGCAGAAATGCGCAGTAGGCAACAGCGGCATCCAAAGTTCGTTCACCGTGAGTGAACTCGGCAGGCTGGCATGCACGACATGATTGTAGATTGTCACGGCAGGCGAAACGTTTCATTTTCCAGCCCGGCACTTTCCTGTCGCGCGCTTCGCACGCGAATGAATACAGGGGCACAGTTACAGCGAACCCGACATCCACCTCCGTTCCAATCACCCTTCACCCTTTTTCCATCCCAGCGCTCAGCACTACTTCAGACAATGGCTTCTTTCGCGATCACGCATCTCCACACCCCCTTCCTGCCAAAAAAACTTGCGCTACTGACTGCCGCAGCCTGCGCCGCCGCGCTGCTGACCGGCTGCGGCACGGTCCAGGTGCAGCCTCTGGACGAGGCCACCGTACAGCGGCAGGCGGCCGCCGACCGCCAGGCGGCGCGCGCCAACGTGCCGCCGATCGCCGGCAAGCTGACGATGGACGAGGCGATCGCGCGCGCCCTCAAGTACAACCTGGACCGCCGCACCCGCCTGATGGAAGAAGCCCTGGCCATGCGCCAGTTCGACAGCGCCAGCCTCGACATGCTGCCGCGCCTGGTCGCGAATGCCGGCTACACGACCCGCGACCAGGACCTGATCACGCGCAGCGTCGACTCGGTGACCGGCCTGCCGTCGCTGGCCAATCCCTACATCTCGTCCGAACGCAGCCACGCCGCCTACGACCTGGGCCTGAGCTGGAACGTGCTCGACTTCGGGATGTCTTACCTGAATGCGAAGCAGGGCGCCGACCGGGTGCTGGTCGCCGCCGAGCGCCGCCGCAAGGCCCTGCACGTGCTGGTCGCCGACGTGCGCAGCGCCTTCTGGCGCACCGTGAGCGCGCAAAAGCTGCGCGACGACGTGCGTCGCACCATCACCC
The DNA here is from genome assembly GCF_020176695.1 of Massilia sp. MS-15. Lineage (GTDB taxonomy): Bacteria > Pseudomonadota > Gammaproteobacteria > Burkholderiales > Burkholderiaceae_D > Telluria > Telluria hydrophila. The sequence continues at coordinate 5,057 of NZ_JAIWIA010000012.1, read as the reverse complement.
TGGCCGAAGCGGCCCTGGACGATGCGCGCAAGGTCGAGAACGAGCGCCTGCGCTCGCCCGTGGACACGCTGCGTTACCAGCGCCAGCTGCTGGAAAACCTGCGCCTGCTGGAAAGCATCGAGCAGGAACTGGCCAGCGGCAAGGTCGAGCTGGCCAGCCTGGTCAATGCTCCGCTGGGCGAGGACATCGATGTGGCCGAACCGGAAGGCGGCGCCTCGCCGGCCCTGCTCGAGATCCCGGTGGCGCGCATGGAAGAGCTGGCCGTGAGCCAGAACGGCGAACTGCGCGAGCAGTTCCTGAATGCCCGCATCGCAGTCGAGGAAACCCGCAAGACCATGCTGCGCATGTTCCCGAACCTTGCCTTCAACTACGACCTGCGCTACGACACCGACAAGTACCTGATCAACAACCACTGGAGCAGCGCCGGCCTGCAGCTGTCGTGGAACGTGCTGAACCTGTTCACCGCGCCGACCCAGAAGCGCCTGGCGGAAGCCGGCGTGCAGCTGGCCGACCAGCGCCGCATGGCGACCCAGATGACCGTGCTGACCCAGGTACACCTGGCGCGCCTGCAGTACCAGATCGCCTACCGCCAGTTCGTGCGCGCCGATCAGATCTGGCAGGCCGATGCCAAGATCGCCGAGCACGTGAAGAACCGCCAGGAAGTCGAAGCGCAGAGCAGGCTGGAACTGGTGGCCAACAACACCACCGCGATCCTCTCGCTGCTGCGCCGCTACCAGTCGCTGGCCCAGCTGCAGGGCGCGGCCGGCAAGATGCAGGCGACCATGGGCATGGAACCGCGCCTGGCCGGCGCCGATACGCTGCCGCTGGACCAGATCACGCGCGCCGTCGGCGAGGCGATGCGTGGCTGGGACAAGGGCCTGGTCGCGCCGGCCGCGCAATGAGGCAGCCCATGAAAGCGTTGACCCTGATCGCGGCCCTGGCCGCGGCATGCAGTGCCGCCCAGGCGGCCGCTGTTCCCCCACCGCCACCGCCGGCCCCCGTGCGGGCTGTTGTTCAGCCGGCGCCGGCCGTGGCCCGTCCCGCCCTGGAAAAGCAGGACATCCGCGCCCAGCTGTCGCCGCGCCGTTTCACCACCATCGCCGCCGAGATCGGCGCCAAGGTCAACCGGGTCGCGGTGGCGGAGGGCGGCGCCTTCCGCGCCGGCCAGGTGCTCGTTGCCTTCGACTGCTCGCTGCAGAAGGCGCAGCTGCAAAAAGCGAAAGCGGTGCTCGGCGCGGCCGAGCGTACCTATGGCGCCAACAAGCGACTGGAAGAACTGCGCTCGGTCGGCAAGGTCGAGCTGGAAGCATCCGAGGCCGAAGTCGGCAAGGCCAGGGCCGAGGTCGCGGCGACCAGCGTGCTCCTGTCCAAGTGCGCGGTCAGCGCGCCCTTCTCGGGCAGGGTGGCGGAGCAGAAGGTGCGCGAGCAGCAGTATGTGCAGCCCGGCCAGGCCCTGCTCGAAATCATCGACGACTCGGTGCTGGAGCTGGAATTCCTGGTGCCTTCGCGCTGGCTGGCCTGGGTCAAGCCCGGCTATGCCTTCCAGGTACGCATCGATGAAACCGGCAAGAGCTATCCCGCCAAGGTGCAGCGCATCGGCGCCCGGGTCGATCCGGTGAGCCAGTCTGTCAAGCTGTCGGCCACGATCGATGGCCGCTTCCCCGAGCTGATCGCCGGCATGAGCGGCCGCGTCTCCCTGGTCCCGCCCGCGGGTCAGTAAAAAATACAAAACAGGTCATCCAAGCCCGTATGAAATCCTTCTCCCTTCCCCTGCAGAACGATGTTGCACAACCCGACGCCCCGGCGCCAGCACAACGTCGTGCGCTGAACCGGCGCGGCCCGGCCCCGCTGGCGCTCGAACCGCGCGTGATGTTCGATGGCGCCACGGCCGATGCCGCCGTGGCAGCCGCGAAGACCGTCGCGGCCGAGGTGCCGACCGCCATGGCCGCCGAGCGCAGCGATGCGCTCGAGGCCTATGTGGCACCCGCCGTCCAGGCGGCGGCACAAGGACGCCAGGAAATCATCTTCGTCGAAGACAATATCTCCGATCTGGGAGCATTACTGCGGGCCGTGCCCGCCGGTGTGGAGATCGTGGTGCTGGACCATACGCGCGACGGCCTGCAACAGATGATCGCGGCCCTTGATGGCCGCGCCCCGGTCGATGCGATCCACCTGGTGACCCACGGCCGCGCGGGACAGATCGAACTGGGCACCAGTGTGCTCGACAGTGCCGGCCTGGACCGGTATGCCGCGGCGCTCGGCGAGCTGGGCGGGAAGCTGAGCGCCGATGGCGACCTGCTGTTCTATGGCTGCGACCTGGCCGCCAGCGCCGACGGCCAGGACCTGGTCGAACGCATCGGCCAGCTGACCGGTGCCGACGTCGCCGCATCGACCGACCGTACCGGCTCCAGCGGCTATGGCAACTGGATCCTGGAGGCGCGCAGCGGGGCGGTGGAAGCGGCGCCGATGGAACTCGACCGGGCCGGCTGGACCGGTGAGCTCGATACATCGACGACGTACAACGCGAACTGGCTGCCGCTGAGCTTCAACAATACGACGGCGGTCATCGGCACGGGTGTGAACAATGGCGATGTGGTGCGCTTCAATAACGTCATCACGCTGAATGGACAGGTGGTCGACGCGGTGGTGACGACAACGATTTCCGGAACCACCATCAGCAGCTACGACTCGCTCAGTAATCCCTCGTCGAATGGCGGCTACTTCCAACCCAACCTGAACACGACCGCCGTGGGGGGCAATGCCACGTTCACGATTTCCTTCTACAAGGGGGGAAGTTATACGGGCGCGGGCACCGGTACCGCGGTGACGCTGCAGAACGTGGTCGTCAATTCCTACGATATCGATAGCCTGGGTAGCGGCGCCGACCGCCAGTTCCAGAGCTTCAAGGGCTTTGCACGCTACGAACTCGCGAAAAGTACCTTCCTGGTGCCCAGTGTGCAAGCCGACGGTACGGTTACCTTCCTGTACACGACGAACAATCCGCAGAACAATCCATCTTCGTCGTTCGCGGCCGACGCCTACCGCGTGCGGGTCTACTACGATTCGATGAGCACCTTCGAGGTGAATGCGGGTGTCGCCGGCGCCAAGGCCCAGGCCTACTTCGCCTTCGACTTCAGCGTGGGCCCGTCCTGGACAGGCGAGACCACCGTCACCGGGAACCCCGCGCCCATCCTCAGCTACAGCACAATCAACTTCGCCGAAGCCGCAGCCAACGATGGCGCGATCGTGACGACGTCGACCATCACCCTGTCGAATGGCACCTTTACCGGTACCAACGGGCAGTCCCTGCCAGGCGTCGGCTTTTCCAATCTTCCCGCCGGGCTGAGCGCGCAGCTCATTCGCACCAGCGACACCACCGCGGTGCTGAGCTTCACGGGCAACGCCACCGCGCATGCGAATGCGAACGATATCAGCAACCTGGGCATCAGCTTCGGCAACACCGCCTTCACCAGCGGCAATGCCGGCGCCGTGACCGGGGCCAGCCGTTTCGACCTGACGATCGATTTCGCTGATCCGCCAGCGGATGCGAGCGCCCCCGTCGTGGCCGCCGGCCAGGTCTTCAGCTATGCCGAGAACCGCGCGGATGGCACGCTGCTCGGTACCGTCAGCGCAAGCGACAACGTGGGCGTCACCGGTTTCCGCTTCGGCGCGACCGGTACGACCACCAGCGCCGATGGGTATTTCAGTATCGGCAACGATGGCAAGGTTCGCCTGACGACCACCGGCGCCGCCGCGAACGCGGCCAGCAACGACTACGAAAACGGTGCGAACAGCTTCACCCATGGGGTGCAGGCGCGTGATGCGGCCGGCAACTGGTCGGCGGCCGTCAACCTGGTTCTCAGCGTCACCAACATCGACGAACAGGCGCCGCTGTTCACCTCGGGCACGACGGCCAGTGTCGTCGAGGGCCAGGCTGTGCTGTATACGGCCAGCGCGAACGACAACCTTGACTTCACCGACAAGGTGGTCAGCTACGCCATCAAGCCGGGAGCGGGCGATGCCAACCTGCTGGCGATCCATACCGGCACCGGGGTCGTGCGCCTGGCGAGCGGCAACCTCGATGCCGGCGCCAAATCCAGCTACACGTTCACGGTCGTTGCGCAGGACGCGACGGGGAATCTGCGCGAACAGGCGGTGACAGTTGCGGTCACCTACTCGAACGGGGCACCGGTCGCTGGTGCAGCCAGTATCACGATTGCCGAGGACAACATCCATACCGGCGCGCTGCCGGCCGCCAGCGATCCCGATGGGGACCCGGTGAGCTACGCGCTCGCCACTGGCGCGCAGCACGGAAGCGTGCAGCTCGTCGCGGACGGCTCCTACACCTATACGCCTGCTGCCAACTACCATGGCACCGACAGCTTCACCTACACCGTCAGCGACGGCAAGGGCGCCAGCAATACCTACACCGTCAACATTACCGTCACGCCGGTGAACGATGCGCCGGTGGCCGGCGGTACGAGCATCAGCACAGCCGAAGATACCGCGCGCACTGGCAGCTTGCCTGTAGCAAGCGACGCCGACGGCGACACGGTCACCTATGCCAAGGCAAGCGATCCTGCGCATGGCACGGTGAGCATCGACAGCGACGGGAAATACACCTACACGCCCGACGCGAACTACCATGGCACCGACAGCTTTAGCTACACTGTCAGCGATGGCAAGGGCGGCAGCAACACCTATACCGTCAACGTCACTGTCACGCCGGTGAACGACCTGCCCGTGGCTGGTAACACGAGCTTCACGACCGCTGAAGATACGGTCAAGTCTGGCAGACTGCCGGCGGCAAGCGATGCCGACGGCGACACGGTCACCTACGCCAAGGCGAGCGATCCTGCGCATGGCGCGGTGACCATTGCGAGCGACGGGACCTACGCGTACACGCCGGCAGCGAACTACCATGGCACCGACAGTTTCACCTACACCGTCAGCGACGGCCAGGGCGGCAGCAACACCTATACGGTCAACGTCACTGTCACGCCGGTGAACGACCTGCCGGTGGCTGGCAATACGAACATCACGACCGCCGAAGATAC
>NZ_JAIWIA010000096.1 GCF_020176695.1 Massilia sp. MS-15 | reverse complement strand
GCGCACTGCGCTCGATGCTGAAGTCGGCGCGCCATTCGCGCTGGTTGAAGCGCACCGGCAGGCTGGCGTGCAGCACCCCGTCGCCATCGCTTGCCGGCGCCGCCGCCGGTGGCGCGGCGCCCGCCTGGCTATCGTACAGGACCGGACTGGGAGGCGCCTCGCCCGGCGCCATGGGAGGGGCCTCGACATCGGTCAGTACCAGGCGCACGCCCTTCACGGGAAAGCCTTCGAGCACGCCGCCGACCATCCGGTCCACGCCGAAGTTGATGCCGACCGAACCGAGGTAGGCGGCGCGGCGTCGGGCAAGGGTGTCGGCCGGCATGCCGCCGCGGTACACGGGCAGGCGCATGCCGAGCACGGTGCCGCCCTGGTCGTACCGGCCGAACCCGGAAACCCGGATTCCCGAGGTAGTGATCGTATTGCCGTCGCGCGAAGCGTACAGGAGGCGGCGCAGATGGCCGTTCTCCTCCAGGTCGGTGCCGAGCTTGGCGAGTGTATGCGGATTGGCCGGCTCGATCCGGACGATCACGGTATGCTTGGCGCGGCCGGGGACGGGGACCAGGCCGCGGGCGGGCGCCGGCATGCCGGCCGCGCGCAGCCGTTCCCGCAGTTCGGCATCGAGCGCCGCCAGTGCGCCGGGCCCGACGCTGCGCGCGTAGTTCAGGGCGACGATGCCCGGGAAGTTGCGTGGCGTGTCGAGCTGCTCGACGTATGCGCGGAACTCGCCGTCGCTGGTGTCCGGCCTGGCGTGGAACAGGCCGGCCGCGCCGCGCAGGACGTCCGTATAGCTCTTGATGCGGGCGTCGATCGCATACTGGGTGGCGCGCGCCATGCCGCGAAAGCGTTCCTCGGCATCGCTTTCGATGGCCTCGGCGGTCGCCAGGTAGAAGCCGGCGCCGATCGTGATCGACAACAGGGCTCCGGTGAACACCACCGCCGGCGTGGCGGGCGGACAGGTGGATCGACGGGAGAAAGGCATGGTGCTTCGTCTCGCTTCCTGGGTTGAATGTGCCGCGTCCCGGCACATCATGCATACGCTAAGCGTGTTCCAGGAACAAGGTACCTAGCAGAAATGATAGGTTTGCATATAAGCAACAGTCCTGGGAGCGGACCGGCTTCTCAGGCTGGCACGGATAGCGACGCGGTGCTGTCCTGCGCGAGGGCGGGCGTGGCCGCCCGGCCGCGCACCGGCACGCTCACGACGACGGTGGTGCCGCCGCGTGGCCCGCTGTTGATCGAGAAGCTGCCGCCGAGGATGTTGATCCTTTCCTCGATGCCCACCAGCCCGAAGGACCCGCTGCGGTTGCGGCTGCCCGGGGCGATGCCGATGCCGTTGTCGCGGACCGTCATCGTCAGCGTGCCGGCATGCTGGCGCAGGTCGATCCATACCCGGCTCGCCTGCGCATGCCGGGCCACGTTGCTGAGCGACTCCTGCA
>NZ_JAIWIA010000095.1 GCF_020176695.1 Massilia sp. MS-15 | reverse complement strand
GCGATATTAAATGTCGGAATATCATCAAGTTGGACTTGGCGTGGCGGCGTTCGCCGTCAGTTTTGCAGTGTGCCTGTTGATCGTGCTGTCGCAGAAGTGGCATGGCAAGCTCTCGCACGACCATGACCTGAACGGCGTGCAGAAGGTGCATACCACAGCCGTGCCGCGTATCGGCGGAATAGGTGTCATCGCCGGCGTTCTGCTGGGACTGGCGCTGTTTCAACTGCTGGTGCCTGTTGGCATCGACGCGACCGACTCGGCCGGCGTCCGGTTGCTGCTGCTTGCCAGCCTGCCCGCATTCCTGGCCGGCCTGATCGAGGATTTCACCAAGCGGGTATCGGTGCGCGTGCGCCTGATGGCAACCGCTGTCAGCGCCATGGTTGCCAGTGCCGTGCTGGGTGCGACCGTGACCGAACTCGACCTGTGGGGGGTGGATACTCTGCTGGCCTTCGCCCCATTCGCTATCGTGGTCACGGCCGTGGTGGTGTCCGGTGGTTCGAACGCGATCAACATCATCGACGGCTTTAATGGTTTGTCGGGAAGCACGATCATCATCATGTCCGCCGGCCTCGCTGCCGTCGGGCTCCAGCAGGGCGATCAGCTAGTCATGGCGCTGGGCGCACTGTGCATCGGTACGACGCTGGGCTTCCTGGTGCTGAACTATCCATTCGGGAAGCTGTTCCTGGGGGATGGTGGGGCATATTTCCTGGGCTTCCTGGTGTCGGAGATGGCCGTCTTGCTGCTGGTGCGTCATCCGGAAGTGAATGCCTGGCAGGTACTGGCGATCTGCGCCTACCCGGTGATCGAGGTGCTGTTCAGCATGTATCGCCGGCGCGTGATCAAGAAAGTCAGCCCGGGAGCGCCGGATGCGCTGCACCTGCATACGCTGGTGTTCCGCAGGGTGGTATTCCAGCGCGTGCGCCGCGATGCCAGCCGTCCGTGGAATCGCAATGCGAGCGTGGTCTGTTTCATTGCTCCGGTGGTGGCACTGTGCGTGGCGGTCAGCGTGATCGCTGGCGCTTCGGCATCGGTCGCCCTGGCGATCGTGCTGGCCCAGCTGGCGCTCTACATCGTGGCGTATCGCCGTCTTGTGCACGGCCGCTGGAGCTTCGCTGGCCGTAGCGCTGATACGGTTATTTCTACCAGCGCCTGAACTTCTTCGATACCGGACTGAGGTCCGGTATCAGCGCTGACGCCGCACTACCCACCAATTCTCGAACCAGATCGAGAACTGCAACAGCAGGCCAGTGACGAACAGAAAGTCGCCGGCTCTGTTCATGCCCATGCCTGTGGCCAGGATCCCTGCAACCAGGAAAGCCGTCCTCAGGACCGGGATGCTCTTGTCGAGAGCATTGCAGAAGGTAATCAAATGAGCTTCTTCAGGCATGTGGGCCCGACGCTTCGGAATCCTGAATTTCATTTTTACCACCTTTGTTA
>NZ_JAIWIA010000094.1 GCF_020176695.1 Massilia sp. MS-15 | reverse complement strand
TGTTAGCGCTAAGTAGTAATGTCCCCTCTCCGCTAAGTAGAGATGTCCCCTAGGATGCGTTCCAGGGGAGGATGGGATAGTGATCGAGATGACGGCCAAGGACGTGCTGCGTAGCCAGGTGATGGCGCAGGTGGTGGAAGGGAAGCTGGATCAGGCCAGCGCGGCGAGCAGGCTAGGAATCAGCGTGCGTCAGGTCAAGCGCTTGAAACGGCGTCTGCAAGACGAGGGGACACAGGGCCTGTTGAGCAAGAAGCGTAGCGTGCCATCGAACCGGCGCACGCCGCCGGATGTGATGGCCAAGGCGATCGCCCTGATTGGGAAGCACTACGCCGACTTTGGGCCGACACTGGCATGCGAGAAGCTGCAAGAGCTGCATGAGATCAAGCTGTCCGTGGAAACGGTGCGCCAGGCAATGCTGGGTGCAGGTTTATGGAAAGCCCGGCGCGGCGCCGGCATACGCACCCACGCGATACGTGAGCGTCGGGCAAGGCGTGGCGAACTGATCCAGATTGATGGCTCCCCGCACGACTGGTTCGAGGGCCGGGCGCCGCGCTGCTGCCTGCTGGTGTTCATCGACGACGCGACCAGCGAACTGATGGCGCTACGCTTTGTCGATACCGAGACGACCTTGGGCTACATGGGGCTGCTGGAGCAGTACGTTCTCGAGCATGGCCTGCCAGCGGCGATCTACAGTGACCGCCACAGCATCTTCCAGGTCAACCGGGGCGATCGGCAGGACGTCAGCCACACGCAGACCCAGTTCGCGCGCGCCCTGGAGCAACTGGGCATTGAAGGCATACAGGCCAACAGCCCGCAGGCCAAGGGACGGGTCGAGCGGGCGAACCAGACGCTGCAGGACCGCCTGGTCAAGGAAATGCGCCTGCAGGGCATTGACAGCCAGGAGCAAGCCAATGCCTGGCTGCCGCAGTTCATGCGGGCCCTGAACCGGCGTTTCGCCGTGACGCCGAGCTTGCCCAGCGATGCGCACGTTCCCTACGCCGGCACAGAGGCGGCACTGCGCCGGATCCTGTCAATCCACTCGCCGCGACGCCTGTCGAGCAACCTGAGCTGCCAACTGGATGGATTGCTGTACCAAGTGCAGCCCGCCGACCGAGGCCTTGCCTTGCGCGGTGCCGACGTGACCATCGTAACCAACCCTGCCAGCCCAACCGAAGTGCTCTGGCAAGGGCGTATCTTGCCCCATACGCTCAGCAGCAAAGCGATCAGGCAACAGGAGGCTGTCGACGGCAAGGAGGTCAACAGGAAGGTCGACCGGGCGCTGAACCGGCGCACCCCGCCGCAGCCGGTCGGCCACCCTTGGAAAAAGAAAATGTCCACCGCTCCGGGAAAGGCGCCGCCATGCGCTCAGTTCGAGCACATCAAGGCGCCTTTAGCCTTGGCTCCTGCTTCATGACCCCAGGGGACATTTCTACTTTGCAGAACAGGGGACATTTCTATTTAGCGTTGACA
>NZ_JAIWIA010000011.1 GCF_020176695.1 Massilia sp. MS-15 | reverse complement strand
GCGAGACCGGAGGCATTCTGACCGTTGGGGCTGAAGATGGCGCACTGGACATTCAAGGCAAACTCGATAGCAGCGGCGGTGTAACCGGCGGCATTCAAACCCTGCGTGGTCTATCGCTGACTGTGGGCTCGTCTGCAACGGTCAACGCTTCAGGAGGGGAGACCGGAGGCATTCTGACCGTTGGGGCTGAAAATGGCGCACTGGACATTCAAGGCAAACTCGATGGCAGGGGCGGCGTTACCGGCGGCGTTCAAACCCTGGCCGGCTCCAGTGTCTCAGTGGGTAAAGATGCCAGCGTCGACGCGTCCGCCACTGGAGACGGTGGGACCATTGCGATAACCGCTTCCAACGGTCTGCTCGATATCCAGGGCAAGGTCGACAGCACTGCAGGCGGCGGCGGTGGCAGCCAAGCACTGTCTGGTATCGGCGTCACCATCGGCAACGAGGCCATCATCGACAGCCGTGCCGGCGCAGGCGGTGGCGCGCTCGCCATCGATGCTGGTTCGGGTTTGCTGGATATCCAGGGCCAGGTGCGCAGCAATGCCGCGGGCGGCGGCGGCAGCCAGACCCTCAGCGGTACAGGCGTCACGATCGGAACGGCGGCCTTGCTCGACACCTCTTCTTTCGACGGAGGTGGCGCGCTGATCGTCAATGCACGGGACGGCAGGCTCGACATCCTGGGCAGAATCAACACCTATGCCGGTGACGGAGGTGGCGGGCGTCAGGACTTTGCAGGCGCCAGCATCAGCGTGGGCAGAGACGCGCGCCTGATTGCCTCGTCCGACAGTAGCGGCGGCGCGCTCGGGATGACTGCACACAACGGGGAACTCGATATTCAGGGAGGCGTTTATAGCAGCGGTGGCGTCGCTGGCGGAGAAATCACGCTGTCCGGCAGCACGGTGACAATCGGCGCGGACGGTTTCGTGGCGGCCAATGGGGGTAGTGGCGGCGGAAATATCGATATCCGCGCCCGGGATGGCCTGTTGGCCATCGATGGCAGGGTATCCAATGCGGTGTACGAAGGTAGCGGCTCCGGCAATGTTGGCATGAGGCTGATCGGCTCTGCGGTCCGCATCGGACCGGAAGCGCTTCTGGACACGTCGCGGAACGGAACAGGCCAACTCGTAATCGGCGCGAGAGAAGGATCACTCGACTTCTCGGGGACGGTAATGGCTTTGGATTCCGCAGGCGAAGGCTCCCGGGGAAGTGTTGGAATGTCGGGGACCTCCATCCGCCTGCTTGACGGAAGCAGTATCAACACGAACAGACTGGTCTTTTTCACCGGTGTCAGCGAGAGCGCTCCATTGGTCAACACGCTCACCATGCAAGGCAGCACCGTCCTGGCCGGCAGCCGCGGAATCCATATGTTTGCTTCTGACGTTAATCTGAGCGGATCCACCTTGTCTTCCGAATCTGGCCCGATCGAGATCGAATCCGATCGAATGACACTGAATCATGCAACCCTCGCGTCGAATGCCAGCGGAACGACGATCAGGTTGGAGACGCGGGATTTTTCTAACACAAATAGCCAGTTGTCAGCGAGTGCAGGCCGCTGGCTGGTCTATTTGAAAAAGGATGGTCGCTTCGATGCGGATGCTTTCTCCGATCTCGATTACCGGTTTGTCCAGGTCGATGCGATTCGCAACGGTGAATGGGAGACACCCGTCCTGTCCGGCGTAGGCCAGAATGGCGTCCTGATGGCCGACCCGCTTATCCCCAAGCTCAAGCTCGTCGTCCGCGATTACGACGGCACGCCCGACGCCAACTTCCGCGACGTCCTCTCGCACGATCTTCCCGACGGCTTCGACGTGCGCCGCAGCGGCGACTGGACCTTCGCTCAGGGCGAATTCGAAAACAAGAATGTGGGAACCGACAAACGAATCACGCTAGGCGGCAACGCGTCCCTGTTCAAGATCCAGACCTCGAAGGGAATCGATGTCTATGGCGCCCAACCCTATTATGTCGGCGACATTGAGCAGCGTCCGGTCACCGTGGGCGACCTCGCGGCCGCCAACAAAGTCTATGATTCCACACGTGACGCCAGCGTCAGCGGGAGCCTGCGCAACGTCATCGAGGGCGACAACGTCTTCCTCGATGGGCTGCACGGCCAGTTCGACACCAAGCATGTCGGCAACGACAAGCCGGTAACGGTCACATACGGCAATCTCGGCGGCAGGGATGCGGATAACTATGTCTTCCGCCCTGACGGGGAACTGCGCACTTACGCAGATATCACGCCATTGCGCGTGACAGGCGGCGCGTTCACCGCCATGGACAAGGTCTACGATGGCACGCGCAACGCGCAGGTCACCGGTACTCTGTCGGGCATACTGCCGGGAGACGATGTCGAGATCGACCGGTTCACCGGTCTGTTCGACACCAAGAACGTGGGCAACGACAAGACTGTGACGATCAGCGCGAGCGGCGCGGCCGGACGCGACGTCGGCAACTACATCATCGACGTCCCGCTCACCACCACCGCCTCGATCACCCCGCGCGAAGCGCAGATCGAAATCAGCTCGGAAGTGGCGAAGATCTACGACGGCAGCAATGCTGCAAGCCTGGGTGCAGGTCAGTATTCACTGAGCGGCATCCTTGCCAGCGACGCGGTGACGGTGACGGGCCCAACCCAGGGTGTTTATGATAACCGCAACGTCGGCCAGCAGAAGACGGTTACCGTGAACGGCCCCTTCGTCATTGCCGGCGCCGACGCCATCAACTACAGCTACGGCGGTGCCGTGCTGGACGGTAGCGGCGCGAACAGCATCACCACCACCGCGAGCACCGACGTGGGCCGGATTACCGCGCGCGAGCTTATCTTGACCGGCGTCCAGGCCCACGACAAGATGTACGACAGGAATACCGATGCACACCTGAGCGACGGCAAGCTGTCGGGTGTGATCGGCAACGATTCCGTCAGCATCGGCACGCTTACCGGCCAATTCGCCACCCCGGATGCCGGCACGGGCAAGGAAGTGCTGGTCTCCGCCAGCGGCCTGACCGGCGCGGACGCCGGCAACTATACGCTGGCGCCGTCATCCCTGCGCGCGACTGCCAACATCGATCAACGAACACTCAACCTGCAAATCCTCTCGGGCCAGAGCAAGGTCTACGATGGCACTCCGGACATCGAGGTCGATGCCGACCTTGCGGGCGTATTGGCTGGCGACACCGTGCAGCTCGGCAGCCTGTCCGGTCGGTTCGACGACAAGAACGTTGGCGACAACAAGCTCATCACCCTCACCAATCTCGGCAATATCCTGCTGGGTCCACATGCACACAATTACACTGTCGATGCGAACGGCACCCTCAGGGGAAGGATCGATCCGCGCCCTGCGCAGATCAGTATCGACGGCACCATTAACAAGGTTTACGATGGCAGTCCCGGTGCCGCCCTGGGTGCCGGGCAATATACGCTGGCTGGCATCCTGGGCAATGACCTCGTACGGGTCACCGGTCCCACCCAGGGCCAGTACGACAGTGCCAACGCCGGGACCAGGACGGTCACTGTCACCGGGCCCTTCGACTTGACCGGTGCCGACGCCGGCAACTACAGCTATGGCGGCGTCAGGCTGAACGGCAACGGCACGAACACCATCACCACCAGCGCCAGCGGCATCGGCAACATCGATCGCCGCACCCTTACCCTGTCGAATCCGCGGGCCAACAACAAAGTCTACGATGGCACGATGAATGCCAGCGTGGACGTTGACCTGTCCAATGTGGTCGGCCGCGACCAGGTCAGCCTGGGCTCGCGCAGCGGCGCCTTCGACAGCAAGCATGCCGGCGACAACAAGCGGGTAACCATTACTGTGGGGGGGCTGCAGGGTCAGGATGCCCACAACTACCAGCTGCCAGTGGCGAGCACCACCACCACCGCCAGCATCAGCAAGCTGACCCTGTCCACCGACGGCATCCGCGCCAATGACAAGGTGTATGACGGCAATGACACGGCCATCCTGACCGGCGCGCCGACCGGCGTGTTGGCCAACGACCAGGTCACGATCGCCCCGCTCGCCGGTAGGTTCGACAACAAGAATGCCGGTACCGGCAAGACGGTTCTCATCACCGGGGGTGCCCTGTCGGGCCTGGACGCCGGAAACTACCAGCTTGACAACACGCCGCCCATCACTGCGGCGATCACGCCCCGTGCGGTCACGCTCGCGCTGATCGACGAGCCGGTGAAGGAGTACGACGCCACCAATCGCGCAAGCCTTGGAACTAACCCGTACGAGATCGGCAACCTGGTAGCGGGCGACCAGGTCGTCGTGCGCGGTCCTGGTCAGGGCAGCTACGACACGCCCAACGCGGGCGAGGTCAAGACCGTTACCGTCAGCGGCCCCTTTTACTTCACGGGACTCGATGCCGGCAACTACAGCCTGAACGGCACGCGCCTGTCTACCGGAATGAGTGCCAGCGTGGCCGGCACCGGACAAATCACGCGCGCCGTCCTGACCTACCAGGCCAACCCGGCGGTGGTCGAGTCCACCCAGCCTTTCGGCACCCTGACCGGCACGGTGACCGGATTCAAAGGCGAAGACAACATGGGAAGCGCCACCACCGGCCAGCTGGCCTGGCAGGCCCAAGCTACAAATGGCTCGTCCCCGGGAACCTATCCAATCCATGGAACCGGCCTCAGCGCCACCAACTACGATTTCGTGCAGGCGCCCGCGAACGCCAGCGCACTCGTGGTGCGCCCGAGCCAAACCATCGGCGACATCAACAACAGCGTAACCAACGCCGCGCTCGCCGCGCTGGGCGGCACCAGCCCGGTGCCGAACCTGCCCCCGGCCAGCAGCCCGGTGGCCGACAGCACCGGCCCGGGAGCCGCCAAGGCCTTCAGCCCGGTCCGCATCGGCTCGATGAGCCAGGAGGAACTGGCCCAGATGCTGGCCCAGCGCCGCAGCTTCAAGCAGAACCTGTTCTCGGCGGCGATCTACAAGCTGGAGATGGACCCCAGCCTGGCCGACCTGCAGCCCTGCACCACGGTGATGGAAGCGTCCTCCGGCGCCTGCCGCATCAGCGCGGCCCAGCTGGAACTGCTGCACGCCGCCCGCCCGCAAGCCCATGTGCAGGAGCAGACCATGGGGCGGGCCGTGGCGAAGACCTCGAACCTGCCGAAGATCGAGCGCAAGATCGCGGTCCTGTTCGGCGTGAACGAGTACAGCGACAAGGCCATCCCGCGCCTGGAAAACGCCATCACCGACGTCGACGCCATCGCCAGGCTGTTCGACGAAAAGCTCGGCTACGAGGTGCGGGTGCTGCACAACCCGGGCAAGGCCGAGATGATCCGCGCCCTGAACGCGCTGGCCACCGAAGTGGGCAGCGAAGACAGCGTGGTGGTGTACTACGCCGGCCACGGCTACTCGCTCGAGAAGAACGGCGCCGGCTACTGGCTGCCGTCGGACGCCGCCGCCAGCGACCCGCGCCAGTGGATCTCGAACAGCGACGTGGCCAAGATCCTGTCCGGCATCCGCTCGCGCCAGATGGCGCTGATTTCCGACAGCTGCTATTCGGGCGCCTTCGCGCGCGAGGGCATGGCGAACGTGGGCAGGAACGTGAACGCGGACGATGTGCTCAGCAAGCGCTCGGTGGTGGTGCTGTCCTCGGGCGGCGACGAACCGGTGCCCGACGAAGGCCGGGGCAACCACTCGATCTTCGCCTGGAACCTGATGCAGGTGGTTGGCTCGGTCGCGAACTGGAAGCCCGGCAGTACCGTCTTCGAGGGCGTGCAGGAAGCGGTCAGGAAGGAGTTCCCGCAGACGCCGCAGTACGGCGCCCTGACGGCGGCCGGGCACCAGACCGGCGGCGACTATCTGTTCGAGTTCCGCTCGCGTTGAAACAGGAGGGGGCGGCGCGGGCGCGACCGGCCGCGCGCCACCGCCCCGCTCCCGTCAGGACGGGCACAAAGGCGCTCCCTGCCCAGGCTTGCAGCGTCAGGCCAGCATGCTGGCGATCGTGTTCACCGCCAGCGCCACGCCTTCGGCAATCAGCTTGGCGCCGACGCCTGCCAGCAGCAGGAGCAGCACCAGCTGGACCATGCGCAGCGCCAGTTCATGGCCGCGCCAGCGGCGGCCGAAACGCAAGGGACGGTGGAACTGTCCTGCCAGGTGAGATACTGTCGGACGAAGTTTCATGATGGTCTCCCGATCCAAGCATGCCTGGAAACAGCATACTCCCCGATCAGCTGCGCTGCAAATGCGCGCCACTGCCGTGCGTCCCTGCCGTGCGCCGGCGCGTGAAATCGCGCAGGATCTCGCGCGCCGCGTTGTGGCCGGGTGCGCCGGTAACGCCGCCTCCCGGATGGGTGCCTGCGCCGCAGGTGTACAGGCCGGCCACCGGCCCACGGTAGTCGGCGTGGCCGAGCATCGGGCGCGCCGCGAACAGCTGGTCGAGGCCGAGCGCGCCGTGGAAAATGTCGCCGCCCACCAGGCCGAAGGTGCGCTCCAGGTCGAGCGGGCTGAGAATCTGCCGGCCCAGCACCGCGCGCCGGAAGTTCGGCGCGTGGCGGTCCACCGTATCGATCATCAGGTCGGCCACCCGCTCGCGCGCGTCGTCCCAGCTGGCGCCGCTGGGCAGGACAGGCGCCACGTGCTGGCAGAACAGGCTGGCCACGTGCTGGCCGGGCGGGGCCAGGCCCGGGTCGAGGGTGGACGGGATCAGCATTTCGACGATCGGCTCGCGCGCCCAGCCCAGGCTGCGCGCATCGTGGTAGGCGCGCTCCATGTAGGCCAGGCTGGGGGCGATGATGATGCCGCTGCCGTGGTGCTCGGCCGGCGCCTTGCCGGGCAGGCAGCGAAAGTCCGGCAGTTCCGACAGCGCCACGTTCATGCGGAAGGTGCCGGAACCGCAGCGCCAGGCCTGCATGCGGCGCAGGAAATCGGGCGGCAGCGCCGCCGGGTCCACCAGCCGGGTGTACAGCAGGCGCGGATTCAGGTTCGAGACCACGGCGCGCGCCGCCAGGCGCTCGCCGCGCGCGGTCACGACGCCGGTGGCGCGTCCATCGCGCAGCAGCACCTCGTCCACCGCGCAGTCGAGCCGGATCTCGACGCCCTGGGCCCGGGCCGCCTTCGCCATCGCCGCCGTGATCGCGCCCATGCCGCCGAGCGCATGGCCCCAGGCGCCCTTCCTGCCGTTCACCTCGCCGAACACATGGTGCAGCAGCACGTAGGCGGAACCCGGCGTGTAGGGGCTGGCGTAGTTGCCCACCACGCTGTCGAAGCCGTAGGCGGCCTTGATCGGATCGCTCTCGAACCAGCTGTCGAGGTGGTCGCCGGCCGATTTGGTGAACAGGTCCAGCAGTTCGCGCTGGGCGGCCAGCGGCAGCCTGGCCATCCGCCTGCCGATGCGGCCGGCCTTGAGCAGCTCGGGCAGGGCCGCGAGCCAGCCGCCCTGCACCAGGTTCGGCGGGGTTTGCAGCACCAGTTCACGCAGCAGGTCGGCGGCGCTGTCCAGGTGGGCGTGATAGGCGTCAAGGCGGGCGGCGTCGCGCGGCGAGAAGCGCGCCACCTCGGCCGCGGTACGGCCAGGGCCGAGCTTCAGGTAGCGCGATTCGTCCAGCGGCAGGAAGTTGGCGAGCGGACGCTCGACCACGCGCAGCCCGTGGCGCGCCAGGTCCATGTCGCGGATGACCCTGGGGTTGAGCAGCGACACCGTGTAGGCGGCCACCGAATTGCGAAAGCCCGGATGGAATTCCTCGGTAACCGCGGCACCGCCGACCACCGGCCGGCGCTCCAGCACGGTCACCTTCAGGCCGGCGCGCGCCAGGTAGAACGCGCAGACCAGGCCGTTATGGCCGCCGCCAATGACGATCGCATCTCGCATCCGCACCTCCGTGGAAGAACACAGCCATTGTGTGCCATCGGAAGCGAAAACACCAGGCGCCGCGGCCGGCCCGGCTGGGCCGGGATGCGGGAATCTGCCACAATGGCGTCCTGTCCCCCTCTCTCTCTGACCGCACCATGCATTCCGAACTGAACCGCGACGCGATCGCGACCCTGGTCGCCGACTTCTATGCCGACATCCGCCGCGACACGCTGCTGCAGCCGGTCTTCGACGGCGCCATCGGCGAGCACTGGGACGCGCACCTTGGGCGCATGGTCGATTTCTGGTGTTCGATCATGCTCGCCAGCGCCGAGTTCAAGGGCAATGTGTATGGCAAGCACATGGCCCTGCAGGGCATCGGGCCGGAGCACTTCCGGCGCTGGCTCGGCCTGTTCGACGCGCATGCGCGGCGCCTGTTCGCGCCCGACATCGCCGAGGCCTTCCTGGCGGCCGCGCGCCGCATCGCGGCCAGCCTGCAGTACGGCTACTTCGGGCGGGTCGACGTCGCCGGCTGAGCCCTTCCGCGGTGTTCAGCCGCGGGCAGCGGTGGTGGCGAGGGCCGCGCGCGCCTTGTGCAGCTTGCGGTAGCTGTCGATCAGGCGGTGGTGCCGGTCCAGGCCTTCCAGCGCCATGCTGGTGGGGGTCAGGCCATGGAAGCGCACGCTGCCGTCCACCGAGCCGAGCACCGCGTCCATGCGCGCGTCGCCGAACATGCGGCGCAGGTTGTGCTCGAAGTCGCCGATCTCCAGTTCCTCGTCCAGGGTCACGTGCAGCACCGCGTCGAGCGCCTGGTAGAACAGCTTGCGCTCGACGGTATTGTCGTTGTACTGCAGGAAGGCGCCGACCAGCTCGTGGGCCTCCTCGAAACGCCGCAGGGCCAGGTTGATGAGCAGGCGCAGCTCGAGCACGGTGAGCTGGCCCCAGTCGGTGTTCTCGTCGAACTCGATGCCGATCAGGGTGGCGACGTCGGAATACTCGTCGAGCTCATTGTTTTCCAGGCGCTCCAGCAGCCCGTCCAGCTTCGCCTCGTCCAGGCGGTGCAGGTTCAGGATGTCTTCGCGGAACAGTAGCGATTTGTTGGTGTTGTCCCAGACCAGGTCCTCGACCGGATAGATCTCCGAGTAGCCCGGCACCAGGATGCGGCAGGCCACCGCGCCCAGTTCGTCGTGCACCGCGATGTAGGTTTCCTTGCCCATGTCGGCCAGGATGCCCAGCAGGCTCGTCGCTTCCTCGGCGTTGGCGTCCTTGCCCCGGGCGGTGAAATCCCACTCGACGAAGTCGTACCCGGCGCGCGCGCTGAAGAAGCGCCACGACACCAGGCCGCTCGAATCGATGAAATGCTCGACGAAGTTGTAGGGTTCGGTGACGGCTTCGCTGGCGAAGGTCGGCGCCGGCAGGTCGTTCAGGCCCTCGAAGCTGCGCCCCTGCAGCAGCTCGGTCAGGCTGCGCTCCAGCGCCACCTCGAAGCTCGGGTGCGCGCCGAAGGAGGCGAACACGCCGCCGGTGCGCGGGTTCATCAGGGTCACGCACATGACCGGGTATTGCCCGCCCAGCGAGGCATCCTTGACCAGTACCGGGAAACCCTGCTCTTCCAGGCCCTGGATGCCGGCCAGGATGCGCGGGTATTTGGCCAGCACCTCCTGCGGCACGTCCGGCAGGGCGATCTCGCCTTCCAGGATCTCGCGCTTGACGGCGCGCTCGAAGATCTCGGACAGGCACTGCACCTGGGCTTCGGCCAGCGTGTTCCCGGCGCTCATGCCGTTGCTGGCGTACAGGTTCTCGATCAGGTTGGACGGGAAGTAGACGGTCGCGCCGTCCGACTGGCGCACGTAGGGCAGCGCGACGATGCCGCGCTTCGCATTGCCGGAATTGGTGTCGACCAGGTGCGAGGCGCGCAGTTCGCCGTCCGGGTCGTAGATCGGCAGCGTGTGCTCATCGAGGATGCCTTCGGGGAGCGCGTCGTCCGGCCCCGGCTGGAACCAGCGCTCGTTCGGGTAGTGCACGAAGTCGGCGCTGGCGATGTCCTGGCCCCAGTAGGCGCCGGCGTAGAAGTGGTTGCAGTTCAGGCGTTCGATGTATTCGCCCAGGGCCGAGGCCAGCGCGCTTTCCTTGGTCGCGCCCTTGCCGTTGGTGAAGCACATCGGCGAATGGGCGTCGCGGATGTGCAGCGACCAGACGTTGGGCACGATGTTGCGCCAGGATGCGATCTCGATCTTGATGCCCCAGGATGCCAGCAGGGCCGACATGTTGGCGATGGTCTCTTCGAGCGGCAGGTCCTTGCCGGGAATGCAGGTGCGCGCGCCGGCGTCCGGCTGCAGGGTCAGCAGGGCCTGGGCGTCGGCATCCAGGCTGTCGACTTCCTCGATCACGAACTGCGGCCCTTCCTGCACCACCTTCTTCACGGTGCAGCGCTCGATCGAGCGCAGGATGCCCTGGCGGTCCTTGTCCGAGATGTCGGCCGGCAGCTCGACCTGGATCTTGAAGATCTGCTTGTAGCGGTTCTCCGGGTCGACGATGTTATTTTGCGACAGGCGGATGTTCTCGGTCGGGATGTCGCGCGTATTGCAGTAGAGCTTGACGAAATAGGCCGCGCACAGGGCCGACGAAGCCAGGAAGTAGTCGAAGGGGCCGGGCGCCGAGCCATCGCCCTTGTAGCGGATCGGCTGGTCGGCGATGACCGTGAAGTCGTCGAACTTCGCTTCGAGACGCAGCTTGTCGAGAAAATTGACCTTGATTTCCATGTGGTGATCCTGAATGAAGCCTGAGGCGGATGGATGAGCGTAGGGTGGGCAGGTCCCCTGCCCACGCGTTCAGATCGCGCTGCGTTGCAGGCTCCGCGGCGAAGCGCCAGGCGAACAGCAGGCGAACAGATGGCGAATACCGTGGCACGATCCAGGGGCGTCATGATACGCGATTCCCCCGTTCGCGGCTTGGAAACCGGCCAGTCCAGCCTTAGTTGAAGCGCCCCCCGGCCCCGCCCAGGCTGTAACGCCCGGCGCCCAGCAGGGCCACGGCCAGTGCCGCGGCGAAGTACATGCCCTGCAGTTCGAGCGCCCAGCCGCCGGTCTCGTTGAGCGTGAAGAACTGGGCGGTATGCGCCAGCAGCACGGCCACCACCATGTTGATGAGCACCACCAGCGCCGCAGGGCGGGTGAACAGGCCCACCAGGATGAGGAGCGGCGCGACCACTTCGCCCACATAGACCCCGTAGCCGAACAGCGCCGGCAGGCCCATCCCCTGCAGCATGCCGGTAATGAAGCCGATACCGCCGGACAGCTTCGAGATGCCGTGGAACAGCAGCAGGGCGGCGAGCGCGACGCGCAGCACCAGCTTGCCTTCGTCGTCCAGGTTGCGGTAGCTAGGATTCGTGGTGTGCATGATTGCTCCCGATTGAAGTATTAAAGTGTTGCATTGACATCATCGCCGCCTGCGCACGGCGTTGGCGCACTGCTGGCTACTGGAAGGCGTAGGCATCCATCGCCAGCACGCCGTGCTCCACGCTCGCATGCAGGCGCGTGGCACGCGCACCAGGACCGGCCGCGCCCAGGGCGACGAACAGCGGCAGCAGGTGTTCGTCGGTGGGATGGTTCTGCACCGCGTGCGGGGCCGCGTGGCGATAGTCGAGCAGCGCGGTCTGGTCGTTGGCCGCCAGGCGCGCCGCCATCCAGTCGCCGAAACCGGTCACCCAGTCGGGCACCGGCGCATCCACGCCCTGTCCGCGATAGGCATGCAGGTTGTGGGTCAGCGAGCCCGACGCCAGCACCAGCACCCCCTCCTCGCTGAGCGCCGCCAGCGCCCGGCCGATGCGCAGGTGGGCGGACGGGTCGCCACGGTGCAGGATCGAGAGCTGGGTCACGGGCACGTCGGCGTCCGGATACATCAGGCGCAGCGGCACCCAGGCGCCGTGGTCCAGGCCACGCCCGGGGTCGCGCCGCGTGGCCAGGCCCGCCGCCTGCAGCAGCGCCGCCGCCCGTTCGGCGACATCGTGCGCGCCGGGCGCCGGGTAGTCGATCTGGTACAGGGCGGGCGGGAAACCGCCGAAATCGTGGATGGTGGCGGGGCGCGGCGCGCAACCGAGGGCCGGCGCCCCGATGGTCTCCCAGTGCGCCGACACGGCCAGCACCGCGCGTGGCCGCGGCAGCGCGGCGCCGAGCCCGGCCAGGAAGCGGCGCGCCGGGCTGTCCTGCAGCGCCAGCATCGGCGAGCCGTGGGAAACGAAGAGGGTCGGTAGTCGGGACATGGTGTACTCCTGCTGGGACGCGGCGAGTGCCACATCGACATCACCATGATATTGACATCAAGGATGAAGATAAACAGGCGAAACGGCACTACACTGTTTCATTCATCGGAACAATCTTCCCAGTCCGCTCCCGCCAGGGCTTCAGCCAGGAAGTCGATCACGACCCTCAGCTTAGGAGCAAGAAACTTGCGGGAGGGATACACCGCGTGGATGCCCAGTTCCACCGAACGCCAGCCCGGCAGCAACTCCCGCAGGCGTCCCGCGGCCAGGTCGGCGCCCACCATGAAGCTCGGCTGCAGGATGATGCCCAGCCCGGCCAGCGCGGCGATGCGGCAGGTGTCGCCGTTGTTGGCGCCCATGCGCGGCTGGACCCGCACCGCCTGCTCGCCCGCCGGCCCGCTAAAGCTCCATTGTTCGCCGGCCGCGAACAGGCTGTAGGCGATGACTTCATGCCGTGCCAGGTCGGCCGGCATGTCCGGCTCGCCGCGCGCCGCCAGGTAGGCCGGCGCCGCGCACAGCACCAGCCGGGTGCTGGCCAGGCGCCGGCTCACGAGCGAGGATGACGGCAGCTGGCCGATGCGCACCGCCAGGTCGTATCCCTCTTCGACCAGGTCGCTGACGCGGTCGGACAGCGTGATGTCGAGTTCCAGCGCCGGATGGCGCGCCAGCAGCGCCGGCCACAGCGGCGCCAGGTGCAGCAGCCCGAAGCTCACCGGCACGTTGATCCGCACCAGGCCAGTGGCGGCCGCGCTGCCCGAGGCGGCTTCCGCTTCCGCCTCGTCCAGCCGGTCCAGCAGTTCGCGGCAGCGCGCGTGGAAGACTTCGCCTTCGCTGGTGGCCGACAGGCGGCGGGTGGTGCGCTGCAGCAGGCGCACCCCGAGCCGCTCCTCGAGTTCGTTCACGTGGCGCGACACCGTGGCCTTCGACATTCCGAGCCGGCGCGCCGCCGCGGTGAAGCCGCCGGTGTCGATCACGGTGGCGAACACCCGCATTTCCTGGAACCGGTCCATCATGCCCCAATCCTCCCTTCCCCTGCCCGCCGCAGCAGCGCCAGGGCGGTGGCCACGCGCCGCTCCACCGGTCCTTCCAGCAGCGCATGGGGGACGCCTGCGCGCGCCAGGCGCTCCAGGTACCAGCGGTGCTGGCGCGCGCGGAAAGGCGCATCGCGCCGGGTGCCATCCTGCACGAATGGAAAGTCGGGCGCGCAGACGAAGCAGAAGGCGTAGCGCCGTGCGGCCAGCGCCTGCACCACCGGATCGACCCGGCCATAGCCATCCTCGCTGTAGCAGGCGGTGGTGAGGGCGCTGCCGTCGCACACCAGCCAGCGGCCGGCGGCACGCGCCAGGCGCTCTTCCTCGTCCACCTGCGCCTCGGCGATGGCGCGCATGTCTTCGTACACCAGCCGGCCGCCCTTCGCTTCCCAGTACAGCCGGCCCATCTCCGGCACCAGGGCGGCGCCGAGCGCGCCGGCCAGCGCCCCGCCCAGCGTGGTCTTGCCGCTCGACTCGCCGCCCAGGATGCAGATGCGGTCCACGAAGCTGGCGTATACGATGGGGTCGAGCAGGTGCCGGTGGCGCTGCGGATCGGCGCGCACCTGCGTGCCCGACACCGGCACCGCGCGCCGCGCCGGATCGACGCTCACGTGCACGACCTGCATCCGGCGCCCGCTCCAGTCGGTGAAATGCGCCGCCAGCGCCGCGGCCAGGCCGTCACCGTAGGCTTCGCTGGTGAACACCGCGTCCACGCTGCAATCGGCCAGCGCCCAGCACAGCCAGGCGGTGAACGCGCGGTGCACCGATGCCGGCGCCTCGTTCGCGGGCAGGGGCATGAGCGGGGCGATGCCGCGCCGCGCGCAGGCCTGGGCCACCCGGACATCGTCCAGCACCAGCCGGCGCACCATGGGAAACAGGCTGGCCAGCCAGGCCTCGCGCTGCAAGGCGTCGCAACGCGGAAATGCCGGTTTCGTGTAGCTGAGCACGAGTACCTCGTCGCAGGCGTCGAGGGCGGCCTGAATCAGGTGCATGTGGCCGCGGTGCAGCGGGCAGAACTTGCCCACCACGAGGCCGAGACGGTGGGCCTTCATGCGCTGCGGTCTTCGGTGGGCGTGGTCATGGGTCTGCGTGTCCGTCTGTCGATGCGCCAGTATGACAGGCGCCGGGGGCCGGCGCTGCGGGTTGCGGCGCGCCGTCCTGGCATGCGCCCGGCAGGTCCGAACTGTACTGCAGCACCTTGTCCTCGGCCAGGATCGGGCGCACCGCGATTTCCCGCTCCCCGAACAGCGGCGCCAGCGCGCCCTGCGCCGCCGCCGCATACGCCATCGCCTCGCGCGCCAGGCCAAGCAGCAGGCTGCCATCGGCCGCCTGGTACAACGTGAAATGGGACAGCGGAAGCGGGCGCAGGGCGTGGGTGACGTCGATATTGTTCCACCATTGCCCGCGCCCGAAAAAGCGCACCGGACGCCGCCCGCACAACCCGGCCAGCACTGGCCCCTCGGCGCCCGCCACCAGCGCCGCATGGTCGCCGGTGCGGTAGCGCAGCAGCGGCAGGCAGAAATTGAAGCCGCCGGTGACGGCGATCTCGCCGCGCTCCCCGGGCGCCACCGGGCGTCCGCGCTCGTCCAGGATCTCCACGTAGAGCCTGGGCTGCAGCAGCAGGTGGCCGCCCGCGGCCTCGTCGTGCACCGCCACCGGGCCGACTTCGTTGAGCGAATAGATGTCCAGCACCGGACAGCCGAAGCGGCTCTCCAGCAGCTTGCGCAGGCCCGCGTGCAGGGCCATCGAGACCGACAGGATCGCGCGCGGCGCGCGCCGGCACGGCAGCGCGGCATAGGCGCGCAGCGAGATCGGGTCGCCCGCGACGATTTCCGGCGCCAGCGCGTCGAGGTAGCGCGCGCGGTCGTCCTCGTGGCGCCAGTCGGCCGGGTGCAGGTTGATCTTGGCCAGGCCGGATTCGCCCATGGTGGGCGAGACCGAGACGTAGGTGAAGCAGCGCCGCTGGAAGCCGAGCAACACCACCCCCACCTGCCCCGCCCCGTGGTTCGGCACGATGCCGGCCCGCCGCAGCGCGCGCTTGTGGAAGGCCGCGTAGCGCGCCGCCACCAGCGGATGCGAGGGCACGAGCAAAGGATGGCCGGTGGTGCCGGTGGTCTGGAACGCCAGCAGGCGCCGCGTGTCGACATGGTCCGGGACGAAGCGGGCGACGTCGGCGGCGAGGTCGGCGCGCGCCACCGGCGCCAGCTCGTCCAGCCGGCGCGGCGGCGAGCCGAGCGCGCGATAGAAAGGCACCGTGGCGAAGGCGTCGGCCACGAAGGGCATGACCCAGCCGGGTACCCGGCCCGGCGTCCAGTCGGGTGGCGTGGCGGCCACTTCCTCCTCGAAGGCGCGCACCAGGCCGATTTCATGGGCCAGCAAGCGGTTGCCGCTGTGGTTGCGGTAGATCGGCGCGTGCGGATGGCGGCGCAGGAAGTCGAGCATGCGCCGGCCGGCCTGGCCCAGTGTCGGAAAGCGCGCGCGCCGCTGCGCCGCCGTTTCCCCTGCCGTCCAGGCGCCGGCGCCATCCTTCATTCGCGGGTCCATTTGTCCGCCGCCTCCTGGGCCGCCTTGCGCGCCAGCGCCTCGCGCACCGCGCGTGCCCGTTTCTCGGCCGCGCGGCTCGCTTCCAGCAGCCGGCGCCGGGCCGCGCCGCTCACCGCGGCCAGGCGGTCCTCGGCCTGCGCCGCCGTTTCCCCCGCCGGGCGGTATCCCAGCCGGGCGAGCACCACGCGCACCAGCTCCTCGCCATCGGCCGCGTCGGCGGCAAAGCGGTGCGCCGCCGTCGCCTGGGCCAGCAGCGGGGTGGCGCTGTCGAACACGGCGCACAGCGCATCAAGCGGCAGCGGCAGCGGCCGCGCCAGGAACCACGGGTCCGCCAGCAGCCAGCAGGTGATCATCGCCAGGGCCAGCCGGTTGCGGCGCGCGCGCGGGTCGATGCCACCCAGCGCCGCCAGCCAGCGCGGGGACGGCGCGTGCCCGTGCATGCGCATCAGGTCGTGCACCAGCGCGGGCACCACTACCCCGGCGGCGCCGGTGTACGACCCGATGCGCGGCTCCGCCAGGAACTCGGCCGGCGTCTCGCGCAGGCGGCGCAGCATCGCTTCCAGCGCCGGGCCGGCCTGGTTCACCGCGCGCCTTCCGCGTGCCTGGCATACAGGCGGTGGCTGAAGGCGTACGCGAAGGCGACCAGCCCGTCGAGGTCGGGGACGGCGTGGATGTCCCAGCCCTGCTCGCGCCGCGCGCGCTCCAGGATCGCCGCCAGTTCGCCGTACCAGGGGCTGTCGGCCGCATCGCAGCCGGACGCCAGGTTCAGGGCCATGGTGCCGCCCGCCGTGCCGGCGGCCAGGGCGCGCGCCGCGATCGTCCAGCCGCTCTCGCCGCGCTCGTCCTCGTCGAACATGCTGGTGATGCCGTCGTCGGAAATCATCAGGATGTGGGTCGGACGCGGCCTGGCACCCGCGGCATAGGTCGCGCGCAGGCGGTGGATCGGAAAGCAGGTGGCGCCGCCGAAGTAGCCGGTCAGGACCCGCAGCACCTGGTCGGCGTCGCGCGTGAAGCCCGGGGTGGCGAGCACCTCGCGCTTGCCGCTCCACAGGGTGACCTGGACCGCGGCTCCGCTGCGCAGCGCCGACAGGGCGACGATGGCGCCCGCCAGCGCCATCTGCGAAGTGTCCCGCTGCGGATCGGGCATCGAGCCGGAACTGTCCACGTACAGGTCGAGATCGATCGGCAGCGGCGCGGCCGCGCCGGACGCGTCTTCGCCGTGGACCCGGCGCAGCAGGGTCAGGCCGGGCACCGGGTGCGGGCAGTACGCGAGGCTGCGCGCCCAGTCGACGTCCTCGAGCGGGTCGCCCAGGCTCCACGGGGCGTATCCTTCGAACTGCTGCTCGGGCGCCTGCCGCTGCGTGCGCTTCGGAAAAGGCACCAGGTAGGGCAAGGCGCGCTCGCGGTAGTAGCGCATCGCGGCTTCGCGCGGCGACAGCGTGCTGCCGCCCAGGCGCAGGATCTCGCCGTACTCGAAGGGTTCGCGCGCCTGCCCGCACGCGCTGCCGCTGCGCTGGCCGCCTGCGGCGGCCGGGGCGGTGTCGCCGGTCACCCGCACGTCCCAGGCCGGATGCAGGGCTTCCCCGGCGTTTTCTCCGCTTCCTTCACCGTCCTCGTCTTCGTCCAGCACATGCAGGCCGCCCGGCGCGCAGCCCGCCGCCGCGGTGCGCGTATCCTGCCAGCGCGGGATACGGGCCAGTCCCTGCTTGCCGGGCAGGTAGGGCAGCAGCAGGGCCGCGAAGCGCCGCACGCCGGTCAGCGGCTCGTCGGCATAGACCCGGACGGTGCGGGCGCCGAGCCAGGCGTCGGCCTCCGCGGCCTCCTCGCAAGCCGCGCCTCCGAGACTGCGCGGCGCGAGCTGCCACAGCTGCTCGTAGATGCGCAGGTACAGCGCCCACAGGGCGCCCGCCGCCGCGGACTTGCCGTCGCGGCCCAGCACGCGATAGACCTCGTCCATCCGCAGACCGCACTGGCGCTGGAGCCGGTCGTTGATGCACAGGTCGGTGTACAGGTTGGCCACCAGCGGCGCCGCGTCGGCCAGGGGCCCGAGCACGCGGCGCACGCGCGCCAGCATGCGCAGGTGCATGCTGGCCGTACCCGGCGCCAGCACATGGTGCCCGATCTCATGGGCCAGGATCTCGACGGCGTAGTCGTCCAGGCCGAGCGCGCGCACCGCCTGCAGGTCGACCACGACGCCCTGGTCGGCCAGCCGGATCATGGCGAAGCTGCCGTGCAGGCCGGCCCACTGGGTCTCCGCCGTGCTGGTATAGATGCGCGGCGGGTGCAGCCGGGTATACCGGCTCCAGCAGGCAAGCGCGGCGGGCCAGTGCGCGTGCCAGCGTTCGAGCAGGGCCTGGGTGGCGCCGGGGTCCGGTTCGGTGCGCCGCTTCATGTTGGGCTCGATGCGCGCGCCACCAGCAGGATCGCATGCGAATAGGGAGAAGCGATCGCGATCGTCGTGGCGCTGGCGCAGACCGCGCAGTCCTGCGCCGGGAACGGGGGCGCGACGCGCTGCCAGTCCACTTCCACCTTCGCCGCACCATTTTCATCGCCAGCGCCATCCTGCGCCGCATCGAACATCCCGGTACGCGCCGGCAGCACGATGGCGCCGTGGGCGTCCGCATGCAAGGCGAAGTCCTGCTCGCCGGAGCGCACCACGAACGACGCTCCGCCCGCGTGCGCGCCGGCCGCACGCAGCAGCGGCGGCGCCGTGAAGGCGCCGCCCAGGCCCGCGAAGGCGCCCACGATGCGTTGCGAGGCCCCATGCTCGTCCTGCGGCGCGCGCCACCACGGGTCGTCCCGCAGCGCCGCGCGCACCTGGCCCCAGTCGCCGCTCCCCGACGCCCCTACCACGCCAAGTGCGAGCGCCGGCGGCAGCGCGTCCAGCGCCGCCAGCGCGCCCTGCCGGAAATGCGCGGCCCCGGCGCGCCAGGCCAATACCTGGCCCAGCGCGCGCAGATCGGCCAGCGTCAAGGCGAGGGGCGCCAGCGCCGCCATGTCGGCCTGCCAGCGCGCCGTGTTCACGCCGGGCAGCGCCGCGAGGTGCAGTGCGGCATTGCTCAGCATGCCGAGTACCTGGCCAGGAGACTGCGCCACCTGCACGGCGCAGCAGGGCGCCAGGCCGGACCAGGCCCGCGCCAGGGCCAGGCCGCGCGGGCTGGCGTCCAGCAGGCGCTGGCCGGCCAGTTCGATGCCGATCCCGACACTGGCGTCGACCACGGCCGCCACGCGCTGCGGCGTCAGCACGGCCACGGCCGCCACCACCGGGTCGGCCTGCTCCGCCAGGAAGCGGCCGAAGGCGTGCTGGTCGAAGCCCGGCCAGGCGCGCCGCGCCGCAGCCACCGCGGCATTGCAGTGCTGGCGGCGCGCGGCCAGCGCCTCGGCAAATGCAGCGCACAGCATCTCAGCGCGCCCGCAGCCAGGCCAGGTAGTTGGTGTAGCGCTGGTGCAGGTATTTCAGCATCAGCAGGTCGTCGGCCAGGTGGCCGTACAGCTTCCTGCCCTTGACCCGCTCGGCCACCAGCTTCTCGATGCGGACGATGCGCGCCGCCGTCTCGCGCTCGCCCAGGCCGTCCAGGCCGCGCGCCAGGGTGGCCGCCATCTCGCCGACTTCGTCCCGGCGGTCCAGGTCCAGGCGTTCATACTCGGCGCTGGCCAGGTCGAACAGCAGGCGCAGCCAGCTGATCCGGTCGCTGCGCAGGGCCGTGTTGCCGGCTTCGGCAAAGAAAGGCGCCTCCGGGTCCGGCTGCAGCTTGTCGCGCAGGACGAAAGGCAGCACCTGGCGCAGGTCTTCCAGGTCCACCTCGGGGTTGCCGCGAAACCAGGCCAGCGCCTTGGCGAACACCAGCAGCGTGCCGAGCTGGCGCACCGAGATCCCGTTCAGGCTCTGGCAGCCAAGGTCCGCCAGGCGGTCGCGCCCGTTGTCGGCGGCGCCCAGTTCGCGCAGGGGCACGCCGGCCAGGCGCGCGGTGTCCTTGCTCAGGTATTCGAACTGCGCGCCCGCCGTCTCGCACAGCTCGAACTGGCTGGCGAAGAATTCCAGGCGCCGGCGCACCGGAACCGGCACCGACACCGCCCGGATCGCCGCCCCCATCGCGTCGATCTCCGCCTCCGAAAACACCAGTTCGCGCGGCACCAGTTCTTCCGGCCGGATGTCGTCCTCGATGCGCAGCAGCAGCTCGTCCAGGAAGCGCGGATTGAAGGCCAGTGCCTGGACGGTCACGTCGATCCGGTCGCGCAGGGCCTCGATCACCGGATAGGTGCCGCCGCCCTGGTCGTCGTTCGCGGTCAGGTACCAGGCCGACTCCGGGCACTCGAAAACCTGGTCCAGCTGCTCGGCGTAGTTGTCACCCATCAGGGTCAGGAGCGCGCTCTGGGTGCGCGTCGGGATCCGGTTGTATTCGTCCACGATCTTGACCCGCATCGGCAGCCAGGCGCGCCAGGCGATGCGGATCTCGTCCAGGCGACGGGCGTTGAGCAGGTCGGCCGGCAGCGGATTGCCCAGCAGGTCGGCCACCGTCATCTGCGGGTGGCCGTGCTGCATCGCGCGCCGCACCTCGCGCACCGGGATGCCGGCCAGGACACCCATCAGGACCGCGCTGGCGGTTTTGCCGCGCCCGGGTCCGCCGATGAACAGGCACTTGCGGCGCGCCGCGAAGGCCAGCAGCGGCAGCAGCACGAAGCTCGAGTAGCTTTGCGCCGAGGGCAGGGTCAGCGTGCGCCGGGTGTCGCCCACCATGTGGCTGCGCGGCGGACCGGCGTGGTATTCGATGTCGTAGTGCGGGCTGATGATCGCGCGGTTGACGATCCAGAAGTAGGCCTGGCGCAGCTTCTCGTCCAGTGCGGGAGCCGCCGCGGCCGCCGCAGCATCGCCGGCGACCGGGCCGCGGTACAGGTCGGCCACGTCGAAGCGCGAAGGGGTGGCGGCGGCATGCGGCCGGGTCGGCGCCTGCGAGATTTTCTGGAAGGGGTCGTGATTCATGGCACTCCCGTGACGGTAGCGGTGATGGGGCCGGACTTGCCCCTCAGGATGAGGCGGCGGCTTCCCAGCCGCGCACCAGGGCGTCCACCTCGCCCGCCGGGACGCGCAGCAGCTCGACTACCGGCTCGTCCAGCTGCGCAAAGCATTCCACCCGCTCGGGCGCCGCTTCGGCCAGGGTACGCAGGGCCGGCACCGGTACCTGTTCCGGCGCCATCGCGGCAAAATTGCAAATGGTGACGAACGCGGTACCGCCCTCGCAGCGGTGCAGGGTGATCTCGGCAAAGAGGGTTTCCTCGTCGCCGCAGGGCCGCAGCAGCGCGGCCAGCTGGCGCGGATCGCGTTCCAGCCGGCGGCGCACCGCTTCGGGGTCGTCGATGAAGCGGAAGTGGACCGGCACGTGGACTTCGCGCGCCCACGCCTTGGCCTGTTCGCAGAACGGCGCCGCCGCGCGCCTGGCGCCGGCCAGCGCGGGCGGCAGCATGAATGCGCACAGCTCGACCAGCCACACCACGACCGTGGCCGCACCGGCCACGAAGGACGAGGCGCCGGTGGCGCGGCTGCTTGCCGACGCCAGCACCAGGTCGGGCCGCAGGAACCAGGCGCCCGCCGCGCCGGGCTCCCGGACCGCCTGCAGCAAGTCAGGGGGCGGCGCCGGCTGCGCGAGCCAGGCCGCCCATTGCAGGTACCAGGCGCAGGCCCCGAGCGCCGCGCCGGCACGCCACATCCAGCCCGGGTGGCGCACCTTGCCCAGCGCGGCCACACAACTGGCCGCCAGCGCGAGCCAGAGCGCCATGCCGAGCGTGCACAAGGGATCGGCGGGCGAAGGCGCGGGCGCGGTGGCCCAGGCATACAGCCAGGCGGCGGGCAGGCTTGCCAGCATGGCGGCTGCGAGCGCGTACCAGCCAGCGCGCGGCACCTGGAGCGAAGGGCGGAAATAAGGATCGTTCATCGGCGTCGCTCGGGACCAGGTGAAGGGGAGAAACGGGGAGAGCGACGCCGGGTGGCGGCACGCAGCCAGCGCCAGGCGACGCAGGACAGGCCGAGGGCGCCCGCCGGCAGCCATACCCAGCGCAGCTCCGAGGCCAGCACCACCAGGCCGCGATCGCCAAGCATCCGCGCCGGCGCCAGCGGGGCGACTTCGATCGGCCGCAGCGCAAAGAACAGGCGCTCGCTCGACCAGGGAGCCCACAGGGCGACGCCCTGCCCGCCCGTGGTCAGCATGTCCAGCAAGGGATGGGACAGGGTGCAGGCGCCGACGAAGCAGGCGGCCGGCAAGACACGACTGCGCAGGCGCCGCGCCAGCAGCGCCGCAAGCAGGCCCAGGGCCAGCGCGAAGGCCAGCGAATGGCTCAATCCGCGATGCCCGGCAAGCGCCGCGTAGGGCACGCCCAGCCAGTAGCCGGCGGCGTCGGCATCCGGCAGCATCGCGGCCACCATCGCGCACAGCAGCAGCCGGGGCGGCAGCCGCCCGGCGCCGCCTCCCACCCCAGGCACGAGGGCGAGCGCCACCGGGACCACGGCATGGGTCAGCACGGTCGGCATGGGTCAGGCCGGCCGGTGCCGGTACCGGTGCACGCGGAGCATGGCCTCATTCACGCGGCAGGTTCAGGAACGGAACCGTACCGCCCGCGATGGTATCGGGCAGCTTGCCATCCCATTTGTCGATCGCGCGCGCCTGGTTCTCGGTTTCGCGCAGGCGCAGCAGCTCCGGCGTCACCTGCTGGCGCTGCAGGGCCAGCGCATCCGCCTCGGCCTTGGCCGAGGCCAGCTTTTGCTGGGCCTCGACCTGGATCCGCGCCAGGTCGCGCTCGGCCTTCAGTTTTTCCTGTTCGGCGGTGGCCTTGGCCTCGATCGCGCGGTTGAAGCCTTCGCTGAAATCGAGGTCCATGATGCTCATTTCGTCCACCTGGATGCCGTGCCGTCCCAGGCGCGCCCGCAGCTGTTCGACGATGTCGTTGCGCAGCGCGTTGCGCTGGCCGATCAGCTGCTCGGCGGTATATGCCGCGGCGCTGGCCTTCACCGCCTCGTGTACCGCCGGCAGCACGATGCGTTCGCCCGGTGCGTTGGCAAGGTCGCGGAACACGTACAGGGATTTCGATGGCAGCACGTGGTAGTTCAGCGACACCTTCATGGTCACGGTCTGCAGGTCGGCCGACGCGGCCGTGCCTTCGCCGTTATTCTCCTGGATCGAGACATCGACCAGGTGCAGGCGCTGCAGCACCGGCCACTTCCAGTGGATGCCCTCCTCCAGCACCGTCTCGCCCGGACGGCCCATGGTGGTCATGATGCCGCGGTGCCCCGGCGGCACGATGCCATACGGGGCGACGATCCACAGCAGGACCAGCACCAGGAGCAGGAATGCGAGGCGGCGCAGGCCGACAAAGGTGAATGAGGGGTTCAGCTTGGGCATTCTTTCCTCGCATAAAGAGTGTGAACGCCACCCTAGCAAACGGTCTGTGCCGATTTGTTGAGATAGATCTATTGCCTGTGATTAATTAACCAGAAAATGCGAATCGCACCGCCGCCAATGTGCGACCTAGCTTTCAGGACGACCACCATGCCTACTACCCTTCTTGTCTTCCTTGCCGCAGCCGTCCTCACGGCCCTGCCCGCACGGGCTGTCGCCGAGGACGCCGCCACCAGTACCTGCTTCGGAAACCCGGCCCACGGCCGTATCGAAGGGGCCGTGGCGCTGCCGGCGCGAGGGAACAACTTCGAGCCCTACGCGCAACGGGGCGTGGAGCTGGGCCGCACCTGGGTCCACGCCAGCGTGCGCGACATCGTGGTGGACGCTTACCGGGCCCTGGAAACAGGGCAGCCCGGCACCACCTTCGTCTATGGCGAAACCGGCCTGCAGACGGGCGGACCGATGCCGCCGCACCGCACCCACCAGGCCGGTGTCTCGGTCGATTTCATGGTGCCGGTACGCGGCCCGGACGGGCGCCCGGCCACCCTGCCGCGCTCGGCCGCCCAGCGCTTCGGCTACGGCCTCGAGTTCGACAGCGCGGGGCGCTGGCATGGCTACCGGATCGACTTCGCGGCGCTCGCCGACCACCTGCGGCTGCTCGACCACTACGCGCGGGCGCGTGGCGCCCGCATCGGCCGGGTCATCCTCGATCCGCCCTTCGTGCGCAAGCTGCACGGCACGCCGGCCTGGCCCTGGATCGCCGCCCTGCCCTTCATGAAGGCCAGGCCCTGGATCCGGCACGACGAGCACTACCACGTCGATTTCGTCCTGCCATGCGCGCCCCTGCGCTGAGCGGCCTCGGGCCTGCCGCGTCCTGAGCGGACTGCGCGCGGGCGGCTTCTCGTGTTCGATGCCCTGCAACAGGTGCTTGATTGCCTTGTGCAGGCCGGTTGGCAGTGGCGCACCATGATCGCGCAAGGCTGCGGCCAGGCGCCTAGCGCCGCTTTGGGTTCTGCCGTCCCGGCCCCCGGTCGCGCTCTAAAACGGCAGCCAGTTCCGGACGCCGCGCGCGCCGGGCCGGCGGCTGGCCGTGGTGCAGATGGCGAACGGCTAGCCGGCAGGCGTGCCGGCGCGCGCCCGTCCCATCAGCACCAGGCCCGCTCCCAGCAGGCCGGCCACCAGCCAGAACACCGCCTGCGTGCCCCACGCCGCGCCGAGCGCGCCACAGCTGACCGGCAGCACGGTCTGGCTGGCGTTGGCCAGCATGGTGCGGATGCCGATCGCCTCGCCGCCGCGCCCGGGCGGAGCGCTGCGGGCGATCGCGCTCATCGTCATCGGCAGCGCGCAGCCCAGGCCGAGGCCGAGCACGAAGGCCAGCGCCAGCAGCGGCGGCAGGGTGCGCGCCAGCGGCATCAGGAAGTACACGGCCGCGCTCAGGGCCAGCACGGCGCCCAGCACCTGCCATTCCGTGTAGCGCCGGGCCAGCCTGCCGATGAACAGGCGCACCACGAAGGTGCCGGCGCCGAAGGCAGCCATCACCGTCCCGGTCATGGTGGCCGTCAGGCCGATGCGCTCGCCGTGCATCGGCAGCATGAAGCTGAACAGGTCCCAGCCCATCGACAGCAGCGCGCCGGTGACGAACACGGCGCGTAGTGGCGCATGGCGCAGCAGGTCGGCCATGCGCGGCCGGACAGCCGGCGCGGTACTGGACGGGGCCGGGGCCGGCGCAGGTGGCAGATGGCCGCCACGCAGCATCGGCAGGGCCAGGCAGGGCAGGATGGCCAGCAGGAAGAAGGCGCGCGCGTGCCCGGCCAGGTCGACCAGCACGCCGGCCAGCATCGGACCGGCGACGCTGGACACCGAGGTGCCGAGCGCCAGCATCGCGAAGCCGTGGCTGCGCGCCTGCGCGTCCCAGCCGCCGACGGCGTTGTTGAGCGCCACGTGGACCAGCATGAAGCCGCACCCCATCAGGATGGCGGCCGCGCCCAGCGCCGGCAGCGCCGGCAGCGCGGCCAGCAGCAGGCCCGCTTCGAGCAGGCCCAGGGCAAGCAGCAGCGGACCGGCCACGCCGCGCCGGTCGGTCCAGCGCCCGGCCTGCACCGCCAGGAACATCGGCACCAGCGCCAGCAGGCTGACGATCATGCCGACCTGGAACGGCGAGCCGCCCAGCCGCAGTGCGGACAGGGTCAACGCCACCCGGCCGCCGGCGAAGGCGGTGTGCGCCAGCACCATCAGCACCGTCAGCACCATTGGCGCCGGCGGCGCCGGCAGCTTCGTCATGGATCGCTCAGGTGTCCGCTGCCGGCCGCATCAGATCACCACGCCGCGCGGCACCGGGATCCCGTACAGCGTGCCGGCGTAGGCCGCATACACCGGATCGTCCACGTTGCAGGCGTGCCCCATCGCCACCGACAGGTCGCGCCAGGTGCGCTGGATCGGGTTGCTGACCCGGCTGGCATTGCCGCCCGCGTGCTTGAACACCTCGGCCGCCGCCTCGGCGGCGCGGCGCACCGCGCGCACCTGGTTGACGCGCGCCTTGTACTTCATCTCCCTGGTGACCTTGCCGCCGGCCTGGACCAGCTTGTAGATGTCCCCGATCTCGTTCAGCACGTGCTGGCAGGAGGCGTCGATGTCGGCCAGCGCCGCACCCAGCGACGCCATGTGGTAGGGGTTCTGGGTCTGCTTCACGCCCATGCGGGTGACGCGGCTGCCGGTGTACTCGGCGAAGTGGTTCACCACGCCGGCGGCGATGCCGAGCGTCGCGGCCGAGATCGCGCCGGGGAAGAACAGGTCGAAGGGAATCCGGTACAGCACGCTCTCCGGACGGTGGCGGGCCGCATACTCGCAGTCGTTCAGGGCCTGAACGTTATAAGTGCGGTAGTTCGGCACGAACACGTCCTGCACCAGCACGTCCTTGGAGCCGGTGCCCTGCAGGCCCATCACGTTCCAGGAATCCTGCAGGATCTCGTAGTCTGCGCGTGGCAGCACGAAGTGCATCAGTTCGGTGAACGCACCGGCTTCGCCGCCTTCGCGCTCGGCCAGGCCGCCCAGCACGGCCCACTTGCAGTGGTCGGTGCCCGAGGAGAACGGCCACTGGCCGCTCAGGAGGTAGCCGCCTTCCACGCGGCGCGCACGGCCGATCGGCGCGTAGGGCGAGGCGGTCCAGGTGTCGTGGTCCGCGCCCCAGACCTCCTCCTGCATGCGCGGGTCGCCCTGGCCGAACTGGAAGGGATGGACGCCGACCACCGAGCCGACCCAGCCCAGCGACGAGGCCTTCGAGGCCAGTTCGATGACGGTCTGGTAGAACTCGCGCGGATCGGCCTCGAAGCCGCCGTACTGCTTCGGCTGCAACATGCGCACCATGCCGCTGTCGCGGATCAGGCGCGCGCCCTCGTCCGTCACGCGGCCGAGTTCAATGCTGGGGACTTCCTGCTGGATGAAGCTGTCGATGTTGCCAATGATGGTCTCACGTACTGGATGCATGCTGCACTCCTTGAATGTCTTGTCTTGCAAAAAATGGGATGGCGCTGCCGGCTCAGGCCTCGTCCAGCTTCAGCGCGGTCAGTTCGGCGTGCTGGCGGCGGTGGCCCCAGCTGCTCGGCTTGTCGTAGGTGCGCGGGGTCCACAGGTCGGGGTCCACGTCCAGGCCGCCCCAGCCGTATTCGAGGCGGAAGCACGATGGCGTGTACATGTAGAACGAGAACATCCGGTCGTTGCTGTGCTTGCCCAGGGTGGTAGTGATCGGGATCTCGCGCTGCTGGCAGATGTCGTGCGCGGTGCCGACGTCGTCGATCGCATTCACTTCGATCATCAGGTGCAGGAAAGCCACCTCGCGGGTCGGCAGGGCGCTGATCGCCAGCGAATGGTGGCGCCCGTTCAGGTGGTAGAAGTGGGCCACCAGCGGGCCGTCGCGCACCGTATCGGACGGATAAAAGCCCATCACTTCGCGGTAGAAGCGGTCGCCCTCGTCGAGGTCCTGCACCGCCAGCACGACGTGGCCCAGGCCCTGGTCCGCGGTGCGGAAGCCCGAGATCGCGCGCCCCGGGTGGAAGGCGGCCACGGTATGGTGCAGGCCCCAGCTCAGCTCATGGCGAAAGCCGGAAGGGTCCTTGAACCAGACGAAACCCTCGACCTTGCGCTCGGCGCATTCCTCGGCGCCGGCACGCACCGCCTCGAGGCCATGGGCATTCACGCGGCGGGCCACCGTCATGGCCGCCGCCTCGTCCTGCACGCTCCAGCCGATGTAGGCGACGGCATTGCGTTCGCCCGGATGGATGACGATGCGCTGCGCGACTTCGTCGAGGCGCAGGCGCACCGCGCCGTCGGGGCCGTGGCCGGCCACCTGCAGACCCAGCACGTCCGGGCCGAAACGCTCCCATTCCTGGTAGCGGGGGGAACGCACGCCCAGATAGGCAAGCGACTTGATCAT
This sequence comes from Massilia sp. MS-15, assembly GCF_020176695.1. Taxonomy (GTDB): domain Bacteria; phylum Pseudomonadota; class Gammaproteobacteria; order Burkholderiales; family Burkholderiaceae_D; genus Telluria; species Telluria hydrophila. The sequence continues at coordinate 34,885 of NZ_JAIWIA010000011.1, read as the reverse complement.
TCCCTGTCTCCTTCTTGTAGCGAGCTTATGAACTTAAGCTCTGGAATCTTCGTTCAACCCGGGCGCAGGCGCGCCCGGGCCGGCGTTCACGTTCAGGCGGCCTGCTGGATGGCGACCGGGTTGCCCTCGATGAAGGAGTCGATCACGCGGTTGAATTCGTCGGTGTGCTCCAGCTGCACCCAGTGTCCGCAGCGGTTCACGATGTACACGCGCGAGTTCGCGATCGCCCGCGCCAGCACCAGGGCCGAGCTGAAGTGGACGGTGCGGTCGTCGCGGCCGTGCATCAGCAGGGTCGGGGCGGTGATGGTGGCCACGCGCGCCGGGTCGAGCCTGACCATCGGCTTGCCGTGGCCGCTCTTCCAGCCTTCGATGTGGTCGGGGCGCGCCAGGGCGGCTTTCACGCGCTCGGCGAGCAGCTCGTCGGTGACGTGGCGGGTGTCGAAGGCCATGCCTTCGACGAACTTGCGCATGGTGTCGATCGTGGGGTTGAAATAGGCCGCTTCCAGCGCCTTCACGCCTTCGCTCAGGCCGGCCGGGTCGAACATGCCCGGCACGCCGGCCGAGGAACCCATGGTGACCAGGTGCGACACCAGCTCCGGACGCTCATAGGCCAGGCGGATGCACGAGGAACCGCCCATCGAGTTGCCCACGAATGCCGCCTGGGTGATGCCCAGCGCCTCGAGGAACTCGGCCAGCGCGCCGCTGTTGTCGCGCCGGTCGTAGGTGACCGCCTGCGACTTGCCCCAGCCAGGCAGGTCCACCGCCAGCACGCGGTATTTCTTCGCCAGTGTGGCGATGTTCGGGTTGTAGTTGCTCCAGGCCGAAGCGCCCGGGCCGCCGCCATGCACCAGCACCAGGGGATGGCCCTGGCCTGCTTCGTGGTAGTGGATGTCCCAGTTCCGGGTCTTGATGCGCTTGCTGGTGTTTTCTTCGGTCACGATCGCCACGTCTTCCTCCATTGAGCTTCAGATTCGGTTGCCTGCCCCGCGCGCCGGGTCGCCGAACGGACCGGCGCCGGGGTGGTCGAGACATATTAGCTGAATACTCGTTCTAGAATCAATATTTTATTTTTGCGTGCGGCGACACGGCGCGGACGATGCGCGGGAGGGGGTGGTTCAGGCCCTGGCGGCGGCCTTGCGCTTGCGTGCCGGGGCTGCGGCCAGTCCGGCCGTGGCCTCCTGCACCAGGTGCAGCAGGCTGGACGCCAGCATCGGGCGGAAGGCCTGGATCGCTTCGCCCGAGGCGCCGGCGATCGCGTTCCCGTCCTGCAGCGCCAGGGTGAAGCCGCTCAGGCGGTCCGGCAGGCCGGGGTCGGCCGCCAGCACCTCGCCTGGCAGGGTCTTGCTCCACCAGGCGGCGAATTCGGCCCGCTGCAGCTGGCGGATGTGCAGGAAGCGCTCGCGCGCCACCTGCTCGCGCACCGATTTCTCCACGCTCAGGATCACCCCCAGGCGCCAGAAGTCGGCCGCGTCGTACTGGCGCGCCGCATCGACGGTGCCGAACAGGCGCGCGATGTGCTCGCCGAAGCCTTCGCCCTCCAGCGGCTGCAGCGAGCTTGCGACCTGGCTGTGCCAGCGCGCGTAGCTGGTCTCGATCAGGGCGGCCAGCAGCAGGTCCTTGTTCTCGAAGTGCCAGTACACGCTGCCCACCGGCAGCTCCGCTTTCTTGGCCACCTTGGCCATGGTCGCGCCGCTGTAACCCTCGTCGCGGATCACCTCGAACGCGGCATCGAGGATGCGCTCGCGCGAGGCGGCGCTGGTGCGGTGTTCTCCGGAACGGCGGGGGCGGTCGATCATGGACATGGGCGGGGGATGGTTTGCAAGGGAACAAAAATGGTAACACGCGGCATTGCGGGATTGCCACCCGTACGCGCACCGCCGCCACGGGCGAGGAACCGGGCACGGCAGCCTGCAGCTATGCGCAAAAGTGTGTTTCGCCGTGTAGATATGCTGCGCACGCATAGCTGAAATGAGGCTTTTCGCGTTGCTCCCTCCCCTGCGATCGCAAAAAATAGCCCCATCCCCGCAGCGCGCCCTGGCATGGTCCGTCCGCCGCCGCGCCCGCCTCACACGTCAAGGAAACATATGTCCAAACTGCAGCTCTCCGTGGCCATCGGGAATTACGACCGTTGCCGTCCCCTGATCGATGGCGCCGTCCAGATCGACGGCGTGGACCCGGTCTTCATGACGCTCTCGCCGGAGGAAATCTTCTTCCGCGCCTTCCGCGCCGAGGAGTTCGACATCTGCGAGCTGTCGCTGTCGAGTTCCACCGTGAAAGCCGCCGCCGGCACCCTGCCCTATGTCGGGGTACCGGTCTTCCTGTCGCGCGCCTTCCGCCATACCGCGATCTACGTGCGCACCGACCGCATCAAGCGTCCCGAAGACCTGCGCGGCTGCCGCATCGGCCTGCCGGAATACCAGCTCACCGCCAACGTCTGGGTACGCTCGATCCTGCAGGACGACTACGGCGTCGCGCCGGAGGACGTAACCTGGGTGCGCGGCGGCATCTCGCACGCGGGCCGCCCGGAAAAGATCAAGCTGGCGCTGCCGCCGGACGTGCGCCTGGTCGACGCGCCCGAAGGCGAGACCATCTCCAGCCTGCTGGCCAAGGGCGAGATCGACGCCTATGTCGCGCCGCGCGCGCCCGACGTCCCGGCCGGCACGCCAAACATCGGCTGGCTGTTCCCCGATCCGGTGGAAGCGGCCAAGGATTACTTCCGCCGCACCCGCATCTTCCCGATCATGCACATCCTGGGCGTGCGCCGCAGCCTGGCGCAGCAGCATCCCTGGCTGCCGGGCGCCGTGTTCAAGGCCTTCAACCAGTCCAAGCAAGCCGCGCTGGAGCACCTGGGCGAGACCTCGGCCACCAAGATCACCCTGCCCTTCGCCGAGGAACGCCTGAAGGAAGCGCGCGATCTGATGGGCGAAGATTTCTGGTCGTACGGCGTCGAGGAGAACCGCCATGTGCTGGACAAGTTCTTCGACCACCACCACCGCCAGGGCTTGTCCGCGCGCCGCGTGCAGCCGGAAGACCTGTTCCACCCGGGCACCTTCGAATCCTTCAAACTGTAAAGGCCTGCCATGAGCGAGTCCAACCAAGACGTCTATGCCCGCTGGCACGCCGCGCGCCTGGCGCCGCTGTGGGCCAGCCCGAACGCGCACAAGCCGCCGCCACCGCCTGCGGCGCCCTACATCTGGCGCTGGAGCGAGACGCGCCCGCTGGTCGAGCTGGCGTTCCAGGAGACCTCGCCGGCCGCGGTACAGCGCCGCGTGCTGCAGATGTGGAGCCCGCACGCGGCGACGCTGGCGGACGAATTCACCTGCGGCAGCGTGCTCTCGGCCCTGCAATGCCTGCTGCCCGGCGAGACCGCGCGCCCGCACCGCCATACGATGAACGCGCTGCGCTTCCTGCTCGAAGGCTCAGGCGCCGTGACCCTGGTCGACGGCAAGGAATGTCCGATGGAATTCGGCGACCTCGTGCTGACTCCGGGCATGTGCTGGCACGAGCACCGCCACGACGGCGCGGAGCCGGTGGTCTGGCTCGACGTGCTCGACGTGCCGCTGCACGCCCACCTCGGCAGCGTCGTGTTCCAGCCCGGCCCGGTCGTGGACGCGCCGGCCACCATGCCGGATACCGCGTTTGCCTCGGCCAACATCGTCCCCGAGACCATCCCCGGCCGGCGCGCGCACTCGCCCGTGTTCCGCTATCCGTATGCGGACGCGGTGCGCGCCCTGGCCCACGCCCCGCGCTCGCCCGATGGCGCGCGCCGGGTGCGCTATGTGAATCCGCTGGACGGCGCCGGCGCCATGCCGATGCTCGACACCTGCATGCTGCAGCTCGATGCCGGCGCCCCGACCCTGCCGCGGCGCACCAGCGCCAACCTGGTATGCACCGTGGTCGAGGGCCAGGGCGAGACCCGCATCGGCGAGCACACCATTGCCTGGGGCCCGCGCGACACCTTCACCATCCCGCAGCACAACTGGGCCGCGCACCACGCAAGCAGCGACGCCCGCCTGTTCATCGTGTCCGACGCCGACGTGCTGCGCCGCCTCGGCCTGCTGACCGAGGAAACCAGGCCCGCCGCCTGACCCGACCCACTGAAGGACATCCCATGAAGATCTGCTGGTACAACCAACAACAGCTCGGCGCCGTCATCGACGGCCGCGTATTCGACGTCAGCGCCGCCCTCGAAGCCCTGCCCGCGGCGCGCTATCCGGCCGCCCCGGGCGACCTGCTGGTCGCCCACCTGGACGGGGTGCGCGCCGCGATCGCGGCGCTGCTGCCAGATGCGGCGTCAATTCCGGTCGAGGAAGCGCGCTTCCTGAGCCCGGTGGCCAACCCGGGCAAGATCATCGGCGTGCCGGTCAACTATGCCGACCACGTGGCCGAGGCGAATGCCGACCAGGCCACCTTCACCGACCGCTACAAGGGCGCAGTGCGCGAGCAGGGCCTGTTCCTGAAGGCCGCCAGCGCGCTGGTCGGGCCATCCGAGGGCGTGGCCCTGCGCTTTCCGCAGCGGCTGTCGCACCACGAGATGGAGCTCGGCGTGGTGATCGGCAAGACCGTCGCCAATGTCTCCGTCGACGATGCGCTGTCCTGCGTGGCCGGCTACGCGATCGCGCTCGACATGACGGTGCGCGGGCCGGAAGACCGCTCGCTGCGCAAGTCGGTCGACAGCTACGCGGTGCTGGGCCCGTGGATGGTCACCGCCGACGAAGCGGGCGACGCCGAGCAGCTCGACATCGAACTGCAGGTCAATGGCGTGCTGCGCCAGAAGGCGAACACCGCGGAGATGCTGATCGGCCTGGCCGAGCAGATTGCCTGGGCTTCGAGCTACTACACGCTGTACCCGGGCGACATCATCATGAGCGGCACCTGCGCCGGCGTCGGCCAGGTGCTGCCTGGCGACGTGATGGACTGCGCCATCGACGGCATCGGCGCGATGCGGGTCGCGGTCCGCGCCGCCGGGGAGTAGGCCATGAACGCGCCTTTCCCCATGCCGGCCGCCGCCACGCCGGCAGCGGCGCAGGACCGGCTGCGGGTGCGCCTGCAGTCGGTGCGCTACGTGACCCGCGACATCCAGCTGTTCGAGTTCGTTGATCCGGCCGGGGCGCCGCTGCCGGCCACCACGCCCGGCGCCCACGTCGACGTGCACCTGGCCAACGGCATCACGCGCTCGTATTCGCTGATCGAAGCGGATCCGGCACCGGGACGCTACCTGGTGGGCGTGAAACGCGACCCGAACAGCCGTGGCGGCTCGCGCTACATGCACGAGACACTGCGGGTGGGCGCCGAACTCACGCTGTCGCAGCCGCGCAACCTGTTCCCGCTGAAGGAAGACGCGCCGCACAGCGTGCTGTTCGCGGGCGGGATCGGCATCACGCCGATCCTGTGCATGGCCGGGCGCCTGGCCGCGCTCGGCGCGCCGTTCACGCTGTGGTACGCCAGCCGCACCCGCGCCGACCTCGCCTTCCTGCCCGAGCTGGCGCGCTTCGGCGAGCGCGTGCACCTGCACGTGGACGAGGAGGCGCAGTCCGTACTGGACATGGGTGCCATCGTGGCGGCGGCGCCGGCCAGCACCCATTTCTACTGCTGCGGCCCGGCGCCGATGCTGGCCGCCTACGAGGCCGCCGCCGCCGGACGCGCGCCGGAAACCGTGCACCTGGAGCGCTTCGGCGCCAGCGCGCCGGTGGCCACCGGCGGCGACGGCTTCGTGGTGCAGCTGGCCAGGAGCGGGGTCGAGCTGCGCGTGCCGTCCGGCGCCACCATCCTGCAGGTGCTGAACGAAAACGGCATCGCCGTCGATTCGTCCTGCGAGGCGGGTATCTGCGGCTGCTGCGAAGTGGCGGTACTGGAGGGCGAGGTCGAGCACCGCGACGAAGTCCTCACGGCAGCCCAGCGCGCCTCCAACAAATCGATGATGGTGTGCTGCTCGCGCGCCAGGTGCGAGCGGCTGGTGCTCGACCTGTAATTCTCCTTCTTCCTCCTTTACGCCGGGTCATGCCCGGCTTTTTTTTGGCCCGGCCCGGCCGTTCGGACGAAATTCGCAGGGCTCCGTCAACAAGCGGTAGGGTGGGCGGCTCCACCGGGGCGCCATATTCGACGCGACAGTGGCGCCGCCCACGCGGTCAATACCCCGATGATCAGATGCGGCACGGCTTGCACCGGCCGCGTGACCGCGTGGGCGCAGTCCGGCGCCGGCACCCCCACCAGCGGCAGCCGGGAACACGATCGCAGTGGTGGACGCCGCGCAGCGCCGGCCCGGTCCACCGCCTGCGCGCCAGCCGCCCACGCCGACGGCGCCATGAAAATCGCCCGCTGCAGGCAGCGGGCGTTGCGTCGATGACGGTGCGGATTCCTGCCGCTCAGCGCGCCCCGAGCTTGCCGCCGTCGATCGCCGCCAGCTTGCGCTCGGCATCGCGCGCCTCATCGGTGCCGGCGGTGTACACCGGCAGCTCCTGGTCGAAGCGCTCGGCGCTGAAGTAGTAGGCGATGGCGCTGACTACGCTCACGCCGCCGAAGAAGCAGGCCACCAGCACCGGATCGCTGCCGCCGCCCATGGCCAGCAGGGCCGAGGCGATCATCGGCGACAGGCCAGAACCCAGGGTCGAGGCGATCTGGAAGGTCACCGCGATGCCGCTGTAGCGCACGTCGGCGGCGAACTTCTCGCCCATCCAGGTGTTCACCGGGCCGCCCAGCATGGCCTGGATCAGCGGCAGCGCCAGGATCAGCGCCAGGGTCAGCGCGCCCAGGCTGCCCGCGTTCACCAGCAGGAAGATCGGCCAGATCAGCACCACGCCCAGGAAGGCGCCCGTCAGCAGCAGCGGACGGCGGCCGAAACGGTCGGACAGCGCGCCGAAACAGGGCATGGTGAAGATGTGCAGGAAGTTCGCCACCGTCATCGCCAGCAGCGCATCGGTGCGGCTATGTCCCACCGTGACCGCGTAGTTGAGCAGGAAGGCCGCGGCGAAGGTGGCGAAAGCGAGCGGCGCCAGGCCGCCGATCACGCCCGACAGCACCTGGGCGCGGTTGTGGCGGAACACCGTCACCACCGGCAGCACGCTGACCTTTTTGCCGGAGGCCAGGCGCTTCCTGCGCGCTTCCTCGAATTCCGGGGTCTCGTCGACCTTGCGGCGGATCAGGATGCCCAGCACCAGCAGCAGCGCGCTGAGCAGGAAGGGAATACGCCAGCCCCAGGCGAGGAAGTCTTCGTTCGGCAGCTTGGAGAACAGCATCATGACCATGGTGCCGAGCAGTGCGCCGCTGGGACCGCCCGAGGCGACGATCGAGACCGCCAGGCCCCGGCCGCGCGGCTTGGCGTGCTCCATCGACATCAGGGTGGCGCCGCCCCATTCGCCGCCGATGGCGAAGCCCTGGATCAGGCGCAGCACCACCAGCAGCACCGGCGCCAGGATACCGATCTGCTGGTAGCTCGGCAGCAGGCCGATCAGGACGCTGGCGCCGCCCATCATCATCAGGGTGATCATCAGGATCTTCTTGCGTCCCAGGCGGTCGCCATAGTGGCCGAACACCACCGCGCCCAGCGGCCGCGCGAAGTAGCCTGCGGCCAGCGTGGCGAAGGCCGACATGGTGGCCAGCGCCGGGTTCATGCTGACGAAGAAGATGTGCGGGAAGACCAGCGCGGCGGCAACGCCGTACAGGAGGAAGTCGTAGTATTCGAGCGTCGTGCCCAGGTAGCTGGCAATGACGGCGCGCCGGCGGCTCTTGGCCATCTCGGCCTGGTTGATATGGTCTGCCATGTTGGTTCCGCGAATGAGTTGATCGAATGGCGAAGGGTTCAGCGGCCGCCCTGCGGGCGGTCCGGGTCCTGGAAGATGGTGGCCAGGCCCTTCAGGTCCTCCAGCCTGCCCATCGGGGCGCGCATCCTGAGCATCGGCAGGTAGTAGCGGATGTGCGCCAGCAGCAGGATGATGTTCATGTACAGGCACCATACGGCCATGTAGGTGCTGAAGATGCGCTCGTAGCGGAAGTTCAGGGCGATCGAGTTGTGGAACACCATGTACGACACCGGCAGCGCCACGGCCAGCGCGAGCGGCACGAACACGTTGAACACGAGGCACAGGCCGACCACCAGTTCGACGGTCTTGACGAGGTCGAACAGGCCGACCTCGAGCAGCGACACCAGCATCACGTTCGACGGGTGCATGTTGCCCAGCGGCTGGGGAAAGATGGGCGGATAGCCGAACACCGACAGCAGGTGGCTGGCGCCGCTGACGATCATCCAGGCGCCCAGCATGATGCGGAAGAAAATCAGGATGAGTTTGCCGACGAACCAGGCGTCGAGCTTGTGGGTGGTGCCGGTCAGGCTCCGGGTTGTGACTGCCATGATGCTTGTCTCCGTTGCGTTGGGTTGGGTACGCGGCGCGGCGCGCTAGCTCAGGCCTTGGCCGGCTTCAGGCCAAGGTCCAGCGGCCGCGCCAGGCTGCTGCTGGCGCAGGCGCCGCCGTCGGCCGGCTGGGCGATCGTCTTGCGCCAGGCGATCCGTCCGTTCGAGGTGCGGAACATGTCGATCACTTCGCGCGCCGGGCCGGCGCCTTCGACGCAGTGGTGCACGACCACGTTCAGGCCCTCGGCCACCACCTGGCGCACGGTCGATGCCAGCGGCCCCGCATCGCTGCGGTAGGGGGCGTGCGGGGTGGCGTCCAGCGTCTTCGGCGTGTAGTACAGGCGCGCCGCCTCGTCCACCTTGCCGCGGCCATAGGCGATGTCCATGTAGCCGGCCACCACTTCGCGCGGCATCTTGCCCACGCCCGGGCCGGTGTCGCCATACCAGCGCGGGTTGAAATGCAGGTCCTGCGCCACATAGGCCGTCAGCAGCAGGCCCAGGCCCACCGAGACGGCATTCAGTTTGCTGTCGCTGATCATGGCTGCTCCCTGCCGGCGCGGCCAGCTTGCTCTGGATAGTATTGGTTCACGATGTCTCCTGTATCGATGATGTTTTTGTGCATGCCGTGGCGGCGCCTCAGGGAAGCGCGCCCTGCTCCTCGAAGCGCCGCCGCAGGTCGTCCCCGTGGCGGCTGAAATGGATGTCGCGCAGCGGTGCCGTCAGCTGGCGCAGCCGCTCGCGCTCGGACGCTGCCAGCGTGTGCACGGCCAGGCCATGGCGCGCCAGCGCGGCAAGGGCTTGCCCGTCCTGGGCCCGCGCGGCGGCGCGCTGGTCGCGGCCCGCTTCGCGCGCGGCCGCGCGCAGCAGGGCTTGCTGGTGCGGCGCGAGCGCGCGCCAGGCGGCGCGGTTGGCCACCAGCACCAGCGCACCATACGAATGATCGGTGAGGGTGAGGGATTTCTGCACCTCGTACAGGCGTCCGGCCAGGATCTGGGAAAGGAAATTGTCTTGCGCCTCGGCGCGGCCGCGCCGCAGCGCTTCATACAGGGCGCCGAAGGGCAAGGGCAGCGGATCGGCGCCCATGGCGCGCGCGCCCGCGACGAACACCGGTTCGTCCGGCACGCGCAGCGTCAGGCCGCGCAGGGCGTCGGCGGCGCGCAGCGGGCCGCCGCTGCCGGTGAAGTGACGGAAGCCGTTTTCCCACCAGGCCAGGCCAAGCAGCCCGGCGCCCTGCCCCGCATCCGCCTGCGCCAGGCGCGCCAGCAGGGCATCGCCGAAGGGGCCGTCGAGCACGGCGTCGGCATGGGCCGCGTCACGCAGCAGGTAAGGCAGGTCGAGCAGGGAGAAGGCCGGCGCCAGCCCGGCCAGGCCCGAAGCCGCCACCAGCATCAGGGCAGGCGCATTGGCCTCGCCTGCGGCCACGGCGGCGATCTGGCGCGCCGGCGCGCCGGGCACGGCGTCGCCGCGCACCCGCAGGCGCAGTGTGCCGGCGCTGCCCTGCTCCACCAGCTGCGCGAAGCGGCGCATGCCCTGGCGCGCCGGGTGGTCATCGGCCAGGTAGGCGCGGTAGTCGGCGATATCGAGTTCGCGCACCGCAGGCAGCGCCGGGGCGTCCTGCGCGGCGGCAAATCCCGGCGTCGGCAGGCTGGCAAGCAGGCAGGCGAACGAACAGGCCAACAGGCAGGCGGGCCGCGCCGCCGGCAGGCTTCCGGCGCGCCTGGCGGCCATGGCAAAGGGGGCAAGGAGTGTCACAAGCATCTTGCTAGCCGTTACATTGTTTCTTGAGACTATCATTTAACCCACGCTGCATACAATGGCAAACAAGAAACTCCGGCATGCGCTTAGCCGATCGCCAGCGCGGCGCTCAGGGCGGCGACGTCCGGTTCCGCCTCCAGCTTCATGAAGCGCGCCACCAGTCGCTCGGCCTGGGCGCGCGGCATGCGCGCCGCGTCGGTGCAGGCGAAGGCCTTGGCACGGTATTCCTGCGCCGTCATCGGGTTCTTCGGGTCGCCCTTGGCGAACTGCACCGTTTTCGTATGGGTCTGGCCGGCGCGGGTACGCAGTTCCAGGCGCACGAAGCCGGGACCGCCATCCGGACGCACCAGGCGCTTGTCCTCCACCGCCGTCATGCGCGCCGCCAGCGCGCGCAGGTCGCTGCGCCTGAGCGCGGCCTCGCTGAAGTGCTGCAGCCCGACCGTGCGGTCCTGGATCGCGGCGGCCAGCATCCACGGATTGCTGAACTGGGCCTCGACCACGCTTTGCGGATTGCGCTTCTTCTCGATCGGCGCGCCCAGCAGCATGATCTCGGCCGGTGGGCTGTAGAAGGTGACCGATTCCACGTCCTGCGGGCGGATGCCGTGGGTCGTGACGAGTTCCAGCGCGCCGTCGATCGCCACGTGGCCGCCGCGGCAGGACGGATAGGGCTTGGGCGCGATGTCGACGCCGGCGTAGCGCTTGCCAAGGCCGTCCAGCAGCGCTTCCTGGTCGACCTTGCCGCCGTGGTACTGCCTGAACAGGCCTTTCACGCCCTGCAGCACGCGCTCCGAGCCGATCACGCCATGTTGCGCCAGGCGCGCCGACAGGATGCCGCCGTAGGCCGCGAAGCCGGAACCGAGGCGCTTGGCGTGGGTGCCGTCGACCGCCGCCTGGGCATTCCCGGACAGCTGGTGGTAGGCCAGGCCGACCGCGGACGCCGCCTGTTCGCGGTTCAGGCCCATCAGGCGCGCCGATACCATGGCCGCCGCCAGGAAGCCGTACATCGGGGTCGGGTCCCAGCCGACGATGAACGGAGAGAGGCCGGGGGAACCGGCGCGCGACAGGCGGCAGGCCGCGTCGGTACCGGTGGCCACCGCCGCGATCAGCTCCTTGCCGGAGACCTTGCGCCCCTGCGCCGCCACCTGCTCGGCCACCGCCAGCGCCACCGGGACGATGGTGCAGGAGGCGTGCATCAGCGACGGCTCATAGGTGTCGTCGAATTCCAGGGCCGCGGCCATCGCCGCGTTCAGGCGCGCCGCCTTTTCGGCCGGCAGGCGCAGGCGGGTGCCCAGCACCAGGCTCTCGCCCTTGCCGCCGGTCTCGCGGCTCCAGGCGGCCAGCTGCCGGATGCCGTCGGCGTCCAGCGCCGGCAAGGCCACCGCCACCGTATCCAGGATCTGGACCCGGGTGGCGGCCACCACCTCGGGCGGCAGCGCCTCGTAGCGGGTGTCCAGGCAATGGTCGACCAGGGCGTAGATCGCGTCCGGCGCCGGGGCCGGCGCGCCGCCCGCGGCGGCCGACCCCTTGCCCGGCTCCTGCCAGGCCCAGGCTGGTGCGGCCATCCAGCCTGAGGCCAGCAAGGCGGACAGTCCAACGAATTTCCTGCGGCTCGATTCCATCATCGTCTCCTTGTTGTTGTACGCGCCACGGCGGGCCATCAGCGCTTGGTCTTGCGTTCGCGCACCAGGTAGTAGATCAGGCCGGCCCAGGAAGTCGCGAAGGCCACCAGGTCGTAGTTGCGGATCGGGCGGAACTCGGCGTAGAACAGGCCGGTCGAGCCGATGTAGGCGCCGATGGTCAGCAGCACGCAGACGACGACGGCAATCCATTTGGCTTGATTCATTCAGTGCACCTCGCTGGCGATGGGGTTGGAACGGGTCCTGGGCGCTTCGGCGATGTCGCCGTCGACGATGGGGCGGTAGGCACGCCAGCCCTCCCACAGCCACAGCGGCTCGAGTTTCGGGCGCAGCACGGCGGCCATCCAGCCGCTGTAGGCCAGCAGCAGCACGCCGTTCAGGAACAGTTCCTGCGGACCGGTGAACAGCTGGCGCGGGGTGGCCACGATGAAGGTGTTGAGCCAGAAGATGTTCACGGTGGCCGGGAATTCCAGGATCAGTCCGAGCAGCGTGAAGCGCCCGCTCAGGATCAGGAGACCGGTGACGATCTCCAAGTACTTGATCATCTGGTACAGGTAGATGTTGGCATTGGCCTGCACCCATTCGCCGCCGACGCCGGGAATCTCGGGAACATAGCCGGTCGCGGCATAGCGGATGCCGGAGAACAGCAGGTGGGCGCCGAAATAGCAGCGTATCCATTGGATGATGTAGTACCAGGGCGATTGCTTGGACATGTCGACTCCTTTGGTCGGGTGCTAGGAAGAAACTCAGAAACGCCAGGTCAGGCCCGCGGTGACGGCGTCGACCGATTCGCCGGCGCGCGGGATGGTGCTCTGGAACACCGGGAAGCGCGCCGCGCCGTCCTGCGACAGGTGGGTCGCGGCCGCCATCAGCATCAGGCGCGGATTGACTTCATAGGTGTAGGCGATGCCGTAGTTCTTCGCGTCGCTGTCGGCGGCGCCGCTGGCGTACAGGCCGTAGGTCATGCGCACGGTGCCGCGCGCCGACACCGGGATGGCCACGCCGAACAGGCGGGCGGTCTCGCTGTTGCCGTTCATGACACCGCCGCCCGCGCGCCGCGTAGGGTCGGTGATATCGCGCCGGATGTAGGTGAAATACGGGTGCACCGGGCCGGCCTGGTACTTGGCGCCAAAAGCGATTTCCTCGTTCGGGTCGGTGGCCAGCACCGCGCCGTTGCCATTCAGCCCCCCGGCCTTCACGTACAGCACGCCCACCTGGAGCGGTCCGGCGACGTAGTCAAGGTTCGCTTCCAGCAGTTTGGCGACTGTCGCCGAGCCTTCGTTCGGGCTGTAGGAAAGGCGTCCCTGCACCCCGCCGCGGCGCGGCGAGATGTAGCCGATGGTGTTTTCGGTGCGCGCGGTCGGGTTGATCAGGAAGCCGCTCGGCCTGCCGCTGCCGCTGCCGTAGCCGGGCAGCGGGCTGCCCAGGGTGGTGACGACGCCCCAGGCATCCATGGCCGGCAGCAGCATCGGGTCGTAGGTCGGGAAGAAATCGTAGGTCGGACCCTGCTGGCGGCCGAGGCGCAGCGCGCCCAGGTCGCGGTGCGCCAGCTCGACGTAGGCCTGGCGGCTGAACACGCGGTTCGGGTTGCCGTTGGTGGAACTGGGGGTACCGGTGTCCAGGTTGAAACCCATCTCCAGGCGGCCGCCCAGGTTCCAGCCATTGCCCAGGCCCTCGCTGATCAGGAAGCCGAGGCGCGAGCCGGCGCCGCCGGCGTGCATGGCGGTCTTGGATTCGCCCGAGGTGCGGTAACGCGCCAGCGAGATATCCGCGGTGCCGTAGATCTTGATGTTGCCGCCCGCCGGCGACGGCGCCGCTGGCGCCCCCTGGGCGAACGAAACGGCGCTGGCGCACAGGGCGGTCATGCCGGCTACAAACTTCTTCATGCTGTCTCCATTCTGGTGGCGGGCGCGCCGTGGCGGCTGCCCGTTTGCCGGCGCGGCCCCTCTTGCGTGGGCTGCCGCGCAGCGGCGCTGGTCATGCGAAATCGTCGACGAAGGCGGATCAGTGCCTGCGGGGTGCGAGGCGAAGCTGGGTCGGTAGCGCGCGCAGCGGGTCCCTGGTAAGGATGGCTGCTGGCCGGCCGGAATGGCGGGTGGGCACGTGGGTCATGAAGTCTCCGTCTTTATTTATATCACCAGAGTCTTTGCTCTGGAAGGTCTGTTCTAGAATTCTCGCCCCATGCTGGTGCGCGTGCAACATGAATCCCCGCATCGCTGCTATACGTTTTTTGCATGAATGAACGCGTTTTTCGCGCTATGCCGGACGCCCGGCGCGCTTGCCGTGCATGGGCGCCGCGGCAAGGCCTGTTAACGACAAAGCCGCCCACCGTGGGGTGGGCGGCTCCATGGCGCATGCCGCATCGTGGTGCACAGGGCGCCGGCGCGGTGCTCCCTGCCCTGCTCAGGCGGCAGCCGCTGCGCGCCCCTTGAGCATGTCGAGCGCCACATCGACGATCATGTCTTCCTGCCCGCCCACCATGCGCCGCTTGCCCAGCTCCACCAGGATGTCGAAGGCCGGAATACCGTAGCGCTGCGAGGCCGCCTCGGCATGGCGCAGGAAGCTCGAATACACGCCGGCATAGCCGAGCGCCAGGGTCTCGCGGTCGACCCGCACCGGGCGTTCCTGGAGCGGGCGCACGATGTCCTCGGCGGCGTCGATCAGGCCCTTGACGTCGCAGCCGTGCTTCAGGCCCATGCGGTCGGCGGCGGCGATGAACACCTCCAGCGGCGCGTTGCCGGCGCCGGCGCCCATGCCGGTCAGGCTGGCGTCGACCCGGTCGCAGCCGTGTTCCAGCGCCACCAGCGAATTGGCCACGCCCAGGCTCAGGTTGTGGTGGGCGTGCATGCCGGTCTGGGTCTCCGGCTTGAGCACGTCCTTCATGGCCTTGAAGCGCGCCGCGATGTCGTACATGTTCATCGCGCCGCCCGAGTCGACGACGTAGATGCACTGGGCGCCGTAGCTTTCCATCAGCTTGCCCTGCTGCGCCAGCCCTTCCGGGGTGTTCATGTGGCTCATCATCAGGAAGCCGACCGTGTCCATGCCCAGTTCGCGCGCATACTCGATGTGCTGGCGCGCGATGTCGGCCTCGGTACAGTGGGTTGCCACGCGCACCACGCGTGCGCCGGCGTCGTAGGCGTTCTTCAGGTCGTGGATGGTGCCGATGCCCGGCAGCAGCAGGGTGGCCACCTTGGCGTGCCGCAGGTTGGCGGCCACCGCCGCGATCCATTCCAGGTCGGTGTGGGCGCCGAAGCCGTAGTTGAAGCTGGAGCCGCGCAGGCCGTCGCCGTGCGCCACTTCGATCGAATCGACCCGGGCGGCGTCGAGTGCGCGCGCGATGCGCACCGCATCCTCGATCGAATACTGGTGGCGCACCGCGTGCATGCCGTCACGCAGGGTGACGTCCGAAACATGGATCTTCTTGTCGTGGTCGAACATGGGTGTCTCCGGGTTAAGCGGCCAGCGCGGGCGGCTGCGCGGCCAGCATGCCGGCGGCGATGCGCTCGGCGGTCGCCATGGCGGCGCTGGTCATGATGTCGAGGTTGCCCGCATACGCCGGCAGGTAGTGGGCCGCGCCTTCGACCTCGAGGAAGATCGAGACCTTCAGGCCCGCCTGGCGCCCGATGCCCGGCAGGTTCGGGGCCTGCGCCCCTCCCAGGCGCTCGAACTGCACTTCCTGCTTCAGGCGGTAGCCCGGCACATAGGCGGCGACGTCGGCCGCCATCTGCTTGACGGAGGCGCGGATCGCCTCCTGGTCGGCGCCCTCGGCGGCCAGGCAGTACACGGTGTCGCGCATGATGAGGGGCGGCTCGGCCGGGTTCATGACGATGATCGCCTTGCCTTCGCGCGCCCCGCCCACCTCGACGATGGCGCGCGAGGTGGTTTCGGTGAACTCGTCGATATTGGCGCGGGTGCCCGGGCCGGCGGACTTGCTGGCGATCGAGGCCACGATCTCGGCGTAATGGACCGGCGCCACGCGCGAGACCGCCGCCACCATCGGGATGGTGGCCTGGCCGCCGCAGGTGACCATGTTGACGTTCGGCGCGCCCACGTGCTGGTCGCCGTTCACCACCGGGATGCAGTAGGGCCCGATCGCGGCCGGGGTCAGGTCGACCATGCGCAGGTTCGGGCGCAGGCCGCGCAGGAAGGCATCGTTCTTCACGTGGGCGCCGGCCGAGGTGGCGTCGAACACGATGTCGATGCTGTCGAATTCCGGCAGGCGCGCCAGCCCTTCCACGCCTTCGTGGGTGACGGCCACGCCCATGCGCGCGGCGCGCGCCAGGCCGTCCGAGGCCGGGTCGATGCCGACCATGGCGCCCATTTCCAGGTGCTTGCCATGACGCAGGATCTTGATCATCAGATCGGTGCCGATGTTGCCGGGGCCGATGATGGCGACGCGTTTCTTGTGCGGACTTTGTTGGGTAGTCATCTTCATTCCTTTTCAGCTTGTTGTGCGAACACGGCGCTTACCTCGCCCAGGCCCTCGATGCGGGCCAGGAAGCGGTCGCCCGCCGCCACCGCCGCCATCGGCCCGAGGGCGCCGGTGAGCAGCACGTCGCCGGCGCGCAGCGGGGTGCCAACCTTGACCATCATGTCGGCCAGCCAGACCGCGGCGTTGAGCGGGTTGGCCAGGCAGGCGGCGCCGCTGCCGCGCGAGACGGTCTCGCCACGCCGTTCCATCGTCATGGTGCAGTTGACCAGGTCCAGGTGCTCCAGCCTGGTCGGGGCGGAGCCCAGCACGAACAGGCTGGACGAGGCGTTGTCGGCGACGGTGTCGAGCAGCTTGATGTTCCAGTTCTCGATGCGGCTGCCCACCACCTCGATTGCCGGCAGCGCATAGGCGATGGCCGAGATCAGGTCGGCGAAGGTGTGGCGCTCATGCAGCAGGTCGCGCTCCAGCACCAGGGCGATCTCGGCTTCCACCTTGGGCTGCAACACGCGCGCCCAGGGAATCGGTTCGCCGTCGCCATAGGCCATGTCGGCGAACAGCACGCCGAAGTCGGGCGAATCCACGCCCAGCTGCTGCTGGACCGCGGTCGAGGTCAGGCCGATCTTGCGGCCGACCACGCGCGCGCCGCCTTCGATGCGGCGCTGCGCGTTGTGCTGCTGGATGGCATAGGCGCAGGCCAGCGGGTCGCCGCCGGCGGCCGCTTCCTGGATGCGCTCGCGCAGCGGCGCGACCGGGGCGCTTCCCTGCTCCGCCGTCCAGAGCAGGTCGGCGATGTCCTTGATGTGTTGCTGGTTCATGTGTGTCTCCGGTTTCGTCGGGTGGTCCATGCGGCGGCGTCAGCCAAGGCCGAACTCGGCGCGGATGGCGGCGTCGTGCTCGCCCAGGGTCGGCGCCGGGCGGGTGGTCGGACCGCGCGCGCCGTCGATCACGACCGGGCGGTGGATCGCCGTCATCTCCCCGTGTTCCGGGTGCGCGCTCCGGTAGAAGGTGCCGGCCTGGACCACCTGCGGGTCTTCCATCACTTCGGGCACGGTGTTGACGGGCGCGAACGGGACGTCGCTGGCGCCCAGGCGCTCGCACCACTGGGCGCGGGTGCGGGTGCGGAAGCTGCGCGCCACCTCGTCGTTCAGGGCCGCGTAATTGCGGGTGCGCAGCTGCGGGTCGACGAAGCGGGCGTCCTCCAGCAGGTCCGGACGCTCGATCACGGCGACGAAGGCCTGCCAGAACTTCTCCACCGAAGACAGGTGCACCGCCACCAGGCGCCCGTCGGCGCAGGCGAAGGCGTGCGACTGCGAGATCGCGACCCGGGTCTGGGGCGCCGGCACCAAGCCCAGGCGGGTGTACTGCGCGAAGCCTTCCGGCGAGAACGCGATCGAGGCTTCCAGCATGTTGACTTCCACCCGGGCGCCCTTGCCGCTTTGCTGGCGGCCGATCAGCGCGCCCAGGATGCCGTAGGCGGCATACATGCCGGTGATGTTGTCGGAGATGGTCGGCCCGTTCATGGCCGGCTGCACCGGCTCCAGCATCTGGCTGGCCAGGCCGGACAGGCCGAGCGCCACCGCGTCGTAGCACGGACGGTCGCGGTAGGGTCCCTGGGCGCCGAAGCCGGTGATCGAGGCCCACACCAGGCGCGGGTTGACCGCGTCCAGCGTGTCCTGCGTCAGGCCGAGGCGCGCCATCACGCCCGGGCGGTAGTTTTCCAGCAGGACGTCGGCGCGCGCCAGCAGCGCCAGCAGGTCGGCGCGGCCGGACTCGTTCTGCAGGTCGAGCTGGATGCTCTCCTTGTTGCGGTTGTACGACGCGAAGTGCGGGCTGTAGAGCTTGCCCGCGTGGCGGCGGAACGGGTCGCCGCCGTTCGGGTGCTCGACCTTGATCACGCGCGCGCCGAGGTCGGCCAGCATCATGCCGGCCAGGGGCGCGGTAAGTACCGTGCCCAGTTCGATGACGAGGATGCCCTCCAGGGGGTTGTGCATGCGTGCTTCCTTTCAGGCGTAGTGTTTCAGGATCTGGCGCGCGAGCGTGGTGCGCAGCACCTCGGTCGGGCCTTCGGTGATGCGGTAGCTGCGCAGGTCGCGCCAGAAGCGCTCGATCGGGGTGTCCTCGGTCAGGCCCATGCCGCCGTGCAGCTGCATGCACTGGTCGATGATGCGCCAGCCGGCTTCCACGCCGAAGGTCTTGATCATGAAGGTCTCCATGCGCGCGTCGACCCCGGCATCGTTCTTGCGGGCCGCGTCGTACACCAGCAGGCGGGTGCAATACAGCTCGGTGAAGGCGTCGGCGATCATCCACTGCACGCCCTGGCGCTCGGCCAGGGTCTGGCCGAAGGTCTTGCGCTGGTGCGCGTATTCGGCGGTGAGGGCCAGGCAGCGCTCGGCGGCGCCGCAGGCATGCGCGCCCTGGCGCACCCGCCCGTAGTTGATGTAGCCCTGGGCCAGGGCGAAGCCGCGGCCCTCCTCGCCCACCAGGTTCCCGAAGGGCACCAGCACATCCTCGAAACTCAGTTCGCTGGGTGCGTCGCCCATCAGGGTCTTCTCGGAGCCAGCCAGCGTCACGCCGGGCGCGTCCAGGTCGACCAGGAAACAGGAAATGCCGCCGCGCGCGCCCTTGTCCGGATCGGTCACCGCCATCACGATGGCGAAATCGGCGGCCGCGGCGCGGGTGATGTAGCGCTTGACGCCGTTCAGGCACCAGCCTTGCTCGCTACGCACGGCGCGGGTGCGCATCATCGACGGGTCGGAACCGGCGTCCGGCTCGGTCTGGGCGAAGCAGGAACGCTTGGTCCCTTCCAGCACGGGGTCGAGGTAGCGGGCGCGCTGCTCCGGGTTCAGGCCGAGCAGGATCGGGCCGACCATCGGGCCGAAGATGCCGTGGTCGCGCACCCAGGAGGCGACCGTGCTGCGGCCGACCTCTTCCCAGAACACGGCCAGGGCCAGCAGCGGCAAGCCCTGGCCGCCGAATTCCTCGGGGATGTCCATCAGCCAGAAGCCGGCCTGCCGTGCGCGCTGGCGCAGGGCCTCGGCCTGTTCCGGCGGCAGCATGCCATTGGCGCCGACGGCGTGTTCGAGGGGGATCAGCTCACGGTCGACGAAGCGGCGGATCGAGTCGCGGAACTGCAGCAGCTCCTCGGGGAGCGAATCATGGGGAGTCAAGTCAAGCATGGTGGAGGCGCATTCGTGGTGGGAGCACCGGCGCGGCCAGGTGGCGGCGCCGGTGCGAGGGTAATTCAGGCGGCTTCCTGGCCGGGCTGCACCGGCAGCGCGTCGGCGTCGTGCAGCGCGTGCCACGCCTTGGTCGGCTGGCCGGCCTCGATCAGCTCCAGCTCGCGGAAGAACAGCTTGCGCAGGGTGACGATGCCGAGGTCGGAACGGCCCAGGATCTCGTCCTCGCGCGCCGTGACGCGCGCCTGGCCGCGGATCGACAGGTAGTCCTGGGCGGCGGTCAGGCCCACGAAGATGTCGTCCGGGTTGTTCCACTCGCGCGAGGCGAACAGCTCGTCGTGGTGCTCGGCCGGATCGTACTTGCCGTACCTGGCGAAATAGTCGCTGAAGCGCTGCCGCGCTTCCTCGCTGGCGCCGGGGGCCTGGCCGTAGATCATGAAACGGGTGGTGTTCAGGTCGTCGTTCGGGGTCATCCACACGAACACGTCGATCCAGGGGTCGTCCGGGGTCAGGCCGGGCACGGTGACGTGGTTGTTGTTCGGGAAGGTCCAGTCGCTGACACGCACGTTGTTTTCCGAGCGCCTGGCGGTCTGGCGGATGCCGGCCGATGTCTCTTCATACGACAGCTCCGGAATCGCGCCGGTGACGGCCTTGCCGAACGGGCCCACAGTGAGTGCCATGTGCACGAAGCTCACGTGCACCGCATCCAGCGAGTTCTCGACCTGCTGGAACCAGTTGTTGTCCCAGCGTTCGCGGCCGTTGGCCACCAAGGTGCCTTCGCGCTCCAGGCGCAGCTTGCGCGGCAGGTCGAATTCGGGGGCCGCGCCCTCGCCCATGTAGGCGAACACCAGGCCCATGTACTCACGCACCGGGTAGCCGGGAATCTTCGTGCGTGGCATGCCGTTGTTCGCTTCGGCCGGACGCCTGGTGCAGCCGCCGCTGCCGTCGAACTGCCAGCCATGGTAGATGCAGCGGATCTCTTCGCCCACCACCCAGCCGGTGTGCAGCAGGGTGCGGCGGTGCGCGCAGCGTCCGCCCACCAGGTGCAGCTGGCCGCTCTCGCCGCGGTACAGGGTCAGTTCCTCGCCCATGATCAGGAGCGGGATGGCGGCGCCGGCGGCGACGTCCTCGGACAGCGCGACCGGCTGCCAGAACTGGCGCAGCAGGCGCCCCATCGGCTTGCAGCGGCTGGTCTCGGTGAGTTTGCGGAATTGCTGGGCGCGTTCTTCGCGGCGCTGGTCCTGGATGGTTTCCATATGGTGTCTCCGTGATTGGTCAGGAACGGTCGATCGGTTGTCCGTGCAGTTCGGTGAGGAGCTCCTGCTCCTCGCCGTAGCGGGTGACGCGGGTGGCGCGCGCATAGTCCTTGATGTCGAGCGGGTCGTGCCTGCCCGGGGTCCAGGTCGGGTACTTGTGGCGCAGGCCACCGTCCACCGCCAGGTCGGCCCCGGTCATGCAGGCCGATTCGTCCGAGGCCAGGAACACCGTGGCCCAGGCCAGGTCGGCGGCGCGCGGGAAGCGGCGCAGTGGCATCTGGTCCAGGTATTCCTGGCGCGAGTAGAAGCCGCGCCGCTGCGGCTGCTCCCAGCCGGGGTCGAACATCTCGTCGCGCATGGTCGACCACAGCTGGTGCTCCATCGAGCAGGGCGTGACGGTATTGACGCGGATGCCGTGGTGGGCCAGGTCGAGCGCCGCCGAGCGGGCGAAGTTGAGCAGCGCCGCCTTGGCCGCGCAGTAGGCGGCGCCGTCGGCTTCGCCGAAGTGGGCGGCGGTGGACATGATGTGGATGATGCTGCCCTGCGCCGCGCAGGCCAGCATGGCGCGCGCCCCGTGCTGGGTGGCCAGCAGGCCGGCGGTGGCGAAACTGCCGACCGAGTCGTGCCAGTCGTCCAGCTTCATGTTCAGGACGTCGTCCCAGTGCACGCGGCCGGCCATGTTGACCACGATGTCGAGGCGGCCGTATCGTGCGACGGTGGCGGCGACGGCGCGCTGCACATCCTCGTCGCTGCGGGCGTTGCAGGCCAGGCCCGTGGCTTCCCAGCCGCGTTCGCGGATGAAGTCGGCCGCGGCCACGGCCGCTTCTTCCCTGATGTCGGTGACGCACACGCTGGCGCCTTCGCGCGCCAGGAAGTGGGCGATGGTGCCGCCGATGTTCGGTCCCGCGCCAAACACGATGGCGACCTTGTTGTTCAATCTGTCCATGTTCTACCTTGTCTCCTGGGTCCCTGCCGGCGCCGGTGGAGCCGGCCCGGACGGGCAATGAGGAGCATTGTCAGCACTGGGCCGAACCGATACAAGTCGAATACCTTCAAGGCTACTATGCGTAAACTGCATGACTCGCGACGTCGAAAGTTCTTGAATTACCGTTCTAGAACGATATAATCAAACGCACCCGGCCCATTCCAACGAGACAGCGAGACCTCCATGCACACCACCCTTCCCGCCCAGCCCATCGACGGCGCCCGCTTCCGCGAGGTGCTCGGCAGCTATCCGACCGGCGTCGCCATCGTCACCTGCATCGACGAACACGGCGCCGCGACCGGCATGGTGATCGGCACCTTCACCTCGGTCTCGCTCGATCCCCCCCTGATCGGCTACCTGCCGATGAAGACCTCGCGCACCTTCGCGCGGATGCGCGAAGCGCCCGGCAAGCGCTTCTGCGTCAACATCCTGGCCGCCGACCAGGAAGCCGTGTGCCAGCACTTCGCCTCGCCCGCCGAGGACAAGTTCGCTGGCCTGGCCTGGCACCGCAGCCCGGCCGGCAACCCGGTGCTGGACGGCGTGGTGGCCTGGATCGACTGCGACTACGCCAGCGTGACCGAAGTCGGCGACCATTACATCGTGCTGGGCGGCGTGCGCGACATGGCGCTCGAGCGCGACACGGCGCCGCTGCTGTTCTTCCAGCGCGGCTACGGGCGCTTCACGCCTGGGCCGCTGGTGGCCCAGGCCGACCGCGAAACCATCGAGGCGGTGCAGCTGGCCGAGACCGGGCGCGACGAGATGGAAGCGGTGGCGGTGGAGCTGGAGGCGGAATGCAGCCTGGTGGCGGCCGTCGGTGGCGACGTGGTGTACGTCGCCACCGAGAACCGCTCGCCACACTTCCGCCTGCACAGCCGCCTCGGCCTGCGGGTGCCCTGCGCGCCGCCGCTCGGCCCGCTGTTCGTGGGCAGCGCCGGCGCGCCGGGCGAGGCCGAATGGCTCAAGCGCCTGGGCCGGGCCGGCCAGGAGACGGTGGACGCGGCGCGCGCCCAGCTGGAACGGGTGCGCACGCGCGGCTGGTCGATCGCCCTGCATGGGGAGGATGGGGACGGCGGCCAGCTGGAAGAGCTGGTCGCCCTGTACTCGATGCCCCACCGTACCCCGGGCCAGGAACGGCGCCTGCTGGACGCGGCCAAGGCGCGCGCCGGCCTGCACGAGCCGGACGCGCTGCCGGAAGACGGCCGCTACGACCTGCGCCACCTGTCGGTGCCGGTGCGCGACGCCCATGGACAGGTCGTGCTGGTGCTGCGCCTGAGCGCCCTGCCGCCCGGCGCCAGCCTGGGCCAGGTGCGCGGGTGGCTGGCGCGCCTGCAGGCCTCGGCGGCGCGGCTGGAAGCGGCGATCGCTGCAAGGCGCGGCGCCGAGCCGCAGCGTCTGCGGGCCTGAGCGGAGCCTCAGCGGAGCCTGGGCGCAAGCCTGACAGCACGTGCGCCGCGCGTTACACTCATCCATTCGCAACTCTCCCTGTTACGCGAGGCAGCATGGAAATCACCCAGATCCGCCACTTCGTGCGCATCGCCGAAACCGGCAGCTACATCAAGGCCGCCGACCTGCTCGACATCGGCCAGTCCACCCTGAGCCGCCAGGTGCGCGCGCTCGAAGTGGAACTGCGCGCCAGCCTGTTCTACCGCCACGGCCGCGGGGTGCTGCTCACCGAGGCCGGCAAGAAGTTCCTCGAGTACGCGCGCGGCGTGCTGCACCTGATGGATGCGGCCGCGATCGCCGTGCGCGATTCGGAGTCGGCCTTTTCCGGCCAGCTGGCGATCGGCATGACCCCGAGCATTGGGCGCGCCTGCATCGCCACCCTGCTGCCGCGGCTGGTGGAGCTGTATCCGCGCGCCTCGATCAGCGTGGTCGAGGGCCTGTCGGGGGCGCTGTACGACGCGGTCCTGCTGGGCCAGCTGGATTTCGCCTTGCTGTACAACCCGGCGGCCTCGCCCAACATCCGCATCACGCCGATCGTCTCCGAGCCCTTGTACCTGATCGGCGCGGCGCCGGTGGGCGAGGATGCGCAGCAGGTCGGCCTGGCGGAGGTGGCGGCGCTGCCGCTGATCCTGCCGCACGGGAACCACTCGATCCGGGTCGCCATCGAATCGGCGGCGGCGCGCCTGGGCCTGGGCGTGAACCTGCGGCTGCAGGTCGATTCGACCTATTCGACCATGGAGCTGGTGGCCCAGGGCATGGGCTACTCGATCATGCCGCGCCTGGTGGGGCGCGACGCCACCCTCCCGGCCCTGTCCTGGCAGCGCATCGAGCGCCCGGGGCTGGAAACCACGCTGTGCATGGTGATGCCGGGGCAGCAGCCCAGCAATCCGCTGGTGGTGGCGGCGGCGGAAGAAGTGCGGACCAGTCTCAGCGACCTGTTGTCACCGCAGGCGCGGGTGCCGGCCTAGGACAGGAACAGGCTGGCCACCGTCTGGCGCAGCCAGCGGTTCGACACGTCCGCGTGGTAGCGCTCGTGCCAGTGCTGCTTGACCTGGAAGGGCGGCAGCTCGACCGGCACCGGCAGCGCGCGCACCGCCTCGCTGGCCGCCACCTCGGCCGCATAGCGGAAGGGCACGATGGCTAGCAGCTCGGTCTGGGCCACGATGCGCGCCACGCCCAGGAAGCTGGGCAGCTTGAGCGCGAACCTGCGTTCGATGCCCTCGGCCGCCAGTACCTTGTCGACGATCGCATGGCCGGTGCCCGAGGTGAGCACGCGGATGTGCGCCTCGCGCCGCAGGTCTTCGCAGCCCAGCTCCGCGCCCACGCGCGGGTGGTTCGCGGCGGCCAGGCACACGAAATGCTGGTCGAACAGCACCTGCTGGTAGAAGCCCGCCTCCAGGTGCGGCATGAAGCCCACCGCCAGGTCGACGCTGCCGTCGGCCAGCTCCAGCGGGCTGTCCGGCGAGATCTTCGAGATCGCCACCCGGATCCCGGGCCCCACCTCGCGCACATGGTTCAACAGGCGCGGCAGCAGCACCACTTCGCTGATATCGGTCATGCAGATGCGGAACTCGCGCTCGCTGGCGGCCGGATCGAAGGCCGGCTGGTCGGCCAGCGCATGCTGCAGCGCCTGCAGGGCCGCGCGCACGTCGGCGATCGCGTTCTGCGCGCGCGGCGTGGGCAGCATGCCCTTGGCCGTGCGGCTGAACAGGCGGTCGTTGAAATGCTCGCGCAGGCGTCCGAGCCCGACGCTCACGGTCGATTGCGGCAGGCCCAGGTTGGCCGCCGCGCGGGTCACGTTGCCGGTCTTGTAGATCTCGTCGAAGATCGCGAGCAGTTCCAGATCGAAGGCCATGCTTCTTCCTTTATTGGGATTGTCGATCATCATAATCAAGCTCAATCAGTTTTCCAAATAAAGATCGGCAGGCACACTGGCACCAATCAACAAGACCAGGAGACCGCCATGACCCTACCCGCTTCCCCACCCTCCGTGATCGTCGCCGGCGCAGGCATCGGCGGCATCGCCGCCGCGCTGGCGCTGTCCCAGCTCGGCCTGCAGGTGACGGTGCTCGAGCAGGCCGCCGAACTGGGCGAGATCGGCGCCGGCCTGCAGCTCGGACCGAACGCCTTCGCCGCCCTCGACGCCCTGGGCGCCGGCCGGCGCGTGCGCGAGATGGCCGTGTTCACCGAGCGCCTGGTGATGATGGACGCGGTCGACTGCGCCACCGTCGCCAGTTTCGACGTCGGCCCGGCCTTCCGCCAGCGCTTCGGCAACCCGTACGCCGTGATCCACCGCGCCGACATCCACACCGCCATCCTCGAGCAGGTGCGCGGCATTCCGAACATCGAGCTGGTCACCTCCTGCCGCATCGAGCGCATCGAGCAGGACGACGCCGGCGTGACGGTGCGCGCCGCCGACGGCCGCCGCTTCCAGGCCGGCTACCTGATCGGCTGCGACGGCGTGAAGTCGGTGGCGCGCGAGGCGGTGGTGGGCGACGGCGTGCGCGTTTCCGGCCATGTGGTCTACCGCGCCGTGGTACCGGTGGCCGACATGCCCGAGGAACTGCGCATGAACGCGCCGGTCGTGTGGGCCGGCCCGAACTGCCACCTGGTGCACTACCCGCTGCGCGGCGGCGACCTGTACAACCTGGTGGTGACCTTCCACAGCCGCGAACCGGAAACCTGGGGCGTGAGCGATGGCAGCAAGGAAGAGGTGCTGTCCTACTTCACCGGCATCGCCGAACTGCCGCGCAAGCTGCTGCACCTGCCGCAGAGCTGGCGGCGCTGGAGCACGGCCGACCGCGAGCCGGTCGACAACTGGACCCGCGGGCGCATCACCCTGCTGGGCGACGCCGCCCACCCGATGATGCAGTACCTGGCGCAGGGCGCCTGCATGGCGCTGGAAGACGCGGTCACGCTCGGCGCCGCCATCAAGCACTGCAAGGACGACATGGCGGCCGCGTTCGCCCTCTACCAGCGCTCGCGCATCACCCGCAGCGCCCGCGTGGTGCTGTCGGTGCGCGAGATGGGCCGCCTGTACCACGCCGCCGGCGTCGAGCGCCTGGTGCGCAACGACCTGTGGAAGGGCCGCGACGCCAGCGGCTTCTACGAAGCCCTCGCCTGGCTGTACGACTGGCATGCCGACAACTGCCTGGCACATTGACGATACGAGGAGACGCCAACATGAAGAACGAACCGCCCCGGCACGCGGTCCAGGAAGCGCGCCGCGCGCTGTACCAGGACATGCGTGCCCACAACCTGAGCCCGCTGTGGGAATCGCTGCACACCCTGGTGCCGCGCCAGCCGGCGCCCGACTATGCAGCGGCGCTGTGGCGCTACCAGGACATCGTCCCGCACCTGAAGCGTTCGGGCGAGGTGATCACCGCCGAGGAAGCCGTGCGCCGCGTGCTGGTGCTGGAGAACCCGGCCCTGCCCGGCAGCGCCGCGATCACGCGCTCGCTGTACGCCGGCCTGCAGCTGATCCTGCCGGGCGAGGTCGCGCCCTCGCACCGCCACACCCAGTCGGCGCTGCGCTTCATCGTCGAGGGCAAGGGCGCCTACACGGCGGTCGACGGCGAACGCACCATGATGCACCCGGGCGACTTCATCCTGACCCCGGCCTGGACCTGGCACGACCACGGCAACCCCGGCATCGACGGCGTCAGCGAGCCCGTGATCTGGCTCGATGGCCTCGACATCCCGATGGTCCGCTTCTTCAACAGCGGCTTCGCCGAGAACGGCGACAGCGCCAGCCAGCCGATCGCCCGTCCGGAAGGACGCAGCCTGGCGGCCTACGGCCACAACATGGTGCCGGTGCGCCACGTGCACGGCGGCAGCAGCTCGCCGATCTTCAACTATCCGTACGAGCGCTCGCGCGAAGCCCTGGAAACCCTGCGCCGCCAGCAGGAGATCGACGCCTGGCTGGGCGTCAAGCTGCGCTACGTGAACCCGCTGACCGGCGGCGCCCCGATGCCGACCATCGGCGCCTGCATGCAGCTGCTGCCGGCGCGCTTTCGCGGCCTGCCGCACCGCAGCACCGACGGCACCGTGTACAGCGTGGTCGAGGGCAGCGGCCGCGCCGTCATCGGCGGCCAGCGTTTCGACTTCGCCGCGCGCGACACCTTCGTGGTGCCGTCCTGGGCCACGCTGGCCCTGGAGGCCGACGAGGACGTGGTGCTGTTCAGCTTTTCCGACCGCCCCGTGCTGCAGGCCCTGGGCCAGCTGCGCGAAGAATTCCTGCCCGAATAACCGAACCTGGAACCATCCGAGAACCCATCATGAGCGACCTCTTCCTCTTCCCCGCCCAGGCCATCGTCGGCCTGCCCGTCAACGGCAACGCGGCCGCCTTCCCGGTACGCCGCATCTACTGCGTCGGCCGCAACTACGCCGCGCATGCCCGCGAGATGGGCTTCGACCCGGACCGCGAACCGCCCTTCTTCTTCTGCAAGCCGAACGATGCCGAATCGGTGGTCCCGGTGGCCGCCGGCGTGGACGCCGCCATTCCCTACCCGCCGCGCACCGAGAACTACCACTACGAGATCGAGCTGGTGGTCGCGATCGGCAAGGGGGGGCGCGACATCGCCGTGCAAGACGCGGCCAGCCACATCTTCGGCTACGCCGTCGGCCTGGACATGACCCGGCGCGACCTGCAGATGCGCATGCGCGAACAGGGCCGCCCCTGGGAGATCGGCAAGGCCTTCGACTATTCGGCGCCGATCGGACCGATCACGCCGCTGGCCGACAGCGGCGAGCTGGCCGCCGGCGCGATCGCCCTCACGGTGGACGGCAAGACCGTGCAGAGCAGCGACCTGTCGAAACTGATCTGGAACGTGAACGAGACCATCGCCCAGCTCTCGACCCTGTTCGAACTGCGTCCGGGCGACCTGATCATGACCGGCACGCCGGAAGGCGTGGGCGCGGTGCTCCCCGGCCAGACCATGGTGGGCAGCGTGGCCGGCCTGAGCCCGATCAGCGTGAAGGTGGTGTGAGGCATGAAGCTGCATACCTACTACCGCAGCTCGGCCTCCTACCGGGTGCGCATCGCCCTGAACCTGAAGGGACTGGCCGCCGAGGAATCCTACGTGCACCTGTCGAAGAACGGCGGCGGGCAGTTCGCGCCCGCCTTCGACGCCCTGAATCCCCAGCACCTGCTGCCGGTGCTGGAGGACGACGGCGTGGTGCTGACCCAGTCGCTGGCGATCATCGAGTACCTCGACGAGACCCGGCCCGGCCAAGCCCTGCTGCCGCCCGACCCGGCCGGCCGCGCCCGGGTGCGCGCGCTGTCCCAGGCGATCGCCTGCGACATCCACCCGATCAACAACCTGCGCGTGCTGAAATACCTGAGCGCGGAACTGGGCGTGTCGGACCAGCAGAAGAACGCCTGGTACCGGCACTGGGTGGGCCTGGGCCTGGCGGCACTGGAGCGCCAGCTGGAGTCCAGCCCGGACACCGGCCTGTTCTGCCACGGCGACCAGCCGACCATGGCCGACTGCTGCCTGGTACCGCAGCTGTACAACGCGCGCCGCTTCGACTGCGACCTGTCGGCCTTCCCGACCATCGCCAACATCGGCATCCGCTGCGAGGCCCTGGACGCCTTCGCCAGGGCGCGGCCCGACCTGCAGCCGGACGCCGACTAGGCCGCCGCCCGGGTGCCGCCAGCGGGCGGACGCAGCACCATGACCGGTACCGGTGCGCAGGCCAGCACGGCCTGGGTGACGCTGCCGGCCAGCAGGCGGCTCAAGCCGCGCCGTCCGTGCGAACCCATGACGATCAGGTCGCAGCCCTGCTCGCGGGCGGTATCGGCGATGGTCTCGGCGGCGTCGAGCGCATTGCAAGCCAGTTCGGTGCACGCGATGCCGGCCTCGCGCGCGCGGGCGCCGACCGCCGCCGCATCCTGGCGCGCACGTGCCAGCAGGACCTCGACCTGCAGCCCCGGATCGTAGGCGACCGCCCCTTCCAGTGACTGGAACGCGGGTTCTGGCACGGCGACGGCTAGCGCGACGATGGTGCCGGCGCCGGCCCGCGCCAGCTCGATGGCAGCATCGGCGGCGGCCTCGGCCAGGGGCGAACCGTCGGTCGGGACCAGGATGCGGCTGTACATGGACATCTCCTTTCTAGTGTTGCGTTAGCGATATACCAGCACCGGGATCGTGCTGTGGACCAGCACCTTCTGGGTTACGCTGCCGGGCATTAGCGCCTTGAAGCCGCGCCTGCCGTGCGAGGCCATCAAGATCAAGTCGCACCCGTGTTCGCGCGCGGCGCGCAGGATCGCCTCGTGCACGTCGTCGGACACGATCTGCACGGCGCTGCAGTCAAGGCCGGCGGCCTGCGCCTGCGCCCGAACCTCGTCGAGCAGGCGCTGCGCGGCCCTGCGGCATGCGGCCGCGTACTGGTCCGCGGTCCCGATGGGCATCTCGCCGTCGGCGGCGACCAGGCGCACGGGCGCGCTGACGGTCATGGCGACCACCCCGGCCCCAATGGCGCGGGCAAAGCCGATGCCGTACGCGACGGCTCGGCGGGTGGCCTCCGATCCATCGGTCGGAAGCAGGATGCGCTTGTACATGCTGGCCTCGAGGGGCGAAGGATGCGTTGGCCCCGCCATTGCGGCCCAGGGCGACAATACGGGAACTAGCGCCAGTCTGTTCTCCAAGATCATTAAAATCTTTGACACAGATCAAAACGCAATCAGTATTGCTTGCTCCTGCTTTAACTAAGCAGTGTGCCAGACCTGGGGCACTGCCAGCTGCCAGGCTACCTCGAAGCGCGTCCCCGACGTATCGCTTTTTACCGCGGCGCCGTTGACGTACAGGGTGCGCCGCACGTAATAGGTCCCACGGGCGAAGCCCTCCAGGATCGGAATCGTGAAGACGGTGCGGAACTCGCCGGCCTGCCCCTCCGTGTTGGCCACTTTCTTCACTGGCGTACCCCAGCGCTCACCCCTGGCGTCGACCAGGCCCACCTCCTCTTCGATCAGGATGCCGCGATCGTAACGTCCGGGGATGGCCAGGATGGTTGAGGTCACGGTAACTGCCTGCCCGCGGCGCAACGTGCCCGACGGCGACAGCGACGACCGGTAGGAGAGCACCGTCGCGCGCGCAGGAAGTTCCCGGTTGCGGCTGCGGTACTCGGCCTCGGTCTGCCGGGCGCTGCGCAGCTGCTGCGACTGGTAGCTGTTCGCGAGCTGGCAGGCACTGGCTACCGCAGCCGCGCAGGCGGCGCTGTCACGGCCCCGCCGGCCGCCCGGCGCCGTCGCGCCGCACAGCGCGGCGGCGCTCATGCCAAGCGCGGCGGGATTGCAGGCCGGTGCCGGGCCCGCGACTGGCCGCGCAGCAATGGGCGGTCCCAGCAAGCCATCGAGCGGCATCGATTCGCAGCCGTGCAAGGCGACCGCAAGACAAGCAAGCAACAGCACGCGCAAGGGTTTCATCACAATCCTCCTGATCGTTTACTGGATCACGACTGACTGCCGCGCACGGTCCTTGGCCTGGCGCGCCGCGTGGTACAGGTCTTCCAGCCCCCCGCAGCCGTAGGCGCGCGCAGCTTCGCCACGGGCGATGTCCATCGCGCCGTCGTAGTTGTTGTCAGCCAGGGCGCGCGTTCCCTGCTCAAGCAGCGCCGCACACGGCTGGCTGTCGGGCTTGTCGGCCAAGGGCACCGGGGCCGCCGGCGGCGCCACCGGGGCTCCCTGCGCGGGGATGTTCGCCGCATCCTCCAGGACCTGCATGACGATGTCGCGGAAGCCGTCTTCCGGCTGGTTATACAAGAAGCGCTCCAGCTGCAGGGCCAGCGACATGCGCTGAGGCGACAGGTACAGGGCGGTGCGCATCGCGGCGCGCGCGTCCGCCGCTTCTCCCTGGCGCGCCCGCACATGCGCCAGTGTGACCCAGGCAATGGGCTCACGCGGTACGGCGGCGATCGTCAGCACCGCGTTGTCGAGCGCTTGTCTGGCCATGCCTGCCTGGATTTGCGCGCGCGCCAGGTTGTGCCTCGTCTCGACATCGGCGGGGGCGGCCGCCACCCCTTGCAGCAGCGCGTTGACGGCGGCTGCGTAATTGCCCTCACGGTAGAGCCTCAGCCCTTGCTCGTTGGCGCCGCGCGCCAGTTGCCGATCACCATCGGGCAGCCCTTCCATGCGCGCCAGCCGCGCAAGCGGTGCGTCGATCCCCTCCCAGTGCGCATTCTTCGAGGCGAATAGCGCGGCGGCAACCTGTTGATACATGGCCTCGGTCGGCACGGCAGGTGGCTGCGGGAGCGGCTGAAGCGGCGCGGGCGGAGCTGGCTCCCGTGGGGGCGGCGGCTGCACGCTTGCACTGTCCGTGGTGGCTGTGCGCGCTGGGGCCGCCAACGCCGCGCCGCCCGCCTTGCCAGGATCGTCGGTGCCGGACGCCGGGCCCGACCAGCCGGCGATGAACAGCCGCGTCCCCACGATCGTTCCCACCGCGACCAGGATCATGACCAGCCAGCGCGGCACGGGCCACGGCGGGTGAGGCGGGGGCGGAGGCGGAGTCGGAGTCGGCGTCGGAGGGGTGGGGAGCTGTACCGGCTTCGGCGCTGGGAGCTGTAGCGGCTTCGGCGCTGGGCGCTGGATTGGCGCTGCACACCATGGGCAACCTTTGCCGTAGTGCCAGTGCTCGCCATTGTTGGGGCACGGCACCAGCGCGCCGATCACGGCTTCCAGGTGCTGCCGCCACATCGCCGCGCTGGGACGCACCTGACCCTTGCAAAAGGCGCACCGGAACATGTCGAGCGTTTTGTCGGGAAAGAAGCGGTGATGGCTGCGCTCGGGCGCAGCCAGGTTCAGCGAAGGATCCAGGTAGAACAGGCTTTGCGCGAAGCGCTCGGTCAGCGATTCCGGCACCCCGGGCCCGTTGCCGGCCGGCCCGCGCCCGTTGTCCAGCAGGTTGAAGACGAGGAGGGCCAGCGCGAACAAGTCCTGCGACTGGTCGTACTGGCTGGGCGCGACCTGGGCTGCGAGCAGTTCGGGCGCCGTGTACTCACTGGTTGCCACCAGCGCCGGGTAATATTCTTCGCCATGGCGGACGGCGAAGCCATCGCAATCGAGCAGGCAGACAAAGCCCCCGTCGCGGTAGGACAGGACATTTTCCGGCTTCAGGTCGATCACCGAGTGGCCGGCCTCGTGCACGTGCTCCATCACGGCCGCCAGGTTGCGCGCGAGGTAGATGCGCATGCGGTCGTCGTTGCTCAGGAGGTGGCGTTCGCGCGATTTGCTGTTATACCAGGCGTTCAGCGGCACGGTCCGCGCCATGTCCACGCGACGCATGGAAAAGCCGAGGATGGCCCCGCGCCCGTCGCTCAGCGCTTCCTGGGGCCAGGCGATCTGAATGATCTCGCCGTCCGGCTGGCGCTGCACCTGGCACCGTGGGGGATTGCGCAGCATGGCACGCACCTTGCGCTGCCGCTCGGGAGTCGGTTCGGCGAACAGCTTGAGGACATAGTCATCGCGGTCGGCATCGGCATGGATGGTACCCTCGCCTCCCCGCTTGAGTTCCTTGCCCGCGCGCACAGTCCGGGTGTTCCGTCCATGGGCATCCAGTGCGACCAGAGGGTTCATGGCGGCGAATCATCATGTCCCGCCGCCAGGCTGGCCCAGAGCAGGGTCTTGTCGTCGCCCACCTGGCGCCCGGCTTGCTCGCTGCTCAGGAGTCTTTTGAGGGCCTCTCCGGCCGGCCCGGCCGGATGCCGGTCGAGACAGGCCAGCACCGGATCGACGAAGCTGCGCTTGATGCCGCCACTCTCGAGCGCGAACGGCGTCACCCCATCGGACATCAGCAGGCAGGCACGCAGCGTGCGCACCGCCATGAAGCGCAGGGAGTCATTCCAGCTGTGGTCGGTGAGGAAGTAGGTTTCATTCGCGTATTCTTGCTCCGCGGCTGCCAGGACGGCGCAGGGCGTACCGCTGTCCGCAAAGGCGACGGCAGCGCCGTCGCCAATCTGGAACAGGACGGCATGGGATCCCCTGGCAACCAGGCCCACCACGGTCGTCGCAAAGGCCGAGATCGGCAATTCGGCGGCCTCGGCCGTATGGGACAGCTCGCGGCGCGCGGCGTCGAGCTGCTGCCTGACCAGGGTCCGGATCCGCCTGCCCTTGCTCTCCACTGCGGCTTGCAGCAGGCCGGCCGGCACGCGCTGCGCCACGAGTTCCGCGCCGCGTCGGGCTTCCTGCGCGCTGCCCGCGCCATCGCAGACCATGGCCACCAGCCAGCGGCCATCGGTGGCCGCGCCGGCCGCATCCTCGCAGGACAGGTCATGGCGCTGGTGATACGGCCCGGTGACCGACACCGCCAGCGAACGCCAATGCCCAGCGTCGAAGGAGGCTGCGTGCTGGCCCACATAGGCGTATGCCGCCATGATGCGGCTCAGAGTGGCACCGACACGACCGGGCCAGGCGCGCGCAGCTGCAGGTCGCCTGCGCCCGAGCGGCTGCGTGACACCGCGCCCAGGCTGGTGAACAGCCAGCTGAAGAATTCGTGGAAGTCCGACTCATCGATCGCATAGACGTTCATATTGCGCGCGGCGAACAACTGCAGCGCGGCCGCATCGGCTTCCGGTGGGACAGCGATCGGCCAGACCACCACCTTGCGCGCCTCGGCCTGGGCGCGCGACTCGGCGGCGGCCTGCTGCCAGCCCTGGTCGTTGGGCGCGCCATCGGAGACCAGGAAGATCCAGGGCTTGGTGTAGGGAATGCCTTCCGCGCGCAGCTTGCCGCGGATGTCCTCGACCGCGGCCAGCGCCACCGTCATCGCCTCGCCCATCGGGGTCATGCCGTCCGCTTCCAGCACCGGCGCCTTGAACGACGCGGCGGACACCCAGTCATCGCCTGCACAGACCTTTCCGCCGAACGAGATGACGTTCAGAAGTACCTGCTGGCTGATTGTTTCGTCGGTCTTGATCTTCTGTTCGAACTGCTTCAGGGCCGCATTGAGCGAATCGATCCGTCCAAAATTCTTCATCGACGTCGAGGTATCGAGCAGCAGGACGCAGGGCGAGCGCTGGGCGCCATTGATCTGCAGTTCCGCATCGATATCCGGGATTTCCGACGCTGACACTTCTTCATGCTCGGACATGACAATCTCCTTCAGAAAAAGGATGTCGGCGACACGGTCTGCGGCGCCCGGTGGCGTTCAGGGCGAACGCCCGGGGCCTTTCTTTTCGCGCGATCCTGGATGCTTCCGCGCCTGGCGCGGGGCCGGCCAGACAAGGTCTTTGGCGAACGAACGACAAGCCAGGGGGCGCATGCGTGCTGCCTGCAAGGGTAGGCAGCGTCAGGTCTGGGCCCGGCCGCCACGACTTCTACCCTGTACATGGCCCTGCTGTGCACGGCTCTGGCCTTGTGCAGCCGCTCGTGCAAATGCCGCCTTGCGTGGCGAATCCGGCGCGGCAGCCTGGGCGAAGGCCTGGCGTGGTGAGGCGGTATGTGCCTGTGCCTGCGCTTTCGACTGCCCCTGGGCCTGCTTTGGCGGCGATAGCTGGGCCGCCGTGCCAAAGGATTGCTTCAGGCTAACAGGAGCTTGCTGTACCGGCGCCACCGGCGCGTGTTGGACGGGGGGCGGTGTGATCATGCCCGGTCCCGGCGCGCCCACCCCCGGCGGTCTGAGGGCGGGACCGGGGCTGGAGGCCCTGACCCTCGTCGGTGCCGCGCCAGGCTGGCGTCCCTGCGTCATGTCCCGGGCATTTTCCTTGGCCTGGGCCAGTTTCTCCTGTGGGGACAGCGTTTGCAGCTGAGTCGGTTGAAGACGGTCTGGCATCAAACACCTCCGCAATGAACTCGCTATCCGGACAGATTGCCGGGCTTGACTCTTTGGCGCATTGTTAGATACTAAGCTTAGTTTGGGCG
>NZ_JAIWIA010000093.1 GCF_020176695.1 Massilia sp. MS-15 | reverse complement strand
ATTAAGCAAGTGGTCAGCGCTGCAGAATGTTGTGCCATTCCTCACCTTCTTCGAGTCGCGGTAGTGAGTCACCCGTCACGCTCAGCATGGCGGCGCACCTCGCAGTCGGCATAGGTATCGGCGTCGGGACGTTTTGACTACCACTCGACCTGTGGGATTGACTGCCCTACCATGCGCGACAGGTGCGAGCGGCAGTGATTTGACTGAGCGCTGGTACAGTCGCGCACCCCGCGATAGCCTCGGGTTTGCTCACCCTAAATGCGGAGCTGAAGTAGAGATGCTGTCGGCTAGCTAACCGGGGCTGCTAGAGGCTTTTCAAGGGTGGTTTTTGGCTTTTTCCTCCGCCGCCGCAGAGCAAATATTCCAAGCACGCCGCATGTCCCTATGCTGACGATCGGTAGTGGCACCGGAGCTGGTGCGTCGTCCACCATCGGGCCAAACAGCGATGGGGGAAACGAACGCGCCTTAACCGGGACGGTCTTCCATTGCGTGCGGTCTTCCGGCACCCGGGCGCGGAATTCATCGAATGAAAAGACCGGCGCCGAACCTATGGGGCGGCTTGATGGTACCTGGGGTATGCGGACGAGCAGGATGGCTTCAATGTCGCTTCTGAGTTGCTCCTCATACCTCGACAAGGTGCGCATCGGTGTTTTCGTACTGGCGAGATCCAGCAAGTCCAGTCCAGCCGCGTCGAATGCTACGGCGGGCAGCAGCCTGGTCTGCTCTTCGTTCAAGTAGTCATATATCTTGCGCGCGCTTGCCAAATTTGCATCGGTTGCGGCTACATAGGTATAAGCGGCCAGCGATTTCATCGGCGAAGTTGGTCCGCGTTGAGGGATTTGCCAGCCAAGCACGTTGAAGACATCGACACTGATCCCGGCGCAGTTTTCGGTCGCATGCTGGTACCGGAAATCGTGCCGGTAAAAGTGGTTGAAAACGCGCTGCACGGCTCCTTGGAAAGCGACCGCCGTACGGTCCTTGTTTAGAACT
>NZ_JAIWIA010000010.1 GCF_020176695.1 Massilia sp. MS-15 | reverse complement strand
TGGCGCATTGTTAGATACTAAGCTTAGTTTGGGCGATGTCAAGATCCTTTTTTGATGAGTGAGTCTCGGCCATGGCTAAGATCGATTTCATTTCAAATAGGAATTATTACTGGCTGCGTTTCAAGCAGTTTTTTTTCTTATTTATTTGCCTTGCGCTTATATCGTTTCTCCAGTTCGCTCCGCTATCCACACAGAATGTTTTGATTCTTTCTGGCGTCATTCTCATTGCCGGGATTTTCCAATTATTCAGATGGGAAACCCGTTTCCAGTACCAGCAGTATGGCCTGACGATGTTGCCCCCGGGCTGGGGCAGCTTCCGCCCCAGTCAGCAGATGGATGACGGTCGGCTCGCCAGCCTGTACGAGCTGATCCGCAATCGCTGGAAACCAGGTGGAATCATCGCCGGCAGACCACTACCGGAGCACCAGATCCTGGGGCTCTTCAAGGGCCTCTGGTGCGGCAAGCCCGACGACCGGCACATGTTGACCATCGCGGGATCGCGCGCGGGCAAGGCGACCGGCGCGCTGATCCCGAACTTGCTGATGTATCCCGGATCGGCGCTGGTGATCGATCCGAAGGGCGAACTGGCCCAGATCACGTCGAGGCGACGTGGTTGTCAGGGCAAGGACGTACTCGGGCAGGACGTGTTCATTCTCGATCCGGAGGAAATCACGGTCGGGCTGGCCAGGCATCGCTGGAACCCGCTCGCCGAAATGAGCGCGTCCGACCCGTGCCTGTGGGGGCATGCCTCGAAAATGGCCTTGCGGCTGATTCCCATGTCGCCGCTCGCCGCGGCGGACAATTCCGCCTACTTCGAGACGCACGCGCGCAATGTGCTGACCTGCCTGATCGTCCACGTGATCGAGGAAGAACCGGAGGACCGCAGGAACCTCCTCCATATTCGCAAGCTCATCATGCAAGGTGACCAGGAGCTGTTCGACCTCGTCGAACGGGAGTGCCAGCTGGCCGGCAGGTCCAATCCCTACGCCGATCCACACGACGCCCTGCTTGCCTACCTGGCGGAATCGCCCCTCCAGAATGGGAAGGTCCGGGGCGTTTTTCAGCGCCTGGTGTCGAAAGCCGACACCGAGTTGAGTGGAATCCTTGGAACGCTGGATCAACATACCAGTTTCCTGGATGAACACGCCATGGAAACCACCTTGTACACCTCTGACTTTTCATTGCGCATGCTAAAACTCCGTCCAACGACGATTTATATCTGCATGCGCGGCATGTCGCTGGCCGGCCCTCTGAAAAAGCTCATGCAGATCATCATCGACCAGGCTCTCGACATATTGGAAAGCACACCCGGCAGGCCACCCTATCCCGTTCTTTTCATGATGGACGAATTCTATTGCCTCCAGCGAAATGAAACACTTGATATGGCAATTGGCCAATTAGGATCGGCCGGCATTACCTTATGGCCCGTGGTACAGCATATCAGCCAATTGAAAAG
>NZ_JAIWIA010000001.1 GCF_020176695.1 Massilia sp. MS-15 | reverse complement strand
TTCGTGCTTTCAATAAAAGCAATACTGCCAGATAGGCAACGGAACCTTCCTGACCTGATATTATAGCTAAATTTACTGAATCGCAATAGCGAACCCGTGCTGTATTGAAAGTATTTTGCGACTTAACAAACTTTAGTTTGTTACAAGTTGCAACCGCGGCGGAGATGCGTCGTCCGGCAGCGTGTTTTTGGTCCCTACAGCCCGGTAGTACCCGACTGCAGGACGGCCTGCGATTCTGCCCAGATCGCTTCGAAGCGATGGCCCGGCAGGTCGACCGCTTCCGGTATATCGAAGGCCGCCTCGCCCCGCATGTGGCCGCTGTGAAAGCGGCGCAAGACGTGCCGGTCATCGACGATACAGAAGGAATCGGTCAAGCCGTGCAGCGTCCTGGGTGTGGCGCGGCAGGCGATGGCGTGGCTGTAGTCGCGCAGCAGGCGCAGGAAGCGCGGGTAATGGCGCTCGATGTGGGCCGGACTGTGCATGGCCAGGCGCAGGCTGCCACCGCCTTTCAAGTATGTCCTGAGCGCCGCGTCGACCTCGCTCGCGCCCAGCGGAAACACGGCGAAGTCCGGATCGAACAGGTCGATCCGCTCGCACGCCGTGGCCAGGCAGGCGCGCCACTGCGCTTCGAACTCGGCCCGGGTATCGAAATGCGTGATGGCTGGCGCCCCCATGGTCTGCTCCTTCGCTGTCAGCCGGAACGTTCAGCCGAGTTCGACCCAGCCGTCCTGGTACCAGGTATACAGCGCCTCGAGCACGTCGTCGGTCGCGCTGCCCAGCAGTTCTCCGCCGATGCGGCGCTCATTGGCCAGCACATCGAGCACGGCCTTGTCGGCGCGGCCGACGGCGAAGGATTCGCCGTTGATGAAGACGTTCTTGCCGCGGTAGAGCATCAGCGTCTTGCTCGACAGGCGCAGGCCCTTCCTGGCCGCGGTCTCCATGAAGCGTCCCACGGTCAGCGGCTTGGCCGGACCGGTGAAGAACACATTGTGCTTCGGCTCGGACAGGTATTCGCCCAGGAAGATGGCGACGTCCTGTTCGTCCCAGCGCACCTTGTTGAGTTCCTCGGCAATGGTGGACAGCATCTCGCGCGGGATCTCGGCCGGGTTCTTCTGCACCTGCAGCGCCGGGTCGGCATAGCGGCCCGGCAGGTCGATCGAATCGGCCATGAACTGCAGGAAGGCTTCTCCCAGTTCCTGGTAGGAAGGCGACCGGAAGCCGATCGAATAGGTCATGCATTCGCCTTCGGCCACGCCGTCGTGGGCGTAGTGCGGCGGCAGGTAGAGCATGTCGCCCGGCTCCAGCACGAATTCCTGTTCCGCCTCGAAGTTGGCCAGGATCTTGAGCGGCAGGCCCTCGATCAAGCTCAAGTCCTGCTGGGCGCTGATCTTCCAGCGCCGCCGGCCCTGCGCCTGCAACAGGAACACGTCGTAGGAGTCGAAATGGGGACCGACGCCGCCGCCATCGCCGGCCACGCTGATCATCAGGTCGTCCAGGCGCGCGTCCGGCACGAAGCGGAACTGGCGCAGCAGTTCGTCGGCGCGTTCGTCGTACAGGTTCACGCCCTGCACCAGCATGGTCCATTCGCGCTCGCCGCGCGCCGGCAGTTCGGTGAGCGGGCCGTGCTGCATGTCCCACTGGCCGTCGCGCAGGGTGACCAGGCGCGATTCGACGTAGTTCTGGCGCGCCAGTTCGGCCAGTTTCGCTACGCTGAGCAGGGGCTTGAAGCCGGGGATGGCCTGGCGGATGAGCAGCGGTTTCTTGTGCCAGTAATCGCGCAGGAACTGGGCGGGAGTAATATTCCCGAGTAGCGGTAATTTTTTCATGCGCCATTATAACCAGCCCGGCCGGGGCGAACTACCGGGAAGCGGCCAGCCGCCAGCGGAGGGTATAATCCGCAGCTTACATTGAAAGGATCTGCGATGAAGATTGCCAAGAATACGGTCGTGTCGGTCAACTACAAGCTGTCGGACGCCCAGAACAACCTGATCGAGGAGGGCGCCCAGCCGATGGTGTACCTGCACGGCGGCTATGAAAACACCCTGCCGAAGATCGAAGAGGAACTCGACGGCAAGGAAACCGGCTACGCGTCGACGATCCAGGTCGAGCCGGAAGATGCCTTCGGTGACTACGATCCGGAGCTGGTCAAGGTCGAGGACCGCAAGCGCCTGCCGGAGCCGCTGGAAGTGGGCATGCAGTTCGAAGGCGTGGCCGATGGCGCGGACGACGAGCCGACCATCTTCACCGTCACCGACATCGCGGACGACAAGGTGGTCCTGGACGGCAACCACCCCTTGGCCGGCATGGCCCTGCGCTTCGAGCTGTCGGTGATCGACGTGCGCGAAGCGACGGCCGAGGAGATCGCCCACGGCCACGTGCACGGCGCGCACGGCCACCATCACGAAGAGATGGACGACAGCGAAGCGGGCGACCACTTCCGCAGCCAGCCGCTGAACTGAAACGCGGCGCCTGCCGCGCCGGCGAGTATCGATGAAGGCGTGCACGTGCCGGCCAGGGCGTGCACGCTTTTTCTATTGCCGGCCCGACTGGCCCGAGGCAGCCGGCGCGCGCAGCGTCGCGCCAAGGCTGAACACGTTGTCGCCCTTGCCGGCCACGCGCAGCTCGATGGCCTCGGTCCCCACCGACAGGTGTCCCAGGTTGCCGCGCCAGCTGATGGCCGGCTGCGCATCCAGCGGCAGCTTGCCGCTGTCGATCACCAGCACCCGCCCCTGGAAGCCGGCGGCGCGCAGCTGTACTTGGCGGCGCGTGTCGGCGAAGCCGTCGTGTCCCGTCGGCGCCCGCTGCAGCAGGGCGCGCAGGCCGTTGGCCGGCTGCAGCAGCGGCTGCATGTTCCCTTCCGCGAACAGGACCACGGCGTCCACCTTGTCCTGCTTGGCGATCGCGAACAGGCGGTTCAGCCAGAAGCGGTTGGCGACGGCGCGGTCTTCGTACTCGCTGTTGCGCCCGGCCGCCGGCAGGTAGTGGTTGTTCGCTGCCGGCAGGTTGATGGTGGCGTACAGCACCTTGCCGACCTGCCAGTGGGCGTTCTCGGCGTAGCTGCGAAAACGCGGGCTGCTCGACAGGCGCGTCAAGGGCAGCTTGTTCCTGCCGAGCGCTTCCGGCTCGCTGTAGAACAGCTCGCGCAGCCGGTTCAGGCGCTCGATGGCATTCGTGCGCCCGGCCGAGTTGCGGCAGCCGGTCCAGTCGTCCCCGCTCAGGGACAGGATCACGGGCCGCCTGGCCTTGTCGAACAGGGCGCGCCGCTTCTGGTACACACGGTCTCCGCAGGCTTCCTGCGCCCCTTTGATGCCGGTGACGACCAGGAAAGCCAGGTCGTCGTCGCTGGTGTCGTCCAGCACGGCCTTGAGCGCCGCTTCGCCGCCTTCGGCCGCGCGCCGGCCCACCACGGCGAAGCGGTGGGCATCCGGATCGGCTGGCGCCGCTTTCTTTTTCTTGTCGCGCGCGCAGGCCGGCGCCGCCACCATGCACGCGGCGAGCAGGGCGGCAAGCAGGAGCGGACGGCGCGCCCGCATCAGGCGACGAGGCGCTTGAGCTCGTAGAGCTGTTCGAGCGCTTCGCGGGGGCTGAGGGCGTCCGGATCGATCGCATCCAGTGCGTGTTTCAATGCGCTTTCCTGAGTCCCATCGCCGTCGCCGGCAGCGGCGGGGCCGGCCGGCGCGTCCGCATCCTCGGCGCACGGCGCGGCGAACAGGTCGAGCTGGGGCGTGCTGTCCAGCGCCTGCGACTCGAGCCGGGCCAGGTGCTTGCGCGCGGCGCGGATCACCGCGGGCGGCACGCCGGCCAGCTGGGCCACCTGCAGGCCGTAGCTCTGCGATGCCGGACCATCCTGCACCGCGTGCAGGAACACGATGCTGTCCTTGTGCTCGACCGCCGACAGGTGCACGTTGGCCGCGCTCGGATGGGCTTCCGGCAGCTGGGTCAGCTCGAAATAGTGGGTGGCGAACAGGGTGAAGCTGCGGCTGGTCTCGATCAGGTGGCGCGCGATGGCCCAGGCCAGCGCCAGGCCGTCGAAGGTCGAGGTGCCGCGGCCCACTTCGTCCATCAGTACCAGCGAGTGCTCGGTGGCGCCGTTCAGGATGGCGGCCGACTCGGTCATCTCGACCATGAAGGTCGAGCGGCCGTTGGCCAGGTCGTCGCTGGCGCCGATGCGGGTATAGATGCGGTCGATCGGGCCGATGGAGGCTTCCGAAGCCGGCACATAGCTGCCCACGTAGGCCAGCAGGGTGATCAATGCCACCTGGCGCATGAAGGTCGATTTACCGCCCATGTTCGGGCCGGTGATCAGGAGCATGCGGCGCTCGTCGGCGAGGCGGCAGTCGTTGGCGATGAAGCGCTCGATCTGGTTTTCCACCACCGGGTGGCGCCCTTCGACGATGTTCAGGCAGGGTTCGTCGACCAGCTGCGGCGCGCACCAGTTGTTGCGCACCGCGTGGCTAGTGAGCGCCACCAGGGTATCGAGCTGGGCCAGGCCGCCGGCGATCGACTGCAGGCAGCCGATGAAGGGCGCGAGGTCGCCCAGCAGGGCGTCGTACAGCATCTTCTCGCGCGCGAGGGCGCGGTCCTGGGCCGACAGCGCCTTGTCTTCGAACGCTTTCAGTTCGGGCGTGATATAGCGCTCGCAGTTCTTCAGGGTCTGGCGGCGGCGGTAGTCGTCCGGGACCTTGTCGGCCTGGCCGTTGGTGACTTCGATGTAGAAGCCGTGCACGCGGTTGTACTCGACGCGCAGGTTGGCGATGCCGGTGCGGGCGCGCTCGCGCGCTTCCAGGTCGACCAGGAACTGGCCGGCGTTCTCGGACAGCGCGCGCAGTTCGTCCAGTTCGGCGTCGAAGCCGCGCGCGAACACGCCGCCGTCGCGCACCATCACGCTCGGCTCTTCCATCAGGGCGCGTCCGAGCAGATCGAGGCAGGCATCGGGCGGCGACAGCTGCGCATGGATCTCGCCCAGCAGCGAGGTGTCGCCGGCGGCGAAGCAGCGCGCCACGCCTTCGCGCAGCGCCGGCAACTGCGCCAGGCCGTCGCGCAGGCAGGACAGGTCGCGCGGGCGCGCCGACAGCAACGCGATGCGGGTGGTGATGCGTTCGATGTCGGGCACGTTCGACAGGATCGCCGACAGGGCCTGGGTCGCATCGTGGCGCGCCAGCGCGGCGATGGCCTGGTGGCGCGAACGGGCCAGGGCCTGGTTGCGGCGCGCATGGTGCAGCCAGTGGCGCAGCAGGCGCGAACCCATCGCGGTGCGGCAGCCGTCCAGCAGCGAGAACAGGGTCGGCGCTTCCTGGCCGCGGATGGTCTCGGTCAGTTCCAGGTTGCGGCGGGTCGCCGCGTCCAGGCCGATGTATTCGTTCTCCGTTTCGCAGGCCAGGCTCTTCACGTGCTGCAGGCCGCGCCCCTGGGTCGATTGCGCGTAGCGCAGCAGCGCGCCGGCGGCACCGAATGCGGCGCCCAGGCCGTCCGCGCCGAAGCCGGTGAGGGTGGCCACGCCCAGTTGCTCGAGCAGGGCCTGGTGGCCCTTGAGCACGTCGAAATGCCATTCGGGCACGCGGTTGGTGTGCGCCACCGGCTCGGATGCGAACAGGTCGGCATCGCCATCGGCGCGCAGGATCTCGGCCGGCGCGATGCGTTCGAGTTCGTGCGCCAGGCGCGCTTCGGCGGCGCGCGCGTCGCCGGAGAACTCCATCAGGCGCAGCACGCCGCTGGCCAGCGACAGCCAGGCCAGGCCCACGGTGACCGTCTTGCGCTGCGAGAGCATGCACAGGGCCAGCAGCGGGCGCTCGGCTTTTTCCGGCAGCAGGTCGCTGTCGGTCAGGGTGCCGGGCGTGACCACGCGCACCACCTTGCGCTCGACCGGGCCCTTGGACAGCGCCGGGTCGCCGATCTGCTCGCAGATGGCGCAGGACTCGCCAATCTTCACCAGCTTGGCCAGGTAGCCGTCCAGCGAATGGAAGGGCACGCCGCACATCTTGATCGGCTGGCCATTGGAAGTGCCGCGCGCCGTCAGGGTGATGCCCAGCAGGCGCGCCGCCTTTTCCGCATCGTCGTGGAACAGCTCGTAGAAATCGCCCATGCGGTAGAACACCAGCATGGAGGGGTAATCGGCCTTGATGCGCAGGTATTGCTGCATCATCGGGGTGACTTTTTCCGCCGGACTGGTCTTGAGGGCGGCGGCGTTGATTTCGTTGGGAGC
Source organism: Massilia sp. MS-15 (assembly GCF_020176695.1). GTDB lineage: Bacteria > Pseudomonadota > Gammaproteobacteria > Burkholderiales > Burkholderiaceae_D > Telluria > Telluria hydrophila. The sequence goes on along the minus strand of NZ_JAIWIA010000001.1, from coordinate 378,797 downwards.
GTTCATGTGGTCGTGATTCGGTACGGCGGGCGCAGGTGCGGAAAACAAGTGCGGGGCCAGGGCTTGCCATTCTACCGCGATCGGATCGGGCAGAGCTGCAAAACGGACAATCCGCTGTCCCGCTGTTGCAATGCCGCAGGCAGGCTCGCCTGCGGCAGCAGCGTCTCCGTCAAGCCAGGGTGCAGGTCCCGCTGGCCGCCGGCTGATCGCCGCCGTGGACGATGAAGGTGGCGCCGCCTGCGCTGGCAAACAGGGCCACGCTGGCTCCCAGCGCGACCGGGGCGCGGAAGCGGCAGGCGATACGGCTTGCATGGCGGCCGTACGCGTTTTCCAGCGCGGCGCAGCTCGCCGCCAGCGTGTGCATGCCGTGGATGATCGGCGCGCGCATGCCCATCAGGCGCGCGCTCCAGCCGTAGAGGTGGATCGGATTCCAGTCGCCCGACAGGCGCGCGTAGCGCCGGCCCGCCGCCGGATCCAGCGTCCATTGCGCCAGCGGGGCGCCGGCCAGCGCAGCCAGGGCGGCGGCCTCGGGCTGCCGCGCGCCGCCGCCCTGGCTGCGCTGCCCGCGCCGGATCAGATAGGTGCTGCTGCAGGTGAACACCGGCGCGCCATCCGCGCTGCCCATGGTCTCCAGCACGCAGCGCAGGGCGCCGCCGGCCGAGGGCGGCGGCAGGCGCAGCACGGTGCGCAGCAGCAGCGGCTGCCCGGGCGCCACGGCGCCGTGCTCGTCGAGGACGTTTTCCATGTGGACCAGGCCCGCGATCCGGAAGGGAAAGCGCCGGTCGAGCATGGTCGCCAGGTGCGCGCGCTGCGCGCACAGGTACCACCAGGTCAGCGGAACCGGTCCGTCGGCGAAGCCGAAGGCGCTGCGGTAGCGCGCGATGTCCGCCAGCGGCAGGCGTTCTAGCCGGTACTCGGTCACGAGTTCCGGCACGGAAGAAGGCGGGGCAGGGCGCGCACGCTTGAAGAGCGCCCGCAGCAGCAGCGACAGCCCCATGGCCGGCAGCGCCGGCGCAAGCGGATACGACACCGCCGGCATCAGCCCTCGGCCACGCGCTGCTTGATGTGGGCCAGCGCCTCGTCCACCTGGTCGATCAGGATCAGGCACAGGTCACCGGGCGCCAGGCGCGCCAGCGCGCGGTCGATCGCGACGAATTCGCCGTTGATCTCCTCCACGTGGCTGGTGCGGGTGGCGCCCTGCAGGCCACGGCGCAGCAGCGCCAAGACTTCACCGTCCGCACGGCCGCGCTGGCACTGGTCCTGGTACAGCAGCACCTCATCGAAGGCCTTGCCGAGGATTTCGGTCTGCTGGGTGATGTCCTGGTCGCGGCGGTCGCCGGCGCCGCTGATCACCACCGAGCGGCGCTTGCCCGGCATGCCTTCGACCGCATTGACCAGCGCGGCGATCGCATCCGGGTTGTGGCCGTAGTCGGCGATGACGGTGGCGCCGCGGTAGTCGAACACATTGAAGCGGCCCGGCGCGTTGTCGCTCTCGCCGACGAAGGTCTTCAGCCCGAGGCGGATCTTGTCCCAGGCGGTGCCCACGGCCCAGGCCGCGGCCACCGAGGCCATCACGTTCTCCACCTGGAAGCCAACCGTGCCGCCGCGCGTGACCGGCACTTCCGACAGCGCCACGCGTTCCTCGAAACGGCCCTGGGCGGCGACCAGCGCGCCATCCTCGACGAACACCACGCGCCGGCCCTGGGCGCGGTGCATCGCCATCAGCGGGTGGCCGGCGTCCGGCGCGAAGAAGGTAACGTCGCCGCGGGTGACGTCGGCCATCGCCGCCACCGCCGGATCGGCCGCGTTCAGCACGGCCATCCCGCCCTCGGCCACGTTCTGCACGATCACGCGCTTGAGCACGGCCAGGTCTTCCAGCGTGGTGATGTAGTTCAGGCCAAGGTGGTCGCCGGCGCCGATGTTGGTCACCACCGCCACCTGGCAGCGGTCGAACGCCAGGCCTTCGCGCAGCAGGCCGCCACGCGCGGTCTCGAACACGGCCGCGTCCACGTCCGGGTGCAGCAGCACGTTGCGCGCGCTGCGCGGGCCCGAGCAGTCGCCGCTGTCGATGCGGCGGCCCTCGATGTAGACGCCGTCGGTATTGGTCATGCCGGTGCGCAGGCCGGAGGCCGTCAACAGGTGCGCGATCAGGCGCACGGTGGTGGTTTTGCCGTTGGTGCCGGTCACCGCCACCACCGGGATGCGGCCGTCGTCGCCGCTGGCGAACAGGGTGTCGACGATCGCTTCGCCGATCGGGCGCGGCTTGCCGAACGAGGGCGCCAGGTGCATGCGCAGGCCGGGCGCCGCGTTGACCTCGACGATGCCGCCGTTCTGGTCCTCGATGGGTTTCAGCACGCTGTCGCACACCAGGTCGACGCCGCAGATGTCCAGGCCGACCATGTGGGCGGCGGCGATGCAGCGCGCCGCCACTTCCGGGTGGACGTCGTCGGTGACGTCGGTGGCGCTGCCGCCGGTGGACAGGTTGGCGTTATTGCGCAGCACCACGCGCTGGCCGTTGGCCGGCACCGAGTCGGCATGCAGGCCATGCTTGGCCAGGGTGGCCAGGGCGATGTCGTCGAAGCGGATCTTGGTGAGCGAGGTGGCGTGGCCGTCGCCGCGGCGCGGGTCGCGGTTGACCTGCTCCACCAGTTCGCGCACCGTCAGCACGCCGTCGCCCGTCACCTGCGGCGGATCGCGGCGCGCGGCGGCCACCAGCCGGTCGCCGATGACCAGCACCCGGTAGTCGTGGCCCGGCAGGTAGCGTTCGACCAGGATGTCGTCGCGGAATTCCGAGGCCGCGTGGAAGCCCGCACTCAGCTGTTCCTTCGTGGTGACATTCACCGTCACGCCCTTGCCCTGGTTGCCGTCCTTCGGCTTGATTACCACCGGCAGGCCGATTTCCTGCGCGGCGGCCCAGGCGTCCTCGGGGTCGCTCACGCTGCGTCCCATCGGCACCGGCACGCCGGCGGCGTCCAGCAGCTTCTTGGTCAGTTCCTTGTCCTGGGCGATGGTCTCGGCGATCGCGCCGGTGGCGTCGATCTCGGCGGCCTGGATGCGGCGCTGGCGGCTGCCCCAGCCGAACTGCACCAGGCTGCCATCGGTCAGGCGGCGGAACGGGATGTTGCGTGCGCTTGCTGCCTGCACGATGGCGCCGGTGGACGGGCCGAGGCGCACGTCTTCGTCCAGTTCGCGCAGGCGCGCAAGGGCGCCGGCCAGGTCGAAGGCGCCGTCCACCCGCGCGGCCTGCACCAGTTCCCGGGCCAGTTCAAGCGCCAGGCGGCCGACTTCTTCCTCGCTGTATTCGACCACCACCTGGTAGATGCCGCGTTCTACGGTGGCGGTGGTGCGGCTGAAGGTGACCGGGCAGCCGGCTTCGGCCTGCAGGGCCAGCGCCACGCGCTCGAGCACCTGGGCCAGCGAGACGGTGTCTTCATGGCCGTAGGGCTGCAGTTCGCCCACTTGCGGGAAGCGCGCGCGCAGGCGCGTCTCGAAGCCGGCCAGCTGCCCGATCGACTCTTCGTCAGGCGTGCAGGCGACGATCGCTTCCACCGAGGTATGGTGGCTCCAGAGGTTGGGGCCGCGCAGGGCCCGTACGCGAGATACTTCCATGAATCTTCAATCCTTAATGAGTCGTCTTCTTCGGGGTGGCATCGAAGGCGCGCAGGCCGCCGCAGATCAGGTCCGCCGGCACGCCCAGCGCCCATGCCGCCGCCACGGCAGCCAGCACGCTGTCCGGATGCTTCACCGTGGCCGGCGGGATCTTCGCCAGTTCCAGCAGCGCTTCCTCGGTATCGAAGCCTTCGGCCAGCACGATGCGCCCGTCGCGCACGAACACCGCGCGCTCGCCCTGGGCGCGGTGATTGGCCAGCACCTCGTTGTTCTCGTCGAGCGCATAGAAGATCACGCGTCCGTCGGACAGTTCGGCCAGCGCCGCCACCGCCTCGTTGGCGGCGTTCAGCACGGCCGTGCCTTCGGGCAGGATCACGTCGACCTGGCTGCGGATCACGTTGCGCATGGCGTCGTCGTCGTGGATGTGGAAGCCGGCCAGCTCCGGCAGGCCTTCCATGTCGGTGACGACGCCGACCAGGCAGCGGTCGTAGGGCAGGCCTTCGGCCAGGATCGAGCGCGCGTTCGATTCGAACACGGCGGTCTGCACGATGCGGTTGATCAGGAGGCGCTGGCCGGCCGCGAAGCCGGTCGCATCGCGGTTGCTGACCTGGCGCGCATCCAGGTACAGGCCTTCGCCATTGGCCACGCCGACGTGCTTGCCGGTGATGTGCACCAGGCAGCCCACCAGGCGCGCGATCAGGCTGGTGCCGAGGGTGCCGGTGACGCCCACCACCGGGATGCGCCCGGTTTCGCCATCGGCGAACAGGTGTTCGACGATGGCCTTGCCGACCTTGCGCGGCTGGCCGCTGGCCGGCTTGATATGGGCCAGCAGGCCCGGGCTGGAATTGACCTCGATGATCGCGCCGCGCTGTTCTTCCAGCGGGCGGCCGATGTCCTCGCAGACCAGGTCGATCCCGGCCACGTCCAGGCCGACGATGCGCGCCGCCAGGGCTGCCGCCCGGGCGACCTCCGGGTGGACCAGGTCGGTGACGTCGTCGGCGACGTTGCCGTTCACCTGGATCAGCACCTTCTGCCCGGCCTGGGGGATGGAGTCCGGCCGCATGCCCTGGCGCTGCAGGTCGAGCAGGATCTCGCTGTCGTGCGGATTGACGCGGCCGAGCGGGTGTTCCTCGTTCTCGCCGCGGCGCGGGTCGGTGTTGATCTGGCTGTCGCACAGGGCCTGCACGGTGGACTGGCCGTCGCCCGTGACCCACAGCGATTCGCCGCGGGCGGCGGCCACCACTTCGCGGCCCACCACCAGCAGGCGGTGTTCGTTGCCGGTGATGAAGCGCTCGACCAGCACGGCGCTGCTGTCGCCGGCCTGCGCGGCGATCGCGTAGGCGGCCCGCACGTCCGCCTCGCTCACCAGGTTCAGGGTCACGCCGCGCCCGTGGTTGCCGTCGACCGGCTTGAGCACGACCGGCAGGCCGATGTCCTGCGCTTCTTCCCAGGCGGCGTCGGCGCTGCGCACCAGCGCGCCTTCCGGCACCGGCACGCCGCAGGAGGCGAGCAGGGTCTTGGTCAGGTCCTTGTCGCTGGCGATTCCTTCGCCGATGGCGCTGGTGCGGTCGGTCTCGGCGGTCCAGATGCGGCGCTGGGCGGCGCCGTGGCCGAGCTGCACCAGGTTGCCCTCGGTGAGGCGGATCGAGGGAATGCGGCGCTCGGTGGCGGCATCGACGATGTGGGCGGTGGACGGGCCCAGGCACCAGCGGTCCACCAGTTCGGCCAGCCCGCGCACGGCGGCGTCCAGGTCGAAGGGGGTATCGTTGATGGCGGCCATCATCAGCGCGTGGCCCGCTTCCAGGGCGGCGCGGCCGACGGTCTCGTCGCGGGTGCGGAAGGCCATCTTGTACACGCCGCGCTGGGCCGTGGAGCGGGTCTTGCCGAAGCCGGTCTGCATGCCGGCCAGGTTCTGCAGCTCGAGGACGATGTGTTCCAGGATGTGGCCGGCCCAGGTGCCGTCCTGCAGGCGCTCGACGAAGCCGCCGTGGCGGCCGACGCCGCAGTGGTGCGCCACCAGCCCCGGCAGCCAGGCGACCAGGCGCTCGGTGAAGCCGGGCAGGGTATTCGAGGGATAGTCTTCGAGTTCGCCGATATCGAGCCAGGCCTCGATCACCGGGCGGTAGGTCCAGATGTTCGGGCCGCGCAGGTGGGTCACGCGGAGGAACTGGATGTCGTTCTTCTTGTTCATGAAATAGTGCCTTTGCTGGCTGCGCGCTGTGCGTGCCGCCGATCTTGCCTGTGGTTGCCTGCCTGTCACGACGGAAGCTTGCCGCCGGTCCGTTGCGCACATCCTGTATACTTGCCGGCCCGCAGCTTACCGGGCCGAAACCTTTTCTGCCAGTTAGGGATATTCCTGTCATCCAAAGGATAGGCAGAAACGTTATGCCTGTTTGTGGAGCGTTTCACGCAAACGGACATTCCGGCACTCCCGTGCAACGCTGCCGATGTAGCACATGTCTGGCGCGCGTTTGCCGCATGCTGCTCACTCCACCAGAACCCATGCCTGATGTCGGGCGCACTACATGACAACTCAACAACTTGCTATCCCGTCGTCCCTGGCGGTGGCCAGCGCTGTATTGCCTGAACACTGGCAAAATGACGTTGCGAAACAGCTTGCACCTGGGGAAAACGTTTTGACCAGCGTCGAGGTTGACCTCGATGCGAAATTACATTTCAGGAAGGGCCTGGTGGTCGTGACCGAGCGCCGCCTGCTGGCCCGTGGCCCCGGCGAGGATGCCTGGCGCGACTGGACCTACCGTCCCGGCCTGGCGCTGCGCCACCACGACCATGCCGGCGTCGGCCACCTGGAGCTGGTCGATACCGAGGGCCTGCTGGCCGCCTGGCGCTTCACCCTGGGCCAGAACCTGAACGCGATCCGGGTGGTGGACCATTTCGGCGAGCAGCTCAAGAGCGCGGTGACGGGCGTGCCCGTGACCCTGCCGGAAGGCCATGCCTGCCCGAGCTGCAAGGCGCCGCTCGAGGCCGACGACGCCGAATGCGCGGTGTGCGCCAAGGTGCTGCACACCCCGCCCTCGACCTGGACGCTGCTGCGCCTGTGGCGCTTCGCCCGGCCCTACAAGGGCCAGCTGCTGCTGGGCTTCCTGCTGATGGTGGGGTCGACCGGGGCGCACATGATTCCCCCGTATCTGACCAAGCCGCTGATGGACAATGTCCTGATCCCGTACCAGAACGGCCAGACCATCGACGGCTCGCTTGTCTATTTATACATGGGCGGCCTGTTCGGCGCGGCGCTGCTGGCCTGGGCGCTGGGCTGGGGCAAGACCTACGTGCTGGCGCTGGCCTCCGAGCGCATCAGCGCCGACCTGCGATCGACCACCTATGAACACCTGCTGCGCCTGTCGCTGGAATACTTCGGCGGCAAGCGCACCGGCGACCTGATGTCGCGCATCGGCAGCGGCTCCGACCGGATCAGCGTGTTCCTGTCGCTGCACCTGCTCGACTTCCTGTCGGACGTCCTCCTGATCATCATGACGGGCGTGATCCTGTTCAGCATGAATCCCTGGCTGGCGCTGGTGACCCTGGTGCCGCTGCCCTTCATCGCCTGGATGATCCACGTGGTGCGCGACCGGCTGCGCACCGGTTTCGAGAAGATCGACCGCGTGTGGGGCGAGGTGACCAACGTGCTGGCCGACACCATCCCGGGCATCCGGGTGGTCAAAGCCTTTGCCCAGGAAAAGCGCGAAGCGGCGCGCTTCCGCGAAGCGAACAGGCACAACCTGGCCGTCAACGACAAATTGAACAAGGTCTGGTCGCTGTTCTCGCCGACCGTCTCCCTGCTGACCGAAATGGGGCTGCTGGTGATCTGGATCTTCGGCATCTGGCAGGTCTCGCGCGGCGAGATCACGGTCGGCACGTTGACCGCCTTCATCGCCTACAGCGGCCGCTTCTACGTGAAGCTCGATTCGATGAGCCGCATCGTCTCGGTGACGCAAAAATCGGCCTCGGCGGCCAAGCGCATCTTCGACATCCTCGACCACGTCTCGAGCGTGCCGGACCCGGTCAACCCGGTCAAGGTGGACAAGGTACGCGGCGACATCGCGCTGCGCGAAGTCGGTTTCCGCTACGGCAACCGCGCGGTCAACCGTGGCATCTCGCTCAACATCAAAGCGGGCGAGATGGTCGGCCTGGTCGGCCATTCGGGTTCGGGCAAGAGCACGCTGGTCAACCTGATCTGCCGCTTCTACGACGTGGCCGAAGGCGCGATCCTGCTCGACGGCACCGACATCCGCTCGTTCGCGGTGGCGGACTACCGCCGCCATATCGGCCTGGTGCTGCAGGAGCCCTTCCTGTTCTTCGGTACGATTGCCGAGAACATCGCCTACGGCAAGCCAGGGGCCTCCCGCGAAGAAATCATCGCGGCGGCGCGCGCGGCCCACGCCCACGAGTTCATCCTGCGCCTGCCGCAGGGCTACGACTCGATGGTGGGAGAACGCGGCCAGGGCCTGTCGGGCGGCGAGCGCCAGCGCATCTCGATCGCGCGCGCGCTGCTGATCGACCCGCCGATCCTGATCCTCGACGAAGCGACGTCCTCGGTGGATTCGGAAACGGAAAAGGAAATCCAGAAGGCGCTCGACAACCTGGTGCAGGGCCGCACCACCATCGCCATCGCGCACCGCCTGTCCACGCTGCACCGGGCCGACCGCCTGGTGGTGCTCGACCGCGGCGTGGTGGTGGAAGAGGGCAGCCACGACGCGCTGATGGCGCGCGAGGGCGCCTACCACCGCCTCTACGAAGCGCAGGCGCGCAACGTGGACCAGGATCCGGACGATAACGAATAAATGCGGGAAGACTGATGGGTACGACTTTTCAACTGCGCCGCGATGCATTCGGCAAGCTGGTGCTTACCACCGCCGAGGGTGAGGAGCACGTCGGCGTGATACCGGTGCGCGCCTTTCCGATCCAGGCGCCGACGCGCGGCATCTCGCTGGTGCGCGAGGGCGGCAAGGAAGTGGCCTGGATCGACGACCTGGACGCGGCGCCCGAGGCCGTGCGCCGGCTGGTGCAGGAAGAGATCGCGGGCCGCGAGTTCATTCCCGAGATCCTGCGCATCAAGGACGTCTCGAGCTTCGCCACGCCCTGCACCTGGTACGTGCAGACCGATCGCGGCGACACCGAGTTCGTGCTGAAGGTGGACGAGGACATCCGCCGCGTCGGCGAGACCTCGCTGCTGGTCGCGGACAACCACGGCATCAACTTCCTGGTGCGCGACATGTTCCGCATCGATAAGAATAGCCGCAGGATCCTGGACCGCTTCCTGTAATCGGCCTGTCGAACCCGCTTGCTCGTCCGCTCGCGCTACCGTTTTTCTCGAATGAAGCCCGGTACCATGCTGGCCATGTACGCGACCATCTGCAAGGGGACCGGCGCCTGTTTCAGTCGACGCATTCAAGATCGTCGGCGGCGACCTGTTCCGCTGGAGCTGGCTCTGGGTGGGATCGCCGGTCCTCTCATTCCGTGAACCAGCCTTTGACAGGAAGTTGACGCGGAGTGTACGCGCGCCAACATACCGGCAATCGTGTTCCGGGTAGAGTCGACCCATCCGACAAGCTAGCAGGAGATGCGATGGACTCGATCAACCGCAACCAGGCGGAACCGAACCGGCTCGACCTCAGCGGCCCGCAGGCGGTACAGCGCCTGCGCGAGATGGCGAAGGATGCCGACAGCTGCTTCTTCGTCACCGATGGCGGCCTTGGCCCGAACCGGGGCGTGCGGCCGATGAGCGTGCGCGAAGTGGATGAGGCGGGCCACCTGTGGTTCCTCAGCGCCAACGACAGCCACAAGAACGCGGAGATCGCGGCGCAGCCCGGCGTGAAGCTGTATTTCCAGCAGGGCGCGCACTCCGGCTTCCTCGAGGTCGACGGCCACGCCGAGCTCGTCACGGACCGCCGGCGCATCGGTGAACTGTGGAATTTCATGCTCAAGACCTGGTTCACCGAGGGCGAAGACGACCCGCGCATCACCGCCATCCGCGTGATTCCGCGTCACGGCTATTATTGGGACAACAAGCACGGCGATGCCGTCGCCGGGGCCAAGGTGGTGGTGGGCGCCGTCCTCGGCAAGACGCTCGACGACTCGATCGAAGGCACGCTCAGCTTCTGACGGGTGGCGCATGACCGGTTCACGTCACTTCATCGTCGCCACCATCGGCTCGGCCGGCGACCTGTTTCCCTTCATGCGCGTGGCGCTGGCCTTGCGGGATGCGGGGCACCGGGTCAGCATGCTCGGTCCCGTGCAGCACGCCCCGTTCGTGGAGCCGACCGGCCTGCGCTTCGTCGGCCTGCCGGCCGACGAAGCGGTGCTCGACCATCCCGACCTGTGGCATCCAACCCGCGGCCTGCCCCTGGTCTGGCGCGCCACGCGCCCGGCCATGGCGCAGCTGCCGGCCTTCGCCGCCACGCTGCCGCCGGACGAGCGCGGGCTGCTGCTGGTGCATCCGCTGGCCCTGCCCGAGGCCGACCTGTGCCGCGCGCTGCGTCCCGGTCTGCGGGTGGCGGCGGCCTACCTTGCGCCCTCGAACCTGCCGACCGTGCACGACCCGCTGCTGCTCGGACCATGGCCGGTACCGCGCTGGATACCGCTGGACGTGCGCGGCTGGCTGTGGCGCTGCCTGGCCCGGCGGCTGGTCAATCCGGTGGCGCTGCCGGACGTGAACGCGGCGCGCGCCGCCCACGGCCTGGCGCCGGTACGCGACCTGCTCGGCCATATCATGGCGGTGCCGGACCTGTCCCTGACCCTGTTCCCCGACTGGTTCGCACCGACCCAGCCGGACTGGCCGCAGCCGCTGCTGCGCGCCGGTTTTCCACTGTACGACCCTTCGCCCGACGCCGCGCTGGCGCCCCAGCTGGCGGCCTTCCTGGCCGCGGGCGCGCCGCCGCTGGTGTTCACGCCCGGCACCGGCAACCGCCAGGCGGCCCATTACTTCCGCTGCGCGCTTCAGGCCTGCGCCCGGCTTGGCCGGCGCGCGATCCTGCTGACGCCGCACCGCGCGCAGCTGCCGGCCGAGCTGCCGGATTCCGTGCTGTGGCAGGACTACGTGCCGCTGCGCCTGCTGCTGCCGCAGGTGGCGGCGCTGGTGCACCACGGCGGGATCGGCACGCTGGCCGAAGCCCTGCGCGCGGGCACGCCGCAGCTGGTGGTGCCGCTGGCGCACGACCAGTTCGACAATGCCGCGCGGGTGCGGGCACTGGGCGTGGGCGCCAGCCTGCGCGCCACCCGCCTGACCCCGGCACGGCTGGAGCAGCGCCTGGCGGCACTGCTGGACAACGCCGCGGTGGCGCAGGCCTGCAGCCGGCTGTCCGCCATCGCCGGCCCGGCCGACCTGGAGCCGCTGTGCCGGCGCCTGGAAGCGCTGGCCGCCTGAGCGCAGCCGGCCGCCCTGGCCGCACTGTTGGGAAGCGCACCGACGGTTCCGCGCGCCTGCGTTGAAATAGGGCATCGAGCTGACCATGCCGGGGAATCCATGCGCCACAAGACCACTGCGCCGTCCGCCGCGGGCGAGAGCCGGGAAGGCTACGTTCACGTACGCGGCGCCCGCGAGCACAACCTGAAGAACGTCGACGTCGACATCCCGCGCGGTGCGCTCGTGGTGTTTACCGGGGTGTCCGGATCCGGCAAGTCTTCGCTTGCCTTCGGCACGCTGTACGCCGAGGCCCAGCGGCGCTACCTGGAGTCGGTCTCGCCCTACGCGCGCCGCCTGTTCCACCAGATGGCGGTGCCGGAGGTGGACGCGATCGACGGCCTGCCGCCGGCGGTCGCCCTGCAGCAGCAGCGCGGCTCGCCCACCGCGCGCTCCTCCGTGGGCAGCGTCAGCACCCTGTCGAACTCGCTGCGCATGCTGTATTCGCGCGCCGGCGACTATCCGCCCGGCTTGGCGCTGCTGTACGCCGAATCCTTCTCGCCGAACACCCCCGAAGGCGCCTGTCCACAGTGCTCCGGCCTGGGCCGGGTGTACGAGGTGACCGAACAGTCGATGGTGCCGGACGATACCCTCACCATTCGCGAGCGAGCGGTGGCGGCGTGGCCGCCGGCCTGGCACGGCCAGAACCTGCGCGACATCCTGGTCACGCTCGGCTACGACGTCGACACCCCCTGGCGCGAGCTGCCGAAAAAGGACCGCGACTGGATCCTGTTCACCGACGAGACGCCGACCGTGCCGGTCTATGCCGGCTTGAGTCCGAAGGAAACCAGGGCGGCGCTCAAGCGCAAGGAAACCCCCAGCTACCAGGGCACCTTCACCGGCGCGCGCCGCTATGTGCTGCAGACGTTCGCGAATACCGAGAGCGCCTCCATGAAGAAGCGGGTGGCGCGCTACATGGTCAGTACCGAATGCCCGCTGTGCCGCGGCAAGCGCCTGCGCCAGGAATCGCTCTCCGTGACCTTTGCCGGTATCGACATCATGGAGCTGTCGCGCATGCCGCTGGCCCGGCTGGCCGAGCTGCTCAAGCCCTATGCGGCGGGCGAGGCGGCCAGGGACAAGACGCGCGCAAAAGAACACCCGGAACAGATGATCGTCACCCAGCGCATCGCCCAGGACTTGTGCGCGCGCCTTGGCGTGCTGCTCGACCTGGGCCTGGGCTACCTCGCGCTGGACCGCAGCACGCCGACCCTGTCACCCGGCGAACTGCAGCGCCTGCGCCTGGCGACCCAGGTACGCTCCAACCTGTTCGGCGTGGTGTACGTGCTGGACGAGCCCTCGGCCGGCCTGCATCCGGCCGATACCGAAGCCCTGCTCGACGCGCTGGCCCAGCTGAAGGCGGCCGGCAACTCGCTGTTCGTGGTCGAGCATGCGCTCGACGTGATCCGCCAGGCCGACTGGATCGTCGACGTCGGCCCGCAGGCGGGTGAGAAGGGCGGGCAGATCCTGTATAGCGGGGCGCCGGAAGGACTGAAGACGGTCGAGGCATCGCATACGCGGCGCTACCTGTTCGGCGAGGCGCCGCTGGCAGCGCGCAGTCCGCGCCAGCCGGCCGGCTGGCTGCGCCTGGAGGGGGTGCGCCGCAATAACCTGGACGGCATCAGCGCCGCGTTTCCGCTGGGAGTGATGACGGCGGTCACCGGCGTGTCCGGTTCCGGCAAATCGAGCCTGGTCAGCCAGGTGCTGGTGGAACTGGTAGGCGCCGCGCTCGGCCCGGGCGGCGCCGAGGCGGAGGTGGCGGAGGGCGAGGAAGCCGGCCTGGAACAGGAAGCGGCCCTGCCACTCGAAGGACGCATCGCGGCCGGCATGGAAGGCATCCGGCGCATGGTGCGGGTCGACCAGAAGCCGATCGGCCGTACCCCGCGTTCCAACCTGGCCACCTACACCGGCCTGTTCGACGGCGTGCGCAAGCTGTTCGCCGCCACGCCGGACGCCAGGAAGCGCCGCTACGACGCCGGGCGCTTTTCCTTCAACGTGGCCAAGGGCCGCTGCGAGCACTGCGCCGGCGAGGGCTTTGTCATGGTCGAGCTGCTGTTCCTGCCCAGCGTGTACGCGCCCTGTCCGACCTGCGAGGGGGCGCGCTACAACGCGCAGACGCTGGAGGTGCGCTACCGCGGCAGGAACATCGCCGAGGTGCTGGGCATGACGGTGGGCGAGGCGATCGACTTCTTCGCGGGCGAGCCGCTGGTCGAACGTGCGCTGGCGGTGCTGCGCGAGGTGGGGCTGGACTACCTGCGCCTGGGGCAACCGGCCACCGAACTGTCCGGCGGCGAGGCGCAGCGCATCAAGCTGGCGACCGAGCTGCAGCGCGCTGGCAAGGGCAATACCCTGTACGTGCTGGACGAGCCCACCACCGGCCTGCATCCGTTCGATGCCGACCGCCTCGTGCTCCAGCTGGACCGCCTGGTCGACGCCGGCAACACCGTGATCCTGGTCGAGCACACCATGCGGGTGGTGGCGGCATGCGACTGGGTGATCGACGTCGGCCCCGGCGCGGGCGACGAAGGCGGCAAGCTGGTCTGTGCAGGGCCGCCGGAAGAGGTGGCGCGCTGCAAGGCCAGCCGAACGGCGCCCTACCTGGCGCGCCAGCTCGGCCAGGCGCATCCCTAGGAATGCTATTTCCAGCATGCAATTGAGATGCTGGATGTGCATTCAATTGTGTGACCAAAACCAGGGTCATGCGTTACACTTAGGATATTTTTTTCCTAACTTTTCCGCATTTCCCACAGCGAATGACCGGCTCATCCATCGATAATTCACAATTCCGCCGCATCCTGACCCGCAATGTGGCCTTGCCGCTGGGATTGAGCGTCGTCACCGCGATCGTCTTCGTCGCCATCATCGCCTATCTGATCAATGTCCTGAACCGGGTCGAGCAGTCCGAGCGGGCGATCGGCACTGCCCAGGAAACCAGCAAGATGGTGGCCGACATGGAGGCCGGCATGCGCGGCTACCTGCTGGCCGGGGACGAAGCTTTCCTCTCCCCTTATCTGCTGGCGATGCAGCGCGTGCAGAGCGGACTCGGAATCATGACCGAGCAGGTGGCGGACAACCCGTTCCAGATCCAGCGCATCCAGCGCATCCGTGGCTCGCAGGCCCAGTGGAAAGAGTTTGCCGCCGAGATGATCGAGCGCCGCCGCCGCAACGATCCCAGCTACCTCGACGCCGTGCGCAGCGGCCGCGGCAAGATCCTGACCGACGAGATCCGCCGCTCCTTCGAGGATTTTCTCGACCTTGAACGGCGCCAGCTACGTGAACGGAATGACGAAGCGCGCCGCGTCACGACCTGGTCTGTGGTGGGATTCCTGGTCCTGAGCCTGCTGGCGGGCGTCGGATTGGCCCTGTTCGGGCGTCGCCAGCTGATGATGCTGTCCGATTCCTACCAGGAAACGCTGGAACACGAGGCCGAGCACAATGCCCAGCTGCGCCACCAGGACTGGCTGCGCTCCGGCCAGGCCGAGCTGGCCGCGCTGAGCGCCGGCATCCACGCGCTGGAACCGCTGGCCGAGGCCGTCCTCAACTACCTGGTACGCTACCTGGACGGCGCGGTGGCGGCCATGTACGTGCACGGCGAGGACGGCGTGCTGCGCCGCATCGGCGCCTACGGCTTCGCCTTCGACAAGGCCGACGACGCCCAGGTCCTGATGCCGGGCGATTCGCTGGCCAGCCGCGCCGCCATCGAGCGCCGGTCGCTGGTGCTGCACGACCTGCCGGACGGCTACATCAAGGTGGCCTCGGGCCTGGGCAATGCGGCGCCGCGCGAACTCCTGATCGCCCCGGTCCACAATCATGGCAAGATCAAGGGCGTGATCGAGATCGGTTTCCTGCACAAGGTGGAAGCGCGCGACCGCGAGTTCATGGAACTGATCGCGCCGGCGGTCGGCGCCTCGATGGCGGCGGTGCTGTACCGCCTGCGCCTGCAGCACGCGCTGGAGGAAACGCAAACCCTGAACGAGGAACTGCAGGTGCAGCAGGAAGAACTGCGTACCGCCAACGAGGAACTCGAAGAGCAGTCACGCGCGCTGGAAGAGTCGCAGACGGCGCTGGAAAACCAGCAGTCCGAGCTGCGCGCCACCAACGACCAGCTGGCCGAACAGGCCCTGAACCTGGACATGAAGAACGCGGCCCTGACCGGCGCCCAGGAGCAGCTGCGCCAGCGCGCGCTGGAACTCGAACGCGCCAGCCGCTACAAGTCGGAATTCCTGGCCAATATGTCGCACGAGCTGCGCACGCCGCTGAACAGTTCCCTGATCCTGGCCAAGCTGCTGGCCGATAACACGGGCGGCAACCTGAGCGAGGAACAGGTGCGCTTCGCCCAGACCATCTATTCGGCCGGCAACGACCTGCTTCACCTGATCAACGACATCCTCGATATCTCGAAAGTCGAAGCGGGCAAGCTCGAACTGCTGCCGGAAGAGGTGCCGCTGCGCCGCATGGTCGAGGGCCTGGCGCGCACCTTCGAGCCGCTGGCGCGCCAGAAGTCGCTGTCCTTCAGCGTGACGGTGGCGCCGAACGTGCCGGCCGCGATCACCACCGACCGCCAGCGCGTCGAGCAGATCCTCAAGAACCTGCTGTCGAATGCCGTCAAGTTCACCGACAGCGGCCAGGTCGAGATGACGGTGTCGGCCACGCCCGAGGGCTGGGTGCAGTTCGGGGTGCGCGATTCCGGCATCGGCATCGCGCCCGACCAGCAGGACAAGATTTTTGATGCCTTCCACCAGGCCGACGGCACTACCAGCCGCCGCTTCGGCGGCACCGGCCTGGGCCTGTCGATCTCGCGCGACCTGACCAACCTGCTGGGCGGCAGCCTGGCGGTGGCCAGCACGCCGGGCGAGGGCAGCCTGTTCACCCTCAGCCTGCCGCGCAGCGGCGCGGTGTCGGCCACCCCGCCGGCCGCGCCTATGCTGCCGCCACCCGGTGCGCCGCCAGCGCCGGCTGCGGCGCCAGCGCCGGCCGCGGCCCCGGCGTTCGCAGCCGCGCCGGCCGCAGGCGGCGGACCCGCCGATACCATGCCGCCGGCCAGCTTCCCGGATGACCGCGACCAGCCGGCACCGGGCCGGCGCACCGTGCTGGTGATCGAGGACGAGCCGGAATTCGCGCGCATCCTGTTCGACCTGGCGCACGAACTCGACTACCGCTGCCTGGTGGGCCTGAGCGCCGGTGAAGGCCTGGCGCTGGCCGCCAGCCAGAAGCCGGACGCGGTGCTGCTCGACATCCGCCTGCCCGACAGCTCGGGCCTAACGGTGCTGCAGCAGCTGAAGGACAATCCCGCCACCCGCCACATCCCGGTACACGTGGTCTCCAGCGTCGAGAACGGCGGCGAGGCCCTGCACCTGGGTGCGATCGGCTATGCGCTCAAGCCCGCCAGCCGCGAGCAGCTCGAAGAGGTGTTCCGCAAGCTGCAGGAGAAATCGAGCCAGAAGATCAAGCGCGTGCTGCTGGTCGAGGACGACGAACGCCAGCGCGAGAGCGTGGTGCAGCTGATCGCCGACGCCGACGTCGAAATCCGCGCGGTCGGCACCGGCGGCGAGGCCCTGGCCCTGCTGAAGGAGCAGATCTTCGACTGCATGGTCATCGACCTCAAGCTGCCCGACATGCAGGGCGGCGAGCTGCTGGAACGGATGGCGGGGGAGGAAGTCTGCTCGTTCCCGCCGGTGATCGTCTACACGGGCCGCAACCTGACGCGCGACGAGGAAGCCCAGCTGCTCAAGTATTCGCGCTCGATCATCATCAAGGGCGCGCGTTCGCCCGAGCGCCTGCTGGACGAGGTCACGCTGTTCCTGCACAAGGTGGAGAGCGAGCTGTCGTCCGAGCGCCAGACCATGCTGAAGGCGGTGCGCGGACGCGACCGTGTGTTCGAAGGCCGTACCATCCTGCTGGTGGACGACGATGTGCGCAACGTGTTCGCCCTGACCAGCGCACTGGAGTCGCGTGGGGCGAAAGTCGAGGTAGGCCGCAATGGCTTCGAGGCCCTGGCCAAGCTGGACGAGGTGCCGGGCATCGACCTGGTGCTGATGGACGTGATGATGCCGGGCATGGACGGGCTGGAAGCGACGCGCCGCATCCGTGCCGACGGACGCTTCGACCGCCTGCCGGTGATCGCGATCACGGCCAAGGCCATGAAGGACGACCAGGAGCAGTGCCTGGCCGCGGGCGCCAACGACTACCTGGCCAAGCCGATCGACCTGTCGCGCCTGTACTCGCTGCTGCGGGTCTGGATGCCGGCACTGGAGCGCATGTGAAGCCGCTCGACCCGCAGGAGCCGGACAACTTCGACATCGAGCTGAAGATGCTGGTGGAGGCCGTCTACCTGAAGTACAACTACGACTTCCGCGACTATACGGGGGCCTCGCAGAAGCGGCGCGTCCTGGTCGCGATGCGCGAGATGGATTGCGATACCGTGTCCGCGCTGCAGGCCCGGGTGATGCACGAGCCGGACGGCTTCGCCCAGCTGCTGCAGTACCTGACGATTCCCGTCACCGAGATGTTTCGCGACCCGGAATACTGGGTCGCGCTGCGCGAGCATGTGGTGCCGCTGCTCAGGACCTATCCTTCGCTGAAACTGTGGGTCGCCGGCTGCAGCACCGGGGAAGAGGTCTATTCGCTCGCCATCCTGCTGCAGGAAGAAGGCCTGCTGGAACGCAGCCTGATCTACGCCACCGACATCAACCCGGCCTCGCTGGAGGCGGCGCGGCGCGGCGTGTTCGCGCTCGAGCGCATGCGCCTGTACACCGAGAACTACCAGAAGGCGGGGGGCAAGCGCGCTTTTTCCGATTACTACACGGCGGCCTACGATGGCGCCCTGTTCGACCGTGCGCTGGTCGAGAACGTGACCTTCGCCGACCACAGCCTGGCCACCGACAGCGTGTTCTCGGAAACCCATTTCGTCAGCTGCCGCAACGTGCTGATCTACTTTAACCGCAAGCTGCAGGACCGCGTGCTGGGCCTGTTCCACGAGTCGCTGTGCTACCGTGGCTTCCTGGGCCTGGGCAGCAAGGAGAGCATCGAGTTCTCCAGCTACGCCGGGCGCTTCGACGTGCTGGCCCGGCGCGAGCGCCTCTACCGCAAGAGCGCCGCATGAGCAGCGCGGCCGACCGCATCGGCGATATCGGTCCGGCGCTGCAGGGCCGGCGCATCGAGCTGGTCGTGATCGGCGGCTCGGCCGGCGGCGTCGACGCGCTGATCGGCCTGCTGCCGGAACTGCCGGCCGGTTACGGCCCCACCGTGGTCTGCATCCTGCACGTGCCGGCCGACCGCGACAGCCGCCTGGCCGAACTGTTCGAACTGCGCGCCGCGCTGCCGGTGCGCGAGGCGCGCGACAAGGAGCCCTTGATGCCGGGGGTGATCTATTTCGCCGGTTCGGGCTATCATCTGTCGGTCGAGCGCGAGCGCTGCTTCTCGCTCAGCTGCGAGCCGCCGGTGCAGTTCGCGCGGCCGGCGATCGACGTGCTGATGGAGTCCGCCGCCGACGCCTACGGACCGCGCCTGGCCGGCATCCTGCTCACCGGCGCCAACCACGACGGCGCCGACGGCATGCGCCGGATCCGCGAGCGCGGTGGCCTGACCGTGGTGCAGGACCCGGCCGAGGCCTCCTCCAGCGCGATGCCCGAGGAAGCGATCCGCCGCTGCGCGCCGCATCTCGTGCTGCCCCTGTCCGGCATCCGGACCCTGCTTCCCATGCTGAGGACCCCATGAATTCCCAAGATCCGAGCAAACTCCTGATCGTCGACGACCTGCCGGAAAACCTGCGCGCGCTGGATGCCCTGATCCGCGGCGAGGACCGCGCGGTGTACCAGGCCGCGTCGGGCGAGGAAGCGCTGACGCTGATGCTCGAGCACGACTTCGCGCTCGCCATCCTCGACGTGCAGATGCCGGGCATGGACGGCTTCGAGCTGGCCGAGGTGATGCGCTCGACCTCGCGCACCCGCAACATCCCGATCGTGTTCGTGTCGGCCGCCGGACGCGAATTGAACTACGCCTTCAAGGGCTACGAGACGGGCGCGGTCGATTTCCTGTACAAGCCGCTCGACTCCGATGCGGTGCGCAGCAAGGTCAACGTGTTCGTCACGCTCGACCAGCAGCGGCGCCAGATGCAGCGCCAGATGGCGGCCCTGGAGCACAGCCGCCAGGAGCAGGAAACCCTGCTGCGCGAGCTGCACCAGACCCAGGAAGAGCTGCAGCGCTCCCTGCGCATGCGCGACGAGTTCATGTCGCTGGTGGCGCACGAGCTGCGCACGCCGCTCAACACCCTGTTCCTGGAAGCGCAGATGCGCAGCCTGCAGCTCAAGCGGGGCACCCTGGCGACCATCGCCCCGGAGCAGTTCGAGGCCATGATCCGGCGCGACGAGCGCCAGATCAAGTCGATGATCCGCCTGATCGACGACATGCTGGACGTGTCGCGCATGCGCAGCGGCCAGCTGTCGATCCGGCCCGGCCAGGTCCAGCTGATGGACCTGCTCGAGCGGGTGGTGAGCGACCTGTCGCTGCAGGCCGCGGCCACCGGCTGCAGGCTGTCGCTGCTGCCGCACCCGCCGGTCCAGGGATGCTGGGACGAGTTCCGCATCGAGCAGGTGGTGGTCAACCTGCTCACCAATGCGCTGCGCTACGGCGGCGGCCAGCCGGTCGAGGTGAGCGTGCAGTATGCGCAGGACCTGGTCAGCATCCACGTGCGCGACGAAGGCAAGGGCATTTCGCCGAACGACCTGGAACGCATCTTCGAACCCTACGAGCGCGGCGCGCGCAACGGCGAGCCCAAGGGCCTGGGACTGGGCCTGTACATTTCGCGCCAGCTGGCGCTGTCGCACGGCGGCGAGCTGCGCGTGACGAGCAGGCCGGGCGAGGGCTCGACGTTCACGCTGGTGCTGCCGACCTGCGAGCAGACCGTGCCGGCCGCCACCATGAGCTGAGCCGGCGCAGCGGCCCAAACGAAGCGCGGGTTGCACGCCGCTGTCATTTCGTCCACACTTCACGGATTGCGCCGGCGTGCCGGCGTGATGGCCCTCGAATTGGAAGAGCAATACTTGCACGATAGTTAAAATCAATCGCGAGTATCGCATCAATCAATTTCACAAAAGTCGTCCAGGTCGGTACACTGGCGTCTATCAAATCTTTCAACCACCCGAAAACAGGAGATTACATGTCCCTCATCAACACCCAGATCAAGCCGTTCAAAGCCACCGCTTACCACAACGGCAAGTTCATCGATCTGACGGAAGAGAACTTCAAGGGCACCTGGTCGATCCTGATGTTCTACCCGGCCGACTTCACCTTCGTCTGCCCGACCGAACTAGAAGACCTCGCTGCTTTCCAGCCTGAATTCGAAAAGATGGGCGTGAACGTCTACGGCGTGTCGACCGACAGCCACTTCGCGCACAAGGCATGGCACGACACCTCGGACGCCATCAAGAAAGTGAACTACCCGCTGATCGGCGACCCGACCGGCACCCTGGCGCGCAACTTCGAAGTCATGATCGAAGAAGAAGGCATGGCACTGCGCGGCACCTTCGTGATGAACCCGGAAGGCCAGATCAAGGTCATGGAAGTGCACGACAATGGCATCGGCCGCGACGCATCGGAACTGATGCGCAAGGTCAAGGCTGCCCAGTACGTCGCATCGCACCCGGGCGAAGTGTGCCCGGCCAAGTGGACCGAAGGCGCGGAAACCCTGACCCCGTCGCTGGACCTGGTCGGCAAGATCTAAGCAAGTAGTGCAGTAGTACGGAGCCGGGCCGCCGCGGCGGCCCGTTTCTTTTCTGGTCTGGTTTAACGAATTTTAAGGAAAATACATCATGCTGGACGCAACCCTCAAGAAGCAGTTGCAAGCCTATCTGGAAAAAGTGGTGCAGCCGATTGAGCTCGTTGCATCGCTGGATGATTCGCCGAAGGCGCGCGACATGGATGAACTGCTCCGCGAAATTGCCGCGTTGAGCGACAAGATCACCGTGCGCAATGATGGCAACAACGCCCGCAAGCCTTCGTTCTCGATCCGCCGCGTGGGCACCGATATCGGCGTGGATTTCGCCGGCATCCCGCTCGGCCACGAATTCAGCTCGCTGGTGCTGGCCCTGCTGCAGGTGGGTGGCCACCCGATCAAGCTGGACCAGGCCGTGATCGACCAGATCAAGAACCTGGAAGGCGACTACGTCTTCGAAACCTTTATCTCGCTGTCCTGCCATAACTGCCCGGAAGTGGTGCAGGCGCTCAATTCGATGTCGGTGATTAACCCGCGCATCAAGGTCGTCGCCATCGATGGCGGCGTGTTCAAGGAAGAAGTCGAAGCGCGCCAGATCATGGCGGTACCGATGATGTTCCTGAACGGCCAGCACTTCGGCCAGGGCCGCACCAGCGTGGAAGAGATCCTGGCCAAGATCGACACCAAGGCCGGCGCCCGCAAGGCCGCAGAACTGAACCAGAAAGACCCGTTCGACGTGCTGATCGTCGGCGGCGGTCCTGCCGGCGCGGCCGCGGCGATCTACGCCGCCCGCAAGGGCATCCGTACCGGCGTGCTGGCCGACCGCTTTGGCGGCCAGGTGCTCGATACGCTCGCCATCGAGAACTTCGTCTCGATGAAGGAAACCGACGGCCCGAAATTCGCCGTTGCCCTCGAAGAGCACGTGAAGCACTACGAGGTCGACATCATGAACACCCAGCGCGCCAGCAAGCTGGTCGAGGGCAAGCTGATCGAGGTGCATACCGAGAGCGGCGCCGTGCTCAAGTCGAAATCGGTGATCATTGCCACCGGCGCGCGCTGGCGCGAGATCAACGTGCCGGGCGAGCGCGAGTACCGCAACAAGGGCGTGGCCTATTGCCCGCACTGCGATGGTCCGCTGTTCAAGGGCAAGCGCGTGGCCGTGATCGGCGGCGGCAACTCGGGCGTCGAAGCGGCGATCGACCTGGCCGGCATCGTCAGGGAAGTGACCCTGATCGAGTTCGGCGCCGAGCTGCGTGCCGATGCGGTCCTGCAGCGCAAGCTGTACTCGCTGAAGAACGTTACCGTGATCAAGTCGGCGCAGACCACCGAGATCCACGGCGACGGCAAGATCGTCAACGGCCTGTCCTACAAGGACCGCAACAGTGGCGAACTCAAGCGCGTTGACCTGGAAGGCGTGTTCGTCCAGATCGGCCTGGTGCCGAACGCCGAATGGCTCAAGGGCACGATGGACCTGTCGGCGCACGGCGAGATCGAGGTCGACGCCAAGGGCCAGACCTCGGTGCCGGGCGTGTTCGCAGCGGGCGATGTCACCACGGTGCCGTTCAAGCAGATCGTCATCGCGGTGGGGGAGGGCGCCAAGGCTTCGCTGGCGGCATTCGACTACCTGATGCGCCTGCCGGTGGAAGACGAGACCGAGCAAGCCAAGGCCGCGTAAGCTGACGTCCGGCTAAGCAAAAACGCCATTCCTGTTATGGGGATGGCGTGTTTCTTTGTCTGTAGAATCCGCTTTACTGGAAGAAATAATCCAGTATGATGGAATCATGGACATCAACAATGTGATTTCCCGCCGCGTGCGGGCATTGCGCGAGGAACGTGGCCACTCCCTGGCGACACTTGCCGAGCGGAGTAGCGTTGGCCGTTCCACCATTTCGCTCATCGAGCGCGGCGAGAGCAGTGCCACTGCCACGGTGCTCGACAAGCTGGCCAGCGCCCTTGGGGTTCCTCTCGCCTCGCTGTTCGAGCAGCCTGATGGTGACAGTTCCGAGCCCTCGCCAGTGGCGCGTGCCGCGCAGCAGCCGGTATGGACCGATCCCGTGAGCGGCTACCTGCGCCGCCACCTGTCGCCCGCGGCGCCGTCTCCGATCCAGCTGGTCGAAGTGGTGTTCCCGCCCGGGCAGCGGGTCGCCTTCGACAGCTCGACCCGCGACGTCGACATCCAGCGGCAGGTGTGGATGCTCGAAGGAGGCATGGATATCACGGTCGGCGACGCGCTATGGCACCTGGATACCGGCGACTGCCTGGCCATGCGCGTGGACCGGCCGGTCAGCTTCCATAATCCAGGCGGCAAGGCGGCGCGCTACCTGGTGAGCCTGGTCACGTCGAACTGGAGGAAGCCATGAGCGGCACCATCACCGTACGGCGCCTCGGCTCCCGCGAAGCCGCCGCCGCGGTCGAGGCGTTGACCGACGTCCTGGTCGACTGCGTCGAAGGGGGTGCTTCGGTGGGCTTCATGCTGCCGCTGGCGCGCGACAGGGCGCTGGGGTTCTGGCGTGGCGTGGCCGACGCCGTCGCCCGCGGCGAGCGCGCCCTGCTGGTTGCCGAGGACGGCGCCGGCCGCATCGCCGGCACCGTGCAGCTGCTCATGGCGCTGCCGGACAACCAGCCACACCGGGCCGACGTCGCCAAGATGCTTGTGCACCGCCGCGCGCGCCGCGCCGGCGTCGGCCAGCGGCTGCTGGCGGCGCTCGACGCGGTGGCGCGGGAAGAGGGCAGAACGGTGCTGGTGCTCGATACGGTGACGGGCGGCGACGCTGAACGCCTGTACGCGCGGGCCGGCTGGCAGCGCGCGGGCGTGGTGCCGAAGTTTGCGCTGATGCCCGACGGCACATTCTGCGCGACGAGCTTCTTCTACAAGCATCTCTGAGCAGGCGATGCAGCCGGAACGCTGCCCAAGCCCGCGCACGCTTGGCGTGGCGCTACCATCCGCGCACGTGTCCGCGTAAAATCGTGCTCTTTGGCTCATCCGGGCGTCGCACATGCCACTCGATCCTTTCGGCTTCATGAACGTCGGTAGCAAGACCGCAGAACTGATTCGCGCCTATCCATGGGACCGGACCGCACTGGGGCCGATTCATGGCTGGCCTGGTGTGCTCAAGACCACGGTCGGCGCGATCCTTCGCTCGCCGGTACCCATCGTGACCTTGTGGGGCGAGGATGGCTTCATGATCTATAACGATGCGTACTCGGGCTTTGCCGGAGGACGTCATCCGCAGCTGCTCGGCTCGAAAGTGCGGGAAGGGTGGCCCGAAGTGGCGGACTTCAACGACAATGTGATGAAGTGCGTCATGCGTGGCGAAACGCTCAGTTATGTTGACCAGGAGCTCACCCTGCACCGAAGCGGCGCGCCGGAACAGGTCTGGATGAACCTCGACTATTCTCCGGTCGTCGACGAGAACGGCGGCATCGTCGGCGTGCTAGCGGTCGTTATCGAAACCAGCCTGAAGATCAAGGCCGAAGCGGCACTGCGTGAGAGCGAGGTCAAATTCCGCACCTTTGCCCAGGCAATGCCGCACCACGTATGGACGGCGCCGGCCGATGGCCGGCTCGACTGGTTCAACCAGCGCGTCTATGCGTATTCCGGCGTCCGCGAAGGCGAACTCGATGGCGATGCCTGGGCCAGCATCATCCACCCGGACGACCTGCCGACTGTCGTCGAGCGCTGGTCCGCATCGATCGCGGCCGGGATCGAATACGAAGTGGAGTTCCGCATCCGGCGCCAGGACGGCGCCTACCGCTGGCACCTGGTGCGGGGCGTGCCGATGCGCAACGAGCATGGCGAGGTGGTGCGCTGGATCGGAAGTAACACCGATATCGAAGAGCAGAAGGCGACCGCCCAGGCACTCGTCAGCCTCAACGCAACCCTGGAGGAACAGGTCTCGGTCAGGACTGCCGAGCGCGACCGCATCTGGCGCCTGTCGAAAGACATCATGCTCATCGCCGACTTCAATGCCAGCCTGACGGCCGTCAACCCCGCATTCATGTCCACCCTGGGCTGGCGCGAGCAGGACGTCATCGGGACGTCCTTCCTCGACTTCGTCCATCCCGACGATGTGCAGGCTACCATCGAGCGCGTCAGCTCACTGAGCAGTGGCGCCCATGTGTTCCGTTTCGAGAATCGCTACCGCCGGGTGGATGGCACGTATTGCACACTGTCGTGGACGGCCGTGCCCGATGCGCATTTCATCCACGCGATCGGCAGGGACATCACCGCGGAGCTGCAACATGCCGAGGCCATGCGGCAGACCGAAGCGGCCCTGCAACAAGCCCAGAAAATGGAAACGATCGGGAAGCTGACCGGCGGCGTGGCCCACGACTTCAACAATCTCCTGCAGGTGATCTCCGGTAACCTGCAATTGATGGCGGCCGAGGTGAACGCCATGCCATCCGTTCGCCGCAGGGCCGAGAATGCGCTGGCCAGCGTCGAGCGCGGCGCCAAGCTGGCCAGCTCCCTGCTGTCCTTCGCGCGCAAGCAGCCGCTTGAACCAAAGGTGATCAAGGTCGGTCGCCTGATCACGGGCATCGAAGACATGCTGCGCCGCAGCCTGGGCGAGGAAATCGAGATGGAATCGGTAGTCTCCGGTGGCCTCTGGAGCACCTCGGTCGACATCGTGCAACTGGAAAACGCCATACTCAACCTGGCCATCAACGCGCGCGATGCGATGGACGGCCTCGGCAAGCTGACGATCGAAGTCAACAACGCCTTGCTCGATGCCGCTTACTGCACCACCCATCCGGATGTTTCTCCTGGGCAATACGTGGTCATCGCCGTCACCGATACGGGCAGCGGCATGACACCCGAAGTCATGCGCCAGGCCTTCGAACCCTTCTTTTCGACCAAGGCGGAAGGAAAGGGCACGGGCCTGGGACTATCGATGGTGTATGGCCTGGTCAAGCAGTCCGGAGGGCACATCAAGATCTACAGCGAGATCGGCGAAGGCACGACCATCAAGCTTTACCTGCCGCGTTCGCTCGATGCAGAAGATGCCTATGTCCCTCTGGAGACGCAGCCGGTGGTGGGGGGCAGCGAAACCGTCCTGGTGGTCGAGGATGACGATGCTGTGCGGGCGACGGCGGTCGATATCCTGACCACGCTGGGATACCGCGTGCTCAAGGCCAATGATGCCAGCGCCGCGCTGACCGTCATCGACAGCGGCGTGCACATCGACCTGCTGTTCACCGACGTCGTGATGCCGGGGCCCTTGCGCAGCCCGGAACTTGCGCGTAAGGCGAAAGAGCGCCTGCCAGCACTTGCCGTACTCTTCACTTCAGGCTATACGGAGAATGCGATTGTCCACGGAGGCCGCCTCGACCGCGGCGTCGAGCTGATTGGGAAGCCTTACACCACGGAGGGTCTGGCCAGAAAGATCCGGCATGTTTTGGCCAACGAAAAGCAGCGGCACGTCGCCCCGCAGGCACAGTTGCCACTCGAGGCCGCTTGCGAAATCTCGTCGCCTGCATCTGCATGCGTCAAGGTATTGCTGGTGGAAGACGACGCCGATATCCGTGCCAATACGCGCGACATGGTCGAGTTCCTGGGATATGCGGTAGTGGCGGTCGCTAGCGCGGAGGAAGCGTTGGCAAAGCTCGCACCCGACATCCAGATCCTGATGACTGACCACCAGTTGCCAGGTATCCAGGGCGATGACCTGGTCCAGCTCGCGAAAGCCCGTTACCCCCACCTCCAATTCTTGATGGCAAGCGGCATTGGCGGGCTCATGGAAGAAAGCGGTGTGGAAATCCTGCCGAAGCCGTATTCCCTGGATATGCTACGGACAGCGCTGCAGGCCGCGACAGTCACCGCCTGAGCACTTCCTGCTCCATCGAGCAGGGTAGCCAGGGCACCAGTCAGTGAAACGCCACCAACAGGGCGCCGGTCAGCGCTTCGGTCTCGAGCAGCAGCCAGGTGGCCGCGCTGGCCAGGGCCAGGTGGACTGCGGTCCAGGTCATTGGATGGTGGCGTGCCATGATGAGACTCCTAATCGGTTGAATGCGTAGTAGCGATGGTGTCATCTTAGGCATCGCCCTCATTGCTTGCCATCGGCAAAAACTCCGTCCAATTGTAGGAATAAACCTTGTGACATTGTCACGACGGTTCGAGGCCGTGTTATCGATGACTTCCTACGGGTTTGGTAGGTGGCGTCCTATAGTTGTGCGCATGGGGCAGGCATAGAGTAGCTTCCATCATGACCCGACACGAACCCAAACTCCTGCACCGCGGCCTGCTGGCCGTGCGCCGCAACACCATCCGTCGCCTGCTGCGCTCCGTTTTCGGTATCGAGCAGCTGCGCGAAGGCCAGCAACAGGTCATCGACAGCGTCCTCGACGGCAAGGACACGCTGGCGATCATGCCGACCGGCGGCGGCAAATCGCTGTGCTACCAGATCCCCGCCAAGATGCTGGACGGGATCACCATCGTGGTCTCGCCCCTGATCTCGCTGATGAAGGACCAGCTCGAGAAACTCGAAGAGCTGGGCATCCGCTCGGTCCAGGTCAACAGCAGCCTGAATGCCGAGGAAGAAGCGGCCGCCATCGAGGCGATTGCGAACGAAGACTGCGAGATCGTGTTCTGTACCCCGGAGCGCCTGCTCTCGCCCGAGTTCATCGCGGTGCTCAAGGGGGTCACGCTCGACATCGTGGTGATCGACGAAGCCCACTGCATCTCGCAGTGGGGGCACGACTTCCGCCCGGCCTACATCGGCATCGCCGCCGCCATCGATGCGCTCGGCAAGCCGCCGGTGCTGGCCCTGACCGCGACCGCCACCGAGGACGTGATCGCCGACATCCGCAAGCAGTTGGGCCGCCCCAGGATGAACGTGATTAACACCGGCATCTACCGGCCGAATCTGCACTATGGCGTGGTGCAGGTGACCAATCCGCAGGAAAAGCTGGCGCAGGCCTTGAAGCTGGTGCAGGACACCGACGGCGTCGGCATCGTCTACGCCGCCACCGTCAAGGTGGCCGAGGAGATGCTGGCCGTGCTGGAAGAGGCGGGCGAATCGGTCACGATCTACCACGGCAAACTGCCGGCGGCCGAGCGCAAGCTGAACCAGGACATGTTCATGAACGGCGAACGCCGCGTGATGGTGGCCACCAATGCCTTCGGCATGGGGATCGACAAGAGCGACACCCGCTTCGTGATCCACCTGCAGATTCCCGCCAACCTCGAGTCCTACTACCAGGAATCGGGCCGCGCCGGACGTGACGGTCTGGATGCGCACTGCACGCTGCTCTTCCTGCAGGACGACAAGCGCATCCAGCAATTCTTCCTGGTGAAGCACTATCCGAGCGCCGCCGAGCTGCAGACCGTGTATGGCGCCGTGCGCGAACTGGCGCAGGAGGGCGCGGTCATCTACGAACGCCTCGGTGAGACGCTGGAAGAGGCGGGCGAGGCCAAGCTGAAGGTCTGCCTCAAGCTGCTCAAGGACGGCAAGCTGCTGCGCCAGAACCGCAAGCTCGAGTTCTTGTTGACGAGTAAGGAACCTGACCCGGGACAGTTCACGGAACTGGCCGAGGTCTATGTCCAGAAGGCCGAACGGGATCGCGAAGCGCTTGACCAGATGGTAGGCTATGCCGTCAGCGGTTTTTGCCGCTGGAAGTTGTTGCTGGACTATTTTGGCGACACGGTCGAGGGCTTCGAGAAGTGCTGCAAGTGCGACAACTGCCTGAATCCGCCGGCGCTCACGCTCACGGAGGACATCGTCATCCGCGACGACGAGTTCGCCCATGACCCTGTGCCTGCGCCGAGTGGTCCGCAGTTCGAAGTCGGCGGCCGCGCGAAGTCGCCGAAATATGGGGAAGGGACCGTGGTCGCCATCGCCGGCGACCAGGTGACCCTGGCGTTCGCGGACCAGGAAGAGCCGCGCACCTTCCTGGCCGAGTTTCTCGCGCCGGCCGACGCACAGCACTGAACCGGGAAAGGACCGCATGGGAGACATGGTCGTCGTTCGCAAGGAGGGCCTGTACTGCGTGCCCGGCGGGTTCTACATCGACCCCTGGCGCCCGGTCGACCGCGCCGTGATCACGCATGCCCACGGCGACCATGCGCGCTACGGCCATGGCCACTACCTGGCAGCGGCGCCCGGCGTCGGCGTGCTGAAGTCGCGCCTCGGCGACATCCACGTACAGGGCCTGGAATACGGCGAGACGGTCACCCACAACGGCGTGCGCATTTCACTGCACCCGGCCGGCCACGTGCTTGGTTCGGCCCAGATCCGCATGGAGTGCGGCGGCGAAGTCTGGGTCGCCTCGGGCGACTACAAGGTGGAACCCGATAAAACCTGCGCGCCTTTCGAGCCGGTGCGCTGCGACACCTTCATCACCGAATCGACCTTCGGCCTGCCGATCTACCGCTGGGACCCGGAACAGCAGGTGATCGACGAGATGAACGCCTGGTGGCGCCGCAACGCGGACGAGGGGCGCTGCAGCGTGGTGTTCGCGTATTCCTTCGGCAAGGCCCAGCGTATCCTGTCGCGCCTGGATCCATCGATCGGCCCGATCGTCTGCCACGGCGCGGTGGAGCCGCTCAACCGCGTCTACCGCGCGGGCGGCGTCGCGCTGCCGGAAACCCACATGGTCAGCGAGATCGACAAGGCCCTGCTGCGCCGGGCCATCGTGATCGCACCGCCGTCGAGCAGCGGCTCGCCCTGGATGAAGCGCTTCGGCGACTACAGCGATTCCTTCGCCAGCGGCTGGATGCTGCTGCGCGGGGCGCGCCGCCGGCGCGGCGTGGACCGCGGTTTCGTGCTGTCCGACCATGCCGACTGGCCGGGGCTGATGAGCGCGATCCAGGCCACCGGCGCCGAACAGGTGATCGTCACCCACGGTTCGATCCCGACCATGGTGCGCTGGCTGTGCCAGAACGGCCTGGACGCCAAGGGTTTCGACACCGAGTACGGCGACGAGGAAGAGGACGAGGCGCTGCCGCCGGCCGGGGCGGCAGCGGGCAGGGAGGCGGCGCCGGAAGGAGCGCCCGATGCGTGAATTCGCCCGCCTTTACGCCGAACTCGACGACACCACGTCCACCACCCGCAAGCTCGACGCCCTGCAATCCTATTTCTCGCAGGCCGCGCCCGAGAACGCGGCCTGGGCGGTGTACTTCCTGGCCGGCGGCAAGCCGCGCCAGGCCGTGCCCACCAAGCTGCTGCGCCAGTACGCGATCGAATACGCGGGCCTGGACGAGTGGCTGTTCGACGAGTCCTACCACGCCGTGGGCGACATGGCCGAGACCATCGCCCATATCCTGCCGCCGCCGAGCCGGCGCAGCGATGTCGGCCTGGCCGAATGGATGGAGGAGAGGATCGGTCCCTTGCGCGGCGCCGACCCGGGTACCATCCGCGCAGCCCTGTTCGCGGCCTGGGATGAACTCGACTGGCGCGAGCGCTTCCTGTTCGTCAAGCTGATCGGCGGCGGATTCCGGGTCGGCGTCTCGCGCCTGCTGGTGACGCGCGCGCTGGCGGCGATCGCCGCGGTGGACAGCAAGCTGGTGGCGCAGCGCCTGATGGGCTGGACCGACAATTCGGTGCGGCCGACTGCCGCCAGCTTCCTGCAGCTGATCGCCGCCCAGTCGGACGAAGAGCACCAGCTGCGCGGCGGCCAGCCCTATCCCTTCTTCCTGGCCCACCAGCTGCAGGGCGAGCCGGCGGCATTGGGCGAGATCGACGACTGGCAGGTGGAGTGGAAGTACGACGGCATCCGCGCCCAGCTGGTGCGCCGCGGCGGCCAGAATTTCCTGTGGTCGCGCGGCGAAGACCTGATCACCGAACGCTTCCCGGAACTGGCCAACCTGCGCCTTCCGGAAGGGACGGTGCTCGATGGCGAAGTGCTGATCTGGCAGCCCGGCTGCGAGGCGCCGGCGCCCTTCGCCGACCTGCAGAAGCGCATCGGGCGCAAGACCCTCGGCCCGAAGCTGCTGGCCGAGCTGCCGGCCGTGCTGTGCTGCTACGACCTGCTCGAATTCGGTGGCGTCGACCTGCGTGCGCTGCCCCAGCACGAACGGCGCGCGCTGCTGGAGACCGAACTGGCGGCGATCGCGGCGCCGCAGCTGCGTCTGGCGCCGGTGATCCGGTCCGACAGCTGGGACGCGCTCGCGGTCCTGCGCGCCGAGTCGCGCGCGCGCGGCGTCGAGGGCATGATGCTCAAGGCGCGCGACGCCCGCTACGGGGTGGGCCGCACCAAGGATGTCGGCACCTGGTGGAAGTGGAAGATCGATCCGTATACGGTGGACGCGGTGCTGATCTATGCCCAGGCCGGCAGCGGGCGGCGCGCCTCGCTGTACACCGACTACACCTTCGCGGTCTGGGATGGTGAAGCGGAGGAGCGCCGCCTGGTGCCGTTCGCCAAGGCCTATTCCGGCCTGACCGACGCCGAGATCCGGCAGGTCGACCATGCCGTGCGCAAGACCACCATCGAGAAATTCGGGCCGGTGCGCTCGGTGAAGCCGACCATGGTGTTCGAGATCGGCTTCGAGGGCATCGCCCTGTCGACCCGCCACAAGGCCGGCATCGCGGTGCGCTTCCCGCGCATCCTGCGGCGCCGCGACGACAAGCCGGTCGAGGACGCGGATACCCTCGACACCCTGAAGGGCCTGCTGGCCGCGGCAGGGCCGGGCCATGGCGAAGGCATGGGCCAAGCATGAGTAAAAACCCCGTCACCGAGCGCGTCGACGCCTGGTTCGCGGCGCGCGGCTGGAAGCCTTTTCCCTTCCAGCGCGCGGTGTGGAAGGCGGCGCTGCAGGGTGAGTCCGGCCTGCTGCATGCGAACACCGGCGCCGGCAAGACCTTCGCCGTCTGGTTCGCGGCCCTGCAGCGTGCCGGCCTGCAGGGCGGCCGCGCAGGAAGCGGTCTGCGGGTGCTGTGGATCACGCCGATGCGGGCGCTGGCGGCCGACACCATGCGCGCGCTGGAAGAGAGCACCGCCCAGCTGCTGCCCGAATGGCAGGTCGGCGCGCGCACCGGCGACACGTCCAGCGCCGAGCGCGCGCGCCAGACGCGCAGGATGCCGGCCGCCCTGGTGACCACGCCCGAGAGCCTGTCGCTGATGCTGAGCCATGCGCAGGCGGCCGAGCAGTTCCGGCAGCTGGACATGATCGTCATCGACGAGTGGCACGAACTGATGGGCAGCAAGCGCGGGGTGCAGGTGCAGCTGGCGCTGGCCAGGCTGCGCCACTGGCGTCCGGAGCTGCTGGTGTGGGGCGTGTCGGCCACCATGGGCGACCTCGACCTGGCGCGCCAGGTGCTGCTGGGCGGCGACGAGGGCGTGCTGGTCGAGGGCGACCTGCGCAAGAAGATCCAGGTCGATTGCCTGATCCCGGAGAACGTGGCGCGCTTTCCCTGGGGCGGCCACATGGGCCTGCAGATGCTGGAGCCGGTGATCCGCGAGATCGAAGGACACGCTGCGACCCTGGTCTTCACCAACACCCGGGCCCAGTCCGAGATCTGGTACCAGAACATCATCGATGCGCGCCCCGACTGGGCGGGCGTGCTCGCATTGCACCACGGTTCGCTCGACCGCGAGGTGCGCGAATGGGTCGAGGCGGGCTTGAAGAAGGGCGAGCTGAAGGCCGTGATCTGCACCGCCAGCCTGGACCTGGGCGTGGACTTCCTGCCGGTCGAGCGCGTGCTGCAGGTGGGCAGCGCCAAGGGCATCGCGCGCCTGCTGCAGCGCGCCGGACGCAGTGGCCACGCACCGGGACGGGTGTCGCGCGTGACCCTGGTGCCGACCAACAGCCTGGAACTGCTGGAGGCCGCCGGCGCCAAGAAAGCGGTGGCGGCGCGCCGCATCGAGGGCCGCTACGTGCCCAACAAACCCTTCGACGTGCTGGTGCAGCACCTGGTGACGGTGGCGCTGGGCGGCGGGTTCCGCTCCGGCGAACTGTACCAGGAAGTCAGGCGCGCCTGGTCCTACCGGCACCTGGACGAGGAAGAATGGCAGTGGGCGCTCGACTTCGTCGCGCGCGGCGGCCAGAGCCTGACCGTGTACCCGGAATACCGGCGCGTGCTGCCGGACGAGGAGGGCG
Source organism: Massilia sp. MS-15 (assembly GCF_020176695.1). Taxonomy (GTDB): domain Bacteria; phylum Pseudomonadota; class Gammaproteobacteria; order Burkholderiales; family Burkholderiaceae_D; genus Telluria; species Telluria hydrophila. The sequence continues at coordinate 346,025 of NZ_JAIWIA010000001.1, read as the reverse complement.
TCTACCGCGTGCCCGACGCCGCCATCGGGCGCCGCCACCGCATGGGCATCGGCACCATCGTGTCCGATGCCAGCATCTCGGTGAAGTACATGAGCGGAGGGCGCATCGGCAGCGTCGAGGAATCCTTCATCGCGCGCCTGAAGCCGGGCGACCATTTCCTGTTCGGCGGGCGCATCCTGGAATTCGTGCGGGTGCACGAGATGACGGCCTTCGTGAAGCGCGCGAACGCCAGCCGCGGCGCCATCGCGCGCTGGGGCGGGGCCAAGATGCCGATGTCCTCGGAGCTGGCGCACGCGGCGCTGGAAGAACTGCGCCTGGCCTCGCAGGGCATCTACGACGGCCCGGAAATGCAGGCGCTGCGCCCGCTGATCGAGATCCAGTGCCGCTGGTCGGCGCTGCCGACCAACGAGACCCTGGTCATCGAAAGCATGAAGAGCCGCGAAGGCCACCACCTGTTCGTGTATCCGTTCGGCGGCCGCTCGGTGCATACCGGCCTGGCCGCGCTGCTGGCCTACCGGCTGGGGCGCATGCAGCCCGCGACCTTCTCGATCGCGGTCAACGACTACGGGTTCGAGCTGCTCACGCCGGAGCCGGTGGGCTGGGAGCGCCTGTTCGCCGGCGCCACCGGCGCCGATGTCGCCCTCCTCGGTACCGGCTGCCTGCTCGAGGACGTGCTGGACAGCCTGAACGCGACCCAGCTGTCGCAACAGCGCTTTCGCGAGGTGGCGCGCATCGCCGGCCTGGTGTTCCAGGGCTATCCGGGCCAGCCGAAATCGAACCGGCAACTGCAGGCCTCGTCCTCGCTGTTCTTCGAAGTCTTCCGCAAGCATGACAGCGGCAACCTGCTGCTCACCCAGGCCCAGCGCGAGGTGCTGGAGCAGGAGCTGGAACTGACCCGGCTGCGCGGGACGCTGGACGAACTGCACCGGCGCCGCATCGTCCTGCGCGAGGTGAGGCGCGCCACGCCCTTCGGCTTCGCGCTGATGGTGGAGCGTTTCCGCGAAAAGGTCAGCACCGAGAAGCTGTCCGACCGCGTGGCGCGCATGGTGCGCGAACTGGAAAAGGCGGCCGCGGCATGACGGCCGCACAGGGCGCGCTGGCGGTCGAGGTGGCGGGCGAGCGGGTGCTGCTGCTGCCCGAGAAGGCCCTGTACTGGCCCCATGAACAGATGCTGGTGATCGCCGACATCCACTTCGGCAAGGCGGCCGCCTTCCGCGCCCTCGGGGTGCCGGTGCCACGCGGGACCACCAGCGAGAACCTGGCCGGGCTGGACGCCCTGGTGGACGCGCACGGCGCGCGCCACGTGGTGTTCCTGGGCGACTTCCTGCATGCGCGCGCGGCGCACGCCAGCGCCACCCAGGCAGCGATGCTGGCCTGGCGCGAGCGGCGCCGCGACCTGGCGCTGACCCTGGTGCGCGGCAACCATGATCGCCATGCGGGCGACCCGGCCGCGCTGCTGCGCATCGCCCTGGTCGACGAGCCGCACACGCTCGGCCCCTTCGCCTTCTGCCACCATCCGGACCTGGCGCTGGACCGGGCAGCCGCGGGCTATGCGCTGGCCGGCCACATCCACCCGGTGTACGTGCTGGCGACCCGCTTCGACGCCTTGCGCCTGCCCTGTTTCGTGGTCGGACCCGAGCGCATGATCCTGCCTTCCTTCGGCGCGTTCACCGGCGGCCATGCGATCCGCCCCGCGCCGGGCGAACGCATCTACGTCAGTTCGGGCGAGGCCGTCCACGGCATAGGCTAGCGTTCGTTAGCGTACCGACCCCCAGCACGGGCGGGCGTACATTCCACCCGGATAGCAAGGTGTTCCCATCACATCGTCGACAGGGAGGAATGACCATGTATTTCCGCAAGCTGCTGCAAGCCGTGTGCGCCGCGCTGCTGGCGCTGGGCCCGCTCGCCATGGGCGCGCATGCCCAGGCGCAGTCATACCAGAGCAACCGCGTCTACACGCCCATCATCAATGGATTCAACGTCGAGGAAGTGCGGCGCCTGACGCCCGGCGTCGAGCTGCACTTCGAGCTCTACGGCACCCCGGGCGGCAGCGCCACGCTGCGCATCGATGGCGCCACGCGCAACCTGAACCTGACCGAGGTCGAGCCCGGCCAGTACAGCGGCACCTACATCATTGGCACCCATGACCGCATCCGTCCGGAAAGCGGCGTCACCGCCAACCTGCGCCTGGGCAACCAGGTGGCGACCAGCCTGCTGCGCGAATCGCTGCTGCGGGCGAATGCGCCGCGCAGCCGCAGCGGCCAGCTGGCTTCGATGCCGGCCATCGAGCGCTTCGAAGTGCAGGGCAGCCCGGAACTGAGCCCGGGCAACGAACTGCGCTTCACCGTGTTCGGCACGCCGGGCGGCCGGGTCGAGGTCGCGATCGCGGGCGCGCGCGGCGTGTTCTTCCTGCCGGAAGTGCGTCCCGGCGAATACGATGCCGTCTACACGATCCGCGGCGCCGACCGCATCGCGCCCGACAGCCGCGTCACCGCCACCATCCGCGCCAATGGCCGCTATACCACCTCGGTGCTGGGCCGGCCGCTGCTGGGCGGTGGGCGCATGGAGGCACCACGCCAGGCCCGCTACTGCAGCAATTGCGCGGTGGTGGAAACGGTGAATGTGATCGAGGTGTCGGGCAATGGCAGCTACCTGGGCACGGTGGGCGGCGCCGTGGTCGGCGGCCTGCTCGGCAGCCAGGTCGGCAGTGGCAGTGGCCGTACCGCGGCGTCGGTGGCCGGCGCGGTGGCGGGCGGTATCGCCGGCCGGAATATCGAGCGCAACATGCACCGCGAACAGCGCTACGAGGTCGTGGTGCGCTATACCAACAGTGGCGCACTCCAGACCCTGCAGTACGAGAACGATCCGGGCTTCCGCCAGGGCGACCGGGTGCGCGTCAACAAGGGCGTGCTCGTGCGCGACCAGTAAGGCGCAGCGGGGCAAAGCAATGGCCGGCGTCCCATCGGGAGGCCGGCCGTTTGCTGCTGGCTGGTCGTTCAGGCCGTCGCCAGGACCTGGTCGTCGCCCGGCAGTTCGCTTTCCGCCTTCTGGCGCGCGCCCTTGGTGCGCGAGCGCGATGGGGGCAGGCGCCGCAGGGTCTTGAGCGCGTCGGCGTCCTTGATGCCGATGGTGCGCTGGTCGACGGTGATAAGGCCGATTTCATTGAAGGCCGACAAGGTGCGGCTCACGGTTTCCAGGGTCAGGCCCAGGTAGCTGCCGATCTCGTGGCGCGTCATGCGCAGGTTGAACAGCTTGCTCGAATAACCCATGGCGGCGAAGCGGTCCGCCAGCGAGACCAGGAAGCGCGCCACGCGTGCTTCGGCCGACAGCGCGCCCAGCATGCCGATCATGGTCTGCTCGCGCACCAGTTCGCGGCTCATGACGCCGTACATCATGTTCTCGAGTTCGGCGTGGACGCGGCCGAGGGCGGTGAGCTTCTTGAACGGCAGCAGGATCAGGTCGCAGTCGGACAGGGCCACCGCTTCCGACGCGTAGTGGCGGGTATGGATGCCATCCACGCCGAGCATGTCGCCCTTCATGGGGAAGCTCAGCACCTGCTCGTTGCCGAATTCGTCGATGAGCACGGTCTTCAGGAAACCCGAATTCACGATGTACAGGGTGTCGAACGCCTGGCCGATGGTGTGCACGCGTTGTCCGGTCTTGAATTGCACGTGCTGGAACAGGAGTTCCTCGGAGGTGACCGAGACGCTGGCGGGAATGCGCAGCAGGTCGCAGACTTCCTTCAGATTCGACCAGAGGCGCCCCTGGCGCTGACGACCGGCTTCCATGGGGGTATGCAGGGTGGGCTGGGTGAGGTTGCGTTGTTCTGACGTTGGCTGGGACTGCATGCTCATCTCCGGTGAAAGACTGGGTTTCAGGCGGCGACCACGGGGTGGAGCCGCAGGCACCGCGGTGGAGGCTAAGGCCCCGCCGCAGGCTGGCTCACTGGGACTTGGATCGCAAGCAAGTCAAAACGCTGAATTCAGTATGCCAACACGAGTCCGGCTCGGATATCAGCAAGTGCTGAATATGTATGTAGGACGGATGATCGCTTTGTAGGAATGCTCTGACGTCGATCGCTAGCCTATAGAGGAGAAGTGGCATGCGAACCTGCGCGCGGAAGCGTTGATGAGTGGCGAGGAGGCAACGCAAAAAAAAACCGTCGGCACCAAACCGGCGGTTTTTTGTCTAATTCGTTTGACCTAGGCGTTCATGGGTGACAGCAGGCGGTGCGCCACGGCGTATTGCACCATTTCGGAAAGCGAGCTCATGCCCATCTTCTGCATGATGCGCGTCTTGTGGGTGCTGACGGTCTTGACCGACAGGTGCAGGCCGTGCGCGATCTCGGTAATCGACCTGCCGCCGACGAGGTGGGAAAAGACCTCGAACTCCCGGTCCGACAACTGCTTGTGCAGCAGCTGCTCGCTCGGCGCCATGATGTTTAGCGCCAGCTGCTCGGCCACTTCGGTACTGATATAGGGCCGTCCCGAAGCGACCTTGCGGATCGCGCCCACCAGCTGGGTGCCGGCGCTTTCCTTGGTGAGATAGCCCCCGGCACCGGCGCGGATGGCGCGCACCGCGTACTGTTCTTCCTCGTGCATGGTCAGGATCAGGATCGCCAGCTTGGGCGCTTCGCTGCGCACCTGGCGGATCAGGTCGACGCCGCTGCGGCCCGGCATCGACAGATCGAGCAGCAGCAGGTCGAAGCCCCCTTGCCGCACCTGCGCCAGGACTTCGAAGCCATTCGTTGCTTCCCCCGTGATGGCGATATCCGCGGCGCCGTCCAGGATCCGCTTGAGGCCTTCGCGCATGATGGTATGGTCGTCGGCAATTACGATGCGTATCATGGATCCTTCCTTCAGGTGGCAGCGACTGGGCTTGGGCAGGCTAACACAGGATTGCCGGCAATTCGTCCCACTTTAGCCGGGCACGGCACCCGGCGCTGGCGGCGTGTCGTGGCTGTCCGGCGACGGTTCGCTGATCAGGCGGTGCACCAGCACCGGCTTGCTGGTGTGCGACAGGACCTTGTTGGTCACGCTGCCCAGCAGCAGCTGGCCCCAGCCGCTGCGGCCGTGCGAACCCATGAAAATCAGGTCGCAGCCTTCCTGCTCGGCGACCTCGACGATCTTCAGCGCGGCGTTGTCGGAAAACGCGGTCATGCAGCTATGCTGCAGGCCGGCATTGGCGCAGGAACGCATGATCCTTCCCATGTATTCCTCGCCCATGCGGCGCATCTGGGCGATGTATTCCTCTTCGCTGGGGTAGGAGGGCGGGATGATTTCCACATACACCGGATACTGGTAGTCGGGCGCGACGAACAGGGCCAGTACTTCTGCGCCCATCTGCTGTGCAAACTTGACGCCGGCGCAGGCCGTATGTTGCGAGACGGCCGAGCCATCGGTGGTGATCAGGATTTTGCGGTACATGGTCATTCCTCCAAGGGCCACGCCATTCTGGAACGTCGCGGTCGCGGCCGTCATTGCAAAAACTCAAGCTATTGATCCCGGTCAAACTTTCGAAACTGCAACCGGGTCGCAGGAAACGATGTCAACAGTGCATACGTTACGAAAAACAACACCTGGCTTGCGTAAATATTCAGGAACCCAGCTGTTTAATTGTCGCGGAATTAAGTTTCGCTGTCCATTTTGTTGTGTCTCAGTCTCTGAGATTTACCTACGGCAACCACACTGCTACACTCCCATGCAGATTTTCACCATCCTTGACGGCGCCAGGGCGCGGCCGGATGGACGCATCCAATACCGACGCAAGAGCGCATTGCGAACTTATATATTCATGGAGAAGCAGGGATTATGACCGACGCCGCTGACGATTTCGACGCACTATTCGAGGAAGTGGCGGCGCAGCGCGCCAACGCTCCCGCCGCCCCGGCGCCCGAGCCGGTCGCCGTCGTGACTGACGAAGACGACCTCGAATCCCTGTTCGACCAGGTGGCCGCAGCCAGCGTCGCGGCGCCCGCAGCGGCGCCCACTACGGACGCCGCCGATCCGGCGCCGGCGCCGGCGGCGGCCACTGGCGGCGATGGCGAGCACGGCATGTACGAGCGCCTCGGCGGCATCGTGCGCCTGCTGCACGATTCGCTGCGCGAACTCGGCTACGACAAGGCGCTGACCGAGGCCTCGTCGGCCATCGTCGACGCCCAGGACCGCCTGGAATACGTCGCTACCCTCACCGAGCAGGCCGCCAACAAGGTGCTGAATACCCTGGACGAAGGCATGCCGGCCCAGGACCTGCTGTCGAAGCAGGCCAAGGACATGGAAAGCCGCTGGGCCGACCTGTTCTCGGGCAAGCTCAGCCTGGATGAGTTCAAGGCCCTGGCTGGCGACGCGCGCCAGTTCGCCGCCACCGTCAACGAAGCCACGGAAGCCGAGAAGGCCCGCCTGCTCGAAATCATGATGGCCCAGGATTTCCAGGACATTACCGGCCAGCTGATCAAGAAAGTGGTCAAGATCACCCAGACCGTCGAATCGGAACTGGCCCAGTTACTGCGCGACAACGCGCCGGCCGACCTGAAGGAAAAGCTGGCGAAGAAGGAAGCCCCGCCAGCACCTGCGCCGCTGATGCAGGGCCCGTCGGTGCCGGACACGGCACTGAACCAGGACAGCGTTGACGATCTTCTGGCCGATCTGGGGTTCTAATGGACGATATGCTCAAGGACTTCGTCGTCGAGGCGATGGACCTTGCGGTGAATGTTGAAGAACATTTGCTGCGCCTCGAACGCGATCCGGACAACAAGGAAACGCTGAACGCGGTGTTCCGTTCCTTCCACACCATCAAGGGTGGGGCGGGCTTCATGGGACTGCCCGCACTGGTCGCCGCCTGCCACCTCACCGAGAACCTGTTCGATGCGCTGCGCACCGGCGCCGCGCCGGTGACGCCGCTGGCGATCGAAGCGGCGCTCGAAGCCTCCGGCTTCGTGGCGGACCAGCTGAACGACCTGAACAACGGCACGCCGCCGGAAGGCCTGGCCTCGATGCCGGAAGCGCTCGAGCGCATCCTGAAGGATGCGATCGAAGGCAAGGGCGCGAGCGCACCGGCGCCGGTCGCCGCGCCTGCCCCGGTCGCGGCCGCCCCTGCGGTCGCGGTTGCGCCGGCTGCGCCGGCGGTGGGCGGGGACGAACTGGACTGGATCGGCATGTACAACGCGGTGGTGCCTGCCGCTTCCGCGATCGCGGCAGCTGCGGCTCCCGCCACGGCGGGAAGCGCCGCGCCGGCTGCGGCACCGGTGGCCGCCGTAGCCACGCCGGCGGCGAAACAGGGCGGCTGGGATGGCATCGACCGCCGCCAGAACGACAAGGTGGCCGATGCGCGCGCCGCCGCCGCGCCGGCCAAGGACGAAAGCATCCGCATCGATGCGGTCAAGCTGGACGCCCTGCTGGAAGTGGCGGGCGAATCGGTGCAGGCCGCCAACCAGGCCGCCGTGCTGCTCGAGCGCCTGCAGCAGTTCAAGTTCGAGGGGCCGGCCGCCGCGCTCATGGCCACGCTCACCGAGACCCTGGAACGCGCTTCGCGCTACTCGGCCGAACTGCAGCGCGCCACGCTGGCGACCCGCATGCAGCCGGTGGGCCGCCTGTTCCAGAAATTCCCGCGCCTGGTGCGCGAGCTGGCCAAGGACCTCGGCAAGGACGTCGAGCTGACCATCGAAGGCGCCGAGACCGAGGTCGACCGCGTCGTGGTGGACAGCCTGTACGACCCGCTGGTGCACATGCTCCGTAACGCGCTCGACCACGGCGTCGAGTCGCCGGAAGAGCGCGTCGCCGCCGGCAAGCCGGCCAAGGCCTTCATCCTGCTGAAAGCCTGGCAGGAAGCGAACAGCGTCATGATCGTGCTGCAGGACGACGGCAAGGGCATGGATCCGGTCAAGCTGCGCCGCAAGGCGATCGACAAGGGCCTGATCGGCGAGAACGGCGCCCCCAACGACGACGATGCCTACCAGCTGGTGTTCCTGCCGGGCTTCTCGACCAAGGAAGTGGCGTCCTCGGTGTCGGGCCGCGGCGTGGGCATGGACGTGGTCAAGACCGCGGTCGAGAAGAACCGCGGCGCGATCCGGATCGAATCGACCCTGGGCGCGGGCACCCGCTTCGCGATCCGACTGCCGATCGAGCTGTCGATCGTGCCGACCATGCTGGTCTCGACCTCGGGCGCCTCGCTGGCGCTGCCGATGGCCGTGGTCGAACGCGTGGTCGAGCTGCCGGAAGAGTTCCAGTGCGTGGGCGGCGCTCCGGTGCTGAAGGACCAGGGCCGCCCGCTGCCGGTGCGTTCGCTGGCGCTGGCGCTGGGCTACGAAGCGTGCTCGGAACGGGTCGGCATCGTCGTCAACGCGCCCCAGCCCTACATCCTGGCGGTGGAGGCCGTGGATGGCACGGCCGACCTGGTGATCAAGCCGATGACCGCGCTGTCGGTCGAAGGCATCACCGGTACCGCGCGTTCGGCCGAGGGCGAACTGGTGCTGGTGGTGGGCCTGTCCTTCCTGATGGACGGGTGCCGTTCGAACGTCCGCCTGGCGGCGTAGGGTGGGCGGGTCTCCCGCCCACGCGGTGATAGTCAGCAGCAAGATCATTGCGCCCGAGAGCGGAGCCCGCATCGATCACCATGTGGGCGGCCAAAGCCGCCCACCCTACGGTGCAACGCGCAATATGACCGTTGCGCCACTCTGTGACAAAAGCGCATACAAAAGCCTGGGCAAGCCTGCTCAGGCTTTTTTTATTTGCACTGTAAGTTGTCTATGCAAATAAAATTTGCATGAGGGCGGATTGATTGGCAGAAAAATGCGCCTCCCCGGCTTGGTGCGGCACTGCACAATTATGGCATAATCAAAATCCACCCCGTCCCGGCATCGCCGCGGGGCCGCCCTCACCGGACAGACCATGCAAAAAACGCTCTACGACAAACTCTGGGATTCCCATGTCGTGCGTGCCGACGCCGATGGCACCACGGTCCTCTACATTGATCGCCACCTGGTGCACGAAGTCACCAGCCCGCAAGCCTTCGAGGGCCTGCGCGAGGCCGGGCGCGGGCTATGGCGCACCTCCGCCAACCTGGCCGTGGCCGACCACAACGTGCCGACCACCGACCGCGCCCACGGCATCCTGGACGCCACCTCGCGCCTGCAGGTCGAGACCCTGGACGCCAACGCGAAAAGCTTCGGCCTGACCTATTTCGACATGAACGACAAGCGCCAGGGCATCGTCCACGTGATCGGCCCGGAGCAGGGCGCCACGCTGCCCGGCATGACCGTGGTCTGCGGCGACTCGCATACTTCGACCCACGGCGCCTTCGGCTGCCTGGCGCACGGCATCGGCACCTCGGAAGTCGAACACGTGCTGGCCACGCAGACGCTGCTGGCCAAGAAGTCGAAATCCATGCTGGTGCAGGTCGACGGCGAACTCGGGCCGGGCGTTACCGCCAAGGACATCGTGCTGGCCGTGATCGGCAAGATCGGCACCGCCGGCGGCACCGGCTACGCCATCGAGTTCGGCGGCTCGGCGATTCGCGCGCTGTCGATGGAAGGCCGGATGACGGTCTGTAACATGGCGATCGAAGCGGGCGCGCGCGCCGGCATGGTGGCGGTGGACGACACCACCATCGACTATGTCAAGGGCCGCCCGTTCTCGCCCCAGGGCGGGCAATGGGAGGGGGCGCTCGCCTACTGGCGCACCCTGCATTCGGACGAGGGCGCGGTGTTCGACACCGTCGTGCAACTCGACGCGGCACAGATCCTCCCGCAGGTCACCTGGGGCACCTCGCCCGAAATGGTGATACCGGTGGACGGCCGCGTGCCCGACCCCGGCCAGGAGCCCGACGCCGTGCGCCGCGACGCCATCGAGAAGGCGCTGGCCTACATGGACCTGGCGCCGAACACCCCGATCGAAGACATCCGGATCGACAAGGTCTTCATCGGTTCCTGCACCAATTCGCGCATCGAGGACCTGCGCGCCGCCGCCGAAGTGGTGCGCGGCCGCCGGCGCGCGGCGAGCGTCAAGCTGGCGATGGTGGTGCCGGGCTCCGGCCTGGTGAAGGAGCAGGCCGAACGCGAAGGCCTGGACCGCATCTTCAGGGATGCAGGTTTCGAATGGCGCGAGCCGGGCTGCTCGATGTGCCTGGCCATGAACGCCGACCGCCTCGAACCGGGCGAGCGCTGCGCCTCGACCTCGAACCGCAACTTCGAGGGCCGCCAGGGCCAGGGCGGCCGCACCCACCTGGTCTCGCCCGCGATGGCGGCGGCGGCGGGCATCGCCGGCCGCTTCGTCGACGTGCGCGCCCTCTGAACCGATCCACGCAATCCGTTGTACCGAACTAGGAACATCATGAAAAAAGCATTCGCATTCGTCCTCGCCGCCATTGTCCTGAGCGGCTGCAACACCATTTCCGGCATCGGCCGCGACGTGCAGAAGGTCGGCCAGGTGGTCACCAGCGCCGGCGGCAGGTAAGCGGGAAGGCGCGACCATGGACAAGTTCACCGTACACGAAGGCGTGGTGGCGCCGCTCGACCGCGCCAATGTCGATACCGATGCCATCATTCCCAAGCAGTTCCTGAAGTCGATCCGCCGCACCGGCTTCGGCCCCAATCTGTTCGACGAGTGGCGCTACCTGGACCACGGCGAGCCGGGCCAGGATTGCAGCACCCGCCCGCTGAACCCGGACTTCGTGCTGAACCAGGCGCGCTACGCGGACGCTTCGATCCTGCTGGCGCGCAAGAACTTCGGCTGCGGCTCCTCGCGCGAGCACGCCCCCTGGGCCTTGCAGCAATTCGGCATCAAGGCCATCGTCGCGCCCAGCTTCGCCGACATCTTCTTCAACAACTGCTACAAGAGCGGCCTGCTGCCGATCGTGCTGTCGGAAGTCGAGGTCGACGGCCTGTTCCGGACGGTGGCGGCGAACCCGGGCTTTCGCCTGGTGGTCGACCTGGAACAGCAGCGCATCGGCACCCGCGACGGCAGCATTTCCTACGGTTTCGAGATCGACGCCTTCCGCAAGTACTGCCTGCTCAAGGGCCTGGACGACATCGGCCTGACCCTGCGTCATGCCGACGAGATCCGCGCTTTCGAAGCGCGCCACCTGGCGTCCCAGCCCTGGCTGGCCAACACGATCGGAGAGCGCGCATGAAGATCGCGATCCTGCCGGGCGACGGCATCGGCCCCGAAATCATGGACGAAGCGGTGAAAGTGCTGCAGGCCCTGGGCGAAGGCTTCGAGATGGAGCGCGCCGAGGTGGGCGGGGCCGGCTATGCCGCCCATGGCCATCCGCTGCCGCAGGCCACCCTGCAGCTGGCGCGCCAGGCCGACGCGGTGCTGTTCGGCGCCGTCGGCGACTACCGCTACGACACGCTGGAGCGCGCGCTGCGTCCGGAGCAGGCGATCCTCGGCCTGCGGCGCGAACTTGGCCTGTTCGCCAACCTGCGCCCGGCCATCCTGTATCCGGAGCTGGCCGGCGCGTCCACCCTCAAGCCCGAGGTCGTGTCCGGGCTGGACATCCTGATCATCCGCGAACTCACCGGCGACATCTATTTCGGCAAGCCGCGCGGCGTGCGCACCTGTCCGGACGGGCCCTTCGCCGGCCAGCGCGAAGGCTTCGACACGATGCGCTACGCCGACGGCGAGATCCGCCGCATCGCCCACGTCGCCTTCCAGGCGGCCAGGAAGCGCGGGCGGCGCGTGACCAGCGTGGACAAGGCGAACGTGCTGGAAACCTTCCAGTTCTGGCGCGACGTCGTCACCGAGGTGCACGCCGACTACCCGGACGTCGAACTCGAACACATGTATGTCGATAACGCAGCCATGCAGCTGGTGCGGGCGCCAAAGAAATTCGACGTCATCGTCACCGGCAACATGTTCGGCGACATCCTGTCGGATGCGGCCGCCATGCTGACCGGCTCGATCGGCATGCTGCCCTCGGCCTCGCTGGATGCGTCCGGCAAAGGCCTGTACGAGCCTTCGCACGGCTCGGCGCCGGACATCGCCGGCCAGGGCGTGGCCAATCCGCTCGCGACCATCCTGTCGGCGGCGATGATGCTGCGCTACAGCTTCGGCCTGGCCGGGCAGGCCACACGCATCGAGGACGCCGTCAAGCGCGTGCTGGCCCAGGGCCTGCGCACGCCCGACATCCACGAGCCGGGCACAAGCCGGGTCGGCACCAGCGACATGGGCGACGCTGTCGTCGCGGCGCTGGGCTGATGCGTTAAGCCGATTCAATCCATTTTTATACCTGAAAGACAATGATGAAATTAGTAGGCCTGGTAGGCTGGCGTGGCATGGTGGGCTCGGTCCTGATGCAGCGCATGCAGGAAGAGGGAGATTTCGACCACATCGAGCCGGTGTTCTTCACGACCTCGAACCCGGGCGGCGCCGCGCCGAAGATGGCGAAGAACGAGACCACGCTCAAGAGCGCGCTCGATATCGCCGAGCTGGCCAAGTGCGAGATCATCGTCTCGTGCCAGGGCGGCGACTACACGACCGAGGTGTTCCCGCAGCTGCGCGCTTCCGGCTGGAACGGCTACTGGATCGACGCCGCCTCGACCCTGCGCATGAACGACGACGCCGTCATCGTGCTCGATCCGGTCAACCAGGACGTGATCAAGAACGCCATGGCGCGCGGCGTGAAGAACTACATTGGCGGCAACTGCACCGTGTCGTGCATGCTGATCGGCCTGGGCGGCCTGTTCGAGCAGGGCCTGGTCGAGTGGATGAGCTCCATGACCTACCAGGCGGCATCCGGCGGGGGCGCCCAGCACATGCGCGAACTCTTGAGCCAGTTCGGCACCATCAACGGCGCCGTCAGGCCGCTGCTGGACGACCCGGCCTCGGCCATCCTCGAGATCGACCGCACGGTGCTGGCCACCCAGCACGGCCTGTCGCCCGAGGAAACGAAGCAGTTCGGCGTGCCGCTGGCCGGCAACCTGATTCCCTGGATCGACAAGGACCTGGGCAACGGCCAGTCGAAGGAAGAGTGGAAGGCCGGCGCCGAGACCAACAAGATCCTCGGCCGCGGCGCCGGCTTCGCGGGCACGCAGCCGATTCCGGTGGACGGCCTGTGCGTGCGCATCGGCGCGATGCGCTGCCATTCGCAGGCGCTGACCATCAAGCTCACCCGCGACGTTCCGCTCGACGAGATCGAGGACATCATCGGCTCCCACAATGCGTGGGTGAAGGTGGTGCCGAACACGCGCGAAGCCTCGATGCGCGCGCTGTCGCCGGCCGCCGTGAGCGGCGCGCTGGGCATTCCGGTCGGCCGCCTGCGCAAGATGGCGATGGGGAATGACTACCTGTCCGCGTTCACCGTCGGCGACCAGCTGCTGTGGGGCGCGGCCGAGCCGCTGCGCCGCATGCTGCGCATCGTACTGGACCAGTAAAGCGTCCCCTGGCCGCGCGCGCGGCCAGGCATCCTTCATTGGCAGGCTTGCCATACCTGCTGCCATCTTGCTAATCGCTGGTAATCAAACATTATCATTCCCGGCCTGCAGCGCGCATTCTGGCCACAGATCGCTTGCTGCGGGAGTGGCGATGCATGCGGGATGCTTGCATGCTCCAAGGCATGATGATATGTTGGGACACCCGGGAAATCGCCTTTCCTAGAGTCAACTTTCTTTGGCCAACTGTCCTCACTGTCCACTATGCATTTTCCACATCGTCCTCCGTTCATGGCACCAGCGCTGAAAGCGGTCACCGCGGCTGTGGCCAGTGCCGTGCTCCTGTCGTCTGCCGCGCATGCCGCGGGCCTCGGGAAGCTGACGGTGCTGTCGGCGCTCGGCCAGCCGCTGCGCGCCGAAATCGAACTGACGACGACCGCTGGCGAGGACGTGTCCAGCATGGCCGTGAAGCTGGCTTCCCCGGAAGCCTTCCGTACGGCCAACATCGAATTCAACCCGGCGCTGCTGTCGCTGCGCTTCAGCGTCGAGCAGCGCGCCGGACGCCCCTATATCCGCGTCAGTTCCGGCCAGCCGCTGAACGAGCCCTTCGTCGACATGCTGATCGAGCTGTCCTGGAACAGCGGACGCCTGGTGCGCGAATACACCTTCCTGCTCGACCCGGCCGAATTACGCGCCACCCAGCCGGCCCAGGCCGCGCCGGCGGCGCCAACGCGACCGGCGCCGCAAGCGCCGGCGGCGCCGGTCACGCCGGCCGCACCCCAGGAGGCGCGACGCGACACGGCCGCACCGGCGCCGCGCGCCGCCGCGGCGGCAAGCGCAGCAGCAGCACCAGCAACAGCGGCGCAGCCGCCGTCCAGCTACCGCGTGCGGCGCGGCGACACCCTCGGCAAGATCGCGGCGCGACTGAAGCCCGCCGACATCTCGCTCGACATGATGCTGGTGGCCCTGTACCGCGCCAATCCGGATGCCTTTATCGGTAACAACATGAACCGCCTGAAGTCGGGCCAGATCCTGGCGGTGCCCGATACCGACGCCATGCGCAGCGGCGGTGGCGAAACCGAAGCGCGCGGCGTGGTCGTCGCGCATGCGGCCGACTTCAATGCCTACCGCAACAAGCTGGCGGGGCAGGTGGCGAACGCGGCGCCGCAGCGCACGCCGCAGGCGGGCCAGAGCGCGTCCGGCAGGATCACCGCCAAGGTCGAGGAAGGCCCGACCGCGGCCAGGGAAGCGCAGGACCAGTTGCGCCTGTCGAAAGCGACCCAGGCGGCCGGCGGCACGGGCGGCGACACCGCCAGCGCCGAGGACGCGATCGCGCGCGAACGCGAGCTGGCCCAGGCCCAGGAACGGGTGAAGGAACTCGAGCGCAACGTCAGCGAGCTGGAACAGATGATGACGGTGAAGAGCCGGGCCGGCAGCGAGGCGCAGAATGCCGCCGCCGGTGCCGACGCCGGCAGCGACGCCGAGGCGGCCGCCCCCGCGCCCGCCCGGCCGGTAAAGCCGGCCACGCCCGCCGCCAGCGCCAAGCCGAAGGCGCCGGCTCCCGAAGAGAAGGGGCTCGCCGACACCCTGATGGACAACATCAACTACGTCGCCGGCGGCGCCATCGTGCTGCTGCTGGCGGCACTCGGCATCTCGCAGCGCCGCAAGAAGCGCCAGGAGGAGGCGCGGCCGGTGGTGGCCGAGCCCTCGGTGCTGGGCGTGCCGGGCCAGGCCGCGCACTCGCTGTACTCGGAAACGGGCGGCCAGAGCGTCGATACCAGCAACAGCGTGTTCAACTCGAGCTTCGCGCCCTCCGCCTCGCAGCTCGATACCAATGAAGTCGACCCGGTCGCCGAAGCCGACGTGTATATCGCCTATGGCCGCGATGCCCAGGCCGAGGAAATCCTGAAGGAGGCGCTGCGCACCCATCCGGAACGCCATCCGGTGCGCCTCAAGCTGCTCGAGATCTACGCCGCGCGCAAGGACCTGCGCGCCTTCGAGGCCCAGGCCAGCGAACTGTTTGGCCTGACCCGCGGCCAGGGCGACGAGTGGGCCCAGGCGGCCGCGCTTGGCCTGGGCATCGATCCGTCCAATCCGCTGTACGCCGGCGCCGGGGCGGTCCCGGTGGCGCCCGTCCAGAGCCCGCAGGAGCGCGACCAGCAGTCGCTGCTGTCGAAGCAGCTCGAAGACGCCTTCCGCGGCGGCGCGCCGGCGGTCGGCGCGGCCTATGCGATGTCGGCGGCCGACCTGGACGACGCCCAGGACGCGACCGCCGTGCCGGCACAGGACGCGGCGCACGATGACAACGCGCTCGACTTCGACCTGGGCGACCTGAGTTTCGAGCCGGTGGGCGCGGGCGAGCCGGAACAGGCTCCGGAGAGCGACGACACCGCCGTGCCGGACCTCGATTTCGTGCTCGACCCCGTCACTCCGGCCGACCTGCAGGAGGCGCCGGCGCCGGCAGCGTCCGCCGAGGAGCCCTTCGACCTGGCCTTCGACATGAGCTTCGCCGATCCGGAAGCGCCGGCTGGCGCGCCGCCGGCCGAGGCACCGGTGGACGCGGCGGCGCCGAACACCGACATCGACCTGGCCGGCCTGGCCGCCGAGTTCGACCTGCCGCCGCTGCCGGCGGTGGAGGAAGACACGGTGGCCGCGGCCGCCGAAGAGGATCCGCTGTTCGACCTCGACATGATGGACTTCGGCCAGCCGGCCACGCCGGCCGCGGCCAGCGCGGTGGCCGAGGCGACGCCTTTCCACGACCAGATGCTGGAGCAGCTCGGCCCTGAGAATGCGGTGGCGCCGGCAGTGCCGGCGGCCGGGGATCCGCTGTTCGACCTC
The DNA here is from genome assembly GCF_020176695.1 of Massilia sp. MS-15. Lineage (GTDB taxonomy): Bacteria > Pseudomonadota > Gammaproteobacteria > Burkholderiales > Burkholderiaceae_D > Telluria > Telluria hydrophila. The sequence goes on along the minus strand of NZ_JAIWIA010000001.1, from coordinate 329,824 downwards.
GATGCCATGGACTTCGGCGATCCGGCCGACACGACCGCTGCCCCGGCCGCACCAACCGCGTCGGCCGCGCCGGCACCATTCGCGCCTTTCGAGTTCGACGTTGCGCCCGCCGCCGGCGCGCTGGACGATCCGTTCGCGCTGCCCGAGCCATCCGCCCCGGCACCGAAGGACGCGGCCTTCGACCTGGCCGACATCGACCTCGACCTGCCTGCCCTCGACATGCCGGCGGCGCCGGCGGCGCCGGGGGCAGGCGCGGCCTCCGAACCCGCACTGGAAGCGGCAGCGCTGTCGCCGGAACTCATGGAAATGGAAACCAAGCTCGACCTCGCACTCGCCTACCAGGAAATCGGCGACAAGGAAGGCGCACGCGAGCTGCTCGATGAAGTCATCAAGGGTGGCAACAGCGAACAGGTGAGCAAGGCCAGCGCAATGCGCTCCCTGCTGGCGTGAGGCGCATCGCACTGGGTGTCCAGTATGTCGGCACCGACTGGAACGGCTACCAGAAGCAGCCGGCGCGCAACACGGTCCAGGACCGGCTCGAGATCGCCCTCGAGCGCTTCGCCTGCACGCCCCTGAATACCACCTGCGCCGGCCGCACCGACGCCGGCGTGCACGGCATCGAGCAGGTGGTCCACTTCGACACGGAACTGGACCGCGCCATGCAGAGCTGGGTGCGCGGCGTGAACGCCTTCCTGCCCGATTCGATCGTGGTGCGCTGGGCCCACGAGGTCGCGCCCGATGCGGACGGCAACGAATTCCATGCGCGCTTCTCGGCGCGCGCGCGCACCTATCACTACGTGCTCTACAACCACCCGAACCCGTCGGCGCTGCTGGCCGGCCGGGCCGGCTGGGTGTTCCGCCCGCTGGACGTGGAGCGCATGGTGCAGGCCGGCCAGCACCTGATTGGCGAGCACGATTTCTCGGCCTTTCGCGCTTCCGGCTGCCAGGCCAATTCGCCGGTCAAGCAGATGCACGAGGTGAGCATCCGGCGCTACGGCGACGTGCTGGTGTTCACGGTACGCGCCAGCGCTTTTCTCCACCACATGGTGCGCAACATCGTCGGCTCGCTGATCTACGTGGGCACCGGCCGCAACGAGCCGGACTGGATGAAAGAGGTGCTGGAGAGCCGCTCGCGCGACGTCGCGGCGCCGACCTTCATGCCGGACGGCCTGTATCTCGCCAAAATCGATTACGATCCCAAGTGGGGCCTGCCCCAGGAGCCTGCGCACCCTTTGCCCTGGCTGTAAGTTCGAGGATCGTCATGCAACGCACCCGTATCAAGATTTGCGGCATCACGCGCGAGGAAGACCTGCGCGCGGCCGTCAGTGCCGGCGCCGACGCGCTTGGTTTCGTCTTCTATCCAAAAAGCCCGCGCTACGTCACCCCGCAGCAGGCGGCCGACCTGTGCCAGGCGCTGCCGCCCTATGTGAGCGCGGTCGCGCTGTTCGTCAACGCGACGCTGGACAAGGTGAGGGCGGTCGCTGCAGCGGCGCCGCTGGCGCTGATCCAGTTTCACGGCGACGAAACGGTCGAAGAGTGCGCAACGCTTGCCGCCGCCGTCCAGCGTCCTTTCGTGAAAGCCTTCCGGGTCAGGCCGGACACAAGCCCGGACGAACTGCTAGAATACGAGCGTAGATACCGCGCCGCCAGTCCCTGGTTCTCCGGCCTGTTGCTGGATACCTGGGTGGACGCCTACGGCGGCGCAGGAAAGGCATTCGATTGGTCTCTCGTCCCAAAAGAGCTCGCGCCTCGGGTCGTTTTGAGTGGTGGCTTGAACGTACAAAACGCGACTGACGCGGTGCTACGTGTTCGCCCGTTCGCGGTCGACGTCAGCAGTGGCGTCGAAGCGCAGAAGGGCATCAAGGATGCCCGCAGGATTGATGACTTCATCAAGGCCGTGCGGGCCGCCGACGCCATCCATTCGAGTGAGAACCATCATGAAAGATCGTCCTAGCGGAAACGCTCCGCTGTTCAAGAACACTGGCTACCAGTTGCCCGACAGGTCGGGACACTTCGGCCCCTATGGCGGCAGCTTCGTCGCCGAGACCCTGTCGCATGCGCTGGCCGAGCTGAACGAGGCTTACGCGCGCTATTCGCAAGACCCCGCATTCCTCGAAGAATTCCGCTATGAACTGGCCCACTTCGTCGGCCGTCCGTCGCCGGTGTACCACGCGCGGCGCTGGTCCGAACAGCTCGGCGGCGCCCAGATCTTCTTCAAGCGCGAAGACCTGAACCACACCGGCGCGCACAAGATCAACAACGTGATCGGCCAGGCCCTGCTGGCGCGCCGCATGGGCAAGAAGCGCATCATCGCCGAGACCGGCGCCGGCCAGCACGGCGTGGCCACCGCCACCATCTGCGCCCGCTTCGGCATGGAATGCGTGGTCTACATGGGCAGCGAAGACGTCAAGCGCCAGGCGCAGAACGTCTACCGCATGAAACTGCTGGGCGCAACCGTCGTCCCGGTGGAATCCGGCTCGAAGACCCTGAAGGACGCGCTCAACGAAGCGATGCGCGACTGGGTCACCAACATCGAGAACACCTTCTACATCATCGGCACCGTGGCCGGTCCCCATCCGTATCCGATGATGGTGCGCGACTTCCAGTCGGTGATCGGCGAGGAATGCCGGGTCCAGATGCCGGCCATGACCGGCCGCCAGCCGGACTACGTGCTGGCCTGCGTCGGTGGCGGCTCCAACGCCATGGGCATCTTCTATCCCTACATCGACGAGCCGGGCGTGAAACTGGTCGGCGTCGAGCCGGCAGGCGAGGGCCTGGGGTCGGGCAAGCATGCGGCTTCGCTCAGCGCCGGCATCCCGGGGGTCCTGCACGGCAACCGCACCTACCTGCTGCAGGACGACAATGGCCAGATCATCGAGACCCACTCGGTCTCGGCCGGCCTGGACTATCCGGGCGTGGGACCGGAACACGCCTGGCTGAAGGATATCCAGCGCGCGCAGTACGTGACCATCACGGACGACGAGGCTCTGGCGGCCTTCCACGACTGCTGCCGCATCGAAGGGATCATCCCGGCGCTGGAATCCTCGCACGCGATCGCCTACGCGACGCAGCTGGCGGCCACGCTGCCGAAGGACCAGCTGATCCTGGTCAACCTGTCGGGCCGCGGCGACAAGGACATGCACACGGTGGCGCAGAGGATGGGGCTGGATTTCAGCTGACCGTCTTCCCGCAGCTTCGTGAACTTTTAAAGGATAGAACAGCATGTCCCGTATTGCATCGACCTTTGCCGCCCTCAAGGCGCAGAACAAGACCGGCCTGGTCACTTTCATCACCGCCGGCGACCCCGGTCCCGACCTGACCGTGCCGCTGATGCACGCCCTGGTGGAGGGCGGCGCCGACGTCCTCGAACTGGGTGTGCCGTTTTCCGATCCGATGGCCGAAGGCCCGGTGATTCAGCGCGCCTGCGAGCGCGCACTGAAGTTCAACGTCGGCCTGCACGACGTGTTCGGCTTCGTGCGCGCATTCCGCGAGACGAACACGACGACCCCGGTGGTCCTGATGGGCTACGCCAACCCGATCGAACGCATCGGCCCCGACAACTTCATCCGCTGCGCGAAGGAAGCCGGTGCCGACGGCGCGATCGTGGTCGACTATCCGCCCGAAGAGTGCGCAGCCTTTGCCGAGGCCATGCGCGCGAACGGCCTCGACCTGGTCTTCCTGCTGGCCCCCACCTCGACCACCCAGCGCGTGCAGCAGGTGGCGCGCTACGGCAGCGGCTTCAGCTACTACGTCTCGCTCAAGGGCGTGACCGGGGCGGGCAGCATCGATACGGAAGACGTGGCGCGCCGGGTGGGCGCGATCCGCGAGCACGTCAAGCTGCCGATCGGGGTCGGTTTCGGCATCCGCGATGGCGCCACGGCGCGCGCGGTGGCGCAGGTGGCGGATGCGGTGGTGATCGGCAGCCGCATCATTCAGGAGCTGGAATCGGTGCCGCGGGAAGGGGCGGTTGAGGCGGTGCGCGCCTTTACCTCCGGCATCCGCAGCGCGCTCGACGCCTGAGCTCGCTGGAAACGGGGCGCCTGCGTGGCGTCCCGTTTTACGCGCCATGAATGGGATGTCGCCGGGGCATTCCCGAATGCCACGGCCTGGGTTACATTGGTGAGGTAGCAATCCGTCAATCAACCCACCAGGCACGCCATGAAAAAGCAGATCGTCAACGTTTCCATTCTTCAATCCGCCAAGGTCATGGCGGTCATCTACCTGGTGCTGTCGGTGCCGATGGTGCTGCTGATGGCCATCCCGGCCATGGCATCCGGCCAGGGGTTTTCGCTCGGCATGCTGGTCCTGATGCCGGTCCTGTACACCGTCTTCGGCTTCATCTTCACCGCCTTGGGCGCCTGGGTGTACAACCTCGTCGCCAGCAAGATCGGCGGCTTCGAATTCACCACCACCGACGTCCATTAACAATGAGGGTCAGAGTCGAATTGTTGGGAAAGATTGCAGAGTTTCCCAATAATTCGACTCTGACCCTATTTGAGGCGCGGGTAATTGCTCGACAATTTGACTCTGACCCCAATCTTGGCAGGAAGATAATTGGTGGGGCGACATCATTCGACAAGCGGGGCGCTTGCGGCTACACTACCGCCACTTCGAAGACTTGCCGCAAGGAGAAAAGATGAGTTGGCTAGAAAAACTGCTGCCCCCACGGATCCAGCGCTCCGATGCCGCCAAGAGCAAGACCATGCCCGAAGGGCTGTGGGTCAAGTGCCCGTCGTGCGAATCGGTGCTGTACCGCGCCGACCTGGAAACCAACCAGCACGTTTGCCCCAAGTGCGACCATCACATGCGCATCCGCGCCCGCGAGCGCCTCGATGCGCTGCTCGACGAGGGCGGCCGCTATGACATCGGCCAGGAAGCCCTGCCGGTCGATACCCTGAAGTTCAAGGACAGCAAGAAATACCCGGACCGCCTCAAGCAGGCCATGGACGCCACCGGCGAAACCGATGCCCTCATCGTGCAGGGCGGCTCGATCATGAGCCTGCCGGTCGTCGTCGCCTGCTTCGAATTCGAATTCATGGGTGGCTCGATGGGTTCGGTCGTCGGCGAGCGCTTCGTGCGCGGCGCCCAGGTGGCGCTGGAACAGAAGGTGCCTTTCATCTGCATCACCGCCACCGGCGGTGCCCGCATGCAGGAAGGCCTGCTGTCGCTGATGCAGATGGCCAAGACCACCGCCATGCTGACCAAGCTGTCGGAGAAAAAGCTGCCCTTCATCTCGGTGCTGACCGACCCGACCATGGGCGGCGTCTCGGCCTCGTTCGCCTTCATGGGTGACGTCGTCATCGCCGAGCCGAAAGCCCTGATCGGCTTCGCCGGCCCGCGCGTGATCGAGAACACCGTGCGCGAGAAGCTGCCGGAAGGCTTCCAGCGCGCCGAATTCCTGGTGCAGAAGGGCGCCGTCGACATGATCGTCGACCGCCGCAAGATGCGCGAAGAAATCGCCCGCCTGCTGGCGCTGCTGCAAAACCAGGCCGCCGACGCGCTGGCCTGAGTGACAGCTTAACCTCCCATCCGGTGCGGACGCCTCGGCCTCCGCACCCGTGCTCTCCGCACGCATACCGAAGTTCATCCAATGCCACCTCTCCCGACCACCTTGCCCGACTGGCTGGCGCTGCTCGAGTCGCGCCATGCCGAAACCCACATCGACATGGGCCTGGACCGCGTGCGCGCCGTCAAGGAGCGCCTGCAGCTGGCCTTCGATTGCCCCGTGATCATGGTAGCGGGCACCAATGGCAAGGGCTCGACCTGCGCCATGCTGGAAACCGTGCTGCTGCAGTCCGGCTACCGCGTCGGCCTGTACATCAAGCCGCACTTCCTCGACTTTAACGAGCGTGCCCGCATCAACGGCGAGATGGCGAGCGACGCCGCGCTGGTGCAGGCTTTCGAGGCGGTCGAGCGCGTGCGCGGCGAGGTGCCGCTGACCTATTTTGAATTTACCACCCTGGCGATCATGCACCTGATCGCGCATGCCGGCGTGGACGTGGCCATCCTCGAGGTCGGCCTGGGCGGACGCCTGGACGCCGTCAACGTGATCGACGCCGACGTGGCGATCGTCACCAGCGTCGACATCGACCATACGGCCTACCTGGGCGATACCCGCGAACAGATCGGCTTCGAGAAGGCGGGCATCTTCCGGCCCGGGAAGGCCGCGATCTGCAGCGATCCGGTGCCACCGGCAACGCTCATCAAGCATGCCGAGGACATCGGCGCCGACCTGTGGCTGCTGGGGCGCGACTTCAACTACCAGGGCGACCAGCAGCAGTGGAGCTACGGCGGTCGCACGCAGCGCCGCAACGCGCTGGCCTATCCGGCCCTGCGCGGCGCCAACCAGCTGCTCAACGCCTCGGCCGCGCTGGCCGCGCTCGAAGTGTTGCGCCTGCAGCTGCCCTGCGGCGCCCAGGAAGTGCGCGCCGGCCTCGCCATGGTCGAGCTGCCGGGCCGCTTCCAGGTGCTGCCGGGGCGCCCGACCCAGGTGCTGGACGTGGCCCATAACCCCCACGCCGCCGCCGCGCTGGCCCACAACCTCGGCAACATGGGCTTCCACCGCTACACCTATGCGGTGTTCGGCATCATGGAAGACAAGGACATCGACGCCGTGATCGCCCCGCTGAAGGGCATCGTCGACCACTGGTGCGTGTGCGGGCTGCCTTCGGCGCGCGCGAGCGACCCGCAGCAGCTGGCGCACAGGCTGGCGGCGCTGGCGCCGGCCGGCGCGAAAGAAGGCGAGTTCTCGGTGACCGCCTTCGCCACGCCGGCCGAGGCCTATGCAAACGCCGTGAGCCGGGCAGGGGAGAATGATAGAATTGTGGTCTTTGGCTCGTTCTACACGGTCGCCGGCGTGATGGCGGCCCGCAAATCCTCTCTACACTGACTCTAGAATCGCATGGGCTTGTTCTCGTTCGGTAGCAAAAACAGGCAAGACACGGTCCGGGACAGCGGCCATTTCGTCAAGGACGACGATGCCGCCTATGGCCAGCAGGCCCGCGCCAAGCGCGCCTCGCACGCCGGCGACGGCGCGCGCCGCGGACGTGGCGCCGACCCCATCCTCCCCGAAAAGAAGCGCGCCCGCCGCCGCCTGGTCGGTGCGATCGCGCTGGCGCTGGCGGCCGCGGTCGGCCTGCCGATGCTGCTCGATTCCGGGCCCCAGCCACTCGGCGCCGATATCGCCATCAACATTCCTGCCAAGGACAAGGCCGCGCCGCTGCCGGTGCCGGCCGCCGCCAGCGTCGATAGCGGCGAGGAGATCGTCGAGCCCGAGGCCACCGAGCCGGCGCCGGCCGATCCGCCGCCCCTGCGCACGCTCGATACCCCGGCTCCTTCCCCGGTACCGAAGCCGGAAGCGAAGCTGGAGTCCGGCACCGTCACGCCGGCGCCGCTGAAACACGAAACGCCGCCCGAACCGAAGCGCGAACCGAAGGCCGAGGCCCCGACCAGGCTCGCCGAACAGGAAGCGAAGAAGCCGGCAGTGAAGCCGGCCGAGCCGAAACCGGCCGAAGCACGCCCGCGCCAGGACGATGCCGCGCGCGCCATCGCCATCCTCGAAGGCAAGCCGGCCAGCGCGGCTGGCCCGGTCCAGAAATACGTGGTGCAGGTGGCGGCGCTGGCGACCCAGGAAAAGGTCGACGAATTGCAGGGCCGCCTGCGCGCGGCCGGCGTGTCTTCCTTCACCGAGAAATCCGGTTCCCTGATCCGGGTGCGCGTGGGCCCGTACACCAAGGAAGAGGGTGAGAAGATCCGTTCGAAGCTCATCGGCATGGGCCTGTCCGGCAGCCTGATGCCGCTCTGAACGGGAAGGTGCGCGGGGCGTGACGATTTTCGATTACCTGGTGCTGTTCGTGCTGGGCGCGTCCGTCATCATTTCCACCTTGCGCGGGCTGGTGAAGGAAATCCTGTCGCTGCTGGGCTGGATCGTGGCCTTCGTCGTGGCCAACGCCTACGGCGCGCAGCTGGCGCCCCTGCTGCCCGGGCTGCTGCCGGGCGAGACGGCGCGCCTGATCTCGGCCTTCATCATCCTGTTCCTGGGCGTGCGGATACTGATGGGCCTGCTGTCATTGGCGATTGGCGCCCTGATCACGGCCACCGGGCTGAGCCTGGCGGACCGTGGTCTGGGAGGCCTGTTCGGCCTGGCGCGCGGCATTGTAATCGTGCTGAGCGCCGTCATATTGTGCGGGATGACTGCCATCCCGCAACAGGATTTCTGGAGGAACGCGCTGCTCTCGCCAATGGCGGAAACCGGGGCGCGCACGGTGAAACCTTTCCTTCCTGCTGCACTGGCGCAGCACATCCATTTTTAGATTCGTTTTGACATTCTTGTAATCAGGCAGTCCAGTTCTAGGAGCGCACCATGTGTGGCATCGTCGGCGTCGTCTCGCACAATCCCGTCAACCAGCTTCTCTATGACGCATTGCTGCTGCTGCAGCACCGCGGCCAGGACGCTGCGGGCATTGCAACCAATCACAGCAGCATGTTCTCGATGTACAAGGCCAATGGCCTGGTACGCGACGTGTTCCGTACGCGCAATATGCGCTCGCTGCAGGGCAATACCGGGATCGGCCATTGCCGCTACCCGACCGCCGGCTCGTCCAGCGAAGAGGAAGCGCAGCCCTTCTACGTGAACGCCCCGTTCGGCATCACGCTGGCCCACAACGGCAACCTCACCAACCAGGCCCAGCTCAAGGAAGAGCTGTTCCGCAACGACCGCCGCCACATCAACACCGATTCCGACTCGGAGGTGCTGCTCAACGTGCTGGCCCACGAGATCCAGGAAGCGGCCGACGGCTACAAGCTGGACAAGGACGCCGTATTCAAGGCTGTGGCCGCGGTGCACCGCCGCGTGCGCGGGGCGTACGCCGTGGTGGCGCAGATCGCCGGCCACGGCATGCTGGCCTTCCGCGATCCGTTCGGCATCCGTCCGCTGTGCCTGGGCGTGAACGAGGGCGAAGCCGGCCTTGAGTACCTGGTGGCGAGCGAATCGGTGGCGCTGGAAGGCCTGGGCTTCCGCTTCGTGCGCGATATCGCGCCGGGCGAGGCCGTGTTCATCGACAACGACGGCAACATGTCGCAGCAGCAGTGCGCCGAGAACCCCTCGCTGAACCCGTGCGCCTTCGAATACGTGTACCTGGCGCGCCCGGACTCGGTGATCGATGGCGCCTCGGTCTACGCGACCCGCCTGCGCATGGGCGAATACCTGGCCGACAAGATCCGCCAGGAGATCCCGGTCGAGGACATCGACGTGGTGATGCCGATCCCCGATTCCTCGCGTCCGGCCGCGATCCAGCTGGCGCTGAAGCTGGGCGTCGAATACCGCGAAGGCTTCATCAAGAACCGCTACATCGGCCGCACCTTCATCATGCCGGGCCAGGGCATGCGCAAGAAATCGGTGCGCCAGAAACTCAATGCGATCGCCTCCGAGTTCAAGGACAAGAACGTGCTGCTGGTGGACGATTCGATCGTGCGCGGCACCACCAGCCGCGAGATCGTGCAGATGGCGCGCGACGCCGGCGCGCGCAAGGTGTTCTTCGCGTCGGCCGCGCCGCCGGTGCTGTACCCGAACGTGTACGGCATCGACATGCCGACCCGCGACGAGCTGATCGCCCACGGCCGCACGGTCGAGGAAGTGTGCAGGGAGATCACGGCCGACCGCCTGGTCTACCAGGACATCGATGCGCTCAAAAAAGCGATCTCGGACGTCAACCCGGCCCTGACCAACTTCGAGGCATCCTGCTTCGACGGCGTGTATGTCACCGGCGACGTGACTCCGGAATACCTGGACCGCCAGGAATCCGCGCGCCACAGCCCGAAGACCGGCCAGGTCGAGGATCCGGTGCGCACGCAGCTCAACCTGAACACCCCGGCGGTGGCCGAGTAGGCGGGACGGCGACTGCCATGAGCGAAACGAACCCCTACGGCTTCACTACCACCATCCTGCACAACGACCGCCGCAAGCCGGTCGAGCAGGGCTCGCTGCACAAGCCGGTGCACACCTCGGTCGCCTTCGGCTACGGCGACGCGCGCCAGCTGGCGGCCGTGTTCCAGGGCCGGGAGCCGGGCTTCCGCTACGGGCGCCAGGGCAATCCGACCGTCGCCGCGCTGGAAGACAAGATCAGCAAGATGGAAGACGGCGTCGGCACCCTGTGCTTCGCCACCGGCATGGGCGCCATCGGCGCGCTGTTCCAGGCGCTCCTGAAGTCGGGCGACCATGTGGTCTCGTCCTCGTTCCTGTTCGGGAACACCAACAGCCTGTGGCAGACGGTGGCCGGACAGGGCGTGGCGGTAGACTTCGTCGACGCCACCGATGCCGCCAAGGTCGAAGCGGCGCTGCGGCCGGACACGCGCATCGTCTTCGTCGAGACCATCGCCAACCCGCGCACCCAGGTGGCCGACCTGGCGCGCATCGGCCAGCTGTGCCGCGAGCGCGGCATCCTGTACGTGGTGGACAACACCATGACCACGCCCTGGCTGTTCCGTCCCAGGGCGGTGGGGGCGGGCCTGGTGGTCAATTCGCTGACCAAGTCGATCGGCGGGCATGGCATCGCGCTGGGCGGCGCCCTGACCGACACCGGCCTGTTCGACTGGAGCGCGTATCCGAACATCGCCGCCAACTTCCGCAAGCAGGCGCCAGCGAACCAGGGCCTGGCCCAGCTGCGCGCCAAGGCCCTGCGCGACTTCGGCGCGGCGCTGGGGCCGGAAGCGGCGCACCATATCGCGGTGGGCGCCGAGACGCTGGCGCTGCGCATGGAGCGCACCTGCGCCAATGCGCTGGCGCTGGCGCGCATGCTGGAAGCCGATCCGCGCGTGGCCGCGGTGCACTACCCGGGCCTGGCCTCGCATCCGCAGCACGCCCTGGTGGGATCGCTGTTCCGCAGCGGCGGTTCGCTGCTGAGCTTCGAGCTGGTTGACGAGATCGATCCCTTCGACTACCTGAACCGCCTGAAACTCGGCATCCCGGCCAGCAACCTGGGCGATACCCGTACCCTGGTGATTCCGGTGGCGCACACGATCTTCTTCGAGATGGGGGCGGAGCGGCGCGCCAGCATGGGCATCGCCGAGTCCCTGATCCGCGTCTCGGTGGGGATCGAGGATACCGAAGACCTGCTGGCGGACTTCCGCCAGGCGCTTGCGTCCTGAGCACCCGAAACATCATCATGGCAGCCCGCGGGCTGCCATTTTTGTTTCAGCGGTTGAGCGGGGTACCGGCTTGCCCTTATCATGGGTCTTCTTTTGCCACTCCGAGCTGCCATGAAAACCAAGCTGTTCCTTGCATCCCTGCTGCTGTGCGGCGCCGCCCATGCCGGCGAACTGGACAACGCCAACGCCCTGTTCGAGAAGAAGGATTATGCGGGCGCGCTGAAGATCTATACGAAGCTGGCCGATGCCGGCAACCCGGAAGCACAGCAGGCGCTGGGCCAGATGTACTGGTACGGCGAAGCGGGTCAGGTGGACGAGGCCAAGGCCGAGGCGCTGTTCAAGAAATCGGCCGCCAAGGGCAACAAGGTCGCGGCCGCCTCGCTTGCGGTGATGGAGCAGCGCGTCAAGCGCCGCAAGGACATCGACTACTGGATCAGCGGCTACGACGGCGAAGACCTGAAATCGGGCGAATTCCGCTGCGCGACACCGCGCATTCCGACGATGTCGAAGATCAATGCCGACATCGACCGCATCGGCGCCGCCATCACGACCTGGCAGGATTGCTACAACCGGTACGTGACCAACCTGAACGCGGCCACGCCGCTCACCAAGCGCGTCCCCGACGACATCCGCAAGCTGATGAAGAAGGACGAGCTGGAAAAGTCGACCGCCTACCTGGAGCAGTTGCAGGCCAACCTGCAGGAAGAGGCGAAGGTGAGTTCGAAACTGGTGCTGGCCGACTTCGAGGCCTGGCGCAAGGCGACCGACGCCTATGTCTCCGAGCACAACAAGATGGTCAAGAGCAACAACTCGACCCTGCTGAAGGGTAAATAAAGGGCAAAAAAGGCAGGCATGCAGCCCAATGCCAGTCAGTGAAGGATGATCGTAGGGTGGGCGGCTCGTGATCCGGTCCACTGGACCGGATCACCCCACGCGGTGATCGACGTGATATGAACAGTCGCGCGGGCTGCAGTAGTGTAATTTGATCGCGTGGGCGGGAGACCCGCCCACGCTAAGGATGAGCAGCACCTCTTCACTGACAGGCAGTCCGCTAGTGTCAGTCTCAGCCTTAGTGCCAGCTGCGCATCAGCCCGACCGCCAGCCCTTCCAGCGCGAACTCGTCTTCTGGCTTTACCTGGATGACCTTGAAGTCCGGATTTTCCGGCAGCAGTTCGACCAGGTTTCCGGTCTTGCGGTAGCGCTTGACGGTGACCTCTTCGCCCAGGCGCGCCACCACGATCTGGCCGTTCTTGGCGCTGTCGATTTTCTTGACGGCAAGGAAGTCGCCGTCGCAGATGCCCGCATCGCGCATCGACCAGCCCTTGACCTTCAGCAGGAAGTCGGGACGGGCCGAGAACATCGCGGCATCGACGGAGTAGGTGGCTTCCACGTGTTCTTGGGCCAGGATGGGCGAACCGGCGGCGACGCGGCCGACCAGCGGCAGCGACATCATGAGATTCGGGGGCGGCATCGGGATCTGCTCGACCGAGGCGCCAACCAGGCGGATGCCGCGCGAGGTGCCTGGCGAGATCTCGATGGCGCCCTTGCGCGCCAGGGCCTGCAGGTGTTCTTCGGCGGCATTTGCCGACTTGAAACCCAGCTCGGCCGCGATTTCGGCGCGGGTCGGCGGAAAGCCGGTGTTTTCGATCGCTTCCTTGATCAGGTTCAGGATCTGTTCTTGCCTTACAGTGAGCTTGAGCATGGGTGGTCTACGGCATGAGTTATAAGAGCAGACTGTATTTTTGTACAGTATTCCCGGATGCGCAAGGGCAAACACGGGAAAACTGCAAAAAAATGCTGCAACGCGGGTCGCGTGCGCCCGATTGTGGCGTACGCCACGCAGTCGAAGGCGCCATCGCGACCATGACAGCCAGGTCCCGGTTCCCATCCGCGTGATTTTCCGGCTATAATGTCAGGCTTTCCCTTCCCACACTCGTCTTGACGCCGAGGTGGGCATTTGTTTAAACGTCCTCAAGGAGTGTTGCATGCGTCATTATGAAATCGTTTTTATCGTCCACCCGGACCAGAGCGAGCAAGTTCCGGCGATGATCGAGCGTTACAAGACCACGGTGACCAGCCGCGGCGGTAACATCCATCGCGTGGAAGACTGGGGCCGCCGTCAAATGGCGTACCAGATCCAGAAGCTGCCGAAAGCCCACTACATCTGCATGAACATCGAGTGCGACAACGAGACCCTGGTCGAGCTGGAAACCGCATTCAAGTTCAATGATGCCGTCCTGCGTCACCTGACCGTCAAGATGAAGAAGGCCGAAACCGCACCGTCGCCGATGATGAAGTCGGTCCAGCGCGAAGACGCAGCCAAGAGCCACCGCGCAGAAGCAGCAGCCGCTGCCCCGGCCGCAGCTGCTTAAGTTTTTCTCGGGAATTCGTAGAGCGCAGTGAATCAGTTCCAGCTCATCGCGACCATCGCGGAGCGAGACGTACTGCGTTTCACCCCGGCCGGCGTCCCCATCGTGGGCGCGATCCTGATGCACGATTCGCAGCAGGTCGAGGCCGGAGTGGCAAGGCAGGTCGCGTTTGAAATCCCTGCGCTCGGCGCGGGCGAGATTTCAGGCAGGCTGGAAAGCGCTGAACTCGGCGCCGCCTACCGCTTCGAAGGATTCCTCGCAAGGAAGAACCGCAACAGCAAAGCCTTGGTGTTTCACATCATTGATTTCAGTGCCGCGTAACAGTACCCGGCCTATTTAGATTACAGATACAGGAGCCTCAAAATGGCATTCGGTAAAAAGTTCGACAAAAACAAAGCCAAAGAAAAAATGAAGCGCAAACAGCAGAATCCGCTGTTCAAGCGCAAGAAATTCTGCCGCTTCACCGCCGCAGGCGTGGAACAGGTGGACTACAAGGACGTCGACACCCTGAAGGACTTCGTCCAGGAAAACGGCAAGATCATGCCGGCACGCCTGACCGGCACCAAGGCGCACTACCAGCGCCAGGTCGACACCGCCATCAAGCGCGCACGCTACCTCGCGCTGCTGCCGTACACCGACCTGCACAACGCTTAAATTGCGGCACGTCAGCTAGAAATCCTGGAGAAAAAAACATGCAAGTTATTCTGCTCGAAAAAGTCGTCAACGTCGGCAACCTGGGCGACGTCGTCAAAGTCAAGGACGGTTACGCACGTAATTTCCTGATCCCGCAAAAGATGGCGCGCCGCGCCACCCAGGCCGCCGTGGCCGAGTTCGAAGTCAAGCGCGCCGAACTGGAAAAAGCAGCAGCTGAAAAGCTGTCGGCTGCCCAGGCGCAAGGCGACAAGCTGAGCGGCATGACCGTCACCATCGCCCAGAAGGCGGGCGTGGACGGCCGTCTGTTCGGTTCGGTCACCAACTTCGACATCGCCGAAGCCCTGAGCAAGCAAGGTTTCGCCGTCGAGAAGTCGCAAGTCCGCATGCCGACCGGTCCGCTGAAGACCACCGGCGAGTTCCCGGTCGCCGTCGCGCTGCACACCGACGTCGTCTCGGAAATCACCATCGCGGTGGTGGGCGAAGCTGCCTAAGCAGTTGTTGTATAAATGAAAAAGCCGGGTTCGCCCGGCTTTTTTTATTCCTGGAAACTCGCCAATTATTTCAGCCGGATGACCGGAAACGGTATAATGCCCGCCATGAATTCCCCATCCGATCCGCAAGTCGATTCCCTGCGCATCCCACCGCATTCCATCGAAGCAGAGCAGTCCGTCATCGGCGGCCTCCTGCGCGACAATGCCGCGTGGGACCGCATCGCCGACTTCATGCACGCGGAGGATTTCTACCGCTACGACCACCGCATCATCTTCGAACAGATGGTCCGCCTGATCAACGCCGGCAAGCCAGCCGACGTGATCACGGTCTATGAAGCCTGCAACATGCTGGGCAAGGCCGAGGAAGTGGGCGGCCTGCAATACCTGAACGCGATGGCGCAGAACACGCCCTCGGCAGCGAACATCCGCCGCTATGCCGAGATCGTGCGCGACCGCGGCATCCTGCGCAACCTGATCACGGTGGCCGACGAAATCTCGGGCAACGCCTTCAACCCGCAGGGCAAGGAAGTCAAGCAGATGCTCGACGAAGCCGAGTCGAAGATCTTCGCGATCGCCGAGACCGGCGCGCGCGGCCAGCAGGGCTGGAACCCGATCCAGCCACTGCTGACCCAGGTGGTCGAGCGCATCGACGAACTGTATTCGCGCGAGAACCAGGGCGAGATCACCGGCGTGCCGACCGGCTTCATCGACCTCGACCGCATGACCTCGGGCCTGCAGCCGGGCGACCTGGTCATCGTCGCCGGCCGTCCCTCGATGGGCAAGACCGCGTTCTCGGTCAACATCGGCGAGAACGTGGCGATCGAAGCCGGCCTGCCGGTGGCCGTGTTCTCGATGGAGATGGGCGGCGCCCAGCTGGCCATGCGTATGCTCGGCTCGGTCGGCCAGCTCGACCAGCACCGCCTGCGTACTGGCCGCCTGAACGACGAGGACTGGCCGCGCCTGACGCACGCCATCCAGAAGATGAACGACGCCCAGCTCTACATCGACGAGACCCCGGCGCTGAACCCGATCGAGATGCGCGCCCGTGCGCGGCGCCTGGCGCGCCAGTGCGGCAAGCTGGGCCTGATCATCGTCGACTACCTGCAGCTGATGCAGGGCAGCCAGCCGGGCGACAACCGGGCAGCCGAGATTTCCGAGATCTCGCGTTCGCTCAAGGGCCTGGCCAAGGAACTGCATTGCCCAGTCATCGCACTGTCCCAGCTGAACCGCTCGCTGGAACAGCGACCCAACAAACGACCCGTCATGTCCGACCTGCGCGAATCGGGCGCTATCGAACAGGATGCGGACGTTATCATTTTCCTGTATCGCGACGAGGTCTACAACCCCGACTCGCCTGATAAGGGAACCGCCGAGATCATCATCGGTAAGCAGCGTAACGGCCCGATCGGGGCGATTCGCCTTACCTGGATCGGCTCCTATACCAAGTTTGGCAACTACAGCGGCAACCTCGCCATCTACCAGGGCGACTAAGCCGCACATTCGAAGTCAATGTACTTTGCCGCCGCCAGTCCTGGCGGCGGTGGCGAAGTCCCAAGAGATTCATAACGGAGAACAATATGTTTGGACGCCTGATGCCCCAGGAGGGCAAATTTTTCGACCTGTTCAACCAGCACGCCGCGCTGTGCGTGAAAGGTGCGCAGGAAATGGTCGGCCTGATGACCCATTTCGACGACCTGGAAAACCGCACCCATGCGGTGGAGAGCATCGAGAAACAGGCGGACAAGATCACCTACACCACCGTCGACCTGCTGCACAAGACCTTCATCACCCCGATCGACCGCGACGACATCCACAAGCTGATCACCAGCATGGACGACATCCTCGACATGATGGAAGACGCAGCCCAGACCGTGTCGCTGTATGACCTGCACGCGGTGACCCCGGAAGCGGCACGCCTGGCCGAGCTGTGCCTGTCGGCCTGCAAGAAGGTACAGGAAGCCGTTTCCCTGCTGCACGACATGGGCAACGCCCAGAAGATCGTCGCCATCTGCGAAGAGATCGACCGCTTCGAGTCGGATGCCGACCACGTGATGCGCGCCGCCATGTCCAAGCTGTTCCGCGACGAGCCGGACGTGCGCAACCTGATCAAGATGAAAGCGATCTACGAGATCCTCGAGACCGTCACCGACCGCTGCGAAGACGTGGCGAACATTGTCGAAGGCATCATCGTCGAAAACGCGTAACGGTCAACCGCGCCACGCGCACAACAAGAATAAACATGGAAACTATAACCATCAGCATTTACGTGCTGGGCTTCCTGGTGCTGCTGGCACTGGTGTTCGACTTCATGAACGGCTTCCACGATTCGGCGAACTCGATCGCCACCGTGGTGTCGACCGGTGTCCTCAAGCCGCAGCACGCGGTGGCCATGGCTGCCTTCTTCAATTTCATCGCCATCTTCGTGGTGAACATGAAAGTCGCCCAGACCATCGGCAAGGGCACCATCGACCCGCATGTGGTCGACCACTACGTGATCTTCGGCGCCCTGGTCGGGGCGATCACCTGGAACATCATCACCTGGTACTACGGCATCCCGTCCTCGTCCTCGCACGCCCTGATCGGCGGCCTGGTCGGCGCGGCCGTGGCCAAGGCCGGCACCGGCTCGCTGGTCTCCGGCGGCCTGATCAAGACCGTGGCCTTCATCGTGGTGGCGCCGCTGCTCGGCTTCGTGCTGGGTTCGATCATCATGCTGATCGTGTCCTGGCTGTTCGTGAAATCGACCCCGCGCAAGGTCGACACCTGGTTCCGCCGCCTGCAGCTGGTCTCGGCCGCCGCCTACTCGCTGGGTCACGGCGGCAACGATGCGCAGAAAACCATGGGCATCATCTGGATGCTGCTGATCGCGGCCGGCTACGTCAGCGCCAGCGATACGCATCCGCCGGCCTGGGTCATCATTTCCTGCTACGCGGCGATCGCCTTCGGCACGCTGTTCGGCGGCTGGCGCATCGTCAAGACCATGGGCCAGAAGATCACCAAGCTCAAGCCGGTCGGCGGCTTCTGCGCGGAAACCGGCGGTGCCATGACCCTCCTGATGTCGAGCTTCTTCGGCATCCCGGTCTCGACCACCCACACCATCACCGGCGCGATCGTCGGCGTGGGCGCCTCGCAGAAAGCCTCAGCGGTGCGCTGGGGCGTGGCGGGCAACATCGTCTGGGCCTGGATCTTCACCATCCCGGCATCCGCCTTCATGGCTGCGATTGCCTGGTGGATCGGCACCCATATCATGTAAGCGCGCCCGCTGTGGCGGGCCACCAAAACAAAAGGCCAGGATTCCTGGCCTTTTGTTTTTCGCGATCAGCAGATGGGCGGACCGGACGCCGCCTTCCGCGTCTTGCCGGGCGCGCGGCGTAGTGGCTTACTGGCCAGGCGGCAGTTCTGGCGCCGTGCCCGGATTCATGCGCGCGCTTTCAAGCTCGACGGCGCTCATGGTGCTGACCACGCTCGTGCCTTCGCCCTTCTTGCGTGGAATATTACTGCCGGTGGGGACATAGCGTCCTTCCGCCGCCACGTTCTCGCCCGCGGATGGAGCGTAGTAGGCGCAACCGCCCAGCAGGGTGCTGGCCGCGGCGGCCATCATCAACTTCTTCATCTTGGTACTGCTCCTTTTCTGTCGATTTGTGAGAGGCGCTTGCCGCCCCTGGCTTACCAGTAGCGTGAACCCTGTCCCGAGGACATCATGGCGCGCGCGTTCTCGGTCTCCTGCTTGGGAACGGTGCCGATCAGGGTCGGACCCAGCCCCTCGCCATCCTTGCGCTTGATAAAGGTGCCGGTCGGCGCATAGCCGCTGGTATCGGCGACCTTCGCGCCCGGTGGGTTGGAACCCGGGCTGGCGCAGCCGGCCAGCATGCCACAGGCCAATGTCAGGCCCAAGCCAAGAATGTTCTTCATCACCGCTCACCTCCTTTCAAGGGCGATCCAGGCGCCATGCATGGATCGCCGATTACTGAAACTGGCCTCAGCCATTGTAGTGTTACATCAAGGTAAAAAACCTTTTTTTGGCTCTTCGACCTGCAATTACCCTGTCAGGATGGAGCGCGGGCGCAAAAAAACCAGGAGCGTTGCCGCGCCTGGTTCCGCTACCGGACAGGGCGCGCCCGCGCGCCGCTTCAAGGCTGGGCCGGCAGGCCGGCGATGCCGTTCGACTGCATCGCACGGGCGTTCTCGACGGCGGTCTTGCTGACCGCGGTGATCGGCGCGGCGCCCAGCCCGGTGCCGTTCTTGCGTGGAATCATGGTGCCGACCGGCGCATAGGCTTCTTCGCGAACGACTTTCTCGCCATTGGCCGGGGTTTCGGTGGCGCAGCCGGCCAGGCTGAAGACCAGGGCGAGGGCCGCGGAAAGAGGCAGGTATTTCATCAAACTTCTCCTGAAGGATGGAAGGCAGGTAGCGCAACTACCTGAGGCAAGCCAACCTGACCGTCTTGTTATCGGTGAGGGCGGCAATTCCTTGGCGCGCCGGCAGGATGCAAGGCGTCCGCGCATTGATCGTTATGCTTTTGAACATCAAATCATCATCGCGGGTTTGTCCTGAAAAGCGTCTCAAATTTGTAATTGTCGGGCTATTTACCCAATGCCCATATACAGCCGGACACAAGAAAGCTACACTGCGTAAAATTGCTTTTTGACAAATAAAATTGCTGTAATGGTATGTATCGCAGAACCACCATCATGGATGAGCTGAACCCCGAGCAGATTGCGCAGCGCCTGCACCAGCTGACCGAGGTCAGCCTGGCGCTCGGGTACATGCACGGCTCCGCCGCCCGGCTCGACCCGCTCGACCCGCTGCTCGACCGTATTCTGCGGGTCGCCAAGCACATGACAGGCGCCGATGGCGGTACCCTGTACCGTCCCAGCGAAGACCGCAGCCACCTGTGCTTCCACATCTCGATCTACGACACCCTTGGCATCTGCCAGGGCGGCGTGCATGGCGCGCCGATCGCGATGGCACCGGTGCCGCTCTACGACGGCCACGGCAACCAGAACGTGAGCTCGGTGGCGGCCTATGCCGCCAACTTCCACCAGTCGGTGAACATCGAAGATGTCTACCAGGCCGACGTGTTCAATTTTTCCGGCATCCGCCGCTTCGACGCCAGCTTCGGCTACCGCTCGCAATCGATCCTGACGGTGCCGATGGCCGACCACGAAGGCGAGATGGTCGGCGTGCTACAGCTGGTCAACGCCAGGACCCCGGCCGAGGACGGAGCAGAGGGCAGGATTCGCCCGTTTACCGAGACCGACCAGCGCTTCATCGAGGCGCTGGCGGCGCAGGCCGCGCTGGCGCTGACCAACCAGCTCCTCGTCCAGCAGCTGGAAGACCTGCTCGAAGCGCTGGTCAACCTGATCAACATCGGCATCGACGAAAAATCGCCGTATACGGGCCGCCATTGCCAGTTCGTGCCGGAGCTGACCATGATGCTGGCGGAAGCGGTGCACCAGACCCGCAGCGGACCGCTGGCGGACTTCCGCATGACCGATGCCGACCGCAAGGAACTGTGGCTGGCCGGCCTGCTGCACGACTGCGGCAAGATCACCACGCCGGTGCACGTGGTCGACAAGTCGACCAAGCTGGAAACCATTTTCGACCGCATCGCGCTGATCGACACGCGCTTCGAGGTGCTGCTGCGCGACGCCGAGATCCGCGCCCTGCGCGCGCGCTGCGCGCCGGACGCCAATCCGGCGGCGATCGACGACCGCCTGCGTTCGGAACAGGGGCGCCTGCGCGCCGACCGCGACTTCCTGCGCCGCGCCAATGTCGGCAGCGAGGGCATGTCGCCGGAAGACCAGGCGCGCGTGCGGCGCATCGGCGCCTACCGCTGGACCGGTCCCGACGGGCAGGAGCGGCCCTTCCTCGGCGCGGACGAAGTGGAAAACCTGACCGTGCGCTTCGGTACCCTGACCGAGGCCGAGCGCAAGATCATCAACAACCACATCGATGTCAGCGTGCGCATGCTGGAGTCGCTGCCCTGGCCGAAGCACCTGAAGAACGTGCCGGAGTACGCGGGCGGCCATCATGAACGCATGGACGGCAAGGGCTACCCGAAAGGCCTGGTGGGCGAGCAGATGTCGGTGCAGGCGCGGATCATGGCGATCGCCGACATCTTCGAGGCCCTTACCGCCTGCGACCGGCCCTACAAGAGGGGCAAGACGCTGTCCGAATCGCTGCACATCCTGGGCCGCTTCGCGCTCAACGGCCACATCGACCGGGACCTGTTCGACATCTTCGTGCGCGAGCGCGTCTACCTGCAGTTCGCGCACAAGAACATGGATGCACGCCAGATCGACGCGGTCGACGAGTCCCGCATCCCCGGCTACCGGCCCTAGGACGCCCGGCCCGTGCCCGCCGGCCGGCGCGCCCGCACCAGCAGCACGCCCTTCACGCCCAGCTGCACCGCGAGCGCGGCAGCGGTGGCCAGGGCGAAGGCCTGGCGGAGCGGATGCGTGCGCAGCAGCAGCGACAGCGCCATGCAAAAGGCCGCGAAAGCAACATAGCCATTCACCATGCCCCTGAGCAGGGCCACGGCGAAAGCGGGACCGCTGGCGCGGTGCGAGAAGCCCACCAATACCGTACTCATCACAGGGAACATCGCGAACAGGCCCGACAGGCGCGGGCCGATGCCGGCCGCGGCCTGGCTCACGCCGAACGCGAGCACGGCGCCGGCCAGCATGCGCCAGGGCAGGTCGGCCCCCGGCTTGCCGGTGGCGGCGCGGTGCGATGCCGCGGCCGGGGCCGGCCCGAACAGGCGTGGCGCGAGCAGCAGCGCCAGCAGCACCGCGGCGAAGGCGGGCCAGGGCGCCAGCGTGGACGCCTGCAGCAGCGCCACCGCCAGCGCATAGGCGAGCAGGGCGGCCAGCATGGCACGCGCCATCCCGAACCGGGCGCAGCGCGCATAGACGATGCTGACGCCAGGATGGCCAGCACCGCCAGCAGGGTGTTGGCGCTGGCCGTCGCCGCGAAGTCCGCGCCCTGTTCGAGCGCGATGACGAGCAGGATCGGACCCGAGACGATGGGGAAGGCGGACAGCCAGCCGGCCGCCGCCGGTCCCCAGCGCCGGCCGGCCAGGGTAACGAGGGCGATCAGGGAAGGGACGAGCAGGAGTTTCAGGAGCAGGATCATGCGGCAGGAATAGAGGGCGGAAATGAAAAACGCCCGCCTTGCGGCGAGCGTTCCGGAACATGCCTGCGGGACTGCAGGCCGCGGCAGGCTTACAGCACTTCGGTGGCGTGGTCGGCCAGGCGCGAGCGTTCGCCGCGCGCCAGGGTGACGTGGCCGCTGTGGCTCCAGCCCTTGAAGCGGTCGACCACATAGGTCAGGCCGCTCGAGCCCTCGGTCAGGTAAGGCGTGTCGATCTGGGCGATGTTACCGAGGCACAGGATCTTGGTGCCGGGACCGGCGCGCGTGACCAGGGTCTTCATCTGTTTCGGCGTCAGGTTCTGCGCCTCGTCGATGATGAGGAACTTGTTGACAAACGTGCGGCCGCGCATGAAGTTGAGCGACTTGATCTTGATACGCGAGCGGATCAGGTCCTGGGTCGCGGCGCGGCCCCAGTCGCCGCCGTCGCTGTCGGACTTCATCAGGACTTCCAGGTTGTCGTCGAACGCGCCCATCCACGGCGACATCTTCTCTTCCTCGGTGCCCGGCAGGAAGCCGATGTCCTCGCCCACCGGCACCGTGACGCGGGTGACGATGATCTCGTTGTACTGCTTGGTCTCGAGCACCTGGGCCAGGCCCGCGGCCAGCGCCAGCAGGGTCTTGCCGGTACCAGCCTGGCCGAGCAGGGTGACGAAATCGCACTCCGGGTTCATCAGGAGGTTCAGCGCGAAGTTCTGCTCGCGGTTGCGCGCCGTGATGCCCCACACGTTGTTCTTGTTGTGGCTGTAGTCGCGCAGGGTCTGGAGCACGGCGGTCTTGCCGTTGATCTGTTTTACCTGGCCATAGAAGGGCGCTTCGCCGCCCTGCGGCTCGATGAACACGAACTGGTTGACCAGCAAGGTCGGGATCACCGGGCCGGTCACGCGGTAATAGGTGGCCGAATTGCCGTTCTTGTTTTCCTGCCAGGACTCCATGTCCTTGCCATGCTTGTTCCAGAAATCGTCCGGCAGCTGGACGATGCCCGAGTACAGCAGGTCGGTGTCTTCCAGCACGTGGTCGTTGAAGTAATCCTCGGCCGGCAGGCCCAGTGCCCGCGCCTTGATGCGCATGTTGATGTCTTTCGACACCAGCACGATGGCGTGTCCGGCCATGCGCTGTTCCAGCGCGCGCACCACGCCCAGGATCTGGTTGTCGGCCTTGCCTTCTGGCAGGCCTTCCGGCAGCGGCGCCGATTCCAGGTTGGTCTGGAAGTAGAGGCGGCCCCGCGCATCCTTGTTGCCCAGCTTGGCCAGCGGGATGCCGGCCTCGATCGCGTCGTCATCGACATTGGCGATCAGGGCGTCGAGGGTGCGCGCCACCTGGCGCGCATTGCGCGCGACTTCCGACATGCCTTTCTTGTGGTTGTCGAGTTCTTCCAGCGTCATCATTGGCAGGTAGACGTCGTGTTCCTCGAAGCGGAACAGCGAGGTCGGATCGTGCATCAGGACGTTGGTGTCGAGCACGAACACCTTGGTGGCGCCGAGCTTGTCGGCCTTGCGGCTGGTGGAAGACTTGACCGTGACTTCGACCGGCTTGTGCTTGGCCGGATGCGGCTGGTCCGCGTCCGTCTCGCGCAGACGGACAGCCGGCAGGCGCGCCCCGGCGCCGTCCTTCGACTTGCGCGCCGGCGCCTTGGCCGGAGGCGCCTCGTCCGCGGGAGCAGCCGGGGCAGGGGCGGCGACTGCGTCGGCCGGAGCGGCGCCGCGCACGGCGGCGGCGGCGTCATTGGCGGCGGCCGGTGCGGCCTTGCCGCGGCCCCTGGTGGCGCGGGCCGGCTTTGGCGCGGCCACGGCCTGGCCGCTGATCAGTTCTTCGAGTTCGGGTTCGCTCTTGGCGGCCGCGGGGCGCACGGGCGACTTGCCCGGTTCGGCCTTGGGGTAATCCTTGGCCAGCAGCATGGTCGCCGGCTTGGTTGGCATTTTTGGCAGTGGCATCAGGTTCTCGATTCGAAAATGGACTTATATGGACGTGCGGGCGCTGCCAGGGGCGCGCCGCTGCACGAAAACGATGCTACTTGGGGGATTGCTGAGGCAAGGGCTGCAGCCGGAGGATGCCGGTCCGGCTGCCAGCGGGAGATTGCGTGCTGATGGGTTGCGGTGTGACTCAAAATAGGTGGCGGGTATCCAGCAAGTTGATCAACTGGTGGAAAGGAGAGCCTTCCGTATCAAGGCTGGCTCTTCACAAATTCCAGCACTTCGGCCACGTGGTCGTTGACTTTCACGCCACGCCATTCTTTCACCAATCGGCCTTGAGCGTCAATGATAAACGTACTGCGCTCAATGCCGCGCACTTGTTTGCCGTACATGTTTTTCATCTTCATGACACCGAACTGCGTGCACACCGTTTCCTCCGGGTCGGAGACCAGTTCGAAGGGCAGGCCGAGCTTGGCCTTGAAGTTCTCGTGCGAACGCAGCGAGTCGCGGCTGATCCCGTAGATCTCGGTATTGGCCGCCTGGAACTCCGGCCAGGCTTCGCGGAAGGCGATGCTTTCCGTGGTGCAGCCCGGGGTATTGTCCTTCGGGTAGAAGTACAGCACGGTGTACTTGGCTGGACGGCCTGCCAGCTGGAAGGTCTGGTCGCCCGTCATCGGGGCGGAAAAGTTCTCGACGGTTGCGGCGGTTGGGCTCTCGGCCACGGGGCTCTCCTGGTGTCATGGCGGCGCTGCCGCCGGGTCCTGCGGAGCAGGGTAGGGATACCGGAATGATAATCGCCGCCGCCGCCCCTTGCTAGTCCTGCGTGGACGGGGTGTTTCCCGGCGATATGGTGCAGGTTTTCATTTCTTCAAGATACAAAGTGGAAATATTTATCGCCGTGCTGGTGATCAGCTGCGTGCCAGCAAAACCACGCCCAGCATGATGACCCCGATCGCCAGCATGCGCTGGGGCGAAATGACTTCGCCCAGGAACATCCAGGCGCCGACCGCGCCGATCACGTAGCCCAGCGAGAGCATCGGATAGGCGACCGTGACGTCGGTGCGCGACAGGCCGAGGATCCAGACCACCAGCGAGACGCCGTAGCACAGCATGCCGACCACGATCGGCCACTGGGTCGCGACCTTCAGGCCCGTGGCAAGCCAGTTGTCGCGGGTCAGGTGGATGGCGCCGCCGAGGGCATTGGTACCCGCCTTGAGCAGCAGCTGGGCGGCGGCGTTCAGGATGACGCCGGTGATGATGAAGGCAAAGGCCGATGGGTTCATGTTGCGATTGTCAGGGGTTGCACAGGCACGGCCGGGCCCGCCGCACGCGGGTGCGGAAGTGTCCAGCCATGCGGGCTCAGGCGCCGGCGCCGATGATCAGGGCCAGGGTGACCTTGCGGCCTTCGCCCATCAGGACGTTGTAGGTGCGGCAGGCGGCCTGGCTGTCCATGCAGTCGACCCCGACGTGCATGGCCGACAGGCTGGCCACCAGCTTCGGATGCACGAAGCGCTGGCGCTCGCCGGTGCCGAGCACCACCACATCGGGCCTGTCCTTCGCGATCTCCTCGAAATGGGCGGCGCTCAGGTCTTCGAAGCGCGCCACGTTCCAGGCGCGCGGCGGCGTCTCGGGCATCACGGTCAGGCTGTACTGGTAGCGCTGGGCATTGATCTCGACGCCGCTGGCATCGTAGCCGGTAACCGTCTGGTATTGCTGGGTATTGTCGGAATGAAGCTTCATCGTCGCGCGTGGCCGGATCGAAAGCAGCCATTGTAACCGGAGCGGCAGTCCGCTTCGCACGCCCGGCCCGATAGTGCGGCCATACCCCCCATGCCGGGGGGTATTCCGGCCAGGCATGTGTATGGGTTAATGCGCTCTGTTCGTTCCAGCAAACTTAACCGGGAAACATCACATGGCTCTCTACACCACCGCAATCCAGAAACTCTATGTCGCCTACTTCAGCCGTCCCGCCGATGCCGGTGGCCTGGAGTGGTGGGAGGGCATCGTGGCTGGCGCCAACGGCGACACCTCGATGATCTCGGCCGAGTTCGCCAAGTCGAACGAATACCAGCTGACCTTTGCCGGCAAGAACAACTACGAGATCGTGCGCACCGTGTACATCAACCTGTTCGGGCGCGAGCCCGAGGCGGCCGGCGTCGATTTCTGGTCGAACGCCCTCGACAAGCGCCTGATGACGATCGACGTGGTGGTCACCGAGATCGCCAAGGGCGCCCAGAACGAGGACCTGAAAGCCTTCAACAACAAGGTGACGGCGGCCACCGCCTTCACCGCCGCGCTCGATACCCACCCGGAACGCGCCGCCTACCTGGGCGACGAAGCGCACGCCGCCACCCGCGCCTTCCTGAAGCCGATCACCACCGACGCCTCGCTGGCCGAGGCGATCACGCCGGAGAAGCTGGCGGCCTCGGTGGCCGCCTTCGTCGCCGCCAGCCGCGCGCCGATCAGCTTCGACCTCACCGCCAACGTCGATGCCGGCGTGGCCTTCACCGGCGGTGGCGGCGACGATACCTTCCGCGCCACCGCCGCGACCCTGGGTGCCGGCGACACCCTGAAGGGCGGCGGCGGCAACGACACCCTGGTCCTGGACGACGTCAATGGCAACGGCCTGGCGGCACTGCCGGCCGGCGTGAGCACCAGCGGCATCGAGAACTTCGTCGGCCGCTCGGGCGCCGGCGTCGGCAGCGCCGGCGCGGCCTACGACCTGAGCGGCCAGGCCGACATGCGCACCCTCAGCTTCGACGCCAGGGGCGCGGTCAGCCTGAAGATCGGCGATGCGGCCAGCGCCAGCATCACGACCACGGCGGGCGCGGTGACCGTGGCCGGCGGCAAGGCGATCGCCGTCAGCGGCCATACCGGGGTGGCCACCCTCACCGGCAATGCGCTGACCAAGGTCACGCTGGCCAACACCAGCCAGGACGCCACCATCGTCAACGCCACCGCCGGCCACACGCTCGACCTGGGCCTGGCACTGGTCACCGGCGGCGCGACCATCAAGGACGCCGAAGCCACCACGGTCAACCTGAGCACCAGCGCGCCCGAAGTGACGATCCCGGAACAGGTGCCGGTGCGGGTCAAGGCCAACCTCGACATGGCCAAGGCGGCCGCGCTGAACATCACGACCGTCGGCGGCCTGGAACTGGTGACGACGGCACTGGCGGCGGCCGATGCGCTCAAGACCATCACCCTCAAGGGCAGCGGCAGCATGCAGGCCGACCTGTCCGGCATCCTGCCCTTCAATGCCTTCGATGCCAGTACCTATGGCGGCAACACCCGGCTGACGATCGCCAGCGCCACCAACCTGTCGGTCAAGGGCGGTAGTGGCAACGACCACCTGGTCCTGACCGGCGCGCTGGCCGGCAGCGCCACGATCCAGCTCGGCGCCGGCAACGACGTGTTCGACTTCAGCCGCGCCGCGCAACAGGGCGCCAAGGTAGACGGCGGCGTCGGCGGCGACGACTGGATGATCGTCAACGACGCGGCCCTGCTGGCGACGCCGGGCCAGGTGTTCACCAACTTCGAGACCCTGGACTTCTCGAGCGGGAAGGGCGAATACGACCTGGACAAGGCGGGCAGCGTGACCACCCTGTACGCCAGCAAGCAGCTGCGCGAGGACGTCGAGTTCGTCAACGGGCGGGCCAACTCCAGCATCAAGCTGGTCTCGGAGCCGGTCAACATCGACATCGACGGCAAGGCCGCCGAGTCGCTGTGGATGCGCGGGAATATCACCTTCGGCCTGAAGGACGCTTCCGGCGCCAACGACGTCCTGTCGATCTCGCTGACGGCGCGCGACGGCATCGCCAACGGCCTGGCGGACGGCCAGGTCGAGGTCAACACCATCGAGGCCAAGGGCATCGAGACCATCAACCTGCATTCGGCTGTCGGCACGGTCGAGCAGGGCAGGATGGCGGCCGACTATGCGAATGCGATTTCCTATCTCAACATCGATGGCGCCAAGACCCTGAAGGTGACCGGCAACGCCAGCCTCGACCTCACCGCCGTGTATGCGAGCACGCTGTCGCTGTTCGACGCCAGCGCATCGGGCGGGGACATCGATTTCGCCGGTGTCGTCAACACGGCCGACGGCATGGCGAGCCGCCTGACCTACCTGGGCAGCGCGGGCAAGGATGGGGTCGAAGGCACCGACGTCGGCATCGTCTTCCAGGGCAATGGCGGCAAGGACGAGCTGATGCTGTCGCGCGAGGAGGGTGTCGCCGACATCATCCGCTTCGCCAAGGCCAGCGATTCCTATTTCGTCCCGAGCAGCAATCCGGTCGACCGGATCGACACCTATTACTACTTCCAGTCGGGCGTGGACAAGATCGACCTCTCTAGCCTGCACCTGGCGGCCGGCGCCAACCGCGCCGCGATCGCCGTGCACGACATGTATTCGAACAACTGGTCGGCGCTGAACGACGTGATCGGCAATGGCGCGGGCTTCTTCAACGATGGCGGCACCAATCGCTCGCTCGCTTTCGGCAGCTTCGGCGACGAGGACGGCTACCTGTTCGTCGACATCGATGGCGACGGCAATTTCAATGGCGGCGTGGACATGGTGTTCCTCATGTACGGGAATACCGGCGCGCCGAGCGTGGCCGACTTCGTCTGGGGCTGAAGCCGGGACGGGATGCTGTATTGCTGTATTGCTGCATCGCGGGAGCAGGGCTCAACATGGCCGAGGTTGCTTAAATCGGTCGCTTTCGGCAGAATGGTATTTTTCGCACTGCAACAAAAGTGCGCCGATTGCGACCCACTGCGACACATTGCGGCATGCGTGCCGCATGGCGCCACCATACCGAGGGCATCTTGCGACCGATCCTGAAATCGAACAAGCTCGACGACGTCTGCTACGAGATCCGCGGCCCCGCCCTGGAACGGGCACGGACGATGGAGGAAGAGGGGCAGAAGATTATCAAGCTGAACATCGGCAACCTGGCCGTGTTCGGCTTCGACCCGCCCGACGAGATCGTGCACGACATGATCCGCAACATGCACGGCGCGGCCGGCTATACCGACTCGAAGGGCATGTTTGCGCCGCGCAAGGCGGTCATGCACTATACGCAGAGCAAGAACATCGCCGGGGTCGGCATCGACGACATCTACCTGGGCAATGGCGCCTCGGAGCTGATCGTCATGGCCATGCAGGGCCTGCTCAACAGCGGCGACGAAGTGCTGGTGCCGGCGCCGGACTATCCGCTGTGGACGGCCGCCGTCAGCCTGGCCGGCGGCGCGCCGATCCACTACGTGTGCGACGAGGGCGCCGGCTGGCTGCCCGACATCGACGACATGCGCCGCAAGATCACGTCGAATACGCGCGCGATCGTGGTGATCAACCCGAACAACCCGACCGGCGCCCTGTATCCGCGCGAAGTGCTGCTGGAGATCCTCGAACTGGCGCGCCAGCACGGGCTGATCGTGTATGCCGACGAGATCTACGACAAGACCCTGTACGACGGCGCCGAGCACGTGTCACTGGCCTCGCTCGCCGACGACGTGCTGTGCGTGACCCTGAATGGCCTGTCGAAGAACTACCGTTCCTGCGGCTACCGCGCCGGCTGGATGGTGGTGTCGGGCGAGAAGCGCCACGCGAAGGACTACATCGAAGGCCTGAACATGCTGGCCTCGATGCGCCTGTGCGCGAACGCGCCGGGCCAGTTCGCGATCCAGACCGCGCTCGGCGGCTACCAGAGCATCGCCGACCTGGTCGGGCCCGGCGGACGCCTGCTGAAACAGCGCGACCTGGCGCACAAGCTATTGACCGATATTCCGGGCGTGTCCTGCGTCAAGCCAAAAGCGGCGCTGTACATGTTCCCCCGCCTCGATCCGCAGATGTACCCGATCACGGACGACCAGCAGTTCATCTGCGAACTGCTATCCGAGGAAAAAGTGCTGCTGGTGCAAGGCACCGGCTTCAACTGGATCGCCCCCGACCATTTCCGGCTGGTGTTCCTGCCCAATTCCGACGACCTGACCGACGCCTGCGGGCGCATCGCGCGCTTCCTGGACGGCTACCGCCGGCGCCACGGACGCTGAGCGCGTCAGCTCGTACCATCACAAGAAGCGAGATCATGAAACCCATCAAAGTAGGCCTCCTGGGCATCGGCACCGTCGGCGCCGGCACCTTCAACGTCCTCCAGCGCAACCAGGAAGACATCCGCCGCCGCGCCGGCCGCGGAATCGAGATCACGATGGTGGCGGCGCGCAACCTGGACAAGGCGCGCGCGATCGTCGGCACGGGCGTGGAGGTGGTCGCCGACCCGTTCGCGGTGGTGAACAGCCCGGACATCGACATCGTCGTCGAGCTGATCGGTGGCTACGAGCTGCCGCGCGAGCTGGTGCTGCAGGCCATTGCCAACGGCAAGCACGTGGTCACCGCCAACAAGGCGCTGCTGGCGCTGCACGGCAACGAGATCTTCGCCGCGGCCCAGGCCAAGGGCGTGACGGTCGCCTTCGAGGCGGCCGTGGCCGGCGGCGTGCCGATCATCAAGGCGCTGCGCGAAGGCCTGACCGCCAACCGCATCGAATCGGTGGCCGGCATCATCAACGGCACCACCAATTTCATCCTGACCGAAATGCGCGAGAAGGGCCTGGATTTCGCCACCGTGCTGAAGCAGGCCCAGGAACTCGGCTACGCCGAGGCCGACCCGACCTTCGACATCGAGGGCGTGGACGCGGCGCACAAGCTGACCCTGATGTCGGCGATCGCCTTCGGTATCCCGGTGCAGTTCGACAAGGCCTACATCGAGGGCATCAGCCAGCTGCAGGCGCGCGATATCTCGTATGCGGAGCAGCTCGGCTACCGCATCAAGCTGCTGGGCATCACGCGCCGCACGCATACCGAAAAAGGGGAGGGCATCGAACTGCGCGTGCACCCGACCCTGATCCCCGCCGCGCGCCTGATCGCCAACGTGGAAGGCGCGATGAACGCGGTGCTGGTGCAGGCCGACGCCGTCGGCGCCTCGCTGTACTACGGCAAGGGCGCCGGCGCGGAACCGACCGCCTCGAGCGTGATCGCCGACCTGGTCGACGTGACCCGCCTGGCCACCGTGGATCCGTATTGCCGCGTGCCGCACCTGGCCTTCCAGCCGAACCAGATGACCGATGTCGCCATCGTGCCGATGGACGAGATCACCACCAGCTACTACCTGCGCGTGTATGTGAAGGACCAGCTGGGCGTGATGGCCGACCTGACCCGCATCCTGGCCGACGCCGGCATCTCGATCGATGCCGTGCTGCAGAAGGAGCCGGGCAACCAGGTCAATCTCGACATCATCATGCTGACCCACCAGACCCGGGAGAAGAACATCAATGCCGCGATCGGGAAGATCGAGGCGCTGCCTGCCGTCATCGGCAAGGTGACCCGCATCCGGCTGGAAGCGCTGGCCTGAAGCCGGACCGCGGTGCAGTATTGAACATGATTCGAATTTGGCTTAATGACCCTGAATTCGAATCATTTTTCGGGGCTGTCCGGATCGGCACGTAGTTCGAGGCAAGGGTGGCAGCGAAAGTCGAGGAGCGGCAGCGCTCGCGCACCAGTGACTGGCGCGGGCGGCGCGCCGTCGTCGAGGAAATCGTCATCCAGCAAAGCCAGCGACTGGTCCAGCATGTCGTCTTCGATGTGTTCGAACAGGGCGGTCGTCACGCTCGCATAGCACAGCAGGAAGTTCGAAGAAGCCATCCGCCGATTCTATCCCGCGTAGCCGCGCACGATCGCTGGCCATGGCAAGGCATTGATCCACTTCAACCAAGTTGCTCAATGCGTCTTTCCAGGCGAAAACTTGCCTCTGCCGCGTGGCAGACTCTCCCTGGTTTCAGTGTTCTATTCCTTGAATATGCGGGCTCCTTTTGGCGTATCGCCAGGTGAGACCGCAAGGATTAGCATCGGCGACGCAAAGATGGAAGTGGGCAATAAGCTTTGTATTACCCCAATTTCCTGTTGTAGATTATGGTTTCCTAATCTTTACTCATTCTTACTGATTCTTCCTGATTCGCACGTCAACCGAGCCCATCGCATGAGCCAACCGAGCCAGTTTTCCCTGCTGACGCAACGCCGCTTCGGTCCGTTTTTCTGGACCCAGTTTTTCGGCGCATTCAACGACAACCTGTTCAAGACCGCGCTGCTGGTTGCGCTGACCTTCGACACCGCGAACTGGACCAGTGCCGATCCGGCCCTGCTGAACAACCTGGTGGCCGGCCTGTTCATCCTGCCTTTCGTGCTGTTCTCGGCAACCGCGGGCCAGATCGCCGACAAGTTCGACAAGGGGCGCATGGCGCGCTTCGTCAAGCTGCTGGAAATCGCCATCATGCTGGTGGCGGGCATCGGCTGGCTCACGCACACGCTGTGGATCCTGGTGGCGGCCGTGGTCGGCATGGGCCTGCACTCGACCCTGTTCGGGCCGGTGAAGTATGCCTACCTGCCGCAGCAGCTCAAGCCGGAAGAACTGGTGGGCGGCAATGGCGTGATCGAGATGGGTACCTTCGTCGGCATCCTGCTGGGCGAGGTGGTGGGGACATTGCTGGTCGGCTACAAGCCCTGGGGCATCGAGCTGGTTGCCGGCGGCACGCTGCTGTGCGCGCTGCTGGGGCTGGCGGCGAGCTGGCGCATTCCGCCGTCGCCGGCACCGGCGCCCGAGCTGAGAATCAGCCGCAACCCGCTGGCCGAATCGATCCGCAACCTGAAGTTCTCGCGCCAGAACCGCACCGTGTTCCTGTCAATGCTGGGCAATTCCTGGTTCTGGTTCTATGGCGCGCTGGTGCTGTCACAATTTCCCCTGTACGCCAAGGACTACCTGCATGGCGACCACAGCGTCATCATGCTGCTGCTGACCGTGTTCTCGCTCGGGATCGGCGCCGGTTCTCTGCTGTGCGAAAAACTGTCCGGCCACAAGGTCGAGATCGGGCTGGTGCCCTTCGGTTCGATCGGCCTGTCGGTGTGCGGGATCGACCTGTATTTCGCCAGCGTGGCGTATACGAATACCGCGACGGTGGACGCCCTCGCGCTGCTGGCCCTGCCGGACGCGTGGCGGATCATGGCCGACCTGGTGCTGATCGGCGTGTTCGGCGGCCTGTTCATCGTGCCGCTATTCGCCCTGATCCAGACCCGCTGCGACCAGAAGCACGTCTCGCGCACCATCGCCGGCATGAACATCCTGAATGCGCTGTTCATGGTGGCCGCGGCCGGCGTCGCCATCGTGTTGCTGGGTCAGGGCTTCACGATTCCCGAGCTGTTCCTGGTGACGGCGCTGCTGAACGCCTGCGTGGCCGTGTACATCTTCTCGCTGGTGCCAGAATTTCTGATGCGCTTCCTGGCCTGGATGCTGATCCACACCGGCTACCGGGTGCGTACCATCGACGCCGACCGTATTCCCGAGCAGGGCGCGGCGGTGCTGGTCTGCAACCACGTAAGCTATGTCGACGCGCTGGTGATCGGCGCCGCCAGCCCGCGCCCGATCCGCTTCGTGATGGACCACCGTATCTTCAAGACCCCCTTCTTCGGCTGGATCTTCCGGGCCGCGAAGGCGATCCCGATCGCCCCCGCCAAGGAAGATCCCTTCATGATGGAACGCGCCTTCGTGGACATCGCCCAGGCCCTGCATGAGGGCGAGCTGGTGTGCATCTTCCCGGAAGGGAAGCTGACTCACACGGGAGAGCTCAACGAATTCCGCGGCGGTATCGCCAAGATCGTCGAGCGCAGCAAGGTGCCGGTCATCCCGATGGCGCTGCGCGGCCTGTGGGGCAGCGTGTTTACGCGCGATCCGTCGAACGTGTTCGAGCGCTCGTTTGCGCGCGGCATCCGCTCGAGGCTGGCCCTGGCGGTGGGGCAGCCGGTGGCGCCGGAAGCGGCTTCGCCCGAATACCTGCAGCAGCAGGTGCTGGCCTTGCGAGGTGACTGGCGATAGGCGAAGGCAATCCGCCTTGCAAGCTCACCTTCGACCGCCCTACGTATTGTCCAGCAAGGCGACGAGCGCGACACCGCGCGCCCGAGCAGGCGTTTCGCACTCACTCCTGCGAATGATGTATCTCGAATCCGGCTGCTTGCCGGACACCAGAGCCCCCCGAAATGAAAAAGGCCAGCTCCATGGCTGGCCTTACTCATTGATTGTGTTGGTCGGGGCGAGAGGATTCGAACCTCCGACCCCCTGCACCCCATGCAGGTACGCTACCAGGCTGCGCTACGCCCCGACGAACTCCGAAATTATATCAGAGCTCGTCCAAAAACTTGAGTTTTTGTAATAGGCTGCCCGCCAGCTTCTTGCGGTGACACAGGCAGGCACGTCAATGCGCTGCGCCGCGGGCCTCGTCGTGGCCGGCGATCAGCACCGCCGCCGCATACAGGTCGGGCGCCATGCGGGTCGGCACCCGGCGCGGACCGAGCCGCCATTCGGTCTCGTTGCCATTGTCGATCAGGAGGGTGCGGCACCCGGCGCGGTTGCCCGCTTCCACGTCGTGCAGGATGTCGCCGATCATCCAGGAGGCGCGCAGGTCGATCGCATGCTCGGTGGCCGCCTTGAGCAGCATGCCAGGTGCAGGCTTGCGGCAGGCGCAGGACCGGGCATAGGCCCCGACCGTGCCGAGCGGATGGTGCGGGCAGTAATAGAAGCCTTCGAGCCTCAGCTGTTCACCCAGCAGCAGTTCGGCGAGGCGTTGGGCCAGCGGCGCCATGGCCTCTTCGCCGAAGCAGCCATGCGCGATGCCGGACTGGTTGGCGACGACGAAGAAGCGGTAGCCGAGCCGCGCCAGCAGGCGCAGGGCGGCGCCGGCGCCACTGACCAAACGGACGTGGCGCGGTTCGACGTTGTAGGGCGGGGCGTCGACCAGGGTACCGTCCTTGTCGAGGAAAACCGCTTTCATGTCAGCACCACGCGCCGCGGCCCGGGCCCGGCGCCAGGCCCAGGCTGCCGGTCGGCCAGTACCTCGGTGTATAGCGCCGCCACCTGGCCGGCAAGCTGGCGCCAGGTATGGCGTTCGCAGGCGCGCCGGCGTCCGGCCGCGCCCATCGCCAGCGCCAGTGCGGGGTGGCGCTGCAGGCGCGCCAGGCGCTCGGCGAGCGCCGCCGGATCGCGCGGGGGCAGCAGGAAGCCGCTCACTCCGTCTTCGACCAGGCTGGGCATGCCGCCCACTTCCGAGCCGAGCACCGGGCGCGCGCAAGCCATGGCCTCGAGCGGCGTAATGCCGCAGGGCGCATACCAGGGCAGGCAGGCCACCGCATTGGCGGCGCCATAGTAGTCGCGCAGCGCGCCACGCGGCAGCTGGCCCGTGAAACGCACGTGCGCACCGATGCCGAGCTCGGCCGCGGCCCCGCGCAGGCGGGCCGTTTCCAGGCTGTCGCCCGGCCGCCCGTCGGCGTCGGCGCCGGCGTCGCCCACGACCAGCAGCTGGGCATCGATGCCATGCCGGTGGCGCAGCAGGGCCAGGCCCTGCAGGACGGTATCGGTGCCCTTGCGTGGCGCCAGTCGTCCCAGCTGCAGCACCGTGAAGCGGTCCGCATCGAGGCCGAGGCGGGTACGGGCTTCGGCCATTGGCAGCGGCCACAGCTCCTCGGGCGCGAAACCGCAGGGCACGACCGCAATGCGCGAGAGCGGCACCGTGTACAGGCGCTCCAGGTCGTGGCGCTCCTGCTCGCTGCCGGCGATGACGCGGTCGGCTGCACGCATCAGCTCGGCTTCGATGCGCATGCGGGCCGCGGCCAGGCTGTCGGCCGCGCCCGGCCCGTGGCGCCGCGGCCGCGCCAGCGCGT
The DNA here is from genome assembly GCF_020176695.1 of Massilia sp. MS-15. Taxonomy (GTDB): domain Bacteria; phylum Pseudomonadota; class Gammaproteobacteria; order Burkholderiales; family Burkholderiaceae_D; genus Telluria; species Telluria hydrophila. The sequence goes on along the minus strand of NZ_JAIWIA010000001.1, from coordinate 294,348 downwards.
GGACGGTGAATACGAAGGGCAGGCCCAGGAGGTCCTTCAGCTGGCGGGCGACCAGGCCGGAAGCGGTCGAGCTGGCATGGGCGATATCGTAGGGCCGGTCCTGGCGGCGCCCTGAATGGGCGGAGAAGCGGGTGGCGAAGCGGGCGAACGCATCGGCGTGGGGCGGCAGCTGCGCACCGGACAGGTAGCCTGCCGGCCCGGCCGGCACGTGAATCACACGGACCCGGTCGTGCCAGTGCACCAGCGTCTGCTGCCCGGGGGCGACGCGGCGCGTGAACACGTCCACGCTGTGCCCGGCGCGGCCCAGTTCGCGTGCGAGCCCGGCCACGCAGGCTTGGGGGAGCCCATGCGCAGCACCGGCCGGGGCCAGCGGCGAGGCATGTGCGCTGATGAGCGCGATGTGGTAGCGCCTGCTGGCGATCGCTCCGCTCATGAGGGCCTCATGCGAATCGCACCCGGTAGCGCAGCGCGCCCGCCAGCCGCCAGAATACCGTCAAGGGCGGCAGCAGGATGGACGTGAGTATGATCTCGGCCAGCTGGGGCGGCGTGTGCGCCAGGCCGCGCAAGCGCTGCGCGCACAGGCGCGCCGTCAGCGCCAGCCAGGCGGCGCAGGCCAGGCCAGCCAGGACCGGCAGGCCAGCCAGCAGCCCGGCCAGCGCGAGCAGTAGCAGGCCGGTGATCGCGTAGTGGTTCCAGCATGGACGCGGCTCCACCATCTGCCGGTACAGCGCCGGGTGTTTCTTGTAGAGCAGGGCATCGAACACCGCATGACGGATCTGCAGCAGGCTCGCGCCCCAGGGCGGCGGGGGCAGTGGGTAGTCCACCAGCGCGTCCGGCGCGCGTACGATCAGCAAGCCTTGTTCCAGCAGGCGGAAGTACATGTCGGCATCGCCCGCGCGCGGCAGGCTGAAGCGCTCGTCGAAGCCGTCCAGGCCCTCCAGCACGTGCTTGCGGAAGAAACAGCTGGCGCTGGTGAAGCCCGCTTCCACGGGGCCCGGCGCGTGCAACGGCCGCTCGGCGGCGCGCGCGGGAGCCGGTGTCTGGATGCGGCCGCAGACGACATCGGCCCCGTCGCCGAAGGCGGCCAGCCCGGCCGCCAGCCAGCGCGGGTCGGGCACTGCGTCATCGGTGGTGAAGGCAAGGATGGGCGCGCGCGCGGTACGCCAGCCGCGGTTGCGGGCCGATGCGGGGCAGGCCGGTCCCGGATTGGCGACATAGGACAGGCGCGGGCCGCGCTCGACACTGCGGCTGCGCCAGCCGGAGACCAGGTGCAGGGTATTGTGGTTCGGCTCGTCATCGACGACGACGATCTCGTAGTGCCGCGGGTCGAGCGCCTGGCGCACCAGTGCGTCCAGGCAACGGTCGAGCAGGTCGAGGCGGCCGCAGGCCGGCACGATCACCGATACTGCAATGTTGTCTTCATCCGTACTATCAGGCATGTCCCGTCTCCACATTGGCCTGGACGCGCCTGGCCGGATCGCAAGCCACAGCTGCAGCCGCGAACGCCAGGGCGTGTCGAGTAGGTTTGGAGTCAGGGCGCGAAGGCGCGGTTCCACCCGGCTGGGGTAGCCTGGATGTGGATCAAGGATTCATGGGAAGAGGACGGGGAGGCGGCAGCCTCTCCGCCATGGGAAAAAACTACTGGCGTGAAAAACCGGTGTCGTCGTCCATCTTGCGGTCGCCCGCCAGCCGGTTGGCACCGGCCGGACTCTTCGGCAGTCCGCCGGCCACGTCGTTCGATTCGTGGACCGGATCGGTCTCGGCCTGCACGCTCTGGCCCGGTTTCCAGCCCTGGTCCTCGGTGCGCGGACCGCTATTGCCCGGGCTGCGCGGCAGGCCGCCAGTCACGTCGTTCGACTGGTGCACGTCGGCGCTGCCGGCTTCGCGTCCGTCCCGGCCGGTCTGCGAGCCGCTGCGGTCAGTGCTGTCCTGCTGGTCCTGCTGATGTGGATTGTTCATTGTTCCCTCCTGGGCTGTTGCTGTGGATGCGGGCCGATCGCCATGCCAGTTCCCTCGCGATGGGCTGCCGCGCTCTGCTGGTTGCCGTAGCCGACCTGGGCGGTTGTACCCTGGGACTGGTGGGTGCCGGGTGCCATGCCATGGTGGGCGCCGAGCGAGCCGCCCTGCAGTTCGGGCTGGGCCGGATCCTGCGGGTTCATGGCATGCGCGTCCTGGCTGTGGCCGGCCTGGTTGGCCGGATGGGCGCGCAGGTCGGTGCCGGAACCCCTGGCGCGGTGGCCAACGGGTTGCTCCAGCAGGCCCCAGGCCTGCGAATGCTGCTCCATGGCGCGCTGGTGGCTGTCGGTGATGCCCTGCTGCGGCCCCGAGCCGCCAGTTTGCTGGCTTTGCAGCGAACCGCCCGGCAAGTCTGCCGTAACGGCGCCCGGCAGTGTCGTTTCATGGTCGGCCCGGCCGCCATCCTCGGCGGCGACTTGCTGCTGGCCCATGCGCGAAGGGTCCTGCCCGGCCTGCATTGCATTCTCGCCGCGGACCACCGCGTCCTGTCCCGGACCCTGTGGGTAAGTGTGGTCGAGCGGACCACTTCCGGTGTTGCCCCTGGCGCCGGGCGTCCACTTTTCGTTGGCGCCGTTATTCGTCTGGTTGTTGAACTCGCTACGTTGGTTCGCGTCCATGTCGACTCCTTTCGAGATGCCGGCGCTGGCCTCGGCCGCGCCTGAAATTGCCATGATGCTCCGCTATCCATGAATACAGTATAGGAAGACGTAGGGGTGTCGTGTAGGACGGATACGGAAGGGCTGGCCGGCGGTTTGTTGACTACTGGAAGTGTATTTTCACTGGTGCATTTTCTGTCGCGTGAAGTCCTACAAAGTCATCTGAAAACGTCCTATACCGGCATTCATCCGTCCTACCTAAGATGATTTTGCCGGCTGCTCATCGGGCTTCGGGTGCAGCCGGAGCAAGCCTGCCGCAGGACGCGGCGGTTCATAGCGTACAAGGGAGAACATGATCATGGCCTCAGGTAATCAAGGTAGCAAGCAAGGTGGCAACCAGGGCGGTAACAGCCAGAGCAGTGGCACCCGCAACCGCGGTTTCGCATCGATGGATCCCGCGCGCCAGCGGGAAATCGCCAGCCAGGGCGGCAAGGCCGCCCATGCCAAGGGTACGGCCCACGAATTCACCTCGGAAGAAGCCCGCCGTGCCGGCAGCATGAGCCACGGCAACCGCCAGTCGGCCAGCGCCGGTTCGGGCGGCCCATCGCGCGCCTCCTCCTCCAAGGGCGGCCGCAATTCCCAGGGGGGCCGTGGCTCGAAGGAATAGGGCGCGGCGCGGCTTGCCCCGCCACGGGTGACAGGCAGATGATGACGGGGAGCGCAAGCTCCCCGTTTTGTTTTGGCGACCGCGATACCACACAACGGGACGGTGGGATGCGGTAGAATCGCTGCGCCTTTTTCAACCTTTTCCCTAGGAACGTCGTCGTGAAACCAGCGGTAATTCGTCAAGTCAAGAGCATGTCCATGTCCTGCGACCGGGTCGGCAACCTGTTGCTGGTCAAGTTTTCCAGCAAGGGCGCAAGCGACCTCTGCATTTACGTGCCAGCCGTCATCGTGTTCTGGCTGCTCAAGCACCTGCCGGTCAACCAGGATCCGAACTTGCAGGCGCCGCCGGCTCCTCCCGCGATCACCCAGCAGGACTGGGACAATCCCTACACGCCGCGCGCCCAGTACGTGCAGTGCAAGGAACTGCCCGGCGCGATCCGCATGACCTTCGTCCTCGACGCCAAGGAAGACCTGACCGTCGTGCTCGACCGCGGCAACGTCGAGCTGATGCGCCAGATCATGATCATGTACGCGAAGGACCTGATCGACCTCGACGCGCAGTGATCCGGCGCCGGGCGGGCAGGGCCGGCAGCGCCCGCCCGCTCCGGCACGGTGCGCATTTTTCGACCCGCTAAAGAAGGAACCGCCATGCCCATCAAAATCAGCCAATGCTTCGATTCCGGCGCCATCGAGGTCGTGCGCGCCGACGGCCCGAAAGCGATCGACCTGAACCTGCGCAAGGACTCGCACGCCGACATCCACCAGTGGTTCCACTTCCGCCTGCAGGGCGTGCGTGACCAGGCCTGCACGATCCGCTTCCTGAACGCCGGCCAGGCCACCTATCCGAAGGGCTTCGAGGACTACCAGGTGGCGGCCAGCTACGATACCGAGAACTGGTTCCGCGTGCCGACCAGCTTCGATGGGCAGGTGATGACGGTCAACCATACGCCGGAACTCGACAGCATCTATTACGCCTACTTCGAGCCCTACACCTGGGAGCGCCACCTGCGCCTGCTGGGCGAAGTGGCCGAAAACCCGGTCGCGCGCGTACTCGACATCGGCACCACGGTCGACGGCCGCGACATGAACCTGGTCGTGATCGGCAATCCGCAGGCGGAAAAGAAGATCTGGGTGATCGCGCGCCAGCATCCGGGCGAGACCATGGCCGAATGGTTCGTCGAGGGCATGATGGATGCGCTGCTGGACAGCGCCAACCCGGTGGCACGCAAGCTGCTGCAGCGCGCCGTGTTCTACATCGTGCCGAACATGAACCCGGACGGCTCGGTGCGCGGCAACCTGCGCACCAACGCGGCCGGCGCCAACCTGAACCGCGAATGGATGACGCCTTCGCGCGAGCGCAGCCCGGAAGTGCTGTGCGTCAAGGACAAGATCCATGAGACCGGGGTCGACATGTTCTTCGACATCCACGGCGACGAAGCGCTGCCCTACAACTTCGTGGCCGGCAGCGAAATGCTGGCCGACTTCACCCCGGAGCGCCTGGCGACCCAGACCGCCTTCATCGAACGCTACATGGCGGCCAGCCCCGACTTCCAGAACGAATATGGCTATGCGGCCAGCAAGTACAACGAAGAACTGCTGACCCTGGCCTCGAAGTACATCGGCCACACCTTCAAGTGCCTGTCGCTGACCCTGGAAATGCCGTTCAAGGACAATGCCAACCTGCCCGACCCGCACACCGGCTGGAACGGCGCGCGCAGCGCGGCGCTGGGCGCGGCGATCCTGACGCCGATCCTGCAGACGCTCGACTGAGGGCAGGGGATGGGCGTCGAGATCGAGCGCAAATTCCTGCCCAGCGGCGAGGCCTGGCGCCGGCTTGGCGAGCCGGTCCTGCTGCGTCAGGGCTACCTGTGCTCGGACCCGATGCGCACCGTGCGCGTGCGCATCGAGGGCGCTGCCGGTGTGCTCACCATCAAGAGCAAGGGCACGGGCGTCAGCCGCGGCGAGTGGGAATATCCGATTCCGCTTTCCGACGCGCAGGAGTTGCTCGACACCCTGTGCGAGCGTCCGATGGTCGAAAAATACCGGCGCCGCATCGCGCATGCCGGCTTTACCTGGGAGGTCGACGAGTTCCTGGGCGAGAACGCCGGCCTGGTGGTGGCCGAGATCGAACTGCCGTCGGAAGACGCCCCGTTCGACAAACCCGACTGGATCGGCAAGGAAGTTACCGGCGACAAGCGCTACTACAATTCCAGCCTGATCCATTTGCCATTTTCTCAGTGGGCCATCTCGTGAATCAATCGATGAACCGTGTTTCGCCCCGCAGTGTGCTGGCGCTGTGCCTGGGCGCGCTGCTGCCCGCATTCCTGCCAACCTTCGCCGGCGCCGTCACACCCGCAGCCGCAACGCCGACACCTTATTTCCCGCCGGCCGGCGACTGGGCGCGCAAGTCGCCCGCCGAGCTCGGCATCAACGCCGCCGCGCTGGCGGCCGCGGTGCAGTTCGCACAATCGCGCGAAACCACGCGCGCGCTCGACTTCTCGGATCAGGAAGCCACTTTTGGGGCCCGCCTGGGCTCGATGCCGACTGCGCGCGCCCGTACCAACGGACTGGTGATTTACAAGGGCTTCGTGGTGGCCGAATTCGGCGACACCAGTTTCGTGGACCCGACGTATTCGGTGGCGAAAAGCATGCTGGCGACGGTGGCCGGCGTGGCCGTGCGCGACGACCGCATCGCCGTCGATGAACCTGTGGCCAGGCGCGTGAACGACGGCGGCTACGTGGCGCCGCGCAATGACAAGGTCACCTGGAAGCAGCACCTGCAGCAGGAAACGGAGTGGCAAGGCAGCCTGTGGGGCAAGAACGCCGACTTCATCGGCAGGGAAGCGTTCGGTGCGGGCGAACGCAAGCCACGCGAACTGCAGGCGCCAGGCAGCTTCTACGAATACAACGACGTGCGCATCAACCGCTTTGCGCTATCGCTGCTGCGCGTGTTCGGCCAGCCCGTGCCGGAGGTGTTCCAGCAGCAGGTAATGGACCCGATCGGAGCCTCGAACAGCTGGAAGTGGGTTCCCTACCATAACAGCTACGTGGAGCTGAACGGCAAGCAGCTACCGTCGGTGAGCGGCGGCACGCGCTGGGGCGGCGGCATGTGGATCAACTCCTGGGACATGGCGCGCTTCGGCTACCTGTGGCTGCGCGGCGGCGAATGGCGCGGCAAGCGGATCTTGCCGGCGTCGTATGTGAAGGAGGCCCTGAGCCCGAGTGCACACGGGCCGGACTATGGCTACCTGTGGTGGCTCAATACCAAGGGCAGGAACCTGCCGGGCCTGCCCGCCGACGCCTACGCCGCACTGGGCGCGGGCAGCAACACCATCCTCGTGTCGCCCAAGCACGATCTCGTGATCGTCTGGCGATGGCATGCCGGCAATGTCGCCGACTTCGCCACCAGGGTCATCGCCAGCCTGCCGCGCTGACCCTGCGCTGGCCTGCATTCGCAGCCGGGCGGCAGGGTGGACGAAGGAGCGCGGCCACCCTGCGATCGGGGCGGGACCCGGTTAATGGAAGTGCTCGGTGCCGGCCGGCGTATCTTCCGGCATTTCCGCATGCACCAGCTCGCCGGTAGGGTCGGCGAACAGGGGCGCGCCGCAGTCGTCGCAGTATTCGGCGACATAGCGTTCGCCGATGCGCTTGATGTGCGCGATGCCGGCCTCGTTCAGGTGGGCCACGATCTCGTTGATCGGGGTCAGCGCGGCCGGACCGGCCGCGAACGGTCCTTCCATGGGGGTGCCATTCTCGTCTTCCTGGCCGTACAGCGGCCACACGATGCCGTACATGACTTCGCTGTCCTGGCGCATCGTGAACGCGACCCGGTATTCGTCGATCTGGATATCGGCCGATTCCTCCCCGAAGCCGGCGATCACGGCGCGCAGGTCCGACGCCTCCACGCCCAGCGTATGGGTCAGGTAGTGGACGGCGGCGCGGACCGAGATCGGGCGGATCAGCTTGTCCGCCTCGCGGCAGGCCACGTAGTACGCTTCCGGCAGCAGCAGTTCGACGCCGCAGCCCGGCAGCAGGCGCGCGATATTCGCCGCGCCCTGGGCACGCCATTGTTCCAGCGCGCGGTTGCGTTCCTCGGCGAAGCCGATGTGGTGCTGCGGCTCCTGCCAGCGGAACATGGGCGCACCTTGCGGGGCGACGATCGCCACCAGCAGGTAGCGGGTGTCGGCCAGGAAGGGCGCGGTGTCTTCGCCGCGTGCCGCCGGCTTGACCGTGCCGCCCTTGTGTGCGGCGGCTGCCAGCTTGTGGGTCAGCGCATAGGTTTCGGCATGGGTGCGCGGTAGCTGGTCGATCGAATACAGGGTGGGGGCCATCGCGACGCGGGTGCCCTCGGCTAGCAGGTGGGCCGAGAAATGGGCCTGCAGCGTGCTCAGCATCTCCGGCGGGATATTGCCCGAGGCGATGTTGAAGCGGGTCCAGGCGAGCACCGGCGCGGCCACCAGCAGGGCCTGCCAGGTCACGTCGCCGCCCTCCTGCTGCTCGACCATGGTGGCCGATTCGCTCACGGCTTCCACCGCATCCATCAGCACGTCATAGGCGCCGAGGTCGTCGCGGAACAGGGCGTTCAGCGCGCTGTCGATGCTGTCCTGGTGATTCGTCTTGAGCAGCTTCTGCAGTTGCGTGTCCAGTTGGCGCTCCCAGGTCCGTTCCTCGACGCGGCTGGCGGCCTGCATGATGGCTTGCGCGATGCTGACGAGACGCTGGCTTTCGGCGGAGAGTTTGGGGGATGAATCTTTGGAAGGACGACGCATGGCGCTAGGGGTCTCTCTTTTCAAGTAATGGTCAAGGTCATGATAAACCCATATCTCCGGTATTGTAGTTGATTCGGCCACAGGCCACGAGTTCATGCTCGCACCGCACCGCACCGCACCGCACCGGACGGGGCGAAGCGCTTGCAAAAAATCTACATCGAAATCATAATGCGAATCGTTCTCATTAAAATTTAGAAATCGGGCCGCCAGGATCCGTTTTCCCACTCCAGAAAAAATGACCAAGATCACTGCGCAGGCCAGCAAGACCTTTATCAAGAGCAAGAAACACGTCCGTCCTTCCATGCCCGCCCTGGCAGCCCCGGCCCTGGCGATGCTGGCGTCGCTGGCGATGCCGCTGGCTGCCGCCAGTGGGGTCGAGGATGCCCCCGAGCTGCCGGAAGGCGCCAGCCTGCCGCAGGTGCGCATCAATGCCGGCGCCGACCGTTCGGTGCAGGGCCCGGTGCGCGCCAGCTCCGACAAATTCACCGCACCCCTGCTCGATACGCCGAAATCGGTCACCGTGGTGACCTCGGAAACCATCTCCCAGACCGGCGCCGTGTCACTGACCGATGCGCTGCGCACCGTCCCGGGCATCACCATCGGCGCGGCCGAAGGCGGCAACCCGGTGGGCGACAACCTGTTCATTCGCGGCTACAACGCCCAGACGGACACCTATATCGACGGCGTGCGCGATTCCGGCTCGCAGTCACGCGAGATCTTCGCGATCGAGCAGGTCGAAGTGGTCAAGGGTCCGAACTCGGCACTGGGCGGCCGCTCCTCGGCCGGCGGCGGCATCAACATCGTGACCAAGACCGCCAGGGAATACGACTTCAACAATGCAAGCCTCGGCATCGGTACCGACAAGTACCGCCGCGTCACCGGCGACATCAACCGCGTGCTGGGCAATAACGCCGCCTTCCGCCTGAATCTGATGGCGCACGAGAACGACGTTCCCGGCCGCAACGTGGTCGGCGGCGACCGCTGGGGCATCGCCCCGAGCATGACCTTCGGCCTGACGGGCCCGACCCGCGCCGTGCTGAGCTACTACCACATGCAGAGCAGCGAGATCCCGGACACGGGCATCCCCTTCGATAACCCAATCAGCAGCGGCCCCGACATGGCGAAGAACGGCGGCGGCACGCCGTTCACGGTCGACCGCGAAGCCTTCTATGGCCTGGCCAACCGCGACTTCCGCGACACCGAGACCGACGTCGCCACGGTCGACCTGCGCCACGAACTGAGCGCCAAGCTGGCACTGCGCAACGTGACGCGCTGGGGCAAGAGCGGCCAGGATTATGTCTGGACCCAGCCCGACGACTCCAAGGGCAACACCGTCCGCTACGGCACCGTGTGGCGCCGCGCGAACACCCGCATCGTCGACACCGAGACCCTGGCCAACTCGACCAGCCTGAGCGGCAACTTCGCCACCGGCGGCATCAAGCACAGCTTCAATGCGGGCGTCGAGTTCTCGCGCGAGCAGACCGACCGCGGCAGCTATGTGTTCAGCCCCGGCACCAACAACCCGCTGACCGGCACCTTCACCTGCCCGACGGCAGGCAGCACGACCCTGTACAACTGCACCACGCTGGTCAATCCGAATCCCTACGAGCCCTGGGCCTATACCCGCAGCCAGTCGCCGACGCTGACCAGCGTCAAGACCCGCACCCGCGCCGTGTACGGCTTCGACACCATCGAATTCACGCCGCAGTGGCTGCTCAACATCGGCGCGCGCTGGGACGATTTCCAGAGCCGCCTGGATACCCCGGCCACCGCCACGCGGGCCGAAGTCAATTCGACTTTCGATACCTACCAGGCCGGCCTGGTCTACAAGCCGAAGGCGAACGGCAGCATCTACGTCTCGTGGGCGACCTCGGCCACCCCGCCGGGCAATGACGGCGGCGACGGCCTGGACGCCCTGACCGTGCAGGTGCAGAACCTGCAGCCGCAGAAGAGCCGCAGCATCGAGCTGGGCACCAAGTGGGAAGTGCTGCCGGGCGGCCGCCTGTCGGCCAGTGCCGCCGTGTTCAGGAGCGACATGGACAATGCCCGCGTCACCGCCCCGGACGGCAGCACGCAGAACGTGGGCCGCAAGGAACTGGAAGGCGTCGAGTTCGGCCTGTCCGGCCGCATCACGAATGCCTGGACCGTGTTTGGCGGCTACACCTACCTGCACGGCGTGATCGCCGACAACGGCTACGTGAACAGCGGCACGGCGGCGGCGCCGAACTGGACGCCGTCGCCGTTCAACGGCAATGCCTTCCCGACCACGCCCAAGCACAGCGCTTCGCTGTGGACCACCTACGCGCTCAACAAGTCGCTGACGATCGGCGGCGGCGCCAACTTCGTGGACCGCCAGTTCGCCAACGTCAACAACACCAAGTATTCGCCGGCCTACACCCGCTTCGATGCGATGGCCACCTATACGCTGAATCCGAACCTGTCGTTCCAGCTCAACATCCAGAACCTGACGGACAAGCTGTACTTCGACCGCGTTTCCTCGCCGCACTACGCCGGCGTGGGCGCGGGCCGCTCGGCCTCGCTGATGGCGAACCTCAAGTTCTGATTTCCGGGTACCACCCCCCGCCGGGCAACCGGATTCGCCCTCCTGATATGATCCGGAGGGCTTTTTTCTTTCGAGAAGGACGACGATCATGATGCTGCATATCCCGGGTGTGCTCACGCGCGAGCAGGTCGCCGCCATCCGCGCCCGCATGGCGGGGGCGCCGGAATGGGTCGACGGACGCGAGAGCGTCGGCCCGCAGGGCGCCCAGGTCAAGCGCAACCGCCAGCTGAAGGAAGGGTCGCCCCTGTGTGTCGAGCTGGGCCAGCTGGTCAGCGCGGCCCTGATGGCCAACCCCCAGTTCTTCTCGGCGGTGCTGCCGCTGCGCATCCTGGCGCCTTACTTCAACGCCTACGGCGGCGGCGAGCATTACGGACTGCACGTGGACGGCGCCGTGCGCGCCCAGCGCGGCGGCCTGCCGCCGGTGCGGGCCGACGTCTCGACCACGGTGTTCCTGAGCGACCCGGACGACTACGAAGGCGGCGAGCTGGTGGTGGTCGATGCCTATGGCACGCACGAGGTGAAGCTGCCGGCCGGCGACGCCATCGTGTATCCGGCCGGCAGCGTGCACCAGGTGCTGCCGGTGACGCGCGGCGACCGCGTCGCATCCTTCCTCTGGACCCAGAGCATGGTGCGCGACGACGGCAGGCGCGCCATGCTGTACGAGCTGGACACCAACATCCAGAAGATCCGCGCCGTCCATGGGGAGAACGAAGCCACGGTCGGCATCACCGGGCATTACCACAACCTGCTCAGGATGTGGGCCGAACTATGATCCGCCTGGCCGCGCCGGCGCACGGCGACATCGACGCGCTGCTCGCCTTCGAGCTGGACAACCGCGCCTTCTTCGAGGCCCGCATCAATGCGCGTCCCGCTTCCTACTATTCGCGCGAAGGGGTGGGCCTGGCGGTGGCGCAGGCGATGGCGGATGCCTTCGCCGATACCGGCTACCAGTTCCTGGCGCTCGACGAAACAGGACGGATCATCGGGCGGATCAACCTGAGCCTGGTGAAGCGGGCGCATTTCCATAGCGCGGTGCTAGGCTACCGGATCGGGCAGGCATCCTGCGGCCAGGGCCATGCCGGCGAGGCCGTGCGCCAGCTGCTGGAGATCGCCTTCGGCCGGCTTCGCCTGCAGCGCATCGAGGCCGACTGCCGCATCGACAACCTGGCCTCGGCGCGGGTGTTGATCCGCAACGGCTTCGTCCAGTTCGGCCATTCGCGCCGCAGCGTCGAGCACGGCGGCCGGTGGTACGACCGCCTGCATTTCGAACGCCACGCACCGGCCTGAGGCAGGCCAGTCCTCACGGGGTGCGCGTCACCCGCCACACCGTGTTGGCCAGGTCGTCGGCGACGATCAGGGCGCCGCGCGGATCGACCGTCACGCCCACCGGCCGCCCGCGCGTCTTGCCGTTCGCGTCGCGAAAACCGGTGACGAAGTCGATCGGCTCGCCGGCCGGGCGTCCATCACGGAAAGGCACGAAGATCACCTTGTAGCCGACCGGATGGTCGCGGTTCCAGCTGCCGTGCTCGCCCACGAAGGCGCCATTCCCGTAGCGCTCGCCCATGGCCGGGATCGAGAACGAGAGGCCGAGCGCGGCCACGTGCGAGCCCAGGCTGTAGTCCGGCTTGATGGCGGCCGCCACTTTCTTCGGATCCTGCGGCTTGACGCGCGGGTCCACGTTCTGGCCCCAGTAGCTATAGGGCCAGCCGTAGAAGCCGCCTTCGCGCACCGAGGTCAGGTAGTCCGGCACCAGGTCCGGACCGAGTTCGTCGCGCTCGTTGACGACCGACCACAGCTGCCCGGTCTCGGGATGCATGGCCAGCGCGGTCGGATTGCGCAGGCCGGTCGCATAGGGCTTGTAGGCGCCGGTGGCGGCGTCGATCTGCCACACCATGGCGCGGTCGACTTCGGCTTCCATGCCGCGTTCGGTGATGTTGCTGTTGGAGCCGATGCCGACGTACAGGAAGCGCCCGTCGGGACTGACGGTCAGCGCCTTGGTCCAGTGGTGGTTGATCTCGGACGGCAGTTTCGCGACGCTGGCCGGCGCACCTGCGGCCTGGGTCTGGCCCGGCTGGTAGTCGAAGCTGACCAGTTCTCCCTGGTTGGCGACGTAGATCTTGTTGTTGGCGAAGGCCAGGCCATAGGGCGCATCGAGCTGGTCCGCGAACACGGTCTTCAGTTCGTACTTGCCATCGCCGTCCGCATCGCGCAGCAGGGTCAAGCGGTTGCCGCTCTTGACCTTGGTATTGCCCTTGGCCTTGATGTAGCCGGCAATCACGTCCTTGGGCTTGAGCTTGGCGGCTTTGCCGCCGCGGCCTTCGGCCACCAGGATGTCGCCGTTCGGCAGCACCAGGGTCTGGCGCGGGATGCCCAGGTCGGTAGCGATCGCCGTGATGGTAAAGCCCTGCGGCACGCTGGGCTTGCGGTCGCCCCAGGCGGTGGGCTCGGCGATCTTCATGCTGGGCAGCATGCCGCGCTGCGGTTCCGGCAGCTTCGGATCGGCCCCGTAGGCTTGCGTGTTGTTCGCTTCGTTCGAGCAGGCGCCCAGCAGCAGGGCCGCGCCGAGCAGGGTGAAGGGCATCGACCGTTTCATGGCGCCACCTCCGACCGCGTATTCAGCCCGGCCCAGGCCGCGGCGCAGGCCAGGACGGTGGCGACGATCGTCAGTAGCAGGCCGGCAGGCATCACGGCCCAGGCATCCTTGGCATGCTGGAACGAGGCGATCAGGCCCACCACCCAGGTGGCCAGCAGCAGCAGGACATAGTGCAGGGGACGGCCACCCTTGCGCGGCGAGCGCACCAGGTTCACCAGCGCGAACAGCAGCGCCAGGCCGCCGAACAGTTCGGCGCCCGCCAGCAGCCAGGAGGCGAAATTGCTCCACTGGATCTGGTAGCTCTGGTAGTAGGCGATGTCGCTCAGCAAGGCGCCGAGGAAGAGGGGAACGGTTCCTGCCAGCAGGATCGTATGGAGCGTGCCCGGCGGGCTTCGGTAGGCCGGACGGGCCGTGACGGACGTCGACATGGAAGTGTCCTCGTATGATGGAATTGACGAAATCCTAACAACTCCTGCCAGGCCGTGTCGCATGCTTGGACGAGAAAAAAGCCGGAACCCCCTGGTTCCGGCCCTGGCTCTGGCGCTAGCCGCGTGCGCGGCAGGTCGTCAAAGCACCTTCCTGCCGGTGAACAGGCGGATCAGGATGACGACGACGGCGGCGACCAGCAGGATGTGGATCAGTCCACCGGCGACCGAGGTGGCCAGGCCGAGCAGCCACAGGACAAGCAGGATGATGGCAATGGTATACAGCATGTTGACCTCCGTTGGATGAGGGAGCAGACCTGGCGCTGTCTGCGATCCCGATGCGTCCATCATCCGCCTCGCACCCTGGTTGATCCGTGCGCGGCCGTACACAGTGCTTGTTATTCAGACATTTTTATGGGTCAGGACATCGGTGGCTGGCCGTTCGACGCGCGCAGGCCGTTGTCCACTGGCAGGTTGACACCGGTAATGAGACGCGCCTCCTTGCTTGCCAGGAAGGCGATGGCTGCCGCGACGCCTTCCGGATCCTCGGGCGCGCCGAGCGGCATGCGTTCCCTGAATTTGGCGACCAGGTCCGGGTCGGCCAGCATGTCCTCGGTCATCCGGCTCACGGTGAAGCTGGGATTGACGGCGTTGACGCGCACGCCGTCCCGGGCCGCATCCATGGCCATCGCGCGCACCATGTTGCTGACCGCGCCTTTGGAGGTGGTATAGGCGAACAGTTCCCAGTCGCCGCCGAGGCCGGAGACGGACGAGGTCATGACGATCGCGCCGCGGGTCTTCACCAGTTCCGGCATCGCCGCCTTGGCCATGTGGAAATAGCCGCCCACGTTGACGGCCATCACGCGCGCGAAGTCTTCTTCGCTGGTGTGCAGGATGTCGCCTTCGGTGGCCATGCCGGCGTTGTTGATCAGGACGTGCAGGCCGCCGAAGCGTTCAACGGCCGCCTTGACGGCCCGGGCCGCGGTGTCCCGGTGCGCGGTGTCGCCGACCAGCACGAGGATGCGGTCCTGTGGGAGGGGCGCGGCCGATTCCTTGAGGCAGGCCTCGTCGATGTCAAGCATGACGACCCGGGCGCCTTCATCGAGGAAGCGGCGGGCGGCGGCCAGGCCGATGCCGGAAGCGGCGCCGGTGACCAGTACGACGTGATCCTGGAAGCGGTTCATCCTTTCTCCTTCGCTGCGGTGGGTGAGGTGGTCGATCATAGTGCGGGGCCGGGAAGGGTGGCGCACCGGGGCGATGTCCGACGGCGCGATGAGCGCTTGTCCTCTATGACAGGCTAGCCGGGCGTGGCAGTATCCCGGTATCGTGTCGACCGTTCGAAGGCCTGTTCGTGTGAGGAGAAGTGCTATGCGAAATGTAATATTGGCAGCAGCGAGCGCACTGTGCTTGATGGCTTGTGCAACGCCGCAGGAGCGGGCACAGCAACAGCAGCTGGAAATGGAGCGCATGATGGCCGAGTTCGGACCGGCCTGTAGCCAGCTCGGCTACGCGATGCAGTCCGACCCCTGGCGCGACTGCGTGCTGCAGTCGGCCCAGCGCAGCGGCCGCAGTGGCATATCAACGTCCATTTTCGGCGGCTTCGGCAGCGGCGGGCGCGGATCGGGCATCGGGATCGGCATCGGCATCGGACGCTAGCCGCCGCACGCCATAGACGAACAAAAGGCCGGAACCCTGTCGGGTCCCGGCCTTTCGCGCTTGACCTGGCCCGCTCGCGCGGGCCGTCACGGGGTGTCGCTTACGCAGCCAGCAGCTGGCGCAGCACGAACGGCAGGATGCCGCCATGCTTGTAGTAGTCGACTTCGATCGGGGTGTCGATACGCAGCAGAACCTGAACCTCCTGGGTCTGGCCGTCTTCACGGTGAATGACGAGGGTCGCCAGTTGCTGCGGCTTGATCTCGCCTTCCAGGCCCTTCAGGTCGAAGGTTTCCTTGCCGGTGATGCCGAGCGATTCGACGCTGTCGTTGCCGATGAACTGCAGCGGCAGCACGCCCATGCCGACCAGGTTCGAGCGGTGGATGCGCTCGTACGAACGCACGACCACGGCCTTCACGCCCAGCAGCTGGGTGCCCTTGGCTGCCCAGTCGCGCGACGAGCCGGTGCCATACTCTTCGCCGCCGAAGATCATGGTCGGGGTGCCTTCCGCCACGTACTTCATCGCCGCGTCGTAGATCGACAGCTGTTCGCCCGACGGCTGGTGGATGGTGATGCCGCCTTCGACCGCCGAACCGTCCGCCTTGGCCGGGATCATCTTGTTCTTGATGCGCACGTTGGCGAAGGTGCCGCGCATCATGATCTCGTGGTTGCCGCGGCGCGAGCCGTAGGAGTTGAAGTCCGCCTTCAGGACGCCGTGGTCCTTCAGCCACTTGCCTGCCGGGCCATCTTCCTTGATCGAGCCGGCCGGGGAGATGTGGTCGGTGGTGATCGAGTCGCCGAACACGCCCAGCGCGCGCGCGCCCTGGATGCCGGTGGCAGCAAGCTTCGGGGTCATCGTGAAGTCGGCGAAGAACGGCGGCTCGGCGATATAGGTCGACTCGGGCCAGTTGTACACCTGGCCTTCGGTCGAGGACACGCGCTGCCACAGTTCGCCCGGGTTGCCCTTCACGTCGGCGTAGTTCTTCTGGAACACTTCCGAGTTCATCGCGAAGCGCATCAGTTCGCCCACTTCCTGCGACGACGGCCAGATGTCGCCCAGGTAGACGTCGACGCCGTTCTGGTCCTTGCCCAGCGGCTCGCTCATCAGGTCGCGGGTCATGTTGCCGGCGATGGCGTAAGCCACGACCAGCGGCGGCGAAGCCAGGAAGTTCGAACGGATGTTCGGGTGGATACGCGCTTCGAAGTTACGGTTGCCCGACAGGACCGCCGAGGCGACGATGTCGTTCTCGATGATCGCGGCGTTCAGTTCCGGGGTCAGGTCGCCGGCGTTGCCGATGCAGGTGGTGCAGCCGTACGCCGTCACGCCGAAGCCCAGCTTGTCCAGGTAGGGCAGCAGGCCGGCGGCGGTCAGGTATTCGGTGACCACGCGCGAGCCGGGAGCCAGCGAGGACTTGATGTGCGGGGCTACGGTCAGGCCGCGCTCGACCGCCTTCTTGGCCAGCAGGCCGGCAGCCAGCAGCACGCTCGGGTTCGAGGTATTGGTGCAGGAGGTGATCGCGGCGATCAGGACGTCGCCGTTCTTCACGCGCACGCCGTTGCTGGTCTCGTAGACCTTGTGCAGGTCGTCGGGCGACTTGTTGAAGCCGTTCTGGGTGGTTGGCTTGCTGAACAGGTCGGTGAAGGTGTTCTTCACGTGGCCCAGTTCGATACGGTCCTGCGGGCGCTTCGGGCCGGCCAGGGAAGGCGTGACGGTCGACAGGTCCAGCTCCACCACGCGGGTGTAGTCGATCTCGCCGGCTTGCGGGATGCCGAACATGCCCTGGGCCTTGAAGTAGCCTTCGAAGGCCGCCAGCTCGTCTTCGGTACGGCCGGTGCCGCGGAAGTAGTCGACGGTCGCTTCGTCCACCGGGAAGAAGCCCATGGTCGCGCCGTATTCCGGCGCCATGTTGGCGATGGTGGCGCGGTCGGTGGTCGACAGCGAACGGGTGCCGGCGCCGAAGAACTCGACGAACTTGCCGACGACTTTTTCTTTGCGCAGCAGTTCGGTGATGGTCAAGACCAGGTCGGTCGCGGTGCAGCCTTCGCGCAGCTTGCCGGTCAGGTTGACGCCGATGACGTCCGGGGTCAGGAAGTAGACCGGCTGGCCGAGCATGCCCGCCTCGGCTTCGATGCCGCCCACGCCCCAGCCGACCACGCCGACGCCGTTGATCATGGTGGTGTGCGAGTCGGTGCCGACCAGGGTGTCCGGGTAGAACACGTCGCCCTGCTTCATGACGCCGCGCGCCAGGTATTCCAGGTTGACCTGGTGGACGATGCCGAAGCCCGGCGGCACCACGCCGAAGGTGTCGAAGGCCTGCATGCCCCACTTCATGAACTGGTAGCGCTCGTTGTTGCGCTGGAATTCCAGCTTCATGTTCAGGTCCAGCGCGTTCGGCTCGCGGAAGTGGTCGATGGTGACCGAGTGGTCGACCACCAGGTCGACCGGCACCAGCGGCTCGATCTTCTTCGGATCGGCCCCGGTCTTGGCGGCGACGTTGCGCATCGCGGCCAGGTCGGCCAGCAGCGGCACGCCGGTGAAGTCCTGCAGGACGACGCGCGCGACCACGAACGGGATCTCTTCGGTGCGCTCGGCGGTGGCGCCCCAGTTGGCGAGCTGCTTGATGTGCTCTTCGGTGACCTTCTTGCCGTCGCAGTTACGCAGCACGGACTCGAGGACGATACGGATCGACACCGGCAGGCGCGACAGGTTCACACCGAGGGCTTCGCCCAGCGCCGGCAGCGAGTAGTACTGGCCGGTGCGGCCGGCGCCGGCCGGGAATTCCTTCAGTGTGTTCAGGGTGTTGCGAGACATGATCTCTCCTTCTGTGGGGATATGTTGTTATTCCGGTACTTCACTACACAAGCAGGCGATCCGACGGTGTCAGCCGCGGATCAGCCGTTCTTCGGAGCCGGCGCCGCCGCCACGATGGGCGCGGCCTGCTCGGCGTTCTTGCATTCGTTGGCCAGCTGGCGGTTCAGTTTCGAGTCCAGCAGGATGCCCTTGGCCGGGATGCCGATCCAGATCAGTCCCCAGTACGGGTTCTCGAAGCGCAGCGCGCCGGTGGTCGTGCCGACCCGGTTCAGGCGGTGCAGGCGCTTCTTCCAGCGCAGCGCGATATGGCCTTCGTCGTTGGCGTTGGTGTAGATCGTGATCTTGTTGCCCAGCTCGCAGGCGTATTCGGTGACGTGCGTGTCGGTGATGTCCGGCTCGGCCTCGTCCTGGGCGCTGAAGGCGGGCGCCGCCGCTGCGGCCGTGGCCGCCGCCACGCCCGCGCCTGCCGCCGCGGCCGCGCGCTTCGCCTTCGGACTGGCTTTGGCCTTGGCCTTCAGGACCGCTTCGGCCTTGGGATGGGTGTCGGGTGCAGCCTGGACCGCTGCGCATGCACCGGCTGCCGCCAGCGCGAACGCGCCCGCGGCGAGGAATCGGGAGAGGAGGGTGGCCATCAATGGGAATCCGTGTGGTTGACGATTGCCGCCGCGGCTTCCGGCAGCGCCAGGCCGGCCAGCTTCGCGCGCTGCAAAACGGTCCAATAATATCGGTAGCTTGCACGGTCGTGCAAGCGGCCATGCTGGGCGATCGGGCCCCAGCCGGCGGCCATCGCTTCCAGCAGGATGTTGGTCGCCTCGTTTACTTCCGACAGGCGCGGCGTGAAGGCCTTCAGGATCGGCTTGATCTGGTCCGGATGGATGCTCCACATGCGGGTGAAGCCGAATTCCGCGCCGGCGCGCTGGGCGTCGTTGGCCACCACCGCGCTGTCCTTGATGTCGGTGGTGACATTGTGCGAGGCCACTTTGCCGTGCGCGTGGCAGGCCGCCACCATCTCGAGCTTGGCGCGCACCACCAGCGGGTGGGTGAACTGGCCCGGGGTGCGCATCGCGCTGGCCGGCACCGCGCCGTAGTGGGCGGAGACAAAGTCCATGATGCCGAAGGACAGGCATTCGACCTGGGGCAGGGCGGCGATCTCGTAGGCCGCGTGCAGGGCGCCGTGGGTCTCGATCAGCACATGCACCGGCAGGTCGTGGCGGCCGGCCCTGGCCGCGTGCTGGTTGATCAGGGCGATCGCCTGCGCGACTTCGTCGGCGCTTTCCACCTTGGGCAGCACCACGTAGGCCAGGCGGCTTGCGGTGGCGCCGACGATGGCGGCGACGTCGCCCGCGAAATGCGGGCTGTTGGTATCGTGCAGGCGCACGCCGATGCGGTTGAAACGGTTGTCCTCGCTATTCAGTAACTGCGTGACCAGCAGCGCGTGCTCGGCTTCGCCGCCCGCGGCGGCGCCGTCCTCGCAGTCGAAGGTGATGTCGAAGACCGGCCCAAGCTCTTGTTGCAGGGCCATCGATTTGCGCATCAGCTTCTCCGAGCCGCAATAATGGTCGCAGGCGGGGAGGAGGAGCGGCTGGCGTTTGCCCTGGAATAAAACCTCGGAAGGATGCATGGTATGTCTTGAAGCGAATCGGCCATGCCGCGACAGGATCGCTGGCATGGCGCGGTGAGCGCGGCCCGCCTGGCGGACCGCCCCGAAAAAATCCTGCTGGCGCCGGCTTAGCCCAGCAGATGTGCGACGCCGGCCTTCTCTTCTTCGAGTTCCTTCAGCGTCAGGTTGATGCGTTCCTGCGAGAAGGCGTCGATGTCCAGGCCCTGGACGATGCTGTACTCGCCCTTGTCGCAGGTGACCGGGAAGCCGAACATGGTGCCTTCCGGGATGCCGTACGAGCCGTCCGACGGGATGCCCATGGTGGTCCACTTGCCGCCGGTGCCCAGCACCCAGTCACGCACGTGGTCGATCGCTGCGTTGGCGGCCGAAGCGGCCGACGAGGCGCCGCGCGCGTCGATGATGGCGGCGCCGCGCTTGCCGACGGTCGGCAGGAAGGTGTCGCGGTTCCAGACGTCGTCGTTGATCATGTCCTTGACCGAAGCGCCGTCCACGGTGGCGAAGCGGTAGTCGGCGTACATGGTCGGCGAGTGGTTGCCCCACACGGCCAGCTTCTCGATGGCGCCGACCGGCTTGCCGGTCTTGGCGGCGATCTGCGACAGCGCGCGGTTGTGGTCCAGGCGCAGCATGGCGGTGAAGTTCTTGCTAGGCAGGTTCGGGGCCGACTTCATGGCGATGTAGGCGTTGGTGTTGGCCGGGTTGCCGACCACCAGCACTTTCACGTCACGCGAGGCGACGGCGTCCAGCGCCTTGCCCTGCACGGTGAAGATCTGGGCGTTGGCTTCCAGCAGGTCCTTGCGTTCCATGCCAGGGCCGCGCGGACGGGCGCCGACCAGCAGGGCCACGTCGGCATCCTTGAAGGCGGTCATCGGGTCGGCGTGGGCGGTCATGCCGGCCAGCAGCGGGAATGCGCAGTCGTCGATCTCCATCATGACGCCCTTGAGCGCCTTCTGTGCCTTTTCGTTGTCGATTTCCAGCAGCTGCAGGATGACCGGCTGGTCCTTGCCCAGCATGTCGCCGTTGGCGATGCGGAACAGCAGGGAATAGCCGATCTGGCCGGCCGCGCCGGTGACGGCGACGCGCATAGGGGTTTTAGCCATGATGAATCTCCAAAGTGGGAAATGAAAACGGTCGAGCCGGGTGCCGGTTTTCCGCGGCGGCCGCCGGGGAAAGCTGCAATGATACCAAAAGCGGCAAGCTGTCAATTGGATATCGCGCGCATGCGTCGGGGCAGGCGCGGAGCTCCAGGCCGACCGCGAGTTTATGCCTCCGGTGTTCTATCTGTCAATTCATATCATATGTCTTATATAAGACACATGTGTCGAGCGATACGTACTGGACGGCCATGCTTGTTTTGTGGTGAAATCACGGTCTATGAACCCCCTTTCGCCCAACAGCAGCGATGCGGCCGGCACCGACGCATCGCCGTCGTTCCGTCCGTTGTACCAGCAAATCAAGGCCCTGATCACCCAGAGCCTGCAGTCGGGCGAATGGAAGCCGGGCGAGATGATGCCGAGCGAAGTCGAGCTGGCCGGCCGCTTCAAGGTCAGCCAGGGCACGGTGCGCAAGGCCATCGACGAGCTGGCCGCCGAGAACCTGGTGGTGCGCCGCCAGGGCAAGGGCACTTTTGTTGCCACCCATGCGGAAGAGCGCGCGCACTTCCGTTTCCTGCGCCTGATGCCCGACGAGGGCGTCCCCCACCATCCCGACAACCGCTTCATCGCCGTGCTGCGCATCCGCGCCACGGCCGAGGTCGCGCGCCTGCTCGAGCTGAAATCGGGCGACGCCGTCGTGTACATCAAGCGCGTGCAGTCCTTCGACGGGGTGCCGACCATCCTGGAAGAGCTGTGGCTGCCGGGCCAGCTGTTCAAGGGCCTGACGGCGGAGCGCCTGGTCGAGTACAAGGGGCCGATGTATGGCCTGTTCGAGTCGGAATTCGGCACGCGCATGATCCGGGCCACCGAAAAGATCCGCGCGGTGGCGGCGGACCCGGTGGCGGCCGAGCACCTGAAGGTGGCGGAAGGAACACCGCTGCTGTGCGCGGACCGGGTGTCGTTCAGCTATGGAGACAAGCCGGTGGAACTGCGGCGCGGGATTTATTCGACGGCGCGTCACCATTATCAAAACGAGTTGTCATAAGAGATGACCATAGGGCGGTAGCCCCTGCAGGGATCGCACGGAGCGATTAAAATAAGTTGGTTTTGGGTAAGCGACGAACAGTGCCCGGTTCGCCGCAGGGATGTCCCGACTGTCTGCATGCAGATGCTTGGTGCCCCGTCACAAAATCGGCGAAAATGAAGGGTTCACTAAAATCTGTTGTCATAAGGGAGGTGTTACATGTCCGAAGCCGTGAGAGAAGCTGCAAAAAAAGGGCGGCCGGAGTTCCGCAACGTTGGCATTGGGGATATTACTGGTAAATATCGCATGCCGCCATCGGCCATCGTGTCGATCCTGCACCGCGTCAGCGGCGCCGGCCTGTTCCTGTTCCTGCCGTTCCTGCTCTACCTGCTGCAGGAAAGCCTGCTGTCGGAAATCTCGTTCGAGCACTTCCGCGGTGTCGTGGGCAACCCGTTCGCGAAGATCATCATCCTGGGCCTGTCCTGGGCTTACCTGCACCACTTCGTCGCCGGCGTGCGCCACCTGTTCATGGACAACCACCTGGCCCTGGACAAGGACGCCGCCCAGAAGACCGCGCGCTGGGTGCTGATCATCAGCCTGGTGCTGACCGCGCTCGTTGCACTGAAACTGTTCGGAGTCTTTTAATCATGGCAAACAAGAATAATATCGGACCGCGCCGCCTCGTCGTCGGCGCCCACTATGGCGTCAAGGACTGGCTGGCGCAGCGCGTCACCGCCATCGTGATGGCCGTGTTCACGGTCGTCCTCCTGGTCTCCTTCCTGACCGGCCAGAATTTCACGTATGAAGGCTGGGCCGGCCTGTTCGCCCGCCAGTGGTTCAAGCTGTTCGCGCTGGTGACCTTCCTGGGCCTGTTCTACCACGCCTGGGTCGGCATCCGCGACATCTGGATGGACTACATCAAATCGGCAGGCCTGCGCCTGATCCTGATGCTGGCGACGATCTTCTGGCTGATCGCCTCCGCCGCCTGGACCGTGCAAATTCTCTGGAGTGTGTAATCGTGGCAGCAATTAAAACCGCAATCCCTACCCGCCGCTTCGACGCGGTCATCGTTGGCGCCGGTGGTTCCGGCATGCGCGCATCGCTGCAGCTGGCCGAAGCCGGCCTGAACGTGGCGGTGCTGTCGAAAGTGTTCCCGACCCGTTCGCACACCGTGGCTGCCCAGGGCGGCATCGGTGCTTCGCTGGGCAACATGAGCGAAGACGACTGGTACTGGCACATGTTCGACACCGTCAAGGGTGGCGATTACCTGGGCGACCAGGACGCAATCGAATTCATGTGCCGCGAAGCCCCGAAGGTCGTGTACGAACTCGAACACTTCGGCATGCCTTTCGACCGTAACCCGGACGGCACCATCTACCAGCGTCCGTTCGGCGGCCATACTGCGAACTTCGGCGAGAAGCCGGTCCAGCGCGCCTGCGCGGCCGCTGACCGTACCGGCCACGCCCTGTTGCACACCCTGTACCAGCGCAATGTCCGTGCCCGCACCCACTTCTTCGTCGAGTGGATGGCCCTCGACCTGGTGCGCGACGCCGACGGCGACGTGGTCGGCGTGGTGGCCCTGGAAATGGAAACCGGCGACGTGATGATCCTGGAAGCGAAGACCACCATCTTCGCCACCGGCGGGGCAGGGCGCATCTTCGCCGCATCGACCAACGCCTTCATCAATACCGGCGACGGCATGGGCATGGCGGCACGCGCCGGCCTGCCGCTGCAGGACATGGAGTTCTGGCAGTTCCACCCGACCGGCGTGTCCGGCGCGGGGGTTCTCATCACCGAGGGCGTGCGCGGCGAGGGCGGTATCCTGATCAACTCGAACGGCGAACGCTTCATGGAGCGCTACGCGCCGACCCTGAAGGACCTGGCGCCGCGCGACTTCGTCTCGCGCTCGATGGACCAGGAAATCAAGGAAGGCCGCGGCTGCGGTCCGAACAAGGACCACGTGCTGCTCGACCTGCGCCACATCGGCAAGGACACCATCGAGAAGCGCCTGCCGTCGATCCTGGAAATCGGCCACAAGTTCGCCAACGTCGACGCCACCAAGGAACCGATCCCGGTCGTCCCGACCATCCACTACCAGATGGGCGGCATCCCGACCAACATCCACGGCCAGGTTGTGGCTCCGGACGGCACTGGCGGCCAGAAGATCGTGAACGGCCTGTACGCGATCGGCGAATGCGCCTGCGTGTCGGTCCACGGCGCCAACCGCCTGGGCACCAACTCGCTGCTCGACCTGGTGGTGTTCGGCCGCGCGGCCGGCAACCACGTGGTGGCCTCGAACCTGAAGCAGAAGGTCAACAAGGCCCTGCCGAAGGATGCGGCCGACTTCGCCATGGACCGCCTGAACCGCCTCGAAACCTCGACCGGCGGCGAAAAGGTGCAGGGCGTGGCCAACGACATCCGCGCCACGATGCAGAAGTACTGCGGCGTGTTCCGTACCGACGAACTGCTGAACCAGGGCGTCAAGGAAATCATGAAGCTTGACGAGCGCCGCAAGCACGTCTCGTTCAAGGACAAGTCGAAGGTGTTCAACATGGCCCGCGTGGAAGCGCTGGAACTGGACAACCTGATCGAGACCGCGAAGGCGACCATCGTCTCGGCCGCGGCGCGCAAGGAATCGCGCGGCGCCCACGCCCACAGCGACTACGAGCAGCGCGACGACGAGAACTGGATGAAGCACACCCTCTGGTTCTCGGAGAACAACCGCCTCGAGTACAAGGCCGTGGTGCAGAAGCCGCTGACCGTCGACACCTTCAAGCCGAAACCACGTACTTTCTAACAAAAATTTTTGTGGCCGGGACCCGCGTCCCGGCCGTGACGAGATAGGTAAAACATGGCACGCACCGTCCAACTCAAGATTTACCGCTACGATCCGGACAAGGATTCGAAGCCTTACATGCAAGACATCACCGTCGAGCTGAAAGACACCGACAAGATGCTGCTCGACGCCCTGCAGCGCATCAAGTCCGACGTCGACGACTCGCTGTCGCTGCGCCGCTCCTGCCGCGAAGGCGTGTGCGGTTCGGATGCGATGAACATCAACGGCAAGAACGGCCTGGCCTGCACCACCAACCTGAACGAGCTGACCCAGCCGATCGTGCTGCGTCCTCTGCCGGGCCTGCCGGTGATCCGCGACCTGATCGTGGACATGACCAACTTCTTCAAGCAGTACCACTCGATCAAGCCGTTCCTGATCAACGACTCGATCAAGCCGGAGAAGGAGCGCCTGCAGTCGCCGGAAGAGCGCGAAGAGCTCGACGGCCTGTACGAGTGCATCCTGTGCGCCTGCTGCTCGACCTCCTGCCCGTCGTTCTGGTGGAACCCGGACAAGTTCGTCGGTCCGGCCGGCCTGCTGCAGGCCTACCGCTTCATCGCCGACTCGCGCGACGAAGCCACCAACGAGCGCCTGGACAACCTGGAAGACCCGTACCGCCTGTTCCGCTGCCACTCGATCATGAATTGCACGGATGTGTGCCCGAAGGGCCTGAATCCGAACAAGGCGATCGGCAAGATCAAGGAACTGCTGGTGCGTCGCGCGATTTAACTCGCGTTTTCTCGGACGTGATTTGAACGCGTGGGCGGACAAGCCGCCCACCCTACGGGTATCACGATGTTCGTAGGGTGGGCGGGTCTCCCGCCCACGCGTTCAACAAGCTGCAGCAACCAGTAGCAACTAGCAGCATCGTTCAGTAAAGATGCCGCCAATACAGTAAAAGTACCGTACTGCCTAATCCCGGCATGCGGAGTATGATGTTGACCCAACAACGGACTCAAGTGAAAACGCATCAATCCGACCCCGCCAACCGTGCCCGCCTGCGCTGGCGCGCGCGCCGCGGCCTGCTCGAGAACGATCTGATCCTCACGCGCTTCCTGGATGCGCACGAGGAGGAACTGAGCGACGAGGACGTCGATGCGCTGACCCGCCTGCTGGACCTGGCGGACAATCCGCTGATGGACCTGCTGCTGGGCCGCACCGAGCCCGAAGGCGAGGTCGACCTGCCGCACGTGCGCGCCCTCCTGGTGCGCCTGCGGCAAGCCTGACGAGCGGACCAGATAAGCCGTTATTTGTTTTTAGATCCCACTCCCACAAGAAGGAAGTGCCATGAATATCTCTGATACCAAAGCCACCCTGTCGTTCTCCGACGGCAGCCCGTCGATCGACATGCCGATCTACAAGGGCACCATCGGCCCGGACGTCATCGACATCCGCAAGCTGTACGGCCAGACCGGCAAGTTCACCTACGACCCTGGCTTCATGTCGACCGCCTCGTGCAATTCGAAGATCACCTACATCGACGGTGACAAGGGCGAGCTGCTGTACCGCGGCTACCCGATCGAGCAGCTGGCCGTCAACTGCGACTTCCTGGAAACCTGCTACCTGCTGCTGAACGGCGAACTGCCGAACGCCGAGCAGAAGAAAAAGTTCGACGACACCGTGACCAAGCACACGATGATCCACGAGCAGATGAACTTCTTCTTCCGCGGCTTCCGCCGCGACGCGCACCCAATGTCGGTGCTGGTCGGCACCGTCGGCGCCCTGGCCTCGTTCTACCACGACTCGCTGGACATCAACGACGCCAAGCAGCGCGAGATCTCGGCCATCCGCCTGATCGCCAAGCTGCCGACCCTGGTCGCCATGGCCTACAAGTACTCGGTCGGCCAGCCGTTCATGTACCCGCGCAACGACCTGTCGTACAGCGCCAACTTCATGTACATGATGTTCGCCAACCCGTGCGAAGAGTACAAGGTCAACGACGTGCTGGTGCGCGCCCTGGACCGCATCCTGATCCTGCACGCCGACCACGAGCAGAACGCGTCGACCTCGACCGTCCGCCTGGCCGGTTCGTCGGGCGCCAACCCGTTCGCCTGTATCGCTGCCGGTATCGCCTGCCTGTGGGGCCCGGCGCACGGCGGCGCCAACGAAGCCGCACTGACCATGCTGAAGGAAATCGGCTCGGTCGAGAACATCCCGGCCTTCATCGAGAAGGTCAAGGACAAGAACTCGGGCGTGAAGCTGATGGGCTTCGGTCACCGCGTCTACAAGAACTTCGACCCGCGCGCCAAGCTGATGCGCGAAACCTGCCACGAAGTGCTGAACGAGCTGGGCCTGCAGGACGATCCGCTGTTCAAGCTGGCGATGGAACTGGAAAAGATCGCGCTGAACGACGAATACTTCGTCTCGCGCAAGCTGTACCCGAACGTCGACTTCTACTCGGGCATCGTGCAGTCGGCCCTGGGCATCCCGGTCTCGCTGTTCACCGGCATCTTCGCGATGGCCCGTACCATCGGCTGGATCGCCCAGTGGAACGAAATGATCGCCGATCCGGAACAGAAGATCGGTCGCCCGCGCCAGCTGTTCGTGGGTTCGCCGGTGCGCGACGTGCCGGGGATGGACAAGCGCTGATCGGTAACGCGGCATCACCAGAAAGCGGACTTCGGTCCGCTTTTTTTTCGCATTGGCGGCATGCCCGGGTGTGACTTTCCGAGCATTTTCTGTCCTTGGAAACTGGCATCATCGTAGCCATGAATTTTCGCCACGATCCTGATCGTCTCGATGCTGGCGCCATGTCATGAGCCGGCATCCTCATCTTGTCTGCAGGGGTACGCCAGGTCCGTACCGGACTTGCGGCGCGCAGCTGGCCTGCACCGACACACGGCAGGAGAAATGCGTCGGCGAATCCCGCTACGCCAACAACACCAGGGTATATCAGGTGGTGGTCAAATATCCAGCGCCCGTCGTCCGCACGAGGCGGCCCGAAGGAACGTCCTTGGCCTGAAGAGATTCACGGTCCGCTACGACCCTGCGCATACCGAGGTATCGACCATTTTCGCATCCGAGAATTGGCTGGTCTTCGGCCTCTTCGCGATCGGCTTCACGGCCATCGTGCTGGCCGCCAGTGGCGTCGGGTCCGCGATGCTCGATTGGATAGCAGAAGGAGAATCAGGATGATCAAGCAAGTCGGACCGACCATCATTCAGCCGAAGCACAAGGCGAGCTGCGATTGCGGCGCGGTGGAACTCGAACTGAGTCTCCCCAACGGCATCGAGAACCCGCGCCGCTGCGACTGCTCGATCTGCCGCCGCAAGGGCGCCATCGTCGCCTCGGTGCCGCCATACGGCATCCGCATCGTCAAGGGCGAGGACGTCTTGACGCTCTACCAGTTCAACACCCTGACGGCAAAACATTACTTCTGCTCGGTCTGCGGCGTCTACACCCACCACCAGCGGCGCTCCAATCCGCAGCAATACGGCTACAACGTCGGCTGCCTGGAAGGCGTGAATCCCTACGACCTGGAGCAGGTCCCGACCAACGACGGCGTCAACCATCCCGCCGACCGCAACTCGCCTTGAACCAAGGACTTCCATGCGCCTCATCCTGTGCCTCGTCGTTTTCCTGATCTGTTCGGCGAGCCAGGCCAAGAGCCTGTTCACCTTCTCGAACACGCCCGGCCCGCACGGCGTCGGGGTCCGCTACGTCAAGCAGGTCGACCGCACGCGCACGTTCACGCCGAAGCAGGGCGCGCTGGCCAGCGTGTTCGCGAAAGAGGACAAGCGCGGCCGGCCCCTGCAGACGGTGATCTGGTATCCGGCCGAAAAGGGCGGCCAGCCGGTCCGCTTCGACGACTACCTGCAGCTGGTCGGATGGGAAACCGATCCGGATGCGTCGCCGAAAGAGCAGGCGCGTACGGTGGACGCCTGGCTGCGGATGGTCACCGAGGGCAAGCGCGACGCCCAGGTCGCGGCCGAGCGCAGGCGCGGCATGTGGGCCGTGCGCGACGCGGTCCGGAAAGCCGGCAAGTTCCCGGTCGTGATCTACGCGCCTAGCTACAACAATACCACCTTCGAGAATGCGGACATCGCCGAATACCTGGCGAGCCACGGCTACATCGTGATCTCCGCACCCACCGTCGGCTTGAGCAGCCGCTGGATCAAGAAAGACCTGATGCACGCGGAACTGCAGGCCGCCGATATACGCTTCCTGATCGACTATGCGCGCACCCTGCCGCAGGCCGACATGGAGCAGGTGGCGGTGGCGGGCTTCAGCTGGGGCGGACTGGCCAACGTGCTCGCCGCCAGCAAGGACGAGCGGATCAAGGCCCTGGTCTGCATCGATGGCGCAGTACGCTACTATAACCGGCTCATGACCCAGGCCAGCTACGCCCGGCCCGACAAGCTCAGGACTCCGCTGCTGTTCCTGGCGCAGACGCCGGCCTCGATGGAATCCACCATCCGTTACAAGGAAGACCTGAGCGGCAGCTTCATCAGCGGCATGGTCAACGCCGACGTCTACCTGCTGACGATGTATCCGATGGAGCACCACCATTTCGGCTCCGCCTACGTCCGCCTCGACGATCCTGCCGAATACAAGGAATACACGGCCGACGAGGTATCGTTCGCCTACACCCTCGGCGCCAGGTACATCCTCAACTTCCTGGACGGCTACCTGAAGAACGACGCGGCCGCACGCGCCTACCTGGCCAGGCGGCCGGTGGCCAACGGCGCCCCGCCGCATGCGCTGAAAATGGACATCATGCCGGCCAAGGGCACGCCGCGGTGACCGATCAAGGTCGTTTCCACCGGCCTTGTCACTGCGTTATACTATCCGCCTCTGGCTAACCGCCACGAACCGGTATGGTCCTGACAGATGTTCACCCGACTGCCACGCATCCGCTGCGCCCGCTACGTCATCGTCCTGATGCTGACGTTGGCGATGGCGTTCGCGCACTGGCAGGGCCTGGCGCACCGGATCGCGCACGCTTTCCAGCACGCGCCGACCGCCAGCGCGGCCAGCGCCGACCTGAAGGCGGCCCAGCACTCCTGCCTTGCCTACGATGCCGCCACGGTGTCTCCGGCGCTGCACACCCCGGCCTGCGGCACGGCGGCCCTGCCTGCCTGCCGCATCCTGGCCCAGTGGACCGCGTTCGATTCCTGGAACGCGCCCTTGACGCCTTACTTCTCCTCGCGCGCACCACCTCTCACCTGACTGCACCCTGAACTCCCGACCCGTTTGCGCCGCCACGCGCGCGCGCACGCGTCCGTCCCGTATCCGTTCCAAGGAATGTATCATGCACGTCCAGCGTACCCTCCTGGCGAGCGCGGCCCTCGCCGCCCTCGCGCCGTTCTCCTTTGCCCAGAATGCGAACCCGCCAGTCGCCACCGTCGTCGTTACCGCCACCCCGTTCGGGGCGGGCGAGGGCGACCAGATCCTCACGCCGGCCAAGGTGCTGGCCGGCGACGAGCTGCGCAGCAAGCTGGGAAGTTCGCTCGGCGACACCCTGAGCAATGAACTGGGCGTGTCGGCCTCGGCCTTCGGTGCCGGCGCTTCGCGCCCGATCATCCGCGGCCTGGAAGGCAACCGCGTCAAGGTGCTGGAAAACGGCATGTCGGTGTCGGACCTGTCCGGCCTGTCGAACGACCATGCCGTCACCGGCGAAGCGCCCACCGCGCGCCAGATCGAGATCCTGCGCGGCCCGGCGGCGCTGCTGTACGGTTCCGGCGCGATCGGCGGCCTGGTCAACGTCGTCAACGAACGCATTCCGACCGGGCTGCACGACAAGCCGAGCGGCGTGGTGGAAACCCGCTACAGCAGCGTCGACCACGGCCGCGCCGTCTCCTTCTCCGGAGACGCGTCGAGCGGCAAGGTGGCGCTGCACGTCGACGGCAGCGGGCGCAAGGCCGGCGACTACCATGTCCCCGACGCCTTGAACAGCGACACGCTGTTCAATTCCGCCCTGCGCCAGCACACGCTGGGCGCGGGCGCATCCATCATCGGGGAACGCGGCTACCTCGGCGCCTCGGTCAGTTCGCTGAAGAAGAACTACGGCATTCCGGGCGGCGAGGGCGCGACGATCGACCTCGACCAGACCCGCTACGACATCGACGGCCAGCTGGACGCGCCGATGGCGGGCTTCGAGAAGCTGCGCTTCAAGGCCGGCTATTCCGACTACGGCCACATGGAGTTGAATAGCGAGGGCGGTCCGGAGACCATCTTCTCGAACCGCTCGCTGGAAACGCGCCTGGAGCTGAGCCACAAGCCCGTACGCGGCTGGGAAGGCAGCTTCGGCGTCCAGACCGAGCACACCCGCTTTTCCGGCCTGAGCGCGGACAGCGGCGAATCGGCGACGGTACCGGTGACGGACTCAAGCACCCATGCCGCCTTCCTGGTCGAGCAGCGCCAGTTCGGCAAGACGCGGGTGAACGCCGGCGTGCGGGTGGAATCGGTGAAGCGCGAACCGGAAGGAAGCGCGCCGCGCCGCAGCTTCGACCTGCTGTCCTGGTCGGCGGGCGCGATCTGGCCCCTCGCCCGCGACTACACGGTGGGCGTGACCGCCTCGGTGGCCCAGCGCGCCCCAGGCACCGACGAGCTGTACTCGGGCGGCCCGCACGAGTCGACCCTGACCTACGACATCGGCAACCCGAATTTCAAGAAGGAGACCTCGCGCAACCTGGAAATCTCGCTGCGCAAAGTGACTGGACTGATTCGCTGGCAGGCAAACCTGTTCGAGAACCGCGTGCGTGACTTCATCTACGGTGAAGTGAACGATACCCTGCTGGACGACGAGGGCAATCCGGGCGACGAGCTGCGCGAGCGCATCTTCCGCCAGGCGGATGCGACGATCCGCGGCGCGGAGGCCGAGATCAGCTACAACCGGCACCCGCATACGCAGGGCCTGTCGCTGCGCGCCTTCGGCGACCTGTCGCGCGGCTCGCTGATTGATGCGGGCAGCCTGCCGCTGCAGCCGGCCAAGCGCATCGGCGTCGAGGCCGGCTACCGCCAGGGCGCGCTGCGCGCAAACGTCTCGGTGCTGCGCGCGCTGAAGCAGGAGCGCCTTGCCTCGTTTGAGACGACGCCGACCCCGGCCTACACCCAGCTGGATGCCAACCTGTCCTACACCCAGCGCTTCCGCAACGCCGACCTGACCTGGTTCATCATCGGCAAGAACCTGCTCGACAAGGACATCCGCATCTCGACTTCGGTGCTGAAGGACGTGGCGCCGCTGCCAGGACGCAACCTCACCGTGGGCGTACGCGCCGCGTTTTAAGCGGTGGTGTTGCGGCCGGCATGGTGTTCGCCGGCCGCCGCGCTGCTATAATCGGCGCAATTCCCCGAGGTGAGCTTTTGCGCCGGATTATTTCCATCCTCCTGCTGTTGTGTCTTCCCATGTATGGTTTCGCCATGCAGGGTGCCTTGTCGCAGGCCTACGGCGCAGGCGGCCTGGCGCACGCGGTGGCGCACGACGAGAACATCCTGCACCACCACCACGAAGACGACGGCTCGGTGCACTACGACGCATCCGAACAATCGCTCGCCCATGCGCAGGACCACCATTCCTGCGCGCAACCGGCCGACCTGCTCCTTCCCGCGCTCATCGTGCCGCCCGAACAGCTGCTGTCCAGCGTGGTCGTACCTGCTGCCAAGGCGCTGCCGGAACCCTTCCTGGATGGGCCACAAAAGCCGCCCCGCCACGCCCCCGGCCACGCCGCCGGGGGAATGACGCACGCCTGACAAACAACTGGCGCGAGCTCCTCGCGCCCGTGCGCTTCCCTTCGGTAGATGTCGAACTTCACCGATGGAGAACACATGCGCACCCGCCGCCTGTCGTATTACTTTTTAGGTGCCGCGCTCGCCCTGCCATGCTGGGCGCTTGCAGCACCTCCCGCCACACTCAAGCAAGCCGTCGATGGCGCCTGGCAGCGCGTGCCCGACGCACGCACCATCGAAGCGCGCCAGAACGAGGCCGCGGCGGCACGCGCCGTCGCCGGCTCCTGGCTGGCGACGCCGCCCACGCTCGGCCTGTCCCAGAAGAGGGACGAAAGCGGGTCCGAACGCGCGCAGCGCGAATCCGAGATTTCCGTCTCGTCCTCGTTCTGGCTGCCGGGCCAGAAGGCTGCGCGCGAAGCGCTGGCGGTGCGCGGTACCGATGAAGCGGCCGCTCATCTCAGCGCCACCCGCCTGGCCGTGGCCGGGCTGGTGCGCGACCGGATGTGGGAAGCGGCAAGCGCCCAGGTCACGCTGGAAGAAAAGCAGGACCACCTGCACCACCTCGAAGAACTGGCCAATGAAGTGCGGCGCCGCGTCGAGGCCGGCGACCTGGCGCGCAGCGATGGGCTGCTGGCCGACCAGGAAGTGCTGGCCGCGCGCATCGAGGTCGGCAAGGCGCGCACCTCCGCCACCGAGGCTTTGGCGCGCTTCCAGGTCCTGACCGGGCTGCCGGAACTGCCCGCACTCGAGCCGGAGCCGCTGCAGGAAAGCGGTGCTCCCGCCAATGTCCGCCTGCTTGCTGCCCAGGCGTCCGAGCAGCGTGCACGCGCGGCCTTGCGCCTGCTTGAAGCCAACCGTTCCGCGCCGCCCACCATCGCACTGGCGGTGCGCCGTGAAGAAGAGCGCATGCTGGGTGAACCGGTGCGCAGCGTCGGCGTGGCCCTGCAAATTCCGTTCGGCAGCGCCGCGCGCAACCGCAGCGTCGAGGCCCAGGCCCAGACCGCGATTGCGACCGCGGCAGCCGAAGCGGCCGAGGCGCAGGCCGCCAGCGGCGCCGACCTCGCCGTCGCCCGCGCACGCCTGGCGAATGCCAGCACGGCCCTGAACGACGCCATCGCCCGCGCCAAGGCGCTGCACGAGCACACGGCCCTGTTCGAAAAGGCCTTCCGCCAGGGTGAACGCGGCCTCGCCGACCTGCTGCGCTCGCGCGCACTGACCCATGAGGCCGACGTCGCCGTGGCCCAGCAACAAGTCGCAGTCGGGCACGCCCATGCGCAACTCAATCAAGCACGAGGAATCCTTCCATGAACATCCTGACCCTGTTCCTTGCCGCCATGCTGGCCATGTCGCCGGCACTGGCCGGCCCCGGCGCGCACGGGCCGAACGGCGAACACCTCGACGCCCCGGCAGCAAGCGCGGGCGCCGTGCTGCCGCGCGTCGAAACCTTTACCGAAGCCTTCGAGCTGGTGGGCCAGCTCTCGGGTGGCGAACTGTCGATCATGATCGACCGCTACGAGACCAACGAGCCGGTCCTGAACGGCGTGCTGGAAGTCCAGTACAAGAACCTCAAGGCGAAAGCCACCTTCCATGCCGACATGGGCGACTACGCCGTCGACGATCCGGCCTTGCTCGCCGCGATTTCCAGGCCGGGCGCGCATCCGCTGCTGTTCACCCTCGTTGCAGGGGAGGAGAGCGACCTGTTGGAAGGAACGCTGCAGGTGGCGCAAGCGCTCGACGAGCTGGACCACGATCACGATCACGCGGCGTGGAGCCCGTGGCTGCTGGCGGCCAGCGCGGCCCTCGTCCTCATCGCCGCCGTATTCGCCGTGCGCCGCATGCGCCAACGCAAGGAAGCCTGAACATGAAACATCGCATTGTGATCGGCCTCCTCGCCGCCCTTTTCACGACTTCCCTGCTGGCTTCGCCCGGCGCCCATGGCCCCAACGGCGAGCACCTCGACGAGAAGGCCGCCGGCACGGCCAGCGGCCTGGCACGCCTGCCGGACGGCAGCGTCAACGTGCCGAAGCTGGCGCAGCGCCGCATGGGCGTGCGCACCCTGATGGTGAAAGAGGGCGAGTACGCGCACACCGTCCAGCTCAACGGCCGCGCCGCCATCGACCCGAACGCGGGCGGCCGGGTGCAGGCCCCGTTCGCGGGCCAGATCGCCCCGGGGCCGAAGGGCCTGCCGGTGCCTGGGCAGCGCGTGGTGAAAGGGCAGGTGCTGGCACGCCTGCGTCCGATCGGCGACGCCATCGAACGCGGCAACCAGGCGGCCGAACTGGCGGCCCTGCGCGCTTCCCGCGCGCTGCTGGAACAGCGCGTCCGGCGCCTGGAATCGCTGGAAGGCGTGGTGCCGGCCAAGGAGGTCGAGGCGGCGCGCGCCGAACTGGCGGCCAACATCGGCCGCGAGCGTGCGGTAGCCCGGTCGATCGGCGGCGTGGAGAACGTCGTCGCCCCGGCAAGCGGCATCGTCGCCAGCGCGGCGGTGCTCAACGGCCAGATGGTGGAGCCGCACGAGGTGCTGTTCGAGATCGTCGATCCGCAACGCATGCTGGTCGAGGCCCTGGCCACCGACGCTTCGCTGGCGCGCAGGATCAGCAGCGCCAGCCTGCTGGAAGTGGGCGATGTCCAGCTCACGCTGCTCGGAGGAGGGCGCAGCCTGCGCGAGGGCGCGGTGCCGCTGAACTTCCGGGCGCAGGGCAAGTCACTTGATCTCGCGGTCGGGCAGCCTGTCGTCGTGCTGGCCAAGCTGAACACGACCGTGAAGGGCATCGCCCTGCCGGCGTCGGCGCTGGCGCGCAACCAGGCCAACGAAACGGTGGTGTGGATCAAGCTAGGGGCCCAGCGCTTCATCGCGCTGCCGGTGGAGACGACGCCGATCGATGCCGGTACCGTGATCGTGACCCGGGGGCTCAGCCCCGACAACCGGGTCGTGATCGAGGGCACCTCCCTGATCAACCAGATCCGGTAGGCGGCCCATGTTCAATGCAATCGTTCGATTCAGCCTGCGCAACCGCCTGTTCGTCTTGGCGGCGGCGCTGCTGCTGATGGTCTACGGGGCCTATACGGCCTCGCGCACCCCGGTGGACGTGTTCCCCGACCTGAACAAGCCGGTCGTCACGGTGCTCACCGAGGCCGGCGGCATGGCGCCCGAGGAAGTCGAGCAGCTGGTGTCTTTCCCGATCGAGACCTCGCTCAACGGCATGCCGGGGGTGACCCGGGTGCGCTCGGTGTCGGGCGTCGGCCTGTCCCTCGTGTATGCGGAGTTCGACTGGGGCCTTGATGTCTACCGCAACCGCCAGCTCGTGTCCGAGCGCCTGGGCCTGGTGAAGGAAGGGCTGCCCGGCGATATCTCGCCGATGATGGGACCGGTGTCCTCGATCATGGGCGAGATCATGCTGATCGCGCTGCCCATCGACGTGGCTAGGACCGACCCCATGAAGGCGCGCGAGTACGCCGACTTCGTGCTGCGTCCGCGCCTGCTGTCGATTCCCGGCGTGTCGCAGGTGATCCCGATCGGCGGCGAAGTGCGCCAGCTGCGCGTGCAGCCGGACACCGCGCGCATGGCGCAGTTCGGCGTCTCGCTGGAACAGGTATTGGGCGCGCTGCGCGGCTTTGCGGCCAATACCAGCGGCGGCTTCATCGACCTGAACAACCGCGAGTACCTGATCCGCAACCTGGGACGCACCACGCGCCTGGAAGACGTCAAGGGCCTGGCGGTGGCCTACCGCAAGGGCATGCCGGTGCTGCTCGAGCAGGTCGCCGACGTCGCCTACGCACCGGCCTTCAAGCGCGGCGACGCCGGCATGAACGGCAAGCCGGCGGTGATCGTCAGCGTGCAGAAGCAGCCCGACGGCGACACCGTGCGCCTGACGCGCGACATCGAGGGCGCGCTGGCGGAACTGAAGCAAGGCCTGCCGGCCGGCATCTCGCAGCCCGTGGTGCTGTTCCGCCAGGCGAACTTCATCGAAGCCGGCGTCGGCAACGTGGTGGAAGCCTTGCGCGACGGCGCCATCCTGGTGGCGATCGTGCTGTTCGCCTTCCTGCTGAGCGCGCGCACCACGGTGATTTCGCTGGTGGCGATCCCGCTGTCGCTGGCGGTGACGGCGCTGGCCTTCCACCTGCTGGGCCAGTCGATCAACGTGATGACGCTGGGTGGGCTGGCGATCGCGATCGGCGAGCTGGTCGACGATGCGGTGGTCGACGTCGAGAACATCATGCGGCGCCTGAAGGAGCGCGACAAGACGGGACATTCGGTGCTGGAGACGATCTGGCACGCCTCGGTCGAGGTGCGCTCGGGGATCGTCTACGCCACCGTGATCGTGGTGCTGGTGTTCATCCCGCTGTTCGCGCTGCCGGGCATCGAGGGCCGCCTGTTCGCGCCGCTCGGCATCGCCTACATCGCCTCGA
Organism: Massilia sp. MS-15; assembly: GCF_020176695.1. Taxonomy (GTDB): domain Bacteria; phylum Pseudomonadota; class Gammaproteobacteria; order Burkholderiales; family Burkholderiaceae_D; genus Telluria; species Telluria hydrophila. The sequence continues at coordinate 257,608 of NZ_JAIWIA010000001.1, read as the reverse complement.
TCCTGGCCTCGATGCTGGTGTCGATGACGGTCACGCCGGTGCTGGCCTACTACCTGCTGCCGAAGATGAAGCGCCTGCATCGCGGCGACAGCCCGATCGTGCGCCGCCTGAAGGCCTGGGACACGGCCGCCCTGGCATGGTCGCTGCCGCGCATCCGCCCGGTGCTGGGCGCCGCGCTGCTCGTGGTGCTGCTGGCCGCGGCCTCGGTGCCCTTCTTCCCGCGCGCCTTCCTGCCGGCCTTCAACGAGGGCTCGCTGGTGATGGGCATGACCCTCACGCCCGGGACCTCGCTGGCGGAGGCCAACCGCATGGGCGCGCTGGCCGAGACCCTGATCGCCCAGGTGCCGGAAGTGACCAAGGTCGGGCGCCGTACCGGCCGCGCCGAGCTGGACGAGCATGCCGAGGGCGTGCATTCGTCCGAGTTCGAGATCGACCTGAAGGCATCAAGACGCAGCCGCGAGGAGGTGATGGCCAGCATCCGAAACCAGCTCGCCAGCATTCCGGCATCGGTGGCGATCGGCCAGCCGATCTCGCACCGCCTGGACCACCTGCTGTCGGGCGTGCGCGCGCAGATTGCGGTCAAGATCTACGGCGACGACATCGACACCCTGCGCGGCCTGGCCGAGGGCCTGCGCGCCCGCTTGTCCGGCGTGCCGGGCCTGGTCGACCTGTCGGTCGAGCGCCAGGTCCTGATCCCGCAGGTGAAGGTGCGCATCGACTACCGCAAGGCGGCCCAGCACGGCCTGGCCGCGGGCGAGGTGCTGCAGGCGCTCCAAATGCTGTCCGAAGGCACGCGCGTGACCCAGGTGATCGACGGCGCGCGCCGCTACGACCTGGTGCTGCGCCTGGCCGATGCGGATCGCTCGCCGCAGGACCTGGGCCGCGTGATGCTCAGTACCCCGGCGGGCCAGGTCCCGTTATCAGACATCGCCACGGTGGAAGAGGGCGATGGCCCGAACCAGATCGGCCGGGAGAACGGGCGCCGCCGCATCGTCGTGTACGCGAACACGGACGGCTCCAATATGTCGCACATCATCGAGGACGTGCGCCAGGCGGTGGCGAAGACCCGGCTGCCAGGCGGCTACTTCGTGAGCGTGGAAGGGCAATTCCAGGCGCAGGAGCAGTCGCAGCGCCTGATCGCGGGCCTGGCGCTCGGTTCGCTGCTCATGATCTTCCTGGTGCTGTATTCGCGCTACCGCTCGGGGGCGCTGGCGCTCATCATCATGGGCAACATCCCGTTTGCGCTGGTCGGCAGCGTGATCGCGATGTGGATCGCGGGCGTGTCGCTGTCGGTGGCCTCGATGGTCGGCTTCATCACGCTGGCGGGCATCGCGACGCGCAACGGCATCCTCAAGATCAGCCACTACATCAATTTATGCAAGTTCGAAGGCGAGAGCTTCGGATGGCCGATGATCGTGCGCGGCTCGATCGAGCGCCTGACGCCGGTCCTGATGACGGCCCTCGTGGCCGCCTTTGCGCTGACGCCGCTGCTGCTGGCGGCGGATGCGTCGGGCAAGGAGATCCTGCATCCGGTGGCGGTCGTCATCTTCGGTGGCCTGATCAGCTCCACCTTGCTCGACTCGCTGCTCACGCCGCTCATCTTCTGGAAGCTCGGGCGGCGCCCGCTGGAGCGCCTGCTGACGGAGAAGGGCGGCGATACCTATTGATGCACGGGCCCAGTGGCGGCGCCCATCCCGAGCCGCCACATGCTTTCTGGAGTAGGAACATGAAGAAGATCTTTGCAGTAGCAGCAATCGCGGCCGGCCTCGTCCTGTCCGGCCAGGCCCTCGCACACGGCGCCAAGCCCAAGCACGGCGGCATCGTGCAGACCGCGGGCGACCTGTCCTTCGAGCTGGTGGCCAAGGATGGCGGCGCCACCATCTATGTCGACGACCACGGCAAGGACAAGCCGACCGCCGGCGCGACCGGCACCCTGACCGTCTTGACGGGCACCCGGAAGACCGAGCTGCCGCTGGAATCGGGCGGCGACAACCTGCTGGTCGTGAAGGGCAACGCAGGCCTGGAAAAGGGCAGCAAGGCCGTGGCGGCGGTGAGCTTCGCGGACAAGAAGACCGTCAGCGTGCGCTTCTCGGTCAAGTAAGCGCGCCGCGCTCAGCGGGTCCAGCTGCACTTGCCGCGCAAGATGGCGGCGGCCCAGAAAGGCGCGGCATACAGGCCGCCGACGCCGAAGACATAGTCGCCGAGCGGGGTCTTGGCGACGAAGCTGCGCGGCTGGTGCTTGAGTGGATCGGGGCCGAGGCAGTGCGGTTTCTTCGCTTCCGAGAACTTGCGGGCGAATTCGCGGTAGGGACGGCTGCTGAGTACATCGCCGGCGCCCGGCACGGCACGCAAGGGCATGTCGTCCAGGGTGGCGCGGACGGCAGCCTTGATGGCTTCGTCGCTGGGGCGCGCACCGGATACGGGCGCAGCAGGCGCTGCCGCCGGTATTCCGAAGGAATCGTACGGCGCGGGCTTGCGTGCATCCGGCGCATCCGCATGGACCAGGAGCGCCGGGGCGGTTGCGAGGGGTACGAGGATCGTCAGGAACCGGGCTTTCATCGGTATAGTGCAGAGTTGATGGCCTGCCGACTGTACCTGAACGCATTGCCATATTCTTAAGTCTGCATGAAGCGCTGCATGATTATGTAGATCGGATAAATCGAAAGAGTACCGATGGGAACTGAAAAAAGCTTCGTCGACTATGTCATTGAAGTGGCCGGATTCGGCAGCCGGCTCACGCACAAGAAGCTGTTCGGCGAGTACGCCCTGTACCTGGACGGCAAGGTGGTCGCCTTCGCCTGCGACAACAGCCTGTTCATCAAGCCTTCGAAGGCAGTCGCCACCCTCGCGCCGGACCTGCCGCAGGGGCCGCCGTATCCGGGCGCCAAGGATCATCCGATCGCCGACGAGCTGCTCGACGATCCCGGGGCGCTGCGCCGCCTGATCGAGGAAACCGCGGCCCTGATGCCGCTGCCGAAGCCGAAGAAGCCGCCGGCGGCGAAACGCGCCACCTAAACCTCCGCCAGCCTTACTTTCATGACCGGGTGTACTGACAAGTGCCCCGGATTCATGAATCCCATTCATAAGCCCTTGCATTTTTCACATGCAGTGTGGCCTTCGCACGCCCCTACAGTCCCCGGGCTGCGCGCCCAAACGAACTGCACGCCCTGAAAATTAAAAAAGCGTTATGTTCCTGCATTCGGTTCCGCATACGCGTTTTCGTCAAATCGACGTCCAGACCAGCACCCCTCTAGAAAGGAAGTACGATGCCCGACTTCGATCCCAACCGGCGCCAGCTGCTCAAGGCGTCCACCGCCGCCGTCGGCGGCGTCGCGGTAGCCTCGCAGCTCGCGGCGTCCGCCCAGGCCGCGCCCGCCGCCCAGCCGGCCGCTTCCACCACGCCGTCGACCATGAACGTCCGGCTCAAGGTCAACGGCACCGAGCACCAGCTGATGGTCGACCCGCGTACCACGCTGCTGGACGCCCTGCGCGACCGCCTGCACCTCACCGGCAGCAAGAAGGGCTGCGACCAGGGCCAGTGCGGCGCCTGCACGGTCCTGATCGATGGCCGCCGCAGCACCTCCTGCCTGACCCTGGCCGTGATGCAGGAAGGCCACGAGATCACCACCATCGAAGGCCTCGGCACCCCGACCAACCTGCACCCGCTGCAGCGCGCCTTCATCAAGCACGATGGCTACCAGTGCGGCTTCTGCACCCCGGGCCAGATCTGTTCCGCGGTGGGCATGCTGGACGAGATGCGTTCGGGCGCTCCCAGCCACGTGACGGCCGACCTGAACGCCCCGCTGCAGGCCAGCGACATGGAGCTGCGCGAGCGCATGAGCGGCAATATCTGCCGCTGTGGCGCCTACTCGAACATCCAGGAAGCGATCGCCGAAGTCGCCGGCATCGCCAGCCCGGCCGCGGCAGGAGGAACCAGGCGATGAAAGCCTTTACCTACGAACGGGCCAGGACCCCGCAGGAAGCCGTCGACGCCGCAGCGCGCCACCCGAACGCGCGTTTCGTGGCCGGCGGCACCAACCTGCTCGACCTGATGAAGCTGCAGATCGAGACGCCGTCCCACCTCATCGACGTCAACGACCTGGCGCTCGACCGCATCGAGCCGCTGCCTTCCGGCGGCCTGCGCATCGGCGCCCTGGTGAGAAACAGCGACCTGGCGGCCGACCTGCGCGTGCGGCGCGACTACGGCGTGCTGACCCGCGCGCTGGTGGCCGGCGCCTCGGGCCAGCTGCGCAACCAGGCCACCACCGCCGGCAACCTGCTGCAGCGCACCCGCTGTCCGTATTTCTACGACACCAACGTACCCTGCAACAAGCGCAAGCCCGGCAGTGGCTGCAGCGCCATCGGCGGCTTCACCCGCCTGCACGCCGTCGTCGGCCAGAGCGAGGCCTGCATCGCCACCCATCCGAGCGACATGGCGGTGGCCATGCGCGTGCTCGACGCCCAGGTCGAGACCGTGGCGCCGGGCGGGTCCACGCGCGTGATTCCGATCGCCGACTTCCACCGCCTGCCGGGCAATACCCCGCACCTCGACCACAACCTCAAGCCGGGTGAACTGATCACGGCGGTGACATTGCCACCGCCGGTCGGCGGGGTGCAGGCCTACCGCAAGGTGCGCGACCGGGCGTCCTACGCCTTCGCGATCGTCTCGGCCGCCACCATCGTGCTGCCCGATGGCAGCGGCCGGGTGGCGCTGGGCGGCGTCGCCCACAAGCCGTGGCGGGTCGAGGCGGCCGACGGCGCCTTCGGGCGCGGCGCGCAGGCCGTCGCCGGTGCGCTGCTGGCCGGCGCCCGCACCACCGAGGACAACGCGTTCAAGGTGCCGCTGGTAGGACGGGTCCTGGCCGCGGCCATCGCCGACGCCAACACGGCCACGCGCGCATAAGGGAAAGGGACAGCCATGAAATTCAACGAACCAGCCAGCACCAATCCGATCGACCAGCTGAAGGTGGTGGGCCAGCCGGTCGACCGCATCGACGGCCCGCTGAAGACCACCGGCACCGCGCCGTATGCGATGGACCGCCACGACGTGGTGCCGAACCAGGCGCACGGCTACGTGATCGGCTCCGCCATCCCGAGCGGGCGCATCGTGTCGATCGACCTGGCGGCCGCCAGGGCCGCTCCAGGCGTGATCGCCATCGTCACCGCCCAGAACGCGGGCAGGCTCGCCAAGGGCAACTTCAATACCGCGCTGCTGCTGGGCGGGCCGCGCATCCAGCATTACCACCAGGCGGTGGCGCTGGTGGTGGCCGAGACCTTCGAGCAGGCGCGCGACGCCGCGGCCCTGGTACGCATCCGCTACGAGCGCGACAAGGGCGCCTACGACCTGCAGGCGGTGCGCCACAAGGCGGTGGCGCCGAAGAAGGAGGCGGCCGAGACCCAGGTCGGCAACTTCACCGGCGCGTTTGCCTCCAGCCCGGTGCAGCACGACGGCGAATACCATACGGCCCACGAGTCGCACATGATGATGGAGCCGCACGCCAGCGTCGCGGCCTGGGACGGCGACCAGCTCACGGTCTGGACCTCGAACCAGATGATCGCCTGGGCCAGGGGCGACCTGGCGAAGACCCTGGGCATCCCGAAGGACAAGGTGCGCGTGCTCTCGCCCTACATCGGCGGCGGATTCGGCTCCAAGCTGTTCCTGCGCGCCGACGTGCTGCTGGCGGCGCTGGGCGCACGAGCGGCGCGGCGGCCGGTGCGGGTGCCGCTGCAGCGCGCACTCATCCCGAACAACACCACGCACCGCTCGGCGACGGTGCAGCGCATCCGCATCGGCGCCACGCGCGAAGGAAAAATCACCGCGATCGCGCACGAGAGCTGGTCCGGCAACCTGAAGGACGGCTCGCCGGAAAACGCCGCCACCCAGACCCGCGCCCTGTATGCCGGCGAACACCGCATGACCGCCAACCGCGTGGCCGAGATGGACCTGCCGGAAGCGAACGCGATGCGCGCCCCGGGCGAGGCGCCCGGCATGGCGGCGCTCGAGATCGCGATGGACGAGATGGCGGAAAAGCTGGGCATCGACCCGGTGCAGTTGCGCATCCTGAACGATACCCAGGTGGTGCCGGACAATCCGGAAAAGCCCGCGTCCAGCGATCCCCAGTCGAAGAAGCCGGAAAAGGAAAAGCACAATCCGCATCCGCCGTTTTCAAAGCGCCAGTTCATCCAGTGCCTGCAGACGGGCGCCCAGCGCTTCGGCTGGGAACGCCGCAGTGCCAGGCCGGCCTCGGTGCGCGATGGCCGCTGGCTGGTCGGCATGGGCATGGCCTCGGCCTTCCGCGACAACCTGCTCACCAAGTCGGCGGCCCGCGTGCGCCTGGACCGGCGCGGCATCCTGACGGTGGAAACCGACATGACCGACATCGGCACTGGCAGCTATACCATCATCGCGCAGACCGCCAGCGAGATGATGGGCGTGCCGCTCGAGCGGGTGCGGGTGCGCCTGGGCGACTCGAGCTTCCCGGCATCCTGCGGCTCGGGCGGGCAGTGGGGTGGCAACAATTCGACGGCGGGCGTGTATGCGGCCTGCATGAAGCTGCGCGAAGCGGTGGCGCGCCAGGCCGGGCTGGACCCGGAGCGCGCCATCTTCGCCGACGGCCTGGTGCGCGCGGGCGAGCGCAGCCTGCCCCTCGGCGAGGCGGTGGGCGGACGCGAGCTGGTCGGCGAAGACCTGATCGAATACGGCGATATCGACAAGCGCTTCCAGCAGTCCACCTTCGGCGCCCACTTCGTGGAAGTCGGGGTGGACGCGGTGACCTGCGAGGTGCGCATCCGGCGCATGCTGGCCGTGTGCGCGGCCGGGCGCATCCTCAATCCCAAGACCGCGCGCAGCCAGGTGATCGGCGCCATGACGATGGGGGCGGGCGCGGCCCTGATGGAAGAGCTGGCGGTCGACAAGCGGCTCGGCTACTTCGTCAACCACGACCTGGCCGGCTACGAGGTGCCGGTGCATGCCGACATCCCGCACCAGGAAGTGATCTTCCTCGACGAGGTCGATCCGATGTCCTCGCCCATGAAGGCCAAGGGCATCGCGGAGCTGGGCATCTGCGGGGTGGCGGCGGCGATCGCGAACGCGGTCTACAACGCCACCGGGGTGCGGGTGCGCGAGTACCCGATCACGCTCGACAAGCTGATCGGCGGCATGCCCCTGTCGGTGTGAGGCGGGGACGGTTGCGGCGCGGTGACAATGCGTGAGCCGGTCCGCTTGCGCATCTGCTATCCTCGCCTGCTTCGATCCCGCGCATTCGCAGCATGAAGCAGTCCGCCACCCTCATCGCTCCCGCACCGGCACAGCGCCGCCTCGACTGGCTCCAGGTGGCCGCCGGCTTCGCGCTGCTGTCCTGCATCGTGATGGTATGGCGCTGGGGCGGCACGGTGGCCGATTCGCAGGCCTATTACGACACCGCGCGCTGGCTGCGCGGCGAGCTCCCGGCCAGCAGCCTGGAAGCGCCTTTCCCGTACCGGCTCCTGGTGCCGGCCCTGGCGGCGGCGCTGCCCGGCGAACTGCGCAACGGTTTCGCCATGCTCAACTGGCTGCTGGTGACGCTGGCGGCCTGCCTGGCGTCGGCCGCCGTGCTGCGCGCCGGGCTCGGACCGCGCCGGGCGGTGGCGGCCGGGCTGCTGCTGATCGTCTCGCTGCCGACCTTCTGGTATGCACCCTACCTGGTGGTCGATCCCGGTTCGGTCTGCGCGCGTGCCGCCTTCGTGCTCGGGGTGGTGAGCGGCCAGCCCTGGCTGGCGGCCGCGGCCGGCCTGGCCGGCACCGCCGTGCGCGAAGAGAACATCCTGCTGCTGGTGTGGCTGGTCGCGATGCGCCGCATCGCCATCCTGCCCGGCCTGGCCGTGCTGGCCGCGGCGCTCGCGTGGATCGTCGCGGTGCGCTGGTGGCTGGTCACCGGGCTGCCGGCCTATCGCTGGACGCCCGGCTGGCGCCAGGTGCTGCGCGCGCTGGGCGACTGGCGCTCGCTGGCGTCGATCGCCGGCAGCGCCGTGCTGGTGGCGCCGCTCGCGCTGCTGGGCTGGCGCGGCGCGCCGCCTGTCGTGCGGCCGCTGGCGGGGCTGCTGGCCCTGATGGCGCTGCCGCCGCTGTACGCGGCCCTGTGCGTGCGCGTCGATGGGCGCGCGGTGTGGGGCCTGTATCCATTCCTGCTGCCCTTTGCCGCCTGCGCCGGGCGCGAACGGGCGGCGCGCCGTTGACGGATTCGCTGGAAAGGCTATACTGGCCTGACAGTCCCGCCATTTCACCCAGACGCTCCCAGACCGGTCCACCCATGCATTCGCCACGCTTTCCATCGCCGCACTCGGGCGCCTGCCGCCAGGGCAGGGGCTTTGCCGCGTCCGTGGAGCGTGATTGCGCGGCCGTGTCGCGAGCGGTGCAGCAGTCCTCGCGCAACCTCGCCTGGCTCGTCCGGGCTCGGTGAGGACCGTCCGCACGCGTTTTTCCGTCCTCCCGAGCGCCCCGCATCTTCGACTATCGCGCCAGCCGGCTTCCTTTGGCGCCGGTACGCCATCCGCCCGCCATGGCGCGGGCACCCTATCAGGAGTAGACAATGAAACCGACCATCCTCGTGTCCTGGCTGGACATGGACCGCCTCGACCGCATGCTCGATGCCGTGCCGGCCTCGCAAGTCGCCGCGCGCGACGCCCTGCTCGAAGAACTGGGCCGCGCCACCCTGGCCGAACCCCAGGACATCCCGCCCGACGTGGTCACCATGAACTCGCGCGTGCGTTTTTCCTTCGACGACGCGGAGGAAGAGGTGACGATGACGCTCACCTATCCGAAGGACATGGCCGGCCAGCCCGACCAGCTGTCGATCCTGACCCCGGTCGGCACCGCACTGCTCGGCTTGAAGGTGGGCGACACCATCCGCTGGGAGCGGCCGGACGGCGCCATGTTCGCACTCACCGTGCGCGGCATCGAATACCAGCCTGAAAGCGACGGGAAATACCACCGCTAGCGGGGCGCGCTTCGCCTCCCTGCAGCAGCGCGATCAGGGCGGCTACGATGGCGCACGCGATCCAGGCCGACCACAGCGTATGGCTCAGGAAGTGCGCTCCGCGCATCTGCTGCATCCAGCCCAGCGCCAGCCCCGGCAACAGGCACAGGCCGAGGGCGCGCAGCGCGCGCCGTGGCGGACCGGGCAGCCATAGCACCACCAGCGATACCAGCCACAGCGCGCTCGAGGCGTGGCCGGCCGGCAGGCAATGGCCGGGCAGGACGCCAGGCGGCAAGGACGCGGACAGGCGCGGATGGGGCGCGGCGCCGCCGTAGCGCGCCAGGTCCCAGGGACAGTAGGCGTTGCTGGTCTGCTTGAGCAGGCTGGTAACGAGCGGCACCAGCACGGCCGCCCAGGCAATCACGCGCAGCCGCAGCCGCGCATAGTGCCGGTCGAGCGGCGCCTGCGGCCAGCGCGCGTCGGCCAGCGCGGCGCCGATGAACAGGCCGGGGCGTCCGCTTCAGCCTCGGTGGCAGGCAGGGAATCAGTTGCGAACGCAGGCATGGAACAGGTCGAGGCGGGGATTCAGGACGGCGGTCTCGATGTTCAGCATGCCGAGCACCGAGTGGAACACGTTGTCGTGCGAGAGCGCCTGGTCGCGCCGCGCCTGCAGGCAGGCACGGTCGATGCGGAAGCGCTGGCTGAAGCCGTCCGACATCCAGAGCATCATCGGCACATGGGTCTGTTCATCGGGCGCGAACAGGTAGGGCGCGCCGTGCAGGTACAGCTTGCCTTCGCCGAGCGATTCGCCGTGGTCCGAGAAGTACAGCAGCGAGGTGTCGAGGTCGCTGTCGCGCGCTGCCGCGCGCAGCATGTCGATGGTGCGCGCCAGGAAGGTGTCGGTGTAGAGAATCGTGTTGTCGTAGGCGTTGACGATCGCGGCACGCGTGCAGCGCTCGAATTCGCTGGTCTCGCACACCGGCCCGAAGCGGCCGAAGCCTACCGGATAGCGCTTCGCATATTCCGGACCGTGGCTACCCTTCTGGTGCAGGACGACGACCAGGTCCTTGCCTGGACGCCGGATCAGTTCCGGCAGGCCGTCGAGCAGGACTTCGTCATGGCATTCGTCGCTGCTGCAATGCGGCTTGCCGGGCGCCGGCGCCGACAGGTCGGCGAATTCCACGCGCGCGCAGACGCCCTTGCAGCCCGAATTGTTATCGCGCCAGAGCACGCGCAAGCCCGCGTGCGCGAGCACGTCGAGCAGGCCTTCCTGGTTGACGGCGCTACTGTCGTCGTAGTGCTCGCGGGTGAGGGCGGAGAATACGCAGGGCACCGACACCGCGGTGGCGGTGCCGCAGGAGCGGACCCGGGTGAAGTTGATCAATCCCGGTTCGCGCGCCAGTAGCGGATTGGTCGGACGCACATAGCCGTCCAGCGAGAAGTTGGCGGCGCGCGCGGTCTCGCCGACCACGATCACGGTCACCGTGCGGCGCGCCTGGCCGGCCCAGCGGCTGCCCTTGACGGCGTCGCGGCCGATCGGGGTCAAGGGCGTGGGCTTGCTCCAGCGCTGGCGCAGGTAGCCATTCAGCGCCTGCACCACGTTGGTCGGCGTGAGCAGGTAGCGCAGTTCGCGATGCTCGCGCACGGCCGGCGCCAGGGTCTTGAACAGCAGCACCAGCAGGATGACGGCCGCGGCCAGCGCGCCGGCGGCGATGCCGGCCCGCTGCGCCAGACCGCGCGCCCCCGAAGGAAACCGGACCTGCACCCGCGCCACCAGCAGCGAAGGCAGGCCGGCGGTCAGCGCGACAAAGGCGGCCAGGCGCCAGTTCAGCAGCTCGCCCGCCTCGCGCAGGTCGGTCTCGGCCATGTTCTGGATCATGGTCCGGTCGATCAGGATGCCGTATTCGTTGATGAACCACGCCGAGGCGGAGGCGATCAGGAGGAAGGCGATCAGTGCCGGCTTGGCGACGAAGCGGAAGCTGAACGGGGTCAGGAGCGCGTGGAACAGCAGCAGCACGATGGCGAAACTGCCCGCCAGCAGCGGCAGGCGGGCCAGCGAAACGCCGCCGACAGCGTGGATGAAGGCCGACCAGAAGTTGATGTTGGCGGCGCTGGCCAGCAGCAGGGAGACGGCAAAGACCAGCAGGTTGGCGCTGATGCGCGGCGAGGAGAGCTTGTGCACTTCGGTATCGTTTCAGGGCGCGCAGCCGGAATGGCGGCAGTCCTGGCAAGGATACGAAGCGCGGCGTCAGCCCCCCGTCAGCGGGACGTTAGGCCGGCGTGAACCCGGATCCGGCGCGAAGCCGATGGTGAAGCGGCTGCCGCCTTCGGCCCGGGCTTCGTAGGCGAAGCTGGCGCCGAGGAAGTCGCAGATGCGGCGCGCCAGCGCCAGCCCGAGGCCGGTGCCGCCGGACCCGCTGGACGGCACGCCGCCGCCGCTGCCCAGGGTGGCGACGACGGCGGGCGGCAGGCCGGGCCCGGTGTCTTCGACGACGACCCGGCCGGGCAGCACCCGCAGCACGACCTCGCCGGCGTCGGTGTACTGGCAGGCATTGCGCACCAGGTTGCCGATCGCGGCCGCGCACAGCTCGCGCGGCGCGCGCACCGCCAGCGCCGCACTCTCTTCGAAGCGCAGCGCGACCGGCTTGCCGGCCACCAGCGAACGGTACTTGTCCGCTTCGTCGCGCGCGACCCTGGCCAGGTCGACCGGAGCCTGGCTCCCCAGTTCGGGGGAGCGCGCCAGCAACAGCAGCACGGTGACGCATTCCGCCGCTTCGCGGGCGGCGCGGTAGATGCGCTCGGCCGGGGCGCGCAGTGCGGGCGGGGCGTCCTGCAGCAGGATCTCGGCGGCGCCCATGATGACGGTCAGCGGGCTGCGCAGCTCGTGGCTGACGTCGCCGGTGAAGTAGCGTTCGCGGTCGAGGAAGGCGCGCAGCTCCGCGGTGTGGGCCTGCAGCGCGCGGGCCAGCACCCCCAGTTCGTCCTTGCGCCCGGTCAGGGCCGGCGGGACGCTGTCCTGGCCGACCGCCTGCGCCAGTTCGCGGATCGGCGTCACCACGCGCGTGCCGAGGAAGCCGCCCAGCAGCGTGGCCAGCAGCATGAAGCCGACGAACACGGCGGCGAACATCGAGTACACCACCAGCTCGATCTTGTCATAGTCGCTTTCATGGTCGACCAGTACCCAGCCGCCCTGCGCGTCGTGCCCGGCCAGCACGTGCAGGCGGGTGGGACCAACGTCGACCTTGTGCACGCCGTCGGCCAGGCCGCGCAGCGGGGCGGGAATCGCCGCGCCGCGCTGGAAGCGCAGGCCGGCCGGCATGTCCACGTCCAGGCCGGCGGTGTGGCGCGGCGCGGCCCAGGCCACGGCGGCCTCGAGCCGCTTGTCGACCAGCTGTACCTCGATGCCTTCCACCGCGATCGCCGCGATCGCGGCGAACAGGGCGGAGGCGCCCAGTCCGAACAGGACAAAGGCGATGACGATGCGCCGCTTCAGCGAGTCAGCGCGGCGCATCGCGCTCGGCCGGGCGAGGGTCCGGTTCCGGCTGCACCAGGCGGTAGCCGACGCCGGCGACGGTCTGCAGCATCGGTGTGGCGAAGGGCTTGTCGAGCGCCTGGCGCAAGGCGTGGATGTGGGTGCGCAGGGCGTCGCTGTCGGGACGGTCGTCGCCCCACACGGCCTGTTCGAGCGTCTCGCGGCTGACGATGCGCGGCGCCGCCGCCAGCAGGCAGCGCAGCAGCGTGTAGCCGGTGCGGGTGAGCTGCACCGGCACGCCGGCGCGGCTGGCTTCCTGCATCTCGGGGTCGTAGCGCAATTCGCCGAAGCGCAGGGTGGCATGCAGCGCGTGGGCCGATGCCGCGCGCCGCACCAGCGCCTTGAGGCGCACTTCGAGTTCGACCAGCGAGAAGGGCTTGACCAGGTAGTCGTCGGCGCCGCTGTCGAAGCCGGCCACCTTGTCGCTCAGGCTGTCGCGGGCGGTAAGCATCAGCACCGGGGTTGGCTTGCCGAGTTCGGTGCGCAGCTTGTGGCACAGTTCCAGGCCGCTCAGGCCGGGCAGCATGACGTCCAGCACGATCACATCGTAGTCGTGCTCGGACGCCAGCGCCAGTCCGCCATAGCCGTTGCGGGCCGAATCGAGCTGGTGGCCGCGCGGTTCCAGGAAACCGTAGAGGTTGGCGAGGATGTCAGGGTGGTCTTCGACGATCAGGATGCGCATCCGCCTATTCTAGTGCACAGCTGCCGTGTTCAGCCATCCATCGGTCCGGCGGCGTTGGCAAACGGACAGGCTTGCATTATCGTAAACAGGTTTCCACGCGCTTCGCATTGAAGCCTTCCCGACCGCTACCGAAAGCCGCCATGCCACGACTCCTTGCCGCCGCCATCCTTTGCCTGGGTTTCCTGGGCATGCTCAACACCGCCCGGGCCGCCCCCGCCGATCCCGCCCTGGCCAGCCAGGTGAACGCCTTCGTCGACGCATGGCACGACGACGCCGCCCACGCGCGCATGGCGTATTTCGACAAGATCGCCGCGGACGGCGTCTACATCGGCACCGACCGCACTGAACTGTGGCAGCGCGACGCGTTCAAGGCCTGGGCCAGGAAGTACTTCGAACGCAAGTCGGCCTGGAGCTTCAAGGCCACCCGCCGCAACGTCTACGCCTCGGCGGACAAGTCGCTGATCTGGTTCGACGAACTGCTCGACACCCCGAACATGGGCCCCTGCATGGCCAGCGGCGTGATCCGCAAGACCGCCACCGGCTTCGAGATCGTGCACTACCAGCTGTCGATGGCGGTACCGAACGAGGTGGCGGGGCAGGTGACGAAGCTGATCGCCACCGGAAAGTAGCGCGCCGGCCCGCCACGCACCGTGCGCGCTGCGGGTATCATCCACCCATGATGCACCTGAATCCTCCCTACGTCGGCCGGTTCGCGCCGTCCCCGACCGGCCCGCTGCACGCGGGCTCGCTGGTCGCGGCCCTGGCCAGCTATCTCGACGCGCGGGCGCACCACGGCCGCTGGCTGGTGCGCATCGAAGACATCGACGAGGGCCGCAGCGTGCCCGGCGCGGCCGAAGCCATCCTGGCCCTGCTCGAACGGCTGGGCATGCGGGCTGACGGCGAGGTCGTGTGGCAAAGCCGGCGCAAGCACCTGTACCAGGCGGCGGCCGAGCGCATCGCCGCCCACACCTATCCCTGCGGCTGCAACCGGCGCGAGATCGCCGACTCGCGCCTCGGCTTCGCACCCGACGGCGCCGCCATCTATCCGGGCACCTGCCGCCATGGGCTGCCGCAAGGACGCGCCATGCGCAGCCTGCGCCTGCGGGTGCCGGACCCGGGTTACGACGTGGTCGGCTTCACCGACCGCTTCGCGGGCGACGTGAGCCAGCGCCTGGCGGCCGAGTCGGGCGACTTCGTGCTGAAGCGTGCCGACGGCTTCTGGGCCTACCAGCTGGCGGTGGTGGTGGACGATGCGGAACAAGGCGTCACCGACGTGGTACGCGGTGCCGACCTGCTCGACTCGACGCCACGCCAGATCTTCCTGCAGCGCGTGCTCGGGGTGCCGACCCCGCGCTACCTGCACGTGCCGGTGGTGCGCAATGCCGAGGGCGAAAAACTGTCCAAGCAGACCGGCGCGCTGGCGCTGGCCCCGGGCGACGAGGCAGGGGCGGTGGAAGCGCTGCTGCAGGCCGCGCGTTTCCTGCAACTGGAGCTGGAGCCGCGACTCGGCCGGCCGGCATCGCTGGCGGCGTTCTGGGACGCGGCGCTACCGGCCTGGCGCCGGTTGCTGGCGGCGCGGCCGGGGGCTGCGCTGGCCTGAGGACGCGGCGCGATCCGCCCGCGGCCGCTGCCTTATTGCGGGTTGCGCAGGATGCTGATCTTGCCGTCCGCTTCCAGGAAGGCGCACTTCATTTCGGGGCGTGGGCAGTCGTGCTCGCGCAAGGCTTCCTCGAGGTCGGACTCGGACAGGCGGCAGCGCCGTACCGTCTTCTCGAAGAACACGCCGTCGCGCCCGATGAGCACTGCGCTGCCGTCGACGAACTTCTCGAAGCGCGCGCTGCGCGAACTGGCCAGGGCCACCAGGGAATTGATGGCCACCAGGGTGGCCGCGGCGATCAGGCCGCCGACAAGGGAATGGTCGCCGCCGTTCAGCGAGTTCGAGACCGCCTCGGACAGCAGCATCACGACCAGCAGGTCGAAGGGCGTGAACTGGCCCACGGTGCGGTGCCCGGACAGGCGCACCATGACCAGCAGCAGCAGGTAGACGGCCAGGCCGCGTACGATAAATTCCCACCAGGGCAAATCCATGTCGAACATATCCACTCCGTGAATGACACCGACCGGACCATTGTAATCAAATCGTCAACATCCTGGTTTCAAGCGTGCGCCCGCGGGCTCACCCGGACGGAGAGGGCAGGCAGGGCGGGGAGCCGGGCGGCTGCGCGGCTTCCCAGGCGGCCAGCGCCTCCTGGTAGCGCGCCAGCGCGTCTTCGTAGAGGTCGAACACGCAGGGCACGCAGCCGCTGCGGCAGCAATCCTCGAGCTCCGGCGCAAGCGGCGGGACAGGGCGGGCGGGTACAGGCGGGTGGGGCACGGCTAGTCCTCGCGGGTCAGCAGGCCCTTGGCGCGGTTCACCTGCAGCCGCCCCAGGGGGACGTCGGGCGTGTTCATGGTACGAGAATAAATGATCCAGGCCCCTGCGTCGAGCCGCGCCCCGCTGCGCCTCGCTAGCCGCGCCGGTAGGTGTGCAGCTGGAATACCGGCCTGCCCCCTGCGCGGCCGCATACGCCGTCCATGGTTTCGTCCTCGCCCAGGACGTGGGTGAGTCGGCTGCCTTCGGGCTTGCCGGCGCAGGCCGCGTGGGCCGCCTCGGGCACTTCCGGCAGCGGTGGCGGGGCGGGCGGTGCCGGTGGCATGGCGGGCAGCGCAGGGATGGCAGGCATCGCGGGGAGCGCGGGCAATGGGGGCAGCGCGGGCAGGGCCGGTGCGTGCCGTGCGCGCCGCCCCGCCGGCGCTGCCGGCGGGGCCGGAGGCGCCGGGATCGCGGATGGAGCGGGCGGTGCCGGCGGAGCTGGCGGGGCCGGCGGCGGCGGGCAGTTCCCGTTCACGGTCGCGGTGCAGGTGACGTGGACGAACACGCCGGCCTGGGCGCCGGGCGTGCTCCCTCCCAGCAGGGCCAGGGTGGCCAGGACGGTCAGGACGGGCTTGCGTGAGATCTGGTTGCGGTGCATGGTGGTCTCCTTGGCTGCGGCCCGCGCCGGCGGCGGGCCATGGATGCATCATGCCCCCCAAATATGGAGAAAACGTGGAGCGCCGCCGCTACAGGTCGTAGCGGTAGCCGAGGCCATAGATCGAGCGGATCGCGTCCAGCCCGGGCGCGGCGGCATCGAGCTTGCGCCGCAAATTCTTGACGTGGCTGTCGATGGCGCGGTCGGTCGCATCCAGGCTGTCGGCGCGGGCGCAGTCGAGCAGCTGGGCGCGCGAAAAGACCTGGCCCGGGCGGCGCGCCAGCGCGGCCAGGATCGCGAACTCGCTCGGCGTCAGGTCGAGCGGCTGGCCATGCACCAGGATCCGGCGCGCCGCCTCGTCGACCAGCAGGGCAGCGGCAGGGACAGGGGAAGGGGCGGACGCCGCGCTCCCCGCGCGGCGCAGGATGGCCTTGATGCGAGCGATCAGCTCGCGCGGGCTGAAGGGTTTGCACAGGTAGTCGTCGGCGCCGGCCTCGAGTCCGAGCAGGCGGTCGATTTCCTCCACGCGCGCGGTCACCATGATGACCGGCAGCGCACTGCGCGCGCGCAGCGCGCGGCACAGGGCCAGGCCGTCCATGCCGGGCAGCATCAGGTCGAGCACGACCAGCGCGGGCGGCTCGTCCCGGATCGCCGCCAGCGCCGCGCGGCCGTCGCCGATCACCCGCGCCGTGTAGCCGGCCGCGCGCGCATAGTCGGCCACCAGCGCGCCCAGTTCCGCTTCGTCCTCGACGATCAGGATGGTCTGGCTCATGCGCGTGGGCCTTCTTGCGCGGCCAGCGGCAGCGCGAGGGTCGCGCGCAGGCCGCCCAGGGCCGAGTGGGCGAAGTCCAGCCGCCCGCCCTGCGCCTCGAGCAGGCGGCGGCACAGTGCCAGGCCGAGGCCGGCACCGCCATGGGCGCGGCTGCGCGAGGCGTCGACACGGTAGAAGCGCTCGCCCAGGCGCGCCAGCGCGGCATCGGGCACGCCGGGCGCGCTGTCGTCGAGCACCAGGTGCAGATGTCCGGATCCGGCCTGTGCCTGCAGGCGCAGGCGTCCGCCCGGCGCCGTATAGCGCAGGCTGTTCTCGAACAGGTTGTCGAGCACCTGGCGCAGACGGTCGGGGTCGGCGAGCACCGGGCCGGCATCGGGCGGCGCGCCCAGTTCCAGCGCCAGCCCGGCGCCCTGCAGGCGCGTGACGAAGCCCTGCGCGTGGGCGGTGGCGAAGCGCCACAGGTCGAGCGCGACCGGCTTGCAGTCGAGGGCGCCGACGTCGGCGCGCGCCAGCGCATACAGTTCGTCGATCAGCTTGTTCAGGCTCAGTACCTGGCGCAGCATCGCCGCCAGCGTGTCCGGGGTGGCGCTGCGCACGCCGTCTTGCAGCGCTTCGAGCTGCGCGCGCAGCACGGCCAGCGGGGTGCGCAGCTCGTGCGAGGTGTCGGCCACCCACTGGCGGCGCGCGCCCTCGGCGCGGCCGAGCTGTTCGGCGAGCGCGTTGAAGTGACGGGCCAGCTCGCCCAGTTCGTCGCTGCGGGTATCGGTCAGCCGCACCGTGAAGTCGCCCTGCGCCAGGGCGCCGGCACCGGCGGCAAGGCGCGCGATCGGCTGGCGGAAGTGGCGCGCCAGCAGCACCGCGGCCAGCGCGCTCAGGGTCACCGCCACGGCCACGATCAGGGCCAAGCTGCTGCGCAGCTGCTCGAGGAAGGCGAGCGCCATGGCGTCGCTCGGCCGCGGGCTGCGGGTCACGCCCAGGTAGCCCAGCGTGCGCCCATCGAGCACGATGGGGCGGCGCGCCAGTGGCAAGGCGCCCTCCGGCGGCAGCGCGCGGCCCGCGAGGTAGGCGCCCCTGGCATCGAGCAGGGTGACGCGCTGCGCGAGCGAAGCGCCGGCAGTGTCGGCAGCGTCGGCCGGGGCGGATGGCGGCGCTGGAGCGAAGGGCAGGGGCGGCAGGAGCGCCGGGGGCGCGGGCGGGGCTGGCGGCACGGAGGGCGCGGGCGGCGCCGGTGGAGCAGGTGGCGCAAACGACAGGGCATGGCGGATGTCAGGCTGCGCCACTCCCCGCACCGCGCGGCCCGTATGCGCGTTGGCCGGCGAGGACAGCTGCGGCGCCGCAGCGGCCGCCGGCGCCTGCGGGGCGGCAGGCACGACAGGCACGGCAGGCGGGGCCGGCACACGGCGCTGGCGTGCCTCCTGCAGGCGCGCCAGCTCGGCCGCGATCCAGCCGCGCCTGGCATCGGCGGCGGGCAGGAAGGTCCAGCCGCCCGCATCGCGGTAACGCGCGGCGAGGGCGCCCGACAATTCGTCGAGACGGTCGAGTTCGATGCCGACCGCGTAGTCGCCGAAACTGGCCAGCACGTTCTGGCGCAGCAGGTAAACGGCGCTGGCTGCCACCGCGAGGATGGCAAGCAGGACCGACAGGAAGAGACGATGGCCAATGGAAAATTTCACAATAGGAGGTCAGTCCAGGACTACATGGTGTAAATCAATTTGTTCTAATTATTGCCATCCAGCGTCGAATCTGTTCTACCACGGCATCGAATGTTAAAACACTTTCACAGGTAATTACTCACTGAATGCCAGTAAATTCGTTGGCCGTGGCAAGGTATTGTCCTACAAAGCGTTAGCTGAAAGTCCGTGGTGTGCTGCGGAGGGCTTGGTTAGGATGACCCTGTCTCAGCCACTTCCGGCTGGTCATTCAACAATGAACAGGAGGCAACTATGGCATCGAACAAGCAAACCGGCAACCAGGGCGGTAACCAGGGCAGCAATCAGTCCAACCAGTCCAGTAAGCAGTCCGGCAACCAGGGCGGCAGCAAGCAGAGCGGCGATACCAGCAACCGTGGTTTCGCTTCGATGGATCCGCAGCGGCAGCGTGAAATCGCTTCCGAAGGCGGCCGTGCCGCGCACGCCTCGGGCAATGCGCACGAGTTCGACTCGGAAGAAGCGCGCCGTGCCGGCTCGATGAGCCATGGCGGCGGCGGTGGCGGCAGCCAGCAGAGCGGCGGCCAGCGCGGCCAGGGCCAGGGCGGCAACCAGGCCAGCAGCGGCGGCACCCGCGGCGGCACGCCCGAGCAGCATGCGCGGGCTGGCTCGCAGAGCCACAAGAACGACAAGGGCTGAGGCCCGGTGCGGGGCGTGGGTGCGCTTGCTGGCTGCGCGCCACGCCCTTTGGCAAGTTCAATACACGTCGCGGCGGTAGCGGCCTTCGGCGCTGAGCGCGTCGAGGCCGTCCGCGCCGAGGATCTCCAGCAGCGCCTCGTGCACGCCGCCCGCCATCCCTTGCAGGCTGCCGCAGACGTAGATCGCGGCGCCATTCGCTACCCAGCGGCGCAGTTCCTGCGCCTGTTCGCGCAGCCTGTGTTGCACGTACGGGGCCGGTCCGCCATCGCGCGAGAAGGCCAGGTCCAGGCGCGCCAGCGCGCCCGCCGCCAGCCAGCCCTGCAGCTCCTCGCGGCACACGAAGTCGTGGGCGGCGTTGCGCTCGCCGAACAGCAGCCAGTTGTCGCCCTTGCCCTGATCGATGCGGGCCTTGAGCAGCGCGCGCAGGCCGGCCAGGCCGCTGCCGTTGCCGATCGCGACCAGCGGCCGCGCGGCATTGCCGTCCAGGCGGAAGCGCGCGTGCGCGCGGATCCGTAATGAAATCCTGTCTTCCGGCGTGGCGCCCTGGCATAGCCAGCCCGAGGCCGCGCCAGGACTGCCGTCAGGCCGCCGCTGCAGGCGCACCAGCAGTTCCAGCCGGCCCTCGGGCGGCAACGAGGCGATCGAGTATTCGCGCGGGTGGTCCGGGTCCGCCGGCACGCTCACCTGGGCCAGGTCGCCCGCTTCCCATTGCGGCAGCGCGCCTGCGCGCGGTGCCAGCGCGATGCGCAGCAGCGGCGCACCGGCGCTGCCGGGATTGAGCACGGTGCGCTCCAGGATGCGCCAGTCGCCGTAGGCGGGTGCTTCCCAGTCGGGCGCGTCGCTGGTGCCGGCCAGGCGTCCGAGGTGCTGCTGCCACGCCGTCAGCGCGGCCGGGTCGCCGCGGTCGACGTCGATGCGCTCGAACAGGGGCGTGGCGCCGCGCGCCGCCAGCCAGCCGTCGAGGGCGCGGCCGAAGCCGCAATACCGCGTGTAGCTGCTGTCGCCCAGCGCCAGCACCGCATAGTGCAGGTGCGCCAGGTCGGGTGCGCCGGCCATGGTGGCGCCGGCGAAGCGCGCGGCGCTGTCCGGCGCATCGCCTTCGCCATAGGTGCTGGCGATGAACAGCACGCGCGTGGCGCGCGCCAGCATGTTGTCCGCCAGGTCCGACATGCAGACCGCGCGCGCCGGCAGGCCGCCGGTGCGCAGGGTGGCGGCGCTCTGGCCGGCCAGGTACTCGGCGCTGCCGGTCTGGCTGGCGTAGACCACCAGCCAGTCGGCCTCGCCCGACCCGGGCTGCGGCGTCGCGCGCGGCGCCCGGGCGCGCCAGATCGCCAGGCACATGGCCAGGTAGCCGCCGCACAGGGCCAGCGCGCTGCCCCAGCGCAGCGGGTCGGTGCTGAATGCCGCCAGCATCATTGGAGCAGGGCGCGCCAGGCGGCCGAGGGGTGTTCCACCAGGACGCCGCCGCTGCCGCGCACCAGGTAGCGCGCCGCGATCCCGCGCGCGTCGGCAAAGGCAATGCCGGCGCCAGGACCCATCACCGTCAGCGCGGTGGACAGGGCGTCCGCCACCATGCAGCGGTCGGCGACCACCGTGCAGGACGCGACCCCGTTGTCCAGCGGGCGGCCGCTGCGCGGGTCGAGCGTGTGCGCCAGGCGCCGGCCGCCGTGGGTGAAATGGTTACGGTAGTCGCCCGAGGTGGCGATCGCCAGGCCATGCAGGGCCACCACGGCCTGCGGCGCGGCGCCATCCGGCACGCCCTCGATCTCGACCCACCACGGTTCGCCGTCCGGCTTCATGCCGGCGCCGCGCAGTTCGCCGCCGACTTCGAGCAGGTAGTGATGCACGCCGTGCCGTTCCAGGCACAGGGCGAGGCGGTCCACGCCATAGCCCTTGGCGATCGCGGACAGGTCGAGCTGCACGCCGCCCGGCTGCAGCAGGCGGCGCCCGGCACGCTCCAGGCGCGGCGTATTGGCGGCGCGGCGCGCCAGGGCGCTGGCCAGGTCCCGCTCCTGCGGCGGCTGGAAGTCCGGCGCGTCGTGGCGCCTGTGCGCGCCGAAGCCCCACATGGCCACCAGGGCGCCGGCGGCCGGATCGTAGGCGCCGTCCGTGTCGGCATGCACCTGCAGGGCCACTTCCATCACTTCGTGGAACTGCGGCGGCAGCGGGTGCCAGCTGCCGCCGGGCGCGCGGTTGTAGCGCGAGAGCAGGGAACCGGTTTCCCAGTGGCTCATCTGCGCGACGATCTCGTCCAGTTCGCGCTGCAGCGCGCCGGCCAGGTCCGCCTGCTGGCCGGGCGGGACCAGCATGCTGGCCGACCAGCCCGTCCCCATGGACCGGCCCGTGGCCCGGCGCAGCGTGCTGCCCGCCGGGGGCAGGGCCAGGTCGATCGCGTGGGGAACCAGGACGGCGCGCATCGCTCCCCTTATTCCGGCAGGATCTCGAAGGTGGCGGAATAGGCGTAGCGGCGCGAGCCTGGTTCGCCCGGTCCCTTGCCCTGGTCCACCGGATACTTGGCGCTCAGCCAGTAGCGGTTCGGCGCCGGCAGGGTGAAGCTGGCTTCGCCCTTGGCGTCGGTGCTGAGGCGGATCTCGTTGATCGTGCCGCGGTACTTGACCCCGGCGGGCACCATGCTGAAGGGGAAGTTGGCGAGCGGCTTGCCGTCCAGCTGGAAGCGGAACTTCGCCGGCTCGCCCGCGCGCAGGTCGTTCGGGTGGGTGATCGGCACCAGCTCCAGGCCCTGGCCGCTCGGCTTCAATGCGCCGTTCGACAGCTTGTTGGCCGAGACGAAGGTCTCCATGCGGGTGTGGGTCGTGGATTGCTGGACGTCGGTGGCCCCGGCCGGGATCTCCTTGGCCACGCTTTGCTCGGTGCCGCGGAAGCGCCTGGTCTCGCCGCCGACCTTGTAGCTGCCCATGACGTTGTTCGACACCATCGCGATGCGGTAGGTGCCGTCCTGCGGCAGGCGCAGGTCGAGGGTGCTGCGCAGCTTGCCCAGCACGGCGACCGGGGCCGGGGCGGTGACGCCATCCGGGCCGGTGACGGTCACGCCGTCCATGCGCAGCGGCACGTGGTCGAACTCGAACAGGCCTTCCGAGATGGCGCCGTCGATGGTGACCCAGGCTTCTTCCTTCTCGACGAAGGAAGCGGAGGGCAGCATCCAGCCGCGGTGGGCGCTGGCGGCGAAGGACAGGCTGGCCAGGGCCAGCAGCAGGACGGACTTCTTGGCGAGGTGCTTCATCGTGGGGTCTCCGGACGGTGTTATTGGATGGCGATCGCGACGGCGCCGAGTTCTTCCTTGCCGCTGGCGCTGGCCGCCAGCTTGCCCTTGGCAGGCAGGGTGAAGGGCACGCGCACCAGTTCGCGTCCGCCCGCTTCGCGCGCCGCTTCCACCACCAGCTTGTAGTCGCCGGCCGGGAGTTTATCGGTGGCGCCCGCGAACTTCATGCTGTGGCTGCCGGCTGCCCTGGTGGCGCCGCTCACGCCATCGATCGGCAGCGTGAGGTCGCGCCCCGCCTTGCGCCACCAGGTGCGCAGGTCCTTGACCCATTTCTCGCCCGCGTTGTCCTTCTTCTTGACGTCGTACAGCAGTGCCAGGTTGGCAGCGATGGCGCCGTCGCCCTTCTCGATCCAGATCGCGACGTAGGGCTTGTGGTATTCCGCCACCTGCAGCTGGGGCAATTCGAACTTCACGGACAGGTCGGCAGCCACGGCCCAGCCGGAAACGAAAGGCAGGGTCAGTGCGAGCGAGTGGGACAGTTTCATTAGGTCGCCTTATATATGAGCTGATGACTAGAAGATAAGCTTATTAATCAGTGCACGAACAGCAGCGCGATTACGGCCGGCAGCACGATGCCGAAGCCGACCACGGGCCAGGTCGAGGGGCGGTTCGCCGCGTGGTATTTCAGGATCAGGAAGCCGGTGACGCAGAACACCACGCAGGCGATGGCGAAGATGTCGATGAACCAGCTCCAGACGGCGCCCGTGTTGCGGCCCTTGTGCATGTCGTTGAGCCAGGAGATCCAGCCGCGGCTGGTCGCCTCGTATTCGGCGCCGCCATCGACGGCGATGCGCAGCCAGGCGTCGCCGCCCGGGCGCGGCAGGGCGACGTAGGCGTCTTCCTCGCTCCATTCGGCGCGCTTGCCGCGCACGTCGAGCGGGAAGCTGGCGTTGGCCCAGTCCGCGATCTCGCTCGGCAGCGGCACCTGGGCATCGGCATGCTGCGCCGCGAACGCTTCCAGCTGGGCGCGCAGCGGTTCCGGCAGCGTGCGTTTCAGGCGCGTGACTTCGGGCTTGGCCTCGATCTGGGCCGCGTGGTTGAGGGTGAAACCGGTAAAGCTGAACAGGAGCATGGCCATCAGGCAGATCGCCGAGCTGATCCAGTGCCACTGGTGCAGCTGCTTGAGATAGACGGCGCGCCGCGCGCCTGGCAGGGCAGGCGCTGCTGGCGTGGAAGTGGCTGGCGTGGACGGTCCGGTTGAGCTCATCTTCAAATGATAACGATTATCATTTACGTGGTCAACCGCCCGCGTGCACCTTTACAAATAGAAATAATAAAAACTGACGGCAGTGACTGCCTGGCGCGAAAGCTTGCGTTACAATGTTGCGGGCCGTGCCAGGCCGCCTGGACGCGTCCTGGCCCGGCCAGCCAATGTAATACGTCCTTCCCCCACAACTTGATGTAGTAAGTGCGATCCGCTAACCGGTCAGGCCGTGTCGCGGAAGGTTAGACTAACCCGCCCCAACCTCGCGAAGCGCGAAGAAAGGTGAGCAAGAATGATGCAGCAACAGAATGCGAACTCGTACCTGTTCGGCGGTAATGCGCCGTACGTGGAAGAGTTGTACGAAGCCTACCTGAACAATCCGGGTTCGGTCCCGGAAAACTGGCGCGCCTATTTCGACCAGATGCAGCACGTGCCCGCCGTCGACGGCTCCAGCCGCCCGGACGTGGTGCACTCCTCGGTCGTCGCGTCCTTCGCGGAACGCGCCAAGCAGGGTCCGATCCGTACCGTGGTCGCCAACCCCGACCCCGAACTCGGCCGCAAGCGCGTCGCCGTCACCCAGCTGATCGCCGCCTACCGCTACCTCGGTTCGCGCTGGGCCAACCTGGACCCGCTGCAGCGCCAGGAACGTCCGCCCCTGCCGGAACTCGACCCCGCCTTCTACGGCTTCACCGAAGCCGACCTCGACACCGTCTTCACCATCAGCAATACCTACTTCGGGAAAGAAACCGCGCCGCTGCGCGACATCCTGAACATGCTGCGTGATACGTACTGCCGTTCGATCGGTGCCGAGTTCATGTACATCAGCGACCCGACCGAGAAGCGCTGGCTGCAGGAGCGCCTGGAGTCGATCCGCTCGACCCCGAGCTTCACCGGCGACAAGAAAAAGCACATCCTCGAGCGCCTGACCGCGGCCGAAGGCCTGGAACGCTACCTCCACACCAAGTATGTCGGCGCCAAGCGCTTCTCGCTGGAAGGCGGCGAATCCTTCATCGCCTCGATCGACGAAGTCATCCAGCGCGCCGGTGAAAAGGGCGTGCAGGAAATCGTCATCGGCATGGCCCACCGCGGCCGCCTGAACGTGCTGGTCAACACCCTGGGCAAGAGCCCGGCCGACCTGTTCGAAGAATTCGAAGGCAAGCACGCCGACGACCTGCCGGCGGGCGACGTCAAATACCACCAGGGCTTCTCGAGCGACATCTCGACCCCGGGTGGCCCGGTCCACCTGTCGCTGGCCTTCAACCCTTCGCACCTCGAGATCGTCAACCCGGTCGTCGAAGGTTCGGTCAAGGCGCGCATGGAACGCCGCGGCGACCGCAAGGGCAAGGAAGTGCTGCCGATCCTGGTGCACGGCGACGCCGCGTTCGCCGGCCAGGGCGTGGTCATGGAAACCCTGAACCTGGCCCAGACCCGCGGCTACGGCACCGGCGGCACCGTCCACATCGTCATCAACAACCAGATCGGCTTCACCACCTCGGACCCGCGCGACGCCCGTTCGACCATCTACTGCTCGGACGTGGTCAAGATGATCGAGGCACCGGTGCTGCACGTGAACGCCGACGATCCGGAAGCGGTCGTGCTGGCCTCGCAGATCGCGATGGACTACCGCACCGAGTTCGGCAAGGATGTCGTGGTCGACATCGTCTGCTACCGCAAGCTCGGCCACAACGAGCAGGACACCCCGGCCCTGACCCAGCCGCTGATGTACAAGAAGATCGCCAAGCACCCGGGCACCCGCAAGCTGTATGCGGAGAAGCTGGCTGCGCAGGGCACCATCGAAGCCACCGGCGGCGACCAGCTGGTGGCCGAATACCGCAACGCAATGGACGCCGGCAAGCACACGGTCGACCCGGTGCTGACCAACTTCAAGAACAAGTACGCCGTCGACTGGGCGCCGTTCCTGAACAAGAAGTGGACCGACGCCTGCGACACCGCCGTGCCGCTGACTGAACTGAAGCGCCTGGCCGAACGCATCACCAAGGTACCGGAAGGCTTCAAGCCGCACTCGCTGGTCGAGAAGGTGCTGAACGACCGCGCCAACATGGGCAAGGGCGAGATGAACCTCGACTGGGGCATGGGCGAGCACCTGGCCTTCGCCTCGCTGCTGTCCTCGGGTTATGCGGTGCGCCTGTCGGGCCAGGACGCCGGCCGCGGCACCTTCGTGCACCGCCACGCCGTGCTGCACGACCAGAACCGCGAGCGCTGGGACCAGGGCATCTACCTGCCGCTGGCCAACGTCTCGGACAACCAGGCCAACTTCACCGTGATCGACTCGGTGCTGTCGGAAGAAGCGGTGCTCGGCTTCGAGTACGGCTACTCGACCGCCGAACCAAACACGCTCACCATCTGGGAAGCCCAGTTCGGCGACTTCGTCAACGGCGCCCAGGTCGTCATCGACCAGTTCATCGCTTCGGGCGAAGTGAAGTGGGGCCGCGCCTCGGGCCTGACCATGATGCTGCCGCACGGCTACGAAGGCCAGGGTCCGGAGCACTCGTCGGCACGCATCGAGCGCTTCCTGCAGCTGTGCGCCGACAACAACATGCAAGTGGTGCAGCCGACCACGGCCGCCCAGATCTTCCACCTGCTGCGCCGCCAGATGGTGCGCCAGTTCCGCAAGCCTTTGGTGATCTTCACGCCGAAGTCGCTGTTGCGTAACAAGGACGCCGGCTCGCCGCTGACCGACCTGGCAAAGGGCGGCTTCCTGCCGGTGATCGGCGAGGTGGACGAGAAGATCGATCCGTCCAAGGTCAAGCGTGTGCAGGTTTGCTCGGGCAAGGTCTACTATGACCTGGTCAACACCCGCAAGGCACGTGGCGCCAGCGACGTGGCGATCGTGCGTATCGAACAGATGTATCCGTTCCCGCACAAGGCTTTCGCCGCCGAACTGAAGAAGTTCAGCAACGCGACCGAGGTGGTGTGGGTGCAGGACGAGCCGCAGAACCAGGGTCCGTGGTTCCAGATCCAGCACAACATCTTCGAAAACATGGAAGATGGCCAGCGCCTGGCCTATGCCGGCCGCTCGGCATCGGCGTCCCCGGCGGTCGGCTATGCCGACAAGCACGTGGCGCAGCAAAAGGAACTGCTGGAAACCGCGTTCTCGAAGTTGAAGGGTTTCATCCTCACCAGGTAAGCAAGAAGAAAAACATCACAGCCCCCGGCGCTCAGGCCCGGGGGCCTTTGCATACAGAATACATAAACGGAGCTACATCAAATGGCACAAATCGAAGTCACGGTCCCCCAACTGTCGGAATCGGTTGCTGAAGCAACCCTCCGGTCCTGGCACAAGAAAGGCGGCGAACACGTGTCGCGCGCCGAGAACATGATCGACATCGTGACCGACAAGGTGGTCCTGGTACGGCCGGCCCCGAGCGAAGGCGTGAGCGGCCAGCTGCTCAAGGCCGACGGTGCCACCGTCGGCGCTGGCGAAGTCATCGCCATCATCGACCCCGAAGCTTCGGCCCCGACCAGCCCGATCGCGGTGAAAGCCGTGCCGGCGGCCGCCCCGAACGCGCCGATCGAAGCCCCAGCCGCTGCCACCGCCGCGGCGCCGGCCGGCTCGAAAGGCGACGTCGCCATGCCGGCCGCCGCCAAGATCCTGGCTGACAACAACATGAGCGCATCGGATGCCACCGGCACCGGCCGCGACGGCCGCGTGACCAAGGGCGACGCCCTGGCCGCCGTTGCCAACAAGCCAGCCGCAGCTCCTGCCGCGGCCGCCGCTCCGGCACCGAAGCTGCAGCAAGTGGCCGCGCCGGTCGCGAACCTGGGCGACCGTCCGGAAGAGCGCGTGCCGATGAGCCGCCTGCGTGCCCGCATCGCCGAGCGCCTGCTGCAGTCGCAGCAGACCAACGCCATCCTGACCACCTTCAACGAAGTCAACATGAAGCCGGTCATGGACCTGCGCGCCAAGTACAAGGACAAGTTCGAGAAGGAACACGGCGTCAAGCTGGGCTTCATGTCCTTCTTCGTCAAGGCCGCCGTCGCCGCGCTGAAGCGCTACCCGATCCTGAACGCCTCGGTCGACGGTAACGACATCGTCTACCACGGCTACTTCGACATCGGTATCGCCGTCGGTTCGCCGCGCGGCCTGGTGGTGCCGATCCTGCGCAACGCCGACCAGATGTCGATCGCCGACATCGAGAAGAAGATCGGCGAGTTCGGCCAGAAAGCCAAGGAAGGCAAGCTGACCCTGGACGACCTGACCGGCGGCACCTTCTCGATCTCGAACGGCGGCACCTTCGGTTCGATGATGTCGACCCCGATCATCAACCCGCCGCAGTCGGCCATCCTGGGCGTGCACGCCACCAAGGACCGCGCCGTCGTGGAAAACGGCGAGATCGTGATCCGTCCGATGAACTACCTGGCGATGTCGTACGACCACCGCATCATCGACGGCCGCGAAGCCGTGCTGGGCCTGGTGGCCATGAAGGACGCGCTGGAAGATCCGTCGCGCCTGCTGCTCGACCTGTAATCGGCGGCACCGTAGTGCAGTGCGGGCCTGCCCTCGGGGCAGGCCCGTTGACACAGCAGAACACCAGTGAGGACCGCCATGATCTCCGATGAAATCCGGCGTTTGCACGAACTGCACCAGGCCGGCGCGCTCTCCGACGCCGAATTCGAGCAGGCCAAGGCGAAAGTCCTGGCCAGCGAGAAGGTGAGCCTGGACAAGGATGGCCGCAGCACCGGCACCGGCAGCAGCGAGGGCCCGGCGCCCGGCAGCTTCGAGGCGAAGCTGCGCTCCCTGCGCCGCTCCCGCCACGACCGCTGGCTCGGCGGCGTCTGCGGCGCCCTGAGCATCGGCTTCGGCATGGACATCTATGCCTGGCGCCTTGTGTTCGTCCTGCTGACCTTCGTGACGTCCGGTGTCGGGGCGCTGGCTTATCTGGCGCTGTGGATCTTTATCCCAGAAGAATAAATAAGGAAGCTATTCATGAGTAACGAGAAACAATTTGACGTCGTCGTGATCGGCGGCGGCCCTGGCGGCTACATCGCCGCCATCCGTGCAGCCCAGCTCGGCTTCAAGACCGCCTGCATCGACGCCTGGAGCAATGCGGCCGGCAAGCCGGCCCCGGGCGGCACCTGCACCAACGTCGGCTGCATTCCGTCGAAGGCCCTGCTGCAGTCGTCGGAACACTTCGAGCACGCCGGCCACGCCTTTGCCGACCACGGCATCAAGGTCGGCGGCCTCGAACTCGACCTGCCGACCATGCTCAAGCGCAAGGACACCATCGTCAAGCAGAACAACGACGGCATCCTGTTCCTGTTCAAGAAGAACAAGGTGAGCTTCTTCCACGGCCTCGGTTCGTTCGCCGGCAAGGGTGACGGTGGCTACACCGTCAACGTGAGCGGCCAGACGGTCGACACCCTGACTGCCAGGAACGTCGTCATCGCGACCGGTTCGAACGCACGCCAGCTGCCGGGCGCGGAATTCGACGAGAAGCTGATCCTGTCGAACGAAGGCGCACTGGCGATCGACGCCGTGCCGTCGAAACTCGGCGTGATCGGCGCCGGCGTCATCGGCCTGGAAATGGGCTCGGTGTGGCGCCGCGTCGGTGCCGACGTCACGGTGCTGGAAGGCCTGCCGACTTTCTTGGGCGCGGTCGACGAGCAGATCGCCAAGGAAGCGCACAAGCTGTTCACCAAGCAGGGCTTGAGAATCAACCTGGGCTGCAAGATCGGCGCGATCACCAAGGGCGAGAACAAGGTTACCGTCAACTACGCCGATGCGACCGGCGCCGAGCAGACCGCGACGTTTGACCGCCTGATCATCTCGATCGGCCGCGTGCCGAACACCAACGGCCTGAATGGCGAAGCGGTCGGCCTGCAGCTGGACGAGCGCGGCTTCGTGGTCGTGGACGACGAGTGCCGCACCAGCCTGCCGGGCGTGTGGGCGGTGGGCGACGTCGTGCGCGGCCCGATGCTGGCGCACAAGGCGGAAGAAGAGGGCGTCGCGGTGGCCGAGCGCATCGCCGGCCAGCACGGCCACGTCAACTTCAACACCATCCCCTGGGTCATCTACACCTCGCCGGAAATCGCCTGGGTCGGCAAGACCGAGCAGCAGCTCAAGGCCGAAGGCGTGGCCTACAAAGCCGGCACCTTCCCGTTCATGGCCAACGGCCGTGCGCGTGCGCTGGGCGATACCTCGGGCATGGTGAAGTTCCTGGCCGATGCCACGACCGATGAAATCCTGGGCGTGCACATCGTCGGCCCGGTCGCCTCCGAGCTGATCTCGGAAGCCGTGGTCGCGATGGAGTTCAAGGCCTCGTCGGAAGACATCGCCCGCATCTGCCACGCGCACCCGTCGCTGTCGGAAGCCGTCAAGGAAGCGGCGCTGGCGGTGGACAAGCGTTCGCTGAACTTCTAAGCAGCACCCGACATCCGCCGTCCTTGACGGCGGACTTGTCTCCCGTAGGGTGGGCGGGTTCCCCGCCCACGCGTTCAAATCACGTGTCCTTGGCCTGCTCCGTGGCCCATCACCGTAGCTTGACCGCGTGGGCGGGAGACCCGCCCACCCTACGTTAACAGCATCCAGATTATGAACGTCCAAGAGTATTACCAGCACGCGCTGACCGAGCGCGGCTTCACGTCCGACCCGGCGCAGCAGGCCGCCGTAGACCGCCTGCAGCAGGCGTACGACGACTGGGTCGGGTACAAGGCCCAGCGGTCGTCCGCTTTCAGGCGCCTCATCAACCGTCCGGACGTCCCGAAGGGCGTCTACATGTGGGGCGGGGTAGGGCGCGGCAAGTCCTTCCTGATGGACGCGTTTTATTCCGTGGTGCCGGTGGTGCGCAAGACGCGCCTGCACTTCCACGAATTCATGCGCGCCGTGCACGGCCAGCTGGATGAACTGAAAGGCGTGGCCGATCCGCTCGACGAAGTCGCCAGGCGCATCGCGAAAAAATACCGCCTGATCTGCTTCGACGAATTCCACGTTTCCGACATCGCCGACGCGATGATCCTGTACAACCTGCTCAAGGCCCTGTTCGACAACGGCGTCTCGTTCGTGATGACCTCGAACTACGAGCCGTCCACCCTGTACCCGGACGGCCTGCACCGCGACCGCATGCTGCCGACCATTGCGCTGCTGAAGGACAAGCTCGACATCCTGAACGTGGACGCCGGCAACGACTACCGCAAGCGCGCGCTGGAGCAGGTGCAGGCCTATTACACGCCGCTCAACGCGAAGTCCGACCAGCTGCTCCGCGCGGCCTATGCCAAGGTCGCCGACACCGCCGACGAGAGTCCGATCGTGCATATCGAGAACCGCGAGATCCGCGCCCTGCGCCGCGCCGGCGGCGTGATCTGGTTCGACTTCGCCACCCTGTGCGGCGGGCCGCGCTCGCAGAACGACTACCTGGAACTGGCTTCGCGCTTCCATACCGTGATCCTGTCCGGCATCCCGGCCATGTCGGCCGGCCAGTCCTCGGAAGCGCGCCGCTTCACCTGGCTGGTGGACGTGTTCTACGACCACAAGGTCAAGCTGATCATGTCGGCCGCGGTGGAGCCGGAAGAACTGTACACGCAAGGCATGCTGGCAAACGAATTCCACCGCACCGTCTCGCGTATCATTGAAATGCAGTCGCGCGAATACATGCTGGCCGAGCGCCGCGGCGCGGCGGACGCCATCGCCTGAACCGAAAGGAAACCATGAACACGCATCCCATCCTGCGCGCACGCGCGGCCGGCCTGGCGCTGGCGGCGGCCCTGAGCCTGGGCGCCTGCGCCAGCGTCGCGCCCGGCCCGACGGCCGACGCGGTCGAGCCGAGCACGTCGCTGGCCCAGGCCGACGCGCGGCTGGCGGCGGTGGCCATCGAGCGGACGGCGATCGAAGCGCGCTATGCCGAACGGGAAGCGCTCTGCTACGAAAAATTCTTCGTCAACCACTGCCTGGACGAAGCCAAGGAGCGCCGCCGCGTGGCACTGGCCGCCCAGCGCAACATCGAGATCGAGGCCGAGCGCTTCAAGCGCCGCAGCAAGGTCGAGGAGCGCGACCGCGAGATGGCCGCCGCCGAAGCCGCCTACCAGGCCGAGGAAGCCCAGCTGGCGGCCGAGTCGGCGCCGCCCAAGCCGCGCGAAACCAGCGAGCTGCCGCCGCCCAAGCCGTCGGCCACGGCCGCACGCGTGGCGCGCCGCGATGCCCGGGCCGCGCAGGACGCGGCCAGGGCGCCGCTGGAGGCGGCCGAGGCGGCGGAGAATGCGCGCGCCTTTGAAGAGCGCAAGCGCCGGGCGGAACAGAAGCAGCGCGACGTGGCCGAACGGGTTGCCGAGCGCGAGGCCAAGGCGGCCGCCCGCCGCGCCGAGGAAGAACAGGCCAAGGCCAAGAGGGCGCAGCAGCAGCCGGTACCCGTGCCCGCGCCCGCGCCCAAGCGCTGAGGGCGCGCGGCGCTCAGCCCACCCGGCCGGGCTTGCCGGCCGCTCCCGCTTGCAGCGGCTGGACCAGCTTGACGATCGCCAGCGAGCAGTTGCCCCCCTTGCCCTGGGACCGTTCCTGCGCCTTGTTGATCAGCATTTCCGACGCCTGGCGCGGTGTGGCCCTGCTGGTCGCGGCCGCCAGTTCCGCATCGGTGAAGAAGTGCCATAGCCCGTCCGAGCACAGCAGGAACCCGTCGCCCGGCGCCAGCCCTTCGTGACTGCCGATGGTGACGAAGGGGTGCTTGCGGCTGTTGCCCAGCACGTTCAGCAGCAGCTTGGACTTGCGGTGGTTCCTGGCCGCCTCTTCCGGCAGGCGTTCGCTGGCCACCAGGTGCTGGACATAGGCGGCATCGTTGCTGCGCGCGACGCATTTGCCATCCTGGAAACGGTACAGGCGCGAATCACCCACGTGGCCCCAGACCGCTTCGCCGTGCGGACTGAGCACCAGGCCGACGAAGCTGGCGTGGGCTTCGGCCTGGCTGGCGACCGCGTTCATCTTGATCACCAGATGGGTCTCGTCGACGATGTCGCGCAGCAGCCGGGCCAGGCGTTCGCGGCCCGGTCCCTCGCCCGGCTTGAACTCGTCGAAGACCTGGCGCGCCGTGTGCAGCAGCTGGTCCGAGGCGGCCGCCCCGCCACTGCCGTCGGACAGCACGGCCAGTACGTAGCCAGGGGCGCGCGCCCCGGTCAGCAGGGCGACGCGGTCGTTCTGCTGGGGGCGGTTCCCGATGTGCTGGGCAGTCCCGGCTTCGATCTTAAATGTTGTCATAAACCACTATTTCCTAGACGCCTGCGCCGATCTTTGTTGGCGGCAACCTCAGCCTGGATTAAACTATGCACCCAGAAGCCGTGGTGTTGCAAGCCGAACACAGCCGGCCGCTACCCAGCCGCAGCATGCCGGCGCCATCGCCACGCTCCCGCAAACGCCTTGAACCGAACTGTTTGGAACAGCTACCATGACCGACGTCCAGGATATCCAGCGCCGCATCATCGAACTCGACGTGGAACACCGCGACCTGGATGCCGTCATCTCGATGCTGGCCGCGGACGGCCATGCCGACCAGCTCCAGCTGCGCCGTTTGAAAAAGCGTAAGCTGCAGCTCAAGGATCATATTACGCTGCTGAAGATGCAGCTGGTGCCCGATATTCCGGCCTGAAACCGCGGCCCGAGGTCCTGGCCTGGCAGCGCGGCCGGAAGCCGCCACCGGCGAACCCAACAACAGCCATTAAGAAACACGCATTTTGACCGACCACCTTACCGCCTCCGCTGCGGATTCCGGCGCTGGCGCCAGGAGCGGCGATGTCCTGCCGCCCGCCTGCACTCCCGGCAAGTACGATGACGAGCTGGACCGCCTGTTCGGCCCCGGCGGCCCGCTGGCGCCCGCGGTCGGCACTTTCAAGCCGCGCCAGTCGCAGACCGAAATGGCCAAGGCCATCGCCCAGGCGATCGCCGACCAGAAAGTCCTGATGGCCGAGGCCGGCACCGGCACCGGCAAGACCTTCGCCTACCTGGTCCCGGCGCTCCTATGGGGCGGCAAGACGATCATCTCGACCGGTACCAAGAACCTGCAGGACCAGCTGTTCCTGCGCGATATCCCGACCATCCGCGCCGCCCTGCGTGCACCGGTGTCGGTGGCCCTGCTCAAGGGCCGCTCGAACTACGTCTGCCACTTCCACCTGGAACGCACGCTGAACAACGGGCGCCTGACCTCGCGCGACGACGTCGGCCACCTGCGCGAGATCTCGCGCTTCATCAAGATGACCAGCTCGGGCGACAAGGCCGAGCTGGCCAAGGTGCCGGAGACCGCCACCGTCTGGAACCTGGTCACCTCGACCCGCGACAGCTGCATGGGCGCCGAGTGCCAGTACTACCAGGACTGCTTTGTCATGAAGGCGCGCAGGGAAGCGCAGCAGGCGGACGTGGTGGTGGTCAACCACCACCTGTTCTTCGCCGACGTGGCCCTGAAGGACACCGGCGTGGCCGAACTGCTGCCTTCGGCCAACACCATCATCTTCGACGAGGCGCACCAGCTGCCCGACACGGCGACGCTGTTCTTCGGCCAGTCGGTCTCGACGTCGCAAGTACTGGAACTGTGCCGTGACGTGCTGGCCGAGGGCCTGGCCCATGCCCGCGGGCCGGACTGGGCCAAGGTCGTCACCGTGGTGGAAAAGGCCGCGCGCGACCTGCGCCTGACCTTCCCGGAAGGCGGCACCCGCCTGTCGCTGCCGCAGATCCTGCCGACGTCAAGCTTCTTCCCGGCGCTGGACAAGCTCAAGGAAGAACTGGCCGGCATGATCACGGTGCTGGAAGAGCACGCCGCGCGCGCCGAAACGGTCGAGGCCTGCCGTGTCCGCGCCCAGGAGCTGGCGGCGTCCTTCGACGCCTGGAAGCCGGATACGAAGAAAGGCAAGGTCGTGGAAGGGGACGACGCGGCCGTGCTGTGGGTCGAGGCGTTCAATTCCTCGCTGCAGCTGCACAAGACGCCGCTGTCGATCGCGCCGATCTTCACCGGCCAGCGCGAAGGCACGCCGCGCAGCTGGATCTTCACTTCGGCGACGCTGGCGGTGAAGAACGACTTCAAGCATTTCTCCGACCAGATGGGCCTGACCGGCGAGCCGGCCATGACCTGGCCCAGCCCCTTCAATTACGGCGAGCAGGGCATCCTGTACGTGCCGACCGGGCTGCCGGAGCCGAATTCCTTCCAGTACACCGACGCCTGCGTCGACAAGGCGCTGCCGGTGATCGAGGCGGCCGGCGGGCGTACCTTCTTCCTGTGCACCACCATCCGCGCCGTGAACAAGGTGGCCGAGCGCCTGCGCGAGGAATTCGCCGCGCGCGGGCTGGACTTCCCCCTGTTCGTGCAGGGCGAACGGGGACGCACCGAGCTGCTCGATTCCTTCCGCAACGCCGGCAATGCGGTGCTGGTGGGCAGCCAGAGCTTCTGGGAAGGCGTGGACGTGCGCGGCGATGCGCTGTCCCTGGTCATCATCGACAAGCTGCCTTTCGCCCCGCCCGACGACCCGGTGCTGGCGGCGCGCATCGAGGTGATGGAAAAACAGGGCCTGAACGGCTTCATGCACCACCAGCTGCCGGAGGCGATCATCACCCTGAAGCAGGGCGCGGGACGCCTGATCCGCGACGTCGACGACCGTGGCGTGCTGATGATCTGCGATCCGCGCATCATCACCAAGCCCTACGGGCGCCGCATCTGGCAGAGCCTGCCGCCCTTCAAGCGCACGCGGGTGCAGGAAGAGGTGATCGACTTCTTCAACCCCGGGGCCCTGGCCGACGCGGCGGACCTGAACGCCTGACCGGGCTTTGGTCGGGTGGGCGGGGTATTTCAGGCCAGTGGCCTGAAATACAAACGCCACGCGTTCAGCGAACAGCAGGGAGCCACGGAGCGGGCCAGGATACGTGATTTGACCGCGTGGGCAGGAAACCTGCCCACCCTACATCAAGGGCAGATCACTACTTTCCCGGTCACCTTGCGCTGCGCCATGTCCGTCAATGCCTGCGCCGTCTCCGCCAGCGGATAGCGCGCCGACACCAGCGGCTTGAGCTTGCCTTCCGCCATCCAGCCCAGCATCTGCCGCATCGCCGCCAGGTTCGCCGCCGGCTCCTTGCGCACGAAGTCGCCCCAGAACACGCCGACCACCGAGGCGCCTTTCAGCAGCATCAGGTTCCACGGCAGCTTCGGGATCTCGCCCGCCGCGAAGCCCACCACCAGGTGGCGCCCGCGCCAGGCGATCGAGCGCAGTGCCGGTTCGCTGTACTTGCCGCCGACCGGGTCGTAGATCACGTCCGGACCGCGGCCGCCGGTGGCGGCCTTCAGCGCCTCGCGCAGGTCTTCCCGTTCATAATTGACCAGCACGTCCGCGCCATGGGCGCGGCACACCGCCAGCTTGTCATCGCTCGAGGCGGCCGCGATCACGCGCGCGCCCACGGCCTTGCCGATCTCGATCGCCGCCAGGCCCACGCCGCCGGCCGCGCCCAGCACCAGCAGGGTCTCGCCCGGCCGCAGGGCGGCGCGGTCCACCACCGCATGGTGCGAGGTGCCGTAGGTGAGGGTGATCGCGGCCGCGGTATCGAAGTCCATGCCAGGCGGGATCGGCATCAGGGCCGCGGCCGGGGCCAGTGCCTGTTCGGCGAAGGCGCCGGTGCGGGTGAAGCCGATCACCGCCTGGCCCGGCGCGAAGCCGGTTACCCCTTCGCCCACCGCGCGCACCGTGCCCGCGAATTCGTTCCCCGGCGTGAACGGCAGTTCGGGCCGCACCTGGTACTTGCCCTGGACCGTCAGCACGTCCGGGAAGTTGACCCCGGCCGCCTTCACGTCCACCGCCACTTCACCCGGACCGGGCACCAGGTCGGGCAGGTCCTCGATGACGAGATGGTCGATCGGGCCCCAGTCCTTGCAACGCACGGCTTTCATGTTGTTTCTCCTCAGGTTCGTTAGCGGGCGCATTATGCCTGAAGGGCGCCCGCTACCGGAATGGCTTGCGTGGCAATACAATTGCAACATCTTCGGTGAGATAAAGTCGCCTTTGGGCAACAAAAAACGCAGCCTGGGCGAACGAAGGTGGGGTTGCTTCAGGTAAAATCCCAGACATGCGAATTCTTATCAGTAACGATGACGGCTACCTGGCGCCTGGTCTCAGCGCGCTGGCCGAGGCCTTGTCCGCGATCGCGGACATCGTGGTGGTCGCGCCCGACAGCAACCGCTCGGGCGCGTCGAATTCGTTGACGCTGGACCGTCCGCTGACGGTGCAGAAGGCTGCCAATGGTTTCCATTTCGTGAACGGCACGCCGACCGACTGCGTGCACATCGCCCTGACCGCGATGGGCGACGCCCCGCCCGACCTGGTCGTCTCCGGCATCAACAATGGCCAGAACATGGGCGACGACACCCTGTACTCCGGTACCGTCGCGGCCGCGACCGAGGCGTATCTGTTCGGCATCCCGGCAATCGCCTTTTCGCAGGTGGATCCGGGCTGGGCCCATGTCGACGCCGCCGCCCGGGTCGCGCGCGAGATCGTCGAGCGCCGCTTCGACAAGCTCGAGCTGCCTTTCCTGTTCAACGTGAACATCCCGAACCTGCCGTACGAAAAGATCGGTCCGCTGACGCCGGCGCGGCTCGGCCGCCGCCACCAGGCCGAGCCGGTGGTGCGCGCGCAGGATCCGCGCGGCCGCGAGATCTTCTGGATCGGCGCACCCGGCGCCTGCCGCGATGCGGGCGAGGGCACCGACTTCCATGCCACCGCGCAGGGCCGGGTGGCGATCACGCCGCTGCAGGTCGACCTCACCCACCGGGCCCAGCTCGACCTGCTGCGGGGCATCCTGTGAGCGGCAGCGGTGACGACAAGCGCAGCACCTTCCCGCTGCCGCTGTCCTCGGTGACCGGATCCGGCACGCGCCGCCCGGGAGCGCCGGCGCCGGTTGCCACGCCCCAGACCGCCACCCGCAACGCCGCCCACACGGCGGCCGGCAAGGGCGCCGCGCTGCCGCCGGCGGCGCCGCTGCCCTCGCCGCGCCCGCCCGGCTATGCCCAGGCCCATCCGGCCAGCGCCCCGGTCGCGCCGCGTTCCGAGCTGATGGCATCGGAGGCCGTGCGGCGCGCCATGGTGGCGCGCGTGGCGCGCCAGGGCGTGCGCGACGGGACCGTGCTGGGCGCGATGGAAGCGGTGCCACGCCACCTGTTCATCGAGCCGGCCCTGTCGGCCCAGGCCTATGTCGACGCCTCGCTGCCGATCGGGCACAACCAGACCATTTCGCAGCCCTACATCGTGGCGCGCATGATCGAGGCGATGCGCGAAGCGCTGCCGGCCGGCGGCCAGCTGGGCCGGGTGCTCGAGATCGGCACCGGCTGCGGTTACCAGGCCGCGGTGCTGGCCCTGGTCGCGCGCGAGGTGTATTCGATCGAGCGCATCCGACCCCTGCACGAGCTGGCCAAGAACAACCTGCGGCCGCTGAGGATGGCGAACCTGCGTTTGCAATATGGCGATGGTATGCTAGGCTTGCCGCAGGTTGCGCCCTTCGACGGCATCATCCTCGCCGCGGCGGGGCTCGAAGTGCCGCGCGCCCTGCT
Organism: Massilia sp. MS-15; assembly: GCF_020176695.1. GTDB lineage: Bacteria > Pseudomonadota > Gammaproteobacteria > Burkholderiales > Burkholderiaceae_D > Telluria > Telluria hydrophila. The sequence goes on along the minus strand of NZ_JAIWIA010000001.1, from coordinate 219,318 downwards.
TGAACAACTGGCCATCGGCGCGCACCTGGTCGCGCCGGTTGGCGCCCAGGTCCAGCACCTGCAACGCATCACCCGCATCGGCAAGAACGAATGGGCCAGCGAGACGCTGGAAGCCTGCCATTTCGTGCCGCTGCGCCCCGGCACCGTCTAGCGCGCTGCGCGCGGGTGGCCTGTTGGCCACTGCCGGGTCAACCCCGCCGGCGCGGCCGGCGTTGAAGAGCCTGGTCCGCCTGGCATGGCCGCACCTTGACGGTGCATGGTCGACGATGTCCGCCGGCGCGTCCCGTCCTGTCCCCGTGGACCGGAGGCGCGCGCCAGAACATGAACGGAAAATAGAAAGACAATGAACCAAGCACCCCGATTAGCACTGCTCACCCTCGCCCTCGGCCTGCTGGCCGGCTGCAATTCCCTCACCCGCGAGGCCCCGGTGGTCGAACGCACCACGCGGCCGGCGGCCGAGCGTCCCCGTCCGAACCAGGCCGCGCGCGCGGAAGAACCGAAGGACGAGAAAGGCATGTACACGGTGCGCCGCGGCGACACCCTGCTGCGCATCGCGCTGGACCATGGCCAGGACTACCGCGACCTGGTGGCCTGGAACAACCTGGCCAATCCGGATGACATCAAGGTCGGCCAGACCCTGCGCGTGGCCGGGCCGGAGCGCAACGCGCGCGCCGCCAGCGTGCAGACCCAGCCGGTGCCGACGCCGCCGAGCGCGACCCCGCCGCGCAAGACCGCGCCGCGCGCCGACAAGCAGCCCTACAACGACAGCGTCGCCCAGGCCCAGCCCGAATCGGGTTCCCGCACCGAGCCGCGCAGCGCCACGGTCCCGGCCGCTCCGGCGCCGGCAGCGCCGGCGCCCGCCATCGCGGCGGGCACGATCGTCACTGCCAGCGACGACGAGAAACTGAGCTGGATGTGGCCGGCCGACGGCCGCATCGTCGCCACCTTCGATGAGGCGCGCAACAAGGGGATCGATATCGCCGGGCGTCCAGGCCAGCAGGTGGTGGCGGCCGGCGCCGGCAAGGTGGTCTTCGCTGGCAGTGGTATCCGTGGTTATGGTAATCTTGTTATCGTCAAGCACAACAACAATTTGCTGTCGGCATACGCGCACAACCGCAAGATCGTCGTCAAGGAAGGCGACAACGTGGCCAAGGGCCAGCTGATCGCGGAAATGGGCGATTCGGATGCCGATTCGGTGAAGCTGCATTTCGAAATACGCCAACAGGGCAAACCCGTCGATCCGTCGAGGTTCCTGCCCGGCCGATAGGAAGGGTATGACGCAAGCTCCGCACTCGCTGGACCAGCAGGATACAGACGAGTTTCCGGACGATCCGGAGCGCGAGGGAGCGCCTGCGGCTGACGAGGAGGAACTCGCGCCCCCCCATCCCGAAGTCGCCTCGGTGGACGAGCTGCGCAAGGTCTTGCAGGCCGAGCTCGCCACCGACACCACCCAGCACTACCTGAACCAGATCGGTACCCGCCCGCTGCTGACGGCAAGCGAGGAAGCCCGCATCGCCACCCAGGCCAAGGCGGGCGACTTCGCGGCGCGCCAGAAGATGATCGAGCACAACCTGCGCCTGGTGGTCTCGATCGCCAAGCACTACATCAACCGCGGCGTCGTGCTGCTCGACCTCATCGAGGAGGGCAACATCGGCCTGATGCGCGCCATCGACAAGTTCGAGCCGGAGCGCGGGTTCCGGTTTTCCACCTACGCCACCTGGTGGATCCGCCAGAGCATCGAGCGCGCCATCATGAACCAGGCACGCACGGTGCGCCTGCCGGTGCACATGGTGCGCGAGCTGAACGCCGTGCTGCGCGCCAAGTACCACCTCGAGGCCAAGGAGCGCGACGGCAAGGAGGCGTCGGCCGAGGACATCGCCAGCCTGGTCGGCCGTCCGGTGGAAGAGGTGCAGGACATCCTGGCCCTGTCGGAACACGCCGCCTCGCTCGATGCGCCGCTCGACAGCGACCCGGGGTCGAGCCTGATGGACATGCTGCCCGACGATGGCGGGGCCAGTCCGGACACGCGCGCCGAGCAGCACGAGATGACCGAGCTGGTGCGCGACTGGATGGCGCGCCTGCCGGACAAGCAGCGCCTGGTCGTCACCCGCCGCTTCGGGCTGGACAACGACGACCCGGCCACGCTGGAAACCCTGGCCGAGGAGATGGGCGTGACGCGCGAGCGGGTGCGCCAGATCCAGCAGGAAGCCCTCGTCAAGCTCAAGCGCTCGATGGCGGCGCGCGGCGTGGTGCGCGACTCGCTGCTCTGACCGGCCCGGCCGGCGCCAGGTGGCGCCCACCCGGTTTCCTTGCTATCATGCCCGCCGGGCCGCTTGCGCCCATTTTTTATTTGCGAACTCCCCGCACAGCCAGTCCTGTGCCCACTCCCTATTTTCTTTTGACCACCATGCAAGAAACTTTCATCGACATCAAATCCCTGGATGCGGACGCGCGCGGCGTCGGCCACCTCGAGAACGAAGACGGCAGCCCCGGCAAGGTGATCTTCGTCGAAGGCGCGCTGCCCGGCGAACGCGTCAGCTTCGAGACCCTGCGCAAGAAGAAGAACTGGGAGTCGGGCCGCATGCTCACGCTGCAGCGCGCCTCGTCGATGCGGGTGGAGCCGAAATGCCAACACTTCGGCTACTGCGGCGGCTGCTCGATGCAGCACCTCGAACCTTCGGCCCAGGTGGCGATGAAGCAGCGCGTGCTCGAAGATAACCTCTGGCACTTGGGCAAGGTGAAGTCCGGGATGATCATGCGCCCGATGTATGGCCCGACCTGGGACTACCGCTACCGCGCGCGCCTGTCGGTGCGCCACGTGGCCAAGAAGGGCGGGGTGCTGGTCGGCTTCCACGAGCGCGCCTCGTCCTACGTGGCCGACATCACCTATTGCGAGATCCTGCCGGACCACGTGGCGCGCCTGATCGTGCCGCTGCGCGAGTTCGTCGGCCAGCTGTCGATCTACAACCAGATGCCCCAGATCGAGGTCGCCATCGGCGAAGCCGTCACGGTGCTGGTGATGCGCATCATGGCGCCGCTTACCGCGGCTGACGAGGCGCTGGCGAAAGCCTTTGCCGACAAGTGGGACATCCAGTGGTGGCTGCAACCGAAGGGCCCGGACACCGCCTACCCGTACTACCCCCTCGGCAAGGAGCTGTACTACACGTTGCCGGAATTCGGCATCCGCATGCCCTTCAAGCCGACCGACTTCACCCAGGTGAACCACCAGATCAATCGCGTGTTGGTGGCGAAGGCCCTGCGCCTGCTGGACGTGCAGCCGGGCGAGCGCGTGGCCGACCTGTTCTGCGGCCTGGGCAACTTCACGCTGCCGCTGGCGACCCAGGCGCGCGAGGTGGTCGGCATCGAAGGCAGTACGGCGCTCACCACGCGCGCGCTGGAAAACGCGCAGGCCAACGGCCTGGCGGCCAAGACCTCGTTCTCGACCCGCAACCTGTTCGAGGTGACCAAGGACGACCTGGTCGCCCTCGGCCGTTTCGATCGCATGCTGGTCGACCCGCCGCGCGACGGCGCGATGGCCCTGGCGCTGGCGCTGGCCGACCTGCGCGAGACGCACGAGGAGTTGATGCCGCAGCGGATCGTGTACGTATCCTGCAGCCCGTCCACGCTGGCGCGCGACGCCGGCATCCTGGTGCACAAGGCGGGCTATGTGCTGCAGAAGGCGGGGGTGTGCAATATGTTCCCGCATACCTCGCACGTGGAGTCGATCGCGGTGTTCGAGCTCGGTTCGAAGCCGGTGGAGTCTGCCGCATTCGAGCTTCCCGCCGAAGCCGTATAAGCGTAGGGTGGGCGGCTTTGCCGCCCACGCGGTCAACGCACGGTACTGCAGCCCGCGCAGCTGTTCACATCAAAACGATCACTGCGTGGGCGGGGGACCCGCCCACGCTACGAAACCCGCTTCAGCGACGCGGGCAATAAAAAAGCCGACCAGCGGTCGGCTTTTTCGTTTCGGCTGGAGCCGCTCAGTCGCGGTCGCCGCCGGCAATGCCCAGCAGGTGCAGCAGGCTGGTGAAGATGTTGTACACGTCGAGGTAGATCGACAGCGTGGCCGAGATGTAGTTGGTCTCGCCGCCGTTGACGATGCGCTGCACGTCGTACAGGATGAAGGCCGAGAAGATACCGATCGCCAGCATCGAGATCACGATCGACAGCACCGACATCTGCAGGAAGATGTTGGCCACGGCCGCCAGCAGGATCACGATCACGCCGGCGAACAGCCAGCTGCCCATGCCCGAGAAGTCGCGCTTGGTGGTGGTGGCGATGCTGGCCATAACGGCAAACACGCAGGCCGTGCCGCCGAAGGCGGTCATGATCAGGGTGCCGCCATTGCTATAGCCGAGCGTATGGGTCAGCAGCGGCGCCAGCATCAGGCCCATGAAGAAGGTAAAGCCGAGCAGCAGGGCGACGCCGATGGCCGAATCCTTGAATTTCTGGATCGCGAACATGAAGCCGAATGCCACGACCATGAACAGGATCAGGCCGAGACCGCCCAGCTGCAGCGATACGCCGACGAAGGCGCCCAGCACGGTCGGGATCATCGACAGCGCGAGCAGCCAGTAGGTGTTGCGCAGGACATTGTTGCGCGCGACCTGGCCACGGCCTGCCTTGGTCAGGTCGATCGTACTGCGGGGTTGCGAATTAGGGAACATGGTGCCTCCGGTTGGTGGATGAGCCTCACTTAAAACCATACAAGCAAATGCTTAGCACAGCCTTAAATCGGGACGATTTTACGCGGCAACTCTACCACTTTGCTTGCCAGTGCCGCAATATCGGCTATATGAGGGATGTATGGTAAAATTAAAGGTTGATTCAGTTCCAAATCGGGTCGCAAGAACCCCTTCAAGTTCTTGAAAAAAATCATTTTTAATATTGGAGTTTTACATGGCAATCGAACGCACCCTGTCGATCATCAAACCGGACGCAGTTGCAAAAAACGTGATCGGCCAAATCTATAGCCGCTTCGAAGGCGCTGGCCTGAAAATCGTTGCTGCCCGCATGACCCAGCTGTCGCAGGCCGAAGCCGAAGGCTTCTACGCCGTGCACGCCGCACGTCCGTTCTTCAAGGACCTGGTCAACTTCATGATCTCGGGTCCGGTGATGATCCAGGTGCTCGAAGGCGAAGGCGCGATCCTGAAGAACCGCGACCTGATGGGCGCCACCGATCCGAAGAAAGCCGACGCCGGCACCATCCGCGCCGACTTCGCCGACTCGATCGACGCCAACGCCGTGCACGGTTCGGACGCCGCTGAAACCGCTGCCGTGGAAATCGCGTACTTCTTCCCGGCACTGAACGTCTACTCGCGTTAATTAGGATGGGGGAGCGCAGTCCGGGCGCGCCCCGGTTGATACTCTCCCGGACTAATTGAAGAGTTGAGCCACGCGTGCGCAGCCCAGGGCTGGCACGGGTGGCTTCAAGAAATAAAGGATTCTGCCATGACGACGCTCACCAACCTGCTGGACTTCGATCCCGCGCAACTCGTTGCGTACTGCGCCGAGCTGGGTGAGAAACCGTTCCGCGCCAAGCAGCTCCAGCGCTGGATCCACCAGTTCGGCGCGTCGAATTTCGACGACATGACCGACCTGGCCAAGTCGCTGCGCGAAAAGCTCAAGACCCGCGCCGAGATCCGTGCGCCGGGCATCATCAGCGATCACACGTCGAGCGACGGCACCCGCAAGTGGCTGGTCGACGTCGGCAATGGCAATGCCGTGGAAACCGTGTTCATCCCGGAAGAAAACCGCGGCACGCTGTGCATCTCGACCCAGGCCGGCTGCGCCGTCAACTGCCGCTTCTGCTCGACCGGCAAGCAGGGCTTCAACCGCAACCTCACCGTGGCCGAGATCATCGGCCAGCTGTGGATGGCCGAGTTCGAGCTGCGCCGTACCAAGGGCATCGAGCCGGGCCCGAAGGGCGAGCGCCAGATCACCAACGTGGTCATGATGGGCATGGGCGAGCCCTTGCTCAACTACGAGCCGACCGTCACCGCGCTCAAGCTGATGCTCGACGATAATGCCTATGGCCTGTCGCGCCGCCGCGTCACCCTGTCGACCTCGGGCGTGGTGCCGAACATCGACAAGCTGGCGCAGGACGTGCCGGTGGCCCTCGCCGTGTCGCTGCACGCGTCGAACGACGCCCTGCGCGACATCCTGGTGCCGCTGAACAAGAAATATCCGCTGCGCGAACTGCTGGCCGCCTGCAAGCGCTACCTGGAATTCGCCCCGCGCGACTTCATCACTTTCGAGTACTGCATGCTCGACGGCTTCAACGATTCCGACGAGCACGCGCGCGAACTGATCGCGCTGGTGAACGACCCGGTGGTCGGCGTGAACTGCAAGTTCAACCTGATCCCGTTCAATCCCTTCCCGGAATCGGGCCTGACGCGCTCGAAGAACCCGCGCATCAAGGCGTTTGCCGAAGTCCTGATGAATGCCGGCATCGTGACCACCGTGCGCAAGACGCGCGGCGATGACATCGACGCCGCCTGCGGCCAGCTGGCAGGGGAGGTCAAGGACCGCACCCGCGTGGCCGAGCGCATGGAAAAGATGGCCGAGTACCAGAAAAAATTCGGTGCCGATTTCGGGCGCATCGTGGAGATCCCGTCCTGATGGTGCGCGCAGCCGGCCGCGCCGTGTCCCTGGCGCCCGTCCTCGCGTTCGGCCTGCTGGCCCTGCTGGCCGGCTGCGCCAGCAATGGCGCCGGCAGCGGCGGCGAACTGAAGACCGCGTCCGACGTGACCGCGACGGAAAAGCGCGCCGCGATCCGCCTGCAGCTGGCGGTCGGCTACTACCAGAACGGCCGCTACGAGACCGCGCTGGACGAGGTGAAGCAGGCGATCGCCGTCGATCCCTCGAATGCCGAAGCCTATGGCCTGCGCGCGCTCATCTACACGGCGATAGGCCAGCTCCAGCTGGCCGACGACAACTACCAGCATGCCCTGCGCATCGAGCCGCGCAACCCGGACCTGTCGAACAATTACGGTTCCTTCCTGTGCCAGTCGCTGAACAAGCCGGCGCAGGCGATGTCGTATTTCGACGCCGCGCTGCGCAATCCGGCCTACCAGACGCCGGTGAGCGCGCTGGTGAATGCGGGCGTGTGCAGTATCCGCGGCAAGAATTTCCAGGCCGCCGAGCGCTATCTGCTCGACGCCCTGCGCTACAACCCCGACCTGCAGGCCATTAATGCCGGGCTGGCGCGGATTTATTACGAGCGGCGCGACTACACGCGCGCCGGTTTTTTCATTAACCGCCTGATCGAGACTTCGAAACTCGACACGCTGTCGGCGGATGCGCTCTGGCTGGCGCTGCGGGTGCAACGCAAGACCGGCGAGCGCAGCCTGGAGCCGAGCCTGGCTGCCCAGTTGCGGCGCCGCTTCCCCGGTTCGCCCGAATATGCGGCTTTCGAGCGCGGCGCATTTGATGAGTGAGACAAGTACCATGAACGAGCATGCAGACCAGCCGGCCACGCCTGGCAAGGACGCCGGCATTCCCGGCATCACCCTGCAGTCCCAGCGCGAGGCGATGGGCTGGAGCGTGGAGCAGGTGGCCGACCAGCTGAAACTGGCGCCGCGCCAGGTCGTGGCGCTGGAAGCGGGCGACTATGCCTCGCTGCCGAGCCCCGCGGTCACGCGCGGTTTCGTGCGCGCCTATGCCAAGCTGCTGAAGATCGACGCCGCCCCGCTGGTGGCCAAGATCGAGATGAACATGCCGCCGGAAGCCCGCGCCGGCGCCACCGCGACCCTGCCGCGCCGCGAACAGCGTCCGACCTCGTTTTCGCAGAGCCGCTTCCCGATCGGCGGCAAGCGCAACCGCGTGCCCGCCGGCCTGATCGCCGGCGCCATCGCCGTGATCGCGGCCGGCGCCGCGCTCTGGCATTTCGGCCTGCTGCCGGGCAGCCAGCGCGAGGATGCCGCCGCCGGCGCCGTGCTCGAGACGCCGATCGTGAGTCCGGCAGCGCCGGCCGCCCCGGCCGTCCCTGATTCGCTGCAGAACCCGTCCGTGCCCCTGATCTCGGTGCCGGCCCCGGGCAGCACGCTGCCGGCCCCGGCCGCTACCCCGGCCCCGGACGCCGCACCCGGCACGACGCCGCCGGCCACGCCCGCGGCGCCTCCCGCCGCCAGCCTGGCCACGCCGCCGGCCACCGCTGCCACCGCTGCCACCATTACCGCGGTCGCCGCCGGCGCGAATCCCTTGGTGCTGAAAGTGCGCGAGGATTCGTGGATTGAAGTCCGTCCGGCCCGCGGCGGCAAGCCGCTGCTTTCGCGCCTGGTCAAGGGCGGCAGCACCGAGACGCTCGAGGTGGCCGAGCCGGTCAACCTCGTGGTCGGCAACCCGGGCGGCGTGTCGGCCACCCTGCGCGGCGCGGCCGTCGGCCTGCCGCAGGTGCCGGGCAAGACCATCGCCCGCGTCTCCCTGAAATAAGCATTGGACAGCCAGAGCATGGAACAGAACATGATCGTCAACGACGCCTGCCCGGCAGCGCCGGCAGGACCGATTCCCTCCGGCCCGCTGGCGCGCCGCGCCAGCCGCAAGGTGGCGGTCTCGCACGGCGGGCGCACCGTCTGGGTCGGCGGCGACGCGCCGGTGGTGGTGCAGTCGATGACCAATACCGATACCGCCGACGCGATCGGCACCGCGATCCAGGTGAAGGAACTGGCGCGCGCCGGTTCCGAGATCGTGCGCATCACGGTGAACACGCCGGAAGCGGCGGCCGCCGTGCCGGCGATCCGCGAGCAGCTCGACCGCATGGAGATCGACGTGCCGCTGGTGGGCGACTTCCACTACAACGGCCACCTGCTGCTGCGCGACTATCCGGAATGCGCGCGGGCGCTTTCCAAATACCGTATCAACCCGGGCAACGTGGGGCAGGGCGCCAAGCGCGACACCCAGTTCGCCCAGATGATCGAAATCGCCGCGAAATACGACAAGCCGGTGCGCATCGGCGTCAACTGGGGCTCGCTCGACCAGTCGCTGCTGGCCCGCATCATGGACGAAAACGCGTCGCGTGCGCATCCGTGGAGCGCGCAGGCCGTGATGTACGAAGCGCTCATCACTTCCGCGATCGAGAACGCGGTGCGGGCCGAGGAAGTGGGCCTGGCGCGCGACAAGATCATCCTCTCGTGCAAGGTCTCGGGTGTGCAGGACCTGATCGCGGTGTACCGCGAACTGGCGCGCCGCTGCGACTACCCGCTGCACCTGGGCCTGACCGAGGCCGGCATGGGCAGCAAGGGCATCGTCGCCTCGACCGCGGCCCTGTCGGTGCTGCTGCAGGAGGGCATCGGCGACACCATCCGCATCTCGCTGACCCCGGAGCCGGGCGGCGACCGTAGCAAGGAAGTCGTGGTCGGCCAGGAAATCCTGCAGACCATGGGCCTGCGCAAGTTCACGCCGATGGTGATCGCCTGCCCGGGGTGCGGGCGCACGACGTCCACCGTGTTCCAGGAACTGGCGGACAATATCCAGACCTTCCTGCGCGAGCAGATGCCGGAGTGGAAGAAGACCTACCCGGGCGTGGAAGCGATGAACGTGGCCGTGATGGGCTGCATCGTCAACGGTCCGGGCGAATCGAAGCATGCGAACATCGGCATCAGCCTGCCGGGCACGGGCGAGTCGCCGGCAGCGCCGGTGTTCGTCGACGGCCAGAAGTTCGCCACCCTGCGCGGCGAGCGCATCGTGGAGGAGTTCAAGACCATCGTGCTGAATTACGTGCGGAAGAACTACAGCCAAGAGGCAGTGGCGCAATAAGATATCCGTAGGGTGGGCGGGTCCCCCGCCCACGCGTTCAACGCGTGCATGCACTGTTTGAACGCGTGGGCGGCAACGCCGCCCACCCTACGAAAGAGAGCTAACAACATGTCCAAACCAGAAAAAATCGTCGCCGTCAAAGGCATGAACGACATCCTCCCGCAAGACGCACCGATGTGGGAGCTGTTCGAGAACACCGCCGAGACCATCCTCAAAAGCTACGGCTACCAGAAGATCGTCACTCCCATCGTGGAAGACACCAGCCTGTTCGCGCGCGCGATCGGCGCCGTGACCGACATCGTCGAGAAGGAGATGTACTCCTTCGAGGATGCGATGAACGGCGACCAGCTGACCCTGCGTCCCGAGGGTACGGCCGGCGCGGTGCGCGCCGTCATCGAGCACAACCTCGTCTACGACGGCCCGAAGCGCCTGTGGTACAAGGGCCCGATGTTCCGCCACGAGCGTCCGCAGCGCGGCCGCTACCGCCAGTTCTTCCAGATGGGTGCGGAAGCCGTCGGCTTCTCGGGCCCGGACATCGACGCCGAGCTGATCATGCTGTGCCGCCGCCTGTGGGACGACCTCGGCCTGCAGAACGTGCGCCTGGAACTGAATTCGATCGGCAACGCCGACGAACGCCTGCGCCACCGCGCCGACCTGATCGCCTATCTCGAGAAGCACGAGGACATCCTCGACCTTGAGGCCAAGCGCCGCCTGCACAGCAATCCGCTGCGCATCCTCGACACCAAGAACCCGGCCATGCAGGAGATGGTCAATGGCGCGCCGAAGCTGCTCGACTACCTGGGCGAAGAGTCGCTGGCCCACCTGGAAGGCCTGAAGAAGATCCTCGACCGCAATGCGGTGCAGTACACCATCAACCCGCGCCTGGTGCGCGGCCTGGATTACTACAACCGCACCGTGTTCGAGTGGGTTACCGACGAGCTGGGCTCGCAGGGCACGATCTGCGCGGGCGGCCGCTACGATCCGCTGATCGCGCAGTTCGGCGGCAAGCCGACGCCGGCGGTGGGCTTCGCGATGGGCATCGAGCGCATCATCGAGCTGATGAAGGGCCTGGGCGACACCCAGGCGCCGGCCCAGTGCGACGTCTACCTGGTGCACCAGGGCGAGGAAGCCCAGCAGCAGGCCTTCATCCTGGGTGAGCGCCTGCGGGATGCCGGCCTGGATGTTGTGTTACATTGCGCAACGCCGGCCGGCGCGGGCAGCTTCAAGAGCCAGATGAAGAAGGCCGACGGCAGCGGCGCCGCCTTCGCCGTGATCATCGGCGAGGACGAGATCGCGTCCGGCCACGCCGTGGTGAAAGCCATGCGCGCGGACGTCGACAAGGCGGCGAGCGAACAGCAGCAGTCGAAAGTGGCCTTCGAGGCGGTGGTCGATCACGTGGTCGACCAGATCGTCGGCGGCGGACACGATTGCGATGACGAGAACTGCAACGAGCACGGCCACCATCACCGTCCCTGACCCAGCAACAGACCCGATCCACCACCACTAGAACAACATAGAGCAGACCATGGCATACGACCTCGAAGAACAGGAACAGATAGCGAACTTCAAGGCCTTCTGGGCCCGTTTCGGCAACCTCATCATGGGCGTGCTGATCGTCGCGCTGCTGTCCTACGCCGGCTACAACTACTGGAAGTCGCACCAGCGCAACCAGGCGGTGGAGGCCTCGGCCCTGTACGACAGCCTGCAGGAATCGCTGGCCGCGAACGACAATGCCAAGGTCCAGCGCATCGCCGGCGACATGCAGCAAAAATACGCGGGCACCGTGTATGCGCAGATGGCGGCCCTGGGCGCGGCCAAGACCGCGTTCGAGGCGAACGACCTGAAGACCGCCAAGACCCAGCTGCAATGGGTGGTGGACAAGGGCGGCGAGGAATACCAGGCCATCGCCAAGGTGCGCCTGGCCGGCGTGCTGCTGGACGAAAAAGCCTATGACGCCGCCCTCAAGCTGCTGAACGACAAGTTCCCCGCGCAGTACGCGGCCGAAGTGGCGGACCGCAAGGGCGACGTGCTGGCGGCGCAGAACAAGCTGGCCGAAGCACGCCAGGCCTACGTGGCCGCGCTGGCCGCCATGCACAAGGATCATCCGGGCCGCCAGCTGGTCCAGGTGAAGCTCGAAGCCATCGGCGGCACCGTGCCGGCCGCGGCGGATGGGGCGAAAGAGGCGCAAGCGCCCGCGGCCGCCGCTTAAGATCCCGATCGACAGGCCCGCGCCCGCCCCTGCGGCGAGCGCGGGCTTTGCGTCCTCTACAGTCCAGGAACAAGGTTAAAGAATATGCGTATTAGCAGCAAACTTGTCGGTGTTGGTGTACTGGCCCTGATGACGGGCTGTTCGAGCCTGAGCCCGTCCAGCGCGATCAACAAACTCAGCGGCCTGAATCCGTTCTCGTCGAAGTCGAAGGCCGAGCAGCCGGCCGCGCTGGTCGAACTGCAGGCGACGATGGCGGTGCGCACCGCGTGGAAGCTGGACATCGGCAAGGCCGGCGCCTACCAGTTCTCGCCCGCGCTGGCCGGCAACACGGTGGTGGTGGCCAGCGCCGGCGGCGACATCGCACGGGTCGAGGCCACGACCGGCCGCCTGCTGTGGCGCACCAAGGCCGGCAGCGAACTGACGAGCGGCGTCGGCACCGACGGCAACCTGATCGTGGTCGGCGGCGCCAAGGGCAGCCTGATCGCCTTCGACATGGACGGCAACAAGCTGTGGACCTCGCAGCTGTCGAGCGAGCTGCTGTCGGCGCCCGCCGTGGGGCAGGGCATCGTCGTCGCGCGCAGCCTGGACAACCGCATCGTCGGCCTGGACGCCAGGACCGGCGACAAGAAATGGACCGTGCAGCGCACCTCGCCCGCGCTGACCCTGCGCACCGCGCCGGGCATGGTGGTCAACGGCAGCGACGTCGTCATCGCCCAGCCGGCCGGCCGCCTGTCGTCCTTCCTGCTGGCCACCGGCGCACCGCGCTGGGACGTCGAAGTGGGCGTGGGCCGCGGCGCCACCGAACTCGAACGCGTGACCGACATCGGCGGCTACCCGGTGCTGTTCGAGGGCGACGTCTGCGCCGTCACCTACCAGGGCCGGATCGGCTGCTTCGACGCCGCCGCCGGTTCGACCAAGTGGACCCGCGACATGTCGTCCGAAGTCGGGGTGGCGGTCGACCAGCGCTTCGTGTTCGCGCCGGACGACAAGGGCGCACTGTATGCCTACAACCGCGACACCGGCGCCAGCGCCTGGAAGAACGACAAGCTGGCCTTCCGCCGCCTGTCCACGCCCGTCTCCTACGGCCGCGCCGTGGCGGTGGGCGACTACCAGGGCATCGTGCACTTCCTGTCGCGCGAGGATGGCGCTTTCCTGGCGCGCGCCGCCACCGATGGCAGCCCGATCGTGGGCACGCCGCTGGTGGCCGGATCGCACCTGATCTTTCAAACACAAAACGGAACTGTGGCCGCGATCGCGGTCGAATAGAATAAAACAATGAAGCCGGTAATTGCACTCGTTGGTCGCCCGAACGTCGGGAAGTCGACCCTATTCAACCGCCTGACCCGCTCGCGGGACGCGCTGGTGGCCGACCTCCCTGGCCTGACCCGCGACCGCCACTATGGCGAAGGCCGGATCGGCGAACGGCCGTTCCTGGTCATCGACACGGGCGGTTTCGAACCGGTCGCCAAGGAGGGCATCATGCACGAGATGGCGCTGCAGACGCGCCAGGCGGTGGCGGAAGCCGACGTCGTCGTGTTCATCGTCGATGGCCGCCAGGGACTGACCCCGCACGACAAGACCATCACCGACTACCTGCGCAAGCAGAACCGCAAGGTGATGCTGGTGGTGAACAAGTCGGAAGGCATGAAATACACCTCGGTCACCGCCGACTTCTACGAACTCGGCATGGGCGACCCGTACGTGATTTCCGCCGCCCACGGCGACGGCGTGCACGACCTGGTCAACGAGGCGCTCGACTTCGCGTTCGAAAACCGTCCCGACGAGGAAGACGAGCCCGAGCACCCCGATCACGGCATCAAGATCGCCATCGTCGGCCGCCCGAACGTCGGCAAGTCGACCCTGATCAACACCCTGGTCGGCGAGCAGCGCGTGATCGCCTTCGACATGCCGGGCACCACCCGCGATTCGATCGAAGTGCCGTTCGAGCGCGAAGGCAAGAAGTACACGCTGATCGACACCGCCGGCATCCGCCGCCGCGGCAAGATCTTCGAAGCGATCGAGAAGTTCTCGGTGGTCAAGACCATGCAGTCGATCTCGGACGCCAACGTGATCATCCTGCTGCTCGACGCCCAGCAGGACATCTCGGAGCAGGACGCGCACATCGCCGGCTTCATCCTGGAGTCGGGCCGGGCGCTGGTCGTGGCCGTCAACAAGTGGGACGGCCTGCAGTCGGACCAGCGCGACCAGGTCAAGACGGACCTCGACCGCAAGCTCGATTTCCTGTCCTTCGCCAAGACCCACTTCGTGTCGGCCCTGAAGGGTACCGGCATCAGCCAGTTGATGAAGTCGGTGGATGCGGCCTACGCCGCGGCGACCGCCAACCTGTCGACGCCACGTCTGACGCGCGCGCTGCAGGAAGCGATCGAGAAGCAGGAGCCCAAGCGCAAAGGCAGCACCCGTCCCAAGATGCGCTATGCGCACCAGGGCGGCCAGAATCCGCCGGTCATCGTCATCCACGGCAATGCGCTGGAAGCCGTCAGCGAGCCTTACAAGCGCTACCTGGAGCGGCACTTCCGCGACACCTTCAACCTGGTCGGGACCCCCGTGCGCCTGGAGCTGCGTACCGGCAAGAACCCGTTTGCCAAGGAGCAGAAATAGCCAGTGCAGTACGACAAAGAGTGGCGAAACAGGTTACAGTAGCTTAGGGCTTTCATTCGCCGAGCTGAATCGGGCCCAAGCACTTGAAATTTGGCAAATCGCCTCGACTTTTTAACTACAACAACATTACGGAGCTGTTATGAGCAACAAAGGGCAACTGTTACAAGACCCATTCCTGAACGCACTGCGCAAGGAGCATGTCCCCGTCTCCATCTACCTGGTCAACGGCATCAAACTGCAAGGCCATATCGAATCCTTCGACCAGTACGTCGTCCTGCTGCGTAACACCGTGACCCAGATGGTCTACAAGCATGCCATTTCCACCGTCGTCCCGGCTCGCGCCGTCAACCTTAACCTCGACTCCGAAGCAGAGTAAGGCCGATGGCTGACGCCCCCGGCAACACCACCATGCGCGCAGCGCTGGTCGGCATCGACTTCGGTACTGGCGACTTCGCCGCCAGCCTGGAAGAGCTGTCCCTGCTTGCGCGCTCCGCCGGCGCCGACCCGATCACCACGATCACGGCCCGGCGCAGCAGTCCCGATCCCGCCCACTTCGTCGGCAGCGGCAAGGCCGACGAAATCAAGCTGGCCTGCCAGCTCGACGCGATCGATATCGTCATCTTCAACCACGCCCTGTCGCCGGCCCAGCAGCGCAACCTCGAGCGCCGCCTGGAAGTGCGCGTGGTCGACCGTACCAGCCTGATCCTCGACATCTTCGCCCAGCGCGCCCAGAGCCACGAGGGCAAGCTGCAGGTCGAGCTGGCCCAGCTGCAGCACCTGGCCACGCGCCTGATCCGCGGCTGGACCCACCTGGAACGGCAAAAGGGCGGTATCGGCCTGCGCGGTCCGGGTGAAACCCAGCTCGAGACCGACCGCCGCCTGATCGGCGAACGTGTCAAGCAGCTGCGCGTCAAGCTCACCAAGCTGCGCAAGCAGCACGAGACCCAGCGCCGCCAGCGCGGACGCAACCAGACGTTTTCCGTGTCCCTGGTCGGCTATACCAACGCCGGCAAGTCGACCCTGTTCAACACGCTGACCAAGGCCGGCGTGTACGTGGCGAACCAGCTGTTCGCCACCCTCGACACCACCAGCCGCCGCCTGTACCTGGGCGACGAGGTGGGCAGCGTGGTGATCTCGGACACGGTCGGCTTCGTGCGCGAACTGCCGCACCAGCTGGTGGCGGCCTTCCGCGCCACGTTGGAAGAGACCATCCATGCCGACCTGCTGCTGCACGTGGTCGACGGCAATTCGCCGGTGCGCATGGAACAGATCGAGCAGGTCAACGAGGTGCTGCGCGAGATCGGCGCCGACCACGTCCCGCAGATCCTGGTCTGGAACAAGATCGACGCGGCCGGGCTCGAGCCTGGAGTCGAGCGTGATGAGTATGATAAGATCAGCCGCGTTTTCGTCAGTGCCCACAGCGGAGCGGGCCTGGACCTGCTGCGCGAAGCCATCGTCGAGGCGGCGAAGGCGGCACGCTCGGAAGCTATGCGCGATGGGGAAGAACCGGCGGTGGGCGGCTCCCCGGTCAATCCCACAGAAAACAATATGACCAACTCCACCCATCTCGGGCCACACTAGCCTATGCTCGTTTCTTTACTCAAGCGTTGCGGCATCAAGCTGTCGCTCAACGACCCGCGCTGGGGCCACCGGCCACAGGGCGACCACAAGGCCCAGGAGGGCCGCCGGCCGGGTGAAGGCCCGCCCGACCTCGATCAACTCTGGCGCGACTTCAATGCGCGCCTCAACCGCATGTTCGGCGGCCGCAACAATGGCGGCGGCGACGGCGGCAATGGCGGCGCGGGCCGCGGCGACATGCGCGGCGCCGGCGTCACGGCCGGCGTGGTCGCGGCCATCGTGGCCCTGATCTGGCTCGCCAGCGGCGCCTTCATCGTGCAGGAAGGCCAGACCGGCGTGGTCACCACCTTCGGCAAGCTGAGCCATACGACCGGCTCCGGCTTCAACTGGCGCTGGCCGTATCCGATCCAGGCCCACGAGACGGTGAACGTGTCGCAGATCCGTACCGCCGAGATCGGCTACCGCGCGAACGTGCGCAACAAGCAGCCGCAGGAATCGCTGATGCTGACCGATGACGAGAACATCATCGACATCCAGTTCGCGGTGCAGTACACGCTGAAGGACCCGGTCCAGTGGCTGTTCAACAACCGCGAGAACGACGAGACCGTGCGCCAGGTGGCCGAGACCGCGATCCGCGAAGTGGTCGGCCGCAGCAAGATGGACTTCGTGCTGTACGAGGGCCGCGAGAAGGTGGCGGTGGACGTGCACCAGATGATGCAGCAGATCCTGGACCGCTACGCGCTGGGCGCCCTGGTCACCAACGTGACCATGCAGGGCGTGCAGCCGCCGGAGCAGGTGCAGGAAGCCTTCGACGACGCCGTCAAGGCCGGCCAGGACCGTGCCCGCGCCAGGAACGAAGGCGAAGCCTATGCCAACCAGGTGATTCCGCAGGCGCGCGGCCAGGCCTTCCGCCTGCAGCAGGACGCCGAAGCCTACCGCTCGATGGTGGTGGAAAACGCGACTGGTAACGCCTCGCGCTTCGACCAGGTGGTGGCGGCCTATGCCAAGGCCCCGGCCGTCACGCGCGACCGCATGTACATCGACACCATGCAGCAGATCTTCTCCAGCACCAGCAAGGTGATGGTCGATTCGCGCGCCGGCAATCCGATGATCTACCTGCCGCTGGACAAGTTGATCGGCCAGAACGCCGGTGCCGACGGCGTCGGCGGCAAATCGGGTCCGGTGCCGGTGCCGCAGTCGGCGCCGCCGGCGGACGTCATGCAAGCCATGGATTCGGTGCGCCAGCGCGACAGCCGCAGCCGCGATTCCTCACGTGACCGGGAGAGCCGTTAATGAACCGCCTCGTAACTTTATTTGTGGCGGGCTTCATTGCCCTCATGCTGCTGTCCTCGACCGTGTTCGTGGTGGACCAGCGCCGCTTCGCCATCGTGTTCGCCCTGGGTAAGGTCGGGGATGTGATCACCGAGCCGGGCCTGCACTTCAAGCTGCCGCCGCCGTTCCAGAACGTGATCTACCTGGACAAGCGCATCCTGACCCTGGATACCCCTGACGCCGACCGTTTCATCACGGCCGAGAAGAAGAACATCCTGGTGGACGCCTTCATGAAATGGCGCATCACCGATCCGCGCCTGTACTACGTCAGCTTCGGCGGCGACGAGAACCGCGCGCGCGACCGCCTGTCGCAGATCATCAAGGCGGCCCTGAACGACGAGATCACCAAGCGTACCGTGCGCGAAGTGATCTCCGGCGAGCGTGGCCGCGTGATGGAAGCGGTGAAGCAGAAGGTGATCGCCGAGGCCAGGGAGATCGGCGTGGGCGTGGTGGACGTGCGCCTCAAGCGCGTCGACTACATCGAGCAGATCAACAACTCGGTGTACGAACGCATGAAGGCCGAGCGCGTGCGCGTGGCCAACGAACTGCGTTCGACCGGCGCCGCCGAATCCGAGCAGATCCGCGCCGACGCCGACCGCCAGCGCACCGTGATCATCGCCGAAGCCTTCCGCGAGGCCGAGAAGGTCAAGGGCGAGGGCGATGCCAAGGCCACCGCGATCTATGCGGAATCCTTCGGCAAGAACCCGGAGTTCGCCAGGTACTACCGTTCGCTGGAAGCCTACCGCGCGACCTTCAAGAACCGCGGCGACGTGATGGTGGTGGATCCGAACTCGGAGTTCTTCAAGTACTTCAAGCAGCCCGGGTCCAAATAAGTACCGGCTTGCCGTAAGGTGGGCGTTTGTAATTTAGGGCAATGCCCGGAATTACAAACGCCCGCGCGGTCCACCACCGTATGCAAAGCCACGGAGCGGGCCAGAATACGTGATTTGACCGCGTGGGCGGGAATTTATTCCACTGGGCGAAATTCCCCCGCCCACCCTACATATCGGTCTATACAAGCGTTGCAACATGGCACTCTGACAAGCTATCCAGCCCGTCAAACCACCATCCCCCGCCTACGCCTTGTCATTTTCGGGTAAAATTGCCGATTCGGCGCGCGCACCGTGCGCCAGCACGCCTGTGCCTATTGCATTGCTCTTTACAAACAACCCGTAAGCTGTCTGCCCATGCCGAACTGGCTACTGCCTGAAAATATCGCCGATGTCTTGCCGTCCGAGGCGCGCAAGATCGAGGATCTGCGCCGCAAGATGCTCGATACCTTCCGCCTGTACGGCTATGAACTGGTGATGCCGCCGCTGCTCGAGTACGTCGAGTCGCTGCTGGCCGGAGCAGGGCAGGACACCGAGCTGCGCACCTTCAAGGTGGTCGACCAGATCTCCGGCCGCCTGCTCGGCCTGCGTGCCGACATGACCACGCAGGTGGCGCGCATCGATGCGCACCTGCTCAACCGCGACACCGTTACCCGCCTGTGCTATGCCGGCAGCGTGCTGCATACCCGTCCCTCGGGCCTGCACGCCACCCGCGAGCCGATCCAGATCGGTTGCGAGATCTACGGCCACGCCGGCCTGGAAGCCGACGCCGAGATCCAGGAGCTGGCGCTCGGTGCGCTGGCGCTGGCCGGCTTCGACAGCGTCCGCCTCGACCTGTGCCACGTGGGCATCCTGCGCGCCCTGCTGGCCGAAGACCCGGCCGCGCGCCGCGACGAAGCCCAGCTCATCGCCATGCTGCGTGCCAAGGATGCGCCGGGCCTGGACGCCATCACGCAAAATTATTACCCCGCGACCCGCAAGGCCCTGCTGGCGCTGCCGCACCTGTACGGCGACGTCGAGGTGCTGGCGCGCGCGAAAGAAGCCTTGCCGGCGCTGCCCGGCATCACCCGTGCGCTGGCCGAACTGGCCGCGCTGGCGGCGAGCGCCATCGGCCGCGCCGTCGTGGCGATCGACCTGGCCGACCTGCGCGGTTACCAGTACGAAAGCGGCGCCATGTTCGCGCTCTACGTGCCGGGCCTGCCGAACGCGGTGGCAAGGGGCGGGCGCTACGACCATGTGGGCGAAGCGTTTGGGCGTGCGCGTCCGGCCACCGGCTTTTCGCTCGACCTGCGCGAACTGGCGCGGCTGTTGCCGACGGCCGAGCGCAAGCACTCCATCCGCGCACCGTGGGGCAATGCGCCGGAACTGAAGGAAAAAATCGCTGACCTGCGCAAGGCAGGCGAAGTCGTGATCCAGTCCATGCCGGGTCACGACAATGTTCAGGACGAGTTCGAGTGCGACCGCGTGCTCGTCCTCGAAAACGGAAATTGGATTCTCAAAAACTTAGGTTAAGTGATGTCAAATACTAACGTGGCAAAGAACGTCGTCGTCATCGGCACCCAGTGGGGCGATGAAGGCAAGGGCAAGATCGTCGACTGGCTGACCGACCATGCGGCCGGCGTCGTCCGTTTCCAGGGCGGCCATAACGCGGGTCACACCCTGGTAATCAAGGGCCAGAAGACCGCGCTGCAGCTGATCCCGTCGGGCATCATGCGCGAAGGCGTGGCCTGCTACATCGGCAACGGCGTGGTGGTCTCGGTGCCGGACGTGATGCGCGAGATCGACAAGTTGCAGGCAGCCGGCATCGAAGTGGTGTCGCGCCTGAAGATCTCGGAAGCCTGCCCGGTCATCCTGCCTTACCACGTCGCCATCGACAAGGCGCGCGAAGCCAAGCGCGGCGAGAACAAGATCGGCACCACCGGCAAGGGCATCGGCCCGGCCTACGAAGACAAGGTGGCGCGCCGCGCGATCCGCATCGCCGACCTGTTGAACGAGACCCGTTTTGCCGAGAAGCTCAAGGAAAACCTGGAGTACCACAACCACGTCTTGGTGAACTACCTGGGCGCCGATCCGATCGACTTCCAGCAGACCTACGACGACGCGATGGCCCTGGTCCCGCGCCTGCGTCCGATGGTGGGCGACGTCTCGTCGCAGCTGTACGCCGCGCACAAGGCGGGCGGCAGCCTGCTGTTCGAAGGCGCGCAGGGTTCGCTGCTCGACGTCGACCACGGCACCTATCCGTTCGTCACCTCGTCGAACTGCGTGGCGGGCAACGCCGCCGCCGGCGCCGGCGTCGGCCCGGGCATGCTGCACTACATCCTCGGCATCACCAAGGCGTATACGACCCGCGTGGGTTCGGGCCCGTTCCCGGCCGAGCTGCCGACCGACGCCGGCGTGGGAGAACACCTGTCGCGCGTGGGCCACGAGTTCGGCACCGTGACCGGCCGTGCCCGCCGCTGCGGCTGGTTCGACGCTGCGCTGCTGCGCCGCTCGGTGCAGATCAATGGCGTGTCGGGCATGTGCCTGACCAAGCTCGACGTCCTCGACGGCATCGAGTCGCTGAAACTGTGCACCGGCTACAGGATCGATGGCCGCGAAGTGGACATCTTCCCGGTCGGCGCCGAGGAAGCCGCGCTGTGCGAGCCGGTGTATGAAGAGATGCCAGGCTGGACCGAATCGACCGTCGGCGCCAAGTCGATGGAAGAACTGCCGGCCAACGCCCGCGCCTATATCAAGCGCATCGAAGAACTGGTGGGCGTGCCGATCGACATGGTGTCGACCGGCCCGGACCGGGAAGAAACCATCGTGCTGCGTCATCCGTTCGCTGCCTAAGATCCCATTATAAAAATAGGAATTACCTGAAATGAACACCCCTGCATCGACCGACAAGGACCTCTGGGTTTCGTGGGACGAGTACAACCGCCTGGTCGAGCGCCTCGCGCTGCAAGTGTATGAATCGAACTGGAAGTTCGACATGGTACTGTGCCTGGCGCGCGGCGGCGTGCGTCCGGGCGACGTGATCTCGCGCATTTTTGATGTGCCGCTGGCGATCCTGTCGACCAGCTCCTACCGTGAAGAAGCCGGCACCAAGCAGGGCAACCTGGACATCGCCAAGTACATGACGATGACCAAGGGCCCGCTGGCCGGCCGCATCCTGCTGGTCGACGACCTGGCCGATTCGGGCGTGACCCTGCAAAGGGTGCGCGAGCACCTGCAGGCCAACTACCCGGACGTCTCGGAAGTGCGTTCGGCCGTGATCTGGGTGAAAGGCACGTCAAGCTTCACGCCGGACTACCACCTGGAAGACCTGCCGCACAATCCGTGGATCCACCAGCCCTTCGAGGACTACGACGGCCTGCGTCCGCACCAGCTGGCGGCGTGGATGAAGAAGTTCGAACAGTAATTCGCTTCGCCATCCGTGCAGGCGAACGGGCAGGAAAGGCGCAAGCCTTTCCTGCCCGTTTCGCATTGATCAGCCGCTCTCGTGAAGCGGGGCCCGCGGCGCGCGATGCAGCTCCGTTCGTGGCGGAGGTTCGGGCGACGCGGCAGGGTCTCGATAAAGTCCCTTCATCATAGTGACAGCATGCAAAAAGGTGCTTTCGTAGTTTCCCTGGATTTCCGAATATGTGGGAGAATCTCCTGCATTAAGTGAAAAAATTAGGGATTCCTTCTCATGCAGCTTGACGCCAAGCCTAAAAACGACGAACTCGACGAGATCGACCGCAAGATCCTGCGCATCCTGCGGGTCGAGGGCCGCATCACCAACCAGGCGCTGGCCGAGCGCGTGCACCTCTCGCCCACGCCCTGCTGGAACCGGGTGCGCGCCCTGGAAGAGCAGGGCTATATCGAAGGCTATGCCGCGATCCTGTCCCAGCGCGCGCTGGGCCTGCCGGACACGGTGCTGATCGAAGTGACGCTGGACCGCCACGACGACGACATGCTGGTCCGGTTCGGCGAGGAACTGGCCAGGCTGCCCGAGGTGATGGAGGCGAACCTGCTGACCGGCGACTACGACTACCTGATCAAGGTGGCGGTCTCCGGCACCGAAGGCTACGAGCGTTTCCTGCGCACCCGCCTGTACAAGATCCCCGGCATCCGCCACAGCCGCTCGACCTTCGTGCTGCGCACCCTGAAGCGGGTCCATTCGGTGGAGCCCTGAAACCGATCAACCGCGTGTGGCGGCATGCCACTCTGTTAAGATGCGGCCTGCCTCGGTGGACCATCGACAATAACAATCATGACCCAAAGTTTTTTTCAGACCTTCATCCTGCTGATCCTGGTGACCGATCCCTTCGGTAACGTGCCCCTGTTCGCGGCCGCCCTGAAGGACGTGCCGGTCCAGCGCCGGCCCCGCATCGTGGTGCGCGAATGCGCGATCGCCTTCCTGCTGCTGCTGGTATTCATGTTCTTCGGCCAGCACTTCCTGGCGGCCCTGCACCTGTCGCCGGTGGCGCTGCGCATCGGCGGCGCGGTGATCCTCCTGATCATCGCGATCCGCATGATCTTCCCCCATCCAGACGGCGTGCTCGGCCGCAGTGAAGGGGGCGAGCCTTTCATCGTGCCGCTGGCGATCCCCGCGCTGGCCGGTCCCTCGGCGCTGGCCACGGTGCTGCTGTTCAGTTCCGGCAGCATTGCCGAAACCATGGTGCACGTGGCGGCGCTGGCCGCCGTGGGCGTCGTCTGGCTGGCCGTGTTCCTCAGCGCCGAACGCCTGCAGCAAAAGCTCGGCCCGCAGGTGATGACGGCCTTCGAGCGCCTGATGGGCCTGATCCTGACGGCGATGTCGGTCGAGATGCTGCTGGGCGGTATTCGCGAGTTCGTGCAAAGCCTATGACCGCAGGCGTGCGGAGGCAAGAGACCTCTTTCTGGCACACTCTTCCCAAGACGATCAGTACGGCCAAGGCCCTATGCAACAGAGCATGAAAAGCGAACACCAGACGCCTTCCGAATGGCTGCCCTTCCTCAGCGGGGGCGGCCAGATGGGTGCCATGATGCGGGCCCATGACTGGTCGGACTCGCCCCTGGGGCACCCGCGCGGCTGGCCGCAGGCGCTGCGCACGACGGTCGGGCTGATGCTGAATTCGAAATTTCCGATGTTCGTGGCCTGGGGCCCGGAACTGGGCTTCCTGTACAACGATTCCTACGCGACCATCCTGGGCGAAAAACACCCGCAGGCGCTGGGCAGGCGCTTCCACGACATCTGGCGCGAGATCTGGGACGACATCCACCCGCTGATCGTGCGCGCGCTCAAGGGCGAATCCACCTACATGGACCGGCTGCCGCTGCGCATGAACCGCCACGGCTACGACGAGGACACCTGGTTCCGCTTTTCCTACTCGCCCGTGCGCGACGAGGACGGCACCGTGGCTGGCATGTACTGCGCCTGCGTCGAGATGACCGGCGAAGTGCTGGCGGAACGCTATCGCGAACAGGAGAACCAGCGCCTGATGACGCTGTTCGAGCAGGCGCCCGGCATCTTCGCCGTGCTGCGCGGCCCTGACCACGTGTTCGAGATCGCCAACGAGTCCTACCTGCAGCTGATCGGCCGCCGCGAGCTGATCGGCAAGCCGGCGCGCGAGGCCTTGCCCGAAGTGGCCGGACAGGGTTTCTTCGAGCTGCTCGACCAGGTCTACCATTCGGGCCAGCCCTTCGTCGGCCATGCGGTGCCGGTGCGGGTGCAGCGCGACGCCAGCGGGCCGCTCGAAGAACGCTACGTCGACTTCGTCTACCAGCCGATCCGCGATCCCAAGGGCGAGGTGGAAGGCATCTTCGTCGAAGGCAGCGATGTCACCGTGCGCAAACGGGTAGAGGATGACCTGCGCGCCGCCAACCGCCAGAAGGACCAGTTCCTGGCGATGCTGGCGCACGAGCTGCGCAATCCGCTGGCTCCCATCACCACCGCCGCCCAGCTGCTGCAGCGCGGCAGCCTCGATCCACAGCGGGCGCGCCATGCGAGCGAGATCATCGTGCGCCAGGCCGAGCACATGACCGACCTGGTGAACGACCTGCTGGACGTCTCGCGCGTGACGCGCGGGCTGGCCGAGATCGAGAAGGAAGACCTGGACGTGGCCGCGATCGTGCATGGCGCGGTGGAACAGGTGCGGCCACTGCTGGATATGAAGCGGCACGCCCTCAGGCTGGAACTGCCGGCCCAGGCCCTGCACGTCTCGGGCGACCGCACGCGGCTGGTACAGGTGATGTCCAACATCCTGAACAACGCGGCCAAGTACACCCCTGCCGGCGGCGAGATCACGCTGCGCGTGCGCAGCGAAGCGGGCGAAGCCGTGATCGCCGTGCGCGACAACGGCCAGGGCATCGACCTCCAGGTGCTGCCCTATATCTTCGACCTGTTCACCCAGGCCGAACGCACCCCGGACCGCTCCCAGGGCGGCCTGGGCATCGGCCTGGCGCTGGTGAAAAGCCTGGTGGCGCTGCATGGCGGCCGGGTGGCCGCCCACAGCGAAGGCGCCAGCCACGGCAGCGAGTTCGTGGTGCGCCTGCCGCTGCTGCGCGCCGCGCCCGCGCCGGACGAGGGGTGCCCGCAAGCGCAGGGACAGGAAGGCCCGGTGCGGGTGCTGGTGGTCGACGACAATGCCGATGCGGCCCAGATGCTGGCTACCCTGCTGGAGGCGCACGGGCACGCCGTGAGCGTCGAGTACGACGGCACCACCGGCCTGGCACGCGCCCTGCGCGAGCAGCCCGAGGTCATGCTGCTCGATATCGGCTTGCCCGACATGGACGGCCACGAGCTGGCGCGCCGCCTGCGCGCCGCGCCCGATACCGCCGGCGCCTGCCTGATCGCGCTTACCGGCTATGGCCAGAACGAAGACCGCGAACGCGCGCGCGAAGCCGGCTTCGACCGCCACCTGGTCAAGCCGGCCGACCTGTCCGAGCTGCTGCACATCCTGGCCACGGTGCGCGGCACGGGCGGCTGAACGCCCGGCCATCCGTGCGCGGCGCGTGGCCGCGGCCGGTGTAAGCTGAGCCCGGGACAACAACGGGGCAGGGCATGAGAAGCTGGAGAATCGCCGAGCGCGACGTGGCGCTCGACCGCAGCTGCGAAGGCGCGCGCAAGAGCGGGGGACACTGGCACGCCGAGGGCTGCCCGGCGCTGTACGCGGCCATGACGGTGGAGCTGGCGGTGCTGGAAAAATTCGTCCACGCCGAAGGCGGCCAGGAGGACCTGGTGCTGGTGGCGGTGGACCTGCCGGACGACCCGGCGCTGGGCCTGGACGTGGCGCGCGAAGCACTGCCGGACGGCTGGGACGACCTGGACGACGGCGGCAGCGCGGCCGAATTCGGCACCGCCTTCCTGCAACAGCGCCACCACCTCTACATGCGGGTGCCCTCGGTGATCGTGGGCGAGGGGGCCAACCTGGTCATCAATCCCGCGCATCCGGCGTATGCCGAGGTAAGGCTCAGCATCGCGCGCAGCTACCGCTTCGATCCGCGGATGTTCGGCCGGCCCGCGTAGGAGAACCGGCCGGGGGCCAGGCAGGTACCCTACTTGCCCAGCATCGACACCACGTTGTCCGCCCCGGGCGCCCCGAAGGCCTGCTGCTTGAGCACATGCAGCTGGTCGCGCACCTGCGCCGCCTTTTCGAACTCGAGGTTCTTGGCATGGTCGACCATGAGCTTCTCGAGGCGCTTGATCTCCTTGCTGATCTGCTTCTCGCTCATCGACTCGACCTTGGCCGTGGCGGCCTCGTCGACCAGGCCTTCGCCCATCGCCCGTTGCGCGGCGTTGCTGTAGACGCCGTCGATCATGTCCTTGATCTTCTTGTTCACGCCCTTCGGCACGATGCCGTGCGCCTCGTTGAAGGCGATCTGCTTGGCGCGCCGGCGTTCTGTCTCGTCGATCGCCTTCTTCATCGAGTCGGTCATCTGGTCGGCGTAGAGGATTGCCACGCCGTTCAGGTTGCGCGCCGCGCGGCCGATGGTCTGGATGAGCGAGCGTTCGGAACGCAGGAAACCTTCCTTGTCCGCGTCCAGCACCGCCACCAGCGACACTTCCGGCAAGTCCAGGCCCTCGCGCAGCAGGTTGATGCCGACCACCACGTCGAAGGTGCCCAGGCGCAGGTCGCGCAGGATCTCGACGCGCTCCACGGTCTCGATATCGCTGTGCAGGTAGCGCACCTTGATGCCGTGGTCGCTCAGGTATTCGGTGAGCTGCTCGGCCATGCGCTTGGTCAGCGTGGTTACCAGCACGCGCTCGTCCCTGGCGATGCGGTCGGTGATCTCGCTCATCAGGTCTTCCACCTGCGAGCGGGCCGGCTTGACGATCACCTTCGGATCGACCAGGCCGGTGGGGCGCACCACCTGCTCGACCACGTTGTCGGCCTTGCCTTTCTCGTAGTCGGCCGGGGTGGCCGACACAAAAATGGTCTGGCGCATCTTGCTTTCGAATTCCTCGAACTTCAGCGGCCGGTTGTCCAGCGCCGACGGCAGGCGGAAGCCATAGTCGACCAGGTTGACCTTGCGCGAGCGGTCGCCGTTGTACATCGCGTTTAGCTGGCCGATCATCACGTGGGACTCGTCCATGAACATCAGCGCGTCCTTGGGCAGGTAGTCGATCAGGGTCGGCGGCGGTTCGCCCGGCATCGAGCCGGACAGGTGGCGCGAGTAGTTCTCGATGCCCTTTGTAAAACCGATCTCGGCCAGCATCTCGAGGTCGAAGCGGGTGCGCTGCTCGAGGCGCTGCTCTTCGATCAGCTTGTTCTGCTGGCGGAATTCCTCGAGGCGGTCGCGCAGCTCGGCCTTGATCGATTCCACTGCCTTCAGCACCGTGCCGCGCGCCGTGACGTAGTGCGAGCCCGGATACACCGTGAAGCGCGGGATCTTCTGACGCACGCGGCCCGTCAGCGGGTCGAACAGCTGCAGCGATTCGATCTCGTCGTCGAACATCTCGACACGGATCGCGAGTTCCGCGTGCTCGGCCGGGAAGATGTCGATGGTATCGCCGCGCACGCGGAAGGAACCGCGCGAGAAATCCATCTCGTTGCGCGTGTACTGCATCTGGATCAGGCGCGCGATGATGTCGCGCTGGGCCACTTTATCTTTGTGGCGCAGCGTCAGGATCATCTTGTGGTATTCGTTCGGGTTACCGATACCGTAGATCGCCGAGACGGTGGCGACGATGACGACGTCGCGCCGCTCCATCAGCGACTTGGTGCACGACAGGCGCATCTGCTCGATATGCTCGTTGATCGACGAGTCCTTTTCGATGAACAGGTCGCGCTGCGGCACGTAGGCTTCCGGCTGGTAGTAGTCGTAGTAGGAGACGAAATACTCGACCGCGTTCTGCGGGAAAAATTCGCGGAACTCCGCATACAGCTGGGCCGCCAGCGTTTTGTTCGGGGCGAACACGATGGCCGGGCGGCCGGCCTTGGCGATGACGTTCGCCATCGTGTAGGTTTTACCGGAACCGGTCACCCCGAGCAGGGTCTGGTACATCAGGCCGTCGTTGATGCCCTCGATCAGGCCTTCGATCGCGGTCGGCTGGTCGCCCGCCGGAGGGAAGGGCTGGTGCAGCTTGAAGGGCGATCCGGGATAGGTGATGACGGT
The DNA here is from genome assembly GCF_020176695.1 of Massilia sp. MS-15. Lineage (GTDB taxonomy): Bacteria > Pseudomonadota > Gammaproteobacteria > Burkholderiales > Burkholderiaceae_D > Telluria > Telluria hydrophila. The sequence goes on along the minus strand of NZ_JAIWIA010000001.1, from coordinate 191,430 downwards.
CGCGTCCGTGCCAGGTTCAGGAGCATTTGCGATGGATAAATCTGCCATACTTTCAGACCTTTGCTAGAATGGGTGTCCGCTTGCGGCGCTGCAGCATGACTATACAAGCAATGCCGTTCTCTACAACCGCTGCGAACCCACCGACGAAATTCAGTTTATCACGATGACTTCCACAGCCTCCGCCAGCCTCTTCGGCGCCATCGACATGGCGCCTCGCGACCCGATCCTGGGCATTACCGAAGCGTTCAACGCCGATACCAACCCGGCCAAGATCAACCTGGGTGTCGGCGTCTACTATGACGATCATGGCAAGGTTCCTTTGCTGCAGTGCGTGCAGAAGGCGGAAGCGAAGCTGATGGAGCAGCCGGCGCCGCGTACCTACCTGCCGATCGAAGGGCTGGCGGCGTACGACAAGGCCGTGCAAGAGTTGGTATTTGGGGCCGGCAGCGCCGTAATTCAAGACAAGCGCGCGATCACGGTGCAGGCCCTGGGCGGCACCGGCGCGCTCAAGCTGGGCGCCGATTTCCTGAAGCGCTTCTCGCCCGCGTCCGAGGTTTACATCAGCGACCCGAGCTGGGAAAACCACCGCGCCCTGTTCGAGAGCGCCGGCTTCGCCGTCAACAACTATACCTATTACGACCCGGCCACCCACGGCGTGAACTTCGAAGGCATGCTGGCCTCCCTGAAGGCGATGCCGCGCGCCTCGATCGTGGTCCTGCATGCGTGCTGCCACAACCCGACCGGCGCCGACCTCAGCCAGGAGCAGTGGGGCCAGGTGATCGAGGCGGTGGTCGAGAACGGCCTGGTGCCCTTCCTCGACATGGCCTACCAGGGCTTCGGCGCCGGCATCGCGGAAGACGGCGCCGTGGTGCGCCGCTTCGCCGAGACCGGTATTCCGCTGCTGGTCTCGAACTCGTTCTCGAAATCCTTCTCGCTGTACGGCGAGCGCGTCGGCGCGCTGTCGATCGTCGCCACCAGCGCCGAGGAATCGGCGCGCGTGCTGTCGCAACTGAAGCGCGTGATCCGCACCAACTACTCGAACCCGCCGACCCATGGCGGCAAGGTGGTCGCCACCGTGCTGTCCACCCCGGCGCTGCGCCAGCTGTGGGAAGAGGAGCTGGCCGGCATGCGCGTACGTATCAAGGAAATGCGCGGCGCCATGGTGGAGAAACTGAAGGAAAAGGCGCCGGGCCACGATTTCGAGTTCGTGCGCGAGCAGGTCGGCATGTTCTCGTACTCGGGCCTGACCAAGGAACAGGTCGGCAAGCTGCGCGAGCAGTCGATCTATGCGGTGGACACGGGCCGCATCTGCGTGGCGGCCCTGAATTCGACCAATCTCGATCGCGTCGTTGACGCCGTGGCGAAGGTGCTTTAAAATCGCGGCTCTTCGGAATTGCAGCAGTTTCGATTCCGGAGAGCAGCAAAAGTGGCTGTGTGACATGCGTTGAATTTGACAGCGTCGCACTGCAAACATATAATGCTGCAATCAATTCCCTGATAGCTCAGTCGGTAGAGCGACGGACTGTTAATCCGCAGGTCCCTGGTTCGAGTCCAGGTCGGGGAGCCAGAATTCGGAAGGCCACATCGCAGGATGTGGCCTTTTTTGTTTTTCGGGGTCGCCCAGTGAAGCATCTACCATCGAGCAAACGCATCGCCATCGCGGGACAGGTCCTGCGCTTTTCGCTGTCGGGGCAGGGCAGTCCGACCATCGTCCTGCTCGGCGGGTCGGGCAGTGCGCTGGAAACCTGGCACAAGCTGTATCCGGGCATCGAGGGGCTCGGCACGGTCCTGGCCTACGACCGCGCCGGGGTGGGTGGCAGCGGCCGGGCGCGCGAAGCGCAGCTTGGCACGACCGTGGTCCTGCAGCTGCGCGCGCTGCTGCGCGAGTCCGGCGCCCGGCCGCCTTTCCTGCTGGTGGGCCACGCTTTCGGCGGCCTGCATGCAAACCTGTTCGCGCGCCTGTATCCGGAAGAAACCTGCGGCGTGCTGTTCCTGGAAGCGACGGCACCGGACGACGTGCTGCACCTGAAGCGCCAGCGCTCCTGGTTGCAGCGGGCGGCGGCCGGCCTGCTCGACCGGGTGTCGCCGCTGGACCCCGATGACGAAGTCAGCAACGAAGAAGAGACCGTGGCCGAGATCGCCGAGGCTCCGGACTTCCCGCCAGTGCCGGTGACGGTGCTGTCGGGCGCACAGCGCCTGCCGCGCTGGATCGTCTCGCGTGCCGCGGCGCAGGAACGGGCGCGCAACCAGGATGGCCTGGCGCGCCTGTCGCCGCTGGGCGAGCGAATACTGGCCACGCGCAGCGCCCACTTTCCGCAATTGTCGGAGCCGCAGCTGGTGCTGGACAGCCTGGTGGCGCTGGCGCGGCGCGCGAGGCGCTGAGAATCTTGCTTTTCGATAGCATAGTTCTTCGCATAATCGGAAAGCGCTGCTATAATATGGCCTCTTTTCCCTGATAGCTCAGTCGGTAGAGCGACGGACTGTTAATCCGCAGGTCCCTGGTTCGAGTCCAGGTCGGGGAGCCAGAATACGAAGGGCCGCGTGTCAACGCGGCCCTTCTTGTTTTGTCGTGGCCGGTGCCGGATAGTTTATAAAAGGCCCGGTGCAAATCCAGACCGGGTCGCTATAATGCGGCCTCCTTTCCCTGATAGCTCAGTCGGTAGAGCGACGGACTGTTAATCCGCAGGTCCCTGGTTCGAGTCCAGGTCGGGGAGCCAGAATACGAAGGGCCGCGTGTGAACGCGGCCCTTTTTGTTTGTGCGGCGCGCGTGCCCGGTACCCGGCATGCCGCGCCGTATCAGCGGAATTTCTTGCGGTTCGCTGTGGCGGTGCGGGCATAAAAGCCGGGTGGCTTCTTCGCCACCCAGTCGATGAAGCTGCGGATATCCGCGTGCCCGCGCAGCGCGTCCCAGGTGTGGTAGTGCTGCAGCAACTCGCGTTCGGTCAGTGCGGAATGGATCTTGCGGTGGCAGATTTTATGGATCGGAAACTGCTCCTTGCCCTTGAAGCTTTTCGGAACCAGGTGGTGGCGGTCGATGTTGACGTTTCCCAGCACGCGGCCGCACAGCGGGCAGTGGGCTTCCTGTGCAGGGGGTGTCTCCTGGGGTTCGGCGCGGCGCTTGGACATGGGGGCCAGATGGCGCCGGCAGTCCCGAAACGCAAGGCGCACGCCTCAAATCCATCATTTCTGCCGCTCTCCCAAATGTAGTAGAATCAACGCTTACCTTTTTGCAAGATCGTGACGCATCTTCGAGTCCGCCGCAATGATTGACGATCGCCCTGAATGTTCCGTTCTCCTCATCGACGATGAGCCCTTCGCGCAAGACATCATTGCGCACGGCCTGCAGGGCTGCATCCGCCACACCCTGTGCTACGAGTCGAGTCCGGCGCGTGCGGTGGAGGTGGCGCGCGAGGTGCGCGCGACCGTGGTGCTGGTCGACTTGCGCATGCCCGACCTGGACGGCTTCGACGTCACCGCGCGCCTGCGCGCCGATCCCGACACCGAAGACCTGCCGGTCATCGTGCTCTCTTCCGAAGACGACCCCGACATCAAGGCGCGCGCCTTCGCGGTGGGCGCCAACGACTACCTGGTCAAGTGGCCCGATCCGCGCGAACTGGTGGCGCGGGTGCGCTACCACAGCGGCGCCTGCATCGCGCGGCGCCAGCGCGACGCCGCCTTCGCCTCGCTGCGGGTGAGCCAGGAGCAGCTGGCCGCCAGCCAGTCGGCGCTGCACCAGGCCCAGAAGATGGAAGCGATCGGCCAGCTCACCGGCGGCGTGGCGCACGACTTCAACAATGTCCTGCAGATCATCGGCGGCAACCTGCAGCTGCTGAAACTGGTGGGCAACCTGAGCGACAGCGCGAAAAGCCGGGTCGAGATGGCGCTGTCAGGCGTGGAGCGCGGCGCCAAGCTGGCCGCCCACCTGCTCGCTTTCGCGCGGCGCCAGCCGCTGCAGTCGGTGGTGATCGATCCCGGCCACCTGCTGCGCGACATGGACGACATGATGCGGCGCGTGCTGGGCCCGAGCGCCCGGGTGGTCACCGAGATCGCGCCCGGCCTGGGCAGCACCATGGTCGACCCGAACCAGCTCAACAATGTACTGCTGAACCTGGCGATCAATGCGCGCGACGCCATGGGCGGGGCCGGCACCCTGACCATCCGCGCCTGCAATATCGATGCGCCGGCCGGTGCCGGGCCCGATTCCGCTCTCCCGGCCGAGATCCCGCACGGCCATTTCGTGATGATCGAGGTGGCCGATACCGGCAGGGGCATGCCGCAGGAAGTGCTGCTGCGCGCCTTCGAACCCTTCTTCACCACCAAGCCGACCGGGGAGGGCACGGGCCTGGGCCTGTCGATGGCCTATGGTTTCGTCAAGCAGTCCGGCGGCGAGATCGTGCTGCGCAGCGAGCCGGGCCAGGGCACCAGCGTGCGCATCTACCTGCCGCGCAGCGACGCCGCGCCGGCCCCGGTCGAACAGGTGGCCCACGCGCCGCTCACCGGCGGCCTGGAAACCATCTTGGTGGTCGAGGACGAGCCGGACGTGCGCTCCTCGACCTGCGGCATCCTGTCCGCGCTCGGCTACGACGTGCTGGAAGCGCCCGATGCCGAAAGCGCGGTGAAGATCATCGAGAGCGGCCGCCATGTAGACCTGGTGTTTTCCGACGTGATCATGCCGGGGCCGGTGAGCAGCCTGCAGCTGGGCGAGATTGCGCGCCGCTGGCTGCCCTGGGTGCAGGTGCTGTACACCTCGGGCTATGCGGAAGGGGTGCTGACGCACGAGGGCAAGCTGGATGCTTCGGTGCACCTGCTGCAGAAGCCCTACCATCCGGACGCGCTGAGCACGCGCATCCGCCACCTGCTGCGTCACGCCAGGCGCGCCCAGCAGGCTGCCGCGGGTCAGGCCGGCACGCCCCAGTACCCGGTTTCAGGCCAGCGTCCTCACTTCGGCTTGACGTAGCGGCGCGAACCCGGCGGCGGTTCGTTCAGGACCGCCCAGAAGATCCCGAGATCGGCGATGGCGCGCACGAACTCGGCGAAATCCACCGGCTTGACCACGTAGGCATTCACGCCCAGCTCGTAGCTGCGCAGCACGTCCTGCTCTTCCTTCGACGAGGTCAGCATCACCACCGGTATGCTGCGCAGGGCGTCGGTGTCGCGGATTTCCTTCAGCACTTCGAGTCCGTCCACCTTGGGCAGTTTCAGGTCGAGCAGGATCACGGCGGGATTGCCGGCAATGCGCTGCGCGAACTCGCCGCGCCGGTGCAGGTAGTCCAGGGCTTCGGCGCCATCACGCACGACCACCACTTCGTTGGCAAGCTGGCTCTTGGCCAGTGCGATCAGGGTCAGTTCGAGGTCGTGGGGATTGTCCTCGACCAGCAGGATGGGCTTGAGCATCGCTTGCCTCAATGGGATGAATGTTTGGGAATGCTGAACGAGAAGGTCGCGCCTTCTCCCTGCTTCGACGTGGCCCAGACGCGGCCGTTGTGGCGCTCGACGATGCGGCGTACGTTGGCCAGGCCGATGCCGGTACCCTGGAAGTCTTCCATCCGGTGCAGGCGCTGGAATACACCGAACAGCTTGTGCACGTATTCCATGTTGAAGCCGGCACCGTTGTCGGCCACGTGGAACACGATATGGTCCTCGTCTTCTTCGGACGTGATGGTGATGACGGCAGGGTCGCGGCCACCGGTGAACTTGACCGCGTTCGACAGCAGGTTGAGCAGGGCCAGGTGCAGGAAGCTCGGGTCGGCCCGGACGGACGGCAGCGGCTCGATATGCCAGTCGACGTTACGGCCATGCATCTCCATGCCGAGCTTGTCGATGCAGGCGGTTACCAGCTCGTTCATGTCGACCATGGTCGGACGCAGCGCGGCGCGCCCCATCTGCGAGAAGGACAGCAGGTCGTCCACCAGCTTGCCGGCCAGGCGCGCCGATTCCTTGATGTTCTTCAGGAAGCGCTGGCGCCGTTCCGGGTCCTCGGCGCCGCCCGGCTCGAGCAGCAGGTCGGAAAAGCCGACGATGTGGCGCAGCGGCGCACGCAGGTCGTGCGAGACCGAGTACGAGAAGGCCTCCAGCTCCTTGTTGGCGCGTCCCAGTTCTTCCGCCAGTTCGGCCATCTGTTCGGCGCGTTCGAGGGCAATGCCCAGCAGCGCGCTGCGAAATTCCACCGTCAGCTCGATCTCGGCCACGTGCCAGGGCAGGCTGCGCCCATGGATGGTCTCGCGCCAGGCCTGGAAGCTCAGGCGCGGGGTCAGCTGGGCCGGGTCGGAAGGCGACGCCTGCTTGCCGTGCGGGTTGCCGGCCCACTCGATGGTCTGCACCACCTCCGGGCGGAACCACAGCAGGTAGTGCTGGTGGATGCGCGAGATCGGCAGCGCGAGCAGGCCGCTGGCGTTGCGCACCAGGTCGGCGCCGGGCGGATACGCTTCCTTCAGGTGGTCGGTATGGTAGATGTCGCTGTGGCCGCCGTGCAGCGAGAGCCAGTCGGCCAGGGCGCGGATCTGCGTTTCGTCCGGGGTATCGCCATAGGTCAGCACGCGGTCGTCGACCACGACCGCGACCCCGCCCGCGCGCGCGAAGCGCAGCAGTTCGGGGAACACGGTGCTCATGTTTTCGAGGAAGTCGGCGCCCTTGGTCAGGCGGCCCAGCATCTCGACCATGATGCGGCGCACCTCGAGCCGGAACTGCAGCTCGCTGGCGTCCTCGCGCGATTCGATGCACAGCGCCAGGATCTGGCCCAGCTGCTCGCAGGCGGTGCGCTTGTCGACCGGCACGGGGCAGGGCGCCGCGTTGTGGCAGGAGATCAGGCCCCACAGCTTGCCCTTGACCACCAGCGATACCGACATCGAGGCCAGGGTGCCCATGTTGCGCATGTATTGCAGATGCACCGGCGAGACGCTGCGCAGGGCCGCGAAGGACAGGTCGTTGCGTGCGCCGGTCACGGGATTGAGCTCGGGCAGCAGCGGCGCCGGCGTGTAGTTCGCGTCCTGGATCACGCGGATCGGCGACAGTGTGTACAGCGCGCGTGCCTGGGCCGGCACGTCGCTGGCCGGGAAGTGCTGCCCGAGGTAGGAGTCGTAGCCGTCTTCCTTCGATTCGGCCAGCACGCGGCCATGGCCGTCGGCGTCGAACTGGTAGACCAGCACCCGGCCGTAACCGCTCACCTCGCGCACGCGGCGCGCCGCCAGCTCGGACAGCTCCGGAATCGTGGCGGCGTGGTTGACCTTGACCAGGAAATCGCCCACCAGTGGATAAAGGTTGCGGAAGTCGGCGGCGCGGCGCCGGCTCACGCCCTCGAATTCGAGGATGGTCACCCCGTCCCAGGCGTGCGCCAGCACGTCGAAGTGGGCGCCATTGGCGGCGGTGACGGTGCCGATATAGGACGGGCGCGCGATCAGCTCGGTAGCGGCGATCTCGGCCGCGATGCGTTCCACGGCGGCATCACCCACCACCGCCGCCAGCGGCAGGCCGACGGCATCGCGCGCCGCCACGCCGATCCAGTCGGCCAGGTTGGCGCTCGCCTGCAATACCTGCAGCGCGGACCCGAGCGTCAGCAGGAAGCCATGCGGCTGGATGCTGCCCGGGGTGCGGATCGGTTCATCGGCACAGCGGCTGAGATCGAGGGTGTCGGTGGGGGCCTGGCTCATGGAGGAAGGGCGGACTACGAAAGGAACAACGCGCTATTGTAACGTCAAATCCAGCATATCTCTGCAGTCAAGACACAAATTCGGATGGTGGGTTGTCTATACAAGTCAACAGCGAGTCAGGCGGGCGAATGTTTTTTGTCGAGTCGCGCTATGATGCATATTTTGCGATAGCAGACAGGCAGCCGCGCCATGCAAGACCCCCTCAATCCTTCCTTGACCGATGAGCAGCGCCTCCAGTACCTGATTTCGGGCATCAGCGACTACGCCATCTACATGCTTGACCCGTCCGGCCGCATCGCCAGCTGGAACGCGGGCGCGCAGAGCCTCAAGGGCTATGCGCCGCAGGAGATCCTGGGACAGCACTTCTCGCATTTCTACACGCCGGAAGACCAGGCCGGCGGCCTGCCGGCGCGCGCGCTGGCGCATGCCCTTGCGCACGGCAAGTACGAGGCCGAGGGCTGGCGCGTGCGCAAGGACGGCACCCGCTTCTGGGCCAACGTGGTGATCGACGCCATCCACGACGAACAGGGCAAGCTGCTCGGCTACGCCAAGGTCACCTGCGACGTCACCCAGCGCAAGCAGGCCGAGGATGCGCTGCGCGAGAGCGAACAGCGCTTCCGGCTGCTGGTGCAGGGCGTGACCGACTACGCGATCTACATGCTGTCGCCGGAAGGGGTGGTCACCAACTGGAACGTCGGCGCCGAGCGCATCAAGGGATATTCCCACGACGACATCGTCGGCAGCCATTTCTCGCGTTTTTATACGGACGAGGACCGTGGCGCCGGCCTGCCCGCGCGCGCGCTCGGCACCGCCGCGCGCGAGGGGCGCTACGAGGCCGAGGGCTGGCGCCAGCGCAAGGACGGCAGCCGCTTCTGGGCCCACGTGATCATCGACGCGATCCAGGGCGACGACGGCAAGCTGCTTGGTTTTGCCAAGATCACGCGCGACCTCACCGAGAAGAAGCAGGCCCAGGAAGCGCTCGAACAGGCCCAGCTGGCCCTGTTCCAGTCGCAGAAGATGGAATCGATCGGCCAGCTCACCGGCGGCGTGGCGCACGACTTCAACAACCTGCTGTCGGTGCTGGCCAGCGGCCTCGAGCTGCTGAGCCTGAGCCGCAGCGGAAGCGGCAGCGATGCCAAGACGATCGACAGCATGCGGCGCGCGATCGACCGCGGCGCCACGCTCACCCAGCAGCTGCTCGCGTTCGCCCGCCAGCAGCCGCTGCAGCCGGAGACGCGCAGCATCAACCGCCTGATCTCGGGCTTCGAGTCGGTGCTGCGCCGCGCCGGCCATTCGGGTATCGAGTTCGCATTCCAGCTCGACTCGCAGGCCGGCAGCGCGGTGGTGGATGCGGCGCGCTTCGAATCTGCCCTGCTGAACCTGGTGGTCAACGCGCGCGACGCCATGCCCGAGGGCGGTACCCTGCGGCTGGAAACGGCCCAGGTGGCCCTGGCCGAAGGCGAAGTCACGGGGCTGGCGGCGGGGCCCTACGTGCGGGTGGCCGTGGCCGACACCGGCACCGGCATGGCGCCGGAGACGCTGCGGCGCGCCTTCGAACCCTTCTACACCACCAAGGAAACCGGCAAGGGCACCGGCCTCGGCCTGTCGCAGGTGTACGGCTTCATCAAGCAGTCGGGCGGGGAAGTGCTGATCGACAGCGCGCCTGGCGCCGGCACCACGATCACGATCTACCTGCCGGCCGCCGGCACCCAGGACCGCGAAGCGGCGCACGGCGGCAGCGAGACCGTGCTCATCGTCGAGGACGAGCCGGACCTGCTGGACGTGGCCTCGGCCCTGTTCATCAGCATGGGCTACGACGTCGCCACCGCGGCCAGCGGCCAGGAAGCGAAGAACGTGCTGGCCAGCCGCGATGTCGACATCCTGTTTACCGACATCGTCATGCCGGAAGGCGTGAACGGCATCGAGCTGGCCGAATACACGCGCGCGCACTACCCCGGCGTCAAGCTGATGCTGGCGTCCGGCTATCCGCCGCCCAAGCTCGGCCTCGAGGGCGCGCAGCTGGGCGACTACACCTTCGTGAGCAAGCCCTATCGCCTGTCCGATCTGGCGCGCGGGCTGCGCAGCGCCGGGCAGGGCGGGCGCGGGCGTCCTGAGGCCGCCCGGGTTCAAGGTGGTTGACCGCGCGGGCTAGTTGGTGGCCTTGTTCGAGCCGATCGAGGTGCTCGGCGCCGCGCCGGCATCGGCCGCGCTGGCCGGGGGCGCAGCGACGGCGGCGGTCATGCTGGCCTTCTCGGCGGCGTCGATGTCGCCGGTCCAGACCACGTAGTCGTCCACCGAGTACAGCCGGCAGGGCTCGCTGCTTTTCGCGGTGCAGGTGGCCAGCGCGCGGCCATCCGGGTCTTCGCCTTCCTCGGCCCAGGTCCAGGCGCCACTGGGCGCGACCGCGAAGGCGCGCGGCGTCATCTTGGTCAGGTATTCCTGGTAGGCGCGGCGCCCGTTCTCGGACAGGTAGGGCACGGCCTCGACGTCGTCGACCCGGGCATAGTCGGTGCGCGCGGGAGAGGGAGGGGCCGGCACCTCGTGGATCACCTCGGTCGGCATGCCGATCCCCTTCAGGAAGCGCATGGTCTCGTCCAGCCAGACCTTCTCGCCGTCGCGGCTGGCCAGCATGCCATGCGCGTCGCGCTTGAAGGCCGCGAACTCGACCAGGCGCGCGCGCCCGCCGCTGCCCTCGAAGGCGGCATGCATGCGCTGCGCCAGTTCCGGGCCGAACAGGGAGTCGTTCTGGCCATACATCCACAGGCTGGGCAGGGTGGCGCGTGCGCCGTACTCGGAAAACGCGGACACCAGGGCCGTGCGCCAGGCGCAGCGGTCGCTGTCGTCGCGCAGGCCGCCGGCGAAGTTGATCAGGCCGCGTACGCCCGGCTGGTGGCGGGTGCCGAGGGCGATCGTGGCCAGCCCGCCATAGGACTGGCCGGCCACCACGATGCGGCTGGGGTCGACCCAGCGCTGCTGGCGCGCATAGGCCAGGGTGGCGGCGATGTCCTCGGCCTGGGCGTAGCCGTTGGCCTTCATGTCGCAGCCATGGTCGCGGTAGCGGCCGGTCGAGTTGGCGAAGCCCTGGCGCATCGGTACCATCACCGCATAGCCGCGTTTCACGAAGACGGTGGCCATGTGGTAGAAGCGGTCGCGCTGCTGCAGGCTGGGACGGCCCGGATCCTTGCCGTGGTTGATGATGATGAGCGGGAAGGGGCCGGGGCCGTTCGGCTGGAACACCGTGGTCTCGAGCATGGCGCGGCCCTGCGGGCCGGCCGGCACCTGCTCGATGTGCTCGTTCATGCGGTAATCGAGCTGCAACTCCTGCTGGACCGCGATGCCGGGAATCATGGCGGCTGCAGCCAGGACGGCGGCAATCAGGTTTCGTGGCGTGAAACGTGGAAGCATGTTGACTCTGACTCGGCTGCTTGCGATGCAGAACAATTTCCACATGGCATAAATTGATTCTAAGTACGCAGAAATGGCAGAGCAATATCAAGTAGTTCAGTTCTGGAGCAAAATTTTCGTGGCGTGCAAAAGTGATCACACCGGTGTGCCGGACAGCCGGACAGGCGGACGGATGGGCGCCCAGGCCGAGATCGCGGGGACGCTGCGTGACCGCGCCGTGTTCGCCTATGAGAACGTGGTGCGCGGCGCCTTTGCCGAGACCGAGAACGCGCTGGCCGCCATCGACGGCCTGACGCGCCAGCTGGCGCAGGCCGAGGCACGCCGCCGCGCCGCCGGCGAGACCTTGCGCGTGGCGCACAACCGCTACGCCAATGGCTACGCCTCCTACCTGGAAGAGCTGGATGCGCAGCGCAATGCCTTCAGCGCCGAGAACACGGTGCTGCAGCTGCGGGCCAGCCTGCTGGCGGCGCACGTGGACCTGTTCCGGGCGCTGGGCGGCGGCTGGAGTGCGTCCGCATGAGCGGCGCGATGGCGGCGGCGGACGGCGTGCCGGGCCGGCGGGTCTGCTGCGCGGCCTGCCTGCGTCCGCGATCGGCCTGCATCTGCCGCTGGATCGCGCCGGTGGCGCCGCGCGCCGCGCTGCTGGTGCTGCAGCATCCGCTGGAAGCGGCGAACGCGAAGAACAGCGCGCGCCTGCTGCACCTGAGCGTGGCGGGCAGCGTGCTGGCGGTGGGCGAGGCATTCGGGGCGGACGAGCTCGATGCGCTGCTGCATGCAGGCGGGCGGCGGCCGGTGCTGCTGTATCCGGAAACGCCGGGCGAGACGGCCGCGGCGCCTGACGACGAGGCGGCCCCCGAGCGGCTGCGCCTGGTGCTGCTCGACGCGACCTGGCGCAAGAGCCGCAAGATGCTGTACCTGAATCCGGCGCTGCAGCGCTTGCCGCGGCTGGCGCTGCGCGACGTGGCGCCGTCGAACTACCGGATCCGCAAGGCGCATGCGCCGCACCAGCTATCGTCGCTGGAAGCGGGGGCGCTCGCGCTGGGGCAGCTGGAAGGCGACCCGGCGCTGGCGGGGCCATTGCTGGACGCGTTTGCGGGCTTCGTGGAACAGCAGGCGGGGTATGTGCCGTAGCGGCAGGAGCGTGGAGCCGCTTGAATTCGCGTTGGCCAGGGCGTAAGATGCTGTATGAATATACAGTATGGAGCCGATGTGCCTGACCGCGATCCCCCTGGGCAGCCGATGCTCGCCCCGCGTCCGCTCGCGCGCAAGGGCCGCGGTGCGGTCTCGAACCTGCAGGGGCGCTACGAACGCAATGGCCGCGAGGACGTCGACGACGGCTGGGAGCGTGACGAAGAGGCGTGCGCCAGCCTGCGCACCGTCGTCAGCGACGAACAGGCCCGCAGCATCCTCACGCGCAACGCCTCGCCCGACATCCCCTTCAATGTCTCGCTCAACCCCTACCGCGGTTGCGAGCACGGCTGCATCTACTGCTTCGCACGGCCGACCCACAGCTACCTCGGCCTGTCGCCCGGGCTCGATTTCGAAAGCCGCCTGTTCGCCAAGGTCAACGCGGCCGACCTGCTGCGGCGCGAACTGGCCCGGCCCGGCTACCTGCCCGAGCACATCGCCATCGGCGTCAATACCGACGCCTACCAGCCCTGCGAGCGCGAGCGGCGCCTGACGCGCGCGGTGCTCGAGGTATTGAGCGAGTGCCGCCATCCGCTGGGCCTGATCACCAAGTCGGCGCTGATCGAGCGCGACATCGACCTGATCGCGCCGATGGCCGCGCGCAACCTGGCCTGCGCCGCCATCACGCTCACCACGCTCGACCCGGAGATCGCGCGTACGCTGGAGCCGCGCGCGGCCGCCCCGGCGCGCCGCCTGCGCACCATCCGCACGCTCACCGAGGCCGGCATTCCGGTGAGCGTGAGCGTGGCGCCGATCATTCCCTTCGTGACGGAGCCGGAGATCGAGCGCATCCTGGAAGCGGCGGCCGACGCCGGCGCCATCGGCGCCCACTACGTGGTGCTGCGCCTGCCGCATGAGGTCAATCCGCTGTTCCAGGAATGGCTGCAGGCGCATTTCCCGGAGCGGGCGCAGCGCGTGATGAACCGGGTGCGCGACCTGCGTGGCGGGAAGGACTACGACAGCGACTTCGGCAAGCGCATGCACGGCGAGGGCGTATGGGCGGACCTGATCCGCCAGCGCTTCACGAAAGCCGTCGAGCGCCTGGGCATGGGGGAATTCCGCGGACGCTTCGGGCGACTGGACGGCTCGCAGTTCCGCAAGCCGCTGGTGGCGCCGGCCGCTCCGGCCAAGGACAAGGGCAAGGGCAGGGCTGCGGGGCAGCTGGATCTGTTCTAGCTTGCGGCCGGCCGCCGTGCGCGAAGCAGGCTTACTGCTTCTTCCCGATCCTGCCGTGGATGTCGTTCACCATCATCAGCGCGGCCGAGCCGTACAGCTTGTGGTACTCCGCGACCATCTCGCCGCTGGTGATGACCGGGTCGGTCTCCACCCACGTCCTGGCCTGTTCGATGTCCGGCGTCGCCATCACGAAGATGCCGCGCCGGCCTTCCTTGCCGTCCAGCGGGCCGGCGACGACCAGTTTCTTCTCGGCCGCGAGCCGGTTCATGTTGGCGAAGTGGCCTTCGAAGACCTTGGCGCGCTCGGCCTTGTCCTCGACCTTCTTCGGGCCGGTCTTGAGGATCACGAACACGTAGGGACGCATGCCGCGCTCGTCGGCGCCGAGCGATGCCGCAAGTGCGGCGTCGTAGTGCGGCGCGGGCGTTGTGGTTTGGGCGGAGGCACTCTGCAATGCGCACAGCAGCGCGCAGGCAAGCGTTCCCAGTATCTTTCTGGACATCCCGTTCTCCCTGTTCTGGCGCGCCGCGCAGGATGCACGGCCGCGCGTATTGTGCCGCAATTCTAGCAAGCTTCGTCCGGGCGCAGGGCGGCTCTCAGACCCACAGCCGGTAGATCCAGAAGGATTCGTCCTCGATGTAGCGCTCCGCGAACTCGGTGGGCGGGAAACCGCAGATCTGGCGTGTGACGCGGCTCAGGTGGGCCTGGTCGGAAAAGCCTTCGTCGAGCGCCAGCGTGGCCCAGTCGAAGGGCTGGCCGGTCTCGTAGCGTTCGCGGGCCGCGAAGAACAGGCCTTCGGTACGGGTAAGGGTCTGCCATTCGCGCAGCGAGCGGCCGCTGAAGGTCTTGATGCGGCGCTCGACCTGGCGCGCACTGTGCGTGTCGCGCCACTGGTGCGCCTGCCAGGCAAGGCGCTGCACCCAATGGCGGCCCATCTGGCGCAGCGAGGGGCGGTCCGCGGCGCCGCCTTGCGCCGCGCGCCAGCGCGGGGCCAGATGGGCCTCCAGCACGCGCATCGCGGCGCCATCGTCGCGCGCGCCCAGCAGCGCGTCGAGCAGGGGGTGCCAGGCGGCGCCCAGCACGGTGTGCGCCGGCTGGAAGCGATCCTGGATGGCGCCCAGCGCGATTCCGAACAGGCGCGCGGCGGCGTCCGGCAGGAGGCAGGCCATGTAGCCGCGGTCGCAGTGCGGCGACCAGCTGGTGGTCGGATGGGAATGGCTGCCCGAGATCATGATCCGGGCGCCGAAGGGCTGCCACTGCCCCTGCGCGTCGACCAGGCCCATGTCGTCGGTGTCGAACCACGACAGGGTGACCAGCGGCGAGGCGGGAAAGTGCGACAGGCGCTGGGCCGGATTCAAGGCCAGCTGGGCGACGTCGCGGCTGACCAGTGCCAGCAGCGCGCCCTGCAGCGCGATGGGCGGCAGGGTGAGACGGTCCGGCGACGCCTTGCCCTCCAGCCGTGCGCGCGGCGCGCGCGCCAATCGGTCGGGGCAGGGGGCGAAGCGCTGATGACTGTCTGGGGCCATGCGCCAGCAGTATAGGCACCCGCGACCGGCCTGTCGATGTCGTTTGCGTTCAAGACAGCGGCCCCGCAAGCGGGAAGAATGCGCTGCATGGACACGACCACACCGACCCGATGCCCCTTCCATCCGGAAGCCAGCCCGGCGCCCTCCGGCGACGGCCAGCACGAACACGCCATCCTGCAGCCTCCCGGCGCCTGGCCGCCGGGCCCGCCCGCCGGCCTCACCGGCTGGGGCCTGCTGGCCCGCATGGCGCGGGGCCTGCCCGAAGCCCTGGCCGACTGGCGTCGCCAGTACGGCGACCTGGTGCACCTGCGCATGTGGCCCGAACATCAGCTGGTGGTCAGCGATCCGCGCCTGGTGCGCGAACTGCTGGTGAATCACCATGCTTCCATCGTGCGCTGGGAACGCGGCATCCGGGTGTTCTCCTACCTGCAGGGCAACAGCGTGCTGGTGGCGGAAGGCGCGCCCTGGTCCGCCAAGCGCCAGGCGCTGCAGCCGGCCTTCGCGCCGAAGTCGGTGCGCGATGTCGTGCCGACCATCGCGGCGGCGGCGCGCGGCGCGATGGCGCACTGGGAGGCCGGACCGGCCATGCCGATCGAGAGCGCGCTGACCGCGCTCACCATGGACGTCATCCAGCGCATGATGTTCTCGAGCGCGCTCGGCGACGAGGCGCGCAGCATGGAAGCGGCGGTCCACGACGCGCTGGTGGCGGGCAATGCCGAGATGTTCTGGCCGGCCAGCGCGCCGGACTGGCTGCCCTGGAAGCGCCGCAAGCGCCGCGCCCGCGCCCTGCTGGCCGGCCTGGTCGGGCGGCATGTGCAGGCGCGCCTGGACTTGCCGGAGGCGCGCTGGCCGCAGGATCTGCTCAGCCGCCTGCTGGCGCTGCACCGCGCCGATGCCACGGCCTGGCCGCTCGATGCGGTGCGCGACGAATGCATGACCGCCTTCGTGGCCGGACACGAGACCACGGCCGCGAGCCTGAGCTGGTGGGCCTGGTGCATGGCGGCCAACCCGGCGGCCCAGGAGGCGGCGCGGCGCGAGGTCGGGAAGGTGCTGCAGGGACGCGATCCGGCGCCCGATACCCTGGCGCAGCTCGGCTACCTGGGCCAGACCCTGGACGAGGCGATGCGCCTGTATCCGGCCGCGCCGGTCCTGATGAGCCGGCGCGCGACGCGCGGCTTCATGCTGGATGGCTGGACCATCCCGGCGCGCACGATGTTCATGATTCCGGTGTTCCTGATGCACCAGGACCCGCGCTGGTTTCCCGAGCCGCAGGCGTTCCGGCCGGAGCGCTTCGCGCCGGATGCGCCGGCGATCCCGCGCGGCGCCTTCATGCCCTTCGGTGCCGGGCCGCGCGTGTGCCTGGGACAGCACCTGGCGCAGGCGGAGATGACGGTCGTGGCGGCCATGCTGCTGCAGCGATTCGCATGGTCGGTACCGGCGGGCCAGGGCGCGCCCGAGGCGGTGCTGAATATTTCGCTGCGGCCGAAACAGGCCTTGCGGCTGGACCTGGCGCGGCTGGGCTAGATACAAGGGGGGCGGGCCCACGCGCCACCCGGCGAAACGGGGTCGGGTCAGCGCGCGGCGCCCAGGCAGGCGAGCAGGTGGCCTTCGATGGCGTGCACGTGCGCGTCGTGGTGGCCGAGCGCGCGCAGGGCTTGCGCCAGGTCGAGCAGGTAATCGCTGTTCGGGCCGCTGGGGCCGCGCGCGCGCGCGATCTGGTGCGCGATCTCGCGTTCGCTGGCCGGGCCGAGGAAGGCGGCGTTCTGCTCGGTGGCGATGTAGACGATGCCTTCGGCCGCGCCGCCATCCGCGAACTGCATCGCGGTGGCCAGGCGCAGGTAGCCGTTCTTCTCGCGGTGGTCGAGGTGGGCGAATTCTTCCGGCGTGACCAGGTAGGCCATGCCGTGGCAGACGGCGCCTTCGTCGGGCACCAGGGTCGCCACGCGGCCCGGCGCGGTTTCGGTGCCGCGGTGGTCGTGCGAACCCTGCCAGAAGCGGCGGCTCCAGCCGCGGATGCTGGCCGGACGCCGTTCGAGGAAGGGGAAGTCGGCCTTGAAGATCAGCGAGCCGTAGCCGAACAGCCACACGCTGGCATGGCGGTCGAAGCGGTCCATCAGGCGGTTGATGGCGATGGTGTTGAGTGACATCGGTGTAGGAAACAAGAAATGCAGGCCCGTATTGTAGGGCGCACGCCCGCGCCGTGCACGGGTACGGCTTCGCGCGGCGCCGTGGCAGGGCGGCCCTGGCGGCTCGCCTGCGCGTCAGGCGCAGGTCCGCTGCACGAACTGTTCGAGGAAGCCGATGAAGCGCTCCGCCGCCGGCGACAGCGAGCGTCCGGGGCGCGTATAGATGAAGAAGCGCCGGCTCAGCACCGGCTCTTCCAGCGGCCGCATCACCAGGCCGTACAGGCTGGCCAGCGGCGCCGCATAGGGCAGGCAGACCGTCACCCCGAGCCCGGCCGCGGCCATCGCCAGCGCCGTGGTCATGAAGGTCACCTCGTTGGCCGGCTTCACCGGCACCTCGCGCAGCGCGCCATGCAGGGCGTGGATCTCGTCCAGCAGGCGCTCGGTGAACTGGCCCTGCAGCGATATCAGGGGATGGCGCGCCACGTCCTTCCAGGTCAGGCACGCGGCGCTTTCAAGCAGGTGCCCCTTCGGGAACACCAGCGCGAAGGGCATCTCGAACAGCAGGCGCGCATCGAGCGGCGGCGCCGGTTCGCGTTCGGGACCAACGCCGAAGTCGGCCTCGCCCGACAGCACGCGCGCGATCACACTTTCGACCGCCGTGTCGCCCAGGCGCACCTCGATCTCCGGATAGTCCTTGCGGAAGGCCGCAATCGCTTCCGGCATCAGGGTGCAGGACAGCAGCTGCGGCGCGGCGATGCGCACGATACCCTTCTTCAGGCGGGTGTGGTCGGCCACGTTGGCCAGCGCGCCATCAAGGTCGTCGATCATCTGGCTGAACAGGGGATAGAGCTCGCGCCCGATGTCGGTCAGGAGGGCGCGCCGCGTGCTGCGGTCGACCACCTTGGCACCCAGGGTCTGCTCCAGCTCCTTGATCAGTCCCGAGAGCGCCGACTGCGTCACGTGCATCGCCTGCGCGGCGAGCGTAAAGTTGCCTGTCTTGGCCAGGGCCACGAACGCGCGCATCTGGCGCAGGGTCGGATTCATAAGATAATCTGATAAATCGGGCGAAAAATACTGTTTGAATGATAGTACCTTTTGTTCGCATAATGGCGAAAAGCAGCCACCCAGCAAAGGAAACTCCATGAAACTCGCCACCCTCAAGACCGGCGGCCGCGACGGCACCCTGGTCGTCGTCAGCCGCGACCTGGTTACCTGCCAGGCCGTCCCGAAGATCGCTCCTACCCTGCAGTACGCCCTCGACCACTGGGAGGAAGCCGCGCCGCAGCTGCGCAAGGTGTACGAGCGCCTGAACCTCGGCACGGCCGACAAGGCCGAGTCCTTCATCGAGGAGGAATGCCATTCGCCGCTGCCGCGCGCCTACCAGTGGTGCGACGGCTCGGCCTACATCAACCACGTCGAGCTGGTGCGCAAGGCGCGCAATGCCGAGGTGCCGGAATCCTTCTATTCCGATCCGCTGATGTACCAGGGCGGCTCCGATTCCTTCGTCGGCCCCTGCGACCCGATCGCCGTGCTGTCGGAAGACTGGGGCGTGGACCTGGAAGCCGAGGTGGCGGTGGTCACCGGCGACGTGCCGATGGGCGCCAGCGTCGACGAAGCGGCCGCCGCGATCCGCCTGGTGATGCTGGTAAACGACGTCTCGCTGCGCAACCTGATCCCGAACGAGCTGGCCAAGGGCTTCGGCTTCTACCAGTCCAAGCCGGCCAGCGCCTTTTCCCCGGTCGCGGTCACCCCCGACGAGCTGGGCCAGGCCTGGCAGGACAGCAAGCTGCACCTGCCGCTCCTGGTGACGCTCAACGACAGTCCTTTCGGGCGCCCCAACGCGGGCGAGGACATGACCTTCAGCTTCGCCCAGCTGGTGGCGCATGCGGCCAAGACGCGCGAACTGGGCGCGGGCAGCATCATCGGCTCGGGCACCGTGTCGAACAAGCAGGGCAGCCTGCATGGCTCGAGCATCGCCAACGGCGGCGTCGGCTACTGCTGCCTGGCCGAGGTGCGCATGTACGAGACGATTGAACAGGGCAAGCCGGCCACGCCCTACCTGGCGTATGGCGACACGGTGCGCATCGAGATGGTCGACGGGGACGGCGCCAGCATCTTCGGCGCCATCGACCAGGAAGTCGCGCGCTACCATCGCAAGTCGTGAAAGGAAGCGGCATGAAGCTCTACACCTACTTTCGCAGCTCGGCCGCGTACCGGGTACGCATCGCGCTCAACCTGAAGGGTCTCGACTACGAGGCCGTGCCGGTGCACCTGCTGCGCGACGGCGGCCAGCAGCTGGGCGCGGACTACCTGGCGGTCAACCCCAGCGGCCTGGTGCCGGCGCTGCAGGACGACGGCCTGGTGCTGAGCCAGTCGATGGCCATCCTCGAATACCTCGACGAGGTCTATCCGGTGGCGCCGCTGCTGCCGAAGGATGCGCTCGGCCGCGCCCGCGTGCGCGAGCTGGCGCAGATCGTCGCCTGCGACATCCACCCGATCAACAACCTGCGCGTGCTGCGCTACCTGGTCAAGCAGCTGGGCCAGTCGGAAGAGGTCAAGACCGACTGGTACCGCCACTGGGTGATCGAGGGCCTGCGTTCGCTCGAAGCGCACCTGGCGCGCAACCCGGGCACGGGCGCGTTCTGCCACGGCGACACGCCGACCATGGCCGACTGCTTCCTGGTGCCGCAGGTGTTCAACGCGAAGCGCTTCGACATCGACGTCGCGGCCTATCCGACCATCGCCCGCATCGATGCCCTGTGCGCGGACCTGCCGGCCTTCCAGGCTGCGCATCCGTCCCGGCAGCCCGACGCGGAGTAGGGCGGGGCGGCGCCCGGCCATCCCGGCGGGGCGCCGCAACGCTCAATGCCGGGTCGGCGACCGGTCCGGCGCCGACGGCGTCGAGATCTCGTCGAGCGCCTCGTCCGCCGAGCCGGCCGACTTGGTGGCGATGTCGCCCAGCGAGACGATCCCCACCAGCTGCTTCGACGCCGCGTCGATCACCGGCACGCGCCGGATCTGCACGTCGCCCATGGTGTTCATCACTTCGTCCACGCCCTGGTCGCTGAAGCAGGTGCGCACGTCGGTGCTCATCACGTCGCCGACGCAGGTCCGGTCCGGCGCCTGGCCGGCCGCCACCGAGCGCACCGCGATGTCGCGGTCGGTGATCATGCCCACCAGGCGCTCGCCGTCGCAGACCGGGATGGCGCCCACGTTCAGGTCGTCCATCATCTGGGCCGCGCGCTGGATGGTTTCCTGCGGCGAGATGGTCTGCACATCGGGTGTCATCACTTCACGGATCGTTTGCATGCTGTCCTCCTGTTCGGTTGGCACAAGATCATGCCCTGAATCGCGAAAGGCGGACGCCAGCTTGACACCGGGAATGCTGTTCCCGCGTACGGCCCGGCAGGCTACAATCCCGCCTCCTCCCTGACACCGGACCCGCATGCCCAAGCATCCCATTCCCGACCCGATCCGCGCCGCCCTCGACCTGGCCGACCCTTCCTGGCGCCCGGTGCTGGAGGCGGGCCTGCAGGCGCTTGCCGCCGCCGATCCCGCCTACCTGCCGGCGCTGGCCGGCGACGACTACCTGCCGACGCAAGGCCGCCTGTTCGCCGCCTTCGCCCAGCCGCTGGACCGGGTGCGCTACGTGCTGGTGGGAGAGGGGCCATACCCGCGCGCCGAGAGCGCGACCGGGGTATGCTTCATGGACGGGGCGGTGGACGGGTTGTGGTCGGAGACCGGCCTGTCCAAGCCGGTCAACCGCGCCACCTCGCTGCGCAACTTCATGAAGATGCTGCTGGTGGCAGGTGGCCGGCTCGAGGCCGGCGACACCGGCGGCAGCGCGCTGGCGCCGGTGGCCGCGCACGCCCGCGATGCCGCCTCGGGCACGATCCAGACCCTGGCCCAGCTGCAGGACAATCTGCTGGCCCAGGGCTTCCTCCTGCTGAACGCGGCCCTGGTCTTTCGCAGGCACGTGCCGCCCGCGGTCGATGCGCGTGCCTGGCAGCCCTTCCTGCAGGCGGTGCTGGCGGCCCTGGCAAGCCGGCCGCAGCCGCCATTGCTGGTGCTTTGGGGAAAGATCGCCGAGCAGCTCAAGAAGCTGCCGGAGACGGCGCGCCTGCCACAGATCCAGGCCGAGCATCCCTATAACCTGTCCTTCATCCAGCACGCCGGCATGCAGGCGCTGTTCGGGCCGATGGAATTGCTGCGCCTGCGATAAACGCCGAGGGGCGCAGGAAGGGCGCGCCGGGAGGGGGGGGCGGGAAAAACCGGGGCCCAAGACAAGCGGTCCGGATTTTGCTATACTTGACTAAATCAATCAGGTAATCCGTTTATTTCAAGACGCGCAGTGCGAACCATGTTGCGCCGCACCGATTACTTGAAGAAGTGCAATATTTTACAATAACCGGGGTTGCGATGCGTCTGACCACCAAAGGCCGTTTTGCTGTTACTGCGATGATCGATCTCGCCCTGCGCCAGGGCAATGGTCCGGTTACGTTGTCGGGCATCAGCCAGCGCCAGGCCATTTCGCTGTCCTACCTCGAACAGCTGTTCGGCAAGCTGCGCCGGCACGAGATCGTCGAATCGATCCGCGGCCCCGGCGGCGGCTACAGCCTGGCCCGCCCCGCCGACCGGGTGACGGTGGCCGACATCATCATCGCGGTCGACGAACCGCTCGACGCCACCCAGTGCGGTGGCAAAGAAAACTGTCACGGCGCCGACGCTGCTTCCGGCACCCGTTGCATGACCCATGAACTGTGGACCACGCTCAACGCCAAGATGGTCGACTACCTGGACTCGGTCTCGCTGCAAGACCTGGTCGACCAGCAGAAGCATAAAGAACAAGCCGTTGTGGTGGTGCACCGTACCGCCGCCAGCGCCGCCGTACAAAATTGAAACCGGAGTGAACCCATGAACGCGCCTTTGGACAAACAAATCGAGCAGAGCTTCGTCACTGCCCCGCATTTCCCGATCTACATGGATTACTCGGCGACGACGCCGATCGATCCGCGCGTGGCCGACAAGATGATTCCCTACCTGCGCGAACAGTTCGGCAACCCGGCATCGCGCAGTCATATGTACGGCTGGAGCGCCGAAGCGGCGGTGGAGGAAGCGCGCGCCAACGTGGCGGCCCTGGTCGGCGCCGATCCGCGCGAGATCATCTGGACCTCGGGCGCGACCGAATCGAACAACCTGGCCCTGAAGGGCGCCGCCCAGTTCTACAAGACCAAGGGCAAGCACATCATCACGGTCAAGACCGAGCACAAGGCGGTGCTGGACACCGTGCGCGAACTGGAGCGCCAGGGTTTCGAAGCGACCTACCTCGAGCCGCAGGACAACGGCCTGATCACCGTCGCCCAGCTGGAAGCGGCGATCCGCCCGGACACCATCCTGGTTTCGGTCATGCTGGTCAATAACGAGATCGGCGTCATCCAGCCGATCGACGCCATCGGCGAACTGTGCCGCGCCAAGGGCATCATCTTCCATTGCGACGCCGCGCAGGCGACGGGCAAGGTCGAGATCGACCTGAACAAAACCAAGTGCGACCTGATGACCTTCACCGCGCACAAGACCTACGGCCCGAAAGGCGTGGGCGCCCTGTACGTGCGCCGCAAGCCGCGCGTGCGCCTGGAAGCGCAGATGCACGGCGGCGGCCACGAGCGCGGCCTGCGTTCGGGCACGCTGCCGACCCACCAGATCGTGGGCATGGGCGAAGCCTTCCGCATCGCCAAGGAAGAGATGCACAGCGAGCTGGAGCGCGTGAAAGCGCTGCGCGACCGCCTGGCCAAGGGCCTGCTGGAGATCGAAGAGGTGTACATCAACGGCGACATGGACCACCGCGTGCCGCACAACCTGAACGTCTCGTTCAACTACGTCGAGGGCGAGTCCCTGATCATGGCGATCAAGGACATCGCGGTGTCGTCCGGTTCGGCCTGCACCTCGGCCTCGCTGGAGCCGTCCTACGTGCTGCGCGCCCTGGGCCGCAGCGACGAACTGGCGCACAGCTCGATCCGCTTCACCATCGGCCGCTTCACGACCGAGGAAGACATCGACTTCGCCGTCAACCTGCTGAAGGCCAAGGTCGGCAAACTGCGCGAGCTGTCGCCGCTGTGGGACATGTTCAAGGAAGGGATCGACCTCAACTCGATCCAATGGGCAGCCCACTAATTTCGCAAGCATTCAAGGAGTAACACCATGGCATATTCGGACAAAGTACTGGACCACTACGAAAACCCGCGCAACGTCGGCGCCTTCGACAAGGGCGACGATGCGGTGGGCACCGGCATGGTCGGCGCACCGGCCTGCGGCGACGTGATGAAGCTGCAGATCAAGGTCAACGAGCAGGGCCTGATCGAGGACGCGAAGTTCAAGACCTATGGCTGCGGTTCGGCCATCGCCTCGAGCTCGCTCGTGACGGAATGGGTCAAGGGCAAGTCGCTGGATGAAGCGCTGTCGATCAAGAACACCCAGATCGCCGAGGAACTGGCGCTGCCGCCGGTGAAGATCCACTGCTCGATCCTGGCCGAGGACGCGATCAAGGCCGCCGTGGCCGACTACAAGGCAAAGCACGCCGAGAAGGCGTAATCCGCAAGCACAGACTGGAGTCACCGACATGGCAATCACCCTGACTGAAAAAGCCGCGAAGCACGTCAACCGCTACCTCGAGCGTCGGGGCAAGGGCATCGGCTTGCGCTTCGGTGTGCGCACCACCGGCTGCTCCGGCCTGGCCTACAAGCTTGAGTACGTCGACGATGCGACCCCGGACGACAATGTCTTCGAATCGCATGGCGTGAAGGTCTTCGTCGACCCGAAAAGCCTGCCCTACATCGACGGCACCGAACTGGATTTCGCGCGCGAAGGCCTGAACGAAGGCTTCCGCTTCAACAACCCGAACGTCAAGGACAACTGCGGCTGCGGCGAAAGCTTCCGCATCTGACGCCACGATGAAGCAGAACCACTTCGAGCTGTTCCAGTTGCCCGCCAGCTTCACCGTCGATGGCGCGGCGCTGGACGCGGCCTACCGCGAAGTCCAGGGCCGGGTGCACCCGGACCGCTTCGTGAACGCCACCGACGCCGAGAAGCGCGTCGCGATGCAGTGGGCGACGCGCGCCAACGAGGCCTATGCGACCCTGCGCACTCCGCAGAAGCGCGCGCAGTACCTCTGCGAGATCAACGGTGTCGACTTGCAGACCGAGTCCAACACGGCGATGCCGGCCAGCTTCCTGATGCAGCAGATGGAATGGCGCGAGGCACTCGAAGACGCACGCGCCGCGAAGGATGCCGGCGCGCTCGATGCGCTCGACGCGCAGCTGCGCCGCGAGCGCAAGGAGATGCTGGAGCAGGTCGGCGCGCAGCTCGATGCGGGCGACTATCATGGCGCCGCGCAGACCGTGCGCGCCATGATGTTCCTCGACAAGCTCGGGGAAGAGGTACAGTACGCGTTCGAAGCATTGGACGCATAAGTAGGGTGGGCGGGTCTCCCGCCCACGCGTTCAAACTTGGCATGCATTGCGGCGACGCTCGTGCTGGTTGACCGCGTGGGCGGAGAACCCGCCCACCCTACAATGACGATACGTCATTGCATAAACAAGAATACAGGTAACACGACCATGGCATTACTCCAAATCGCCGAACCCGGCATGTCCACCGCCCCGCACCAGCACCGCCTGGCGGTCGGCATCGACCTCGGCACCACCAACTCGCTGGTTGCCACCGTCCGCAGCGGCAGCCCGGAAGTGCTGAGCGACGAGGACGGCCGCCCGCTGCTGCCATCGGTCGTGCGCTACCTTCCGAATGGCCACGCCAATATCGGCTACAAGGCGCAAGCCTGCCAGACCACCGATCCGAAGAACACCATCGTCTCGGTCAAGCGCTTCATGGGCCGGGCGTTGGCCGATATCGCGCATGCCGAGAACCTGCCCTACGACTTCGTCGATGGCCCCGGCATGGTCCAGATCAACACCGTGGCCGGCGTGAAAAGCCCGGTCGAGACCTCGGCCCAGATCCTGGCCACGCTGCGCCAGCGCGCCGAGGATTCGCTCGGCGACGAGCTGGTCGGCGCCGTGATCACCGTGCCGGCCTACTTCGATGACGCCCAGCGCCAGGCCACCAAGGATGCGGCCCAGCTGGCCGGCCTGAACGTGCTGCGCCTGCTGTCCGAGCCGACCGCCGCCGCCATCGCCTATGGCCTCGACCAGGGCAGGGAAGGCGTGTATGCCGTGTACGACCTCGGCGGCGGCACCTTCGACATCTCGATCCTGAAGCTCTCGAAGGGCGTGTTCGAGGTGCTGTCCACCGGCGGCGACTCGGCCCTGGGCGGCGACGACTTCGACCACCGCCTGTTCTGCTGGATCGTCGAGCAGGCCAAGCTGGCCCCGCTGTCCGACCAGGACACCGCCACCCTGATGGTCAAGGCGCGCCAGGCCAAGGAACTGCTGTCCACCAACGAAGAAACGACGGTCGAGGCGATCCTGAAGTCGGGCGAGATCGTGCAGGTCACCGTCAGCGCCCAGACCTTCGCCGAGATCACCAGGCACCTGGTCGGCAAGACCATGAACGCGATCCGCAAGGCGATGCGCGATGCCAACGTGGCGGTCGAGGATGTCGACGGCGTCGTGATGGTGGGCGGCGCCACCCGCATGCCGCACGTGCGGCGCGCGGTGGGCGACTTCTTCCACACCATCCCGCATGCGAACATCGATCCGGACAAGGTGGTGGCGCTGGGCGCCGCCGTCCAGGCCAACCTGCTGGCCGGCAACCGCGCCGAGGGCGACGACTGGCTGCTGCTGGACGTGACACCGCTGTCGCTCGGCATCGAGACCATGGGCGGCCTGGTCGAAAAGATCATTCCGCGCAACTCGACCATTCCTTGCGCCAGGGCCCAGGAGTTCACCACGTTCAAGGATGGCCAGACCGCGCTCGCGGTGCACGTGGTACAGGGCGAGCGCGAACTGGTGTCCGACTGCCGCTCGCTGGCGCGCTTCGAACTGCGCGGCATTCCGCCCATGGCGGCCGGTGCCGCGCGCATCCGCGTCACCTACCAGGTCGATGCCGATGGCCTGCTGTCGGTGTCGGCGCGCGAGACCCGTTCCGGCGTCGAAGCGTCGATCACCGTCAAGCCATCCTATGGCCTGGGCGACGACGAAGTGGCGCGCATGCTGCAGGATTCCTATACCTCGGCCCAGGGCGACATGCAGATGCGCGCGCTGCGCGAGGAACAGGTCGAGGCCGAGCGCATCCTGCTGGCCACGCAGTCCGCGCTGGATGCGGATGTGGACCTGCTGGACGCGGCCGAGCAGGACGAGGTGGCGAAGCTGGTGCATGGCGTGCGCGATGCGATCCACCGTTCCAACGACGCCTCGCTCGAAGCCGGACAGCGCCAGGACGGGCTGCACGCGGCGGTGCAGGCGCTGGCCAGGGGCACCGAGGAATTCGCGGCGCGCCGGATGGACAAGAGCGTGCGCAAGGTCCTGGCAGGCAAGTCGCTGGACGAGGTCTAAGCATCATCTATACGTAGGGTGGGCGGCTTTGCCGCCCACGCGTTCAAATCGGGCATGCATCGCGGCGACGCGACCGATCGCCGGGCGCGCGGGCGGCAAAGCCGCCACGCCACGAAAACAAACAACGAGGTAATCAAGTGCCACAAATCGTCATCCTCCCCCATCCCGTCTTCTGCCCCGACGGCGCCGTGCTGGAATCCCCCGCCGGCAAGTCGATCTGCGACGTCCTGCTCGAGAACGACATCGAGATCGAGCATGCCTGCGACCGCGTCTGCGCCTGCACCACCTGCCACGTGATCGTGCGCGAAGGCTTCGACTCGCTGAACGAGCAGGAAGAAAAGGAAGAAGACATGCTCGACAAGGCCTGGGGCCTGGAGCCGAACTCGCGCCTGTCGTGCCAGGCGATCGTCGCCGACGAGGACCTGGTGGTCGAGATCCCGAAGTACACCATCAACCACGCAGCAGAGAAGAACCACTGAACGGGAGGGCCGCCATGAAGTGGACCGATGTCTCGGCGATCGCCGAGGCCCTGTACGAGCGCTATCCGGACGTCGACCCCGCCACCGTGCGCTTCGTCGACCTCCACAACTGGGTCGTCGCCCTCGACGGCTTCGACGACGACCGCCACCGCGGCGGCGAACGTGTACTGGAAGCCATTCAGGCAGCATGGATCGATGAAGCAAGCTAAGCACACCCCCAAGCCGACCGCGGCGCCCGAACTGCCGCCGGAAGTCCGTCCCGGCCAGTCGATCGCGCTGCTGAAGGAACTGCACATCCTTACCCGGGACGGCAAGCTGAACCAGGACAGCCGGCGCAAGCTGAAGCAGGTCTACCACCTGTACAACTTCATCGAGCCGCTGTTGAACAACGTGCTGGAAAACAAGGGGGGCGTGTCCCTGGTCGACCACGGCGCCGGCAAGTCCTACCTCGGTTTCATCCTGTACGACCTGTTCTTCAAGGGCCGCGAGGACGGTTCCCACATCTATGGCATTGAAACCCGCGAAGAGCTGGTGCGCAAGTCGACCGAACTGGCCGCGCGCCTGGGCTTCGGCGGCATGTCCTTCCTGCCGCTGTCGGTGGCCGAATCGACCACCTCGACCCGGCTGCCGGAGACCATCGACATCGTCACCGCGCTGCATGCCTGCAACACCGCCACTGATGACGCGATCGACTTCGCGCTCAAGAAAGGCGCGAGGCACATGGTGCTGGTGCCCTGTTGCCAGGCCGAGGTGGCGAGCGTGCTGCGCAAGAACAAGGGCAAGGACCTGGGCCGCAGCGCCCTGACCGAGATCTGGCGCCACCCGATCCACACCCGCGAGTTCGGCAGCCAGATCACCAACGTGCTGCGCTGCCTGCAGCTGGAGGCGCACGGCTACCAGGTCACGGTCACCGAACTGGTGGGGTGGGAGCACTCGATGAAGAACGAACTGATCGTCGCGACGTACAAAGACCTGCCGCGCCGCCGCCCGGCCGAGCGACTGCGGGAAGTGATGGCCGAACTGGGCCTGGACGAGATGAAGCAGCGCTTCTACACCCCTGTCGAAGCAAACTAAGCAAACCAAGCAAACCAAGCGAACCTAGCGGACCGAAAACGAGATGAGCGACACGAATCAAGAGTGGATCGACCTGCGCAGCGATACCGTGACCCAGCCGTCCGAGGCGATGCGCGCCGCCATGGCCGCGGCAAGCGTCGGCGACGACGTGTACGCCGACGACCCCTCGGTCAACCGCCTGCAGGAGTATGCGGCCGAGCTGTTCGGCTTCGAGGCCGGCCTGTTCGCGCCCTCCGGCACCCAGACCAACCTGATCGCCCTGATGACGCATTGCGCGCGTGGCGACGAGTACCTGGTCGGCCAGGAGGCGCACACCTACAAGTACGAAGGCGGCGGCGCGGCGGTGCTCGGTTCGATCCAGCCCCAGCCGATCGCCAACCAGGCGGACGGCTCGATCGCCCTGGCCGATATCGAGGCCTATATCAAGCCCGACGACATGCACTTCGCGCGCACCCGCCTGCTGGCGCTGGAAAACACCATCGGCGGGCGCGTGCTGCCGCAGGACTACGTCAAGGCGGCGACAAGCCTGGCGCACAGCCGCGGCCTGGCCACCCACCTGGACGGCGCCCGCATCGCCAACGCGGCCGTCAGGAACGGCATCAGCCTGCGCGCGGCGGTACAGGGCTTCGACACGGTCTCGGTCTGCCTGTCGAAGGGCCTGGGCGCGCCGGTCGGGTCGGTACTGCTCGGCCCCAGGGCTTTCATCGAGCAGGGCAAGCGCTGGCGCAAGATGCTGGGCGGCGGCATGCGCCAGGCCGGCGTACTGGCGGCAGCGGCGCAGTATGCGCTCGAGCACAACGTCGAGCGCCTGGCCGAGGACCATGACAACGCTGCCGCGCTGGCCCGAGGCCTCGCGCAGATCGCGGCGCTCAAGGTCGGCACGCCGCAGACCAACATCTTCTGGCTCGACATCCCGGCCGCCGCCTGCGCGCCGCTGCGCGAGGCGCTGGCCGCTGCCCGCATCCGCGCGACGGTCGGTCCGCGCATGCGCCTGGTGACCCACCTGGACGTGAGCGCCGCCGACGTGGCGCGCACCGTCGACGTGTTCACGGACTTCTTCGCGCAATGGCGGGAACAATGACGGCCGAGGCCATCCGCCTGGCCAAGCGCGTCGCGGCCCAGCTGGGCTGCTCGCGCGCCGAGGCCGAGCGCTACATCGCCAACGGCGGCATTAGCGTCGACGGCGCCGTGGTGGAAGACCCGGCCAGCCGCGTCCTGCCGGCACAGGACGTGCGCGTGCTTCCGGGCGCCTCGGCCGAGGAAGCGCCACCCGTCACCATCCTGCTGCACAAGCCGGCCGGCATGAACTCCGGCGTCGGCGCCCGCGGCGAACCCGCGCTGGCCTGCCTGGCGCAGGAAACGCTGGCGCAGGGCCACGGCCAGCCGCGCTTCCTGCAGCGCCACCTGCACAAGCTGACCCTGACCAGCCCGCTCGAAACCGATGCCAGCGGACTGGTGGTGTATACCCAGGATTTCCGTGTCGCGCGCAAGCTGGTGGAAGAGGGCGAGCGGGTGGAACAGGAATTCATCGTCGACGTCAGCGGCGCGATCCGGGACGGCGGCCTGGCGCTGCTGAACCATGGCCTGCACTTCAACGGCAAGCCGATCGCGCCGATGAAGGTCAGCTGGCAGAACGAGCACCGCCTGCGTTTCGCCCTCAAGGGCGTCAAATCGGGGCTGATCGACCACATGTGCCGCGAAGTCGGCCTGGAGATCGTCGACCTGCGGCGCATCCGTATCGGACGCCTGCCGATGGCGGGCCTGCAGCCGGGCCAGTGGCGCTACCTGCTCGACTACGAACGCTTCTAGCCGGCGCGCCGCCCCAGCAGCCGTAGCCCGACGGCGGCGCCCACCGCCAGGGCGCCAATCGCCAGTACCAGTGCCCCGTTTGGCGGCGGCGGGTCGCGCCGCTGCCCGCTGTGGATGCCGCTCGGCGCCGACGGCGGCGCATACAGCGCCCCGCGCGTCTGCGGCACGCGCTCGGCCTTCCGGGCCCACCGGTCAAGATACAGGTTCATGCCCGATGCGATCAGGTTCGGCGCGATGAAATTGCTCAGCCTGAACAGGGTGGCCGGGGCCCCGACCGCGGTGGTCGGCCTTGGATGGCGCGCCAGCGCGAGCACGGCGTCCGCCACCGTCTCGGGCCTGAGCGCTCCCGGCGGATACGACATCTTCGCACCCGTGTAGTTGGCGCCGTGGGCGAAACCCGGCGTGTCCACGAAGGTCGGGTAGACGTCGCAGACGTGGATATGCGGGCGCTTGCCCAGTTCCGCGCGCAGGGCTTCGCTGAAGCCGCGCAGACCGTACTTGCTGGCCGAATAGGCCGCCGCGTAGGGCGAGGCGACGAAGCCGCCGGCCGAGATCATGTTGACCCAGATGCCGTGGTCCTGCTCGAGGAAGATTGGAAGCACCGCATGGGCATCGTTCATGTGGGAGAGCAGGTTGGTCTCGATCACGCGGCGGTGGTCGTCGATGGGCACGTCGGCGAACTTGCCGACCACGCCCGCGCCCACGTTGCTGAACCACAGGTCGATCCGGCCCAGGGTGGCGCGCGCCTGGCGCGCGAACGCTTGCACCGCGGCGGCATCGACCGCGTCCACCACCACGGCCTCGGCGCTGCCGCCGGCTTCGCGGCAGCGCCGCACGATGTCGTCCAGTCCCTCCTTGCCGCGCGCACCCAGCACCAGCCGGGCGCCCTCGCGCGCAAAGGCAATGGCAGTAGCCGCCCCGATGCCGCTCGAGGCGCCCATGATGACGACGCGCATGTCCGAAAGCTTCATGGCTTACCCTTCTTCAAGGTTCAGTGGAAGCCTGCGATTATTCCGTGCCTTGCGGATGGGGCGCGTTCGAATGCCGCGCGGAAAGCGCTGCTCAGCCGGGCTGGCCCTGGCGCGCGGCCTTGCGCGGCGCCTTCGGCAAGGCGATCAGGCGGGTGCCGGCCAGGCGGTCGTGCAGGAACTGGCGGTCCTTGTCGAACAGCGCCGTCAGCGCCCAGGCCGCCACGCCGAGCGCCAGCGCGATGCCGACCTGCGCCTTGTCGTGCAGGCCAAAGGCCCAGCACACGGCCAGCGCCGGCGCGAACCAGCCCCAGGCCAGCAGGAAGCGCGCCGCGGCGGTCCGCAGCGGCAGCTTGTGGCAGCCCAGCTTGACCACCTTGATGCGCCAGGTCTTCATGGCGAGCGTGTGGCCGCTGTCGATCCAGCACCACATGAAGTAGGCGGCCGTCACCAGCAGCAGCCACAGCTTCATGCCTTCCCTGGCCAGCGGATGCTGGCTGTTCAGGGTCACCAGCATGTAGGCCGCGATCGCCAGCATCTCGACCGCGAACAGGAGCAGCGCTTCGTACAGCATGGCCGTGACGCGGCGCAGGATACTGGGAGTGGCGACCGGGACCGGCTTAGACGGGGACATTGAGCGCGTTGCTTGCATTCGGTGCGGACTGGGCAGCGGGTGAAGGGGAAGCCGGTGCGGGCGATGCCACCGATGCCGGCGCGGGGGCAGGCGCGGGGGCGGCAGCCGGCGCCTGTGGCACGGCGCCGGGCGCGGCCGGGGCGGCGGCCGGCGCCGGGCCGGAAGCGGTGGCCGGCACGCCGGCCGGCGGCACGATGCAGGCGGTGCCGCGCCGCATCGCGCCCGGCGGGCAGCTGACCGGCGCGGCGATCATCGGCGTGTGCGGCATCGCCGGCGCGCCCTGCGGACGGCTGCCGCCCGAACGGGCCAGGCGCTGCCTTTCTTCTTCGGACAGTTGCTTGTAGCTTTCCCAGCTCGCGGCCTTCTCGCCCGGGGCCAGCTTGCGGGTCTTGCTGTAGTTCTCGCGCGCCAGCTCGCGCTGGGCAGGCGTCAGGCGCATCCATTGGCGCATGCGCTCGTGCACGCGCGCCTGTTCGGCCGGGGTCATCGAGGCGAAGCGCTGCGACATCTCGAGCCAGCGGCGCTTGCGCATGCCTTCCAGGCTGTCCCATTCGGGCTGCAGGGGCTTCAGTGCCGCCTGCTGGGCGCGCGTCAGTTCGCGCCAGAGCGGGCGGTCAAGCGTCTTGGCGGGTGGCTTGGCGCCGGCCACGGTGGCCAGAGGCGCGCCGGCGCCAGGCGCCGGGACGGTCGACGCGGAGCGGTTGTACAGCGCCCAGGTCACCACTCCGGCGACCAGGACCGCGGCCGCGGTGAGCACGACGGCGAGGCGGGGCTTCGGCGCGCTGTTCGTCATTGCTGGCGCTGGCGCGACTCCACGTAGGCATTGAAGCCATGGTCGAGGTACGCGGTCAGCGGCAGTTCGTCGGCCAGCACGGCGGCGTCGAGCTCGGCCATGGCGGCCAGCCGCTGCTGCTGTTCGTACTGGTACACGCCGCCCATGCCGATGACCAGGGCCAGCATCGGCGCCGCCACCGCCAGGCGCGCCAGTCCGGGGCCGCTGAACAGGGAGGCGGCGAAGGCCGGCAGGCCGAACAGCGGCCGGCTGGCACGGGACGCATCGGGCTTCTTGCGCGACAAGGCCAGCGCACGCGCGGCGGCCAGCCGCTCGGTCGTGGAGGCCGGCAGCGCGTCGAGGTTCTCGTTCAGGGCGTGGCGCAGCTTGTACGCCAGGTTGATGTC
Source organism: Massilia sp. MS-15 (assembly GCF_020176695.1). Lineage (GTDB taxonomy): Bacteria > Pseudomonadota > Gammaproteobacteria > Burkholderiales > Burkholderiaceae_D > Telluria > Telluria hydrophila. The sequence goes on along the minus strand of NZ_JAIWIA010000001.1, from coordinate 158,719 downwards.
ATCGGTGTTCATAGCTTGATTCCCTTGGCCTTGAGCGCCTCGGCGAGGGCGTGGGTAGCGCGGGAGCAGTGCGTCTTGACGCTTCCCTCGGAACAACCCATCGCTTCGGCCGTTTCGGCCACGTCCATGTCCTGCCAGTAACGCATGAGGAAAGCTTCCCGTTGACGCGTGGGGAGTTTTTCTACTTCCTGTTCGATGAGGCGTAAAGTTTGTGCGCGCTCAAACTGGTCGGCGGTGGATTCCGCGGCGGCCGTGCCTTGCTCGGCTTCATAGGAAGAAAGTATATCAAACTCCTCATCCTCCCCGTCCGGCCGGCTGAAGCCCGAGAACAGGCTGATCCAGGTATTGCGGACCTTTTCGCGGCGGAAGTAATCGAGGATGGTCGTCTGCAGGATGCGCTGGAACAGCATCGGCAGCTCGGCCGCCGGCTTGTCGCCATATTTCTCGGCCAGCTTGATCATCGCATCCTGCACGATGTCCAGTGCCGACTCGTCCTTGCGCACCGCGTATACCGCCTGCTTGAACGCACGCCGTTCGACATTCTCGAGGAAGTCGCTGAGTTCTTTGTCTGTGGCCATGCGTGCGGGAAGGGGCGTATTACGAATGCCGTAAGGAAAACCCACGAATCCTAGCAAAAAACCATCGCCCGTGCATCCAATTCGCGCAGTGGCCTTCCGGCCGCAGCTTCCAGCGTAGCCGGCCCGGACCGCGGCGCAGCAGGCGCGCAGCGGTCTGGTGCACCATTCTGGCGCACAAAAATAATCCGCGTGATGCCTTGACCAGAATGGTGCAACGCAGTAATGTGTTCTGACGCTTTGCACCCCCGAAGCTCTCCGGTCACCTGGTGAAGGCCCACAAGCCATCTCCGGATTGACGCGCTTTCATTTGTAGGCAGTTTGCTCCGACCCGCGCCACAAGCGCGAGAGATGCGTATAAACGCTACAGACACTCAAGCCGAACGAGTTGCGCCCAGCGCCCGTGCGTAAGGACCCCATTGGTGTCCTGAACCACCCGCGTGCACGCAGAGAGAAGGGAAGCATTGAGGGTCGTCGCGCACTTCGCATTTCGTTAGGAACGGGCATCCGATCAAACTCCCATTGGGTCTTGAAAGGAATGAACATGAGTAACGAAACATCGGCCTCCGGGTCGTCAGCGCCCATCACCGGCGCTGAAATCGTGGTGCGTTGTCTCGCGGAAGAGGGCGTCAAGCACGTCTTCGGTTATCCCGGCGGGGCAGTCCTCTACATCTACGACGCCATCTTCAAGCAGGACAAGTTCCAGCACGTCCTGGTCCGCCACGAACAGGCCGCGGTGCACGCCGCAGACGCCTATTCGCGCAGCTCCAACACCGTCGGCGTCGCCCTCGTGACCTCCGGTCCGGGCGTCACCAATGCCGTCACCGGCCTGTCCACGGCCTACATGGATTCGATCCCGATGGTGGTCATCACCGGCCAGGTGCCGAGCCATGCGATCGGCCAGGATGCCTTCCAGGAATGCGATACCGTCGGCATCACCCGTCCGGTGGTCAAGCACAACTTCCTGGTCAAGGATGTGCGCGAACTGGCATCGACCATCAAGAAAGCCTTCTATATCGCCCGTACCGGCCGTCCCGGCCCGGTGCTGGTCGATATCCCGAAGGACATCAGCATGCACAAGTGCGCCTACGCGTATCCACGCGAGATCGAGATGCGCTCGTACCGGCCGGTGGACAAGGGCCATGCCGGCCAGATCCGCAAGGCCGTGCAACTGCTGCAAGGGGCCGAGCGGCCGATGATCTACGCGGGCGGCGGGGTGATCCTGGCAAATGCCTCGGATGAACTGAACCGCCTGGTCGAGAAGACCGGCTTCCCGGTCACCAACACCCTGATGGGCCTGGGCGCCTCGCGCTCCTCCAGCCCGCACTTCGTGGGCATGCCGGGCATGCACGGCACCTACGAGGCGAACATGGCGATGCAGCATTGCGACGTCCTGATCGCCATCGGCGCCCGTTTCGACGACCGCGTGATCGGCAACCCCAAGCACTTCGCCAGCAACCCGCGCAAGATCATCCATATCGATATCGACCCCTCGTCGATCTCGAAGCGAGTGAAGGTCGACATCCCCATCGTCGGCAACGTCAAGGACGTGCTGGTCGAGCTGCTGTCCCAGCTCGACGCCAGCCAGGGCAATCCGAACACCCATGCGCTGCAGGCCTGGTGGAAGCAGATCGCCGAATGGCGCGGCAAGGAATGCCTGGCCTATGCCCCGTCAAACGAACTGATCAAGCCGCAGTCGGTCATCGAGCAGCTGCACAGGGTAACGAACGGCGACGCCTTCATCACCTCGGACGTCGGCCAGCACCAGATGTGGGCCGCGCAATACTACGGTTTCGACAAGCCGCGCCGCTGGATCAACTCGGGCGGCCTGGGCACCATGGGCGTCGGCCTGCCGTACGCGATGGGCGTGCAGATGGCGAACCCGGATGCGACCGTGGCCTGCGTCACCGGCGAAGGCTCGATCCAGATGTGCATCCAGGAACTCGCCACCTGCAAGCAATACCACCTGACGCCGAAGATCATCCTGCTGAACAACCGCTTCCTCGGCATGGTCAGGCAGTGGCAGCAGATCGACTACGGTTCGCGCTATTCCGAGTCGTATATGGACTCGCTGCCGGACTTCGAAAAGCTGGCCGAGGCCTATGGCCACGTCGGCATGCGCATCGAGAGGCCGGGCGATGTCGAAGGCTCGCTGGTTGAGGCCTTTGCCATGAAGGACCGCCTCGTGTTCATGAATTTCATCACCGACCAGAGCGAGAACGTGTGGCCGATGGTCAAGGCCGGCAAGGGCCTGAACGAAATGCTGCTCGGCTCGGAGGACCTGTAATGCGACACATCATTTCCGTCCTCCTCGAGAACGAAGCCGGCGCGCTGTCGCGCGTGGTCGGGCTGTTTTCGGCACGCGGCTACAACATCGAAACCCTGACCGTGGCGCCGACCGAAGACGCGACCCTGTCGCGCATGACCATCGTCACCAGCGGCTCGGACGACATCATCGAGCAGATCACCAAGCACCTGAATCGCCTGATCGAGGTGGTGAAGGTGGTCGACCTCACCGAAGGCCAGCACATCGAGCGCGAGCTGATGTTGATTAAAGTGCGCGCGGTCGGCAAGGAGCGCGAAGAGATGAAGCGCACCGCCGACATCTTCCGCGGCCGCATCATCGACGTGACCGAGAAGACCTACACGATCGAGCTGACCGGCGCCAAGAGCAAGCTCGACGCCTTCATCGACGCCATCGACCGCGCCTCGATCCTGGAAACGGTCCGCACCGGCGGCTCCGGCATTGGCCGCGGCGAACGCATCCTCAAAGTCTGACTCGTAGGGTGGGCGGTCCCCCGCCCACGCGTCCAAGCGACGCAAACATACACACACATTTAAATAACTATCTAAGGAATGACCATGAAAGTGTTCTACGACAAAGACTGCGACCTCTCCCTCATCAAAGGCAAGAACGTCGCCATCATCGGCTACGGCTCGCAGGGCCACGCGCACGCCCAGAACCTCAGCGAATCCGGCGTGAACGTCACCGTCGGCCTGCGCCGCGGCGGCGCGTCCTGGAACAAGGTCGAAGCGGCCGGCCTGAAGGTCGCCGAGGTCGACGAAGCAGTGAAGAGCGCCGACGTCATCATGATCCTGCTGCCGGACGAGAGCATCGCCGAGGTCTACAAGAGCAACGTCGAGCCGAACGCCAGGCAGGGCGCCGTGCTGGCCTTCGCCCACGGGTTCAACGTGCACTATGGCCAGGTGGTGCCGCGCGCCGACCTCGACGTGATCATGATCGCGCCGAAGGCCCCGGGCCACACCGTGCGCGGCACCTACCGCCAGGGCGGCGGCGTGCCGCACCTGGTCGCGGTCTACCAGGACAAGTCGGGCGCGGCGCGCGACATCGCGCTGTCCTACGCCATGGCCAACGGCGGCGGCCGCGCCGGCATCATCGAGACCAACTTCCGCGAAGAGACCGAAACCGACCTGTTCGGCGAGCAGGCCGTGCTGTGCGGCGGTACCGTCGAGCTGATCAAGGCCGGCTTCGAGACCCTGGTGGAGGCGGGCTACGCGCCGGAGATGGCCTACTTCGAGTGCCTGCACGAACTGAAGCTGATCGTCGACCTGATCTACGAGGGCGGCATCGCCAACATGAACTACTCGATCTCGAACAACGCCGAATACGGCGAGTACGTCACCGGCCCGAAGGTCGTCACCTCGGCAACGAAAGAGGCGATGAAGCAGTGCTTGAAGGACATCCAGACCGGCGAGTACGCGAAGAGCTTCATCCTCGAGAACAAGGCCGGCGCCCCGACCCTGATCTCGCGCCGCCGATTGACGAGCGAGCACCAGATCGAGGAGGTTGGCGCCAAGCTGCGCGCGATGATGCCGTGGATCGCGAAAAACAAGCTGGTCGATCAGTCGAAGAACTAGGCTGCCGCGGTGTCGTAGGGTGGGCGGCTCTGCCGTCCACCCTACAATTCAAGACAGTTGCAACTGTCCATTACAAATTCACGAAAGCGCGCGTGAAGCCAGTATCGTATAAGTAAGGCCACCATCCGCCTGTTTACTCGTTACTGGAGAATAAGAAATGAAGCTTTCCCGATCGCTCGTCGCCGCCGCCCTGGTCCTGGCGTTCCACGCCGGCGCCCAGGCCCAGACCGCCCCGTCCACCGCCGGCACCCTGGTCGTGGTCCCTGCCTTCGGCGAAGTCAAGCATGCCAACGACCGGGCCACGCTGACGTTCGCCGTCGAAGAGCACGACAAGGACAAGAACGCCGCCGCGGCGCGCGTGAACCGCAAGATGAAGGAGGGTACTGAACTGGTGCGGCGTGCCGATCCGAAGGCCGAGCTCAAGACCATGGGCTACTATACCTACCCGGTCTACGCCGACGTGCCGCCGATGCCGCAGCCGGCCACGCGCACCCCGACGCCGCCGGTGCCGGTGTCCTGGCGCGTCGGGCAGTACCTGGAAGTAAAGACCACCAGCCTGGCCGAGCTGCCGAAAACGGCCGCCGCCGCGCAGAAGGTCCTGCAGATCAACGGCGTCAGCTTCGACCTGAGTCCGGCCCTGGAAAAGCGCCTCGACGACCAGCGCATCGCCGCCACCTACCGCAACCTGAACGAACGCATGGCATCGATCGCCGGCGCGATGGGCCGTTCGCTGCAGGATGCCGTGCTGGAAACAGTCGACTTCGAAGGCTCGGGCAATTACGCGGGCGAGGCCAGGCCGGCGGCGGAACCGACGATGATGCGCATGAGCGCCAAGCGGGAAGGGGCCGACGCGATGCCGGAACCGAGCTTCGAGCCGGGCGAGACCACGCTGCAAATGCGTCTGGTGGGCAAGTTGCGATTCAAATAGCAATAGCTATTCGCTAACAAGGGTCCGCGCCTCTATAATGCCGGGAACAGCATTCATGACCACGGACCCTTATGCCGACCTTTCCACGACGCAGGCCACCGGGCGCCGCGCCCAAGCCGCCAAGATTTTCTCGCCTGAAAAAGCGTTTCGGACGCCGGGCGGACCGTATCCAGGGCGAGCGCGGCCGCGGCATCTACCTGCTGCCGAACGCCTTCACCACCGGCGCGCTGTTCTGCGGCTTCTACGCGATCGTCATGGCGATGAACCAGCGCTTCGAGCATGCCTGCTGGGCGGTGTTCATCGCCATGATCCTCGACGGGCTCGACGGCCGCATCGCGCGCCTGACCAATACCCAGTCGGAGTTCGGCGCCCAGTACGATTCGCTGTCCGACATGGTGTCCTTCGGTGCCGCACCAGCCCTGGTGATCTATGAATGGTCGCTGCGCGGCCTGGGCAAGCTGGGCTGGATCGCCGCCTTCATCTACTGCGCCGGCGCCGCGCTGCGCCTGGCCCGCTTCAATACCAACATCGAGGTGGTCGACAAGCGCTTCTTCCAGGGCTTGCCGAGCCCGGCCGCGGCGGCGCTGGTGGTGGGCTTCATCATGATGATGACCGACCCCGACATCAACGTCAGCTCGCGTCAGGTGGACTGGGTAAGCTGGGCCATCGCCGTGTTCGCCGGCCTGACCATGGTGTCGAACGTGCCCTTCTACAGCTTCAAGGACGTCAATTTCCGCAAGTCGGTGCCCTTCATCGTGGTGTTCCTGATCGCCCTGGCCCTGGCCTTGCTGGCGATCGACCCGCCCAAGGTGCTGTGGCCGATCTTCGTGATCTATGGCCTGTCCGGCTATGCGGTGTTCGCCTGGCGCGCCGCCAAGGGCAAGCCGGTGAGCATCATTCCGCGCGACGACGACGAACCGGACGAGCGCCTGCGCCGCTAGCCTGGCGGCGGTGGCAGGGGAGGCGGTCCGCGCCGCGGCGCCTCACCATCCCATCTTGTCCTTCGGCTCGTACAGCGGGTCCGGCCCGTTCAGCATCTGCCGCACCACGCCCTGGCGGTCGAAGTGCACGTGCATCAGCGAGTTCCAGACGCCGGCCTCCTTGTAGCGGTAGGACCAGACCTCCCAGTCGCGCATGGCGACGAAGGAGGTTTCCGCCGGCCTGCCGATGGTGCGCAGGACGTCTTCCTTGGTGGCCGCATCCACCTTGATCGTGGCAAATTTCTCCCCGGTCAACACCTGTTCGTAGGAGGCCAGGCGCCCGTCCGGTGCGATGCGCGCCATCCAGGTGTACTGGCCCATCGGCCCGGTCGCATATTCGAACAGGCGCTCGTTGCCGGCGCCATAGATGGCGGTCGGTGGGCCCATCTTCTGCTGCACCACCTCGGCCGAATCACCGATGCTCGGTGCCTGGCGCAGCAGGCCGGCGCAGCCGCCGAGCAAGGCGAGCGCCGCGACTGTTGTAAAACTGATCAATTTGTTCATCATTCAGCCCTCCAGACGCCGCAAACCGCCATCATCCTCCATTTGGGCGCTGCAAAGGGTGGCCGCGCATCCGGTTTTCCCCTATACTGGCGGGTCTGTCCGTTTTGGGCAGGCGAGAAAGAAGCAATTTGACAATCACGGTGCGCTGGGTTTCGACTCATGCACCGCATGTGAAAGGTAACATCATGACCGTAGAAAACATCAACAAAGCCGCGATCATCGCGGACAACGCACGTGGCCAGAACGATACCGGTTCGCCGGAAGTCCAGGTCGCACTGCTGACCGCACGCATCAACGAACTGAACGGCCACTTCAAGGCACACCAGAAGGATCACCACTCGCGTCGTGGCCTGATCATGATGGTCAACCGCCGCAAGAGCCTGCTGGCTTACCTGAAGAGCAAGGACGCCAACCGCTACCGCGACCTGATCGCCAAGCTCGGCCTGCGTAAGTAATCCTTGGTCGAGACGATTTAGTCACGAAATGCCTGCGCCAGATACCTGTCGCGGGCATTTTTTGTTTCTGTTGTAGCTTGTTGTTGAGTAAATGGTGGCCTAAAAAACCGCCCGTGGTGAGGTGAACGACAGCTCCTGAAAATCTGTCGGCAAATAGAAAGGGAATACCCATGTTTAATAAAGTTTCGAAAACCTTCCAGTACGGTCAACACACGGTCACCCTGGAGACGGGTGAAATCGCGCGCCAGGCAAGCGGCGCCGTCGTCGTGTCGGTCGAAGACACCGTCATCCTGGCCACCGTGGTCGCCAAGAAGGACGCCAAGCCGGGCCAGGACTTCTTCCCGCTGACCGTCGACTACATGGAGAAAACCTACGCAGCCGGCAAGATCCCGGGCGGCTTCTTCAAGCGCGAAGGCCGTCCTTCGGAAAAGGAAACCCTGACCTCGCGCCTGATCGACCGTCCGATCCGCCCGCTGTTCCCGGAAGGCTACCTGAACGAAGTCCAGGTCATCATCCACGTCCTGTCGGTCAACCCTGAAATCGACCCGGACATCCCGGCCATGATCGGCGCCTCGGCTGCGCTGTGCATCGCCGGCATCCCGTTCAACGGCCCGATCGGCGCGGCGCGCGTCGGCTACGCGAACGGCCAGTACATCCTGAACCCGACCACCACCGAGCTGAAGACCTCGCAGATGGACCTGGTCGTGGCCGGTACCGAGCACGCCGTGCTGATGGTGGAATCGGAAGCCCAGCAGCTGTCGGAAGAAGTCATGCTCGGCGCGGTCGTGTTCGGCCACGAGCAGATGAAGGCCGTGATCGACGCCATCCACGACCTGGTGGCCGAAGGCGGCAAGCCGGAAGTCGAATGGAGCCCGGCACCGAAGAACGAAGAACTGATCGCCAAGGTGAACGAACTGGCGGGCGCCGCCGTGCGCGACGCCTACCAGACCCGCGAGAAATCGGCCCGCCAGCAGAAGCTGAAGTCGATCTCGGGTGAAGTCATGGCCGCCCTGGCGGCGCAAGGCGTCGACGCGGATAGCGCCGAAGTCGGCAACATCCTGTTCGACATGGAAGCCAAGGTCGTGCGTACCCAGATCCTGGACGGCGAGCCGCGCATCGACGGCCGCGACACCCGCACCGTGCGTCCGATCGCGATCCGCACCAGCGTGCTGCCGCGTACCCACGGCTCGGCCCTGTTCACCCGCGGTGAAACCCAGGCACTTGTGGTCGCCACCCTCGGCACCGCGCGCGACAGCCAGAAGATCGACGCGCTGATGGGCGAGTACACCGACGACTTCATGATGCACTACAACATGCCTCCGTTCGCCACCGGCGAAACCGGCCGCGTGGGCACCCCGAAGCGCCGCGAAGTCGGCCACGGCCGCCTGGCCAAGCGCGCGCTGGTCGCCGCGCTGCCGTCGGCGGACGAATTCAGCTACTCGGTGCGCCTGGTCTCGGAAATCACCGAGTCGAACGGCTCCTCGTCGATGGCTTCCGTCTGCGGCGGCTGCCTGGCACTGATGGACGCCGGCGTGCCGATGAAGGCGCACGTCGCCGGCATCGCCATGGGCCTGATCAAGGAAGGCGGCAAGTTCGCGGTCCTGACCGACATCCTGGGTGACGAAGACCACCTGGGCGACATGGACTTCAAGGTCGCCGGTACCCCGGCCGGCATCACCGCGCTGCAGATGGACATCAAGATCCAGGGCATCACCAAGGAAATCATGCAGGTGGCGCTGGCGCAGGCCAAGGAAGCGCGCCAGCACATCCTGGGCGAGATGCAGAAGGCCGTGCCGAGCGTGAAGACCGAGCTGTCGGACTTCGCACCGCGCCTGATCACCATCCGCATCAACCCGGAAAAGATCCGTGACGTGATCGGCAAGGGCGGCGCCGTCATCCGCGCGCTGACCGAGGAAACCGGCACCCAGATCGACATCACCGACGAAGGCGTCGTGACCATCGCGTCGGTCGATGCCGCCGCCGGCCAGGAAGCCAAGCGCCGCATCGAAGAGCTGACCGCCTCGGTCGAAGTGGGCAAGACCTACGACGGCACCGTGCTCAAGCTGCTGGACTTCGGCGCGATCGTGCAGGTCATGCCGGGCAAGGACGGCCTGCTGCACATCTCGCAGATCGCCAACGAACGCGTCAACGCGGTCGCCGACTACCTGAAGGAAGGCCAGCAGGTGCGCGTGAAGGTGCTGGAGACCGACGAGCGCGGCCGCCTGAAGCTGTCGATGAAGGCTGCCGATCCGGTGGAAGGCGCGGCGCAGTAATTTGCGTCTAGTCTGAGCGGTTCGCCGCTCCACATAGAAACCGCCAGTGCGTGAGCCTGGCGGTTTTTTCGTTGGGCGTCGTGAAACCTTGTTGCGCGTTCCCTCGCGCCTCGGCCTGCATTGAGCTGGTACTAAGGCAAAAAAGCCACGCAGCGCCATGATGATCAAGTTGGGTGCGGCGAGCTCGAAACTCGCAAACGCCCAGGTCCCGACCAATCAGGAGAGGTCATGGCACAGGCGTTGTACAAACAATGGGAACGACTCACTCCGCAAGAGCAAGCTTACCTGCGCAGCAAGCCCCATCATGCGTTCACCATTCAAGAGACGCGCGATGCCGCGTATGAAGAGACAAAGCGTCGTTTTGGTCGCAATGGCCACAATGACAAGTCCGATGCTTTTCGTCATTGCTTCTGGTCGGCACTTCTAGCGCGTGAGCTGGGGTTTCAGGATGCCTTCAGGTTCACGACGGCGCACGAGGCATTTCCAACCAATCCTCTAGGCGAACAAGAAATGGATCTCCATAATAATCGCGTGGGACTGAATATCGGTCGCTCCAAGGGAGCAAACGGTGCGATGAGTATGCGTTGCATGGCGGCCCTGCAGTCGGGGCAACTGAAGTTCATGGTGAAATAGGACCATGCGGCATCTTCTCAGCTCCCTGTTCGTGCTTCTCCTGGCCTCCAGCTGCATGCAGACGCGGATAGAAGACCAGGTTCGTTCTATGGGAAACCGTGCGTTCACGCCTGAAACGTGGGCAACGGCCAACGCCGTCGAACGGGCGCAAATGTTGGGTTCGTTCTTCGCCCAATATCCGGCAGCCCGCTTGACCACTGGCCACGTGAGGAAGCTACTGGGCGAGCCCACCGGTTACTACGACTACGACGAAAACCTTGCTTACTACATCGGGCCGGCGACGGTCGAGAGCCGATACGGAAAAGAACGCATGCTGGTTTTCCTCACCGACAAGCACACCGGGAACATCAATGAGATCGAACTTGTGCCTCCATTGCCGTGATCAATGCCGTAAGACCTGCCATCGCTTGCCGAAGGCGGCAACTACGTAGTGTGAGACACGACAAGAAAAGCTATCAGCATATTCCAAGAATCGTAGGGTAATGCCTCGATTTTCTCTGGGGAGAACATGTTCTCCCCGATCTCCCCGATCTCCCTGATTGGCTGATTTGCCTGTCGCTTGCCTGCAAGCCCGCGGCGGCAACACCTCCGTCACCCTGTTCTTCGGCCGGTGCTCCTGCGACTTCAACCGTGAGCGCTGGGCGAGTGCCGACTGCGTGGTACGGCCGCATGATGCCCTCCGACGTCCTGCTGCGGCCTTTCAGCCAGGGCGCCGGTCCTGCAAACTGCCACCAGCTGTGGCGCAGGAAAGCGCCGTTTGCCTGTCTGCGCCGGCGCTTCCCGCCGGCGATTTTTTTGTCGTCCACGCCCCGCACGCGACACGCGTGTGTCGTGACCATAATGCAAGAAGTGTTATAGTTGATCATTTACTTTAAGGATGGGATCGCACGCTCGTGTTCCGCGTAGCGCCCACTCCATTTAACCATCCAATCTAGGAATCGAACAGATGACCACGAAGGATTACGCCGCCCTCATCAGCCAGCTCATCCAGGAACACCAGGCCGACATCGGCGCGGAATGGATCGCGCAGCTGGAAGCGCTGATCGTGCGCGGAACTTCCAGCTCGAAAGAGCAGTTGCGCAGCCATTGCCAGCAGTTCCTGTCGGCCTTTGCCAGCGCCACCCGCGGCGGCGAACTGGGCAACATCGACCATCGCTCGTGGGACGAGGTGCGTGACCTGCTGGCCGAGATCTCCTCGAGCCGCGCCAGGTCGGGCTCGACCCCGAGCGAGACCGCCACCTTCGTGTTTTCGCTGAAGCAGCCGCTGTTCACGGCGCTGCGCCAGGGCTTCGGCAGCGACGCCGAAGCGGTCGCCGTCAGCTCGTGGACGATCAGCACGCTGCTCGACAAGCTCGGCCTGTACACCATCGAAGTGTTCCAGAAGACCAAGGACCAGATCATCGTGCGCCAGCAGCAGGAGCTGCTCGAGCTGTCGACGCCGGTCGTCAAGCTGTGGAACGGCATCCTGGCGCTGCCGCTGATCGGCACCCTGGATTCGGCCCGCACCCAGGTGGTGATGGAAAACATCCTGCAGAAGATCGTCGATACCGGCGCGGTCATCGCCATCATCGACATCACCGGCGTGCCCACCGTCGACACCCTGGTGGCGCAACACCTCATGAAGACCATCGCCGCCGCGCGCCTGATGGGCGCCGACTGCATCATCTCGGGCATCCGTCCGCAGATCGCGCAGACCATCGTGCACCTGGGCGTGAACCTGGAAGACGTGATCACCAAGGCCACCCTGGCCGACGCCTTCCTGGTCGCGCTCGAGCGCACCGGCACTTCCGTCGTCGCCAAGGCATAAGCGAAACAGACATGGAACGCATCCCTATCCTGCGCATGGGCGACCTGCTGCTCGTGACGATCCAGGTCGACATGCACGACCGCCTTGCCATGCAGCTGCAGGATGACCTGACCGAACGCATCGTGAGCGATGGCGCCAAGGGCGTCCTGATCGACATCTCCGCGCTCGACCTGGTCGATTCCTTCATCGGCCGCATGATCAGCAATACCGCCGCCATGGCGCGCGTGCTCGATGCCAGGACGGTCGTCGTCGGCATGCAGCCGGCGGTGGCGATCACCCTGGTCGAGCTGGGCCTGACCCTGCACGGCGTCAAGACGGCCCTGAATGTCGAAAAAGGCATGGCCCTGCTCGGAAAGAGCTATCGATAATGAACGGCGCGCAAACCGACGCAGTCCTGTTCGAGACCGTGCTGCTGGACCGCCACCGCCAGCACCGCGTTGCACGCGCCACCCTGCGCCTGCAGTCGGACGAGGACGTTGTAGGCCTGCGCAAGCAGGTGCGCGAGCGGGCAGTGGCGATTGCCCTATCGCTGGTCGACCAGACCAAGCTGGTCACCGCCGCGAGCGAGCTGGGACGTAATACGATCAAGTACGGCGGCGGCGGCGAAGTCCACCTGGACAGCCTGTCGGATGGCTTCCGCCAGGGCATCGGCCTGCTGTTCATCGATGGCGGACCAGGCATCCCCGACATCGAGACCGCACTGCGCGACGGCTACACCACCGGCGGCGGCCTTGGCCTTGGCCTGGGCGGCTCCAAGCGCCTGGCCGACGAGTTCGAGATCGACAGCCGTCCGGGAGAGGGCACGGCCGTGCTGGTGGTGAAATGGAAGCGCTGATCAGTTCGCTCAATGCACAGCAGGTGTTCGCAGTGACCCATGCGAGCGACGTGGCGGCGGTGCGGCGTGCCGGCCAGCGGCTGGCCGACACGCTCGGCTTCAACGAGACCCGCGCCGGCCAGCTGGCGCTGATCATCACCGAGGCCGCCACCAACATCCTCAAGCATGCAGGAGAAGGCGAAATCCACGTCGGGCCGGCCCAGTCGGGCGCCGGCGTGGGCGTGGACGTGCTCGCGGTCGACAAGGGACCCGGCATTGCCGACCTGGCGTCCTGCCTGGTCGACGGCGTGTCCACCGCCGGCACCGCCGGCACCGGCCTCGGCGCGCTGCGCCGGCTGGCCGATGAATTCGATGTCCACACCGAGCCGGGCAAGGGAACCGCATTCTTCATGCGCCTGTGGCGCGCGTTGCCGCCACCCGAGCCCTGCGGGGTCGAGGTCGGCGCGCTGTGGATGCCGATGGCGGGCGAGGAAGAATGCGGCGACGGCTGGGCGGTGCGCTGCGACAGCCGCGGCGCGACCCTGCTGGCGGCCGATGGCCTCGGCCACGGACCGGAAGCGGCGCGCGCCGCTGCCGCCGCGGTGCACGCGCTGGCGGCGAGCAAGGACGCCGGGGCCGGCGCACTGATGCACGCCGCCCATGACGCCCTGCGTCCCACGCGCGGCGCCGCGCTCGGCACCGCCCGCATCGACTACGAGGCCGGCGAGCTGCGTTTCGCTGGCGTCGGCAACATCGGCGGCTGCGTCATCGACGGCGGCCGCCGCGCCCTGGTCTCGCACAACGGCATCGTCGGCCACAACGTGCGCAAGGTGCAGGAATTCGCGCTGCCCTTCGCGCCGGGCGCGCTGTGCATCATGCATTCGGACGGCATCCAGACCCAGTGGGACCTGGACCGGTATCCGGGCCTGGCCGGACGCAGCCCGATGCTGGTGGCGGCGATCCTGATGCGTGACTTCATCCGCCGCCGCGACGACGCCATGGTGCTGGTGGTGCGCCGGCACGGGTGCCCGCGATGAGCCTGCACCGCATTCTCAGCGTGGCCCTGGACAGCGACCAGGACGTGGTGGTGGTGCGCCAGCGCGCGCGCCAGGTGTCGCAGCTGCTCGGCTTTTCGCAGCAGGACCAGGTGCGCGTGGCCACCGCGGTGTCCGAGATCGCGCGCGCGGCCTGCCACCAGGGCTCGGGCGGGCGCGCTTCCTTCCTGCTGGGCCGCAAGCTCGGGCGCCAGCATCTGGAAGTGACGATCAACCCGGGCACCGGCGAGCGCCTGCTGTCGGCGCCGCCCGGGCCCGACGAAGGCATCAGCCGCGCGCTGCCGCAGCTGGCCCTGATCAGCGCGCACCGCCTGATGGATTCCTGCGACGTCGAGCCGGAGCAGGGCGTGGTTACCGCGGTCACGATGCGCAAGGCGCTGCCGCCCCAGGCCATGGTCGACAGCGCACGCCTGGCCGAGATCAGCGCGCGCCTGGCTGGCAGCCCGGTCTCGAACACGCTGCAGGAGCTGGAGCAGCAGAACCGCGAGCTGCTGGCCACGCTGGCCGAGCTGCGCGAGCGCCAGGAAGACCTGCTCTCGCTCACGCGCGAGCTGGAAGACACCAACCGCGGCATCGTCGCCCTGTACGCCGAGATCGAGGACAAGGCCGAGCGCCTGCGCCGCGCCGACGAGATGAAGTCGCGTTTCCTGTCGAATACCAGTCACGAGCTGCGCACCCCCTTGTCTTCGATCCGCGCCCTGTCCCAGCTGCTGCTGGACCGCATGGACGGCGACCTGACGCCGGAGCAGGAGCGGCAGGTGGAATTCATCGCCACGGCCGCCAGTGACCTGTCCGAGCTGGTCAACGACCTGCTCGACCTGGCCAAGATCGAGGCCGGCAAGATCGAGGTGCAGCTGGCGCCCATCGTGGTCGAGAACCTGTTCCGCGCGCTCAAGGGCATGATGCGCCCGCTGGTCGACGATGGCCGCGTGGAGCTGGTCTTCGAACCCTCGGACATGCTGGACCCCTTCGAATCCGACGAAGGCAAGATCTCCCAGATCCTGCGCAACTTCATCTCCAACGCGCTCAAATTCACCGAACGGGGTGCGGTGCGCGTCTCGGCCAGCTACGATGCCGCCGCCGACACCATCGCGTTCGCGGTGGCCGACACCGGGATCGGCATCAGTCCCGACAACCTGCAACTGATCTTCGAGGAATTCAGCCAGATCGAGCACCCGCTCCAGCGGCGCAGCAAGGGCACCGGCCTGGGCCTGCCGCTGTGCCGCAAGCTGGCCGATCTGCTGCATGGGCGCGTGGAGGTTGCCAGTACCGAAGGGCAGGGCTCGACCTTCACGCTGATCCTGCCGCGGCGCATGCCGGACCAGGCAACGCAGCCTAGTCAAGACGGAACCGATTCATGAAAGCCAATTCGACCCTGATCCTCAACGTTGACGACAACGACGGCGCACGCTACGCCAAGAGCCGCATCCTGCAGGCCGCCGGCTTCGAAGTGATCGAGGCGGCCAACGGCACCGACGCGCTGGAAATGGTCAAGCGCCTGAATCCGGCGCTGGTGCTGCTGGACGTGAAGCTGCCCGACATCAACGGCATCGAAGTCTGCCGCCGCATCAAGGCCAATCCGGACAGCAGCATGGTACTGGTGCTGCAGACCTCGGCCGCGCTGACCGGCCGCGCCGACAAGATCCGCGGCCTGGAAGGCGGCGCCGACAACTACCTGGCGGCGCCAATCGAGGCCGACGAGCTGATCGCCAACGTGAACGCGCTGCTGCGCATGCACCAGACCCAGGTCGAGCTGCGCGACAGCGAGGAGCGCTTCCGCCAGATCACCGACAACATCGACGACGTGTTCTGGATGTTCGCGGTGCCGGACGCCAGCCTGGTGTACGTCAGCCCCGCCTATGGCGATATCTGGGGCAGCAGCCTGGAACCGCTGCGCGAGCGGCCCGCGGCCTGGCTGGACGCGGTCCATCCGGACGACCGCGAGCGCCTGGCGCAGCGCTGGCGCGACCTGGCGCAGGTGCCGCATTACGACGACGAGTTCCGCGTGTTCGGCCCGGACGGGCGCACGCGCTGGGTGCGCGACCGCCTGTTCGCGGTGCGCGACGCGCGCGGCGAAGTGTACCGGGTGGCGCGCGTCACCAGCGACATCACGGCGCGCAAGGAGATGGAAGCCCTGCTGCGCGCGGCCGACCGCAACAAGAACCAGTTCCTGGCCACGCTGGCGCACGAGCTGCGCAACCCGCTCAGCCCGATCCGCAATGCGGCCGCGCTGCTGGGGGCGGGCGCCGATGGCGGCAGCGCCGCCGAGCACCAGGCGCGCGCGCGCGAAGTCATCATGCGCCAGGTCGACCACTTGGCCCACCTGGTGGACGACTTGCTCGACGTGGCCCGCATCTCGGAAGGCAAGATCGTGCTGCGCACCGAGGAGGTCGACCTGGGCGCCGTGATCCAGCAGGCGATCGAGACCGCCGCTCCCCTGATCGCCATCCGCGGCCACCATCTGGATGTGCGCCTGCCGGCGCAGCAGGTGTGGGTGATGGGCGATCCGGTGCGCCTGGCGCAGTCGGTCGGCAACCTGCTGCACAACGCGGCCAAGTTCACGCCCCAGGGCGGGCGGATCGAGGTGGCGGTCAGCCTGGCGCCCGAGCAGCGGGTGCAGATCGCCGTGCGCGACAACGGCATTGGCATCGCCGACGACAACCTGGCGCGCATCTTCACCATGTTCGCCCAGGTCGACGTGCCGCCGGACCGCGCGCCGGAAGGGCTGGGCATCGGCCTGTCGCTGGTCTCGCACCTGATCGAGCTGCACGGCGGACGCCTGGCGGCCGCCAGCCCCGGCATTGGCCTGGGCAGCACCTTCACGGTCGAGCTGCCGCTGCTGCGCGCGAGCGCGCCGGCCGCGGGCCAGGAACAGGCCGCGCAGGCCGATGCGGGCGGCAGCGGCCTGCGCGTGCTGCTGGTGGACGACAACGTCGATGCGATGGAGATGATGGGCTTCCTGCTGGCCGAGATGGGCTATGTCACCAGCACCACCTCGGATGCCAGCCAGATCGAGGAGCTGGCACTGCGCCACCGGCCGCAGGTGATCGTGCTCGACATCGGCCTGCCCGGCGTGGACGGTTACCAGGTAGCGCGCCGCATCAAGAGCAACCCGGCGCTGGCGCACATCCGGCTGGTGGCCCATACCGGCTACGGCTCGCCGGAAGACCGCAGGCGCGCGATGGAAGCGGGCTTCGACGCCCACCTGGTCAAGCCGGCCGAATTGCCCGACCTGGAACGCGCGCTGAAAGGCTAGGGCCAGGTATACTGCCGTCTGGAGGAGCAAGCTCCGCCATCGTGGGAAACAACATCCGGGCCGTCCCGGTTTCGCAAGGAGAGTCGGTATGGCTTGGATCATGTTGGTCGTTGCAGGACTGTTCGAAGTATTGTGGGCGGTGGCCATGAAGCAGTCGCATGGCTTCACCAGGCTATGGCCCAGCGTGATCACGCTGGCAGGCATGATCGCCAGCTTCCTGCTGCTTTCGGCCGCCATGCGCAGCATCCCGCTCGGCACCGCGTATACGATCTGGACCGGCATCGGCACCGTGGGCGCCTTCGTGGCGGGAGTCGTGCTGCTGGGGGAGCAGGCAAACGCCCTGCGCGTGCTGGCGGCGGTGCTGATCGTGGCCGGGCTGCTGCTGATGAAGGTGGCGGGAGACTGAACGACCGCCCACGCGGTCGAACCACGGCAGTGCAGCCCGTGCGGCTGGCCAGGCCAGGGTAGAATATCGCCTTCAGGAGGAACGTCCTCCCCCGCCGTGGGAACAATGACCGGGACGGCCCGGCTTTTCGAAAGGAGAGCCGACATGGCCTGGTTGATGTTGCTGGTAGCGGGAATTCTCGAAGTGGTCTGGGCCTACGCCATGAAGCAGTCCGATGGCTTCAGCCGCCTGGGGCCCTCCCTTGTCACCCTGGCCGGCATGTTCGCCAGCTTCGTCCTGCTGGCCGCCGCGATGCGCAGTATTCCCCTTGGCACTGCCTATACGATCTGGACCGGCATCGGCGCCGTCGGCGCCTTCGTGGTCGGTATCGCGGTACTGGGCGAGCAGCTCAACACCATGCGCGTGGCGGCCGCGGTGCTGATCGTATGCGGGCTGGTGATGATGAAGCTGGCCTCGGATTAAGGAAGAAAAAAGCCCCGCGTGCGCGGGGCTTCCCAGGTCAGGCAGGACAGCGGATCACTTGTCGGTGACCGTGAACTCGCCGAAGGCCTTGAGCTGCTCGCCCACCGCCTTCGGATCGCCCACCACCACGATCGACTGGTTCTCCGGCGCGAAGTATTTCTTCGCTACCGCCTGCACCTGCTGCGGCGTGACCTTCTGGATGCGCGGCACGTATTCGCCCAGGAACTCGGCCGGCAGGCCGACCAGCCAGTTCTGCGCCAGGGTCGCGGCGACCGAACGCTGCAGCTGGTTGCTGATCATGTAGCCGCCCGCCACGTAGCGCTTGTTCATCTCCATTTCCTTGGCCGATACCGGCTCGGCGCCGATCCGCTTGTACTCGGAGAAGAACTCGTTCAGCGCGGCACCGGTCACTTCGTTGCGCACGTCGGCGCCGCCGACGATGGCGCCGCCCGCGCGGTTCATGCGCGCGCCGGCCGAAGCGCCGTAGGTATAGCCCTTTTCCTCGCGCAGCTTGATGTTCACGCGGCTCGAGAAGCCGCCGCCGAGGATGGTGCTGGCCAGGCGCAGCGGGATCTGGTCCTGGGCGCTGGCGGCGATGCCCGGGCTGCCCAGGCGCACTGCCGACTGCACGCTCTTGTCACGGTTCAGCAGGATGCGCGCGGGCTTGGCGCTGGCTGGCGCGGCGGCGGTGTCCGGCAGGGCCGGACCGTTCGCCTTCCAGTCGCCGAAGGCGCCCTCGGCCAGTTTCAGGGCTTCGGCTTCCTTGAGCGGACCGGTGACCACCAGCAGCGCGCGGTCCGGGCGGATGCGCCTGGCGTGCTCGGCGCG
This sequence comes from Massilia sp. MS-15, assembly GCF_020176695.1. Lineage (GTDB taxonomy): Bacteria > Pseudomonadota > Gammaproteobacteria > Burkholderiales > Burkholderiaceae_D > Telluria > Telluria hydrophila. The sequence continues at coordinate 139,864 of NZ_JAIWIA010000001.1, read as the reverse complement.
CAGCATGTCCTGGGTCACGGCATTGATCGCTTCCACCGTCGGGGTGGTGCGGCCATACGGATGGTCGCCGTAGATCGCCTTGCTGATCGCGCGCTCGGCGCGGAAGGCCGGCTGGGTCTCGGACACGCGCAGCGACTGCAGCGCGTTGGCCTTGGCCAGCGCCACTTCCTTGTCCGGGAAGCTCGGCGCGCGCGCCACTTCGGCCAGCAGTCCCATCATCGGGGCGGCCTGCGACACCAGCGCATTGCCCGACACCACGATGCCGTCCGAGCTGGCGCTGGCGCCGACCGAGCCGCCCATGCCCTGGGCCGCTTCGGCGATCGCGCGCGAGTCGCGCTTGGCGGTGCCTTCGTTGAGCAGGCTGGCCAGCATGCTGGCGAAGGCCGGGGTGGCCGGCGCATCGGCCGCATAGCCGGCGCCGCGCACCGCCAGCACGTAGTCCACGCGCGGCAGGCCCTGGCGCGGCACGATCCAGACGGTCAGCCCGTTGGCCAGGGTCTTCTTGGTGATCTTCGGCACCGGGATCGGCTTGTCCTTGCCGTAGGCCGGCATCGGCAGGTTGTCCGCGGCGGGCGCGGCGAAGGCCGCCGGCGCGAAGGCGAGCGAGACGGCGATTGCGAGCATCAGTTTTTTCATCGATGCGCTCCTATTATTTGGCCGCGCCGGCAGGCGCGGTCGGGGTGGCGTTCGCAGGCGCAGCGAGCATCGCGGCCGGCTTGCGGTCAATGACGGTACGGTTGGTCTGCACCAGGTAGGTGCGCACCGCGCGCTGGATGTCTTCCGAGGTCACGGCCTCGACCCAGCCCGGGATCTTGTTGACCACGTTGGCATCGCCCCACATCACCTGCATCTTGGCCATCATGTCGGCGCGGTTGATGAAGCTCTCCAGCTGGTTGTTCCAGTTGGCCAGCATGCGCGTCTTGATGCGCTTGAGGGTGGCGGCGTCGACGCCGTTCTGGGCGACCTTGGCGATTTCCTCGTCCATGGCCTTGAGCACCGCGTCCGCGCTGCTGTTCGGCTTGTACAGGGCGAACACGGTCAAGAGGGTCGGGCCGTCGTATTCGAACGGACCGGTCAGGCCGAACAGCGAATCGACGTTGAGCGCGATCTCGCGGCCCTTCACCAGGCCCTGGTAGAACAGCGACGCGTCGCCGCCGGCCAGCAGTTCGCCCAGCACGGCCATGGCCGCCTGGTCCTTGTGGCCGCGCGGCGGCATCTTCCAGGCCGCGGCGATGGCCGGCACCTGGGCCAGGGCGTCGCTCTGCACCAGGCGCTTCTCCTGGGTGTTCAGGCCTTCGCTGAAGTCGGTCGGCTTCGGGGTCGGACGGGCCGGGATCTTGCCGAAGTATTTCTCGGCCAGCGCGAAGCCCTGGCTTGGCGTGATGTCGCCGGCGATCGCGATCACGGCATTGTTCGGGCCATAGTAGTCGCGGTGGAAGGCGCGCACGTCTTCCAGGCTGGCGTTCTCCAGGTCCTCGAAGCTGCCGTAGCCGTCATGGTTGTTCTCCCATTTCTGGAAGGCGTGCTGGCCGATGTCGATCCACATGAAGCCGCCGTAAGGCTGGTTCTTCACGTTTACGCGGATCTCTTCCTTCACCACGTCCTGCTGGTTCTTCAGCGTGGCCGGATTGAAATCGAGGGTCTTCATGCGGTCCGCTTCCAGCCACAGGATCGGCTCCAGCGCCGATGCCGGCGCGGTCTCGATGTAGTTGGTGAAGTCGGCGCGGGTCGAGCCATTGTTGCGGCCGCCGCCGCCGGTGATGGTGGTGTCGAACACGCCTTTCTTGGCATTTGGCGTGCCCTGGAACATCAGGTGTTCGAACAGGTGGGCGAAGCCGGTGCGGTTCTTCGGCTCCAGGCGCATGCCCACCTTGTAGACCACCGAGACGCCCACGGTTGGCGAGCTGTGGTCTTCGGTGACGATGACCGTCAGGCCATTGTCGAGCTTCTTGACAGCGACCGGCAGGGTCCACTGGTCCGCGGTGGCGGCGAATGCCGACAGCGAGAACGTGAGCCCGGCCAGCAATACAGGTAATTGGCGCATGCGCATGGGTTGACCTCGAAAATAAACTCGGAATGATGCGTTGTTGGATTGCTCGTACCGACGGCAAGCGCCGCCTGCGCTGCATCTTAACGCAAGTTGGCGCAATGACATGCCAATAAGTAATTTTTTTGTTGCGAAAAATCCGCGTCTGCGGCGCGTTCACGGCCATCCACCCATAGGCCGCTCTGGATGGCGTTTTGCGCAGTTCGTCGCAGATCCATGGGCAGAAGGTGAACGAGGCGATATAGTTGCAACATGCTAATTCCAGCCCTTGCTGGGCAGCAACACATAATCAAGAACATGTATTCGGAGAATTCGATGAAACAGCTTTCCAAGTTCGGCCTGGCGTGCGTGGCACTGTGCGCCGCGCTCATCACCTGCATGGGGATGGCCAGGGCGGCGCCCGAGATGGCGACCGAGACGCGTCCGGTGGACGCGCGCGTGGTACGCGTCAAGCTGGACGGCATGGTGGACCTCAAGATCCGCCAGGGTAATACCCCGCTGCTGGTCCTGACCGGCGACCCGCGCCTGCTCGCCAAGACCACCACCCTGCAGAGTGGCGACACGCTCAATATCGGTACAGAGACCCGGGGCGCGAGCATCAACCTCGGACGCAGCATGGGCTTGCACGCCGAATTGACCCTGCCCAACCTGCGCGAAGTCAGCTCCGAGAGCGTGGGCGGCACCGTCGTCAGTGGCTTTTCCGGCGACGAACTCGAGCTCAACCTCGATGGCGCCGGCTCGATGAATGTATCATGTAATTACAGGACGCTGAGCGCCAGGCTGGGTGGCGTCGGCAGCATGAAAGTCCATGGCATCGACAGCGACAGCGTGGAGCTGAACCTGAGCGGGGCGGGCTACGTGAGCCTTTCGGGCCGCAGCCGCCGGCTGAAGGCGCAGCTGGGCGGACTGGGCGGACTGGATGCCCGGCAGTTCTCGGCCGAGAGCGTGGTCCTCGAACTGTCGGGCCTGGGCAACGCCACCGTCACCGCCAGGGACAGCGCCAACCTGACCCTGTCGGGCCTTGGCTCGGTGACGGTGCATGGCAAGCCGCAGAACCGCAAGGTGAGCGTCGATGGCCTGGGCAAGGTAAGCTGGAAATAAGGCAGCAGAACAAGAACATACAAGAACAGAGCAGGCCCATCACAAGGACCAAGGGTACGCAGAGATCCTGATTCCATGAACGAGACATGAAAAAACTATTCGTAGCGATCGCACTCGCGCTCGGCCTGCAGGCGGGGGCGCAGGCGGGCTTCGCGGAAGGCGCCAGCGCTTACAACGCGCGCAACTACGCGGTGGCACTGAAAGAGATCGTCCCGCTCGCCAAGGCCGGCCATGCGGATGCCCAGCATTTGCTTGGCCTGATGTATTACATGGGACGCGGCGTGGCGCGCGACTACAGGCAGGCCTTTTCCTGGCACCACAAGGCGGCCCGGCAGGGCAAGGCCGACGCCCAGTACGTGGTCGGCGCCATGTATTACACGGGCAATGCGGTGCCGCAGGACCAGCGCCATGCGGTCACCTGGTTCCGCAAGGCGGCCGAGCAGGGCCATGCCGAGGCCCAGCATGCGCTCGGGCTGATGTACCGCTACCACCAGGCCGGGATGCCGCAGGACATGGTGCTGGCCTACATGCTGTGGAACCTGGCCGCGGCCGGCGGCAACCACAACGCGGTCGAGCAGCGCGCCGCCATCTCGCGCCAGATGACCCAGGAACAGATCGAGGAGGCGCAGTCGCTGTCGCGGCTGTGGAAGCCGGGCCGTCCGCTGCCGACCAGCTCGCGCACCGGCAACAGTTCCTGAGCCGCAGAAGGCGCGCGGCCGCCTGTCGCCGGCCTGTCTCCCGCTTGTCCCGGACTTTTTCTACTATTGTTCGGTCGCGCACCGTGCGCGCGGCGAAACCGGCTTAGCGTGACTCCTTCACACGGGAGGAAGCGCCATGAGCCAGGATTCACGCAAGCTCCGCATCGAACGACCGACCATGCCCGCCGGCGGCTGGGGATCGGTGCAGGAGGTCGGCACCATCCTGCTGCAGCAGCGGGTGCCGCTGAAGGACAGCCGCCTGCTGCTGCACCAGAACAAGCCGGACGGTTTCATGTGCGTCAGCTGCGCCTGGGCCAAGCCGGCCAATCCCCATCCCTTCGAGTTTTGCGAGAGCGGGGCCAAGGCCACCGCCTGGGAAACGACCAGTAAGGCGATCGGCGCCGATTTCTTCGAGCGCCACACCGTCGCCGAGCTGGCCGGCTGGGACGACCATCGGCTCGAAGACCAGGGGCGCCTCACCGTCCCGCTGCGCTACGATCCGGCCAGCGACCGCTACCGTCCGATCGACTGGGACGCCGCCTTCGCCGAGATCGGCGCCGCGCTGCGCGGCTTCGATCCGAAACAGGTGGTGTTCTACAGCTCCGGCCGGGCCTCGCTCGAGACTTCCTACCTGTATGGCCTGCTGGCGCGCATGTACGGCAACAACAACCTGCCCGACAGTTCGAACATGTGCCACGAGAGTACCTCGGTCGGGCTGCAAAAGACCATCGGGGTGCCGGTCGGCACCGTGACCCTGGACGACTTCGCGCATACCGACTGCATCTTCTTCTTTGGCCAGAACGTGGGCGTCAACAGCCCGCGCATGCTGCACCAGCTGCAGGAAGCGCGCCAGCGTGGGGTGCCGGTGATCACCTTCAATCCCTTGCGCGAGCGCGGCCTGGTCAGCTTCACCAATCCACAGTCGCCCGGCGAGATGCTCAGCGGCGCGGAAACGCCGATCAGCACCCAGTACCACCAGGTCAAGCCCGGCGGCGACACCGCCGCCATCATGGGCCTGTGCAAGGCCATCTTCGCGCGCGACGACGAAGCGCGCGCCGCCGGCGAACAGCGCGTGCTGGACACCGCCTTCCTGCACGAGCATACGCAGGGCCTGGCCGACTTCGAGGCCGCCGTGCGCGCCTGCTCCTGGGAAGACATCGAACGCGAGTCGGGCCTGCGCCGCGCCGCGCTCGAGGATGCGGCGGCCGTGTATTGCCGCTCGGCGGCCGTGATGGGGATATATGGCATGGGCCTGACCCAGCACCGCAATGGGGTGCAGAACGTGGCGATGGTGGTCAACCTGCTGCTCCTGCGCGGGAACATCGGCAAGCCGGGCGCCGGCGTGTGTCCGGTGCGCGGCCATTCCAACGTGCAGGGCCAGCGCACGGTCGGGATCACCGAGAAGCCGGAGCTGGCCCCGCTCGACAAGCTGAAGGAGCAGTATGGTTTCGAGCCGCCGCGCGACAAGGGCATGGACACGGTCGAGGCCTGCGAGGGCATCCTGGCGCGCCGCGTGCAGGCCTTCATCGGCCTGGGCGGCAACTTCGTGCGCGCCGTGCCCGAGCGGGCCCTGATGGAAGCGGCCTGGCGCGCGCTGCCGCTGACGGTGCAGGTCTCCACCAAGCTCAATCGCAACCACGTGGTGCACGGCAAGGCGTCCTACATCCTGCCCTGCCTGGGGCGGATCGAGATCGACCGCCAGCGCAGCGGAGCGCAGGACGTGACCATCGAGGATTCCACCGCCTGCATGCACGGCTCGCGCGGCATGGCCGAACCCGTGGCGCCGACCCTGCGCTCGGAAGCGGCGATCGTGGCGGGGATCGCCAAGGCGACCCTGGCGCCGAATCCGCGCGTGGACTGGGATCGCTGGGTGGACGACTACGCCAGCATCCGCGACGCCATCGCCGCGACCTATCCCGAGATCTTCCACGACTTCAATGCGCGCATGTGGACCCCCGGCGGCTTTCGCAAGCCACTGGCCGCCGCCAACCGGATCTGGCATACCGACAGCGGCAAGGCCGCGTTCACGGTGCCGGAAGAACTGGCACCAGCCGCGGTGGGAGGGGAGGGCGGCGCCACCACGCTGCGCCTGTTCACGGTGCGCAGCGACGGCCAGTTCAACACCACGATCTATAGCCACGACGACCGCTTCCGCGGCGTGTACGGCAGCCGCATGGTGATCTTCATGGCGCGCGCCGACATGGCGAAGTACGGCCTGGCCCAGGGCGAACTGGTGGCGCTGCGCTGCGCCGCCGACGACGGGGTCGCGCGCCGCGTGGACGGCCTGGCGGTGGTGCCCTACGAGGTGCCGGAAGGCTGCATCGCCGGCTACTTCCCCGAACTCAATCCCCTGATCCCGCTGTGGCACCACGCGAAGGAAAGCAAGGTGCCGGCGGCCAAGGCGATCGATGTCGTGCTGGAACGCGGGAGGCCGACTTGAACGCGGCCGAGGGCGGCTTTGCGCCGCCAGGCGCCTGCCGCCTGCCGGCCGCGCGCTGGCGCGCGGGCCGCATCGAGGGCGGTACCGAGCTGGTGGCGGACGAGGTGCCGGTGGCCCTGGTCTACGGCGGCATCAGCCACGCGGTAATGCTGGCCTCGCCCCAAGACCTGGAAGACTTCGCGGTCGGCTTCTCGCTCTCCGAAGGCATCGTGCCCGACCTGCGCGCGATTTACGACATCGAGGTCGGGGAAGAGGCGCGTGGCATCGTGGTCGAGCTGCGGATCGCTTCCGGCGCCATGATGCGCCTGAAGGAAACGCGCCGCGCCCGCACCGGCCGCACCGGCTGCGGCCTGTGTGGCGTGGAAAGCCTGGCGCGCTTTGGCGAGGAACTGGATGCGCCGCCCGTGCTGGCGGCGCGGGCCGCATCGATCGCGCCCGACGCCTTGCATCGCGCGATGGCGGCGATGGCCGCGCGCCAGGACCTGCACCACGCGACCGGCGCCGTGCATGCGGCCGGCTGGGCCGACCGCGACGGCGCGCTGCTGTGCGTGCGCGAGGACGTCGGCCGCCACAATGCGCTCGACAAGCTGGTGGGCGCCCTGGCGCGGGGCGGGTTCGACCCCGGCGCCGGCCTCGCCGTGGTGACCAGCCGCGCCAGCTACGAGATGGTGCAGAAGGCGGCGCGCGCCCGCATGCCGCTGCTGGCCGCGATCTCGGCGCCCACCGCGCTGGCGGTGCAGCTGGCGCAGGACAGCGGGCTGACCCTGGCCGGCTTCGTGCGCGACGGGCGCCACATCCTGTACAGCCACCCGCAACGGCTGGCGCCGGACGGGGTATGATGCGCTCCTTGAACACGGCATCTGGAGCAAGCATGGTCATCGTGACCCACAACGGCAAGTTTCATGCGGACGACGCGTGGGCGGTGGCCGTCCTGCACATTCTTTTCCCCGACGCCGAGATCGTGCGCACGCGCGAACCGGCGCGCATCGAGGCGGCCGACTTCGCGGTCGACGTCGGCGGCATCTGGGATCCGGCCGGCGGCCGCTTTGACCACCACCAGAAGGGTTTCGATGGCGCGCGCGCCAGCGGCGTGCCCTATGCCAGCGCCGGCCTGGTCTGGCGCGAATATGGCGCGCGCTGCGTCGCCCAGCTCGCGGCCGCCCACACCGGCCACCGGCTGGAAGACGACACGGCCCAGCAGATGGCGTATGCGATCGACGCCGACATCGTGCAATACCTCGACCTGTCCGACGTCGGCGCCGCGCGCAATGCGCCGGGCGGCTATGGCATGTCGGCGGTGGTATCGGGCTTCAACCCGAACTGGCTGGACGAGCAGCGCCTGGGCTATGGCGAAGCGGCCGACGCCTATCGCCTGGCCCAGTTCCGCAAGGCGATGGACTTCCTCACCGAGGTGATCGTCAACTCGGTCAAGTACCGGGTCGGCGCGATCCTGGCCCTGGCCCAGGTGCGCCAGGCCGAGACCCTCGAGAACGGCCGCCTGCTGTTCCTGAAGAACGCGGCGCTGCCCTGGAGTTCGGTGGTGCGCAAGGAGATGCCGAAGGTGCTCTTCGTGCTCAGCCACAGCCTGTCGGAAGACCGCTACATGCTGCATACGGTGCCGGCCACGGTCGACAGCTTCGATGCGCGCGCCGACCTGCCCGAGAGCTGGGCCGGCCTGCGCGACGCCGACCTGGCGGCGGTGACCGGGGTGCCGGACGCGAAGTTCTGCCACAACGGCCGCTTCATCGCCGCCGCCAAGTCCTACGAGGGGGCGTACGCGATGGCGCGACAAGCCCTGCAGGCGGTGGACGAGGGACGCACGCCGCTGTTCCAGGCGTTCGCGGCGGCCTAGGAGGCGCCGTGCATGGGCACGGACAATCATCGGTGGATCGGTGAATCGGTGGATCGGCGGGGCGGGACTTGACGGATAACGCGCATGGTCATTGGAAAGGGCAGGCTGCGCCATATCGCAGCCGGGCTGCTGGGCAAGTTCATCAGCCGTAACAACAACCTGGAACGCCTGTGGGCGCCGGGCGTGCTGTACACGGAAGCGCAGGCCGCGGGCAATCGTGTCGGGCTCGACCTCCTGCAGGGGCGCTCCACGCCAGCACTGCCGGAAGCGTCGTCCGTGGCGCGTACCTTCGCCGCCTACCTGCGCAGCGCGCTTGCCCGTCACGGTTTCCCTCCCGAGGTGCTGGCGGACGCCACCATCGCGCTCGAGTTCGGGCTGCCGTCCGCGCGGCAGCCGGGCGACGACAGCTTCGGCGACCTGTTCGCATGCCGCATCACCCTCGCCACCCACGATGGCAAGACCGTGTCGTATGAAACATCGGCCCATTGCGCCGCGCACCTGTCGCACGAATTCCGAGGCCAGATGGCGATGCGCGAAGCGGCCTACCGGCTGTTCCAGGCCGTCCTTGGGCGCGACCGGGACGAAGATGGTCGCCTGCCGCTCGAGATCCTGCGCGAGCAGGCCACGGGCGACGGCGGGCTCGTACTCGACCTGCTGGCCGGCCGGGGCGAGCCATCCACCCCGGCCGTGGATGCGGTCGCGCGCACGTATGCCGGCCAGCTGCGTGCATTGCTCGGCGCATGGATGAGCGAATTGCGCTCCGCCACGGTGGGCGCACGCTTTTATGCGTCGTCGCGGAATCCGCAGGGCAGCGTTTTCGTCGACATCGCGCTCGTCACGCTGGCGGGACGCCGCCACTGGTTCAACGGCGGCGGGCCGATGCTGGCGCCGCCGCCATGGGAAACACCATCCTTGTCAGGTCAGCCGCGGCACGGGTGAGCGCGCGCGGGCAGCTTTGCGCGCACTCCCTTACAATTGCGGTTTTTGTAAGGCAGGAGTCGCCATGCGCGCCATCGAAATCACCCAGCCCGGCAAGCCGGAAGTCCTGCAGCTGTGCGAGCGGCCGATGCCGGTGCCGAAGGCGGGGGAAGTCTTGATCAAGGTCCACGCGGCCGGCATCAACCGTCCGGACGTGCTGCAGCGCCTCGGCAAGTACCCGGTGCCGCCCGGCGCCTCCGACCTGCCGGGCCTGGAAGTGGCCGGCGAGATCGTCGGCGGCGACCATGCGGCGGCTGGCCTGGGGAAAGGTGAACTGGTCTGCGCCCTGGTGCAGGGCGGCGGCTATGCCGAATACTGCACGGCGCCCGCCGAGCAATGCCTGCCGGTTCCGCCCGGCCTGAGTGCGCTGGAAGCCGCGTCGCTGCCGGAGACATTTTTTACCGTTTGGTCAAATGTGTTCGACCGGGCGCAACTGGCGCCGGGTGAATCGCTGCTGGTGCAGGGTGGCAGCTCCGGCATCGGCGTGACCGCGATCCAGCTCGCCGCGGCCCTTGGCCACCGCGTGTTCGCCACCGCCGGCACCGATGACAAATGCCGCGCCTGCGAAGCGCTGGGCGCCGAGCGCGGCATCAACTACCGTAGCGAGGACTTTGTCCAGGTGGTCAAGGAGCTGACGGGCGGGAAGGGCGTGAACGTCATCCTCGACATGGTGGCCGGCGACTACATTCCGCGCGAGATCGACTGCCTGGCCGACGACGGCCGCATCGCCCTGATCGCGCTGCTGGGCGGCGCGAAGGCCGAAATCGACCTGGGCCAGGTGCTGCGCCGGCGCCTCTCCATCAGCGGCTCGACCCTGCGCCCGCGCCCGGTCGCCTTCAAGGCCGCGATCGCGCGCAGCCTGCGCGAGCGGGTGTGGCCGCTGTTTGCCGAAGGCAGGCTCAAGCCGGTCATCCACAGCAGCTTCCCGCTGGCCGAGGCGGCCGCGGCGCATGCGCTGATGGAGTCCAGCACGCACGTCGGCAAGATCGTGCTGGAAGTGCGCTAAGGGATTGAATCAAAAAGGGAAGTGGCGGCCCGGCAGATGCTCAGCCATTGTTTGACCGCCACATATTCGACCGCTAGAATAGCGGGTTATTTCATTGTGGACTCGTATGCGCTCCAAACTCGTCGTAGGTAACTGGAAGATGAACGGCAGCCGCGCGGCCAATGCCACGCTGCTGAACGGTATCCTGGAAGGACTGGGCCAGCCCAGGGCGGCGGTGGCGGTATGCGTGCCCGCGCCCTATCTGTTCCAGTGCGAAGCACTGCTGCAGGGTTCGCCCATCGCCTGGGGCGCGCAGGACGTGTCCTGCCATCCGGTCGGCGCCTATACCGGCGAGGTGTGCATGTCGATGCTGCAGGATTTCGGTTCCCGCTACGTGATCGTCGGCCACTCCGAACGCCGCGCCTACCATGGCGAGAGCGATGCGCTGGTGGCCAAGAAGGCAAAGGCGGCGCTGGAGGCCGGCCTGACCCCGATCGTGTGCGTCGGTGAAACCCTGGAGCAGCGCGAAGCCGGCCAGACCATGGCCGTGGTCGGCGCCCAGCTCGACGCCGTGCTGGAAGCGGTCGGGGCCGAGGCCGTCGGCAAGATCGTGCTGGCCTACGAGCCGGTATGGGCGATCGGTACCGGCAGGACCGCCACCCCGGCCATGGCCCAGGAAGTGCACGCCGCCCTGCGCCAGAAGCTGCGCGCCTGCAACGCCGCGGCCGCGGAGACCACGCTGCTGCTGTACGGCGGCAGCATGAAGCCGGATAATGCGGCGGACCTGATGGCCCAGCCCGATATCGATGGCGGCCTGATCGGCGGCGCGGCCCTGAAGGCGGCGGATTTCCTCGGTATCGTCCACGCCGCATAATTCAACAAACACAGCAGTATTCAATCGTCGCAGTATCAATCGTCGCTGTATCAATCGTCGTTAACTTGGAAATGGAATTGCAATGAACACCGTGTTCAATCTGATTATTGTCGTGCAGGTTATTTCGGCCCTGGCCATCATCGGCCTGGTGCTGGTCCAGCACGGCAAGGGCGCCGACATGGGTGCGGCCTTCGGCTCCGGTGCCTCGGGCAGCCTGTTCGGCGCCTCGGGCTCGTCGAACTTCCTGTCGAAGTCGACCGCCGTCGCCGCCGCCGTGTTCTTCGCCTCGACCCTGGCCCTGGCCTGGGCCGGCAACAGCCGTGCCCCTGCCAGCGTCGATGGCGGCGTGATGGAGCGCGTCACGGTGCCGTCCTCGTCGGCGCCGGCTACGGGTATCCCGAGCGACGTGCCGGGCGCGGGCCCGAACGCCGGTGCGGCCAACGCACCGGCCGTCCCGGTCAACGACATCCCGCAAACCCCGGGCGTGTCGAATCCGGCGCCGTCGACCGCGGCCGCGCCGGCACCGGCGGTGCCCGCAGCGCCGGCACCTGCCGCGCCTGCCGCGCCGGCGAAGTAAGGCGGGGCGGGCGCGCGCCCGTTGCCGATTCGGAGTAGAATGCGGCTCGCTACCGGGCGCGCCGCCTGTGGCGCCAGATGCCAGACGATGCAAGAACGCCCGCAAGGGCGGACCGAATCCGCTCATTGCTGCCAGCCCTGCTATAAAGTTTGGCACGCTTCAATGAAAAGATGAGCAAATGCGTAATTTCCTTGTGATAGCGCAATTTGTGCATTGAAAAGTATCGCTAAAGCAGGTTAAAATACTGGTCTCCAGCCGACGTGGTGAAATTGGTAGACACGCTATCTTGAGGGGGTAGTGGCGCAAGCTGTGCGAGTTCGAGTCTCGCCGTCGGCACCAAGATACAAAGAAGCCAGCAAGGGCGCACTGAGCATTCGCTCTCCTGCCTGAGCTGGCTTTTTTACGATCCAACTGGTCCTGGTGGAAGGTCCTCAGCCAGGGGCGGATGGGTCGGCGCTGCATCCCAGCAGTGTTTCATTAACCGATCGTTCAATACAGGCTTCATCGTGAACCTCGAAAATTATCTCCCCGTCCTTCTCTTTATCCTGGTTGGCATCGGCGTCGGTGTCGCTCCCCAGGTGCTCGGCCGCGTGCTCGGCCCGCACCGTCCCGACGCAGCCAAGCTGTCCCCCTATGAATGCGGCTTTGAGGCCTTCGAAGACGCGCGCATGAAGTTCGACGTTCGCTACTACCTGGTGGCGATCCTGTTTATTTTGTTTGATCTGGAAACGGCATTCTTCTTCCCATGGGGCGTCTCGATGCGCGAACTGGGCTGGACCGGTTTCATCACGATGATGGTGTTCATCGCCGAATTCGTCGTGGGCTTCTGGTACATCTGGAAGAAAGGTGCCCTTGATTGGGAATAAGCCATGGCAATTGAAGGCGTATTAAACGAAGGTTTCATTACCACCACAGCCGATAAGCTGATCAACTGGGCGCGCACGGGATCGATGTTCCCGATGACGTTTGGCCTGGCCTGCTGCGCGGTCGAGATGATGCATGTGGGCGCCGCCCGCTACGATCTCGACCGTTTTGGCATTGTGTTCCGCCCGTCGCCGCGCCAGTCCGACGTGATGATCGTCGCCGGCACGCTGTGCAACAAGATGGCTCCCGCCCTGCGCAAGGTGTACGACCAGATGGCCGAACCGCGCTGGGTGATCTCGATGGGGTCCTGCGCCAACGGTGGCGGCTACTACCACTATTCGTACTCGGTGGTGCGCGGCTGCGACCGCATCGTGCCGGTCGACGTCTACGTGCCGGGCTGCCCGCCGACTGCGGAAGCCCTGCTGTACGGCATCATGCAGCTGCAGAACAAGATCAAGCGCACCAATACCATCGCGCGCTAAGAACGGCGAAACACCATGACGACGAAACTCGAAACCCTCCAACTCGCCCTTCAACACGCACTGGGCGAGGGCGCCGCGATCACCTCGGCGCTGGGCGAACTGACCGTGGTGGTCAAGGCCGCCGACTATATCAGGACGATGCAGGCCCTGCGCGACGACCCGGCGCTCGCCTTCGAAGAAATGATCGACCTGTGCGGCGTCGACTATTCCCAGTACGGCGAAGGCACCTGGGACGGCCCGCGCTTCGCGGTGGTCGTGCACCTGCTCTCGCTCAAGCACAACTGGCGCGTGCGTGTGCGCACCTTCTGCCTTGATGACGACATGCCGATGGTCGAGTCGATCACGCCGATCTGGCGCGCCGCCAACTGGTTCGAGCGCGAAGCCTTCGACCTGTTCGGCATCCTGTTCGACGGCCATGGCGACCTGCGCCGCATCCTGACCGACTACGGCTTCATCGGCCACCCGTTCCGCAAGGACTTCCCGATCACGGGCTATGTCGAGATGCGCTACGACCCTGAACAGAAGCGCGTGATCTACCAACCGGTAACGATCGAGCCGCGCGAGAACATCCCGCGCGTGATCCGTGAAGAAACCTACGGGACATCGAAATAATGGCTGAGCTTAAGAATTACACCCTGAACTTTGGTCCGCAGCACCCGGCAGCGCACGGCGTGCTGCGCCTCGTGCTGGAGCTGGACGGCGAAGTGATCCAGCGCGCCGACCCGCACATCGGCCTGCTGCACCGCGGCACCGAGAAGCTGGCCGAGACCCGCACCTACCTGCAGTCGGTCCCGTACATGGACCGCCTCGACTACGTGTCGATGATGTGCAACGAGCACGGCTACGTGCTGGCGATCGAGAAGCTGCTCGGCGTCGAAGCGCCGATCCGCGCGCAGTACATCCGCACGATGTTCGACGAGATCACCCGTATCCTGAACCACCTGATGTGGCTGGGCGCGCACGCGCTCGACATCGGCGCCATGGGCCCATTCCTGTACGCCTTCCGTGACCGCGAAGACCTGTTCGACGTGTACGAAGCCGTGTCGGGCGCGCGCATGCACGCGGCCTACTACCGCCCGGGCGGCGTGTACCGCGACCTGCCGGACCGCATGCCGCAGCACAAGGAATCGCCGATCCGCTCGAAGAAGGCGATCGACGAGCTGAACCGCGACCGCCAGGGCTCGGTGCTGGATTTCCTGGACGCGTTCACGAAACGTTTCGATGGCTACGTGGACGAATACGAAACCCTGCTGACCGACAACCGTATCTGGAAGCAGCGTACCGTCGGCATCGGCGTGGTCTCGCCGGAAGACGCGAAAGCGATGGGCTTCACCGGCGCCATGCTGCGCGGCTCGGGCGTGGAATGGGACCTGCGCAAGATGCAGCCCTACGCGGCCTATGACAAGGTCGAGTTCGATATCCCGGTCGGCACCAACGGCGACTCCTATGACCGCTATCTGGTGCGTATCGAAGAAATGCGCCAGTCGAACCGCATCATCAAGCAGTGCATCGCCTGGCTGCGCGTGAACGCGGGTCCGGTCATGATCGACAACCACAAGATCGTGCCGCCGAACCGCATGGACATGAAGTCCAACATGGAATCGCTGATCCACCACTTCAAGCTGTTCACCGAAGGCTTCCACGTGCCTGAAGGCGAGGCTTATGCGGCGGTCGAGCACCCGAAGGGCGAGTTCGGCATCTACATCGTGTCGGACGGCGCCAACAAGCCCTACCGCCTGAAGATCCGCACCCCGGACTACGTCCACCTGCAGAGCCTCGACGAAATGTCGCGCGGCCACATGATTGCCGACGCAGTGGCCATCATCGGCACCCAGGACATCGTGTTCGGCAGTATCGATAGGTAAGAAGGACAACCAAAATGTTATCGCAGGATTGCTATAAAAAGATCGATCGCGAGCTGGCCAAGTACCCAGCCGATCAACGCCAGTCCGCCGTGATGGCTTCGCTGGCCCACGCCCAGGTCGAACTGGGCTGGCTGTCGCCGGAAACCATGCAGGAGATCGCCGACTACATCGGCATGCCGGCCATCGCTGTGCAGGAAGTCGCGACCTTCTACAACATGTACAACCTGAAGCCGGTGGGCAAGGCCAAGATCACGGTCTGCACCAACCTGCCTTGCGCCCTGTCGGGCGGCGAGCGCGCCGGCCAGCGCATCAAGGACGCGCTCGGCATCGACTACCGCGAGACCACCGCCGACGGCCAGTTCACGCTGATGGAAGGCGAGTGCATGGGCGCCTGTGGCGACGCACCGGTGATGCTGGTGAATAACCACCGCATGTGCTCGTTCATGAGCGACGAGAAGATCGACGCCCTGATCGCGGAACTGAAGGAACAGAACAAATGACCAGCCTGCACGATCGTCACATCAATCCGCTGATCCTGAAGGATCTGAACGGCGAGAACTGGCACCTGGAAGACTACGTCAAGCGCGGCGGCTATTCGGCGCTGCGCCGCATCCTCGAAGGCGGCGTCACCCAGGAGCAGGTCATTGCCGACCTGAAGGCCTCGGGCCTGCGTGGCCGCGGCGGCGCCGGTTTCCCGACCGGCCTGAAGTGGAGCTTCATGCCGCGCCAGTTCCCGGGCCAGAAATACCTCGTCTGCAATACCGACGAAGGCGAGCCGGGTACCTTCAAGGACCGCGACATCATTCGCTACAACCCGCACGCGCTGATCGAAGGCATGGCCATCGGCGCCTACGCGATGGGCATCACCGTGGGCTACAACTACATCCACGGCGAGATCTTCCAGGAATACCTGCGCTTCGAGGAAGCGCTGGAAGAGGCGCGCGCCGCCGGCTTCCTGGGCGATAACATCATGGGCTCGAACTTCTCGTTCCAGCTGCATGCCCACCACGGCTACGGCGCCTACATCTGCGGCGAAGAAACCGCGCTGCTCGAGTCGCTGGAGGGCAAGAAGGGCCAGCCGCGCTTCAAGCCGCCGTTCCCGGCCTCGTTCGGCCTGTACGGCAAGCCGACCACGATCAACAACACCGAGACTTTTGCTGCGGTTCCATTCCTGCTGAACATGGGCCCGGAAAACTACATGGCGCTCGGCAAGCCGAACAACGGCGGTACCAAGATCTTCTCGATCTCGGGCGACGTCGAGCGTCCGGGCAACTACGAAGTCCCGCTGGGCACCCCGTTCGCCAAGCTGATGGAGTTGGCCGGTGGCATGCGCGGCGGCAAGAAGATCAAGGCCGTCATCCCGGGCGGTTCGTCGGCGCCGGTGATCCGCGGCGAGGTCATGATGGATACCGACCTCGACTACGATTCGATCGCCAAGGCCGGCTCGATGCTGGGTTCGGGCGCCGTGATCGTCATGGACGAGACCCGCTGCATGGTCAAGTCGCTGCTGCGCCTCTCGTACTTCTACTACGAAGAATCCTGCGGCCAGTGCACCCCGTGCCGCGAAGGCACCGGCTGGATGTACCGCATGGTCCACCGCATCGAGCACGGCAAGGGCCGTCCGGAAGACATGGACCTGCTGAACAACATCGCCGGCAACATCAAGGGCCGCACCATCTGCGCGCTGGGCGACGCCGCCGCGATGCCGGTGGAAGCGATGATCAAGAACTTCCGCGAGGAATTCGAATATCACATCGAGCACAAGCACTGCCTCGTGCCCGCATACCTTTAAACCAGGTCAGGTAACGATCAAATGGTTGAAATTGAATTAGACGGCAAAAAAGTCGAAGTCGCACCAGGTTCCATGGTGATGGACGCCGCAAACAAACTCGGGACCTACATCCCGCACTTCTGCTATCACAAGAAACTGTCGATCGCAGCGAACTGCCGCATGTGCCTGGTCGAAGTCGAAAAGGCACCCAAGCCGCTGCCGGCCTGCGCGACCCCGGTGTCGCCGGGCATGATCGTGCGCACCCACAGCGACAAGGCCGTGCAGGCACAGAAGTCGGTGATGGAGTTCCTGCTCATCAACCACCCGCTGGATTGCCCGATCTGCGACCAGGGCGGCGAATGCCAGCTGCAGGACCTGGCCGTCGGCTACGGCAAGAGCAACTCGCGCTACGACGAAGAAAAGCGCGTGGTGGCCCCGAAAGAGGCCGGCCCCCTGATCTCGATGGAAGAGATGTCGCGCTGCATCCAGTGCACCCGTTGCGTGCGTTTCGGCCAGGAAGTGGCCGGCGTGATGGAATTCGGCATGGTCGGCCGCGGCGAGCATTCGGAAATCACCACCTTCGTGGGCAAGACGGTGGACTCGGAAGTATCGGGCAATATGATCGACCTGTGCCCGGTCGGCGCCTTGACGTCCAAGCCGTTCCGCTATTCGGCACGCCCGTGGGAACTGCAGCGCCGCAAGTCGATCGCGCCGCACGACTCGCTCGGCTCGAACCTGATCGTCCAGGTCAAGGGCGGCAAGGTCATGCGCGTGCTGCCGCTGGAGAACGAAGCCATCAACGAATGCTGGCTGTCGGACAAGGACCGCTTCTCGTACGAAGCCCTGGACAATGCCGACCGCCTGACCGGCCCGATGATCAAGCAGGACGGCAAGTGGATCGACACCGACTGGCAGACCGCGCTGGAATACGTGGCCCACGGCCTGCGTAACATCCGCCACGAGCACGGCGCCGACAGCATCGCCGCCGTCGCGACCCCGCACTCGACGCTGGAAGAACTCTACCTGCTGAACAAGCTCACCCGCGGCCTCGGATCCAGCAACATCGAGTTCCGCCTGCGCCAGACCGACTTCGCCCTTAGCGGCCAGGTCACCCCGTGGCTGGGCATGCCGATCGCGCACTTCTCGCAGCTGAAGCGCGCCTTCGTCATCGGCTCCAACCTGCGCAAGGACCACCCGCTGGTCGCGACCCGCCTGCGCACCGCTACCAAGGGCGGCGCCAAGCTGTCGCTGCTGGGCGCGAGCGACGACGAGCTCCTGATGCCGGTGGCGAACAAGCTGGTCGCCGCCCCAAGCGACTGGCTGGCCGCGCTGTCGGAAGTCGTGGTTGCCGTGGCCCTGGCCAAGGACATCGCCGCACCGGCCGGCTTCGGCAACGTCGAACCGAGCGAAGGTGGCAAGGCCATCGCCGCGACCCTGGTCGGCGTCGATACCCAGGGCAACTCCTTGCCGGGCGCAGTCCTGCTGGGCAATGGCGCGATGTACCACCCGCAAGCCTCGAAGCTGCACGCTGCCGCGCAATGGATCGCCGAGCAGACCGGCTGCTCCTTCGGCTACCTGGTCGACGCCGCCAACACCGTCGGCGGCTACCTCGTCGGCGCCACCGGCAAGGGCGCGGGCGAGACTGAACCGGTGTTCGCATCGCCGAAGAAAGCCTACGTGCTGCTGCACGCGGAACCGGAACTGGACGCAGGCAATCCGCAGCAGGCCAGGGCCGCGCTGGATGGCGCCGACATGGTTGTCGCCATGTCGGCCTTCAGGCACGGCATGGACTTCGCCGACGTGCTGCTGCCGGTCTCGCCGTTTACCGAGACCGCCGGCACCTTCGTGAACTGCGAAGGCCGTGCCCAGAGCTTCAACGGCACCGTCAAGCCGCTGGGCGAGACCCGTCCGGCCTGGAAAGTGCTGCGCGTGCTCGGCAACCTGCTGGGCCTGCAGGGCTTCGACTACGAGACTTCGGAATCGATCCGCGATGAAGCGATCGGCAAGGGCGTCACCGACCTGTCCGCCAAGCTGAACAATGTGGCGAAGCTGGCGCCGAGCGCGGGCAGCTACGCCCCGGCCGGCCAGCTCGAGCGCGTCGCCGACGTGCCGATCTACTTCACCGACGCCCTGGCGCGCCGTTCGGAACCGCTGCAGCGCACCGCCGACGCGAATGCGCCGCTGGTGACCCTGTCGAAGGCCGTGGCCGAGCAGATCGGCGTGCGCTCCGGCGACACCGTGCGCGTGGCGCAGGGCAGCGGCAGCGCCGTCCTGGTTGCCACCGTGGACGCCGGGCTGCCGTCGAACGCCGTACGCGTGGCCGCCGGCCATCCGGCTGTCGCGACGCTGGGTGCGATGTTCGGTCCGATCAATGTTGAAAAAGCAGTTGCACAGGTAGGAGGCGGCAAATAATGGCAACGCCCGGTTTTATCGATACGCTGAACGCCGGCGGGGCCGACATGCTCGGCCAGGCCTGGCCGCTGGTCTGGAACCTGCTGAAGATCGTGGTGGTCCTGCTGCCGCTGATGGGCCTGGTCGCCTACCTGACCCTGTGGGAGCGCAAGCTGATCGGCTGGATCCAGATCCGCGTCGGTCCGAACCGCGTGGGTCCTGGCGGCCTGCTGCAGCCGATCGCCGATGCGGTCAAGCTGCTGCTCAAGGAAATCGTCATCCCGGCCAAGGCCAACCGCAGCCTGTTCGTGATCGGCCCGATTATGACCATCATGCCGGCCCTGGCGGCCTGGGCGGTGGTCCCGTTCGGCCCGCAGGCCGCGCTGGCCAATGTCAACGCCGGCCTGCTGTTCCTGATGGCGATTACCTCGATGGAAGTCTACGGCATCATCATCGCCGGCTGGGCGTCGAACTCGAAGTACTCGTTCATGGGCGCGATGCGCGCTTCGGCCCAGATGATTTCGTATGAAATCCCGATCGGCTTCGTGCTGGTGGTGGTGCTGATGGTGACCGGCAGCCTGAACATGACCGACATCGTGATCAGCCAGCAAATGGGCACCTTCGCCGACATGGGCCTGAACTTCCTGTCGTGGAACTGGCTGCCGCTGCTGCCGCTGTTCGTGATCTATTTCGTCTCCGGCCTGGCCGAATGCAACCGCCACCCGTTCGACGTGGTGGAAGGCGAATCCGAGATCGTTGCCGGCCACATGGTCGAATACTCGGGCATGTCGTATGCGATGTTCATGCTGGCCGAATACGCCAACATGATCCTGATCGCCACCCTGGCATCGATCCTGTTCCTGGGCGGCTGGTCGGCACCGTTCGGCTTCCTGGACCTCGGCCCCGTCGTTGGCTTCTTCTGGCTGTTCCTGAAGATGTTCATCATGGTCTCGCTGATGATCTGGGTCCGCGGCACCTTCCCGCGCTACCGCTATGACCAGATCATGCGCCTCGGCTGGAAAGTGTTCATCCCGCTGACCCTGATCTGGCTGGTCGTAGTCGCCATCTGGATGCACTCGCCGTGGAACATCTGGCTGCCTGTGAAGTAAGGAATCAAACGAAAATGAATCGGATTAAAGAAATCGTCGGCAGCCTGATGCTGTCCGAACTCTTCAAGGGCCTGGCCCTGACCGGCAAGTATGCGCTGTCGCGCAAGATCACGGTCCAGTACCCGGAAGAGAAGACGCCGATGTCGAACCGCTTCCGCGGCCTGCACGCCCTGCGTCGCTACCCCAACGGGGAAGAGCGCTGCATCGCCTGCAAGCTGTGCGAGGCGGTCTGCCCGGCCATGGCGATCACGATCGAGTCGGCGCAGCGCGAGGACGGCACCCGCCGCACCACGCGCTACGACATCGACCTGACCAAGTGCATCTTCTGCGGCTTCTGCGAAGAGTCCTGCCCGGTCGACTCGATCGTCGAAACCCACGTGCTGGAATACCACGGCGAGAAACGCGGCGACCTCTACTACACCAAAGAGATGCTGCTCGCCGTGGGCGACCGCTACGAAGCCGACATCGCCGCCGCCCGCGAGGCGGACGCGCGCTATCGCTAATGGCCCGCTAATAAGAAGGCTTAAAAGTCATGGAATTCTCATTCACCTCTGTGTTGTTCTACGTGTTCGCGGCCATCATGGTGCTGGCCAGCCTGCGCGTCATCACCACCAAGAACCCGGTCCACGCCGCGCTGTTCCTGGTGCTGGCCTTCTTCAACGCGGCCGGCATCTGGCTGCTGCTGAAGGCCGAGTTCCTCGCCATCGTGCTGGTGCTGGTCTACGTCGGTGCCGTGATGGTGCTGTTCCTCTTCGTCGTGATGATGCTCGACATCAACATCGACAAGATGCGCGAAGGCTTCTGGGGCTACCTGCCGGTGGCGTCGAGCATCGGCGCCGTGATCGTGCTGGAAATGGCCGCCGTCCTGTACCGCGCCTACAAGCAGACCGCCCTGTCGGCCGAGGCCGCCGCGCTGAACATCGGCGGCACCAAGGAGCTGGGCCTGCTGATCTATACCAAGTACATCTACGGCTTCGAGATCGCGGCCGTGATCCTGCTGGTGGCGATCATTGCCGCAGTCGCCCTGACCCTGCGCAAGCGCAAGGACACCAAAGCAATCGACCCGGGCCTCGCCGTCCGCGTCAAGCGTAACGACCGCCTGCGCATCGTCAAGATGGATGCGGTCAACCAGCGCGCGATCGATGCAGCCAATGCTGAAAAAGCAGCAGCCGCCGCCGCTGCAGTACCGAAGGAGGCACCATGACTTTGTCGCTCGCACACTACCTGATCCTGGGCGCGATCCTGTTCGCGATCTCGGTGATCGGTATCTTCATGAACCGGAAGAACATCATCATCCTGCTGATGGCCATCGAACTGATGCTGCTGGCGGTGAACCTGAACTTCATCGCGTTTTCCCACTACCTGGGCGACGCGGCGGGGCAGATCTTCGTGTTCTTCATCCTGACCGTCGCGGCTGCCGAATCGGCAATCGGCCTGGCGATCCTGGTGGTCCTGTTCCGTAACCTGGACACGATCAATGTGGAAGACCTCGACACCCTCAAGGGTTGATCCGGTCTCGGCTAGATAAACAATAACGATTAAGGTTCAACATGGCGGGGCAACTCTCTTCCTCAATGTTACTGGCGGTGCCGCTGGCGCCGCTCGCAGGCTCGGCGATCGCCGGCCTGCTGGGCACCAAGTTCTTTGGTAATGTCGTCGGCCGCAAGGTCTCGCACACCGCGACCATCCTCGGCGTGCTGGTCGCGCTGATCATCTCGGTCCAGACCCTGATGGCGGTGCTGGATGGCGCACCGGTCTTCAACGAAGACATCTATACCTGGATGATGGTCGGCGACCTGAAGCTGGCCGTCGGCTTCCAGATCGACACCCTGTCGGCGATGATGATGTGCGTGGTCACGTCGGTCTCGCTGATGGTCCACATCTACACGATCGGCTACATGGCCGAGGACGAAGGCTACAACCGCTTCTTCTCGTACATCTCGCTGTTCACGTTCTCGATGCTGATGCTGGTCATGTCCAACAACTTCCTGCAGCTGTTCTTCGGCTGGGAAGCGGTGGGCCTGGTCTCGTACCTCCTGATCGGCTTCTGGTACACCCGCCCGACCGCGATCTTCGCCAACATGAAGGCCTTCCTGGTCAACCGCGTCGGCGACTTCGGCTTCATCCTCGGCATCGGCCTGCTGCTGGCCGCTTCCGGCTCGATGCAGTACACCGAGGTGTTCGCCAAGGCGGACGCGCTGTCGCAGATGACCGTGCCGGGCATCGGCTGGCCGCTGCTGACCGCCGCCTGTATCTGCCTGTTCATCGGCGCGATGGGTAAATCCGCGCAGTTCCCGCTGCACGTCTGGCTGCCGGACTCGATGGAAGGCCCGACCCCGATCTCGGCACTGATCCACGCGGCAACCATGGTTACCGCCGGCATCTTCATGGTGTCGCGCATGTCGCCGCTGTTCGAACTGTCGGACGGCGCGCTGAGCTTCATCATCGTGATCGGCTCGATCACCGCGCTGTTCATGGGCTTCCTGGGCATCATTCAGAACGACATCAAGCGCGTCGTTGCTTATTCCACGCTTTCGCAGCTGGGCTACATGACCGTCGCGCTGGGCGTGTCGGCCTACTCGGTGGCCGTGTTCCACCTGATGACCCACGCCTTCTTCAAGGCGCTGCTGTTCCTTGGCGCCGGTTCGGTCATCATCGGCATGCACCACGACCAGGACATGCGCAACATGGGCGGCCTGCGCAAGTACATGCCGATCACCTGGATCACCTCGCTGCTGGGCTCGCTGGCCCTGATCGGTACCCCGTTGTTCTCGGGCTTCTACTCGAAGGACTCGATCATCGAAGCGGTCCACGCATCGAACCTGCCGGGCGCCGGCTTCGCCAACTTCGCCGTGCTGGCCGGCGTGTTCGTGACCGCCTTCTACTCGTTCCGCATGTACTTCCTGGTGTTCCATGGCGAATCGCGCTGGAACAAGCCGCAGCCGCACAGCCACGGCCACGATTCGGATGCGCACAATGAAGAGGACGCGCACGACGCGCACGACGACCATCACCACCACGGACTGCAGCCGGGCGACAAGCCGCACGAGTCGCCATGGGTCGTGACCCTGCCGCTGGTCCTGCTGGCGATCCCGTCGGTCATCATCGGCTACCTGGCCATCGGCCCGATGCTGCATGGCGACTTCTTCAAGGGCGTCATCACCGTCAACCCGAGCCACCCGGCCATGGCCGAGCTGAACGAGATGTTCCACGGCCCGATGGCGATGGCGATCCACGGCCTGCAGACCGCACCGTTCTGGCTGGCGCTGGCCGGCGTGGTGGCCGCCTACTACTGCTACATGGTCAACCCACGCGTCCCGGCCTGGTTCTATGCCAAGTTCACCTTCCTGCACACCCTGCTGGACAACAAGTACTACATGGACAAGTTCAACCAGGCAGTCTTTGCCGGCGGCGCGCGCGCCATCGGTGGCGGCCTGTGGAAGGTGGGCGACCGCGGCCTGATCGACGGCCTGCTGGTCAACGGTTCGGCCAGGCTGGTCGGCTGGTTCTCGACCGTCGTGCGCCACCTCCAGACCGGTTACATCTACCACTACGCCTTCCTGATGATTGTCGGCGTACTGGCATCGCTGATGTATTTCTTCCCGTTCTGGCGCGGTTAATCACAGGCAAAGCTAAGAAAAGCGAAAAATGATGCAGTCAATTTCTACATTTCCACCTTACCTGAGCCTGGCGATCTGGCTCCCGATCGTCTTCGGCCTGGTCGTGCTGGCCGTCGGCCGTGAAGGCAACAAGGGCCTGACCCGCATGCTGGCACTCAGCGGCGCGGTCGTCAGCTTCCTGCCGACGCTGCCGCTGATCATGAACTTCGACAGCGCCGCCCACGGCATGCAGTTCTACGAAGCGGCCGCCTGGATCGACCGCTTCAACGTGTTCTACAAGCT
This sequence comes from Massilia sp. MS-15, assembly GCF_020176695.1. Taxonomy (GTDB): domain Bacteria; phylum Pseudomonadota; class Gammaproteobacteria; order Burkholderiales; family Burkholderiaceae_D; genus Telluria; species Telluria hydrophila. The sequence continues at coordinate 115,928 of NZ_JAIWIA010000001.1, read as the reverse complement.
GGGCGTGGACGGCCTGTCCCTGTGGTTCGTGCCGCTGACCGCCTTCATCACCATCATCGTGGTGCTGGCGGCGTGGCAGGTGATCGACGAGCGCGTCGGCCAGTACATGGGTTCCTTCCTGATCCTGTCGGGCCTGATGATCGGCGTGTTCGCCTCGCTGGACGGCCTGCTGTTCTACTTCTTCTTCGAAGCCACCCTGATCCCGATGTACATCATCATCGGCGTGTTCGGCGGCCCGAATCGTGTGTACGCGGCATTCAAGTTCTTCCTGTACACGTTCTTCGGCTCGCTGCTGACCCTGGTCGCGATCGTCTACCTGTACAACGCCTCCGGTTCCTTCGACATCCTGGAATGGCACAAGCTGCCGCTCACGATGAACGAGCAGATCCTGATCTTCATCGCCTTCTTCATGGCCTTCGCCGTGAAGGTGCCGATGTGGCCGGTGCACACCTGGCTGCCGGACGCCCACGTGGAAGCGCCGACCGGCGGTTCCGTGGTGCTGGCCGCGATCATGCTGAAACTGGGCGCCTACGGCTTCCTGCGTTTTTCGCTGCCGATCACCCCGGACGCCTCGCAGTACCTGGCCCCGGGCGTCATCGTGCTGTCGCTGGTCGCCGTGATCTACATCGGCCTGGTGGCCCTGGTCCAGAAGGACATGAAGAAACTGGTCGCCTACTCGTCGATCGCGCACATGGGCTTCGTGACCTTGGGCTTCTTCATGTTCAACGACCTGGGCGTGCAGGGCGGCCTGATGCAGTCGATCTCGCACGGCTTCGTGTCGGGCGCGATGTTCCTGTGCATCGGCGTGCTGTACGACCGCGTGCATTCGCGTGAAATCGCCGACTACGGCGGCGTGGTCAACACCATGCCGAAGTTCGCCGCCTTTGCCGTGCTGTTCTCGATGGCCAATGCCGGCCTGCCGGCCACCTCGGGCTTCATCGGCGAATTCATGGTGATCCTGGGCGCCGTCGAGTTCAACTTCTGGACCGGCCTGCTGGCGGGCACCGCCCTGATCCTGGGCGCCGCCTACTCGCTGTGGATGGTCAAGCGCGTCGTGTTCGGCCCGGTCGGCAACAAGCACGTCGCCGAACTGACCGACCTGAACGGCCGCGAGTTCGCCATCCTGGGCGTGCTGGCCATCGCCACCCTGTGGATGGGCCTGTACCCGGCGCCGATCGCTGAAACGCTGCAGGTGTCGGTCACCGACCTCCTGCAACATGTCGCTGCCGGCAAACTGCCTCAATAAACTGCCATGAACGAAATGAACTCCACATTGTTAGCGGCGACCGACACCAATCTGGCGCCGGTCTATGCCGAAATCTTCCTGCTGATCGCGGCTTCCGCGATCCTGCTGATCGACATGTTCCTGAAGGAGGGCAAGCGCACCCTGACGTACGCGCTGAGCCTGCTGGCCATCGGCGGCTGCGCCGTGTTCTCGTTCGCCGACATGAATACCGGCGCGACCGTGTACACCTTCAACGGCATGTACGTGTCCGATCCGCTGGCCAACCTGCTCAAGCTGTTCACCTACCTGGCCACCGCCATGACCCTGGTGTATTCGCGCCAGTACGCGGGCGAGCGCGCCATGATGTCGGGTAACCTGGGCGGCGAGTTCTACGTGCTTGCCCTGTTCTCGATGCTGGGCCAGATGATCATGATCTCGGGTAACAGCATGCTGTCGCTCTACCTGGGTCTGGAACTGATGTCGCTGTCGCTCTACGCGCTGGTGGCGATGCGCCGCGACCACGCGGTCTCGACCGAAGCGGCGATGAAGTACTTCATCCTCGGCGCACTGGCCTCGGGCTTCCTGCTGTACGGTATCTCGATGGTGTACGGCGCCACCGGTTCGCTCGACATCACCACCATCGGCCAGGTCAGCGCGGCCGAAGGCACCAACTCGACCATCCTGGTGTTCGGCCTGGTGTTCATCGTGGCCGGCCTGGCGTTCAAGCTGGGCGCCGTCCCGTTCCATATGTGGGTGCCGGACGTCTACCAGGGCGCACCGACCACCGTGACCCTGCTGCTGGGCGGCGCACCGAAACTGGCGACCCTGGCCATGACGATCCGCATCCTGGTCGAGGCGCTCCCGAGCATGGCCTTCGACTGGCAGCAGATGCTGATGGTGCTGGCCGTGCTGTCGCTGGCCGTGGGCAACCTGACCGCGATCGCGCAGACCAACATCAAGCGCATGCTGGCCTACTCGACCATCGCGCAGATGGGCTTCGTGCTGCTCGCCATGCTGACCGGCGTGGTGGATGGCGACAGCTCGGACGCCGCCGCCTCGTACAGCGCCGCCGTGTACTACATGATCACCTACGTGCTGACCACGGTCGGCAGCTTCGGCCTGATCATGATGCTGGCGCGCGCCGGCCACGAAGCCGAGAACATCGCGGACTTCAAGGGCCTGGGCAAGCGTTCGCCCTGGTTCGCGATCGTCATGACCATCCTGATGTTCTCGCTGGCCGGCGTGCCGCCGATGGTGGGCTTCATGGCCAAGTGGGCCGTGCTGCAGGCCGTCGCGAATGCGGGCATGGTGTGGCTGGCCGTCGTGGCCGTGATGTTCTCGCTGGTGGGCGCGTATTACTACCTGCGCATCGTCAAGACCATCTGGTTCGACGACGCGGTGGATACCGCCGCCATCCACGCGCCGGGCGACATGCGCGTGGTGATGTCGCTCAACGGCCTGGCCGTGATCCTGCTGGGCATCGTGCCGGGCTGGCTGCTTGCCGTGTGCTACAGCGCCATGCAGGCGACCCTCGCCAAGTAACGGGCAGCGTGGATTCCTCCCTCGCTGTCTGGCTGGTGGTCGCGATCTCGATCGCGGCCGCCAATCTGCCTTTCCTCACCGAGCGCGTATTCGGCTTCATTCCCCTGAAGCCGAAGGCCGCCGCTGACGGCGCTTCCTCCGCACGCACCAAGCCGCTCGCGCTGCGCCTGCTCGAATTAATTGTCTTATACTTCGTCGTCGGCTTCGTGGCGCGCCTGCTGGAATCGGGCATCGGTGGCGTGTTCGTGCAGAGCTGGGAGTTCTATGCGATCACCGGCTGCCTGTTCCTGGTGCTGGCCTTCCCCGGTTTCGTCCTGCGCTACCTGCGCAAGCGCCGCCCCTAGGGTGGGCGGCTGAGCCGCCCACGCGTCCAAGGAAGGTCGACGACCTCGCATGAAACGGAGCCTGCATGACGCTTGAACTGAAAGAAACCCGCATCGAAGGCAGCGTCGTCTACGACGGCTCCTTCCTCAAGGTCGAGCGCGACAAGGTTTGCCTGCCCGACGGTTCCACTTCCTACCGGGAATACTTCCGCCACCCCGGCGCCGTGGTGATCCTGCCGCTGCTGCCCGACGGCCGCATCCTGCTGGAACGCCAGTTCCGCTATCCGAACGCCCAGGTCTTCATCGAATTCCCGGCCGGGAAGATCGACCCGGGCGAGGACCACCTGGCCTGCGCCCGGCGCGAGCTCGAAGAAGAGACCGGCTATACCGCCGGCAAGTGGCGCTTCGTCTGCACCATCCACAACGCGATCGCCTACTCCGACGAGCACCTCGAGCTGTTCGTGGCGGAAGACCTGCAGCCTGGTCCGCAAAAGCTCGACCAGGGCGAGTTCCTGGAACTGTTCAGCGTCACGCTGCCCGAGCTGCTCGACATGGTCAAGCGCGGCGAGATCACCGACGTCAAGACCATCATCGGCGCCTTCTGGCTAGAGAAGATCCTGTCCGGCGCCTGGCTTCCCGCCTGAGCCATGAAGCGGCTGCTGGCGCTGCTGCTGTGCTGTTGGGCGCTTCCGGCCGCCAGCGCCGCTGCCGCCACCGCCGCGCGCACGCCGTTCCAGGCACGCTGCGAAGACAGCATCGGCGACACGCTGTCGGTGCTGAGTACCGCCCAGGACGGCTACCGCATCGACAACAGCCTGAGCTTCCGGACCCTGACCGCGATGAAGGGCAGGGCGCGTCCCGGCCAGTTCGTGCTGGGCCTGACCCGTACCGAGTCGCGCGTCAGCATCCAGGTCGGCGGACGCCTGCTGAGCGATCCGGCCAGCGGCTACGAGTGCATCGCGCCCCATATCCAGGTGAGGCTGAGCTATCCGCCGATCGTGGTCTACGTCGGCCGCGAGTTGCGGCCCGGCTCCTGCGCCTACGAGGAAGTGCTGGCGCATGAACGGCGCCACCTGGAAACCTACCTCGACTACCTGCCCAGGGCCGAGGCGCGGGTGCGCCTGGCGCTCGCGCGGCGCTTCGAGGGCAAGCCGCTGTATGCGCGCATCGGCCAGGCGCAGGGGCTGCTGCAGCGCGAAGTCGATCGCGGCTGGATGCCCTACATCAAGAGCGAGATGGCGAAGGTGGAAACGCTGCAGGCGGCCATCGACTCGCCCCAGGAATATGCCCGGCTCGGCAAGGTTTGCGGAGCTGAGGTACAGTCGCTGCTTCGACCGGTACGACAACACAAGTAAGAGAGAATGACACAGCGATGAGCCCGGCTTCACCTTCCTACTATGCCCTGATTCCCGCCGCCGGCGTCGGCGCGCGCATGGGCGCGTCCAGCCCCAAGCAATACCTGCCCGTGGCCGGCAAACCCATGCTGCGCCATGCGCTCGACGCCTTCCGCGCCAGTCCCCTGATCGCCCACACCTACGTGGTGGTGAGCGCCGACGACCCGTTGATCGATGCGGTCGCGCCGGCCGAAAGGGTGACGGTATTGCGCTGCGGCGGCGCGACCCGGATGGAATCGATCCGCAACGGGCTGCGCGCGCTGCAGGGCAGCGTGGACGGGGAGGACTGGATCCTGGTGCACGACGCGGCCCGTCCCGGACTCGATGCGGAACTGATCGGGCGCCTGATCGTCGAAACGGGTGAGCATCCGGCCGGCGGCCTGCTGGCCCTGCCAGTGGTCGACACCGTCAAGCGCGGCACGCCGGGTGCGCTGGCGACCGTGCCGCGCGAAAATCTGTGGCTGGCGCAGACGCCGCAGATGTTCCGCTATAGCTTGCTGTGCCGCGCGCTCGATGCCGCCACCGACCCGGCCGCCGTCACCGACGACGCCAGCGCGGTTGAAGCGCTGGGACTGGCTCCCAGGTTGGTGGAAGGGCATCCGCGCAACCTGAAAGTCACGCTGCCGGCCGACATCCGGATCGCCGAGATGTACCTGGCCGCCTTTCGTCAAGAAACGAACAACGAACCGAACTGACCTGAACTGAACTACCATGACCCAAGCATCCTTCCATCCCACACCGCCGTTTCGCATCGGAACCGGCTACGACTGCCACGCGCTGGTCGAGGGGCGCAAGCTCATCGTCGGCGGCGTGACCATTCCGCACCGCCTCGGCCTGCTTGGCCATTCGGACGCCGACGTGCTGCTGCACGCCATCATTGACGCGCTGCTGGGCGCGGCCGCGCTGGGCGACATCGGCAAGCACTTCCCGGACACCGACCCGATGTTCGCCGGCGCCGATTCGCGTACCCTGCTGCGCGAAGTGGCGCACCGCGTGGTGGCCACCGGCTACACGATCGGCAACATCGACGCCACCATCATCGCCCAGCAGCCGAAGATGGCGCCGCACATCCCGCAAATGGTGTCGCGTATCGCCGAAGACCTGGGCGTATCCCCGCAGCAGGTCAACATCAAGGCCAAGACCAACGAGAAGCTCGGCTTCCTCGGGCGCGAGGAGGGCATGGCGGCCGAGGCGGTGGCGCTGCTGGTGCGCGCGGCGCAATGATGTGCGGTCGGCGGCCGCCGCGCGCCTGCTGAAGGAGCGCCCCGCATGCCTGCGCAGGGAGCGATGACGCCGCGCGCGGCCTGGATGCTGATCCTGGCCGCCAGTGCGATCCTGATGATCACGATGGGAGCACGCCTGACCACGGGCCTGTTCCTGTCGCCGATCAATACCGCGACCGGCCTGGGCGTGGCCAGCATCAGCTTCGCGATGGCGCTCGCCCAGCTGGTGTGGGGCGCCTCGCAGCCGGTGTTCGGCGCCATCGCCGACAAGGTCGGCGCGGCCCGCGTGATCGTCGTCGGCGGCATCCTGCTCGCCGCCGGCACCGCGGCCACGCCTTTCGTCGATGCCGAATGGGGCCTGCTGCTGACCATGGGCATCCTGTCCGCGGCCGGGGCCGGTGCCGGCAGCTTCTCGATCCTGATCGGCGCCACCGCGCAGCGACTGCCGCCCGAGCGGCGCGCCTTCGCCTCCGGCTTCATCAATGCCGGCGGTTCCTTCGGCCAGTTCGTGTTCGCGCCGCTGATGGGGGCGATCATCGCCAGCGCAGGCTGGGTGGCGGCGATGCTGGCGATGGCGGCTACCACGCTGCTCACCATTCCGCTCGCGCTGGGCATGCGTGGCAAGCAGGCGGCGTCCGCAGCCGCCACGGGACCGTCCCAGCCTGCCGCACCGGCCGCGCCGGCGCCGCCCGCCATCACGCTCACCGAACAGCTGCGCCAGGCCCTGCGCGACCGCAGCTACCTGTGCCTGCACCTGGGCTTCTTCACCTGCGGCTTTCATATCGCCTTCCTGGTCACCCACCTGCCGCAGGAGGTGGCCCTGTGCGGCCTGCCGGCCGGCGTGTCGGCCACCGCCCTGGCCCTGATCGGTCTGTTCAACATTGCCGGCAGCCTGGCGGCAGGCGCGCTCGCCAGCCGCTACCGCATGAAGTCGCTGCTGGCAGTCATCTATGCCAGCCGCGCCGTGCTGATCGTGCTGTACCTGCTGGCCCCCAAGACCGCCTTCACCTTCTACCTGTTCGCGGGCGCCCTCGGTTTCACCTGGCTGGCAACCGTGCCGCCCACCGCCGGGCTGGTGGGCAAGCTGTTCGGCATGCGCTACCTCGCCACCCTGTTCGGCCTGACCCTGCTGTCGCACCAGATCGGCGGCTTCTTCGGCGCCTGGCTGGGCGGCCTGTCCTTCGTGCGCTTCGGCGACTATACCTGGATGTGGTACGCCGACATCCTGCTGGCCCTGGCGGCAGCGTTGATCAACCTGCCGATCCGCGAGGCGAAGCCGGAGCGCGTGGCGGCGCTGGCGAAAGGCTGATCCGATGGCGCGCGAAGCCTGGACCTACCGCGAGGTCGCAGTCGAATCCTTCCACGATCCGCGCAGCGGGCAGCTGCGCATCCGCCCGGTCCCGGGGCAGGCCTACGCGCCCGCGCTGCGGGTGCAGTGTTCGCGCGCGCTCGTCGACCCCGAGCGCTACCCGCCTGGCACGCGCTTCCTGGTGTCGGCCAAGCTGACCGACCGCCAGGGCGGCGAGCCTTTCCTGTATGTCTGGCACGGCGATCCGGTAGTGGTGGTGAAGCCGGGCCAGCTCAAGCGTTTCCTGGAAGAGCGCCGGCGCTTGCGCATCTAGCAGCGGCCCGGCCCGGCAGCGCAAGTTTATGAAAATGGTTACCATCTGGTTTTAAGACCGAACCGAAAGGAGCACCATGACCACCAGGAATATCGCCGTCATCGTCGGCAGCCTGCGCAAGGACTCGTTTACCCGCAAGGTGGCGCAGTCGATGATGGAACTGGCCCCGGCCAGCCTGAACATGGAGATCGTCGAGATCCGCGACCTGCCGCTGTACAACCAGGACGACGAAACCGATCACCCGCCCGCTGCCTTCACCGCTTTCCGCGAACGTATCAGGCAGGCCGACGGCATCCTGTTCTGCACGCCGGAATACAACCGCTCGGTGCCGGGCGCCCTGAAGAACGCCATCGACGTCGGCTCGCGCCCCTACGGCAAGGCGGCCCTTGCCGGCAAGCCCTGCGCCATCGTCAGCGTCTCGCCCGGCGCGCTGGGCGGCTTCGGCGCCAACCACCACCTGCGCCAGATGCTGCCTTTCCTCGACATGCCCTGCATGCCGGCGCCCGAAGCCTATGTCGGCATGGTGGCCGGCAAGTACGAGGGAGAGCGCCTGGTCGACGACGCCAGCCGCGCCTTCTTCCAGACCTTCATCGACACCTTCGCCGGCTGGGTAGAGCGCCATGCCAGGTGAGCATCCGATCGCAGTGCGCGGGCTCGACCACATCGTGCTGCGCGTCGACGACCTCGGGGCCATGATCGCCTTCTACGGCGAGGTGCTCGGCTGCCCGGTCGAGCGCCGCCTCGACGAACTGGGCCTGGTTCAGTTGCGCGCCGGGCATTCCCTGATCGACCTGGTGCCGGTCGACGGCAAGCTGGGGCGCGAAGGCGGCGCCGCGCCTGGCGCGGGCGGCCGCAACCTCGACCACCTGTGCCTGCGCATCGAGCCCTTCGACGAAGCCGCGATCCGGCGCCACCTGGAGGCGCATGGCGTGGCCGCAGGACCGCTCGCATCGCGCTACGGCGCAGAAGGCGAGGGCCCCTCGATCTACCTGCTCGACCCCGAACGCAATACCGTCGAGCTCAAGGGACCGCCTTATTCCCCATGAAGGCGCGCACCGCAGACAAGATCCCCGGCGCCGCCCGACCCGCGGCCCGCTACGGCCGCCCGGACGGCTGGCGCGGTGCCTTGTACGACCTGATCTTCCTCAGCGATTCGCCGGCCGGACGCCGCTTCGACATCGCGCTGGTCGGGGCCATCCTGCTCAGCATCCTGGTCGTGGTGCTCGACAGCGTACCGATGGTCCGCGCCCGGCACGCCGACCTGATGCACGTACTGGAATGGGGCTTCACGCTGCTGTTCACGGCGGAATACCTGGCGCGCCTCGTGTGCGTGCGCCAGCCGCTGCGCTACGCCACCAGTTTCTTCGGCATCGTCGATCTGCTGTCGGTGCTGCCCACCTATGTGTCGCTGCTGGTGCCGGGCAGCGAAGCCCTGCTCGACATCCGGATCCTGCGCCTGCTGCGTGTGTTTCGCATCTTCAAGCTGACCCTCTACATCGAGGAATACACGCGCCTGGGCGAGGCCCTGGCCGCCAGCCGCCGCAAGATCATGGTGTTCCTCTCGGTGGTGCTGATGGCGGTGCTGATCCTCGGCACCGTGATGTACGTGGTCGAAGGGCCGGCCCACGGCTTCACCAGCATCCCGACCGCCATGTACTGGGCGGTGGTGACCATGACCACGGTCGGCTATGGCGACATCACGCCGCAGACCACGCTCGGCAAGGGTATCGCCTCGTTCATGATGCTGCTCGGCTGGGGCATCCTGGCGGTGCCGACGGGTATCGTCACCGCCGAGATGACGGCGCGCCGTAGCGACCGCCGCCATGGACCGGCGCGCCTGCCGCGCAACTGCACCGCCTGCGGCAGCGGCGGCCACGAAGGCCGTGCGCGATTCTGCAGGGATTGCGGCGCCGAGTTGCCTGCGGTGGTCGGGAAACACTGACGCAGCAGCAGATGGCGCCTTGCGCCTGCCAGGCGCTGCGTGACTGGCAGGCGGCGCCGACACCGAAGCAACAGGGGGGGGCTCAGTCGGGCTGCCTGGCGCGTTCCGCCTCCAGCTCGGCGCGCATCGCCGCGACCTCCGCCATGTATTCCGCCACGGTCGCATCCGGACTGGCGCGCAGCTCGGGCGGCAGCAGCACCGCCATGTACAGTTCGTCCGCGACGAAGCCCTGGCGCTGCTGGTTCACGATCAGCACCAGGCTCGATGCCAGCACGGCGACCGCGGCGCAGGCCGCGCGCAGGCGCCGCCGCAAGGAAGGCTTGATGGTCGCCAGGTGGAAGTAGATGATGCCGGCGATCGTCGCCACCGCCACGTGCGAGCCGTAGCGCGTCAGCCATTCGAGCGAATAGGCATAGGCGGCGACGGCCGCCAGCAAGCGGAAGCCCACCAGGACCGACATCCCGCAGCCGAAGATGAACAGATGCCGGCCCAGGCGCGTATAGCGCCCGAACAGGCGGTTCATGAAGGCCCACAGGCTGCTCCACAGCAGGGCCGCGCCGATACCGGCCGCCGGGGCCAGCACGTAGTTCAGCAGTTCGAAAGGCTGGGCGTCGAACAGCCAGGTCAGCAGCAAGGCCACCAGGCCCGCCAGCAGCACGCCCACCAGGCCAGGCAACAGGCCCTCCCAGCCGTGCATGGTGCGGTCGCGCAGCTCGGCCGGTACCGGGAAGTCGGCCGGCCGCACGCGCAGCGAGGTATGCCCCATGCGTACCACGGTGTCGCCGCCGAGCTCGATCTGCTGCACCCGCTTGCGGCCCTGGTTCAGGCCATTGCGCGTGCCGAGGTCGCGCATCAGCAGTGCGCCGTCGGGGCCCGCCTCGATCACGGCATGATGGGCCGCCGCGTATTCGTCGTCCAGGATGAAGTCGTTGTCATAGGCGCGGCCGACGCGGATCGGCAGGCTGTGCGCCCGGTGCCGATGCAGCACTTCGCCGTTGCGCGCCAGGATCTCGACGGTCCAGGGGCCCTTCATGGCTTGTTCCCCGGCGCGGGCGCGCGCCGCACGCTGCGCCCGAAGGAGCCCAGGAAGGCGCGCGTGATGCGCATGCCGTTCTCGTAGGAGACACCGGACACATCCAGGCGGCTTTGCAGGCTCGATTCGGCGGCATTCGTACTGGCGGTGAGCAGCGTGAAGTTGTACAAGCCCTCGAACTTGCGGTAGGCGCGCACGCAGGTCACCGCGCGCAGCGGCAGGGTGCGCGTGTGCACGAAGCGCTCGCTGCATACCGGTCTGGTCAGGCGCCGGTCCCAGGCGCTGCCCAGCTTATCGGTGCGAAACATCTGGCTGGCCAGGGCCGCGAAGGGCAGCGGAGCCAGGTTGTCGGAGCGAATATACTGGTGGGTCATGGCCACATGCCCGGTCTGCTGCGAAGAGGAGACGTAGATCGCCGATTCCATCGCGCAGCTCATCGCATCGAGGGTGTAGGCGGTCTGGGCCTTCACATTGGAGCGCCCCCAGCAGCGCAACTGGCCCGACTCGCGCACCGGCACCAGGTAGGGGCCCATGCTCTTGATCGCCAGCGGCTCTTCGAGCAGGCGGTCGACCATGGCGCGCTGGTGCTCCAGCAGCTGGGCCGCGATCAGGGGATTGAAGTCCTTCGGCGGGGCCGGCTGGGCCTCCACTTTGCGCAGCAGTTCCTGCACATACTTCACCGGCACCAGGAAGCTGACCGATTCGCCATCGCGCCGCTTGGAGACGTTGACCCCGGCCACCGTACCGTTGCCGGTGACGCTGGGACCGCCGCTCATGCCGGAATTGATCGGTCCGCCGAACATCAACTGGTCGTAGAAGCTGCGCGTGACCACGCCGTTATAGGCGCCCTCGGAGATCGCGAAGCCAAGGTCGAGCGGATTGCCGAGCGAGTACAGGCGCTGGCCCTGGGTCAGGCGTACCGGGTGTTCGGGCACCTTGAAGAAGCCGCTGCCCTCGCGGTTGACGCGCACCACGGCCAGGTCGTGCAGCACGTCCACCGCCATCAGCTCGACCGGGCCGCTGTTGCCGTCGGTGTCCACGTATTCGGCGGTGTAGACGTCCGGGTCGAGCGCCATCTGCGAGACCACGTGGTAGTTGGTGACCACTAGCTTGCCGGTACCGACCAGGAAGCCGGAACCAACCGTCGACTGGGTGCGGCCGTTCTTGAGCAGCATGCGGATCTGCAGCAGGTCGCCGCGCGCCGAGGCGTACAGGTCCTGCGCGGCCGAGGAGGGCGGAGGCAGGGCATCCTGGGTATCGGCCTCTCCCGGGGCCGGGGCCGTCGGGCTGGCGCCGGGGGGCGCTTCCGGCGACAGGTGAGGCGGTGGCGCCGGGCTGGCGGCGGTTGCCGGGTTGGAGACTGCGCCGGTCCTGCTGGCCTGGGCCGTCCGGTCCGCGGGCGGCGCCGTGCCGGCGCTGGCGGCAAGGCTGGACAGCAGGAGGGCGGCGAGGAGTCGTTTCATGCATTCCCATCATGGCAGGACGAAACGCTATCTTGCCATTGGACGCGGGGGCTGTGCGCGCGTTAGCCTCAGGAGAATCTGTTCCAGGGCAAATGCACGACTGACTGCCGGCGCGATCAGATCACATCGGGCGTGGCGGCAGGCGCCGGCGCCTGGTCGGCCGGCACGGCGGCGGGCGGCGTCATCATGTGGCCGAGCTTGGCCTGCTTGGTGTTCAGGTAGCTGTTGTTGTAGGCGTTGCGGTTGACCAGCAGCGGCACGCGCTCGGCCACCGCGATGCCGAGCCGGGTCATGGCGTCGATCTTGCGCGGGTTGTTGGTCATCAGGCGCAGCGAGCGCACGCCGAACTGTTCCAGCATCGGCTTGCACAGTTCGTAGTTGCGGGCGTCGGCATGGAAGCCCAGCTGCAGGTTGGCCTCGACCGTGTCGGCGCCCGCTTCCTGCAGGCGGTAGGCGCGGATCTTGTTGACCAGGCCGATGCCGCGTCCTTCCTGGCGCAGGTAGAGCAGGATGCCGCGGCCTTCCTCGGCGATGCGGCGCAGGGCGCCCTCGAGCTGGGCGCCGCAGTCGCAGCGCTGCGAGAACAGCACGTCGCCGGTCAGGCATTCGGAATGTACGCGCGCCAGCACCGGCGCGCCGTCGCCAACCTCGCCCAGCACCATCGCCAGGTGCTCCTTGCCAGTGCCGTGTTCGGTGAAGGCGTGCAGCGTGAACTGCGCCCAGGGCGTCGGCAGGGCGCACGAGGTGACGTACTCGAGCTGCTGGTCGTTGGCGCTGGCGGCGGCGGTATCGGAAGGGGCGGTGGCAGGCATGGTGTTCTCGTGTCGAAGCGTGTTGCAGTAACCGTGCAGTTTACCGGAAAACCGCTCCCCCCGTGCGGGGAGCGGCCCGGCGCCGGGAACTCAGCGCGGGATCACGACCGGCTCGTCGAAGCCCAGTTCCTTCAGGCGCGGCAGCTGGGTCCTGGCGTCGCCCACCACCAGCCACACCATCTTCGACGGATCCAGGTACTGCCGCGACAGGGCCTGGACCCGCGGTAGCGTCATCGACCCGACCACCGCCTCGCGCTCCTTGACGTAGTCGGGGCGCCAGCCGTACTTGCTGATGTTGTCGAGCATGCCCAGCTTGGCGCCGGCCGTCTCGAAGGCGCGCGCATTGCTCTTGACCAGGAAGTTCTTGGTCGTCTCCAGGTCGGCCGCAGAGTAGGTGGCCGGGTAGTCCCGCAGGATCTGCTTGACCAGCTGGGCCGACTCGAGCGTGACATTGCTGCGCACGCCGCTGGCGATGAGGAAGGGACCGGCGCTATTGCTGCCCGAGAAGCCCGAGTTGATGCCATAGGTGTAGCCCTTGCCCTCGCGCAGTTGCTGGGTCAGGCGCGAGGCGAAGCCGCCGCCGCCCAGAATGTAGTTGGCCACCGTGGCCGGATAGTAGTCCGCGTCGGTGGCGGCCAGCGCCCGGTAGCCAACCTGCAGCACCGATTGCTTCGCGTCCGGCACGTCGACGAAATACACCTTGGCCGGCGCCGGGGCCGGCGCGGCGGTGGCGGCCGGCAGCTTGACCGGATGCGCCTTCCATGCGCGGCCGAGTCCGGCCAGCGAACGGGTGACGGCAGCCTTCGGCAACGCGCCCACCACGTGCATGCGCGCCACCGATGGCGACAGGTTCGCCGCGTAGTAGCGCTGCAGGTCGGCGATGGTGATCGCGTTCACGCTCTCGGCCGTGCCCAGGATGTTGCGCGAACGGGGATCGTCCTTGCCATACACCAGCCTGGCGAAGCTGCGGCTGGCGATCGCATTCGGTTCCGCGTCCTGCTGGCGAATCTGGCTCAGCACGCTTTGCTTGACGAGGGCGAATTCCTTCTCGTCCCAGCGCGGCTGGAGCAGGATTTCCTGCACCAGGTCCAGGGTCGGCTGGAAGTTGCGGGCCAGCGTGGTCACGCTGACGCGCACATCCTCGGCGCGCGCGGACACGTTGATGCTGGCGCCGAGCTGCTGGATCGCTTCTTCCAGTTCCTGCGGGGTGCGCCTGGCGGTGCCCTGGGTCAGCATGCGCGCCATCAGGTTGGCCACGCCCACCTTGTCCGGCTGGTCGAGCAGCAGGCCGCCGTCGATCGCGATGTCGAACTGCACCAGCGGCACTTCGCGGTTCTCGATGCCGAGCACGCGCATGCCATTGGCCAGCCTGGTATCCCACACCTGCGGCACCTTCACCGCCGGCGTCTCGCCATACCCGGGTTCCGTGCTGCGGTCGAAGCTGGACGGGGTCTTCGCATAGCTGGCGTTGGCGCTCGGATCCACCGCCGCTTCCGCACCCTGCACCACCTTTTCCTCGACCACGTCGGCCTTGGCCGAGCCGGAGAGGGCCAGCGCCAGCCTGCCTTTCGGGACGAAGCTGGTGGCGACGTAGGGCTTGCCCTTGATGTAGGTGTCGTACACGCGGCGCACGTCGGCCGGCGTCACCGCCAGCGTTTTCCGGATGCCGTCGGCGACATAGCCCGGATTGCCGGTCAGGTAGTTGTACTCGGCCAGCAGGGCCGACTTGCCCAGTACGCTCGACACCGAGGCGTAGAAGCGGGTCTCGAGGCCGGCCTTGATGCGGTTCAGGTCGCGCTCGGAGATGCCTTCGTCCTCGAATTTGGCGAAGGCCTTGCCGACCGCGCCCATGACCTCGTCGAGCGGCTTGTTCTCGAAGGCGCGCACGCGCAGCATGAACTGCCCGGCGATCTCGCCAGTCTGGTTGCCGATCTGGACGCCCGGCGCCAGCTTGCTGTCTTCCACCACCACCTTGTAGAACGGCGCGCGCTTGGTCTGCGACAGGTATTCGGCCAGCACCTCGAGCGCGTACGAATCGGGATGCAGGTCTTCCACCGTCGGCCAGGCCATGGTCAGCTCGGGCAGCTTGGCGAAGTTGTCCTCGTGGGCCAGCTTCACGGTTTCCTTGACCACGCCGGCCCGCTTGGCGATCGGCGCGACCGGCGCGCCGCGCTTGATTTCGGAGAAATACTTTTCGACCCATTTGCGGGCCTGGACCGGGTCGAAGTCGCCGGCCAGCACCAGGGTCACGTTGTTCGGCACGTACCACAGGCGGAAGAATTCCTTGACGTCGTCCAGGGTCGCGTTCTGCAGGTCTTCCAGCGAGCCGATCACCTGCCAGTTATACGGGTGGTCGAGCGGGTACAGCGCCTTGTTGATCACGTAGCGGGTGTGGCCGTAGGGCGCATTGTCCACGCCCTGGCGCTTCTCGTTCTTGACGACCTGCTTTTCCTTGGCCAGGACGGCGTCGGTGACGGTATTGATGAACCAGCCCAGCTTGTCCGCCTCGGCCCAGATCATCTTCTCCAGCGCGTCCTTGGGCACGGTCTGCAGGTAGTTGGTACGGTCCGTCGAGGTCGAGCCGTTGGCGCCGGAGCCGCCGATGCGGGCGGTCATCTTGTCGAGGCCGCCCTTGCCCAGGTTTTCCGATTCCAGGAACAGCAGGTGTTCGAACAGGTGGGCAAAGCCCGTGCGTCCGGCCTTCTCGCGCGCCGAGCCCACGTGCGCGGTAAGGTTGACGGCAACCACCGGGTCGGAACGGTCGATGTGGAAGATCACGTCCAGCCCGTTGGGCAGCGTGAACTTCTGGTAGTCCACTTTCAGCTGGGCACCGGCCGCGGCGCTGGCGGCGGCGGGCTTGGCCGCATGCGCGGGCACGGAAGCGGCCGAGGCGAAGCAGGCGGCCAGCAGGAGGGGCAGGGGAGACATCTTCATGCAATCAGGTCCTTACGATGGAAACGGATAGCCGGCAGGTGGCCACGCGGTTCTGGATAGTATTGCAATTTCCTGATTGCTACAACGTGAATGGCCCGCGAACCCTTCAGTCGAGATGGACCGAGATCGTCATGCCGAGCAATTGGGTGCCCCTGGTCCTGGCCTGCATGTCCCAGCCGTCGCAGCCGGTCTGGAATGTCGGTGGCAAGGGGTGGTCCAGCCCAAGCTTGCGCTGCAGCGCCGGCGCCGTCAGGGACAGGCCCAGGTGCTGCGGGCCCAGCTCGGCCTGGCTGACGATGCGCTTGCCGTCCGCCAGCACCAGGTAGTCGATGCGGGCATCCTTTGCCTGGCGCCGGTAGAGGCGGGCGCCGCTGGCGGGATCGCGCCTGAGCAGCCGGTCCGCGGGCATGGACCGGGCCACCATGGCATCCAGGCGTGCCATTTCGCCCTCGAGGTAGGTGCAGGCGGCCGCGTAGCGCGCTTTCGACGCCGCCGAGGCCGGGTCTTCCTGGGCCGCCGCGCCGGCGCAGGGCAGGGTGAACAAGGTGAGCAGGGCAGCCAGGGTGCCGTAGCCAGGCGCGGCGCGCATCGATGCGTTCATGTGTCTCCTCCTTGCCGCATACGCTACAGCAAGCGCGGCGCGCAAGCGTCACGGATTGTCACGGCGCGAGCGCGCGCAGCGAGGCGGCAAAGCCGTCCAGCGCCTGGCCGACCTCGGCCGGCTGCTCGATCATCGAGAAATGCCGGCCCGGCACCAGCACCACCTGCTGGCGCGGGAAGCGGAAACTGCGGTAGTGCTCGGCGCCGCTCACATGGTCTTCCTTGCCGCTGATGACCAGCACCGGCATCGCCAGGCCGGCCGTGGCGGGCGCCATGTCGTGCGCGTAGCCGGCAATGGCGCCGCTGGCGAACAGGGTGGAGGCGAAGTCGCGGTTGGCCGCCAGGCCCCGCATGGCGGCGCCGACGCGGGACTCGGTGGCCGGGTCCGCATACATCAGCCGGCCCGTCAGCCTGGCCTGGCCCAGCAGGCCCATCACCATGCCGAAGCGCTGCGGCAGCGGCGCCGCCGGATCCAGCGGCGGGCGCGCATCGGCCGGCAGCAGGGCATGGCCGTGCGCGACCGTGCTTTCCATCGAGGCCGGCAGGTGCAGGATGCTGTTCATGAGCACCATGCCCGTCACCCGGTCGGGATGCCTGCGCGCGTAGGCGGTCGCGATGATGCCGCCAAAGGAATGTGGCATCAGTACCCATTTGTCGATCTTCAGGCTGGCGCGCAGTTCCTCCATGTCCTGTACCACGCGTTCGAGCGAATAATCCTTGCGCGGATCGCTGGCCGAACGGCCGCTGCCGCGCTGGTCGAGGTAGACCATGCGGAAGCGCTTCTCCAGCACATCGCCCGCCAGCCGCTGCACCACTTCGCTGCCCGAGCCGGGGCCGCCGTGGACGAACAGGCAGGGGATGCCCTGGCCGGCCACCGTATAGGCCAGGGCCACGCCGTCGCTGGTGGTCACCGTGGCGGCGCCCTGCGCAGCTGACGGTGCAGCGGCTGCCGGCGGGGCGGCCGGCTGGGCCAGGACGGGAGGGCAGGCGAGGCACAGCGCCAGCAAGCCCAGGGAAAGGTTCGCGCGAAAAACGATCATCGACATGGCATCCCGGCAGGTATTGGTGGTTTGCCATGATAGTTCCATATACATACAAAAATATACAAGAAGCTATCTTGCACAGCACCATTGTGGTGCGGCCGCACTAGCGGCCAGGCAAGGGGCGGGACTGGCAGGATGGGCGCAAGGGGTCCAGCAGGGCGCGCAGGTCATTGTGGTCGAGCTCGTACATCAGGGCCAGCAGCTGGCCCAGCTCGCCGCGCGGGAAGCCTTCGCGCGCGAACCAGCCGAGGTAGTGGCCGGGCAGGTCCGCGATCTTGCGGCCCTGGTATTTACCGAAGGGCATCTCGCGTTCGAGCAGCAGGGGCAGGTGGTCGGTGTTCATCGTTGCGGGCGCATGGCTTGCGCCTGTTCTGTCAGCAGCGCAAACCTTGTAGCATGGCGCCAGGGGAGGACGCAAGCATGGACGACCAATTCGACCTGGAGCGCTTCGTGCGGGCCCAGGAACCTATCTTTGCCGCGGTGCTGGAGGAGCTGCGGGCCGGCCGCAAGCGCACGCACTGGATGTGGTTCGTGTTCCCGCAGATCGCGGGGCTGGGCCGCAGCGACATGGCGCGCCGCTACGCGATCGGCTCGGCGGAGGAGGCCGCTGCCTATCTCGCCCATCCGGTACTGGGCAAGCGCCTGCGCGCGTGCGCTGACATCGTGGCCAGGCAGCAAGGCGTTAGCGCGCTGCGGATTTTCGGCGATCCGGACGAACGCAAGTTCCATTCGTCGATGACCCTGTTCGCCGCAGTGACCCCAGGCGACGCCGTGTTCCAGCAATGTATCGACCGCTACTTCGGCGGCAGGCCTGACGACGCCACGCTGGCGCGCCTCTGATCCGGAGCGGGCCGCCAGTACCTGGCGCGGTCGTTGTCCTGGCCGTAGCGGTCACGGCCACAGGCGTCGCCGGGGATTCCGCCTTGCGGCGGTCCGACCCGCGCGGCACATGGCGCCAGCACGTGGCGGGTTGCGTATAATCGCGCTCAGTCTGTCCCATCATTATCTGAAAGCAATCAATCATGGCTTCCTCCGACAACATCAGCATGGCGGTGTTCTGCGACTTCGAAAACGTCGCGCTGGGCGTGCGCGACGCCAACTACGAGAAATTCGACATCAAGCCGGTGCTGGAGCGCCTGCTGCTCAAGGGCAGCATCGTGGTCAAGAAAGCCTATTGCGACTGGGACCGCTACAAGGGCTTCAAGGCACCGATGCATGAGGCGAACTTCGAACTGATCGAAATCCCGCACGTGCGCCAGTCCGGCAAGAACTCGGCCGACATCCGCCTGGTGGTGGACGCGCTCGACCTGTGCTACACCAAGTCGCACGTCGACACCTTCGTCATCATCTCGGGCGATTCGGACTTCTCGCCGCTGGTATCGAAACTGCGCGAGAACGCCAAGCGCGTGATCGGCGTGGGCGTCAAGCAGTCCACCTCCGACCTGCTGGTGGCGAACTGCGACGAATTCATCTTCTACGACGACCTGGTGCGCGAGAAGAACCGCGCCGCCGCCAAGCGCAAGGAAGAACTCGATGCCCGCCGCGGCCAGCCGCAAGCGCGCCGCCCGAGCGACGACAAGCGCAAGGAAGAACTCGAAGCGCGCAAGGCGCAGGCGCTCGAGATGGTGGTCGAGACCTTCGATGCACTGGTGTCCGAGCGCGGCGACACCGGCAAGATCTGGGCGTCGCTGCTGAAGGACACGCTGAAGCGCCGCCGTCCGGACTTCTCCGAGACCTTCTACGGCTTCCGCACCTTCGGCAACCTGCTCGAAGAAGCCCAGGCGCGCGGCCTGTTCGATTTCGGCCGTGACGAAAAATCCGGCACCTATGTGTACCGCAGCGCCGGCGCATCGCTCGCCATGCCGGCGCCCGAGCTGGTGGTGGTGCCGCAAGCCAGCGCCGCCGAGGACGAGGAGGGCGCGGACGACAGCGCGGCGATGGAAGCGCGGCCGGAGCCGCGCCGCCGCGGCCGTGGCGGGCGCAACAAGGGCGCCGGACGCGGCGAGGCGGCAGTGACATCGTCGTTCGACGCGCCTCCCGAGGTGAGCATGGATACGACGCTTGACGCGGCCGATTCCGCGCCGGCCACGCTTGATGCGGACCTCGCCGTCCCGGCCGAAGACAAGCCGGACACGCGCCGCCGCGGTCGTGGCGGCCGCAACAAGAGCAGCTACCGCGGCGAGGTGACGCCGACGGCGCTGGAGACGGAAGCAGCCGGCACAGCCGACATTGAAGTGCTTGCGCCCGCGGCACCGCTGGCCGAAGAGGCGGCGCCACAAGCCGACGACGCGCCGGCGGACGGCGTGGCGGCAGACGGTGTGGCTGACGTCGCGCCGCCCGCCAAGGAGCGCCGCCGCGCGCCGCGCAAGCCGGCGGCAAGGAAGGCCGCGGCCGCGGACAGCGCTGCAGTCGCGGAGAGCGTGGCAACGCCGGTCGAGCCGGCGCCAGCCGAGCCGGAAGTCCGTGCGCCTGTACCGACCGGCAGCGATGCCGACGATGACTACGACGACGACACCAGCAACGATGTCGATGGCAACGTCGCCGAAGGCACGGTGGTGCGCAAGAAGCCTGCGGGCTCGGCCCGCAAGCCGGCAGCCCGCAGCACGGCGCCACGTGGGCGCCGCCCGGCCAAGCCGAAGGCGCCGTCGAAGGGCTGACAAGCCTGCAATACGCCAGGCAATTGCGGCGGCGACGCGTGCGACGTGCGCGCGCCGCTGCTGCAATAATGACACCGCCCGCAGGCGCGGGCCTGCCGTGGCGGCCGCCGTGGCTGGCGCGACGTGCGAAGGAGCTGCCATGCGTATGCTTGCCGGAATGTTGATGCTGTCAGCCCTCAACATCGCAGAGGCCGCGCCGCCGGCCGACCACCCCATCCTCGGCATCTGGAAACTGAACCTGCCCGAGCTCGGCTGTTCCGAAACCTACCGTTTCCGCGGCGACGGCACCACCCTGGTCACCAGCGCCGAGGAAATCTCGGAAAGCGAGTACCGGATCCCGGCCAGGCCCAGCGCCAAGGGCGTCTACCGGCTGGAAGACCGCGTGGTCAAGGACAATGGCAAGAAGGATTGCGCGGGCGCGGTCATGAAGCCCGGCGCCACGGCCACCAATTTCATCCGCTTCCACCCGTCGGGCAAGCTGTTCCTGATGTGCGCGGACGAGACCATGAATACCTGCATCGGCCCCTTCGAGCGGGTGCGCGGCGAAGAAGCCTAAGCCAGGCCGGCGCCATCACCCTGCGTTATGCGTGCCCGCCGTTTGCGGCGTTTCCGCTAGCCTGGCTTCGGTGTATATTGCTGGGCGAAACGACAACCGCACTGGAATCCCATGTCTCCGGCACTTCTCTTCGCCATCCTCATCGCCTATTTCGCACTCCTGCTCGGCGTGGCCTGGGCCACCTCCCGCAACGCCAACAACGACAGCTTCTTCATCGGTAACAAGAGCAGCAACTGGATGCTGGTCGCCTTCGGCATGGTCGGCACCACCCTGTCGGGCGTGACCTTCGTGAGCGTGCCGGGCGCGGTCGGCGCCGACGGCTTCGGCTATGCCCAGATCGTGATCGGCTACGTGATCGGCTACATCGCCGTGGCCTACGTGCTGCTGCCGCTGTATTACCGCCTGCAGCTGACCTCGATCTACCACTACCTCGACGTGCGCCTCGGCCGGCGCGCCTACCAGAGCGGGGCGGGCTTCTTCATTATTTCGCGCCTGCTCGGCGCCACCGCGCGGCTGTACCTGGTGGTGAACATCCTGCAGGCGATCATCCTCGACAGCCTCGGCATCCCGTTCTGGCTCAGCACCCTTGTCGTGCTGGCCATGATCCTGCTGTATACCTACAAGGGCGGCGTCAAGACCATCGTCTGGACCGACACCCTGCAGACCAGCGCCATGCTGTTCGGCCTGTTCGCGTGCGTCTGGATCCTGCTGGGCGAACTGAACATGTCGGTGCCGGAAAGCCTGAACCAGATGCAGTCGCAAGGCCTGGCCAGGATCTTCACGCACGATCCGGACAGCCCCAATTTCTGGCTCAAGCAGATCATCGCCGGTGCCCTGATCACGATCACGATGACCGGCATGGACCAGGAAATGATGCAGAAGACGATCTCGGTCAAGACGCTGAAGGATTCGCAGAAGAACATGCTGACCCTGACCGCGGTGCTGGTCGTGGTGCTGCTCTCCTTCCTGTTCCTGGGCGGCCTGCTGTACCTGTACGCGCCAATCGCGGGCGTCACGGCGAGCGGCGACAAGATCTTCCCGGCCGTGGTGATGGGTCACCTGCCGGCGGCGCTGCAGGTCGTGTTCCTGATCGCGCTGATCTCGGCCCTGTTCCCCAGCGCCGACGGCGCGATCACGGCGCTGACCTCGTCGACCTGCATCGACCTGCTGGGCATCAAGCGCCGCAGCGACCTGACCGAAGCGGCCAAGGAGCGCCTGCGCCGCCGCGTGCACCTGGGCTTCGCCGGCCTGTTCCTGTTCATGGTGCTGGGCTTCAAGGCGGCCGACAACCCGAGCATGATCGTGGTGATCCTCAAGCTGGCGGCCTACACCTATGGTCCGCTGCTCGGCCTGTTCGCCTTCGGCATGCTGACCCGCCGCGGCGTGACCGACCGCCTGGTGCCGTACATTACGATCGGCGCGCCGATTCTTTGCGCACTCCTTGAGTACAATCAGGAACACCTGTTCGGTTCCTACCGTCTTGGGCTGGAATTGCTCATGGTAAATGGCATACTCGTCTATGCCGGCCTGTTCGCAATCTCGCACAAGGAAAAGGCGGGCAGCGCCGCAGTCGCGGCCTGAGCCGCCCTGGAAGGCGCTGACACTACTGATCAACGGAGTTCCGATGGCATTCAAACCCCTGGGCGCGCTGCGGCGCGGCTTCGCCATGTTATGGCGCGCGGTCGACGTTTCGCGCCGCACCTTCATGAACCTGCTGTTCCTGCTGTTCGTGATCTTCGTTGTGGCGGTCATGAGTTCGGGCGGCGTCACGCCGATCGGCGCCAGGACCGCCCTGGTGCTGGACCTGAAGGGTGACCTGGTCGAGCAGTACCAGTCGAGCTTCGAGGATGCGCTGCTGGACTCGGTGGCCGGCGACAGCAAGCGCAGCGTGCGGCTGCGCGACCTGCTTACCGTGCTCGACGCCGCCGCGAAAGACAAGAGCATCGGCAGCGTGGTGCTGCTGCTCGACCAGTTCAACGGCGGCGGCCTGGCCCAGCTGCGCGAAGTCGGCGCGGCGATCGACCGGGTCAAGGCGGCCGGCAAGAAGGTGGTGGCCTGGGGCGGCAGCTACGACCAGAAGCGCTACCTGCTCGCCTCGCATGCCAATGAAGTCTATGTGCACCCGATGGGGATGGTGCTGATCGAGGGTTTCGGCGCGCGCCGCAACTACTACCGCGATGCCCTCGACAAGCTGGGCGTGACGGTCAACCTGATCAAGGTCGGCACCTACAAGAGCTTCGCCGAACCCTATATCGCCAACGGCCCGTCCGAGGCAGCGACCGAGGCCGACAGCTACCTGTACAACGCCCTGTGGCAGGACTACACGGCGCAGGTCGAAAAGAACCGCAAGCTGCGCGCCGGCCAACTGGCCGAATGGATCGATACCCTGCCGCTGCAGATGGAGAGCCTGGGCGGCAGCGCCGCGCGCGTGGCCCAGCAGGGGCGCCTGGTCGATGGCGTCAAGACCATCGACCAGCTGCGCGCGCTGATGGTCAAGCGCGGCGCCTATGACGACCGGATCAAGTCCTTCCGCCAGATCGGCTTCCACGACTACCTGGAGCGCCACCAGCCGCGCGTGTTCGGCGATGCGGTCGGCGTGATCGTCGCGGCCGGCAATATCACCGAGGGCAGCAGCGGTCCGGACACGGTGGGCGGCGTCACCACCGCCAAGCTGATCCGCCAGGCACGCGAGGACGACGAGATCAAGGCCGTGGTGCTGCGGGTCGACTCTCCCGGCGGCAGCGCCTATGGCTCGGAACTCATCCGCCGCGAACTGGAGCTGACGCGCGCCGCCGGCAAGCCGGTGGTCGTGTCGATGGGCAGCGTGGCGGCTTCGGGCGGCTACTGGATCTCGATGGCGGCTGACGAGGTCATCGCCGACCCGGCCACCATCACCGGTTCGATCGGTGTGTTCACCATCCTGCCGACCGCGGAAAAGATCGGCGACAAGCTGGGCATCCACACGGCCGGCGTCACCACCACCTGGCTGGCCGACGCCTATAACCCGCTGCGCCCACTCGACCCGCGCTTCGCGCGCCTGATCCAGAGCAGCATCGACCACGTGTATGGCGAGTTCACCAGCAAGGCCGCGCAGGCGCGCAAGACCACGGTGGCCAGGATCGACGCCGTCGGGCAGGGCCGGGTCTGGACCGGCGCCCAGGCAAAGGAGCGTGGCCTGGTCGACCGCCTCGGCGGCTACGGCGATGCGCTGGCCTCGGCCGCCAGGCGCGCGAAGCTGGGCGGCGACTACCGGGTCGCCTACGTCGAGCGTCCGGTCGGCCGCCTCGAGCGCTTCCTGAACATGATGGGTGCGTCGACCGCCCAGGCCGTCAACATCCAGGTCAGGCTGGGCCTGATGGACGCGGCGCTGCCGGCCGGCCCGGTCGCCCAGGTGGCGCAGGACATGGCCTGGCTAAAGGACGTGGCCGACGGCCGCAAGCCCTTCGCGGCCGTGACCCACTGCCTGTGCGCCACGCCATGAGGCATTTGTAGCAGGTTTGTAACTGCTTGCAACATCGGCAAAACGGGTACGGAAGCGATTCCGTACCCGTTTTGCGTTGGCGCGCGGGGGATTGCCGATAAAACGCGGCCCAGGCCTGACCCGGTCATGTAACAGCATGCTGCAGGATGGGCCCAGTAATGTACGTTACGAAACATATTGGCCGGGTCCGCCGTGCTACTCTTTTTGCCACTTATCTGCACATCATCCTGGCCAAAAGAACAAGGTAGAGCATGGATCCGAACGCCCCTCCCAAGTCCGCCCTCACGAGCCCGCCGCCAGCGCCACCCGCGCGCCGCAAACGCCTGCTCGGTACCGCCATCGCCGTGCTGGCCATGATCGGCCTGGCCCTGCTGGCCTGGCGCCTGACGCACCAGCCGGCCGGCGGCGGCGCCGGCGGCCCGCCGGGCGCGCCCGGTGCCCGCGCCGGAGGCGGACCGGGTGGCGGCGGAGGCGGCGGAGGCGGCGGTGGACGGGGCGGGCGCGGCGCACCGGCCACCACGGTCGGCGTTGCCACCGCCGAACAGGTTGATATCCCGATCCAGCTCGACGCGCTCGGCACCGTGGTGCCGGCCGCCACGGCCACCGTGCGTCCGCAGGTCTCGGGCGTGGTCCAGAAGATCCTGTTCAGCGAAGGGCAGGCGGTCAAGGCCGGCCAGGTGCTGGCCACGATCGATGCGCGTCCGTTCGAGATGGCGCTGCTGCAGGCGCGTGGTCAGCGCCAGCGCGACGAGGCCCAGCTCGAGAACGCCCGCCTGCTGCTGTCGCGCTACCGCACGCTGCTGGAGCAGGAATCGATCGCGCGCCAGGAAGTCGATACCCAGGCGGCCCTGGTCAAGCAACTCGAAGGCACGGTCATGACCGACCGCGCGGCCGAGGGCGTGGCGCGGCTGAACGTCGGCTACACCCAGGTCAAGGCGCCCATTTCCGGACGGGTGGGCCTGCGCACCGTCGACATCGGCAACCTGGTGAACACCGGCGACGCGAACGGCGTGGCGGTGATCACCCAGCTGGCGCCGATCGACGTCGAATTCACCGTGCCCCAGGACCAGGTGCCGGCCCTGCAGGGACGCATCGCCCAGGGCGCGAAGCTGCCGGCGACGGCCCTCGACCGTACCCGCAGCGAGGCCCTGGCCAGCGGCAGTTTCATCGCCCTCGACAACCAGGTCGACGTGCAGACCGGGACCGTGCGCGCCAAGGCGCGCTTCGCGAACGCCGACAACAAGCTGTTCCCCAGCCAGTTCGTCAACCTGCGCCTGCAAATGGACACGGTCGAAGACGCCGTGGTGGTGCCGGTGACTGCGCTGCGCCACGGCGCCAACGGCGACTTCGTGTACGTACTGAACCCGCAGGACAAGACGGTGTCGCAGCGCGCGGTGACGCGCGGGCAGGCGACGGTGGACAAGGTGCAGATCAAGACCGGGCTGAAGGTGGGCGAGCAGGTGATCACGGAAGGTGCGGACCGCCTGCGCGATGGCGCCAGGGTGACGCTGCCGGGCGAGCGCCCGCAAGGTGCGCGCGCAGGTGGACAGCAGGGCGAGGGGCGTCGTCAACGCCAGGGAGCGCAGCAATGATTCACCTGCGTTGTCCGCTACGGTCATCGCCGAATCGTAGGGTGGGCGGGTCTCCCGCCCACGCGTCCAGGCCACGCTTGCACTGACGCGGCCCGAGCGAGAATCCAATGAGCCCCTCCGC
The DNA here is from genome assembly GCF_020176695.1 of Massilia sp. MS-15. Taxonomy (GTDB): domain Bacteria; phylum Pseudomonadota; class Gammaproteobacteria; order Burkholderiales; family Burkholderiaceae_D; genus Telluria; species Telluria hydrophila. The sequence goes on along the minus strand of NZ_JAIWIA010000001.1, from coordinate 90,365 downwards.
CCCCTTCATCAAGCGCCCGGTCGCAACGGCCCTCCTGATGCTGGCCATCGTGCTGTCCGGTCTGGTCGGCTACCGCTTCCTGCCGCTGTCGGCGCTGCCGCAGGTGGACTTCCCGACCATCCAGGTGCAGACCCTGTACCCGGGCGCCAGTCCGGAAGTCATGGCGCGCACCGTCACCGCGCCCCTCGAGCGCCAGTTTGGCCAGATGTCTGGCCTGACGCGCATGAGCTCCACCAGCGCCTCCGGAGTCTCGGTCATCACGCTGCAGTTCGGCCTGGGCCAGACCCTTGACGTGGCCGAGCAGGAAGTGCAGGCCGCGATCAATGCCGGCGGCTCGCTGCTGCCGACCGACCTGCCGGCACCGCCGGTCTATGCCAAGGTCAATCCCGCCGACGCGCCGGTGCTGACCCTGGCCATCACCTCCGATACGCTGCCGCTCACCGAAGTCCAGAACCTGGTCAATACCCGCCTGGCCCTGAAGATCAGCCAGGTCTCGGGTGTGGGGCTGGTGACGCTATCCGGCGGCCAGCGGCCGGCGGTGCGGATCCAGGCCGATACCGAGGCTTTGGCTTCCTATGGCCTGGGCCTGGACAGCTTGCGCTCCGCCATCACGGCGGCCAATGCGAACAGCGCCAAGGGCAATTTCGACGGCCCGACACGTTCCTATGCCATCAATGCCAACGACCAGCTGCTGGCGGTCGAGGACTACCAGGACCTGATCGTCAGTTACCGCAATGGCGCCCCGGTGCGCTTGAAAGATGTGGCGCGCGTGGTCGACAGCGCCGAGAACGTGCGCATCGGCGCCTGGGCCAACATGAAGCCGGCCATCATCCTGAACGTGCAGCGCCAGCCGGGCGCCAACGTGATCGCCACCGTGGACGGCATCAAGGAGCGCCTGCCGGAGCTGCAGGCCGGCTTACCTAGCTCGGTGCGCATGGACGTGCTGAGCGACCGCACCGCCGGTATCCGCGCCTCGGTCAAGCACGTGCAGATCGAGCTGTTGCTGGCCGTGGTACTGGTGGTGCTGGTGATCTTCGCCTTCCTGCACAGCCTGCGCGCCACCGTGATCGCCAGCCTGGCCGTGCCGATTTCGCTGGTCGGCACCTTCGGCATCATGTACCTGATGGGCTACAGCCTGAACAACCTGTCGCTGATGGCGCTGACGATCGCCACCGGTTTCGTGGTGGACGACGCCATCGTCATGATCGAGAACATCGCGCGCTACATCGAGGAAGGCGAAACGACGATGGCCGCCAGCCTCAAGGGCGCGACCCAGATCGGTTTCACCATCATCTCGCTGACCGTGTCCCTGATCGCGGTCCTGATTCCGCTGCTGTTCATGGGCGACGTGGTCGGCCGCCTGTTCCGCGAATTCGCAGTGACCCTCGCCGTGACCATCCTGATCTCGATGGTGGTGTCGCTGACCCTGGTGCCGATGATGTCGGCGCGCTGGCTCAAGCGCCATGAAGACGAGCGCCCCAGCCGCTTCGCGCGAACATCCCAGGACTTCTTCGAGCGCGTGATCCGGAAATACGACGTGGCGCTGGGCTGGGTGCTGGCGCGCCAGGGCCTGACCCTGCTGGTGGCGCTGGCGACCCTGGTGCTGACCGCGCTGCTGTGGGTGGTGATCCCGAAAGGCCTGTTCCCGACCCAGGACACCGGCCAGTTGCAGGCACGCCTGCAGGCGCGCCAGTCGATCTCGTATGCCGAGATGGCCAGGCTGCAGCAGGCGGCCGCCGCCGAAGTGCTGAAGGACCCCGCGGTCGCCTCGCTCAGCTCCTACGTGGGCGTGGACGCGGCCAACAACACCATGCTCAACAACGGCACCATGCTGATCAACCTGAAGGATGATGAGCGCGGCGACCAGGAAGCGATCATGAACCGGCTGCGCAGCAGGGTGGCCAGCGTGGCCGGCGTCAGCATGTTCCTGCAGCCGACCCAGGACCTGACCATCGACGCCGAGAGCGGCCCGACCCAGTACCGCCTGTCGATCGAGGGGGCCGACAGCGCCACCGTGAACGAATGGGCGAGGAAACTGGTAGCCCGGTTGGCGAACACGAAGGAGGTGCGCAACGCCACCACCGACGCCGGCGCGCGCGGCAGCGCCGCCTACATCGACATCGACCGCGATACTGCTTCGCGCCTTGGCATTACGGCGGCCTCGATCGACGACGCCCTCTATAGCGCCTTCGGGCAGCGCATCGTCTCGACCATCTTCACCGAGACCAACCAGTACCGCGTGATCCTCGAGGCCCGGCAGGATGAAGCGATGTCCCTGGCGGCGTTGTCCCGGCTACAGTTGCGTACGGCTTCCGGCCAGCCGACCCCGCTGTCCGCGGTGGCCACCATCCGCGAAGCCGAAGCGCCGCTGCAGGTCACCCACGTGGCCCAGTACCCGGCCGCCACCGTCGGCTTCGACACCGCACCGGGCGTCTCGCTCGGCACCGCGGTGGACGCGATCCGCGCAGCCGCCGAAGAGATCAGGATGCCGAACGCGGTAAGCATGACCTTCCTCGGCGCCTCCGGCGCCTACCAGGCCTCGCTGTCGAACCAGCTGTGGCTGATCCTGGCGGCCGTGGTCTGCGTCTACATCGTGCTGGGCGTGCTGTACGAGAGCTATGTGCATCCGCTCACCATCCTGTCCACGCTGCCTTCGGCCGGCGTGGGCGCGCTGCTGGCCCTGTGGGTGACCGGGCAGGGGCTGGGCGTGATCGGCATCATCGGCATCATCCTCCTGATCGGCATCGTCAAGAAGAACGCGATCATGATGATCGACTTCGCGATCGAGGCCGAGCGCGACCAAGGCAAGTCGCCGCTCGACGCGATCCGCCAGGCCGCGCTGCTGCGCTTCCGCCCGATCATCATGACCACGCTGGCCGCGCTGTTCGCCGCCGTGCCGCTGATGCTGGGCACGGGCGAGGGCGCCGAGCTGCGCCGCCCGCTGGGCCTGGCGATCTTCGGCGGCCTGATCGTGAGCCAGCTCCTGACCCTGTTTACCACGCCGGTGATCTACCTCGCGTTTGATCGCCTGGCGCAGCGCCGGACGGGTAAAGCGCCGAACAAGCCGGAGAGGGTCGGCGCATGAACCTGTCGCGCCCCTTCGTCGAGCGCCCGATCGCGACCGTCCTGCTGACGATCGGCCTGGCGCTGGCCGGCATCGCGGCCTTCTTCGTGCTGCCGGTGTCGCCATTGCCGCAGGTGGATTACCCGACCATCTCGGTGTCGGCCTCGCTGCCAGGCGCGAGCCCGGAAACCATGGCATCGAGCGTGGCCACGCCGCTGGAGCGCAGGCTGGGCGTGATCGCGGGCGTGAACGAAATGACCTCGAACAGCGGCAACGGCTCGACCCGGGTCAGCCTGCAGTTCGACCTGAACCGCAAGATCGACTCGGCCGCGCGCGAAGTGCAGGCCGCGATCAATGCCTCGCGCGCCGACCTGCCGGCCACCCTGCGCAGCAACCCGACCTACCGCAAGGCCAATCCGTCCGACGCGCCGGTGATCATCCTGGCGCTCACCTCCAGGACGCGCTCGCCCGGCCAGATCTATGAATCGGTGTCGAACCTGGTGCAGCAGCGCCTGGCCCAGGTGAAAGGCGTGGGCGAAGTGGAAATCGGCGGCGGCTCGCTGCCGGCGGTGCGCGTCGAGCTGCTGCCCTACGCGCTCAACAAGGTCGGCCTGTCGAGCGAGGACGTGCGCGCCGCGATCCAGTCCACCAACGCCAACCGTCCCAAGGGGGCGATCGAAGGCGCGGGCAACCGCTTCCAGATCTATTCACAGCCGGCCGGGGCCGCGAACAGCGGACGCCCGCTGGCGGCCGACTACCGCGACCTGGTCGTGGCCTGGCGCGACGGCGCGGCGATCCGCCTGCGCGACGTGGCCGAGGTCATCGACGGGGTCGAGAACGTCAACACGCTCGGCCTGTTCAACGGCGAGCCGGCGGTCATCGTCCTGGTGACGCGCCAGCCGGACGCCAACGTCATCGAGACTGTGGACGGCGTGCGCGCGCTGCTGCCGACGCTGCAGGCCCAGTTGCCTGGCGACGTCACCCTGCAGGTGGCCTCGGACCGCACCAATTCGATCCGCTCCTCGCTGCATGAGATCGAATTCACCCTGGTGCTGTCGATCCTGCTGGTGGTACTGGTGGTCAGCGTGTTCCTGCGCAGCGTGCGCGCCACCATCATCCCGGCGGTGGCCACCATCGTGTCGTTGCTGGGCACCTTCGGCGTCATGTACCTGCTGGGCTTCAGCCTGAACAACCTGTCGCTGATGGCGCTGACGGTGGCGACCGGCTTCGTGGTCGACGACGCCATCGTGGTGCTGGAAAACACGGCGCGCCACATCGAAGCGGGCATGGACCGCATGAAGGCGGCCCTGCTGGGTGCGCGCGAGGTCGGCTTCACGGTACTGTCGATCTCGCTGTCGCTGGTGGCGGTGTTCATTCCGCTGCTGTTCATGGGCGGGCAGGTGGGGCGCCTGTTCCGCGAGTTCGCGGTCACCCTGTCGGCGGCGGTGATGATCTCGCTGGTGATCTCGCTGACCACCACGCCCATGATGTGCGCCTGGCTGCTGCGCAAGGAAGACAAGGAGAAGAAACCCGGCGTGCTCGCGCGCTGGTCGGAGCGGGGCTTCGGCAAGGTGCTGCGCGGCTACGAGCACGCGCTCGACTGGGCGCTCGCCAGCAAGCTGCTGGTGATGCTGATCCTCGGCTTCGTGGTGGCGCTGAACGTTTACCTGTTCAGCGCCGCGCCCAAGGGTTTCTTTCCGCAACAGGACACGGGCCAGCTCAATGGCGGCATCCGCGCCGACCAGAGCATCTCGTTCCAGGCCATGCAGGACAAGCTGCGCCAGCTGGTGAACATCATCAAGCGCGACCCGGCGGTGGACACGGTGGTCGCCTTTACCGGCGGCGGGCGCGCCGGCGGCGGCTTCATGTTCATCAACCTCAAGCCGGTCGCCGAGCGCGCCAAGGGCGACACCGGCCAGGCCGTGATCGCGCGCCTGCGCCCCCGGATGGCGCGCGTGACCGGCGTGTCGATCTTCCTGAACCCGGTGCAGGACCTGCGCATGGGCGGCCGTTCCAGCAATTCGACCTACCAGTACACCCTGAAGAGCGACAATGCGGCCGACCTGAAGCAGTGGGCCACGCGCCTGGCCGAGTCGATGAAGCGCCAGCCGGCCCTGGTCGACGTCGACACCGACCAGGCCGAGAACGGGGTCGAGACTTTCGTCACCATCGACAAGGACACCGCGGCGCGCCTCGGCGTCGGCACGCGCGACGTCAACAATGCGCTGTACAACAACTTCGGCCAGCGCCAGGTGGCCAATATCTACGATGAGCTGAACCAGTACCGGGTGATCATGGGCGTGGCCCAGCGCTACGCCCAGTCGCCGGAAGCCCTGCGCGACGTGTATGTGCCGGCACGTGGAGGTGGCGGCGGCGCTGCAGGGGCACAGGCTTCCGGCGGCGCATCCGGTGCGTCGTCCGCTTCGTCCAACCTGACCGCCGCGCGCGACCCGGCCAGCGGTGCGGCCCTGTCATCCAGCGCCACCACCATGGTGCCGCTGATGGCCCTGGCCAGCTTCGCCGAGAGCTCCACCCCGACCTCGGTCAACCACCAGGACGGCGAGCTGGCGACCACGGTGTCGTTCAACCTGGCCGACGGCTACAACCTGGAAGACGGCCAGAACGCCGTCAAGCAGGCCGAAGCCGACATCGCGATGCCGTCGAACGTACGCGGCAGCTTCGAGGGCACGGCGCGCGCCGCCCAGGAATCGTCCGACGAGCAGCCCATGCTGATCCTGGCCGCCATCGTGGTCATCTACATCGTGCTCGGCATCCTGTACGAGAGCCTGGTGCATCCGGTGACGGTGCTGTCCACGCTGCCCTCGGCCGGGGTGGGCGCCGTGCTGGCGCTGCTGATGTTCGACATGGAGTTCTCGATCATCGCCCTGATCGGGGTCTTCCTCCTGATCGGCATCGTCAAGAAGAACGCGATCCTGATCATCGACTTCGCGCTGGAGGCCGAGCGCGCGCGCGGCATGTCTGCGACCGCCGCGGTGCGCGAAGCCTGCCTGCTGCGCTTCCGCCCGATCCTGATGACCACCCTGGCCGCCGCCCTGGGCGCGCTGCCGCTGGCGATCGGCTTTGGGGAAGGCTCCGAGCTGCGCCGCCCGCTCGGCATCGCCATCATCGGCGGCCTGGTCGCCAGCCAGCTCCTGACCCTGCTCACCACGCCGGTGGTCTACGTCCTGCTCGACAAGCTGCGCACAAAAAAGCCCAACGAGCACGAACTGACCCGCCATGCCGAGGGTGGCGATGCCGCCTATCCGAATACCGTACAGCCATGATACCCATGCGAATCCACGCCATCATCCGCCTGACCATCCTCGCTCTGGCCGCCAGCCTGGCAGCCGGCTGCGCCGTCGGCCCCGCCTACCAGGTCCCCGGCACGCCGGAGCCGGCGGCCTTCAAGGAGGCCGAGGGCTGGGTGCCGGCCGCGCCCGCCGACGCGCTCGAGCGCGGCCCCTGGTGGCAGCTGTTCGGCGATCCGGTGCTGGACGGGTTGGCGGCGAGCGTGGACGTCTCGAACCAGAACGTGGCGCTGGCGGTGGCCAACTATGCTCAGGCGCGGGCCCTGGTCCAGCAGCAGCGCGCCGCGCTGTTCCCGAGCGTGAACCTGAACCTGGGCGCCGACCGTTCCGGCGTGCGCGGGCAGGGCGCCGATAGCTCCTACCGCCTGAACCTGGGCGGCAGCTGGGAACCCGACGTATGGGGGCGCCTGCGCGCCGGCGTCACCAGCGCCCAGGCGGGCCTTGATGCCAGCGCCGCGGACCTGGCCAGCGCGCGCCTGTCGGCCCAGGGCGAGCTGGCCGCCAACTACTTCGCCCTGCGCGCGCTCGATGCCCAGAGCGCGCTCTTGGGGCGCACCATCGCCGGCTACGAGCGCGAGCTGCGCATTACCGAGAACCGCTTCAATGTTGGCATCGTCGCCCGCACCGACGTGCTGCAGGCCCAGACCCAGCTGGCCAGCGCGCGCAACGACGCCCTTGGCCTTGCCCGCCAGCGCGCCCAGTTCGAGCATGCGATCGCGATCCTGGTAGGACGGGCGCCTGCCGGGTTCGCGCTGGCCGCGCTGCCCGACTGGCGCGCCTCGGTACCGGCGGTGCCGGTCGGCGTGCCCTCGCTGCTGCTGCAGCGCCGTCCCGACATCGCCGCCGCCGAGCGCGACGTGGCGGCCGCCAACGCGGAGATCGGCATCGCGCGCTCGGCCTACTTCCCGAACATCGGCCTGTCGGCCTCGCTGGGTACGGGCGGCAGCCGGGTGGGCGACCTGTTCTCGGCCTCGAACGCGGCCTGGTCCTTCGGCCTGTCGGCCGCCCAGGCCATCTTCAATGCCGGCGCCACCCGGGCCAGCGTGGCGGGTGCCGAGGCGCGCCACCAGGCCGCGGTGGCGCGCTACCGCCAGACGGTGCTGAACGCCTTCGGCCAGGTCGAGGACGGGTTGACCGCGGTGCGCGTGCTGGAACAGCAGCAGGCGCTGCGCCAGGTGGCCTCCGAGGCGGCCGACAAGGTCGAGCAGCAGATCATGAACCGCTACCGCGCGGGGCAGGTGAGCTACTCCGAAGTGGTGCAGGCCCAGGCCACGGCACTGAATGCGCGGCGCTCGCTGGTACAGGCGCAGGCCGACCGCCAGGCGGCGGCGGTGGCGCTGATCCAGGCACTGGGCGGTGGCTGGCGCGCGGGGCAATAAGGGCGGCAACCAGAGGAGGCGGGCGTGGCGGCGCGCCCGTCAATACGCCAAAAAACGACCCGCCACAGATACAAGAAAGCTATACTCCGGACTGCCTTTTTTACTCATCCGGGGTTCACCTTGTTCAAATCGATCGTACTGCCCGTCGCCCTCCTGGGCGCCGCGGGCGCCGCCATGGCCGACGAGGGCCAGTGGCAGCCGCACCAGCTGCCGCAACTCAAATCCGAACTGAAGCGCATCGGCATCACCATGCCGGCCGAGAAGCTGGCCGACCTCACCAAGCATCCGATGAGTGCGATGGTGTCGCTGGGCGGCTGCTCGGCCTCCTTCGTCTCGCCCGATGGCCTGATCGTCACCAACCACCACTGCGCCTACAGCGCCATCCAGCGCAATTCGACGCCGGAGAAGAATTACATCGTCAACGGCTTCCTGGCCAAGACCCGTGCCGAGGAACTGCCGGGCGGCCCGAACACCCTGGTCTACGTCACCGAGAAGGTGGAGAACGTCACCGACCGCGTGCTCAAGGGCCTGGCGCCGAACCTGTCGGGCCGCGAGCGCCACGAACTGGTGGAGTCGCGCATCAAGGCGCTGGTGGCCGAGTGCGAGACCGACAAATCGGCACGCTGCTCGGTGCCGGCCTTCCACCGCGGCCTCGAGTACTACCGCATCAAGCAGCTGATGATCCGCGACGTGCGCCTGGTGTACGCGCCGTCCGACCGCATCGGCAACTTCGGCGGCGACATCGACAACTACGAATGGCCGCGCCAGACCGGCGACTATTCCTTCCTGCGCGCGTATGTCGGCAAGGACGGCCGTCCGGCCGACCCGTCGCCGGACAACGTGCCGTACAAGTCGAAGGACTTCCTGGTGGTGTCCGCCGAGGGACTGAAGAACGGCGATCCGATCCTGCTGGCCGGCTATCCGGGCCGCACCAGCCGCTACAAGCTGCCGAGCGAGATCCGCTTCGCGCGCGACGTCGACTTCCCCGGCAAGGTGGCGGCAATCACCGCCGACCTGTCGGTGATCTCGGCCGCCACCATGGGCAACCCGGCCTGGGACGTGCGCTACGCCAGCGTGGCCAAGAGCCTGAACAACGTGCTGAAGAAGACCCAGGGCCTGCTGGACGGTTTCGCGCGCAAGGACATCGCCGCCATCAAGGACGTGCAGGACGCCGGGTTCCGCGCCTGGCACAAGGCGAATGGCGGCAGCGCCTCGAAGAACCTGCTGGGTGAACTGGACAGCGTGATCGCGCAGGACATGGCTGCCTCGCGCCAGGAAGGCGCCTGGCTTGAAGCGACCCACAGCGACCTGCTCAAGAGCGCCCGTTCGCTGTACCGTCTGGCGCTCGAGCGCCAGAAGCCGGACGCCCAGCGCGAAGCCGGCTACCAGGAACGCGACCTGTCCTTCATCAAGGCGCGCCTGACCCGCCTCGAACAATCCTTCGTGCCGCAGGTGGACGAAGCGCGCTGGGGCGCCGCGCTGGCGCGCTACGCCCGCATCGACGCCAGGCTGCACCCGCAGGGCCTGGACGCACTGCTGCCGGCGCCGACCGCGATCAACGCCATGTACAGGACCACCGAGCTGGCCGACACCGCCAGGCGCCTGGCCTGGATCGGCAAGGATCCGGATGCCTTCCGCAAATCCGGCGACCCGTTCATCCAGCTCGCGGTGCGCCTGCACGAGACCGGCATGGCGCTGGAGAACCGCCGCAACGAGATCGACGGCAACCTGGAACGCGTGATTCCGCAGTACATGGCGGCCGTCATCGCCTGGAAGAAGTCGCAGGGCAAGCCGGTCTACCCGGACGCCAACTCGACGCTGCGCGTGACCTTCGGCACCGTGGCGCCGTATTCGCCGCGCGACGGCCTGGTGAAGGGCCCGTTCACGACGGTGGAGGGCATCGTCGAGAAAGCCACCAACAAGGACCCGTTCATCGCTCCGGCCCCGCTGCTGGAAGCGATCAAGGCCAAGCGCTACGGCGTGTTCAAGGACCCGGTGCTGGGCACGGTGCCGGTCAATTTCCTGTCGAGCGCCGACACCACCGGCGGCAACTCCGGTTCGGCCATCATGAACAAGCGCGGCGAACTGGTGGGCCTGAACTTCGATTCGACCTATGAATCGATCACCAAGGACTGGTATTTCGACCCGGTGATCACGCGCGCTATCCACGTCGACATCCGTTACATGCTGTGGCTGATGAAGGAAGTCGACGGGGCCGACAACCTGCTGAAGGAAATGACGATCAAGTATCCGAAGAAGTAATCCGGTACGCCGTCGACGACACCGCGCCAGGGAGCGATCCCGGCGCGGTGTTTTTTATGGCGCAGTCAACCGGATAGATAGATGAGGACTGAACTGCCGGGCAGTTCGAGCAGCAGCTCGCCCTGTTTCGCTTGCTGGCCCGGCCTGGCCGGGGCGCCGCGGGAGGAGATGCCCGCGCAGCTTGCGGATTCGCGCGCCACCTCCCATAATCGCCTGTTGACCTGACATCCTCCCTTCCTGCCGCGCATGAACGAACCGCTTGCCGTCCTCGGTTTCAGCACCACCCCGCTGGAACTCGTCTCCTTCCTGCTGGCGGCGACCACCGTGCTGCTCAACATCCGCCAGAAGCACTGGGCCTGGCTGTTCTCGATCGTCTCCTCGGCCACCTATGCGGGGGTGTTCTTCGAGGCCAGGCTGTATGGCGACATGGGCCTGCAGTTCGTGTTCATCGCGGCCTCGGTGTGGGGCTGGTACCAGTGGCTGCACGGCGCCGGCGAGCAGCCGCTGGTGGTGACGCGCTGCAAGCGCGGCGGCTGGGGCTGGGCCATCGCCGGCTGGGCGATCGGTTTCGTGCTGCTGTCCCAGTTCCTCGACCACCTCACCGATACCGACGTGCCGCACGCGGACGGCTTCCTGACCGCGGGCAGCCTGCTCGGCCAGCTCCTGCTGGGCCGCAAGAAGGTCGAGAACTGGCTGGTCTGGATCGTGGTGGACGTGCTCTATGTCGGCCTGTATGTGTACAAGGACCTCTACCTGACCGCCATCCTGTACGCCGTGTTCGTGGTGCTGGCCTGGACCGGCTGGCGCGCCTGGTCGAACATCGCGCGGAGGGATGCGTGAGCGCAGCGGTCGTGGAGGGGCCGGTACGGCGGGTGGCGGTGCTGGGCGCGGAATCGTCCGGCAAGTCGACCCTGTGCGAGGCGCTGGCGCGGCATTATGGCACCGTGTGGGTGCCGGAATACCTGCGCGAGTTCGTCGATACCCACGGGCGCGTGCCCTTCGAACGCGACCAGTATCCGATCGCGCTGGCCCAGCGTGCGCGCGAGGACGAAGCGGCGGCGCAGGCCAGGCGCTTCCTGTTCTGCGATACCACGCCCCTGATGACGGCGCTGTACAGCCGCCAGTACTGGGGGCGGGTCGATCCGCAGCTGGCCGAGCTGGACCGCCGTCACGACTACGCCTGGACCCTGGTCACGGCACCGGACGGCCCGTGGGAGCCCGATGGCCTGCAGCGCGAATCGGAGGCCGTGCGCCAGCAGGTGCACGCGATGCTGGTCGAGACGCTCGCGCGCAGGCAGATCGCGTACGTGCTGCTGGAAGGGGACCTGGAACAGCGCCTGCGGCGGGTGCAGGCGCTGCTGGCATCGGCGTGATGCCGATGCCAGCCGGTTCAGAAGTCGAACTGGGCCGACACCCGGAAGGTGCGCGGGGCGCCCGGCAGCAGGTAGCCGCCCAGCGACTGGGACACGTCGCGCCAGTAGAACCTGTCGAACAGGTTGTCCACGCGCGCGCGCAGCACGGCGCCGACGTTCCCGACGCGCAGGGCATAGGACCCGCCCAGCGCGGCCACGTGGTAGGCCGGGACGATGGCGCGGTTCTCCGGATCGAAGGCCTTGCTGCCCGCGTACTGCCAGGTCGCGTCCAGCTTCAGCCCTGCCACGGCCGGCACTGCGTATTCGACCCAGGCGGTGGAACGCAGCTGCGGCACGTTGGTCACGCGCTTGCCTTCGACGCTGGCGTCGCCGGTGCCGGTCTGCCTGGCCTGCAGCGCCATCAGTGACAGGCTGTATTGCAGGCGGGCGTCCAGCCGGCCCTGGGCCGCGAACTCGAGTCCGCGGTGGCGCTGGCGGCCGGCGCGCACCAGGTAGTTGGCCTCGTTGACATATTCCAGGCCCTGGCGGATGTCGAACACGGCCGCGGACACCGTCATCGCGCGGTTCAGCACGCCCTTGGCGCCCAGTTCGACCTGCTTCGCGCGGCCGGGCGGCAGTACGCTGCCTTCGTTCTCGGTGCCCATCTCGGCGATGCCGCCGTGCTGCAGGCCGTGGCTCAGCGAACCATACAGGCTTAAGTACGGCGCCGGCTTGTAGACCAGCGCCACGCTCGGCAGCACGAAGCTGTCCTGGGCATGCACCCAGCCCTGTTCCAGGTCGTCCAGCTCGTCGCGCTTGAGCTTCACCCAGCGCAGGCCGGCGTGCAGCGTGAGCGCGTCGTTCAGGCTCAGGACGTCCTGCGCGAACAGGGCCGTCTCGCGGTCGGTGCGGCGCTCCATCACCGGGCCGGTGCGGCGATCGGGGGCGACCGGGTCCACCACGCGCGGATTCCAGATGTTGCTGTAGCCGACCCCGTCATAGACATATTCGCCGTAGCTGTCGTGGCGCTCGGAGAGCGCGGCGCCGACGGTCAGCCGGTGGCGCACCGCGCCGGTGGCGAAGCGGCCCTGCAGCATGGCCTGCATGCCCCATGGGGTCTTGCGCTCGCCCGTGCTCTGGTAGTCGTAGACGTCGAAGTCGCCGTTCGAACAGTAGCCTGGATAGAAGCCGTCGCCCTCGTAGCTGCAGCCGTAGGGGAAGGCGGTGTAGTCGTCGCGCTTGAACCAGTGCTTGTTGGCGCTGACCTGCGCGTTCCAGTCCGCATCCACACGGTAGTCGAGGCGCAGGCCCAGGTTGCTGCTGTCCGTTTCCACCGGCCTGGTCCAGGGCTGGTCGTTGAGCAGGGTCTTCGGCGACACGCCGGTCGGCAGGACCTCGTTGCGCAGCAGCTGGTAGCCCGGCGCCGTGACCTGGGACCGGTGCTGGTGGTCGAGGTCGAGCGCCAGCTGCGCGTCCGGCGTCACCTGCCAGTCGAAGGCGGCCGAGACGAACTGGCGCTCGCCGTCGGCGCGGCGCACGTAGGATTTCAGGTCTTCGGCGGCGGCATTGATCCGGTAGCCGAAGCGGCGGTCCGTGAAGCGTCCGCCCAGGTCGAGCGAGCCGTGCACGGTGCCGCGTTCGCTCACCTCGAACAGCGCGGAGCGCAGCGGCGCACTGGTCGGGCGCTTGGTGACGAAGTTGACCATGCCGCCCGGCGCCGCCACGCCGGCCTGCAGGCCCGCCAGGCCGCGCAGCACCTCGATGCGCTCCTTGTTCTCGAGCGGAATCTGGGTGTCGGCGGGAATCGCGATGCCGTCCTTGCGGTAGCTGCTGGCGTTGTCGAGGGCGAAGCCGCGCACCGAGAACTGCTCGGCATAGCCGACCGCGTTGTAGGCGTCGCCCACCGAGGCGTCGAAGCGCGCCGCGTCGGTGACGTTGCGGATCGACAGATCGAGCATCTGGGCGCGGTCGATCGCGGTGATCGCGGCCGGGGTATCGAGCAGCGGGGCGTCGCCGAAGCCGCCGATGGTGGCGCGTTCGCTGCCGGGGCCGCGGCTGCCGGTGACCACCACCGAGGCCACGGGCTCAGACTGCTGCGCCAAGGCGGCGCTGGAGAAGGCCTGCACGATGGCGCAGGCGAGGAGGGATTGCTTCAGCTTGAAAGTCATGGTTTGCTCGTTTTCGCGCGCCACGTCGGACAGGGCGCGCTGCTTTTGATAGAAAAAGCCGGAGCCAACGTGGGGGAAGGGCAAACAAGGATGGGAACTGCGTTGCGCTTTCCTTCGCTGGCATTATCCAGATCAGGTACGAAGGGTATCTCTCACCCGGCGGCGCGCTGTTCGCGCGCGCCAGGACCCCTAGCGAGGCGCGAGTGTACCACGGTCCCGGGCGGGCGTGGTGAATGTGGCAAGGGCCGATGCCGAAAACAGGGACCCGCGGCAGGGACCCGCGGCAGGTGCCGAAGGCCGGGACCCGCGGCAGGCGCCGCTCAGGCCTGTGCGGTGGCCGGCGCGGCCTGCGCCTCGGTGCGCGGGCGCGCGGCCGGCGCCAGGTGGCGCAGCAGCGTGCCGCGGGCGGCGTCGCCGATGGCGCGCCAGCATGCGCGGCGCTGGGCGGCGCGCTTGCGGTGCCTGGACGGCATGTCGGCCAGCGGCTTGAGGTAGAAGGGCAGGTGGATCAGGTAAGCGCGGCCTGGCTGCTCGACCCCGCCCAGGATGCGCCAGAAGCCGTCGTAGGCGCTTTCGGCCTGTTGCGGGTCGCGCGCATCGCCGGTGACCCGCTCGGCGCACTTGATTGCCGCCACCTGGACGATGCCCAGCGCCTGAGCCAGGCCCTGCAGGGCAGCGAAGCAGAAGAAGCTGGGCGAATTGTTGGGGAAGGCCTGCTCGAAGGCGGCGAAGGCGGCGCCCGCATCGTGCCAGCGCCCATCGTTGCCCGTGATGAAGGGCACGGTGGGCAGGCCGGCGCCGGCCAGCGCGCCATCGACCCAGCTGTAGGACAGGCGGTGCAGCAGCCTGCCGTCGGCCAGCAGCGAGATCGCCAGGCCGCCTTCGCCCTCGGCCAGGCCGCGCGGCGGCGCCTGCAGGCGCAGGCTGAACACGTGGTGACCGTGGTCCAGCGCCACTTCGTGCCGCCACAGCGTGAGGCCGCTGCCACCATGCACGGCCTGGTGGTAGGCGCCGCCGAAGCGGGCGTCCTCGAAGCGGTAGTGCGCCAGCACGCTCTGTACGCGCTCGCGTACGCTCAGGCCGCGCGCCAGGTAGCTGCGCTGGCTCAGGTGGCGGAACAGGTCCGCGCCCGGGGCGCCGGCCAGGTGGCGGCGCACCAGGTCGAGGCGGCACAGGGCCTGGTGTTCGCGCCAGTAGCGCAGTACGCGCAGGCTGCGCAGGACGCCCAGCACCCAGGCGGCGGGCGGGTGCTGGCGGCGCCGTGCGCGCCAGGAGGAGGACAGGTGGGCCAGTATCATGCGTTGCTCCCAGTCGGCGTAAAGTTGTGCGGCGCCGCCTCGGCGCCACTGTCTTTATCTTCGGGGCCCGCCGTCAAGGCGGGCAGGGCGCGGCTAGCCGCCGCCTGCCGGGCAGGGGGAAAAGCGCATGACGGAGGGGGAGTGCGGCAAAGCGGGGAGCTGCATGGAAGCGCTGGTCGCGAGGGCATTCATGTTGTCTCTCTCAATCTTGGCGTGGCGTCGCTCGTGCGACTTGTCGTTTTCGCCTGGCATGCAGACAAGGTTACCATGTTTGGCGCGCCATGCTTCCGGATCCTCCCCGATAATTGCCGCACACCGAAAGACAGCGGAGGCGGAGATGGCGTATGAACTGTTCTACTGGCCCGGCATCCAGGGCCGTGGCGAATTCGTGAGGCTGGCGCTGGAGGAAGCGGGGGCCGACTACGTCGACGTGGCACGCCGCGAAGGCGGCATGGAGCTCATGCTGGCGGCGCTCGAGAGTGGCAGCCAGCCGGCCTTCGCGCCGCCCTTCCTGCGCGCCGGCGAGGCGACCATCGGGCAGGTCGCCAACATCCTGCTCTACCTGGGCGAGCGCCATGGCCTGGCGCCGCGCTCCGATCCTGGCCGGCTGTGGGTGCACCAGCTGCAGCTGACCATCGCCGACCTGGTGGCCGAGATCCACGATACCCACCACCCGATTTCCACCTCGCTCTACTACGAAGACCAGAAGCCGGAAGCGCAGCGGCGCGCCGCCGACCTGGTCGAGACGCGCCTGCCCAAATTCTTCGGCTATTTCTCGCGCCTGCTCACCAATCCCATGCCGCGCGACTGGCTGGCGGGCGACAGGCCGAGCTACGCCGACCTGTCGCTGTTCCAGGTGGTCGACGGCCTGCGCTACGCCTTCCCGAACGCCATGAAGCGCCTCGAAGGCGAGTACCCGGCCCTGGCGGCGCTGCACGCACGGGTGGCGGCAAGGCCGAACATCGCGGCCTACCTGGCCTCGCCGCGGCGCATCCCGTACAACCAGAACGGGATCTTCCGTCACTATCCTGAACTGGATGAATAGTCTGTGCGCCATGGGACTTCCATGGCGCGCACGCGCGAACACTATCAGTGGATGGCGACCGCGCTGTCCAGGACAGGCTTGGCCGGCAATCCGTCGCGGCTGTCGAGCCGGCGCGCCAGTGTGGTGAGCAGGAAGGCGCCGGCGACGACCACGGCGCCGGTCAAGGGCGTGGCCAGCAGTCCGAACCGCGCGACGATCAGGCCCCCGCCCCAGGCGCCCAGGGCGATCCCGACGTTGAAGGCGGCGATGTTCAGGCTGGATGCCACATCCACCGCCTGCGGCGCATCGCGCCCGGCGCGCTGCACCACATACACCTGCAGGCCCGGCACGTTGCCGAAGGCGACCGCGCCCCAGGCCAGCACGGTGGCCAATGCCAGCCATTTGTTGGGGGCGGCGAAGCCCAGCACCAGCAGCACCAGGGCCAGCAGCGCGAACACGATCTGCAAGGCCGGCAGCGGTCCCTTGCGGTCGGCCAGCCGGCCGCCCCAGATGTTCCCGGCCGCCACCGAGACGCCGTACACCAGCATCACCAGGCTCACGCTGGACGCGGCAAAACCCGAGACCTCCTGCAGGATCGGCGCCAGGTAGGTGAAGGCGATGAAGGAACCGCCGTAGCCGAGCGTGGTCATCGCGTATACCAGGAGCAGGCGCGGCTTCTTCAATACCGCCAGCTGGGTCACGAGGCTCGCCGGAGGGCTGGCGGCGATATCGGCCGGCACCAGGATCCAGCTGCCCGCCATGGCCACCACGCCCAGCAGGGAGACGGCCAGGAAGGTCGCCTGCCAGCCGAAATGCTGGCCGATGAAGGTCCCGAGCGGCACCCCGGTGACCAGGGCCACGGTCAGGCCGGTGAACATCAGCGCGATCGCGCTGGCGGCTTTTTCCTTCGGCACCAGGCTGGTGGCGATGGTGGAGCCGATCGCGAAGAACACGCCGTGCGCGAGGCCGGTCAGCACGCGCGCGGCCATCAGCGCCGCATAGCCGGGCGCCATCCAGGCCACCAGGTTGCCGATGGTGAAAAGCAGCATGAGGGCGAGCAGCAGTCGCTTGCGCGGCACGCGGGCGGTGAGGGCGGTCAGCACCGGCGCGCCGACGGCGACGCCGAGCGCATACAGGCTCACCAGGAGGCCGGCGGACGGCACCGACACGTGCAGGCTGGCGGCGATGGTGGGAATGAGGCCGACGATCACGAACTCGGTCGTGCCGATGGCGAAGGCGCTCAGCGTGAGCGCCCAGAGGGCGAGTGGCATGGTTTTTCCTTTGAAGTGCTTGATCCAGGCCACGCAGTGTGCCCGTCCGGCGCGCACGGAAACAGGGCTTGCCCTACAATTCACTTTTGACGTGGAGTCATAAATGATCGATATCGAGGCCTTGATTGCATTCTCCGCGGTCATAGATGCGGGCTCGTTTTCCAAGGCAGCCGAGCGCCTGGGGCAAACGCCTTCCGGCGTGTCGCGCACGATCTCGCGCCTGGAAGAGCACCTGGGCATGAGCCTGATGCGCCGCACGACGCGGCGCCTGCAGCTGACCGAGGAAGGCAGCTGGCTGCTGGGCCGGGCGCGCAGCCTGCTGGCCGAGCTGGCCAATACCGAGGCCGAGGCGGCGGCGCGCCGTTCGCAGCCGGCCGGCCTGGTACGGGTGAATGCGGCCACGCCGGCACTCGACCACCTGCTGGCGCCGCTGCTGCCGGCCTTCCTGGACGCGTATCCGCTGGTGCAGCTCGAACTGGTCAGCGGCGAGACCTATGTCGACCTGATCGAGGAACGGGCCGACCTGGCGATCCGCATCGGCGCGCTGCCCGATTCGACCCTGAACGCGCGCCACCTGGGCAGCTCGCGCCTGCGGGTGCTGGCCGCGCCGTCCTACCTGGAGCGCCACGGCACGCCCGCCAGCGCCGAGGCCTTGACGGCGCATCGCACGCTCGGCTTCACGGCGCCGGCCGCGCTCAATACCTGGCCGCTGCGCCATGCGCACGGCGAGGGATGGACGGTGGCGCCGGCCATCAGCGCCTCGAGCGGCGAGACGGTGCGCCATCTGGCGCTGGCCGGGGCCGGCATCGCCTCGCTATCGGATTTCCTGACGCACGCCGACGTGGCGGCCGGGCGGCTGGTGCCGGTGCTGGAACAGGACACGCTGCCCTGGACCCAGCCGGTGTGGGCGGTGTTCTATCGGCAGGGATCGCTCGCGCCGCGGGTGGCGGCGCTGGTGGAGTTCCTGGCGCGGAGGCTCGAACAGGTGCTGAAGGACTGAACCGGCCGCCACCCGGGATGGGTGCCGGCAGCTCCGCATGGAACAGGCCACCATGCCCAAGCTCAGCAGCATGGCCGCCAGGCAGGGCACGATACAACGTTTTTTCATCGTTTATCTTCGCTGGCGCCGCGCGCCATGTCATCGACCAGGCCGGCACGTCGTCGAGCGCCGTGGTGTCGAGCGCATACCAGATGGTCTGTCCCTCGCGCCGGCTGGTGATCAGGCCGGCCGCCTTGCGCACCGCAACATGGTGCGACATGGTCGGCCTGGTCATGTCGAACCGCGCCGCCACATCGCCCGCGCTCATCGTCTCGCGCCGCCCTGTGCCGCGTCACGCTTTTCAGGGAGTGCCGGCGAGTTGATGCGCCTGCCCGGGCCCGGCGGCAAGCGGGGCCATGCCGCCGAAAGCGATGAGGGCCGCCACGCAGCAAGGCTGCCCTTGAGGCTCGCGGAGCTGCTCCTGCAGCCGGAGCGGCGCCGGATTATGATGGTGGTCCCGCGAACCAGACCAGAAACGAGACCGCCATGCAGCCAGCCTTGCATCCACCCGCCAGCCTGGACGATATCGAGCGCATCGCCGCCTTTTCCGACGGCGATTCGGGTGGCAACCCGGCCGGGGTCTGGATCGGCGCGGCGCTGCCGCCGCAAGCGCAGATGGCGGCGCTGGCACGCGCGCTCGGCTTT
This sequence comes from Massilia sp. MS-15, assembly GCF_020176695.1. Taxonomy (GTDB): domain Bacteria; phylum Pseudomonadota; class Gammaproteobacteria; order Burkholderiales; family Burkholderiaceae_D; genus Telluria; species Telluria hydrophila. The sequence goes on along the minus strand of NZ_JAIWIA010000001.1, from coordinate 71,555 downwards.
TCGGAAACCGCCTTCGCCGCGCCCTCGGCCCCCGGGGGGAGCGACGCCGGTCCCGGCCAGGCGCCGCAGGCCTGGCGGGTGCGCTACTTCGCGCCCGAATCCGAAGTGCCGTTCTGCGGCCACGCGACGATCGCGCTGGGCGCCGCCCTGGCGCGCCGCTTCGGCGATGGCCGCTACACGCTGCAGCTGAACGCGGCCACGATCTCGGTCGAGGGCCGCAGCGAAGGCGCCCGGGTGGCCGCCAGCCTGCAGTCGCCGCCGACCAGGAGCGCGCCGGCGCCCGCGGCGCTGGTCGAGGCCGCGCTGGCGCTGTTCGGCTATACCCGCGCCGAGCTCGACCCGCGCATCCCGCCAGCCCTGGCCCATGCCGGCGCCGACCACCTGGTGCTGGCCCTGGACAGCCGCGTAGCCCTGGCGCGCATGTCCTATGCGCTCGAAGCGGGCCGCCGCCTGATGCAGGAGCACGGCCTGGTGACGGTCGTGCTGGCCTGGGCCGAGGCGCCGCAGCTGTTCCATACCCGGAACCCCTTCGCATCCGGCGGGGTGCTGGAAGATCCCGCCACCGGTGCCGGTACGGCGGCCCTGGCCGGCTACCTGCGCGACCTTGGCTGGCCGCATGGCGGCGCCATCGAGGTGGTGCAAGGCGAGGATATGGGCATGCGCTCGCGCCTGCGCGCCGACATCGGACCGGAACCGGGTGCCTCGATCCGCGTGTCCGGCACGGCGCGCATGATGGACGGCCCTGCCTGAGCGGAGGAGGCAGGCAGGAAAGCAGGCACCATGCGGCCAGGCGGCGACGCCTCCGCGCCGTTTGCCAGATATTGCATGACGGTATTTGCCTAAGCCTGTATCCTTGCGCTTTGACACCGCAGCCGGCATCCGGCTGCGGTTTTCGAGCGCTTGCTTCCCGTTTATGCCCAACTCGACACCCCAACGTCGTTTTTCGCTCCTGCTCGCTGCACACGCGGTCGTCGAGTGGGTGCTGAACCTGTTCGCCTACTACTTGATTCCGCTCGGGATCGGCTTCGTCTCCCTGCTTGCCCTGCTGTTCTGGCACGACCAGTACCGCAGCAGCGGCGACGTGCCGCTGTCGATGCACGTGCTGTCCCAGGAGGACGGCGCGCTGGCGCCGGGCGCGGCGCTGGCGCGCCTCCGTGCCAGCAGCCTGGTGAGCGGCCACGATACCCACCTGTCCGAGGCGCCGGTCTGGTTCGCCTTCGAACCGATGCCGCGCAGCGGCAGCCAGGTGATCGAATTCCCTTCGCGCCACGCGCTCGACGTGGCCTGCTGGGATGCCGCCAGCCTGGCCCCGCTCGGCGCCGCCACGCGCGCCAGCGGCAGCGGCGTGATCTCCGCCTCGAAAGCCGGCTTCGTCCTGGACCTGCAGCCGCTGCCGGCCGAGCTGCTGTGCCGCGTCCGTTCCGCGGGCCCGGCCCGCCTGTCGGTGCTGCAATGGCCGGCTGCCCAGTACACGCTGTCGGTCGAACAGTACCACCGCAAGTCCGGCCTGCTCGATGGCGGCATGGTGGTGCTTGCCCTGTTCGTCCTGATCACGGCCCTGATCAACCGCCAGCCGCTGTACGTGCTGTTTGCCGGCTGGCTGATCCTGAACCTGCGCGTGGGGGCGCTCTCGGCCGGCTGGGACATCCAGTGGCTGGGCCAGACCGTCCCTTCCGACTGGCTGCTGCGCAGCCGCTCGGTCACCATCACCCTGTATGGCATCGCGACCCTGACCCTGTACCAGGCCCTGCTGAAGCAGAACATCGCGGCCCTGCGCTATGTGCTGCCGATGCGCATCATGCAATGGCTGTGCATGCCGATGCTGGCTGCCGCCATGTTCCTGCCCTACGGCATGTATCTGCCACTGCTGTGGGGCATCACGGTATGCTGCTTCTCGGTGATGACGGTGGGGCTGTTCAAGATCATCGTCGAGTCGCGCAACCGGGTCGCCTCGTGGTTCGCGGCCTCGTTCGCGGTGAGCTTCCTGGCCACCATCGCCGAGGTCGCGGCGGCCGCGCTCGGCATGCGCGAACTGCTGGGCGTCATCAACAGCGTGACCGCGGCGCTCGCGTCCAGCCTGCTGGCCGCGCTCGCCGTGGCCGAGCAGATGCGGATCGAGACCGAGCAGCGCGAAGCGGCCCAGCGCGAACTGGAGCACGCCTACCAGGCGATGCCGGTCGGCCTGTTCACGCTCGACATGGCGGGCCATTTCCTGAGCGTCAATCCGGCCTTGCGCAAGATGCTCGGCATCGGCCGCTTCGTGCCGGGCCGTACCGCCTGGCGCGAGTATTTCAGCGAAGGCAGCTGGACCGCCCTGCAGCAGCGCGTGCATGCGCGCGAAGAGGCCGAGATGGAGCTGAGCAGCCGCGACGGCAGCCAGCGCTTCCAGGTCAGCGCCACCCTGGCCCGCGCGCGCATCGAGGGCGTGCTGCAGGACACCACCGAAAAGCACAAGGTCACCGAGCAGCTGCAGTTCATGGCCAACAACGACCCGCTGACCAAGGTCTTCAACCGGCGCGGCATCGAGCAGGAGTACGCGCAGGCGGCGGCCGCCCTGGCGGCCGGCAAGCCGATGGCGCTGGCCTACGTCGACCTCGACCGCTTCAAGCTGATCAACGACCTGTTCGGCCACGCGGCCGGCGACGAGGTGCTCAAGCAGGTCTGCGAGCGGATGGCGGGGATACTGGCCGGCGGCCAGCAGGTCGGGCGCGTGGGCGGCGACGAATTCGTGATCGTGATGCCGGATACGGCGATCGCGCTGGCCACCATCATCTGCCGCGGCATCGTCGACCGGCTCGGCAGCACGCCGTTCCGGGTGGGCGACAAGGCCTTCCATGTGCGCGCATCGGTCGGCCTGATCGAGCTGGCGCCGGGCATCCCGATGAAGGACGCGGTCTCGACCGCCGACCGCGCCTGCCGCGAGGCCAAGCTGGGCACCGGCGAAGGCCTGGTGGTGTACGAGCGCGGCGCCGAAGCCTTCCGCCAGCGCGAGGTGGAACTCGACATGGTGGCACGCCTGTCCGGTCCGGGCGCCACCGACAGCCTGCTGCTCGAGATGCAGCCGATCATGTCGTTGCGCAGCCCGCGCGACACGCTCAACTTCGAGGTGCTGCTGCGCCTGCGCGAGCCTGACGGGCGGGTGGTGCCGGCCGGCGCCGTCATCGCCGCGGCCGAGAAGAGCGGGCGCGCTAGCCTGATCGACCGCTGGGTGCTGAACACGACCCTGGCCTGGATCGCCGAGCATGCCGAGCGCCTCGGCAATACACGCTTCGTGTGCATGAACCTGTCGGGCGCCTCGCTCAACGACGAGCGCTTCGTGCAGGATACCTTCGCGGTGCTGGGCCAGTACCTGCACGTGGCCAGCCGCCTGTGCCTGGAGATCACGGAGAGCGTCGCCCTGCACGACCTGGACAACACGCGCCGCTTCATCGACCAGGTGCGCAGCTTCGGCGTGAAGGTGGCGCTGGATGACTTCGGCGCCGGCTATACCTCGTTCTCCTACCTGAAGGAATTGCCGGCCGACGTGCTGAAAATCGACGGCAACTTCATCGTCAACATCAATGCCCACCCGGCCAACGTGGCGATCGTGGAAGCCATGGTCAGCCTGGCCGGCAACCTGGGCATGAAGACGGTGGCGGAGTGGGCGGAAGACGCGGCCACGGTGCGTACGCTCGCGCGCATCGGGGTCGACTACGTGCAGGGCTGGGTGGTGGCCCGTTCGCAGCCGGCGGAGCGCCTGCTGGCGGCACGCTCGGCGGCGGAATTCATCACCGATCCGGAGCTGCTCGAACTACTGGGCGAACTCGATGCCCGGGCCAGCGCGGGCCTGGTGCCCGGCTGAGGGCGGCGCTTCAGTCGAGGGTGGCCAGGGTCTGGCGGGTGCCGGTATCCATCAGCAGGAACTGGGCGCGCGCGGCCTTCAGGGTGGCGATGTCGCGCGTCAGCGGCTTGCCCCGGGTGCGCACGAAGCCCGCGCTACGCTGCGGCGGGGGCGGCAGCACGCCCTGCTCGACGGCCAGCGGATAGGGCGCCACGCGGCCGGCATCGTGCCGGGCCTGGCCGGACGGGGCGTCGGCGCCGCCGCCGGGCAGGCGCACGGTGCTGGCGCGGCCCGCGCAGGGCTGGTCGGTGAGGGTGATGCGGCCGTCGCTGCCCACGCACTTGACGATCTCCGAGCCGGCCAGTGCCGGAGGGACGGCGGACGCGGCCAGCGCCGCGGCGAGGATGCTGAGGCACAGATGACGCTTCATGGTCGGCTCCTTGGATTGAGCCTCCATTGTCCGCGCCCGTCTTACACGCTTCTGTTCGCTGTCACACGCGTGCGCGCGCTGGAACGGTATTCGCCATTCCAGCAGGAATCGTTCACGCCGATGCCGTCGCGACCAGTTCCGCGAAACGCGCCAGGTCGACGTTGCCGCCGCTGACCAGGATGCCGACGCGCTTGCCTTTCACGTCGACCACGCCGTGCAGCGCCGCGGCCGCCGCCAGGCAGCCGGTCGGCTCGACGATCATTTTCATGCGTTCGGCAAAGTAGGCCATGGTCTGCACCAGCTGCGCGTCGCTGACGGTGACGATCTCGTCGACGGCGCGCCGGATCACCTCGAAATTGTGCGCGCCGACATGGGTCACCATGGCGCCGTCGGCGATGGTCCTGGGCACCGCGATGTGCACGATCTCGCCCTTGCGCAGCGACTGCTGGCCGTCGTTGCCGGCCTCCGGCTCGACCCCGATCACCTTGCAATGCGGCGACAGCGCGCGCGCCGCCAGCGCGCAGCCGGCCAGCAGGCCGCCGCCGCCCAGGCACACCAGCAGGATGTCGAGCGGGCCCGTTTCCTCGAACAGTTCCTTGGCCGCCGTGCCCTGGCCCGCGATCACGTCCGGATGGTCGTAGGGCGGCACCAGGGTCATGCCGCGTTCCTGCGACAGGCGGCGCCCGATCTCCTCGCGGTCCTCGGTGTAGCGGTCATAGGTGACCACCTCGCCGCCGTATTCCCGGGTCGCCTTGACCTTCAGCGCCGGCGCGTCGAGCGGCATGATGATGGTCGAGTGGATCCCGGCCAGGCGCGCCGACAGGGCGATCGCCTGGGCGTGGTTGCCGGACGAATAGGTGAGCACCCCGGCCGCGCGCTGGGCCGCGTCGAACTTCGCGATCGCGTTGTAGGCGCCGCGGAACTTGAAGGCGCCCATGCGCTGGAAATTCTCGCACTTGAAGAACAGGGTGCCGCCGGTGCGCGCATCGGCCGTACTGGAGGTCAGCACCGGCGTGCGGTGGGCGGCGCCGGCCAGGCGCTCGGCCGCCAGTTCGACGTCGTGGTAGGAGAGGGCGGTGTCTGGCATGTCGGTCGGGCTCGCAGAAGTCGAAAGCCACCAGTATAGCCAAGGTCCTGCCGCCCCGTGCCGGCCTGCCCACGCGTCCACCTTGTCAGATTGCTTGCGATACTGCTTGCGATATTGCTTGCCATATGCGCCATTTTGTTCTTTAATTTCAGTATTAACAGAAATAAGAAAAATATCATGTCGCTCAGCCCGACCGCACAGAAGTTCGTCCTGCACTGGGGAGAAATGGGCACCCGCTGGGGCGTCAACCGCACGGTGGCGCAGATCCACGCGCTGCTCTACCTGGCGGGACGCCCGCTTACGGCCGAAGACATCGCGGAGACCCTGGGCGTGGCGCGCTCGAACGTGAGCACCAGCCTCAAGGAGCTGCAGAGCTGGAAGCTGGTGCGCGTCAGCCACGTGCTGGGCGACCGCCGCGACCATTTCGCGGCGCTGCAGGACGTGTGGGAAATCTTCCGCGTCATCCTCGAAGAGCGCAAGCGGCGCGAGATCGATCCCACCCTGAGCGTGCTGCGCGAGTGCGCGATCGAAGGCGAGGAAGACGGCGAACTCGATGCCGCCACGCTGGCGCGCATGCAGGCCGTGCTCGCATTCCTCGACATGCTCGGCGCCAGCTTCCAGGATTACCAGCACCTGCCGCCGCAGACCGTGCAGCGCATGGTCAAGATGGGCGGCAAGCTGGCGCGCTTCCTCGGCCCGGCCGCCAAGGAGCAGCCATGAACGCCGCACCGATCTCCTTCGACACCTGCAAGCGCACGGTGCTGGTCACCGGCGCCACCGGCTTCGTCGGCGGGCACCTGGTACGCGCCCTGCTGGACGACGGCCATGCCGTGATCGGCCTGAGCCGCGACCCGCAGGCGGCGCGGCGCATCGCCGGCGCGGTGCGCTGGGTCGCCACGCTCGACGAACTGCCGCCCTCGACCCCGGTGGACGTGGTGGTGAACCTGGCCGGTGCGCGCATCCTCGGGCCGCGCTGGAGCGCGGCGCGCAAGGCCGCGCTGCGCCGCAGCCGGGTCGCGCTGACGCGGCGCCTGGTGGACTGGATGGCACGCGCCGAGCGCAAGCCTTTCCTGCTGCTGAACGCATCCGCCATCGGCTACTACGGCGTGCAGCGGCTCGGCGACGCGACCGAACTCGATGAATCCGCGCCGCCGCAGCCGGTGTTCATGTCGGACCTGTGCCGCGAATGGGAAGAGGCGGCCGTCGCCGCCGTCGCGCACGGCGTACGGGTGGAGTGCATGCGCTTCGGCCTGGTGCTCGGACGGGGCGGCGCGCTGCCCATGCTGCTGCTGCCGATCCGCCTCGGCCTGGGCGGCCGGCTGGGCAGCGGCCGCCAGTGGATGTCCTGGATCCATGTCGAGGATGTGGTGGGCGCCATGGCGCACCGCTGGCGGCTGGCGCTCGAAGCGTCCGGCCCGCCGCGGGCCGGTATAACGAATGTCACGGCGCCCGAGTGCGTCACCCAGCTGGCATTCAGCCGCTGCGCCGCGCGCCTGTGGCGCCGTCCGGCCATCGTGCCGACCCCGGGCTGGCCGGTGCGCCTGCTGCTGGGCGAGCAGGCCGACCTGCTGCTGGAAGGGCAGCGCGTGGCGCCGCGCCGGCTGCAGCGCGAAGGCTTCGTGTTCCGCTACCCGCGCCTGGAAGGGGCGCTGGCCAGCCTGCGCTAGACGGGTTTCGGTCCCGCGCTCCAGCGCTCCGCCAGGCCCTGGTTGGCCAGCGGCAGCGCCAGCTGCAGCACCAGGCCGCCGCCCTCGCGGTTGCCGACCGTGAATTCGGCGTGATGGCGGCTCAGCACCCGCTCCACGATGGCCAGGCCCAGGCCGGCGCCATTGGCCTGGCCGCGCGCGCTGTCCAGGCGCGTGAAGGGTTTCAGCAGCTGGCTGATCTGGTCTTCCGGCACCCCGACGCCATGGTCGCAGATCTCGATCACCGCGCGCCGTCCGTGGCCTGTCGCTTTTACTCTTAACACGATCGCGATCTCGGTATGGTCCTGGCCCGGCGTCTTGCCGTACTTGCGGGCGTTCTCGATGATGTTGTTGACCACGCGCCGCAGGTCAGTGGCATTGCCCATCACGTGCACGCCCGGCATCAGGTCGAGGCTCAGGCGCAGGTCGCGGATACGGCCCGCCTCGCGCCCGACGTCCGACAGCATCTCGCTCAGGTTGACGTCGACGAAGGTGGCGGCGTCGGTCGGCTTGGCGTAGTCGAGGAACTGGCCGATGATCGCATCCATCTGGTTGATGTCCGACTGCATGCCTTCGCGCGCATCCTGCGGCAGCTTGGCCATCTCGACTTCGAGCTGCATGCGCGCCAGCGGCGTGCGCAGGTCGTGCGAAATGCCGGCCAGGATCACGGCGCGGTCCTTCTCGACCTGGGCCAGGTCTTCGACCATCTGGTTGAAGCTGCGGTTGGCCTCGATGATCTCCTGCGAGCCCTTCTCGGGCAGGGGCGCCGGTCGCTCTCCCTTGGCGATGGCGCGCGCCGCTGCCGTCAGGCGCGCGAGCGGGCGGTTCACCAGCGAGGAGATGAAGGCCGCGCCGATCAGCGACAGCAGGCCCACCAGCGCGGCCCAGCCCAGCCATTGTCCGCGCGTCAGCCCGGCCAGGCGTTCGCGTTCCAGCATCAGCCAGTATTCGTCCTCGTCGATGTTGAAGCTGATGTAGAAGCCGGGCACGCCGTTCACGCCGCTGGAGAAGCGGGTCTGCTGGCCGAGGCGCTCGCGCACCTTGGCGGCGATCTCGGGCATCAGGGGATTGTCCGGCGGCGGCTCGACCAGGTCGTCGTCGTTCAGGGTCAGGATGCGGATGCCTTCGTTCGACACCAGTTCCAGCAGCAGTTCGCGGCGCAGGTCGGGCGCGGAGTGGGTGAGGGCGGCCCGGGTCAGGGTCACCACCGACACCACCAGCTCGGCGGTCTGCTGTACCTGCGGGCCGCGCTGGAACACGCTGATCATGCCGATCCACGAACCGATCGAGACCGCGGTGAGCGCCGCCATCAGCAGGAAGGTGCGCCAGAACAGGCCGCTGCGGTACCAGGCGAAGCGCGCGGCGCGGCGCGCCGCCGAAAGTGGGGCGAACACTAGCGCGGCTGTCCTTCAGGGATGAACACGTAGCCCAGGCCCCACACGGTCTGGATGTACAGCGGGCTTGATGGATCGGGCTCGATCAGCTTGCGCAGGCGCGAGATCTGCACGTCCAGCGAGCGGTCGAACACCTCGTACTCGCGGCCGCGCGCGAGTTCCATCAGCTTCTCGCGCGACAGTGGCTGGCGCGCATGGCGCGCGAACACCTTCAGCACCGAGAATTCGCCGGTGGTCAGGGGCACGGTCTCGCCGTTCTTCTTGAGGGTGCGGGTGCCCAGGTCGAGCACGAAGTCGCCGAACTCGAAGGTCTGCGGGGTTTCGCTCGGCGCGCCCGGGATCTCGTCCGGACCCTTGCGGCGCAGGACGGCGCCGATGCGCGCCACCAGCTCGCGCGGGTTGAAAGGTTTCGGCAGGTAGTCGTCGGCGCCCATCTCGAGGCCGACGATGCGGTCGACGTCCTCGCCTTTCGCGGTCAGCATGATGATCGGGGTCTGGTCGCCGGCGCCGCGCAGGCGGCGGCAGATCGACAGGCCGTCCTCGCCCGGCAGCATCAGGTCGAGTACCAGCAGGTCGTAGCGCTCGCGCAGCCACAGCTTGTTCATGGCCGGCGCGCTTTCCGCGGTCACCACCTGGAAGCCCTGTTCGGTCAGATAGCGGCGCAGCAGGTCGCGCAGGCGCACGTCATCGTCCACCACCATGATCCGCGCGGAGTGTCCGCCCTGGCTGCCTGGGCTGGCGCCGCTTGCATTGCCCGTGTTGTTCGTCGTGTTCATATGGATTCCGGATTTGTCAGGAGCATGTCGCTATGGTAACGTCATATCGTTTGGACATCTCGTCCATATGGCTCAGCCATTACATTGTGTTACAAACTTTACCCATTCGGTCTTACACCTCGAACGGTATGCACCTACACTGGCTGCAAGTAGAGAGCACAGCTTATCTGTTTATATCGTATCGCGGAAGAGGAACACCATGAACGACGTGTTTATCAAAAACCAGGCAGGAAGCGCCGTCCGCGCATGCGGCAAGGGCCAGCGTCTGGCCGGCCTGGTGCGCCATGGTGTGCTGGCCTGCATGATGGCCTGCGCTGCCGCCGGCGCCATGGCCGCCGGCCAGGACCGCGGCCAGCCGCCGATGCGCGACCGTTACGACAGCCGCGTGCAGGACCCGCGCTTCGACCAGCGCGCCTACGAGATGCGCGACGAGCGGCGCGACGAGCGGCGCCAGGAACAGGCGATGCGTGAACAGATCATGCGCGAGCAGGCGATGCGCGAGCAGGGCATGCGCGAAGAAGGCCGCCGCGGCCGCATGACGCCGGACGAACGCAGCGACCTGCGCCGCCAGATCAACGAAGCGGGCAAGGACCTGTACCCGAACGCCCGGCGCCGCTGAAGCCGCGCCCGGACCTTGCGAACGACGGCGCCCGCGGGCGCCGTTGCTGTTTCTGGCGCCGCTTTCTCCCGGCCCGGCCTGTGTGTTTTTGACATCGATTTTGTTGCAATATGTTTATTTATATTGCACAACATGCTATCGTAGGGCGCACTGACCAAGCCGGGAGTGAGCCTTGTCCGAATCCGTTCCATCGAGTGCCCCCGCTGCGCCCGCAACGCGTTCGGGTGCGTCCGCAACTTCTCCCGTGGCCGGTGGGCCCGAGGCCTGCATCGCCTGCCATGACGACGGCGTCTGGTGCGATGTCGGGGCCCTCGGCCCGACCCTGCTGGCGGCGGTCGACAGCGTCTTCCTCAGGAACCAGTATTTCTCCGGCCTGGACTACCCGGTCCTGATCAAGGCCTTGTACGGGCACGGTCCGGCGCTGCCGCGCAATGCGCGTGGCGAGACGGTGCTGCGCCTGGCGGACGCGATGCGGCCGTTTTCTCCCGTGCGGCGCGCGCTGTACCGCGCCGCCCGCATCGCCGACGGCGAGGCCGAGTACTATTTCGAGCAGCTGTTCCTGCCCGATGCCGCGGGCATCGAGCAGCCGGCCCGGCTCGATGTCGACGAGTTCATCGCCGACATGTGGATGAAGGGAGTCCGCTTCGGCATCGATGTCGCTGCGGTGCGCGCCGCGATCGCGGACGGCAGCCTCGGGCGCATCGTGGTGGCGCGCCGGTTGCCGCCTTCGCCCGGCCAGGATGCGCGGGTGGTCGAGGTGTCCGCCGAGCTGCACCGCAGCGACGCGCCGCGCCAGCTTGCCAACGGCAAGCTTGACCTGATGAGTTTCCAGAACCGTTTCCCCCAGATCCAGGCCGGCAAGCGCCTGCTGCAGAAGCTGCCGCGGGTGCAGGGCGCGCCTGGCTTCGACCTGTCCGGCATCGCGCTGGTGCCGCCGCCACCGTCCGACCTCGAACTGGCCGACTGGAGCGGCGCCGGCACGGCCGTGGAGCGGGTGCCGGACGGCGAGTTCGTGGTGGCGCAGCAGGATGGCTTCCTGAACGTGGAAGGCAGCCGCCTGTCGGTGGGCGACAAGATCGTCAGCCGCGACGGCGTCAGCGCGCGTACCACCGGCAACCTGCAGCTGGAAGGCGACTACGAGGAATTCGGCGAGGTGCAGGAAAACCGCATCGTCGAAGGCGACAGCATCACCGTGCATGCCGACGTGTTCGGCAACGTGCTCTCGCGCGGCGGCGTGGTGTGCCTGAACCGCAACCTGGTCGGCGGCAGCGCGCGCAATGCCAATGGCCCGGTGCGGGTGGTGGGCGTGGCCTCGGCCGCCACCATCCAGAGTGCGAACGGCGAAGTGCAGCTGCAGCGCGCCGAGAACTGCACCATCACCGGCGCCACCGTCAGGATCGTGGAAGCGGTCAACTGCGACATCATGGCCGACGTGGTCGAGATCGGCCAGGCCGAGGGCTGCGCCATCGCCGCGCGCCGGATCGCCATCGAACGCGCCGCGCCGCGCGGGCACAGCGAGATGCGGGTATTCGTGCTGCGTCCCGACTGCGGCCGCATCGACGAGGCGATCGCCATGATCCGCGAGCGCGTGGGCGAGTTCGGACGGCTGGCGGCGCAGCGTCGCGCGGTAATGGCCGAACTCACCGCGCGCGAGGAAGTGAGCAGCTATGTCAGGCTGGCGGCCCGGGTGCGCAAGGGCGAGCTGGTGCTGACCCGGGAACAGCAGCCGGCCTTCCAGAAGCTGGCGGCCTCGGTGGCCCCGGCGCTCAAGCAGATGGCCGCGCTGACCCAGGAAGTGAAGGACATCGAGGCCGAGCAGGGGTCCGGCATGGCGCTGCTGGCGCGGCTGGACCAGCAGCGCCTGGAGCACAGCGGCGCGGTCAGCGTCGCCATCGTGCAGGTCGGAGGCGAGCTCACGGTACGCGCCCTGAACGTGGAGCCGGATACCGCGGCGGCCGAGCGCAGCGCCATCTTCAGCCTGGCGCCGCGCGAGATCAAGGCACGGCTGCGCGACGCCAGCGGCGCCGAGCTGCTGTTCGCCGGCGCTAGCGGCAGTTTCAGCTGGAGCACGGGGGTGGTGCACGCCTCCTGAACACGCGCGCCAGCCAGCGCCGGCGGGTCAGTTGCATTCGCAGCTGTCCTGCGCCGGGCGGATCTCGGTGGCCTGGTGGAAGGTGTTCTTCCAGCCATCCGGCTGGCGCACCCACAGGCGTGCGAAGCGCGCGCGGAAGGGTTTCGGCGGCTGTCCTTCCAGTACCGTGCGGAAGATGCCGGTGACCAGGGCGGTGCCGCCGTCGCCGAGCAGCTGGATCTCGCTGGACTCGATCTCGTAGTTGCGCACGCGCAGGCCGTCATGCTCGAGCGCGGTGAGCAGCTCGGTCTTGCTGCGCGCGCGGCCGCGGCTTTCCACGTGATAGTACTGGCGGTCCATCAGGCCGCGCAGGACGGCGATGTCGCGCCGCTCGAAGGCCGCGGCGCGCTGGCGCTCCATCGCGGCGACGGTGGCGCGCGCGTCCTGGGCGGCCGGGCTTCGCGGCGGCTGTCCGGCGTTCGCTGGCGCGCCGGCCAGGATGGCCATCCCGAACAGGGCTGCGCGGCAGGCGGGCAGGGGGGAGCCCATGGCGATTCTCCTTTCGGCCCGGGCTAGGCGCGGGCGACGTGGATCTTTTCCTTGATGTGCTTGAGGTTGGCCACGATGGTGAAGGTCATGATGACCAGCAGCGACCACGAGCTCCACTTGCTCACGTGGACCACCGACCAGGCCCCGAGCTGGTTCGGGTAGCGCCAGACACCCCAGAAGGTGCCGATGTTCTCGGCCAGCCAGATGAAGAAGCCGATCAGCACGAAGGCCAGCAGCAGCGGCATCCGCCGATCGCGGTCGAGCGGCCGGTACACCACCGTGGTGCGCGAGTACAGCCCGAGCGCGCAGGCGGCCAGGTACCAGCGGTAGTCGCCGATATAGTGGTGGGTGAAGAAGTTCAGGTAGATCAGGATCGCGATCGTCCACGCCATCCAGTGCGGCGGATGGTGGCGGATGCGCAGGTCGAACAGGCGCCAGGCCTGCACGATGTAGCTGCCGATCGCCGCGTACATGAAGCCGGAGAACAGCGGCACGTCCAGCACCTTGGTATACGCGAAGTCGGGATAGGCCCAGGACTGGATCGCGCCGGACACCTTGAAGGCCTCGAGCGCGAAGCCGATCGCGTGGAACAGGCAGATCGCCTTCAGTTCGTCCACCGTCTCCAGGCCGGATCTCACCATCCACAGCTGGATCGCCAGCGCCACCAGCAACAGCAGGTCGTAGCGCGGAATACCGGCCAGGCCGGCGCGCGGGGTCAGCATGATGGCGGCGAAGAACAGGCCCACGAACAGGCAGGCGCGCGCGTTCTTGAAGCCGAAATACAGGAATTCCACGCCGCCCCGGCGCCAGCCGCCGAGCTGGCGCGGGCGCATGTCGAGCAGCACGTTGTCGAGGGCAAGGGTAATGGGAGCGGAGCCAGGCGTCTTGTTCATTGTTGTTCGCGCGAGGGAGCAGGTTCGGCGATGTTGGCACAGAAGACGGGGCGAAGCAATGCTGGCGCGCTGCCGTAGAATGGCGGCATGGACACCAACGTGCACCCGAAGAAGAACGAGCGCGGCCAGCCGGTGCGCCTGCATGCGCCGCACGCGCCGAGCGCGCCCGCCAGCTGGCTCGATGCGGGGAGCCTCGCCACCGTGGTACCGGGCGGGGCGCTTCCGCCCGCCCTGAACGGCCTCCCGTTCGCGCCCTGGCGCGCCGCGCCCGCCGACAGCGCCGGCTGGAGCGCGCTGGCTGCGCGCGGCGCCGCTTTCGCCGAACCGGGCTTCTCGGTGCCCGAGGGCAGGCACGCGGCGGCCGGCGCCGTGATCGTCGAGCCGGACGGGCGGGTATGGGTGGTGCATCCCTCGAACGCCTACGGCGGCTATGCCGCTACCTTCCCGAAAGGCACGGTCGACCAGGGCGTCTCGCTGCGCGCCACCGCGCTGCGCGAGGCGTGGGAGGAGAGCGGCCTGCAGGTGGTGCTGACCGGCTTCCTGGCCGACAGTACCCGCAGCCTCAGCCACGCGCGCTACTACCTGGCGCGGCGCGTGGGCGGCTGCCCGTCGGACATGGGCTGGGAGAGCCAGGCGGTGTCGCTGGTCCCGCGTGTCGCCCTGGCCGGCTTGCTGGCCAGCCCGCACGATGCACCGCTGGTGGCGGCCCTGCTGCGGCTGCAGGTCTAGCTGGCGCATCCTTCGGTCGGACCGAAGTCTGGTTCCCATTTATTGGGAACATCGGCTGGCGCAGCCGTTCTACACTTGCTTCGAGTCATGTTGAGGAATTCCATGCATATCGAGCAAGTGCAATTCGACGAGGTGTTCGACGTCCAGCCGGCCCGCGGCGACTTCAGCTTCCGCTGCGCCGGCCGTCCCGTCTACGGCGTCAATCTCCACAGCGGTGTGATCCCGCGCCCGGGTTCCCGCTTCGCGGTGGCCTTTGGCAAGCGCGGCGACTGGAACTCGGTGCTGGGTTGCCGTGACCTGGCGTCCAGCAAGGTCCTGCTCAGGCGGCCCGGCTGGGCGGCCAGCCTGTTTTCGCTCGGCGACATCCTGCTGTTCGGTCCCTTGTGCGTCGGCGCCGGACTGGCGCTGGGCGGGCCCGGGATCGCCATCGCCACCACGGCCTTGTTCACGCTGGCGATCGCGGCCGGCCTGGTGCACGGGCTGCTGCAGAACCGGACACTGAAGCTGGCCCTGCGCGCGGACGTGAACGATGCTGCGCCCACGCAAATGCAATAACTGACTACAGTCAACAATTCCCAGCGGCATGGCCCGTAGCATAGGTGGGCCCGATGAAAGGAAGCGCCATGCCGAACCACCTCGCCGCAAGACTCCAGCAATTCCTTGGCTTCACCCTGGGCGGGCTCGACTACGGGCTCGACTATGCCGCCGTGCAGGAGCTACGGCCCTACCATATGCTCGAGCGTTTTTCCAGCGACGGCGAGCTGATCGGCGGCGTGGCCCATGCGCGCGGCGTGATCATGCCGGTGGTGGACCTGCGCGCGGCCTTCGCCCCCGGCCCGGCACTGCCCGCTCCCGAGACCGAGGTGATCATCGTGCGGGTCGCCGCCGGCCTGGTCGGGGTGGTGGTGGAGCGCGTGACGGGCGTGGTGCGGCTCGGCCCGCAGCAGGTGCAGCCGATGCCCGAAGCCGACTACCTGATCGGCCTGGGCATGCTCGGCGCGCGCCGCATGGTCCTGATCGACATCGAGCGCCTGATGTCGGTGGCGCCGGCCGCGCCACGCCAGGTGGCCTGACGCCGGGGGGCGCCAAGGCCCGCCTCAGGCGGCCAGGCCTTCGAGCTGCTCCTGCAGTTCCAGCCATTCGG
This sequence comes from Massilia sp. MS-15, assembly GCF_020176695.1. Taxonomy (GTDB): domain Bacteria; phylum Pseudomonadota; class Gammaproteobacteria; order Burkholderiales; family Burkholderiaceae_D; genus Telluria; species Telluria hydrophila. The sequence goes on along the minus strand of NZ_JAIWIA010000001.1, from coordinate 56,358 downwards.
ATTCGAGCTGCTCCAGGTCGCGCGAAGCAAATGCCTGGTCGGCCACGAGAAGCTTGAGCTTTTCCTTGTTCCCGGCCTCGTAGATGGCGGGGTCGAGCAGCTGGGCATCGACCTCGGCCTTCTTCGCGTTCAGCTTGGCCATCTGCTCTTCCAGGCGCTTGACGCGGTTCTCGATGGGCTTCCTCAGCGCGGCCAGGCGCTGGCGCGCTTCCGCTTCCAGCTTCTTCTGCTCCTTGCGGTCGACCGCAGCCGCCGCTGGGGCATCGGGCTTGCCATCCCTGGCCGGGGCGGGTGCGGGCAGCGTGTCGGTGCCCTTGCCGAGCTTGGTCTGGAACAGCCATTCCTTGTAGTCGTCGAGGTCGCCATCGAAAGGCTGCAGCTTGCCGTCGGCGACGATGATGAACTGGTCGGTGGTGGCGCGCAGCAGGTGGCGGTCGTGCGAGACCAGCACCAGGGTGCCTTCGAACTGGGCCAGCGCCATGGTGAGCGCCTCGCGCGTTTCCAGGTCCAGGTGGTTGGTCGGTTCGTCCAGCAGCAGCAGGTTCGGCCGCTGCCACACGATCAGGGCCAGGGCCAGGCGCGCCTTTTCGCCGCCCGAGAAAGGCGCGATCTTGCTGGTCACCATATCGCCCGGGAAGTTGAAGCTGCCGAGGAAGTTGCGCAGTTCCTGCTCGCGCACGGTCGGCGCGATCTTCGCCAGGTGCCACAAGGGCGACTCGTCGTGGCGCAGCATCTCGACCTGGTGCTGGGCGAAGTAGCCGATCGACAGGCCCTTGCCCAGGGTCGCCTTGCCCTCCAGGGGCATCAGTTCGCCGGCGATGGTCTTGATGATGGTCGATTTGCCGGCGCCGTTCACGCCCAGCAGGCCGATGCGCTGGCCGATCTGCAGCGAGAAGTTCACGCGCCTGACGATCGGCTTGCCGCCGACCTTGTCGCCGTGCGCGTCCAGCACCGGGTAGCCGGCGTCGACGTCTTCCAGCACCAGCAGCGGGTTCGGGGCGGACAGCGGCTCGCGGAACTCGAACGAGAATTCGGCGGCGGCGCGCAGCGGCGCCAGTTCTTCCATCTTGGCCAGCGCCTTCATGCGGCTCTGGGCCTGGCGCGCCTTGGTGGCCTTGGCCTTGAAGCGGTCCACAAAAGACTGCAGGTGGGCGCGGGTGCGCTGCTGCTTTTCAAAAGCGGCGGCCGCCAGCACCAGGCTTGCTGCGCGCTGGCGCTCGAAGCCGGAATAGTTGCCCGAATAGCGCTTCAGCTTGCGCTCGTCGATGTGCACGATGACGTTCACGATTTCATCCAGGAAGTCGCGGTCGTGCGAGATGATGATCAGGGTGCCCGGGTAGCGCTTGAGCCAGTCTTCCAGCCAGATGATCGCGTCCAGGTCCAGGTGGTTGGTCGGCTCGTCCAGCAGCAGCAGGTCGGAAGGGCACATCAGGGCCTGCGCCAGGTTCAGGCGCATGCGCCAGCCGCCCGAGAAGCTTGCCACCGGCCGCCCCATCTGCTCCAGCGAGAAGCCCAGGCCGAGCAGCAGCTGTTCGGCGCGCGACTGCACGGTATAGGCGTCGGCATCAAGCAGCGCGCTGTGCAGTTCACCGAGGCGCATGCCGTGGTCGCCCACGTCCGGATGCGCTTCCAGCTCGTCGAGTTCGGCCTGCAGGCGGCGCAGGTTGACGTCACCGTCGATCGCGTATTCCAGCGCCGGGCGGTCCAGGGCCGGGGTCTCCTGGGCCACGTAGGCCATGCGCCACTTGGCGGGGAAGTCGATGGCGCCCTGGTCCGGGTGCAGCTCGCCGCGCAGCATGGCGAACAGGCTGGATTTGCCGGCGCCGTTGGCGCCGATCAGGCCGATCTTGTCGCCCGGGTTGAGGGTAAGGTCGGCGCTTTCTAGCAGCGGCTTGGTGCCGCGCATCAGGCTGACGTTCTGGAAGCGGATCATTGCAAACTTATGGTGTCATGTAGGGTAGGCGGTCTCCCGCCCACGCGTTCAACTGTCAGGTGCACTGTGGTAGTGCATGCGATCGTTGAGCGCGTGGGCAGGGAAGCTGCCCACCCTACGAAAATCGTTGAAACAAACTGGCTTACTGGGCCTGCAGCTGTTCGGCGGTCAGCAGGAATACGGCATCGTCACCCGCGCTGGTGCTCAGCCAGGTGAGCCCCAGGTGGCCGAAGGCCGCTTCGGCATACTCGACCTCGTTGCCGATCTCGACCACCAGGATACCTTCCGGGCTCAGGCGCTCGGCCGCGCCTTCGACGATCTTGCGCACCAGGTCCATGCCATCCTCGCCGCCGGCCAGCGCGATCTGCGGCTCGCGCAGGTATTCCGGCGGCAGCTTGCCCATCGAGACGCTGTTCACGTAGGGCGGATTGGTGACGATCAGGTCGTACTTCTTGAAGGGCACATGCTCGTACAGGTCGGACTCGATCGGGTTGACCCGGCCTTCGAGCTTGTATTCACGGATGTTGTGCTCGGCCACGGCCAGCGCATCCTTCGAGATGTCCACCGCGTCGATCACGGCATTCGGGAAGGCGTCGGCCATCATGATCGCCAGGCAGCCGCTGCCGGTGCACAGTTCCAGCACGTTCCCGACGGCTTCCGGATCCTGCACCCAGGGGCTGAAGGTCTGCGGAATCAGCTCGGCGATGAAGGAGCGCGGCACCAGCACCCGTTCGTCCACGTAGAAGCGGTATTCTCCCAGCCAGGCCTCCTTGGTGATGTAGGCGGCCGGCACGCGCTCGCTGACGCGGCGCTCGATGGTTTCCATCACCTGGATCACTTCTTCCGGCAGCAGGCGCGCGTCGAGGAAGGGGTCGAGCCGGTCGAGGGGGAGCTTCAGGGTGTGCAGGACCAGGTAGGCCGCTTCGTCGAAGGCTTCGGCGCTGCCGTGGCCGAAGAACAGTTTCGCGCCGTTGAAGCGGGTGATCGCATAGCGCAGCAGGTCGCGCGGCGTGCTGAAAGTGGTGTTGGTCATGGCCTTCTCCCGAGGGTTGTTCTGGTTCTACCGTTGCTGCGGCGCCAGCAGCTGTTCCAGCGTGCGGCGGTAGATGTTCTTGAGGGGGTCGATGTAGCGCAGCTCGATGTGTTCGTCGATCTTGTGGATGCTGGCGTTCGGAGGCCCGAATTCTATCACCTGCGGGCAAATGCGGGCGATGAAGCGGCCGTCCGAGGTCCCGCCGCTGGTCGACAGTTCGGTCGGCACGCCCAGTTCGTCGAAGATCGCGCTGCACACGGCATCCGACAATGTGCCTTTCGGTGTCAGGAAGGGCTGCCCGGACAAGGTCCATTCCAGCGCGTAGTCGAGCCCATGGCGGTCGAGGATGGCGTGCACGCGCGCTTCCAGGCCATCGGCGGTGCTGGCGGTGGAGAAGCGGAAGTTGAAGTCGAGCGCCAGCTGGCCCGGGATCACGTTGTTGGCGCCGGTTCCTCCCTGGATGTTCGAGACCTGCCAGCTGGTGGGCGCATAGTATTCATTGCCCTCGTCCCAGACCTCGGCGGCCAGCTCCGCCAGCGCCGGCGCGGCCTGGTGGATCGGGTTGCGCGCCAGGTGCGGATAGGCGATGTGTCCCTGGATGCCCTTGATCACCAGGTGGCCCGAGAGCGAGCCGCGGCGCCCGTTCTTGATGGTGTCGCCCAGCACGTGGCTCGACGTGGGCTCGCCCACCAGGCAGTAGTCGAGGGTCTCGCCGCGTTCTTCCAGCCGCTCGCAGACGACGGCGGTGCCGTCCACCGCCGGGCCTTCCTCGTCGCTGGTGATCAGGAAGGCGATCGAGCCCTTATGGTCGGGATGTGCCGCGATGAACTCCTCGCAGGCCACGACCATGGCCGCGATCGAGGTCTTCATGTCGGAAGCGCCGCGGCCGTACAGCTTGCCGTCGCGCCGGGTCGGCGTGAACGGGCTTGATGCCCACTGGTGCTCCGGCCCGGAAGGCACGACGTCGGTGTGGCCGGCGAACACGAACACCGGCGAGGTCGTGCCCTTGCGCGCCCACAGGTTGGTGACGCCGTTCGATGCGATGGTCTCGCAGGCGAAGCCCAGCGGCGCCAGCAGCGCGATGAGGCGCTGCTGGCAGCCCCTGTCGTGCGGGGTGACCGAATCGAGGGCGATCAGCTCTTCGGTGAGCAGCAGGGTGCGCGAGGCTTTCATGCCGCTTCACCCGGCCGGGCCGCGAACCTGGCCGCGTAGGCATCGGGCGCGAAGCCGACCGAGACCGGGCCCACGCCGGCCAGTACCGGGCGCTTGATGACGGACGGGCTTTCCAGCATCAGGTCGAGGGCGCTGGCCTTGTCCTTGACCTGCGCCTTGCGCTCGTCCGGCAAGTTGCGCCAGGTAGTGCCCTTGCGGTTGACCAGGGTTTCCCAGTCGAGCTGTTCGAGCCAGCCAGCCACCAGCGCGCGGCTCAAGCCCTGCTTCTTGAAGTCGTGGAAGTGGAAATCGTGGCCGTGCTCGCTGAGCCAGGTGCGGGCTTTCTTGACGGTGTCGCAGTTGGGAATGCCGTACAGGGTAATCGTATTCATCAAGTCGGATGCTGGGGTTTGTTCGATCGGCGGGAGCCCGCGGGGCATGGCACCGCGCGGAGCCCGGTGCAGGCGAGAGAATAACATGGAGGCCCCGCCCTTGAGGGCCGCGGGGTTTGCGCCACGGGCGCAGGCGGCGACTGCGTCCGACGGGAGAGGGCAGGGAAGCGCCGGTAGGAGGAAGGACCGGCGGATGGCGCAGCGCGTACTGGCGCGTGCGGGGTGTCAGCCGGGTGCCACCGGCGCCAGCCTGCCGGTCGGAGCGCACCGCGTCTTCCTGCGCCTCAGGAAGCAGAGAGCGGCCAGGCATGTTGGAAACACGAGGTGGCTGGCCGGCTCCGGCACCGGCTGCGCCACAGCCGGGCCGGCCAGGTTCAGGATGACGCCATCGCCGACGGCGGAGGCCGCGATGATCTGGTGACGGTCGTTGATGCCGTAGGCCATGTAGTCAAGTCCGTCATCGTTCAGGACCAGCGGTTCCAGGTCGTACATGACGCCATTGCTGTACAGGAAGCCTTGGGCGTCGCCGAAGGAACCGACCACTTCGCCAAAACTATTGATCCCGTAGGCAATGCTGTACTGCTCGGGACCATAGCGTTGTTCCAGGATGGCGCCCAGGTCGATCAGGGTTCCGTCCGGCCTCCATAGCGCGGCATGCCCACCCGTCACGCCGACGGCATAGCCGGCCTTGTTCACCGCGTTGGCAAAGCCGTAGCCGTGCCCGTAGGGCTCCAGGATCTGCGCCTGGCCGTTCGCGTAGCGTGCCGCCCGGAAGGCGGGAAACCCCGGCGGATCCGTTTTCAGGTTGATGCCATGGGCGGCGCCGACCACCACGCCGTCGTCGTTGATGTCATAGCCCGAATTCCAGCGGCCTGCGATGCCTGCCACGCTCAGCGTTCCATTCGGGCGATAGACTGCCGCCAGGCTCAGCTGACCCAGCCTGTGGATTTCGCCAGCCACGTCGGCATGATTGTTGAGTGCGAATCCCGTCATGGGAAGCCCGGCGGTGGACCCATTGGTGTAGTGCAGGGCGTGGTTGTAGAGCATCACGCCGGCATCATTGATGTCGATCCGGTTTGTCCCCGCTCGCACATCGTCGAGCGTGCTTGCCACGCCCCCGTCCGACAGGAAGAACTGCCGCTGTCCCAACAGCGGGCCCATGGTGCCGACCACCTGGCCGCGATTGTTGATGGCCATGGGAATGACGAAGTCGTCGGCCCCGAGCAAGGACATGACATACTGCGGCCCGGCCTGGGCGCAGTCGATGGCGCCCGCGAAGAGGGTCAGCAGGGTGAACGAGAATCGGTAGACAGGGTGCATGAAGCGCTCCTCATGAGTAGTGAGTGACGCATCAATGCTATTGCTATTTATTTATTGAAAATTGTTAATTCGCAAATATTCACTTGCTTGTGGAAACATTACTATGAGCAACTTTCCGCGTCTGCTCCGCTTTGCAGGGCGGCCCATTCAGTTGTTGCTGAGCGTAAACTCGGTGAATGAAGTGGCCGCGACCTCGCTACCCGCCTGCGGCGCCTGGGCGGGCGGCTGCGCGCTATCCGGCCCATTGTTGAGCATCCACAACAGGTTGGTCGCCGAATCGGCATTCGCCAGTGCCTCATCCTGGGTCACCATGCCATCCTTGACCAGCTGAAGTAGCGCCGTCTCGAAGGACTGCGAGCCCGGCGACAGGCTCTTGTCCATCGCTTCCTTGATCTGGCCGATCTCGCCCTTTTCGATCAGGTCGGCGATGTAGCGGGTGTTGAGCATCACCTCGACCGCGGCCTGGCGCTGGCCGCCGGCGGCGGACTTGACCAGGCGCTGCGAGACGATCGCCTTCACGGCGGACGATAGATCCTGCAGCAGGGCAGCGCGGTTCTCGATCGGATAGAAGCTGATGATGCGGTTCAGCGCGTTGTAGCTGTTGTTGGCGTGCAGGGTCGCCAGCACCAGGTGGCCGGACTGGGCATACGCCAGCGCCGCCGCCATCGCTTCCTTGTCCCTGATCTCGCCGATCAGGATGCAGTCGGGCGCCTGGCGCATCGAATTGCGCAAGGCGGTGGCGAAACTGGTGGCGTCGCTGCCGATCTCGCGCTGGTTGACGATCGACTTCTTGTTCTTGAACAGGTATTCGATCGGGTCTTCCAGCGTCAGGATGTGGCCGCTGCGCTGGGCGTTGCGGTGGTCCAGCATCGAGGCGATCGTGGTCGACTTGCCGGAACCGGTGGCGCCCACCACCAGCAGCAGGCCGCGCTTTTCCATGATCAGATCAAGCAGCACCGGTGGCAGGCCCAGTTCGCCAATCGGCGGGATGTTCGCCGGCACGAAGCGGAACACGGCCGAGATCGAGCCGCGCTGGCGGAAGGCCGACAGGCGGAAGCGCCCCAGGTTGGGCATCGACACGCCCATGTTCAGCTCGTTGTCGCGCTCGAGTTCGACCATCTGCTCGGGCGAGACGACTTCCGATAACAGGACGCGGATGTTTTCCGGCTCCAGCCGGTTCTGGTTGATCGGAATCAGGCTTCCATTGATCTTGATGTGCACAGGCGAATTCGCCGCGAAGAACATGTCCGAAGCGTTCTTCTCTTTCATCAACTGGAACAGGCGTTCCATCATCATGTCGGGCCTCTTGCGTTGCGGTAATGTATTCGAATTCATTCTACCGCAGGAAGATCTACCCAGGCTGGCCGCCGCCGGCGCGCCACGCCACCAGGGCGGCCCGTCCGCTGGCGAGCGTTGGCAGCAGGCGCACGCCTTCGATGGCGCCCAGCGCGGCCACGCCGGCCCCGCCCGCCCACAGCTGTACCGGCTCCGGCAGCAGCCGGCGCAGGCCCAGCACGGCCGCGCCCACCTGGCGCTTCGGGTAGGCGGCCGAAAAGGACAGGGCGACGATGTCGGCGCCCTGGCGCTCGACCGCGCGCACGATGCTGGCGGGCGGCGTTCCGGTACCGAGGGCGATGCAGCTGGCGCCGTCCAGCGCCAGCAGGATCTCGATCATGCCCAGGCCCAGGCCGTGCGCTTCGCCCGGCAGGCTGGTGAGAAGGATGCGCGGCGCACCGGCGGCCTCGGGCAGGGCAGCCCGCGCGTGGCGCAGGATGCCGGCCATGGTCTCGGTGTACAGGTGTTCCTCGAAGATGTCGAGACCGCCTTCCGCCCAGCGCGCACCCACGGCCGTGGTGAGCGGGGCCGCCACCTGTTCCACGAAGCGCTCCACGCCCAGGCGCGCCAGCTGCTGGCGCAGGGCGTCGCGCAGGGCGACCGGGTCGCGCCCGACGCCCGCCAGCAGCGCCTCGACCAGGGCCTGCGCTTCCGTACCGGCGCACGCCGCCGCGGCGCGCGGCGCCTGCCGGACGAGCTGCGCCAGTTGCGCATGCTGCAAGCCGGCCAGGCGTCCGGGACGCAGGCCCTGGTCCAGCAGGCGCTTCATCAGTCGCAGGCGCTCGACCTGCTCGAGCGGATAGGCGCGCTGCCCCAGCGCGTCGCGCACCGGCAGCGGAAAACCGTAGCGCTTTTCCCAGGCGCGCAGCACGTCCTTCGACAGCCGGGTCTCGCGCTCCACCGCGTCGATGCCCAGCGTGGCCGGCGCGCCTGGCTGCGTCATGCGATGCTCCAGTCGGCCGCCTTGCCCATGGCGCTGCGCGGCAGCGCGCTGCCGAAGGTGAAGGCCTTGGGACGCTCGGCCACCGCCAGGCGCGCATCGACCCAGGCGCGCAGTTCGCGCGCGAAGTCCTCGCGTGCTTCGCCATGGCCGGCGTGCGGCACGATGAAGGCCTTCAGGCGCAGGCCTTCGTCCGGGCGCATGAGGCGCACCGCGGCGTCTGCCACGCCGGGATGGGCGCACAGCACCTCGCGCACCCGTTCCGGAAAGACGTTGACGCCGCCGACCTGCAGCGCGCCGTCGCAGCGCGCGCCCACGGCAAAACTGCGCGCGCCGCGCCAGTCCAGCGCGTCCTGGGCCTGCAGGCTGATGGTGGCGCCGCCCGGCAGGGCGCGCAACAGGCCGCGCTGGCCGGCGCCGCGCGCCAGGTAAGGGAACAGGCGGTAGTCTTCGCGCGCCGTACGGCGCCAGCCCAGGCCGCCCGTCTCGGAGCTGCCATAGACCTGGAACAGGGCTGCCAGCCCGGCCGCCTCGGTCGCCTCGGCCACCGCAGCGGGGCAGGGCGCGGTCGAGCTGACCCCGAACACGTCTGGCGCGAACGGCGCGCACGCGGCGCTGGCCGCCTCCCACAACAGCGGGTGGCCGATCACCAGGTCGCCGGGCTGGGTGTGGCGGGCCAGCTGGCCGGGCAGGCGTGCGCGCACGCTCAGCACGTCGTCCGGTCCCAGGCCCAGGTGGCGCGGCAGCAGATGGGAAAACAGGAAGCCGTAGATATGGTGGCTGGGCACGGCCACCAGCAGGCGGCGCCGTCTAGGGAACAGGGAGGCCAGGGCAGCCGCCTCCTGCTCCAGGCACGCCAGTTCGTGGACGCAGCGCTTCGGCTGGCCGCTGCTGCCCGAGGTGCTGAACACGATTTCCTGGTCCCAGTGGGCCAGGGCGGTGGCGGCCAGGTCGGCCCACTCGCCCAGGCTGCGGCGCGCCAGCAGGTAGTCCTCGACCCCGCTGTGCTGCATGCCCAGCGCCGTGGCCAGCACGCCGGCCACGTGCAGCAGCTCGAGCGAATCGAGGCCCAGGTCCTGCTGCAGCGACAGGCTGCCGGTCCACGCGCCAGGCTCGATGGATGGATCGTGGCGCAGGGTGGCCAGTTCGCCGGCCACCAGGTCGGCGATGTAGCGCAGCAGCGCGGGACGCTGGGTCCACCAGGGGGCGGGGTGCGGCAGGGGCATCGACATCGGCTTACAGGCGCTTGACGAAGATCCAGTAGGTCCCGTCGCTGATCGCCTTCTTCATGTGGATCTTCACCTTGGTCGGCGTCATCTTGTAGTCGAACACGTATTCGAACATGGTATTCAGGGTGCCGGTGCGCACGCCGGCATCGAACACGCCCTTGAAGCGCGAGGTGTTCGTGCATGGCGCCACGTCACGGAAGAAATTGCTGCCGATGACGGCGCTGGCCTGGCGTCCGGTGATCTGGGCTTCCGCCTCGTTGTAGCGCAGGATGGTACCCTGGGCGTCGAGCTGGATGGCGCCAAAGGCGAGCTGGTCGATCTGCGTCGCCGACATGTCCGTCAGCTTGTTCTCGATGTCGTCTTTGCCGAATGCGATGATGTTCAGGTTACTCATGCTGCCCTTTGGTGAATGGTCGTTTGTCGGTGTTTGTCCAGGACAAAGCGAAATATACATTGCACTATGGAAATACAACAAGCGGCATGGCATCCAGTGGTGGCATTTGTCCAGGACGAAAGCGGGACAAGGAAGGCGCGGCGCGGCGGGAGGCCGCGGGCCGGGAAAGCGGAACGGCGGGAGCCGCGCTGGCCCCCGCCCGGGACAGGCCGGGCGCACGTGGCGCCCGCGCGGATCACTCGCCGCGCAGCAGTTCGTTGATGCCGGTCTTGGCGCGGGTCTGGGCGTCCACGCGCTTGACGATCACGGCGCAGTACAGGCTGTACTTGCCATCGCTTGAGGGCAAGCTGCCCGAGACCACGACCGAGCCGCTCGGTACCCGGCCGTAGCTGATCTCGCCGGTGGCGCGGTCGTAGATCCTGGTCGACTGGCCGATGTACACGCCCATCGAGATCACCGAGTTCTCCTCGACGATCACGCCTTCCACGATTTCCGAGCGGGCGCCGATGAAGCAGTTGTCCTCGATGATGGTCGGATTCGCCTGCATCGGTTCCAGAACGCCGCCGATGCCGACACCGCCCGACAGGTGCACGTTCTTGCCGATCTGGGCGCAGGAGCCGACGGTGGCCCAGGTATCGACCATCGCGCCTTCGTCGACGTAGGCGCCGATGTTGACATAGGACGGCATCAGGACCACGTTCCTGCCGATGAAGCTGCCGCGGCGGGCAACCGCCGGCGGCACCACGCGAAAGCCGCCCTTGGCGAAGTCTTCCGGCGTATAGTCGGCGAACTTGGTCGGCACCTTGTCGTAGAACTGCATGTCGCCAGCGGCGACCGGCACGTTGTTCTCGAGACGGAAGGACAGCAGCACGGCCTTCTTGATCCACTGGTTGACGACCCAGCTGCCGCTGTCCTTCTGCGCCACGCGCAGGCTGCCGTTGTCGAGGCCGGCGAGCACGTGGGCGACGGCGTCGCGCACTTCCGCGCTGGCGCTGGCTGGGCTGATTTCCGCGCGCTGTTCCCACGCGGTGTCGATGATGTTCTGGAGTTGTTGGCTCATGATGGTTCGGTGGTTGGGTGGTTCGGTGGCGCTGCCGGTCAAAGGCCCTGGCAGAACGCGACGATGCGGTTGGCCGCCTCGAGTCCTTCGTCGACGCTGGCCACGAGGGCCATGCGGATGCGGTTGCGGCCGGGATTCAGGCCGTGCGCCTCGCGCGCAAGGAAGCTGCCCGGCAAAACCGTCACATTATATTCGGCATACAGGCGGCGCGTGAATTCGAGGTCGGACAGGCCGGTGCGGCGCACGTCGGCCCACAGGTAGAAGCCGGCGTCCGGCAGCTCGACGTCCATCACGCGTTTCAGGAGCGGGGTGATGAGGCGGAACTTTTCGCGGTACAGCGCGCGGTTGTCCAGCACGTGCTGCTCGTCGTTCCAGGCCGCGCAGGACGCCGCCTGCACCGGCGGCGACATGGCGCCGCCGCTGTAGGTACGGTAGAGCAGGAACTGCTTCAGCAGGCGCGGGTCGCCCGCCACGAAGCCCGAGCGCATGCCGGGCACGTTCGAGCGTTTCGACAGGCTCGAGAACACCACCAGCCTCGGGTAGGGATGCGCGCCGCCGCTGCGGCCCAGCGCATGCGCCGCCTCCAGCGCGCCCAGCGGCGGCACCGAACCGGCATAGATCTCGGAATAGCATTCGTCGGCCGCGATCGCGAAGCCATACTGGTCGGACAGCGCGAACAGCTGGCGCCAGTCGTCCAGGCCGAGCACGGCGCCGGTCGGGTTGCCCGGGGAGCACACGTATAGCAGTTGCACGCGCTCCCACACCGCGGCCGGCACGCTGCCGTAGTCGGGCGCGAAGTTGCGCCCCGGCTCGGAATTCACGTAATACGGCGTGGCGCCGCACAGCAGGGCCGCGCCCTCGTAGATCTGGTAGAAAGGATTCGGGCTCATCACCAGTGCGTCGCCGCGCGCGCCGTCCACCACGCACTGGGCGAAGGCGAACAGCGCCTCGCGCGAGCCATTGACCGGCAACACCATGGTGGCCGGGTCGAGCGCCGGAATGCCGTAGCGGCGCTCCAGCCAGCCGGCGATCGCCGCGCGCAGCGCTTCGCCGCCATGGGTGCTCGGATAGGCCGACAGCCCCGCCATCGCATGCATCAGGGCCTTCTCGATGAAGGCCGGTGTCGGATGCTTCGGTTCGCCGATGCCCAGGCTGATCGGGGAGTAGGCGGGATTCGGCGTGACGCCGCTGAACAGCTGGCGCAATTGTTCGAACGGGTAGGGATGGAGCTGGGCGAGATGGGGATTCACGTCGGTACCGGCGGCTGCAATGTGGAGATTCGGACAATTATAGCCCCACCAGGATGGCGCGTTCCGCCGCTGCCCAGTCCTGCGTGCCCCTGCGCAGCGCCGCAGCGCATTGCCGGGGCCGCGCTATGTCCGCTTTTGCACGGAACGCGCGCCCGCCCGCCCGTATGCTGGAAGCCTGCCTTACGCCCTGGTCCGAAACATGAAAACGCCCGATTCCGCCCGCCCCGCCGCCGCGCCTCCTGTTTCCGCGGCGGAAGGGCCGCGGCGCGGCGCCCCGCTGTCGCTGGCCGCCTGGAAGCAGTTCCTCGCCGTCGCCCGGCCCTACTGGCTGGGCGAGCAGAAAGGCCAGGCCTGGACCCTGCTGGTGCTGCTGCTGGCGCTGATGCTGGTCGAGACCCGGCTCGCGGTGCTGCTGAATGAGCAGGCCGGCGAAATGACCTCGGCCCTGGCCGGGCGCGAGGGCGGCCGTTTCTGGCAGGCGGTGCGCGCCTGCCTGCTGGTGCTGGCCTTCGCCGTCCCCGTCTATGCGCTGTACTACTTCATGCGCGACCTGTTCGCCAACCAGTGGCGGCGCTGGCTCACCGGGCGCTTCCTCGACGGCTACCTGCGTGAACGCACCTACTATTCCCTCGGCGCCGACGGCGCGATCGACAACCCGGACCAGCGCATCAGCGAAGACATCAACAGTTTCACCGGCCGCTCGATCCACTTCCTGCTGGTCTTCATCGGTGCGCTGATGCAGCTGGTGGCCTTCAGCGCCGTGCTGTGGTCGATCTCGCAGCTTCTGGTGGGCGTGCTGGTCGTGTATGCGCTGGCGGGAACCGTCGGCGCCCTCTACCTGTTCGGCAATCCGCTGATCCGGCTGAACTTCTGGCAGTTGCGGCGCGAGGCGGATTTCCGCTTCAACCTGATGCGCCTGCGCGAGAACGCCGAATCGATCGCCTTCTACCGGGGCGAATCCCAGGAGCGGGCCCGCATCGACGCCAGTTTCGATGGGGTATTCCGCAATTTCGCTCGCCTGATCCGCAAGCAGTGCGCGCTGAACGTGTTCCAGCGCGGCTTCAGCCAGCTGACCCTGGTATTGCCGGGCATGATCCTGGCCGAGCGCGTGCTGGCGGGCGAGATGGAAGTGGGGCGGGCGGTGCAGGCCGCGGGCGCGTTCACCGCCGTGCTGGGCGCGGTGGGTGTGATCGTCGACAATTTCGAGAGCCTGAGCCGCTTCGTGGCAGGCATCGAGCGCCTGCAGGCGCTGGCGCGGCTGGTGCTGCCGGATGCGGGTGGGGTCCCGGGCGCGGCTGCGACCGCGGCGAAGGCGCCGCGCATCCAGACCCTGCCCGCCGCGCACCTGCGCCTCGACCGGCTGACCCTGCACCCGCCGCAGTCGGACCGGGTCCTGGTGCGGGAGCTGAGCCTGGCCTTGCGGCCTGGCGACGCGCTCCTGATCACGGGCGAAAGCGGCTGCGGCAAGAGTTCGCTGCTGCGCGCCATCGCCGGCCTGTGGTGTCATGGCAGCGGTACCATCCACCGTCCAGCGCTGGACCAGTTCTTCTTCCTGCCCCAGCAACCCTACCTGCAGGCTGGCACCCTGCGCAGCCAGCTTGCCTATCCGAGCCCGGACTCGCCGCTGGACGACGCGGCCCTGCTGGAGATCCTGGACCAGGTGCAGCTGCCGCGCCTGGCCGAACGCGTGGGCGGGCTGGAGGCCGTGCAGGACTGGGAAAAACTGCTCTCGGTGGGCGAGCAGCAGCGCCTGGCCTTCGCCCGGGTGCTGGTGCACGGGCCGGCCATCGTGGTGCTGGACGAGGCGACCAGTGCGCTCGACAGCGGCAGCGAAGCGGCGTTGTATGCGCGCCTTCGCGACAGCGGCGCGACCCTGGTCAGCATCGCCCACCGCGCGGCCGTGCTGCGCCACCATACCCACGTCCTGCACCTGATGGGGGAAGGGCGCTGGGAATCGATGGAAGCCGGCGCCTATGCCTTCGATGGCGCGGCGGGCAGGGTGCGCGGCAGCGCGGGCCGGCCGGCCGATATTGCGGCTTAGGCCGACCCGCCTTCGCTGTCTTCGTCTCCGTTCGCGTTCCTCGCCTCGGGCTGGCGGATGCCGCGCCGCGCCAGTCCTTCGCGCAGCAGGAACTCGATCTGCGCATTCACGCTGCGCAGGTCGCGCGCGGCAAGCCGCTGCAGTTCATCCCACAGGGCGGGGTCGATCCGCAGCGGATACGCTTTTTTGCCTGGACTTGCCATGCTGTACGGTCAGTTGTAGAGGGTGCCCGTGTTCACGATCGGCTGGGTTTCCTTGTCCGAGCACAGTACCACGAGCAGGTTGCTGACCATCGCCGCCTTGCGCTCGTCGTCCAGCTCGACGATGCCGCGCTCGGACAGGCCCTTCAGCGCCGATTCCACCATGCTCACCGCGCCATGCACGATCTTGGCGCGGGCGCTGATGATGGCTTCGGCCTGCTGGCGGCGCAGCATCACCTGGGCGATCTCGGCGGCATAGGCCAGGTGGGTCAGCTTGGCGTCCAGCACCTCCACGCCTGCAGCTTCGAAGCGCGCCTGCAGTTCGCGCTGCAGCGCATCGGCCACCACGTCCATGCCGGCGCGCAGCGTGGTCTCGTCCTGGTGCAGGTCTTCGCCCTCGTCGTAGGCGTACTGCGAGGCGAGGTGGCGCAGCGCGGCCTCGGCCTGGATCGCGACGTAGCGCTCGAAATCGTCGACCTCGAACACCGCCTGGGCCGTGTCACGCACGCGCCAGACCACCGCCGCGCTGATCTCCACCGGGTTGCCGCGCTTGTCGTTGACCTTGATGGTCGGGACATTGAAGTTACGGGCGCGCAGCGACAGGCGGCGCTTCACGTAGAGCGGGAAAGCCCAGCGCAGGCCCTCGCCGCGGTCGGTGCCGATGTACTTGCCGAACAGGGTCAGGATCGCGCTCTCGTTCGGCTGCAGCATGAACAGGCCGGTAAAGCACAGTACCCCGGCCAGGCCCAGCGCCACGCTGGCCAGGAAGGCGAACGGGCCGCCGCCATTGAGCAGCCAGGCCGCGGCCGCCAGCAGGACGATGCCTGCGCCGGCTGCCAGGTAGCCGTTTGCGGAAGAGAATGCCTTTTCGCGGCGGGAGGGGGCTGCATGCATGGTCGTTTCCTTCGCTGGTGGGTGACATTAAAGTGATATCACTTTAGGATCACTTGAACTGATTGTCAAGTAATAAGCAGTTCACCCGCAACAACAGCCATCAGCTTGGCGTTCAAGCCAAACCTGCGTGCGTCCGCTATCGACCCATCGCGCGTAAACACTCAAAACGAAGGACGGGGAGCTGAGTTGTAGGGATCAAGCCTGTTCGGGAATGTAAAGAAGCGTTCCAGGCCTTGCAGTCCCATTTGGGCACTTTCAGCAGGGCCAGTACGGATAAGGCTCCAAACAGGCCTTGCAGTGTCAAAGAACGGGCGTACGCTCCGATCGCTGCAAACATGCTCTCAGTGCCCAGAATCGCCATCGAATGCCTGAAGTTATCAGCAGGTACGTGCAGGCTTATTTCTGCTTTCACGCGCTGCTGTCAGCAAGTGCGTCGCGTCCCGATTCTCGTCACATAGGGTGGCGGCTTATCCACAGACCCAGTAGCACAGGAAGTTAACAAACCTGTTGTTAGTGCCTCGGAGACATGAGCGGTAGTTGCAGGAAAGCGACGCGCATCGGAAACTGTCCGCTCGCTGGAAGGAATGGGCATCATTCGATGCTTACCACAAGCTATTTTCTACTCTGGATGCGCTGGAGCAGTGATCTCATCTCGCTCAGCAGCCGGTCGGCGCCCTGATTCTTGAGGATTCGTCTGTTCTGAGACGCATAGGAGGTAAGTACAGATAAGCCGTTGATGCTCACGTCAACGATGACCCATCCATCAGCGGTAGGCATCAACTGATATCCGAGCTTCAGAACACCACCGGATGGACTTGTATCCCCTACTTTGTTGCTCACTACCACAAGGCTGTCGCACCTATCAAGTTTTAGCGATTCACAAAGCGCAATTGATTTAGTACCCGTGGGTTGGAAGATATCACCGGCAAAGGTTTCCATCTGCCCCATGCTGGAGACACCAGTCGACCGAAAGGCATCGCGTAGCGTCAGTAAAAATATCTGGCCGAAAAGATCTGAAAATTCGGTCTGTTGGGCCGGGGTGAGCGTTTGCCAGTCGTCGCCTAACATAACGGCCGACATCGCGCTGACGGCCACGTATTTCCGAAGGGTCGGCGACAGGCGATCACTATATGCGTTGAACCCGACTCGCTCGGTCTCGCGCATGGCACTCAGGGTGGTCGCTTGAAAGTCTTGAAGCGCCAGCCGGCCCGCTCGCGGGGTGATCTCGGTCCCGTAGGTAAATCCCGACACTGCAAACGACAGGGCTAGCGCAACGCTGCGTACCATGACGAGCCGCATTTGTGTACCTCCCGGGTAGAAGGGTGGGGTATGTCACACAATCTTATTACATTCCCCGGCACTTCGGGAGGGGGAATAATCCCCGCAAAAAGCCGGTTCACCTGGCATGCTTATTTCGACGAATCAACAGCC
This sequence comes from Massilia sp. MS-15, assembly GCF_020176695.1. Lineage (GTDB taxonomy): Bacteria > Pseudomonadota > Gammaproteobacteria > Burkholderiales > Burkholderiaceae_D > Telluria > Telluria hydrophila. Next base: position 39,754 of record NZ_JAIWIA010000001.1, on the reverse strand, counting down.
GCCGCGTTCTCGAGCGCATCAACATCTCCCGCTCGAATCTGGTTGAGATGTCTGCTGATCCACGTTATCGGACGATCCCACCAGGCGACTGATTGCAGTCTCCGTACACTATCCGGGTCGAACCGTGATCGCACCATCTGTGCCGGGTTTCCGCCAACGATCGCGTAGGCGGGGACATCGGCTGTTACCACTGAGCGCGCTGCAATGATCGCGCCGTCTCCGACAGTTACACCTGGCATGATCAGCGTGTCGTAGCCGATCCAAACATCGTTGCCGATGACCGTATCGCCCTTGTACGGTAGCTCATCTGCGGACGGGCGCGCAAGCTCCCAGCCGTTGCCGAAAATGAAGAATGGGTAGGTCGAGATACCGCTCATCTGGTGATTGGCACCATTCATGATGAATTTGACACCGCGTGCGATCGCACAGAATTTACCGATTCTTAGCCGATCTCCAATAAAAGGAAAATGATACAGCACGTTTTTTTCGAAATTTGCGCACCCGTCCGGATCGTCGTAGTACGTGAAATCGCCGACTTCAATGTGTGGACGTGTGATGACATTTTTCAGGAAACAAATTTGCGGAAAGCCTTCCATGGGGTAAGTCGTGTCAGGGCTTGGGCCATGCATTTGTCTTCTCCAATATCTAAATGTCTTTTCCTGGGACGATGGCAGACGGTTAGAATGGTCCAGTGTACGATATTGCTATCACGACAAACAAGATGTTGTTAGACGTTCCAGGCAAGCTGCCGTGGTATTCGAAGCCAACTTGCCCTGTGGGCGAGCAGCACGGCATCCCGGCCGGGAGCGCCCATGCATGATCCGCTGATCCTCGCCATCGACAACGGCACGCAAAGTGTGCGGGCGCTGCTGTTCGACCTGCGCGGCGAGCTGGTGGCCAAGGCGCAGGTGCCGCTGCAGGACTACACCAGTCCCCATCCCGGCTGGGCCGAGCACGACCCGGAAGGCTTCTGGCGCACCCTGTGCCTGGCCTGCCGGCGCCTGTGGGCCGAGCCCGGCGCCGACCGGGCGCGCATCGCCGGCGTGGCCGTGACCACCCAGCGCGGCACCGTCATCAACCTCGACCGCGCGGGCCGGCCGCTGCGTCCCGCCATTACCTGGCTCGACCAGCGCCGCACCGACGAGGTGCCGCCGGTCGGCGCGCTGTGGCGCGCCGCCTTCAAGCTGGCGCGGGTGGACGGCACGGTGAACTACTTCCGCGGCGAGGCCGAGATCAACTGGATCCGCGCCCACCAGCCGGAGGTCTGGCGCGCCACCGACAAGTTCCTGCTGCTGTCGGGCTACCTGAACTGGCGCCTGTGCGGGCGTTTCGCCGACTCGTCCGGCTCGCAGGTGGCCTACCTGCCGTTCGACTACCGGCGCCGGCGCTGGGCCGGGCGGCGCGACTGGAAGTGGCAGGCGCTGGCCGTGGAGCCGCACATGCTGCCCGAGCTGGCCGAGCCGGGTGCGCGGCTGGGCGAGATTGGCGCCGCGGCGGCGCAGGACACCGGCATTCCGCAGGGACTGCCGCTGCTGGCGGCGGCAGCCGACAAGGCCTGCGAGGTGCTCGGCGCCGGCTGCGCCGCGCCCCATGTCGGCTGCCTGAGCTACGGCACCACGGCCACCATCAACGCCACCACCACCCGTTACCTGGAGGCGACGCCCTTCGTGCCGCCCTATCCGGCGGCGCTGCCCGGCGCCTACAGCGTGGAAGTGCAGGTGTTCCGGGGCTACTGGATGGTCAACTGGTTCAAGGAGCAGTTCGGCCACCATGAGCAGGCGCGCGCCCTGCTGGAAGACGTGGCGCCCGAGCGCCTGTTCGACGAGCTGGCGCGGGCGGTGCCGCCCGGCGCGATGGGCCTGATGCTGCAGCCCTACTGGACGCCCGGCATCCGGGTGCCGGGACGCGAGGCCAAGGGCGCGATCATCGGCTTCGGCGACGTGCATACCCGGGCCCACGTATACCGCGCGATCCTGGAAGGCCTGGCCTATGCGCTGCGCGAAGGGAAGGAGCGCATCGAACGGCGCGGCGGCGCGCGCATCACCGATCTGCGCGTGTCGGGCGGCGGCTCCCAGAGCGACGTGGCGATGCAGATCACCGCCGACATCTTCGGCCTGCCCACCGCGCGGCCGCACGTGTACGAGACCTCGGGCCTGGGCGCGGCGATCGATGCCGCGGTGGGACTTGGCCTGCATCCGGACTTCGATGCGGCGCTGCGCGCCATGACCCGGGTCGGACGGGTGTTCGAACCCGATGCGGCGAGCCAGGCCGTGTACGAGCGCCTGTACCGCGAGGTGTACCTGAAGATGTACCGCCGGCTGCGGCCGATGTACCGCGACATCGCGCGCATCACCGGCTATCCGCAGCGCATGTGAGGCAAAAGCGCGCTCAGCGCGCCAGCATGCGCTGCAGGGTTTCCCAGGTATACCCGCCCTCGACCGCCAGCACCCGGTTGCGCCCGGCCGCCTTGGCGTCGTACATGGCGCGGTCGGCGGCCAGGAACAGCGAGCGGATGTCGTCGAACAGGCTGGGCACGAAGCTGGCCGCGCCCACGCTGACGGTGACGAAGTCTGAAGTGGGCGAGCGTGGATTGGGCACGCGCAGGCGCTCGATGTCGGCGCGGATCGATTCGGCCACCCTGGCCGCGCCGGCATGCGGCGTGTCTGGCAGCAGCAGCACGAATTCCTCGCCGCCGTAGCGCGCCGCCAGGTCGGTGGCGCGCAGGGCGTGCGCCTGCAGGGTGCTGGCCACGGCCTGCAGGCACTGGTCGCCGGCGGCGTGGCCGAGCAGGTCGTTGTACAGCTTGAAGTGGTCCACGTCCAGCACCAGCAGCGACAGCGGACGCGCGCTGCGCACCGCGCGCTGCCATTCGCGCTCGAGGCAGGTGTCGAACTGGCGCCGGTTGGCGATGCCGGTCAGCGGGTCGGCCAGGGCCGCGCGCTGCAGCGCGGTCTCTGACTGCTTGTGATGGGTGATGTCGTGCAGCAGGGCGACGTGGAGCTGCTCGCCCGAGGCCATCGCCGACAGGCTCAGGTCCATCGCGCGCAGGCCGCCGTCGGGCTGCTGGAGCAGTACCTCGCGGGTGCCGCGGCAGCGCGCCTCGCCACTGCCGCTGCCACTGCCACTGCCACTGTCACAGTGGGCCTGCGGCGCATGCCTGCTGAAATAGGCCGTGTAGTCGGCGGCGGCGGTGCCGGCCAGCAGGGCGGCCAGCGGGCGGCCCGCCAGTTCGGCCTCGCGGTAGCCCAGGCAGCGCTCGGCGGCCGGGTTGGCGTACTGGATGCGGCCATCCGGGCCGAGCAGCAGCAGGCCTTCGTCCATCCCTTCGACGATCATGCTCAGGCGGCGCGCCTGCTGGGTATCGGAGCGGCTCGCCGAGCGGGCCTTGAGCTGGGCGCGCACCCGCGCGCAGACTTCGAGCGGACGCAGCGGCTTGGCGATATAGTCGGCGGCGCCCGCGTCGAAGCCGGCCACGATGTCGCCGGTGTCGGCGCAGGCGCTGACGAAGATCACCGGGATGTCGGCGGTGGCCGGGTTGTCCTTCAGGCGGCGGCAGGTCTGCAGGCCGTCCAGGCCGGGCAGGACGACATCGAGCAGGATCAGGTCGGGCTGGACCCGCTGCGCCAGGTCGAGCGCACGCTCGCCGGAGATCGCGACGAAGGTACGGTAGCCCTGGCCACGCAGCATGTCGTGCAGCAGTCCCAGGCTGGCAGGCGCGTCGTCGACGACCAGGACCGCCGCCTGGGGCGGGGTCGCGGCGTCGGCGGCGGAATGTGCGGAAAGGCGCGCGGACTGGTATGCGGCGGGGGGCTCGGCGGCAGCCGTGAGCCCTGGAGCGGGGTACTTCATACTGTAGCTGGATAAAACCGGGTTCAGGCCGAAGGTGACTGTCGGTGATCATACCTCCATCACCGATGCCTGCGGCAACTTCTGTTGCCGATTATCCACGAATGCTACAAATATCGGAGCGATGCCCCGCGCGCAGACTTACAGCATGTCCTTGATCAGCTTGCCGAGGATGGCGATGCCTTCGCGGATGCGTTCCGGCGGCACGGTCACGAAGGACAGGCGCAGGGTGTTGGTTTCCGGTTCGTTGGCATAGAAGGGCGCGCCCGGCACGAAGGCCACGCGCGCGGCCAGCGACTGGTCCAGCAGCTTCATGGCGTCGATGCTCTTCGGCAGCGTCACCCAGATGAACATGCCGCCTTCCGGCCTGGTCCAGGTAACGCTGGCCGGGAAGTGTTCCTGCATCGCGTCCAGCATCACCTGGCACTGGTCGCCGTACAGCTTGCGGATGGTCGGGATGTGCTGGTCCAGGAAGCCATCCTTCACCACCTCGTACACCACCATCTGGGTCAGCTGGGCGGTGTGCAGGTCGGCCGCCTGCTTGGCCAGCTCGAGGCGGCGCACCAGCGGCAGCGGGGCGCACACGTAGCCGAGGCGGATGCCCGGGGTCAGCACCTTCGAGAAGGAACCCATGTAGATGACGCCGTCCGGATTCATCGCGACCATCTTCGGCATTGGCTCGCCGCGGTAGGACAGGGTGCCGTAGGGGTCGTCCTCGATCAGTGGCAGGCCGAGGCGGGCGCAGGTCTCCACCAGCTCCTGGCGGCGCTCGAGCGACAGCGTGCGGCCGGTCGGGTTCTGGAAATTCGGCAGCGCGTACAGCAGGCGCGCGCCTTGCGCCACGCCTTCGATCGAGGACGGCACCAGGCCGTGTTCGTCGGTCTCGACCGACTTGAATTCAGGACGGTAGACCGAGAAGGCCTGCAGGGCGCCCAGGTAGCTCGGGGTCTCGACCAGCACCCGGCTGCCTTCGTCGATCAGCACCTTGCCCAGCAGGTCGAGAGCCTGCTGCGAGCCGGAAGTCATCAGGATCTGTTCCGGCAGGATGCGGCTGCCTTCCGTGGACAGCGAATTGGCGATCCATTCCCGCAGCGGGGCGTAGCCGTCGGTCGGGCCATACTGCAGCGCGACCTTGCCGGTCTCGCTCAGGACCTTGTCGTACGCTTCTTTCATGCGCTCGACCGGGAAGGTGGCTGGCGAAGGCAGGCCGCCGGCGAAGGAGATGATCTCCGGACGCTGGGTAATCTTCAGGATTTCGCGGATGAACGAGCTTTGCAGCTGCTGGGCGCGCTCCGAGAACTGCCACTGGATGGGATGGGGATTGTCGATTTTCATACTGGTCTCACAGGAAGGGCCGCACGGGTAGTGCCGGGCCATTATAAAGCACGCCGGTAGGCTGCTTCAGGGAAGGACCGGGCCGGGTAGGCCCAGCCCGCAAGCGGTATTGCGCGGTATTGCCGGGTTTTACGCGACTTCGGCGATCAGTTCGATCTCGACGCAGGTGCCGCGCGGCAGCGAGGCGACGCCGAAGGCCGAGCGGGCATGCTTGCCGGCTTCGCCGAACACGTCGCCGATCAGCTCCGAGCAGCCGTTGGTGACCAGGTGCTGCTCGTTGAAGTCCGGGGTCGAGGCGACCAGGCTCATCACCTTGACGATGCGCTTGACGCGGTTCAGGTCGCCGCCAACGGCTTCCTGCAGGGTGCCCATCAGGTCGATGGCGACCGAGCGCGCGGCTTGCTGGCCGTCGGCGGTGGTCTTGTCCTTGCCCAGGATGCCGGCGGTCGGCGAACCGTCGGCGTTCTTGGCGATGTGACCCGACAGGAAGACCAGGTTGCCGGTCTGTACGTACATGACGTAGGCGGCGGCCGGGGTGGCCGGCGCGGCCAGGGTGATGTTGAGTTCCTTCAGTTTGTCGTAGACGGACATGCTAGTTCCAGGTTGCAGTGGATGAAACCGGTATTGTACGACTTGCCCGCCGCCCTGCCCATCCTTGCGTGTTCCCGCCTGCCGGCCGCTTCAGCGGGACGGCGCCGGGCGGCTGGCGATGCGCTGCGCCAGCGCGTCATGCAGGTCTTCGCCCGACTGGCCGGCGGCGCGGATCGCCGCCAGGATCGCGCCGGCATCGCGTCCGCCCGGACGGGAAGCCTCGGCCAGGCCCCAGGTGCGCGCCGCGCGGCTGCCGCTGCGGCAATAGATCATCAGCTTGCCGGGACTGCCCGCCAGCGCCGCCCCCAGGCGCTCGACCGCCTCGTCGGGAATCGCGCCGGGACGCACCGGGATGTAGGTGAAGCCCAGGCCCTGGTCCGCGGCGGCGGCCGCCATGGTGCTCGAGGAAGGCTGGTCCGGGCCTTCGCCGTCCGGGCGCAGGGCGACGACGGCGGTATAGCCCTGCGCCTTCAGCTGGGCCAGGTCGGCTTCGCGCAGCTGGCCGGCGACGGCGATGCCGGGCGTGATCTCGGCGCTGCGCACGGCTGCGGCTGCGGCTGCGGCGGGAGTGGCAGGAGCGGCGGCGGCCGGGACACTGGCGCCGAGCAGGCTGCTGGCGAACAGAAAAGTGATGAAAGAAAATTTCATTTTTACACTCCAAACGTTAGAAAATTTCCAAGAGATAAAACTCTTGAATTATCCGTACTCATCCCAATCTCGCAGCAGTCTAGCAACCAATCCACCCATGAGGAAATAAAATGGCAGTCGCCGAAAAAGAAACCCTTGGCTTCCAGGCAGAAGTAAAACAGCTGCTGCAACTGATGATCCACTCCTTGTACTCGAACAAGGAGATCTTCCTGCGTGAACTGATCTCGAACGCCTCCGACGCGGCCGACAAGCTGCGCTTCGAGGCGATCAACAACGACGCCCTGTACGGCAACGACCACGAACTGAAGATCCGGGTCAGCTTCGACAAGGAAGCGCGCACCATCACCATTTCCGACAACGGCATCGGCATGAGCCGCGAGGAAGTCATCTCGCACCTGGGCACCATCGCCAAGTCGGGCACCAAGGAATTCTTCAGCAAGCTGTCGGGCGACCAGCAGCAGGACGCGGCCCTGATCGGCCAGTTCGGCGTGGGCTTCTACTCGGCCTTCATCGTGGCCGACCGCGTCATCGTCAATACCCGCCGCGCCGGCGCCTTCGCCTCCGAGGGCGTGCGCTGGGAATCGACCGGTGAGGGCGACTACAGCCTCGAGCAGATCGAGAAGGCCGGCCGCGGCACCGACGTGATCCTGCACCTGCGCGCTGGCGAGGAAGAGCTGCTCTCGTCCTGGAAGCTGAAATCCATCATCCGCAAGTACTCCGACCACATCTCGCTGCCGATCGTGATGCAGAAGGAGGAGTGGGACGAAGAGAAGAAGGCCACCGTCCTGAAGGACGAGCTCGAGACCGTGAACCAGGCCAGCGCGCTGTGGGCCCGCTCGAAATCGGACATCACCGAGGAACAGTACAACGAGTTCTACAAGCACGTCTCGCACGACTTCCAGGACCCGCTGGCCCACACCCACAACCGGGTCGAGGGCCGTAGCGAATACACCCAGCTGCTGTACGTGCCGGCCCACGCCCCGTTCGACCTGTGGGACCGCAACAAGCGCGCCGGCATCAAGCTGTACGTGAAGCGCGTGTTCATCATGGACGACGCCGAGCAGCTGATGCCGACCTACCTGCGCTTCATCAAGGGCGTGATCGATTCGGCAGACCTGCCGCTGAACGTCTCGCGCGAGATCCTGCAGGAGTCGCGCGACGTGAAGGTGATCCGCGAAGGCTCGACCAAGCGCGTGCTGGGCATGCTGGAAGAGATGGCGAACTCGGAAGAGCAGGCCGGCAAGGACAAGTACGCGAGCTTCTGGAAGGAGTTCGGCCAGGTGCTGAAGGAAGGCATCGGCGAGGACGCCGCCAACAAGGACCGCATCGCCAAGCTGCTGCGCTTCGCCTCGAGCGCCAATGATTCCGACGCCCAGACCGTGTCCTTCGGCGACTACGTCGGCCGCATGAAGGAAGGCCAGGACAAGATCTACTACGTCACCGCCGACAGCTACACCGCCGCGAAGAACAGCCCGCACCTGGAGATCTTCCGCAAGAAGGGCGTCGAAGTGCTCTTGATGACGGACCGCGTCGACGAATGGATGCTGTCCTTCCTGTCCGAGTTCGAGGGCAAGGAACTGGTCTCGGTGGCCAAGGGCGGCCTCGACCTGGGCGCGCTGGAAGACGAAGCCGAGAAGAAGGAGCACGCCGAGACGGAAGCCGGCTACAAGGAACTGGTCGAGAAGATGAAGGGCGCACTTGGCGACAAGGCCAAGGACGTGCGCGTCACTTTCCGCCTGACCGATTCGCCGGCCTGCCTGGTCGCGGACGAGAACGAATTGTCGGGCAACCTGCTGCGCATGCTGAAGGCGGCCGGCCAGAACGCGCCGGAATCGAAGCCGATCCTGGAAATCAACCCGAACCACCCGCTGGTGCAGCGCCTCAAGTACGAGGACGCGGAGGGCGGCCGCTTCGGCGACTGGTCGCACATCCTGTTCGACCAGGCCATGCTGGCCGAGGGCGGCAGCCTGAGCGACCCGGCCAGTTTCGTGAAGCGCCTGAACGAGATGCTGCTGGCGGCGAAGTAAGCGCTGGCAATGTCAAGCGAACCGGGGCCCGTGCCCCGGTTTTTTCGTCCTGGTCGTGGCACGGGGCGCGTGGCCGTGATGCTGGCGTGGGTTGAACGCGTGGGCGGCGTTGCATGTGCGGCCCGGCAAATGGCGAATGTGGAGCCGCCCACCCTACGGCCGGGTGCGTTGGGTGGGCGGCTCCATCGCGCATCTGGCGTCGCCCGCTTCCCGTGCGCCGCCCACGCGTTCAATTCCCGCCCGCAGGCCCGCGCGCACATCGATCCCAACGGCCTTCACAGGTGGCGCGTCTCCGCTGGCGGACGCACCCACTCGTCGTTCCTCCCATCCAGGTAGCGCATCGGCGCCGCCACCAGTTCCTCCACCGGCAAATCGTCCAGGCTGGCCAGCACCACCGCATGGAAAGGCCCCAGCGCCGCCGAACTGCCGGTCGAGAAGGTATTGATGCCGCATTCGCCGCAAAAATAATGCGCGTCCTGGCGCGTGTGGAAGCGGTATTCGCGCAGGCGCTCGCCCCCGGCCAGCAGGCGGAACGCGCTGGATGGCACCTGCGCCGCCCAGAAACGCATCTTGCTGCAGATCGTGCAGTTGCACTTGATGGTGCCGGCCTTGATGTCGATATCGGCTTCGAAACGCACGCTGCCGCAGTGGCAGCTGCCATGGTAGGTCTTCATGGTATTCCTGAGTAAAAGACATGTGCGGCACAACGATACCGCAAGCCGGGCCGCCGCGGCGGAAACGCTGCCCGACGGCCAGGTGCTGGTACACCCCGAGCGCGTCGTGGGCACGCTGCAGGCGGTGCAGCGCGCCTGGTCCGGCGACGACGCCAGCGGCATGGTGCCGGTGGAGCAGGTGCTGCCCAGGCTCCGTTCCGGGAACCGGGCTCAGGAAGTGCCGGCCGCGCGCGCCGCGGCGAAATCCTGTGCGTCGATCGCGTACACCGAGACTGCCTGCCCGTGCCACTGCTCCTCGCCCCGGTAGCGCATGCCGAGGCGCTGCATCACCCGGCGCGAGTCGGTGTTCTCCGGGTGGCAGATCGCCGCCAGCGAAGGCGCCTGCAGGCTGTCGAAGGCGAAGGCCGCCATGCGGCGCGCCGCTTCGCCCGCATAGCCGCGCCCCCAGCGGTCGGGGCGCAGGCGCCAGCCGATCTCGTGCTCGTTGGCGGGATCATGCCCCAGGTGCTGGATGCAGCCGGCGCCGACCAGTTCCCCCGTGTCCAGTTCGATGAAGCTCCACCAGGAATGGCCAAAGCGGCGCCAGCGCTCTTCCACGCGCGCGATCACGGCCGTGGTTTCTTCCGGCGTCTCGGGCCGGCCGCCGATGTAGCGCTGCACCAGCGGGTCGGCGTTCAGTACGCGCAGCCCGTCGTAGTGGGCGGGGCACATCGGTTCAAGGCGCAGGCGCGCGGTGTGCAGCACCGTCATGGGGCATGCCCGATCTGGCGGCAGAAGGCCTGCAGCATGGCTCCGCCTTCCGGCCAGGGACCGTGGCTTGACTCAGTGTTCCAGTCACGGTGGCCGGGCCGCGCCCAGGACGGACGACGGCGCTGCCACTGGCTCTGCCAGTGATCGGGGCCGGAATACCACAGGCCCGCCTGGATCAAACCCTCACACTGCATATGCTGCCTCCTATCGGGAAACGTTCAGGGATTCTGCTCGGGCGCCGGCAAGCGGCGCTTCAGGTGCCCGGCCCGCCGGCCGGCGTCGGCGGCCGGGCGCTGCCGCCTGGCGCCAGCAGGCGCGCAAAGGCGGCGCGGTACAGGTCGCGCCGGCCTTCGGTGAGCGCGCCGAGCGCGAAAGTGGTGGCGGCAATCGTCGCGCCCAGCAGCAACAGGTCGCCGGTGGCGCCACGCCGGTGCGGATAGAAGGCCAGCCACAGGCCGATCACCACCGAATGCGACAGGTAGAGGGTGAAGGTGTGCCCGGCCAGCAGCCGCAGCGGACGTGCGATGCGTGCCAGCGCGCCGAAGCAGGCGTCGCGCGCGCAGGCGAAATTCACCAGGACCAGCAGGGCCAGCACCCAGTCGGCCAGGTAGCGGTCGGCGCTGCCCAGCGGCAGCGCGGGGAAGGGCCACCAGGCGCCACCCGCTGCGCGCAGGCTTTCTTCCACGCCGAGGCCGACCCAGGCCGCGAACAGCAGCAGGCTGGCCAGCCAGCCGAGGCGGGCAAGCCACGGCCGCATCCAGGGTGCACGATAGGCACGCTGCAGCCAGGCGCCGGCCAGCCATACCGGCAGCAGCAGCCACATCTTGTAGCCCATGAAGGCCAGTGCCAGCCCCACCAGCAGCAGCCGGCGCCGGCCACGCAGATACCAGGCCAGCCCGAACAGCAGGTAGTACCAGGCTTCGTAGCACAGCGACCAGTAGGGCAGCAGCAGCGGCGGGGTCTCGGACAGGGTCCAGTGCTGGCCCAGGAACAGCAGGTGGAAGGGCAGGTAGAGGTAGAGCTGGTCGAGCACGTAGCCGCTCTCCGCGCCGCGGCCGTCCAGGGCGCGCACGGCGAACGCGCCGGCCAGGGCCAGCAGCAGCACCGGCATTGCCACCGAGTACAGGCGCGACAGGCGCGCCAGCGCGTAGTCGCGCGCGGAAGGCTGGCGTCCATCCACCGTGGCGGCGATCACGTAGCCGGACAGGACGAAGAACACGATCACCGCCTCGCGTCCCATGCCCGGGAGCGGACCCCAGGCGTGGGGCGCGATCAGGCCGAAGAACTCGACATGGGCCAGCACGACCATGACCGCGGCGGCGAAGCGGGTCAGGTCGAGGTAGAGGGAAAACGCGTTCCCGAGGGCCGGTGGTGGCGGCGCTGGCATGGTCTCTTTCGGCGCGTGGCGACGCTGCGATCATACCGCGCCGCGGCCCTACAGTGCGGTGCGCAGCGCGAACAGTTCCGGGAACAGCACCACGTCGAGCATCTTGCGCAGGTAGCTGGCGCCGGAGGTGCCGCCGGTACCCTGCTTGAAGCCGATGATGCGCTCGACCGTCGTCACGTGGCGGAAGCGCCAGAAGCGGAAGGCCGTCTCCAGGTCGACCAGCTTCTCGGCCAGTTCGTACAGGGCCCAGTGGCGCTCGGTATCGCCATACACGCCGAGCCAGGCCGCCTTGACGCTCTCGTCGGCCTGGGTCGGGCCGGTACGGTCCGGGCCCAGGCGTTCGGGCGCGATCGCGAAGCCGCTGCGCGCCAGCAGCATCACCGCCTCGTCGTACACCGAGGGCGCGTGCAGCTCGCGTTCCAGGATGGCGTGCGCCGCGGGCGACTTCTCGTGCACCGCCAGCAGGTTCGGGTTCTTGTTCCCCAGGATGAATTCGAGCTGGCGGTACTGGAAGGACTGGAAGCCCGAGGACGCGCCCAGGTAGGGGCGGATCGCGGTGTACTCGGGCGGCGTCATGGTGGCCAGCACGTCCCAGGCGTGCACCAGCTGGTCCATGATGCGCGCCACCCGCGCCAGCATCTTGAAGGCCGGCGCCAGCTTGCCCTCGCGCACATGGCCGCGCACCGCCTGCAATTCGTGCAGCATCAGCTTGATCCACAGTTCGCTGGTCTGGTGCTGGATGATGAACAGCATTTCGTTGTGGTTGGGCGAGAGCGGATGCTGGGCCGACAGGATCTGGTCCAGGCCCAGGTAGTCGCCGTAGCTCATCGATTCCTTGAAGTCCAGCTTGGCGCCGTGCCACTGCGGCGCGCCCTTGGTGTCGTCGTTCATGGTGTTCCGTTCGTTCGGCTAGGTGACGGCGCTGCGCTCGGCGCGGGTGTCGTAGGCTTGGCTGTCGAGGATGTCCTTCAGGATCGCCACCGCGTCCCATACATCGGCGAAGCTGGTGTAGAGCGGGGTGAAGCCGAAGCGCATGATGGCCGGTTCGCGGTAGTCGCCGATCACCCCGCGCCCGATCAGGGCCTGCATCACCGCGTAGCCGTGCGGGTGGGTGAAGCTGGCCTGGCTGCCGCGCCGTGCGTGCTCGCGCGGCGTCACCAGGCCGAGTGGATGGCCGGCGCAGTGCGACTCGACGAGTTCGATGAACAGGTCGGTCAGGGCCAGCGACTTGGCGCGGATCGCGTCCATGCTGGTTTCCTCGAACACTTCCAGCCCGCATTCGACCAGGGCCAGCGAGACCACCGGCTGGGTACCGCACATTGCGCGGCCGATCCCCTCGCAGGCGGCGAAGCCATGCGCCATCGCGAACGGCTGCGCGTGGCTCCACCAGCCCGTGAGCGGGTGCGCGAAGGCGGCCTGGTGGCGGCGCGGCACCCAGATGAAGGCCGGCGCGCCGGGGCCCCCGTTCAGGTATTTATAGGTGCAGCCCACCGCGAAGTCGGCCTCGGCCCCGTGCAGGTCGAGCGGCACCGCGCCGGCCGAATGCGCCAGGTCCCAGACCGTGAGCGCGCCGCGCGCATGCGCGTGGCGGGTCAGGCCGGCCATGTCGTGCTGGTAGCCGGTGCGGTAGTTGACATGGGTGAGCATCAGCACCGCGCAGTCGGCGTCCACCGCGTCCCCGAGTTCCTCCACCGCATCGACCAGGCGCACGCGGTAGCCGCGCCCCAGCCACTGGGCCAGGCCTTCGGCCATGTAGATATCGGTCGGGAAGTTGCTGCGCTCGGTGACGATGGTGCGGCGCGCGGCCGTCTGCGGATCCGGGCTGGCGGCCTGGATCCGCAGTGCGGCGGCGAGCGCCTTGAACAGGTTGAGCGAGGTGCTGTCGGTGACGACCACTTCGCCCGCCTGGGCGCCGACCAGGGGCGCCAGGCGGTCGCCGAGGCGCTTGGGCAGGTCGAACCAGCCGGCGCTGTTCCAGCTCTTGATCAGGTCCTGGCCCCATTCCTGCGCCACCACTTCCTGGGCGCGCGCCAGCGCGGCCCTGGGGCGGGCGCCGAGCGAATTCCCGTCCAGGTAGATGACGCCGGGCGGCAGCTCGAAGCGCGCGCGCAGGGCGCGCAGCGGATCCCGGGCGTCGCGCGCCAGGCAGTCGGCGCGGGTGAGGGTGCTGGTGGTGGTCATGCGTTTTCCTTCAGGGGCGGAACGGGCGGCAGCTGGCGCAGGATGGCGCGCACCGGGCTGGCATCCATGCCGGCGAATTTCAGGGGCAGGGCGAGCAGTTCGTAGTCGCCCTCGGGGATGTCGTCCAGCACGATGCCCTCGAGGATGGCCATGCCGGCCGCGCGCACCGCATGGTGGGCGTCCAGGGTCTTGGAGTCCTGCGGGTCGAGCGAAGGGGCGTCGGTGCCCACCAGCCGGACGCCGTGGCGCGCCAGCAGGGCGATCGCGGCCGGGCTGATGGCGGGAAAGGCCGGGTCCCAGGTGTCCTGCGGGGCGCTGGCATAGGTGCGCAGCAGCACCCGCGCCGGCGCCCCATCGAGCCGGCCTTCCAGGTGGCGCGGCTCGACCGCCGCCGCGCCCACGCAATGGATCACGCGGCAGGGACCGAGGTAGGGACGCAGGTCGACCTGGTCGATGGTGCTGCCGGCCGGGTCGTAGTGGCTGGGCGCGTCGGTGTGGGCGCCCAGGTGGGTCGTCATCGTCATGCGGCTGACGCGGACCGGGCAGCCGTCCTGGATCTCCCAGGTGGGCGCGGCCTCGAAGGGGGTATCGCCCGGCCACACCGGGATGCCACTGCGGATGGTCGGACTGATGTCCCAGATGCGTAATGATTCCATGGGCGCCTTTGACTGGTTGAGGCTTGAAGCATTTTCAAGTGCGGCAGTGTAGCAAGTTCCGTGCAGCCGCGCCCGGTTTTGTTGCTATACGGGTAACTTTTGAGGGTGACAAAAAATATTTCAATTATTTTTCATCGCAGGCCTAAAGTTCCCGTGGTCCCTGCCGTTACCGGTTTCAGAAGCGCAAGGAATCATCCGAGTACAGGTTTTGAAAAAATATTTTCAACATACCCTCAAGTTGCTGGCGCAGGCGCCGTTAAGCAGTAAGAAGCTTCGGGAAGAGGGCAGCGAAATATCGAAAAATATTTTGCGAAAACCCTAAAGTTCTCCGAAAGCTTGACGTAAATCGTAGCAAGCGCACGACAGCAGCCGGGTCGGACGCCAACAATCCGGGTGGTTTCCAGCACCGCCCACCGCCCCCGTTTTCATAGGGGCGCCAGAGCGATCCAGAAGGGTTTGTCAGACAAACTCCTACGGGTCCTGTCCGCCATTCCCGGACCAAAAATACAGAGTTCGTCCAATTCCACTAAAGTTGCCTCACGGTCAGAATCTATCTCAACGGCAACAACTTACGGAGAGATGGAAATGACGATGAACGACATGATGGCTGAAATCCGCGACGCAAACCTGAGCTACCTGATGCTGGCCCAGCAAATGATCCGCGCCGACAAGGTCACCGCAATCTTCCGTCTGGGTATCTCGGCCGACATCGCCGAACTGATCGAAAGCATGAGCAATGCCCAGATCCTGAAGCTCGCCAGCGGCAACATGATGCTGGCCCGCTTCCGCTTCGACGACACCGCCATCCTGTCGATGCTCACCAGCCACACCAAGGAGCGCAGCCTGGCCCAGTCGCACGCCGCCATCCTGATGGCCGGCCAGCCGGTTGAAGAGATTGCATAAAGAAATCGTATAATTCCCGCAGAAGCGGCCTCGCCGGGGTCGCGCCGGAGAGCGGGAGCAGCACATGAGCAAGAAGAGCGTCGTTTCGGAAGCGCAGGAAATCCAGCTTGCGATCGAACTGATCAACCTGGGAGCGCGCCTCCAGCTGCTCGAAACCGAAGTCTCGCTGTCGCGCGAGCGCCTGCTCAAGCTGTACAAGGAACTGAAAGGGGTCTCGCCCCCGAAGGGCATGCTGCCTTTCTCGACCGACTGGTTCCTGACCTGGCAGCCGAACATCCATTCCTCGCTGTTCATCAATATCCACCACTTCCTGGTGGAACACGCCGGCGCCAGCGGCATCCATGCCGTGATGAAGGCCTATCAACTCTATCTCGAACAGATGCCGCCCGAGCCGGGCGAGGAGCCGCTGCTCTCGCTCACCCGCGCCTGGACCCTGGTGCGCTTCTTCCAGAGCGGCATGCTGGTGCTTGCGCCATGTAACAAATGCCAGGGCAAGTTCATCGTCAATGCGCTCGACCTGAATGCCGGCTACCTGTGCGGCCTGTGCCACATGCCTTCGCGCGCCGGCAAGACGCGCAAGGCCAAGGACGCCAAGGACGCCAGGGAGGCCAGCGAGGCCGCCAGCGCCGCGGCCCGCCAGGGCAGCTGACGGCGCCGATGAAGCCGGCCGTCGCGGCGCTGCTGCTGCAGCTGGCTGCCATCCCGCTGATGCTGGCCGCCGTCTGGCTGCTGGCCACGGCCGGCATCCCGATGTCCTATCCCGCCGTCGCCCTGGTCCAGGGCCTGTTTGCCGCCGTGCTCAGCTGGTGGCGCGGCCTGGCCGGCTGGTGGCGCCCGATCCAGCTGCTGTTCCCGCTGGCGCTGTACGGCGCGGCCCAGCTGGCGATTCCGCCGCTGGCCTTCCTGGCCGCCTTCCTGTTCCTGCTGCTGCTGTACTGGTCCACCTACCGCACGCAGGTGCCGTACTACCCGTCGGGCCGCGCGGTGCGCGCGGCGCTGGCGGGCCTGCTGCCGCAGCGGCCGGGCCTGCGCGTGATCGACATCGGCAGCGGCCTGGGCGGCCTGGTGCTCGACCTGGCGCGGCGCCGGCCGGATATCGCGGCCAGCGGCATCGAGCTGGCGCCGCTGCCCTGGCTGCTGAGCAGCCTGCGTGCGCGCCTGTCGGGCAGCCGGGCGCGCTTCCTGCGCGGCGACTACGACAGTCTCGACTTCGGCGCCTACGACCTGGTGTTCGCCTACCTGTCGCCGGCCGCCATGCCGGCCCTGTGGCGCAAGGCGGCGCGCGAGATGCGGCCGGGGTCCCTGCTCGTCAGTTACGAATTCATCATCGACGATCGTCCGCCCGACCGTACCGTCTATCCCACAGAGGGCGGCCCCGCCCTGCACATCTGGCACTTTTAGGCGACAAAACCGGGCTTTTTGCTTGCCGATGGCCCGTTCTCCCGCTAGAGTGGTTCCCTGCGTCAACTTTGCCTGGAATCACTTTTTATCCGGCACTTTTGTTAGCATTTTTATGTGCATCAGCCGGATGAGTCGATCCGGCTTTTCTGGAGCGGATTTCTCTTGTTAGTCATTCTTGGTTACCTCATCGTCTGCGCCTGCGTGTTCGGTGGATTTGCCCTGGCCGGCGGTCACCTGGCTTCGCTCTGGCAGCCGATCGAACTCCTGATGATCGGCGGCGCGGCGCTCGGCGCCTTCTTCGTCGGCAACACGATGAAGTCGGTGAAGGCGACCATGAAGGCGCTGCCGGGCGTGTTCAAGGGTTCGCAGTACACCAAGGACATGTACATGGAGCTGATGGCCTTGCAGTTCGACGTGCTGTCGAAAGTGCGCAAGGAAGGCCTGATGTCGATCGAAGGCGACATCGAGGCGCCGGAAGCCTCGCCCCTATTCTCGAAGTACCCGGCGGTGCTGGCGGACCACCACATCGTCGAATTCATGACCGACTACCTGCGCCTGATGGTGTCCGGCAACATGGACGCGCTGCAGATCGAGAACCTGATGGACAACGAGATCGAGACCCACCACCACGAGGGCGCCATTCCGGCCCACGTGATCGCGAAGGTCGGCGACGGCCTGCCGGCCTTCGGCATCGTGGCGGCGGTGATGGGCGTGGTCCACACGATGGAATCGGTGGGCCTGCCGCCGGCCGAGCTGGGCATCCTGATCGCCAAGGCCCTGGTCGGCACCTTCCTCGGCATCCTGCTGGCCTATGCGTTCGTGACGCCGCTGGCGAGCGTGCTGGAACAGAAGCTGGAAGAATCGACCAAGATGTTCCAGTGCGTGAAGGTCACGCTGCTGGCCAGCCTGAATGGCTACGCGCCGGCGCTGGCCGTGGAATTCGGCCGCAAGGTGCTGTACTCGACCGAGCGCCCGAGCTTCGCCGAGCTCGAAGAGCATATCAAGAAGAAGAAATAAGCCGTGACGCCGCATCGACATCACGCGCAGGGAAGGGGGGAGCATGGCTGACGAAAACATGCGCCCCATCGTCGTCAAGCGCATCAAGAAGGTGGCCGGCGGCCACCATGGCGGCGCCTGGAAGATCGCCTACGCCGACTTCGTGACGGCGATGATGGCCTTCTTCCTGCTCATGTGGCTGCTCGGCTCGACCGCCAAGGGCGACCTCGAAGGCATCTCCGAATACTTCAAGACCCCGCTCAAGGTGGCGATGGCGGGCGGCTCCGGCGCCGGCGACTCCTCGTCCGTGATCAAGGGCGGCGGCACCGACCTGAGCCGCCGCAACGGCCAGGTCAAGAAGGGCGACGTCGATCCGACCTCGAAGACCTACAACCTGGAAGCGGCCAAGGCGCAAGTGGCCAAGGCCGAGGCCGACCGCCTCGAATCGCTCAAGGCCAAGATGGAAGCGGTGATCGAGGTGAACCCGCTGCTCAAGAAGTACAAGAACCAGCTGCTGCTCGACATCACCAGCGAAGGCTTGCGGATCCAGATCGTGGACGAGCAGAACCGTCCGATGTTCGCGCTGGCGCGCGCCGAGCTGCAGCCCTACACCCGCGAGATCCTGAACGTGATCGGCATGGTACTGAACGAAGTGCCGAACAAGATCGGCCTGTCCGGCCATACCGACTCGACGCCGTACCCGAGCGACGCCGGCTACAGCAACTGGGAGCTGTCGGCCGACCGCGCCAACGCTTCGCGCCGCGAACTGGTGCGCGGCGGGCTGGGCGACGACAAGGTGCTGCGCGTGGTGGGCCTGGCATCGGCCACGCCGCTCGACCGCAGCGACCCGTTCAACCCGATCAACCGGCGCATCAGCATCATCGTGATGAACAAGCGCACCGAAGACGCCGTGCGGCGCGACGCCGCCTCGCTCGAGGTGCCGGCGCAGCAGCCGGCGGCGGCAGCGGGCGCGGTGGCGGGCGCCGGCGGCCTGCGCCCGGACGCCGTGCTGGCCAAGTAGCCCGGGACTGGAGACTCGAATGAAAAGAAAAAAGATACTGGGATCGCACGTGAAGCGCCTGCTGTCGGGCGTGGCCCTGCATGGCCGCCGGCACCTGACCGAGGTCGAGACCGACCTGCTGCAGACCGCGCTGCTGCTGGACGAAGCCATCGACAAGCTGACCAGCAGCTTCCTGGCCATCCATTCCGCGGTCGGCACGCGCCAGGACGCGATCAACCGCCTGCTGGCGGGCGAGGCCCCGAGCGAGGAAGACAGCGCGCGCCTGTCCGACATGTCGGGCGAGATCGGGCAGCACGTGAACTCGGCCATCACCAGCATGCAGTTCCAGGACATGACCAGCCAGCTGATCGACCGCACGCTGCGCCGCGTGGCCGGCCTGCGCGATTTCCTCGGCACGCTCAGCGAGCATGGCGCCGAGATCGCGCCGGAAACCGACAGCGAGGAGATCGTCGAGCGCCTGGGCAAGGTCAGCATGGCGCTGGCGATCCAGTCGCTCGAGCTGCGCGGCATGCTGCGCAAGTCGGTCGAGCAGCGCCACCTGGAAAGCGGCGACATCGAGCTTTTCTGAGCCGCGCCCCGGTCCAGGCCCTATACTTCGCCACTTAACATTCAACCGGAAGCTTCCGGACAAGACAGCAGGAGCAGAACATGGCAAAAACGATACTCGCGGTCGACGATTCAAGTTCGCTGCGCCAGATGGTGGCGTTCAGCCTCAAGGCGGCGGGCTACAACGTGCTCGAGGCCGTGGACGGGCAGGATGGCCTGGACAAGGCGCGCCAGCAGAGCGTGGACCTGGTCCTGACCGACCAGAACATGCCGCGCATGGACGGCCTGTCCCTGATCAAGACCCTGCGCACGCTGCCGACCTATGCCAAGACCCCGATCCTGATGCTGACCACCGAGTCGTCCGACGAGATGAAGGCCAAGGGCCGCGCGGCCGGCGCCAACGGCTGGCTGGTCAAGCCGTTCGATCCGCAGCGCCTCATCGAGGTGGTCAAGAAGGTCATCGGCTAAGGCCATGACCCAGCGGGCAATCGAAGGACTTTCATCATGACGATCGACATCAGCCAGTTCTACCAGGTCTTCTTCGACGAGGCGGAAGAGCTGCTCGCCGAAATGGAGCGGCTGCTGCTGGGCGTCGACGTGGCCGCGCCCGATCCGGAAGACTTGAACGCGGTGTTCCGCACCGCCCACTCGGTCAAGGGCGGGGCCTCGACCTTCGGCCTGACCGACATGAGCGAAGTGACGCACGTGCTCGAGACCCTGCTCGACCGCATCCGCAAGGGCGAGATGGCGCTCACCGCGAACCACGTGGACGCCTTCCTGGCCGCCAAGGACTGCCTCAAGATGCAGCTCGACGGCCACCGCCACGGCGCCAGCGTCGACCAGGAAGCCGTGGCCAACGTGCGCATGGTGCTGCACGACCTGGCCGAGGGCCTGGTGCCGCAGGCGCCGGTGGTGGCCCCGTCCTACCTGACGGCCGGGGACCGCCAGCACCACAGGCTGGAGAACGCGCACCGCTACAAGATCGAGCTGCCCCAGGTGGAGCAGCGCGACATCAGCGCCCTGGTCGACGAGCTCGGCCTGATGGGCCGCACCCGGGTTACCCCGCTCGAAGGTGGGCGCAGCGCGATCGTGATCACCACCCATGAGAGCCTGGACGACATCATCGCGATCTGCTCCTTCGTGCTGGACCCGGAAGACCTGAAGATCTTCGAGGCCCCGGCCCTGAGCCCGGAACAGCGCGCCATCGAGGCCGCCGAACGCAAGCGCATCGAGGATGCCCAGGGCTACGGTTTCTTCGATCTCGACGACGAGCACCCGGCCGGGGCGGCAGAGGAAGAACTGTCGGACGACGAGCGCGGCTATGGCTTCTTCCAGCCGATCGAGCAGATCCGCGCGCTGGCCGGCATCGGCGCCGAGGCCGCTCCGCAGGCCGCCGTGCCCAAGGAAGTGCATGAACACGGCGAGGCCGAGCAGCACGCGGCCGAGCAAGCGCACGAGCAAGCGGCCGAGAAGAAGGCCGCGACGCGCAAGGATGCGCATGCCGAGTCGTCCTCGATCCGGGTCTCGGTGGAGAAGGTGGACCAGCTGATCAACCTGATCGGCGAACTGGTGATCACCAACGCCATGCTCGAGCAGAGAAGCGGCGGCCTCGATCCGATGGCGCACGAGCGCCTGCTCGGTTCCATCAGCCAGCTCGGGCGCAACACGCGCGAACTGCAGGAAGCGGTGATGTCGATCCGCATGATGCCGATGGACTTCGTGTTCTCGCGCTTCCCGCGCATGGTGCGCGACCTGGCCGGCAAGCTCGGCAAGAAGGTGGACTTCATCACCAACGGCGCCGCCACGGAGCTGGACAAGGGCCTGATCGAGCGCATCGTCGACCCGCTGACCCACCTGGTGCGCAATTCGATCGACCACGGCGTCGAGATGCCGGCCGCGCGCGTGGCCGCCGGCAAGTCGGAGGCGGGACGCCTGTTCCTGTCGGCCGGCCACCAGGGCGGCAACATCGTGATCGAGGTCTCGGACGACGGCGCGGGCCTGAACCGCGAGCGAATCCTGGCCAAGGCCCGGGAGAGCGGCCTGGCCGTGCACGACGCCATGAGCGACGAGGAAGTCTGGCAGCTGATCTTCGCGCCCGGCTTCTCGACCGCCGAGCAGGTCACCGACGTCTCCGGGCGCGGCGTCGGCATGGACGTCGTCAAGCGCAACATCGCCTCGATGGGCGGCACGGTCGAGATCCGCTCGGCGCGCGGCTTCGGCACCACGATCTCGATCTCGCTGCCGCTGACCCTTGCGATCCTGGACGGCATGTCGATCCGCAGCGGCGACGAGGTCTACATCCTGCCGCTGTCCTTCGTGGTCGAGTCGCTCCAGCCGGAGCCCGCCGACATCCGCGAGATCGCCGGCCGCGGCAGCGTGCTGAAGGTGCGCGGCGAATACCTGCCCCTGATCCCGCTGTACCGGATGTTCGACATCGCGCCGCGCATCACCGAGCCGAGCGAAGGCATCGTGGTGATCCTCGAGACCGAAGGCAGGAAGGCCGCGCTGTTCGTGGACGAACTGGTGGGCCAGCAGCAGGTGGTGGTCAAGAACCTGGAGGCCAACTACCGCAAGGTGGCCGGCATCTCGGGCGCGACCATCCTGGGCGACGGCGGCGTGGCCCTGATCCTGGACGTGGCCGCGCTGGTGCGTTCCTCGCGCCAGCTGGCCGATGCCGTCGTTTCCTAGGCGTCCCAATCCATATCAACCCAAGAGGACATCAACATGTCGACTGTGCAGAACAACAAATCCCTGGACGGCGCCGCGGAAGGCGCCGGCAGCGAATTCCTGGCCTTCACCCTCGGTTCCGAGGAGTACGGGATCGATATCCTGAAGGTGCAGGAGATCCGCGGCTACGAAGCCGTGACCCGCATCGCCAACGCGCCCGAATTCATCAAGGGCGTGATCAACCTGCGCGGCATCATCATCCCGGTGGTGGACATGCGCATCAAGTTCAAGCTCGGCACCCCGGTGTACGACCAGTTCACGGTGGTGATCATCCTGAACATCGGCGGGCGCATCATGGGCATGGTGGTCGACAGCGTGTCGGACGTGACCACCTTGACCCCGGACCAGATCAAGCCGGCCCCCGAGATGGGCACCGCCTTCAACTCGGACTACATGATCGGCCTGGGCACCGTGGACGAGCGCATGCTGATCCTGGTCGACATCGACAAGCTGATGTCCTCCAGCGAGATGGGCCTGATGGACAAGCTGGCCGCCTGATACCCGAGGCCAGCCGGCACGCGCAACGCAGAGAGCAACACCAGGGAAGAGACAGAACGTGCCGCAGCAAAGAACCGATACGGCGAAGGAATTCGACTTCACGCGCAGTGACTTCGAACGCGTGCGCGCGCTGATCCACCAGCGCGCCGGCATTTCGCTCGCGGACAGCAAGCAGGAGATGGTCTACAGCCGCCTGGCGCGGCGCCTGCGCGCCACCGGCATCCAGTCCTTCGCGCGCTACCTCGACGACCTCGAGGCGGGGCGCCTGGGCGCCGAGTGGGAAGCCTTCACCAATGCGCTGACCACCAACCTGACCTCGTTCTTCCGCGAAGCCCACCATTTTCCGCTGCTGGCGGAGCTGCTGGCAGGCTTGCAGCGCCGCGACGGCCGGCCCTTCACCATCTGGTGCTCGGCCGCGTCCACCGGCGAGGAACCGTATTCGATCGCGATGACCGCCTGCGAAGCCTTCGGCACGCTGGCGCCGCCGGTGCAGATCGTCGCCACCGACATCGACACCAATGTGCTGGGCACCGGCGCGGCCGGCGTCTATCCGCTGGAACGGGTCGAGCGCCTGGAGGCGGCGCGCCTGAAGCGCTTCTTCTTGCGCGGCAAGGGCGCCAACGAAGGCATGGTGCGGGTGCGCCCGGAACTGCGCCAGCTGGTCAGCTTCCGCCAGCTGAACCTGCTGGCCGGCGAGTGGCCGCTGGAAGGGCAGTTCGATGCCATCTTCTGCCGCAATGTCATGATCTACTTCGACAAGGAAACCCAGCGCCGCATCCTGGCGCGCTTCGTTCCCCTGATGAAGCCGCATGCCCTGCTGTTCGCCGGGCATTCCGAAAACTTCCTGTACGTGTCGGATGCGCTGCGCCTGCGCGGCAAGACCGTGTACGAGCTGGACCAGGCCTTGCGCCGCTAAGCTGCACCGCACCGCACCGCACCGCACCGGATCCGATCATGAACAACCAGTTCGCCACCAACGTCTACTACGACCGCACCTTCGACTGCGAGGCCGCCAAGATCCTGCCGGGCGAGTACTACTACACCGGCAAGGACATGCTGATCGTGACCGTGCTCGGCTCCTGCGTCTCGGCCTGCATCCGCGACCGGATGACCGGCCTGGGCGGCATGAACCACTTCATGCTGCCCGATGGCGGCGGCGACGGCGGCAGCCCGGTCTCGGCCTCGATGCGCTACGGCAGCTTCGCGATGGAGATCCTGATCAACGACCTGCTCAAGGCGGGTGCCCGGCGCGACCACCTGGAGGCGAAGGTGTTCGGCGGCGGCGCCGTGCTGCGCGGCTTCACGGCCATGAACGTGGGCGAACGCAACGCGGCCTTCGTCACCAGTTTCCTGAAGACCGAGCGGATTCCCGTGCTGGCCTCGGACCTGAACGACATCTATCCGCGCAAGGTGTATTTCTTCCCCAAGTCCGGCAAGGTGCTGGTGAAGAAGCTGATGCAGACCCAGAACGATACGCTGGCCAAGCGCGAACTCGACTACGCCAAGCGGCTGCGGGTGGAGCCCGTGGGCGGCGACATCGACCTGTTCTGAAGAATACAAGAATGACCTGAAAGGGACGACCCATGACAATCAAGGTACTGATCGTCGACGACTCCGCGCTGATCCGCAGCGTGATGAGCGAAATCGTCAACTCCCAGCCCGACATGGAAGTGGTGGCGACCGCGCCCGACCCCCTGGTCGCGCGCGAACTGATCAAGCGCCACAACCCCGACGTGCTGACCCTGGACGTCGAGATGCCGCGGATGGACGGCCTCGACTTCCTGGAAAAGCTGATGCGCCTGCGCCCGATGCCGGTGCTGATGGTGTCCTCGCTGACCGAGCGCGGCTCCGAGATCACCATGCGCGCGCTGGAACTGGGCGCGGTGGACTTCGTCACCAAGCCGAAGATCTCGATCCAGACCGGCATGCGCGAATACACGGAACTGATTACCGACAAGATCCGCGCCGCTAGCCGCGCCCGCATCCGGCGCATGACGCCGGGGGCGCCGCCGGCGCCCCAGCTGTCGGCCCTGCGCAGCCCCTTGATCTCGTCGGAAAAGCTGATCATCATCGGCGCGTCCACCGGCGGCACCGAGGCGATCCGCAGTTTCCTGATGCAGATGCCGTCGGACTGCCCGGGCATCCTGATCACCCAGCACATGCCGGAAGGCTTCACCAGTTCCTTCGCCAAGCGCCTCGATTCTCTGTGCCGCATCAGCGTGGTGGAGTCAAGCGGCAACGAACGGGTGCTGCCGGGCCACGCCTACATCGCGCCGGGCCACTCGCACCTGCTGCTGGCGCGCTCCGGCGCCAACTACATGACCCGCATCGAGCAGAGCCCGCCGGTCAACCGGCACCGGCCGTCGGTGGACGTGCTGTTTCGCAGCGCGGCGGCGGCGGCGGGCAAGAACGCGGTCGGTGTTATCCTGACCGGCATGGGCAAGGACGGGGCGGCGGGCATGCTCGAGATGCGCCAGGCCGGCGCCCACAATTTCGCCCAGGACGAAGCCAGCTGCGTCGTGTTCGGCATGCCGCGCGAGGCGATCGCCCTCGGGGCGGCGCACGAGGTCGGCAGCCTGAACGAGCTGCCGCGGATGGTGCTCGAACATCTCGCGGCCCAGGGCAGCCGGGCGTTGCGTGTTTGATCCGGATGGCGTGCCATCGCCGCCATTTTATCGCCGTAGAGCAACAAAAATGCTATTCTTGAGCCTGTTTATGCGGTGCTCATCCACTCAACCAAAGTACAAGATTCAAACGGAGTAATTCATGGCAGATCCAAAGATGCGTTTTCTGGTGGTTGACGATTTCTCGACGATGCGCCGCATCGTCCGGAATCTGTTGAAGGAACTGGGTTATGCCAATGTCGACGAAGCCGAAGACGGCGTGATGGCCCTGGCCAAGTTGCGCAGCGAGTCCTTCGATTTCGTGGTCTCGGACTGGAACATGCCGAACATGGACGGCCTGACCATGCTGCAGAACATCCGTGCCGACCCCGCGCTGGCCAAGCTGCCGGTGCTGATGGTCACCGCCGAAGCGAAGAAGGAAAACATCATCGCGGCTGCGCAGGCCGGCGCCAGCGGCTACGTGGTCAAGCCGTTCACGGCCGCGACCCTGGACGAGAAGCTCAACAAGATCTTCGAGAAACTGGACAAGGCCGGAGCCTGAGATGTCGGAACAGATGGACGGCGTGCTTGCCGGGGAGGGGGCGCCGCACGAAGAAGTGCTGAGCCGGATCGGGCACATGACGCGCGCGTTGCACGACAGCCTGCGCGGCCTCGGACTCGACAAGCTGATCGAGAAGGCGGCCAGCGACATCCCGGATGCGCGCGACCGCCTCGACTACGTGGCGCGCCTGTCGGAACAGGCTGCCAAGCGCGTGCTGGACGCTACCGATGCCGCCGGCCCGGTGCAGGACGGGATCGAGCGCCGCGCAGGCGAGCTGTCCGCTTCGTGGCAGGCGCTGCTGGACCAGGATGCGGGTGGCGCTGCTGTCGCCGAGACCGACTGGCGGGCGCTGGCGCAGCGTACCGTGGCCGGGCTGGATGAGACGCGCCAGGGTGCCGCGGCAACCCGCGCCCAGCTGATGGACATCATGATGGCCCAGGACTTCCAGGACCTGACTGGCCAGGTGATCAGCCGCATCACCGGCATCGCCCAGAACCTCGAGCAGCAGCTGGTGCAGGTGCTGATCGATTTCGCGCCGAGCGAGATCCGGCGTGAGCTGGACAATGGCCTGCTCAACGGCCCGCAGATCAATCCCGAAGGCAAGAGCGAAGTGGTGGCCGACCAGGGCCAGGTGGACGACCTGCTCGACAGCCTCGGATTCTGACCTCCTTCGGGCCGTGCGCCTGTTCCAGACTTTTTCCCGGCGCCGCCATGCACCATACCAATTTCATTGTCCGTGAGCCGCTGCTCGACCCCGCGCAGCGCGTGATCGGCTATGAGCTGTCGTGGCAGCACCATGACGGCAAGCCGGCCGGCGGCGCCCACCTGGAAGCGCTGCTGGCCTTCGTGGCCGAACATGTCCAGCATCCCGAGCATGGCTGGCTGCTGCGCGACAAGGTCCTGTTCCTGGACGCGGTGCCGGAAATGCTGTCTACCGACGCCCTGCACGCGCTGCCGCCGGAACGCACCGTGCTTACCCTGCACATCCGCACGTTCACTGATCCCGCCGTGCGCACGGCAGTGCAGGCGGTGCGCGTGGGCGGGGTCGGGGTGTCGATCCGCGGCGCCGATCCGAAGCTGCTGGGGCGCAATCTGTCGCCGTATGCCTCCTACCTGGAAGTGCAGTTCGCCAGCCAGGACGTGGCGGCCCAGGCGCGCAGCTATGCCGCCGCGCGCCACGCGGCGGTGCGCATGGTGGGCCGCCCGGTGGCGAGCTGGGCCGATTTCGACGCCTGCGCCGCGCTCGGCCTGGACGC
This sequence comes from Massilia sp. MS-15, assembly GCF_020176695.1. Taxonomy (GTDB): domain Bacteria; phylum Pseudomonadota; class Gammaproteobacteria; order Burkholderiales; family Burkholderiaceae_D; genus Telluria; species Telluria hydrophila. The sequence goes on along the minus strand of NZ_JAIWIA010000001.1, from coordinate 13,146 downwards.
CTTTGTCGGCAAGCTGCACCTGACGCCGCGTCCAGGCAATCCGGTCAAGGGCATGAACGCGTCGCAGCAGGTGATCCTGCAGCTGATGCAGATGGTGCAGAACAACGAGGACGTACCGCGCCTGGAGAACGTGCTCAAGCGCGATCCGGCGCTGATCTACAAGCTGCTGCGCTACATTAATTCGGCCGGCTTCGGGGCGGCGCGCGAGGTGCAGTCGCTGCGCCAGGCGATCGCGCTGATGGGCTACGCGCCCCTGTACCGCTGGCTGGTGCTGTTGCTGGCGACGGCCAGCCAGAGCGGCTATTCGCCGGTGCTGATGGAAACCGCGGTGGTGCGCGCGCGCCTGGCCGAGCTGCTCGCCGCCCAGCGCCTGCGCGGCGAGGGCGAGCAGGTGTTCGTGGCCGGCATGTTCTCGCTGCTCGACCGCCTGCTGGGCCTGCCGATGAAGGAAGTGCTGGACACGGTGCCGCTGCCGGTCGAGGTCGTCAAGGCGCTGCTGGGGCGGGAAGGGCGCTACGGCCCCTACCTGGCGCTGGCCGAGGCCTGCGAGCTGAACTCGCGGCTGGTGGCCTCGCTGGCGGAGTCGCTGGGGATCAGTCCGCTGGAGCTGAACATGGCCCACCTGTCGGCCCTGTCCTGGGCCCAGTCGGTGGGCGTCTGAGCCGTCGCGCGCTTGCGTAGGGTGGGCGGGTTCTCCCGCCCACGCGTCCACACCACGGTGCTGCTGCCCGTGCGGATATTCATCACCTAACGATCACCGCGTGGGCAGGAAATCTGCCCACCCTGCGCGTTGCCGCGGCGGATGCGGCCCGCCGCCGCAGGGATCGCCTCAGATCTCCAGATTGTCGATCAGGCGCGTATTGCCCAGCTTGGCCGCGGCCAGCACCACCAGCGGCGCACCCGCTTCCAGCTCCGCCGCGCTCGGCGCCTGCAGGTCCATGCGCTTGCGGATCGACACATAGTCCGGCTGCCAGCCACGCGCGGCCAGGTGGTCCATGGCCTGGCGTTCGACCGCCAGCGGATCGCGGCTGCCGGCGCGCATCGCCTCGGCGACCGCGTTCAGCTGCTGGTACAGGACCGGCGCTTCCTGCCGCTCCTGGCTCGACAGGTAGCCGTTGCGCGAGGACAGCGCCAGGCCGTCCTCGGCGCGGAAGGTCTCGGCGCCGATGATCTCGGTGGGCAACGCGAACTGGCGCGCCATGTTACGCACGATCATCAGCTGCTGGTAATCCTTCTTGCCGAACACGGCCACGCGCGGCTGGACGCAGGAGAACAGCTTGGTCACCACGGTGCACACGCCGTCGAAGAAGCCGGGGCGGAACTCGCCTTCCAGCGTATTGCCCAGGCCTTCCGGCGGGCGCACGCGGTATTCCTGCGGCTCCGGGTACATGTCCTTCTCGGTCGGCGCGAACAGCACGTAGACGCCTTCCTTTTCCAGCTTTTCCACGTCGGCCTGGAAGGTGCGCGGGTATTTGTCGAAGTCCTCGTTCGGGCCGAACTGCAGGCGGTTGACGAAGATCGAGGCGACCACCGGGTCGCCATGGCGGCGCGCCAGGCGCATCAGGGACAGGTGGCCTTCGTGCAGGTTGCCCATCGTCGGCACGAAGGCGGTGCGCAGCTGGCCGCGCAGCTGGTCGCGCAGTTCGTCGATGGAGGAAATGATTTTCATGGTATCGGAAGCGGTAAGTGTTACGGCTCAGGCCGGCGAATAGGCCAGGCGCACGTAGATGGGGGCGAACGGTTCGGCCTGGGTGATCTCGATCAGGGTTTCCTTCGCCAGTTCGAGCATGGCGACAAAGTGTACAACCACGATCGGCACCGTGCCCTGGCCGGCGAAGAGTTCGGAAAATTCGACGAAGCGCTGCGCCTGCAGCGTGCGCAGGATGGCCGACATGTGCTCGCGCACGGACAGTTCCTGGCGCCCGATCCGGTGGTGCTGGGTCAGCTTGGCGCGGCGCAGCACCTCGAGCCAGGCGCGCTGCAGGTCCCAGGGATCGACGTCCGGCAGGCTGGGCGCCAGGCCCTGTTCCACGAACAGCTGGGGGCGCACGAAATCGCGGCCTTCCTGGGGCAGGGCGCCGAGCGCCAGCGCCGCCGCCTTGATCTGCTCGTAGTCGAGCAGGCGCCGCACCAGTTCCGCGCGCGGGTCGCCGGCGTCCTCGACCAGGTCATCCTGGCGCTTGGGCAGCAGCATCCTCGACTTGATCTCGATCAGCATGGCCGCCATGAGCAGGTACTCGGCGGCCAGTTCCAGGTTGCGCTGGCGGATCTGCTCGACGTACTCCAGGTATTGCAGGGTCACCTGCGCCATCGGGATGTCGAGGATGTTGAAGTTCTGCTTGCGGATCAGGTACAGCAGCAGGTCGAGCGGTCCTTCGAAGGCATCGAGGAAGACCTCGAGCGCGTCCGGCGGAATGTACAGGTCGCTTGGCAGGCGCAGCAGGGGCTCGCCGTACAGGCGCGCGATGCTGGCCTCGGCCGCGTCGGCGGCCGCGTTCAGGCCGGCATCATGGCTCGCGGGATCGTGCTCCGCCACCAGCCCGGAATCGGCCGGCGCACCGGGCGCGGCCTGCACTGGCAGCATGGGAGCGCTTCCCCGGCCTCAGACCTTGGTCTGGTACGGGTAGGCCTGCTGGCGCAGGCGCGACTGCTGGATGCGCTCCTGCTCGTCCAGCGACAGCGGCGCCTTGTCCCACAGCAGGGCGCGGCCTTCGACCTGGCGCGCGTCCATGCCCGGGTGCTTGGCTTTCAGTTCCTTGATGAACTTGGTGTGCTCGGACTCGTACAGCGAATGTTGTTTCTTGAAGAACATGGTTTTTAGAGAGAAATAAAGTGGCCGGGGCAGATTCTTCCGTCCCGGCATGGCTGCGTCAAGCCTGGCGGTGCAGTTCGTTCAGCTGACGCGCGATGATGTCGTGGCTGAGCCACAGTACCGGCGCGATCTTTTCCGAAGCACCATGGAACATCAGGGGGCCGGCGCCTTCCAGCACCAGGCTCGACAGGTGATCGGTGATCAGGGCCTTGCGGTCCTTGTGCAGGGCGGTGACCTGTTCCGAGGTGCCGATCATGACCTCGGCCAGGGCCGGGGTGTTGTCCATCGGCCAGGCGGCGAAGTTGCGGAACTCGGCGCTGGTGGCGTCGTTGTTGTAGCGTTCGATGGTGTCGAGCAGCGACTGCAGCGACACGCCTTCGCCCAGCAGGTCCTGGCAGATCTGCCACTGCTGCTCGGCCCAGGCGCCGCCGCCTTCCTTCTTCAGCGCGGTGAGCAGGGGGAACAGCGACAGTTCGACGCCCACGAAGATGTCGGAGGAATTGGTGCGGATTTCCGGGCAGTTGAACACGGTCGCATGCACGCCCGCATTCCAGGCGGCCTCGGCGATCGATTCCAGGCGCATCTTGGCATAGCCCTGGGTGTAGTTGGAATAGGTCTGCCACACGTACTGGCCACCGATCAGGATTTCTGTGCCGTGGTAACCGTAGGCGGTGTAGCGCACCTCGCCGCCGGCCCCCGTCACGCGCTCGCGGATCGCGCTGGACGCATCGATCAGGTACTTCAGGGTGTTGGCCGTGACTTCGTCGAAGTTCATCAGGATCAGCTTGCCCAGGTCGCTGTCGAGCAGGGCGCGCGAGGACATGAAGCGTTCGCCGCGGCCCTTGTAGATGCGGTTGGCAATGGCCAGGAAGGCCTTGATCTTGGGGATGCCGCCGGCCATGGTGTGGGCGAAGAACACGTTCGCGCCGTCCGGCACCAGCTTGTCGATTTCCGCCATCACGGTCGCGGCCGTGGTGGTGAAGCGGCGCACGCCGGCCTCGCGGCAGCGCTCGATCTTTTCCCAGTCCAGCTTGTCTTCCTGCCAGCTCTTGAGGGTGATCCCGGACAGCATCTCGGTCGGGTTCTGCTCGCCCTCCGGCGCATCCATGTCGAAACCGGCCATCAGCGGCAGGTTGATGATCCTGCCGCCGAGCTTCTCTTCCGCCTCAAGCAGCTCTTCGGCGGTAAGCGCGCGCAGGGCGCCGCCCTCGTCGCGGCGGCCGACGGTGATGCCGACGATCGTCATGCCGGCCTGGCGCGCCTCGTCGATCAGGCCATTGACATAGCCGCGGCCGAACAGTTCACCGAACAGGACGAAGACGTCGCCCTTGCGGAACACGTTGGCTTGCGGGATATGGCGGAGAGGGGTGAATTCGGTCATCTTGTTATCTACCTTGTCGTGAGTCTGAAAAGGGCCTGCCGGCGTGGCCGTAGGGGCGCGAGGTTCAGAGAAACGCGCCATTATAACGCTGCAACAGGACCCCGGATTGATTTCGGCGGCCGCCCGCGGCGGCGCCTCCAGGGCACCACGGACGGGCTTTGCCGGCTCAGCGGATGCGCATGCCCGGCGTTGCGCCCGGCATCGGATCGAGCAGGTACAGGCCCGGGTTGGCCTTCTCGTCCGCGGCGGAGGCGCACAGCACCATGCCTTCGGAGACGCCGAACTTCATCTTGCGCGGCGCCAGGTTGGCCACCATCACGGTCAGCTTGCCGACCAGTTGTTCCGGCTGGTAGGCCGACTTGATGCCCGAGAACACATTGCGGTAGCGGCCTTCGCCCACGTCCAGGGTCAGGCGCAGCAGCTTGCCGGCGCCCTCGACGTGTTCGCAATTGACGATCCTGGCCACCCGCAGGTCGACCTTCAGGAAGTCGTCGATCGAGATTTCCGGCGCCAGTTCCTCGATGGCCTCGGCTGCCGGCGCATCGACCGCAGGCGCTGCCGACGAAGCGGCCGGGGCGGCCGGGGCCGTGGCCACGGCAGGGGCGGCCGGCTTGTCGAACAGGTTCTCGACCATCTTGGCATCGACGCGCTGCATCAGGTGGCTGTAGGCGCCGATCGCGCGGCCCAGCATGCTTTCATAGACGGCGGCGCCATGGGTGTCGCTCCAGGCCAGGGCTTCGTCGCCGAGGAACCCGGCCACGCGCGCGGCCACCTGCGGCAGCACCGGCGACAGCATGATCGACAGCTGGCGGAACAGGATCAGGGCGGTGGTGCAGACGTCGTGCAGTTCGGCCAGCTTGCTGTCGTCCTTGGCCAGCAGCCAGGGCTTGTTCTCATCCACGTACTGGTTGACGATGTCGGCGATCTCCATGATCTCGCGCATCGCGCGGCCGTATTCGCGCGCTTCGAACGCGGCGGCGATGCTGACCTGGCGCTCGGCGCCGTCGACCATCAGGGCCTTGCAGATCCAGGCCTTGGCCGATGCCGACAGGCTGTCGGCCAGCTTACCGTCGAAACGCTTGGCGATGAAGCCCGCGCAGCGGCTGGCGATGTTGATGTACTTGCCGATCAGGTCGCTGTTGACGCGGGCGACGAAATCCTCGCCGTTGAAATCCAGGTCTTCGACTTTCGCATTCAACTTGAACGCCAGGTAATAGCGCAGCCATTCCGGGTTCATGCCCAGTTCCAGGTAGCGCAGCGGCGAGATGCCGGTGCCGCGCGACTTCGACATCTTTTCATTGTTGACGGTGAGGTGGCCGTGCACCGCCACCTTCAGCTTGTCGATGATCGGGTGCTGCGAGAAATTCAGCATCGCCGGCCAGAACAGCAGGTGGAAGGACACGATGTCCTTGCCGATGAAGTGGACCTGTTCGGCGGCCGGGTCGTTCAGGAAGGCCTCGTAATCGATGCCCGTCTTTGAAAAATAGTTCTTCAGCGAAGCCAGGTAGCCGACCGGCGCGTCCAGCCACACATAGAAAAACTTGCCTGGCGCGTCAGGAATCGGAATGCCGAAATAGGGCGCGTCCCGCGAGATGTCCCAGTCGGCCAGCTTTTCGCCGGTTTCGCCCAGCCATTCCGAGACCTTGTTCACCATTTCCGGCTGCAGGCGGCCCGGGGTGTTCAGCCATTCCTTGAGAAAAGCGAAGCAGCGCGGGTCGGACAGCTTGAAGAAATACTGTTCCGAAGGCTTCAGGATCGGGGTCGAGCCGGTGAAGACCGAGAACGGGTTGACCAGTTCGGTCGGCTGGTAGGCGGCGCCGCAGACTTCGCAGTTGTCGCCGTACTGGTCCTTGGCGTGGCAGGTCGGGCATTCGCCCTTGATGTTGCGGTCGGCCAGGAACATGCCCTTGACCGGATCGTAGAAGCGGTCCACGGTCCTGGTGACGATCAGGCCTGCGTCGCGCAGCTTGCGGTAGATGCCCTGCGACAGCGCGACGTTTTCCGGCGAATCGGTGGAATACCAGTTATCGAAGGCGATGTGGAAACCGTCCAGGTATTGCGGGCGGCCGGCGGCGATCTTGGCCACGAATTCCTGCGGGGTGATGCCTTCCTTTTCCGCCGCGATCATGATCGGGGTGCCGTGGGTGTCGTCGGCGCAGACGAAATGCACCTGGCGCGGCTGGCCGTCGGCGTCGCGCTGCATGCGCTGGAACCGGACCCAGATGTCGGCCTGGATGTATTCCATCATGTGGCCGATGTGGAAGGCAGCGTTGGCGTAGGGCAGGGCGGTGGTGACGAACAGCTTGCGGGTCATGGTCGAAGCGCTATGAGTTTGGGAAAAGATGCATTTTAACAGCGTAAGGCCCCCATGCGCAGGACGCTGCAAGCGCCGCCGCCGCTTTCCGGTGCGCCACGCGCCTGTCCGCGGGGGCAGTACGAACAATGTGGCATTTTGCGCTACACTGCGGCCCTCACCATGGAGAACTACATGAGCATCACTGAGAACGACGTCAAGGCGGTCCTGTCGGCGGTTATCGATCCGAATACCGGGAAGGATTTCGTTTCTTCCAGGTCCATCAAGAATATCCAGATCTCGGGCGCCGACCTCGCGTTCGACGTGGAACTGGGCTATCCGGCGGCCAGCCAGCTGGCCAGCATCCGCGAGCGCGTCGAGGCCGGCGCAAGGACGCTGCCGGGCGTGGGCAAGGTGAGCGCGAAGGTGTATACCAAGGTGCTGTCGCACGCGGTCCAGCGCGGCCTGAAGCTGATGCCGAACGTGAAGAACATCATTGCAGTGGCCTCGGGCAAGGGCGGGGTCGGCAAGTCGACCACCGCAGTCAACCTGGCGCTGGCCCTGAGCGCCGAGGGCGCCAGCGTCGGCATCCTGGACGCCGACATCTACGGCCCTTCGCAGCCGATGATGTTGGGGATCAATGGTCGCCCCGAGAGCCGCGACGGCAAGACCATGGAGCCGCTGGAAAACCATGGCGTGCAGGTGTCGTCGATCGGCTTCATGATCGACCCGGACGAGCCGATGGTGTGGCGCGGCCCGATGGTCACCGGCGCCCTGCAGCAGCTGCTCGAGCAGACCAACTGGCGCGACCTCGATTACCTGATCGTCGACATGCCCCCGGGCACCGGCGACATCCAGCTGACCCTGTCGCAGAAGGTGCCGGTCACCGGCGCCGTGATCGTCACCACCCCGCAGGACATCGCCCTGCTCGACGCGCGCAAGGGCCTCAAGATGTTCGAGAAGGTCGGCATCCCGATCATCGGCGTGGTCGAGAACATGAGCACCCATATCTGTTCCAATTGCGGCCACCACGAGGAGATCTTCGGGGCCGGCGGCGGCGAGAAGATGTGCCGCGACTTCGGCGTCGACTTCCTCGGCAAGCTGCCGCTGAACCTGTCGATCCGCGAGCAGACCGATTCCGGCCGCCCGACCGTGGTCGCCGATCCGGAAGGCCCGGTGGCCACCATCTACAAGGCGATCGCGCGCAAGGTGGCGGTCAAGGTGGCCGAGAAGGCGAAGGACATGAGCAGCAAGTTCCCGAGCATCGTGGTCAGGAACGACTGAGTTTTTTACCAGTTGGTCAAATTCCGGCTTCACTAGGCAATGCGCATTTCCGCCATCCGCGCCCGCCTGGCGGCGCTCGGCGCGCTGCCGCTGCACCAGGAGCGCGTGCTGCGCGACTGGGTGCAGGGCGCGGCCCACGAGCGCGGGCGCCGTCCCGCTTCCGACTTCCTGCCGAAACCGGTGCGCGCGGCGCTGCCGGCGCTGGACGCGGAGCTGGCGGCGCTGGTGCGGCTGGTGTCCTGCCATCCGGCGCACGACGGTTCCGAGCGGCTCCTGCTCGCCCTGGGCGATGGCCAGACGGTCGAGACCGTGCTGTTGCCGCGCGACGGGGTGTGCGTGTCGAGCCAGGTCGGCTGCGCGGTCGGCTGCCGCTTCTGCATGACCGGCCGCGACGGCTTGCTGCGCCAGGTGACGAGCGGCGAGATCGTGGCCCAGGTGGTGCTGGCGCGCGCCCGCCGCCCCGTGAAGAAAGTGGTGTTCATGGGCATGGGCGAGCCTTCGCATAACCTCGACAACGTGATGGAAGCGATCGAGCTGCTCGGCACCGAGGCCGGCATCGCGCACAAGAACCTGGTGTTCTCGACGGTGGGCGACCTGCGCGCCTTCGAGCGCCTGGCCGCGGCACGGGTCAGGCCGGCGCTGGCGCTGTCGCTGCACAGTACCCGCGCCGCGCTGCGCGCCGAGTTGCTGCCGCGCGCGCCGCAACTGGAACCGCGCGACCTGGCCGAACATGGCGAGCGCTATGCGCGCCTGTCCGGCTATCCGGTCCAGTACCAGTGGACCCTGCTCGAAGGCGTCAACGATGGGCCGGAAGAGCTGGACGGCATCGTCGAACTGTTGCGCGGCAAATACGCCATCCTCAACATGATCCCTTATAACACGGTGCCGGAACTGGCCTACCGCCGTCCCAGCTGGGAACGGGCGCGGGACATCGCGGCCGGGTTGAGGGCGCGCGGGGTCTTGACCACGCTGCGCGATTCGGCCGGACAGGAGGTTGATGGCGGCTGCGGGCAGCTGCGCGCGCGGGCGCTGCCGGCGCGCCGCATCCCGCTGCGGCAGGGGTGAACGCTTTCGAGAAACTCCTGTTTGAAATTAAAGATCAGAGGAAATTTCTTCCCTACACTCGAAGCTTCGTGTGTGGCGCATGGGATTCCGATGAGCGACAGCAGCACAAAAGGGTGGCGTGGATATTACCTCGACGTCGCCCACCGGTTCATACCGGCCGACCTGCGGCAGGATGTCGCCGTGCTCGCGCGCGCCGAAAACGTCATCAATGCGTCGCTGCTGGCGGCCATCGCCGGACCGGCCTACGCCCTGGTCTACTGGATGCTGGGCCAGGAACTGGCGGCGCTCGAAATCCTCGCCGCTTCTCTGGTGATGCTGCTGGCGCCTCCGGTACTGCGCCTGAGCGGCAGCATCGCGCTGGCGCGCGACCTTTACCTGAGCGCGCTGTTCTTCAACATGGTCTGGCTCAGCTGGTTCCTGGGCGGCATCCGTTCGCCCACCGCCAGCTGGCTGTTGACGGCGCCGGTAGTGGCGATGTTCCTCGGCGGGCCAGCCTGCGCCCTGGCGTGGCTGGCGATGAGCTGCGCCGCCGCGGCCGCGCTGTGGGGCCTGCCTGCCTTCGGCCTCCTTGCGCCGCCCCTGCCGGAGGGGCCGATGCTGGACATGCCGCTGCTCTACCTGGCGTGCGACCTCGGCCTGTTCGTGGTGGTGCTGGGCTTCGTGCTGCTGTTCGAGCTGACCAAGACCGAGGGCTTCGTCCGGCTGCAAAGCGCGATGGCGACCATCCATGAACTGGCGATCCGCGACGAACTCACGGGCTGCCACAACCGCCGTTTCCTGCTCGGCCTGGTCGAGCGGGAAAAGGAACGCAGCGACCGCAGTGCACGGCCATTCTGCCTGTGCCTGTTCGACATCGACTTCTTCAAGCGTATCAACGACACCTACGGACATGGTGCGGGCGACCAGGTGCTGCGCTGCTTCGCCCAGGCGGTCAAGGGCGAGATCCGCGCCAGCGATGCGTTCGGCCGCTATGGCGGCGAGGAGTTCCTGCTGATGCTGCCCGAGACCCCGGTGCCGGACGCGCTGGTGCTGGCCGAGCGCGTCCGGATCGCCACCGCCGGCCTGCGCTGCGCGACCGAGACGGGCACCGGGGGCGGCGGCGGGGGCGACGCCGAGCTCATCACCCTCACCGTGTCGGTCGGCGTGGCCGCCTACCGTCCGGGGGAGCCGAGCGCGCACACCATCGCGCGCGCGGACGAGGCGCTCTACCTGGCCAAAGCGCTCGGCCGCAACCGGGTGCAATGCCACGAGGCCGACGAGCAGCTGCCGGCGCTGGTGCCGGACAGCCGCCCCGGCGCCGAAGGCGGCACCGGCTGCGACCAGCTCACCGGCCTGCTCAGCCGCAAGCTGCTGCGCGAGCGCCTGCGCGACGCCATGCGGCGCGCCAGCCGCAACCGCCGCCTGGTGGCCCTGCTGCTGCTCAATATCAACGGCTTCAAGGAGATCAACCATGCCCTCGGCTGCGAGGCGGGCGACGCCCTGCTGAGCCAGGCGGGCCAGGCGATCCGCCAATGCCTGCGCGCCACCGATTCCGTGGGACGCTGGAGCGGCGACGAGTTCATCGCGCTGCTGGAAGACCTGGTGTTCGCTTCCGACGCCCAGGCGGTGGCCGAGAAGATCCTGGACCGCTTCGGCCTGCCGCTGGTGGTCGGCGGGCGCGAGTGCTTCGTGACGCTGGCGGTGGGCGTGGCCCTGTACCCGGCGGCCGACTGCGACCTCGATGCGCTGCTGCGGCGTGCCGACAGCGCCATGCGCAGCGCCAAGCGCATGGGCGAAAACAGCGTGCAGGTGTATTCGGGCGACTGGGCCCAGCCACAGAGCGAGCGCATGGCCCTCAAGAACGGCCTGCGCGACGCCCTGGCCCAGGGCCAGCTGTTCCTCGAATACCAGCCGCAGGTCGACCTGGCCACCAGGCGCGTGGTCGGGGTCGAGGCGCTGCTGCGCTGGCAGCATCCGGAATATGGCCTGGTGGCGCCCGGACGCTTCATCCCGCTGGCCGAGGAAACCGGGATGATCGTCCCGATCGGCGACTGGGCGCTGCGCACCGCCTGCCTGCAGAACCGCGCCTGGCGCGCGGCCGGGCTCCCGGAAATCAAGACCGCGGTCAACCTGTCGGCGCGCCAGCTGAAGGAGCCGGCCTTGCTGGCGCGCGTGCTCGCCATCCTGCGCGAGACCGGCATGCCGGCGCGCTGCCTCGACCTCGAGATCACCGAGGGCATGCTGATCGAGGACCTGGACGCCAACTGCGCGCTGATGAACCAGTTGCGCCAGGCCGGGGTGCTGGTATCGATCGACGATTTCGGCACCGGCTACTCGAGCCTGAACTACCTGTCCGAGCTACCGGTGGACATTCTCAAGATGGACGGCCTGTTCGTGCGCCGGCTGGCGGCGCGCGCGGGCGCAGGCGCGGACGGCGGATCCAGGGATGGCCGCTCGTACGCGCTGGCCGAGGCGATCGTGGCGATGGCGCACCGGCTGGGCCTGAACGTGATCGCCGAGGCGGTCGAGACGCCCGAGCAGCTGGCCGATTTGTGCGCGATGGGCTGCGACGTCGCCCAGGGCTACCTGTTCGCTCGGCCGCTGCCGCCAGCGGGGGTGGCCGCCATGCTGGCGCGCCAGGGCGGGATCGAACTGGGGACGGGGGCGGACGCGGGGATCGCGCCGCTGGTGCTGCATTAAGGCGGGCCGGCGCCTTCCCTGGCGCGTTCCGCGGCGCCCGGTGGCGGGGTAGAATAGGCCCTTTACCTTTTCCGCATCCAGACATGACCGTCCGCACCCGCTTTGCTCCCAGCCCGACCGGCTACCTCCACCTGGGCGGCGCCCGCACCGCGCTGTATTCCTGGGCCTACGCCCGCCACTTCGGCGGCAGCTTCATCCTGCGCATCGAAGACACCGATCTGGAACGCTCGACGCCGGAAGCCGTGCAGGCGATCCTGGACGGCATGCAGTGGCTCGGCCTGTCGCACGACGAAGGCCCGTTCTACCAGATGCAGCGCATGGACCGCTATCGCGAGGTGGTCGCCTCGATGCTGGAGCAGGGCACGGCCTACCTGTGCTACTGCTCGCCGGAAGAAGTCGAGGCGATGCGCGAGCGCATGCGGGCGGCCGGCGAAAAGCCGCGCTACGACGGCACCTGGCGCCCGGAACCGGGCAAGACCCTGCCCCCTCGGCCGGAAGGCGTGAAGCCCGTGGTGCGCTTCAGGAACCCGCTGGATGGCGAAGTGACCTGGAACGACGTGGTCAAGGGCCCGATCACCATCGCCAACAAGGAACTCGACGACCTGGTCATCGCGCGCCCGGACGGCACCCCGACCTACAACTTCTGCGTCTCGGTCGACGACTGGGACATGAAGATCACCCACGTGCTGCGCGGCGACGACCACGTGAACAACACGCCGCGCCAGATCAACATCCTGCGCGCGCTCGGCGCCGAGCTGCCGCAGTACGGCCACCTGCCGATGATCCTGGGCGCCGATGGCCAGAAGCTGTCCAAGCGCCACGGCGCGGTCAGCGTGATGCAGTACCCGGAACAGGGCTACCTGCCGGAAGCGATGCTGAACTACCTGGCGCGCCTGGGCTGGAGCCACGGCGATGACGAGATCTTCTCGATGGAGCAGTTCACCGAGTGGTTCAACCTCGATCACCTGACGGCGTCGGCGGCCCAGTTCAACCCGGAGAAGCTGGCCTGGCTGAACAACCACTACATCAAGCAGGCCGACAACGAGCGCCTGGCTGCGCTGGCACGCCCGGTGCTCGAACGCGAAGGCGCGCAGTTCGAAGGCGCTCCGGCCCTGCCGACCGTGTTCGCCCTGGTGAAGGACCGCACCAATACCATCAACGAACTGGCCGATACCGCCATGCTGTTCTACCGCGCGCCCAGGCCCGATGCCGCGCTACTGGCCCAGCACCTGACCGACGCCGTGCGCCCGGCGCTGGCCGCCTTTGCCGAGCGCTGCAAGACGGTCGAGTGGAACAAGGCCGCGATCGCCGCCCTGCTCAAGGAAGTACTGGCTGCCCATGGCCTCAAGATGCCGCAGATCGCCATGCCGCTGCGCCTGATCGTGACCGGCCAGCTGCAGACCCCGGCCATCGACGCGGTGCTGGAATTGTTTGGCCGCGAGACCGTCCTGGCGCGCATGGCAACGTCCCTGTAAGTTCTTTTTTGCGGAGTGCGCATTTTCTCAAAACAGGTATTGTCAACGCTAAATAGAAATGTCCCCTGTTCTGCAAAGTAGAAATGTCCCCTGGGGTCATGAAGCAGGAGCCAAGGCTAAAGGCGCCTTGATGTGCTCGAACTGAGCGCATGGCGGC